>NZ_PPHF01000122.1 GCF_002904335.1 Amycolatopsis sp. CA-126428 | reverse complement strand
GATCGCCCATGTCGCCGCCGAGATGGGCATCTCGCGGCAATGCGCATCCAAGTGGGTCAACCGCTGGCGCCGTTATGGCGAAGCCGGCGTGCTCGACCACCCGAGCGTCCCGCACCGTCAGCCCACCGCCACCCCGGCTGAAGTGGTGGTCCGGATCGAGCAGCTGCGCCGGCAGCGGAAGTACTCCGCCCGCCGGATCGCCATCGAGCTGGCAGCCGAGGGCATCACCATCTCCGTGCGCACCGTCGGCCGCCACCTGCTGCAGCTGGGCTTGAACCGGCGCCGGTTCCTCGACCCCACCGGCCAGAACAACCGGCAACCGCGGCGGATCATCGCCCGCTGGCCCGGCCACATGGTCCACCTCGACGTGAAGAAAACCGGCCAGATCCCCGACGGCGGCGGCTGGCGCATCCACGGCAAAGGCAGCGACAGGACCGGCAGGTCGCCCGCAGCAAAACCCGAGGCCAGCGGGCCCGCTACACCTACCTGCACTCCGCCGTCGACGGCTACTCACGCTTGGCCTACACCGAAGCACTGCCTGACGAAACCGCCCGCACCGCGATCGGGTTCGTGCACCGAGCGCGGGCGTTCTTCGCCCGCCACGGCATCACCCACATCCACCGCCTGGTCACCGACAACGGCTCCTGCTACCGCGCTAAAGACTTCGCCACCGTCCTGCACGGGGCCCGGCATCAGCGGATCACGCCCTACACCCCACGCCACAACAGCAAAGTCGAGCGCTACAACCGGATCCTGGCCGAAGAATTCCTCTACGCACACGTCTGGACCAGCGAAGAACACCGCACCGCAGCACTGGCCGTCTGGAACATCCACTACAACTACCATCGACCACACTGCCGCCGGAAACCAGCCACCAGCACACCGGCGTCACCAACGTCAAGGCCTCATACAGCTAGTCCCCGGTCGGCTTAGGGATGTCGAAGTAGCTCGAGAAGCGGACCGCCGGGGCGTACTCGCCCTTCACCTTCACCCGGCCTGTCACGAACATCGCCGCCGCTGCTGCGTTGCCTGTTGCCATCCGGATGAAGTCGTCCACCGACAGCGTGATCGTGGTGTCCGGGGTGCGGGACAAGTCCGTCGAAGAAACGCACACGCCGTCCTCGATTACTGTCTGGAAACGGTCGTAGCCGTCCTCTCCTGCTCCCTCGGAAAAGCGCCAAGAAACCACGAAATCCACGTGGCGGGCTCGGGTCGGCGAGAAATGTTCCGACATGCGGCGGAATATCTCATCCAGAAAAACTGCACGCAGCTCTGGGTGAGAAGCAATTGCCTTCAGGTGGTCGCGGGATGCGCGGCGGACCACGTCCACCAGGACGTCCGTCGACAGGGAGCTCAACTCTATGCCCGCCCCTACCGAGCCCAGCATGTGCAGGGTTTCCAGGACCTGGGTGAACTGCTCGGGCGTCAAGCGGCCGAGCACCAGCTTCTCCGCGAACGCGTTCACCACGTGGCCGCCGCGAAGGGTGCGGGGGCGGCGCCATTTCGCGTTTCGGGGCACGGGCGGACTATACGGGGTGCGGTAAGTCGAAGAAACCGATCAAGCCGGCCGCGAAGGCCAAGTCGCCTTTGACCTTTATCCGGCCCGTGACGAACAACACCGCCGGGGTCGCCTGGTGGGTGATGAGCCGGAAGAAGTCGGCCGGGGCGATGGTGATCGTGACCCGCGGGGTGGAGTGCATCTCGCGGCTCACCGTGCAGGAGCCGTGCGAAATCGCCGTCTCGTAGCGGTCGAAGCCGCCTTCGCCCGCTCCGCCCGACAGGCGCCAGTGGACCACTGCCTGGAGGTCGCGGGCACGGTCGGACCTGATGTGCGCGCCCATGCGCGCGAAAATCTCGTCCAGCACGCGCTCTCGCAGTGGCCGGTCGGCGACGACGCTCTCCAGCTGGGCGCGCGACGCCGAAGCCACCAGGGACGCGAAGCGGGCCGGCTCGACCTTGCTCAGGTCGAACGCCGGGGCGCGCTCGGCCAGCCTCAGCAGGGCGTTCAGGAGCCGCCGGAAGTCGTCCTTGCGGAGGTTGCCGGGGTTGAGGTCGAGCTCGTTGACGTCGAGGGCGTGCGCCTCCGGGCCCAGCGGGTCGAGCCGCTCCAGTGCGTCGAGCAGCGCCGGCCCGCGGAGGTCCGCGATCCGATCAGCGCTGGTCATCCCGGCGTTTTCGGCCATGGTCATCCCTCTCCAGTTACCCAGGAGTAATACTACCCACCAGTAGGTAGGCGGGCAAGCGTGCCGAAATCACCCGCGCGTGGCAACGACCGGTACCGTCTCCGGGCAGCAACGAGGAGGTCCAGCGTGTCAGAGGAAGATCAGCGTCCGCCCGAACGGGCCAGGCGGCTGCCGCGTGCGGTGCGCGAGCGGCAGATCCTGGACGCGGCCGTCCAGGTCTTCTCGCGCCACGGCTACCACGCCGCGTCGATGGACGAGATCTCCGACGTCGCCGGTGTCTCGAAGCCGATGATCTACACCTACCTCGGCTCGAAGGAAGACCTCTTCGGCGCGTGCATCCGCCGCGAGGCGACGCGCCTGCTCGAGGCCATCCAGGCCGGCGTGCAGCCCGACCTGCCGCCGGACATGCAGCTTTGGCACGGTCTGCGGTCCTTCTACCGCTTCGTCGCCGAGTACCGCGAGTCGTGGACGGTCCTGCACCGCCAGGCGCTGACCGTCGGCGGCGCCTTCGCCGCCGAGGTCACCGACATGCGGGTGCGCGCGATCCAGCTGGTCGCCGCGCTCGTAGTGTCCGCCGGCACCCGCAAGGGCGTCGGCGAGCAGGCCGAGTTCTCCGGCGAAGGCCTGTCCGCGGCGCTGGTCGGGGCGGCCGAGTCGCTGGCCGACTGGGCCCTCGACCACCCCGACATCTCCGACGGTGTCCTGGCCTCCTGGCTGATGAACCTCGTCTGGCTCGGCTTCAACGACCTCATCGAGGGCGCGGTCTGGAAGCCGTCAGAGTGAGCTGATCGTGCCTTCCAGGTGCGGCTTCGAGCCGCTCCACAGCTCGAACGCCCAGCCCTCCGAAGTGGCCCACGACGTGAAGCCCGCCTTGGCCGGCAGGAGCACCGGCTGCTTGAAGCGGACGTCGACCGTGAACGCCTCCGGCAGCCGGCCTTCGAACGCGGCCAGCGCGTGGGCCTTCGTCCACATCCCGTGCGCGATCGCCCGGGGGAAGCCGAACAGGCGGGCCGTCAGCGGGTGCAGGTGGATCGGGTTGCGGTCGCCCGAGACCTCCGCGTAGCGCCGCCCGATGTCGCCCGGGACGCGCCAGATCGCGTCCGGGGTCGGCGGGGCCAGCTGCTCACGGCGCCCGGACGGGCCCGAACCCGAGCCGCGCCGCAGGTAGGTGCTGACGTCGCGCCAAACCAGGTCCTCGCCGGTCCAGGCTTCGCTGACGACGTCGAACTGACGGCCCTTCTCGTGCGGGCGCAGGTTCTCCGCCCGCACGCGCACGGTCAGCGGCTCGCCCACCCGCAGCGCGCGGTGCTGGGTGATCCGGTTGGCCACGTGCACCATGCCGAGCAGCGGGAACGGGAAGCCCGGCTCGGTCATCAGCGCCATCTGCAGCGGGAACGCCAGCATGTGCGGGTACGTCGCCGGCAGCTCGTCGCTCAGCCGGAAGCCGCACACCGTGTTGTACGCGGCGAGGTGCGCCGGGTCGACGACGACGCCCGTGCGGACCAGCTCGGTGTCCGGCAGCGAGTCCCCGGACGGCTTGCGCAGCACACCGCCGAGCAGCGCCTTGGGGTACAGCGTGGCCAGGCTCGGCGTGCTGTCGAGTTCGCGGATCGCCACCTCAGGCCCCCAGCAGGGCCTGGCCGCAGACGCGGACCACGTTGCCGTTCACCGCGGCCGACGCCGGGTTCGCGTACCAGGCGATCGTCTCCGCGACGTCGACCGGCAGGCCGCCCTGGCCGAGGCTGGACAGCCGCCGCCCGGCTTCGCGGATGAACAGCGGCACGGCCGCGGTCATCTTGGTCTCGATGAACCCCGGCGCGACAGCGTTGATCGTGCCGCCGTAGGCCGCCAGCTGCGGCGCGCCGACGTTGACCATGCCGATCACGCCCGCCTTCGACGTCGCGTAGTTCGTCTGGCCGACGTTGCCGGCGATGCCCGCGATCGACGAGACGCCGATGATGCGGCCGTTTTCGTTCAGCACGCGATCGGCGAGCAGCTTGTCGTTCACCGCGAGCTGCGACGCCAAGTTCACCGCGATCACCGAGTCCCACGCGCTCTCGCTCATGTTGCCCAGCGTCTTGTCGCGCGTGATGCCCGCGTTGTGCACGACGATGTCGACGCCGCCGTGCCGCTCCTTCAGGTACTCCGCGAGCTTCGCGGGCGCGCTCGGCGAAGTGATGTCGAGCTGCAGTGACGACCCGCCGACCTTGTTCGCCACCTTCGACAGGTCGCCGCCCTGGGCGGGGATGTCGAGCGCGACGACGTGCGCGCCGTCGCGGGCCAGTACCTCGGCGATCGCCGCGCCGATGCCTCGGGACGCTCCGGTGACCAGCGCGACCTTGCCGTCCAGCGGCTTTTCCCAGTTCGCGGGCGGGGACGCCGTCTTGCCCTCGGCGCCGATCCGGATCACCTGCGCGTCGACGAACGCCGACTTCGCCGAGAGCAGGAAGCGCAGCGTCGACTCGGTTGCCTCTTCGGCGCCGTCGGCGACGTACACGAGCTGGGCGGTCGCGCCACGCTTGAGCTCCTTGCCCACCGAACGGATGAACCCTTCGAGCGCGCGCTGGGCGATCCGCTCGCGGCCCTCGACCTGCTCCGGCGGGGTGCCGAGGACGACGACCCGGCCGGACGGGCCGACGCTGCGGATCACCGGGTGGAAGAAGTCGTAGACCTCGCGCAGGCGGGCGGGATCGGTGACGCCGGTGGCGTCGAAGACCAGCGCCGCGTGCCGGTCGGCGGCCGTGGTGATCACCTCGATGCCCGCGTCGGCCAGCTGGTCGCGCAGGGTCTTCTGCAGCCGTCCGCCGGGCGCGGCGCCCAGAAGTGCGGGACCCTCGAGCGCGGGTTGCCCGGGCCGGTACCGGCGCAGCGTGGCGGGGTTGGGCAGGCCGAGCTTCGGCACCACGAACTTCCCCACCGGGGTTTTCGTGAACTGCTGGTACCTGTCAGCCATCGGTTGCCTCCCGTGCAGTCTGCGTCACGTCGCAGTCTAACCTACTCGCTAGTAGGTTACAGTGTGAGGGACACGACCAGAGAGGTGGAAGTCATGCCGCCGAAGAAAACGCCTGCCGTTCGCAAGGTCGCGATCATCGGGGGCAACCGGATCCCCTTCGCGCGGTCCAACGGGCCGTACGCGAAGGCGTCGAACCAGGACATGTTCACCGCCGCCCTCGACGGTCTGGTGAGCCGCTTCTCGCTGCAGGGCGAGGTGATCGGCGAGGTCGCCGCCGGCGCCGTGCTCAAGCACTCGAAGGACTTCAACCTGGCCCGTGAGAGCGTGCTGGGCAGCAAGCTCTCGCCCGCGACGCCGGCGTCCGACGTCCAGATGGCGTGCGGCACCGGCCTGCAGGCGATCGTCAACGTCGCCAACAAGATCGCGCTCGGCCAGCTCGACTCGGCCATCGCCGGCGGCGTCGACACCACCAGCGACGCGCCGCTCGCCGTCAACGAGGACCTGCGCCAGATCCTCATCCAGCTCAACGCGGCCAAGACGCTCGGCGACCGCCTCAAGCTCGTCGCGAAGATCCGGCCCGGGCACATCGTCCCGGCGATCCCGCGCAACGAGGAGCCCCGCACCGGGCTGTCGATGGGCGAGCACGCCGCGCTGACGGCCAAGGTCTGGGAGATCACCCGCGAGGCGCAGGACGAACTGGCCGCGAGCAGCCACCAGAAGCTCGCCGCCGCCTACGACCGCGGGTTCTTCGACGACCTCGTGACGCCGTTCCTCAAGCTCGCGCGCGACCAGAACCTGCGCCCGGACTCGACCGCGGAGAAGCTCGCCAAGCTCAAGCCGGCCTTCGGCGGCCCGGACGGCACGATGACGGCGGGCAACTCGACACCGCTGACCGACGGCGCGTCGACGGTCCTGCTCGCCACCGACGAGTGGGCGAAGGCGCACAAGCTGCCGGTGCTGGCCTACCTGACGTTCTCGCAGACCGCGGCCGTCGACTACGTCCACGGCGACGAAGGTTTGTTGATGGCGCCCGCCTACGCCGTGCCGCGGATGCTCGCGCGCGCCGGGCTTTCCCTGCAGGACTTCGACTTCTACGAGATCCACGAGGCGTTCGCGTCGCAGGTGCTGGCCACGCTCAAGGCGTGGGAGGACCCGGCGTTCGCCAAGGAGAAGCTGGACCTGGACGAGCCGCTCGGCGCGATCGACCGGGCGAAGCTGAACGTCAACGGCTCGTCGCTGGCGGCCGGGCACCCGTTCGCCGCGACCGGCGGCCGGATCGTCGCGACGCTGGCGAAGCTGCTGCACGAGAAGGGGTCCGGCCGCGGCCTGATCTCCATCTGCGCGGCCGGCGGCCAGGGCGTCACCGCGATCCTGGAGAAGTAGCCGCACGAAAAAGGGCCGCCCCTCGCGAGGGGCGGCCCTTTTCGCGTCAGTTGGGGAGCGCCTTCTGCGCCCGCTTCGCGAGCTTGTTCGCGCGCTTCTCGGCCTTGCGGCTCAGCTTCCCGGCCGCGGCGCCGACGTCCTTCGCGGCGTGCCGCGCCCGCCAGGCCGCCGACGGCTTCCCGTGCGTGTCGCTGACCGCGAGCAGCAGGCCACCGGCCAGGCTCGCGTTCTTGAAGAACTGGATCTGCTGCTGCTGGCGCTCGCCCGGGTCCTTGATGGTCCAGAAGCTGTGCGTCGAGAGCGTTGTCGGCACCAGGCTGCCGAGCAGCAGCCCGGCCGCGAGCCGCGGGGCCTTGCCGGCCGCGAACGCGAGACCGGCGCCGATCTTCACCGCGGCGTCGATCCGGACGAGCGTCACCGGGTCCCGGGGGACCTGCGCCGGCACGACGTCGCCGTACTTTTCGAACGCGCTGTTGAGGAACGGTTCCGCCGCCTTGGCGTGGCCCTCGGCCTGCCTCAGCGCATTGATCCCGCCCGTCACGAAGATCGTGGCGAGCAGGGGACGAGCCACTCGACGGAGTATCACGGTCATAGCCTTCCTCGTACGGGCCGCTGCCTGGTCGAACCTACTCCGTGGATGCCCGCTCGGCCCGTGCTCGAATCCTCATCGGGCTTTCTGCGGTTTCATAGTCCTGATACTAGAAAGTCCTATAAGGCTTTAGCGGTTGACTTTGACGTTGCGTCAACTTCTATCGTCGACGTCATGGAGTGGTCGATCCAGGACATCGCCCGCTCGGCCGGGACCACGAGCCGGACGCTGCGCCACTACGGCACGGTCGGCCTGCTCGAGCCCAGCCGGATCGGCGGCAACGGCTACCGCTACTACGACGAGCAGGCGCTCGTCCGGCTGCAGCGGATCCTGCTGCTGCGCGAGCTCGGCCTCGGGCTGCCGGCCATCGCCGAGGTGCTCGACGGGCAGCGAGACAGCGCCGCGGCGCTCGAAACCCACCTGGAGCTGCTCGAACAGGAGCAGCGGCGGATCGGACGGCAGATCGAGTCGGTCCGCACGACCCTCCGGAAACTGAAGGGAGGTGAACGACTGATGGCAGAAGAAGTCTTCGACGGCTTCGACCACACGAAGTACGAGAAGGAAGTGACTTCGCACTGGGGCGCTGACGCGTACCGGCGCGGTGACCAGTGGTGGAGTTCGTTGCCGGCCGAGGAGAAGCAGGCCCACCAGCAGGAGCAGCTCGACATCGCGGCGGCGTTCGGCGCGGCGCGGGCAGCTGGGCAGGCCGTCGATTCCGACGAGGTCCAGGCGATCACGCGGCGGCTGCACGAGTGGCTGCGACCGGCGGTCTCGACCGTGTCGAAGGGCTATTTCGCGGGCCTCGGACAGCTGTACGTCGACGACTCGCGCTACGGGTTCGAAGGCGGAGGAGCGGAATTCGCCCGGGACGCGATGAAGATCTACGCGGAACGGAACCTCAGTGACTAGTGGCGCGTCGTAAAGGTCGCACTGGGGGTAGGGACGAGCAGGGCTGCAGACCTGTTCGTCTCTATGTACTCGGCCGCAGCAGCGTGCGCCGGGTGGTGTCGAGGTGGCGGATCACCTCGTAGGCGGCGCGGGTGCCCACCTCCGGCGGCTCCTCGTCGTCTTCGAGCACTGACCAGCCGCCCTCGTACCGGACGAGGTACGAGCCGGCGTAGACGTCGCTCACCTCCGCGGTGAGGACCGTGCCCTCCGGGTGACGCGCCTTGCGCGCTCGCCACTGCTCGTCCGAAACCCCGTTGCCGAGGGGCCCCGACCGGAACTCCGGATCCAGCGGCCACAAGCGAACCTGCCCGGACCGGCCGGCCAGCACCTCGAAGGTCGTCGTCGTGCCGACCGCGGGCCACGACTCCGGCCGCCTCGGCAAGGTCAGCACGTCGACGAAGCCTTGCCGCTCGCCGGCGAGGGCCACGAACAGCCCGATGGCGCCGGGCCGCGGAATCGCCGAGACCGTGCCGGTCACCACGGCACCCACCTCGAAGCCGGTCACCTCGCCACCCTGGCACAGCCTGGGCCGACCGGTCGAACCTCGGCGACACGCCTAGCCGTCTATGGCGGAATATCGGGCTCACCCTAGAAACGCCGATAACTTGGCAGAGTGGACCCCATCCGCAACCCCTTCGCGCCGGGCGCCGGGCAGCGGCCGCCCGAGCTGGCCGGGCGCGAGCGTGAGCTCAAAGCCTTCGAAGTGGTGCTGGAGCGGGTGGCGCGGGGGAGACCCGAACGCAGTCTCGTGCTCACCGGGCTGCGTGGCGTCGGGAAGACCGTGCTCCTCGGGGAGCTGCGGGCGATGGCCGTGCGGCACAAGTGGGGTGCGGGCAAGATCGAGGCCCGGCCGGACGCCGAGCTGCGGCGGCCGCTGTCGGCCGCGCTGCACCGGGCCATCCGGGACCTCGCCGTGCGGCACCGGGCGCCGGACCGGGTCGAAGAGGTGCTCGGGGTGCTGAAGGCGTTCGCGCTGCGGGCCAACAAGGCCGACGCCAAGCTGCGCGACCGGTGGCAGCCGGGCATCGACGTGCCCGCCGCGCAGGGGCGGGCGGACTCGGGGGACATCGAGATCGACCTCGTCGAGCTGTTCACCGACGTCGCCGAGCTGGCCGCCGACGTCGGCACCGGCGTCGCGCTGCTCATCGACGAGATCCAGGACCTGCAGCCGGACGACGTCTCGGCGTTGTGCGCGGCCTGCCACGAGCTGTCCCAGTCGGGCGCGCCCCTGGTGGTCGTCGGGGCCGGGCTGCCGCACGTGCCCGCGGTGCTCTCGGCGTCGAAGTCCTACTCCGAGCGGCTCTTCCGGTACGCGCGGATCGACCGGCTCAACCGCGAGGACGCCGACTTCGCCGTGATGGCGCCGATCGAGCGCGAGGACGCCGGCATCGAGCCCGAAGCCCTCGACGCGCTGTTCGACGCGTCCGGCGGCTACCCCTACTTCATCCAGGCCTACGGCAAGGCGGCCTGGGACGCGGCGCCGTCCGACCCGATCACCGTCAAGGACGTCCAGGTCGCGGCGCCCGAGGCGGAGTCGGAGCTGGCGGTCGGCTTCTTCGGGTCACGCTACGAGCGCGCGACGCCGGCCGAGCGGGAGTACCTGCAGGCGATGGCCTCGCTGACCCAGGGCCGTGACGAGCCCGCCGGCACCGCCGACGTCGCCGTGTTCCTCGGGCGGAAGCCGTCGTCCCTGTCGCCGGCGCGCGACAGCCTGATGAAGAAGGGCCTCGTGTACTCCGCCGAGCGGGGCCAGATCGCCTTCACCGTCCCGCACTTCGGCCACTACCTGCTCGGCCGCGACTGACCTGGGCTTTTCCGGCTTTCTTCCGGTCTATGCGCGTCGCTACGCTTGTCTAGCTCAATTGCTAGATAACCCTAGAGCTGTAGCGGGTTGCTTCGACGTGACTGCCGCCACCCCGAATCTCTCCGGCGCATACCCAAGTTTGCCGATGATTCATCGGCGGGTGCGCCACATCACCGGACATTCGTTGGCTTCCTTGTGAAAAAAGGTGCATACTAGAAACACAACCACCAAGACCCTCGAAGGGGATGCAGAAACCGATGAACAACATCGCCGCCAAGCTCCGTGCCCGCCGCGCTGAGGTTCGCACTCGCCGGGCGCTGAACCGGGCGATCGACACCGCCGCCACCGCGACGGTCCGTCAGGAACTCATCGCGATCGCGCAGGCTCGCTCGGGCTACATGCGCTGATCTCTTCACCCCGTGGCGGTCGCCCGTTCGAGTGACCTAGGCCACATCGTGCTCATGGTGTAACGCCACCCGAAGAGGTGTCGATACCCAGTACGACCCCGTGATGCTGGCGGACCCCCGACCTGGCAGCATCGCGGGGTTTCCCATTTCCCCGGAAACCCCGTTGCCGGCGGAGCGTTCCGCAGTAATCTTTGACTTCGTCAACGAACTTGTTGAGGTGGTCAATGAACGACGCTCAGCTCGCCGAGCGGGTCGCCGCGGTCCGGGCTTTCAACCGGCTCTACACCGGTGTCATCGGCGTGCTCGACGAAGGGCCGGTGGACGCCGAGTACTCGCTGCCGGAAGCCCGTGTGCTCTTCGAGCTCGCCCACCAGGACCCGCTGCCGGTCACGGACCTGCGGAAACGTCTCGACCTCGACGCCGGCTACGCCAGCAGGCTGCTCGCGCGGCTCGAGTCCCGCGGGCTGATCGCGCGCGAACGGTCCGAGGAGGACGCCCGCCGCCAGCTCGTGCGGCCCACCGCGGCGGGCCGGGACGCCTTCGCGGTGCTGAACCGCCGCTCCACCGACCAGATCGGCGGGCTGCTCCGCCGCTTCGCCGACGAAGACCAGCAGCGCCTGCTGGCCGCGATGCACACGATCGGCGACCTGGTCGGCGACCGCCGCCGCGATCCGGCCCTCGTCCTCCGCCCGCCACGACCGGGTGACCTCGGTTGGGTGGTGGAACGGCACGGCGCCCTCTACGCCCGCGAGTACGGCTTCAACGCCCGGTTCGAGGCGCTCGTCGCCCGGATCGTCGCGGACTTCGCCGAAACCCACGACGATCAGCGGCAGGCCTTCTGGATCGCGGAGCTGGACGGCGAGCGGGCCGGCGGCATCGCGTGCACCCGCGGGCCGGGAGCGAACACCGCGAAGCTCCGGCTGCTGCTGCTCGAGCCGTCGGCCCGAGGGCGCGGCGTGGGCAAGCGGCTGGTCACCGAGTGCGTGGAGTTCGCCAGAGCGCACGGCTACCGGGCGATGGAGCTGTCGACGGTCTCCGTCCTCGACGCCGCGCGTTCGCTCTACCGCGCGGCCGGGTTCGAGCTGGTGCAGGAGACGGACTTCGCCGATTGGGGCCCGAAGCTGACCGAGGAGACCTGGCGCCTGGAGTTCTAGCTGTGATGTTCAGGGACGTTGTCCCGAGTTGAGGTGACCGGTGACGGCCTGTCGTGCAGACAGGTGAAGGCCT
>NZ_PPHF01000121.1 GCF_002904335.1 Amycolatopsis sp. CA-126428 | reverse complement strand
AGGCCGTTGGCCTGGGCTTTCTCGTCTGGAAGCTCCCCCGCTTGGACTCGAACCAAGAACCCTCCGGTTAACAGCCGAATGCTCTGCCAGTTGAGCTACAGGGGAATGTGGCTCACTTCCGGTGCCGGTCTCTCCGACCGACAAGAAGAACTTTAGCCCATGCCCGTACCGCCTCCGACACCACCCCCCACTTAGCGCAACCACCCCCGCGGGGCCGGTTTTCCTGGACAATGGACAGTCGGACGACCTAACGACGGAAGGCGTGGACGCGGATGAAGAAGTTCCTGCTGGGGGCAGGCCTGGGGTACGTACTGGGCGCCAAGGCAGGCCGGGGGCGGTACGAGCAGCTCGTGCGCTCCTACCGCCGGGTCGTCGATCACCCCATGGTTCAAGGCGCCGCCGGGGTTGCGCGGGCGAAGATCGGAGAGAAGCTCAAGCGCTGATCCGGGCCACGAAAAACACCCGGCGGAACTCGAACCACGTCGTGCCGTCGGCGCGGGCGGGGTAGGCCGCGTCCAGGCGGGGCGCCAGGGCAGCGCGGAACCGCTCCCACTCCGCGTCGGTCAGGGCCGCGCGGATCGGGCGCAGCGCGGTGCCCGTGATCCACTCCAGCACCGGTGAGGGGCCGCGCAACGGCTGGACGTACGTCGTCTCCCAGGCGTCCACCGCGCAGCCCGCGTCGGCCAGGAGGTTCGCGTACCCCAAGGGGGTCGATACCGCGTCGTCCTCGCGCAGGACCACCTCCGTCAAGCGGGACGCCCAGGCCGGGGACGCCGCCAGTTCGCGTGTCAGCACGTGTGACGGCGCGTTGAAGTTGCCCGGCACCTGCACGGCCAGGTAGGCGCCCGCAGGCAGCGAGGCGGCCCATCGGCGGAGCAACTCAGCGTGGTCCGGCACCCACTGCAGGACGGCGTTCGACACGACGACGTCGGTGTCCGGCGCCGGCGTCCAGTCGCGGACGTCGAGCAACGTCGCGTCGAGGCCGCGAGCGCGGGCCGCCGTCACCATTTCGGGTGAACTGTCACTGCATTCCAAAGTCGCGGAGGGCCAGCGGTCACGCAGGGAAACCGTCAGGTTGCCCGGGCCGCAGCCCAGGTCGACGACGCGCCGTGGTGCCGTTGCCCCGATGCGCGTGATCAAGTCGTAGAACGGCCGGGCCCGCAGGTCGGCGTAGTCGAGGTACTTGCCCGGATCCCACACGAGAGCCTCCCGCATAACAGTACGCCTGTACTGAGTACGAGCGTACTGCTACTCCGCCGGGTTGACCAGCTTCGCGGCCGCCTGCTCGGCGATGGCCTCGACCAGGGCGACGTCGGTGCCGGGGTCCGGCCGGACCTGCAGCACGGTGCCGTCGCGGCCGGGCACCTTGCGCTGGACGAACCACGCTCCCCCGGCACCGATCTGCTGCCGGTGCCGCGACCGGATCGAGCCCTCGACGCGCTGGTAGGCCTCGCGCGGCAGCTTGCCCGGCGCCGGCAGCCGGAAGCGCACCGGCGGGAGGTCGGCCAGCACGACCGCCGCACCCGCCTTGCCCACCTCGGACGACTCCGTCAACGTGAAGACGCCGTCCGCCCAGGTCGCCTTGGCGACGAGGTGCCAGCCGACGCGGCGAGCGCCGTCCTCGGCGGGGATCCACAGGCCCAGGGCCGTCACCACCAGGTGGCCGCCGCCCTCGACCGGGGCGCTGTCCACGACGTCCTCACCCGGGTCCAGCGAACCCGCGAAGTCCGGCGGTGTGCGGTCGCCCAGCAACCGGCGCAACAAACTCATCTCAGCCCCACGCGCCGGCGGCCGCCTGCTCGCCCAGCGACTTCTTGTACTGCTCCAGCGCGACGAGGTCGCCGAACAGCGCGCGGTAGTCGTCCGGCGCCTCGACCGGCGACAGCCGCTGCAGCTTGCCCTTGATCTCCGCGATCTGCCGCCCGACGAGGCCCTCCTGCAGCCGCGCGAGGATCGACGAGATGTACCGGGAGTCGACTTCGTCCTTGGCCTGCAACGGTTCCACGGCCAGCTCCGAGAGCACCCGCCGGACCGTCCCTTCCGGACAGTGCGGGGCGGCCGCGTCCAGCAGCGCCGGGCCGGTCAGGCCCGAACCCGCGCCGCCGGCCTTCAAGACCGCCTCGTGCACCGCGACGTACACCGGGTGCGTGAACGCCTCCAGCGGCAGGGCGTCGTACTCCGGCCCGGCGATCGCGGGCTGCTGCAGCGCGGCCTTCAGCGCCTCGCGCTGCACGGCGAACCGCGGGTCCTTCGGAGCCGGCCGCACAACGTCCTGGGCCGCCGGAGCCTCGGGAGCGCCGACGCGGGCGGGCTGGCGCAGGGGCGCTCCGCCACGCTTGTCCGTCGCGCCCGCGCTGCCGCGGACGCGGTTGACCACCTGCGCCACGTCCTGCCAGCCCACCCACCAGGCGAGCTTCGACGCGTAGCCGTCGCGGGCCGCGCGGTCCTTGATCGACGCCACCATCGGCACCGTCTTCTGCAACGCCGCGACCTGCCCGTCGACCGAGTCGAGGTCGTAGTTCTTGAGCGTGCTACGGATGACGAACTCGAACAGCGGCGTCCGCCGCGCGACCAGGTCCTTCACCGCGCTGTCGCCCTTGGCCAGGCGCAGCTCGCAGGGGTCCATGCCGTCCGGCGCCACCGCGATGTACGTCTGGCCGGCGAACGTCTGGTCGCCTTCGAAGGCTTTCAACGCGGCCTTCTGGCCTGCTTCGTCGCCGTCGAAGGTGAAGATGACTTCGCCGCGGAAGGCGTCGTCGTCCATCATCAGCCGGCGCAGCACCTTCATGTGGTCTTCGCCGAACGCCGTGCCCGACGACGCGACCGCCGTCGGGACGCCCGACGCGTGCATCGCCATGACGTCGGTGTAGCCCTCGACCACGACCACCTGGTGCCGCTTCGCGATCTCGCGCTTGGCCAGGTCGAGGCCGAACATGACCTGGGACTTCTTGTAGATCGGCGACTCGGCGGTGTTGAGGTACTTCGCCGAGATCCGGTCGTCGTCGAACAGCCGCCGGGCGCCGAAGCCGACGACGTCGTTGCCGACGTCGCGGATCGGCCAGACCAGCCGCCGGTGGAAGCGGTCCATCGGGCCGCGCTGGCCCTCCTTGGACAGCCCCGCCGTGAGCAGTTCCTTGACCTCGAAGCCGCGGTTGAGCAGGAACTTAGTCAGCTTGTCCCAGCCGCCGGGTGCGTACCCGCAGCCGAACGTCTTCGCCATGGCGGCGTCGAACCCGCGCTCGGACAGGAAGTCCCGCGCCGGGCGCGCCTCGTCGGTGACCAGCTGCTCGGCGTAGAACTCCTGGGCCAGGCGGTGGGCTTCGACCAGCCGGGTGCGGCTGCCGCGGTCGCGCTGGATCGTCGCGCCGCCGCCCTCGTAGGTGAGCCGGATGCCGACCCGGTCGGCCAGCCGCTCGACGGCCTCCACGAACGTGATCAGGTCGATCTTCTGGACGAACTTGATCACGTCGCCGCCCTCGCCACAGCCGAAGCAGTGGAAGGTGCCGTGCGTCGGGCGGACGTTGAACGACGGGGTCTTCTCGTTGTGGAACGGGCAGAGCCCCTTCAGGCTGCCCCCACCGGCGCGGCGCAGGGCCACGTACTCCCCGACGACCTCGTCGATCCGGTTCCGCTCGCGCACCTCCGCGATGTCGCTCTCCCGAATCCGTCCTGCCACGCCGCCCACTCTAGTCTTCCCCGTTTCCCGGCTCCTCCCGTGTGCGGCACACTCGGGGCATGGCCGCCACGCCCACCGCCCAGGACACCCTCGCCGCGGAGTTCGCCACGCACCGCAGTCACCTGATCGGGGTGGCCTACCGGCTGACCGGCACGCGCGCCGACGCCGAGGACGCGGTGCAGGAGTCCTGGCTGCGGCTGGCCGGCCTGGACGACGCCGGCCGCGCGGCGATCCGGGACCTGCGGGGCTGGCTGACCACGGTCGTCGGCCGGATTTGCCTCGACCGGCTCAAGTCGGCGGCCGCGCAGCGGGAGCGCTACGTCGGCAACTGGCTGCCGGAGCCGGTCGTCACGCCGTTCGGGCGGCCGGTGAGCGAGGACCCGCTGGACGTCGCGGTGCGCGACGACGGGCTGCGGATGGCCGCGCTGGTCGTCCTCGACAAGCTGACGCCGGAGCAGCGCGTCGCGTTCGTGCTGCACGACGCCTTCTCGGTGCCGTTCGCGGAGATCGCGGACGCCCTCGGCGTCTCGGTCGACGCCGCGCGCCAGTACGCCTCCCGCGGCCGCAAGGCCCTCGCCGACGCCGACCCGGCGCCGCGCGCCCCGCTGGAGGACCAGGCGAAGATCCTCGAGAAGTTCGTCATCGCCCTGCAGGCCGGCGACATCCGGGCGATCACCGAGCTGCTGGCCCCCGACGTCGTGCTCATCGGCGACTCGAACGGCAAGGGCCGGACCACGCGCCAGCTCATCGTCGGGGCGGACAAGATCGCCCGGTTCTTCGTGGGCCTCGCCGGCAAGTACCCGCCCGGCGTGCTCACCGGCGGCACGCCGGTGCTCGTCAACGGCGACCTGGGGGTGTACCTCGCCCCGCAGCCGGGCCGGGACGGCTTCTTCGCCCTCGACGAGCACGTGCAGGCGATGACCGTCCGCGACGGGAGGATCGTGGCGATCTACGACGTCGTGAACCCGGACAAGCTGGCCCGGATCACGCGTCCCGGCGACGCGCCTTCGTGATCCCGGCCGTGAGCAGGAGCGCGGCGAAGACGCCGAAGTAGGCCAGCGCCCAGCCGGGGCTCAGCGGCGAGTCGGACAGGATCGCGGCGTTGCCGCCGTCCCGGCCCGCGTTGGCTTCCCCGCTCCCGCTGAGGAACTTCGTGACGGCGTTCAACGGCAGCCACCGGTGGATGGCCCGGCCGGCCCGCGGGATCAGCTGGACGACGTTCTCGGCCATGAGCGGGTAGGCGACGAGCACGGCCACGGCGCCGGCCGTGTACCGCACGAGCAGGCCGACGCCGACCCCGCAGACGGCGGCCAGCGCGAACACCGGGCCGGTCCCGGCGACGATCCGCCAGTCCGCGGCGCTGTCGAGGGCGAGGTCGGCCTCCGGGGCGAGGATCCGCGCCACCAGCCAGGCCGTGAACGCGGCGGCTTCGCCGAGCAGGAAGGCGTACCCGGCGACGAGCGCGGCCTTGGCCAGCAGCACCGGTGTCCGGCTCGGCACGGCCTGGAAGGTGCCGTGGATCGTGCCGGAGTGGTACTCGCTCGTCACCGCGAGCCCGGCCAGCACCAGCACGGCGACCAGGGCGAGCTGGTAGCCGAACTGGGTGCTCGCGACCGTGGGCGGCAGGTGGGCCTCCCCGGCGCTGAGCGCGGCGATCGCGGCCGGGAAGGCCATCGCGACCAGGGCGAAGATGCCGCACACCCAGGGCGTGGCGATGCTGAAGAGCTTGATCCGTTCACTGGCGACGAGGTGCATGGGCAGAACGGTCCCGCGGCGGACCCGGTGGCGCGTCCCACCGGGGGCCGAACTCCCGGCTCCCCCCGTGGTCGGGTGGTCGTGAGTGGTAAGGCGGGTTCTAACCCGCCTTACCACTCACGACCGGCTACGGGAGCGGGACCCGGCACGCGTCGCCGGAGGTGAAGCCCTGGTCGGCGATGCCCAGCGCGCTGTTCATCCGGGCCCGGGAGTTCTCCAGCGCGATCTGGTAGGTCAGCTCGAGGACGCCCTCGCGGCCGAACTCGCGCTCGAGCTCGGCGACCTGCTCGTCGGTCACCGTCACCCGGTCCGACGACATCGCGTCGGCGTAGGCGAGCGCCAGCCGCTCCTGGTGGCTGAAGGCGGGCGAAGTCGCGTAGGCGTCGATCTGCTTCAGCCGCTCGATGTCGAGGCCGTCGTGCTTCTGCAGCATGGTGCCGAAGTCGACGCACCACGAGCAGCCGATCCGCGTCGCGACCCGGTAGACGGCGAGCTCCCGCACGTTCGCCGGGATCTTCTTCGACGCGCGCTCGGCCAGCAGCTCGTGCACCACGGACGTCCGCAGCAGGGCGGGGTGGTGCGCGGTGACGGCCATCGGCTCGGGCACCGCGCCGAAGCGGCGGCCGGCGATCCGGTAGACGAGCTTGAGGAAGAGCCCGGCCTCGGACGTCTTCTTGGCGGGGATGCGCGGCATTTCGGTCTCCTTCGTCCGGCGTCTACGAGCTGGACGAGACGGCGCCGGTGGATGTGACGACCGGCGACGTGAGCCACGCCACCAGCATCGTCACGGCCGCCGCGGCGAACACGACGGTGAGGCCCGGGGCCCCCAGCCCGCCGGTCGTGGCCAGCGCGAGCCAGCCGAACACCGCGGCCCCGGCGAGGCCGCCGGCCTGCCGGGCGAAGGTCAGCGATCCCAGCGTGACGCCCAGCAGCGCCCGGTCGGCCCGCGTCTGGCCGAGGACGGTGTAGGCGGAAGTGCAGACGGCGAAGGCCGCGCCGATCGCGAACAAGCCCGGGGCGAGGAGCCAGGGGGCGCCATCGGCGGCGGCCGCCACGGCGATCGCGGCGAGCCCGGCCGTGCCGAGCAGGCAGCCGGACCGGCCCCACCCCGTCATCTCCGGGTGCCGCCGGGCCAGCGCGGCGAAGGACGCCGACAGGACGAGCTGTCCCGCGGTCATGGCGACGAGCAGCAGCCCGGTGCCCGCCGCGCCCGCCCCCGAAGCGGCGACCAGGGCGACGTAGGTGAAGGTGCCGTAGAGGGCGGCGCCCGCCAGGCCGTTGACCACCACCGCGCGCTTGAGGACGGCGTCCGCGAACACCTTCGGCGAGATCAGCGGGCTCGGCGTGCGGCGCTGCCGACGGACGAACAGGAAGCCCGCCGCCACGGTCGTTCCGAGCAGCACCGGCGTCCACAGTGGACTTCTCGCGAGCGCGTCGAAGGTGCCGAGTGCGACGACGGCGGCGCCCGCGACGGCCAGCAGCACGCTGCCCGGAACGTCGAACTTTTCCTTGCCCTGACGCGGTTTCGCGGGCAGCCCACGCCACCCGAGGACCAGGGCCGGCACGCTCAGGGGCAGGTTGACCAGGAAGATCCACCGCCAGCCGGGCCCGGCCGCGAGCAGTCCGCCCAGCGGCGGCCCGCCCAGGGTGGCGGCCGCGAAGACGGCCGTCTGCCAGCCCTGGCGGCGCAGCAGTTCGTCGCGGTCGAACAGCTCGCCGAGGGCGCTCATCGCCGTGACGATCAGGCCGCTGCCGCCGAGGCCCTGCAGCGCGCGGGCGGCGATCAGCGAGCCGAGATCGGGCGCGGCGGCGCACCACGCGGAGGCGGCTGCGAACACGAGGACCGACAGCGCGAAGGAGATCCGGCGGCCGTACAGATCACCGAGCCTGCCGTGCAGCGGCGTCGCGACGGTGAGAGTCAGCAGGCCGGCGGCGGTGACCGCGACGAGCCCGGTCCGGGCGTGCAGGTCGGCGCCGATCGACGGCAGGGCCGCGGTGAGGACCAGTCCGTCCAGCTGGGCCATGGCCATGCCGAGCAGGAGGCCGGCGTAGGCGAGGTTCCGAGATGCGTGCATAAAGCACACGTTATAACGTGTCTTATGCACACATCAAGCGAGGGTGGCCCGGCGCTGTTCCGCCTGGTCCGGCACTGGGCACGCCAGTGGGCCCCGGACGTCGTCGAGCGCTTCGCCGCCGGCGCGCCGCGGTCGTGGACGGTGCCGAACCTGTTCGTCATCCAGGCGATCGACGGGGCGGCCGGCGAGGAGGTGACCGTCGCGGACGTGGCCCACCAGCTGGGCGTCGACCGCTCGGTGGCCAGCCGGATGGTGAGCGAAGCGGCGCGAGAAGGCTTCGTCGAGCGCTCGACGTCGACTCGCGACGCGCGCCGCGCGGTGCTCACCCTCACCGACGCGGCGAGGGAGTTCCTCGGCGCTTCGCAGGCCCACCAGCGTCAGGCGTTCGAGGCACTGGTGGGCCACTGGCCCGAGGAGGACCGCGACCGGTTCGCCGGCTACCTGAGCCGACTCGCGGACGAGGTCCTCGGCTAGCTTTCCGCGAGGATCGGGTTCAGCGCTTCCCAGGCGTGCCAGGCCCGGGTGACCCCGAACTGGGCGGTGAACCGCAGCGCCGCCCGGACGTCCTCCGGCGACGCGCCACCCCGCAGCGCGCGCCCGACGTGCGTGCGGAACGTGTCGGCCAGGGTCTGGTAGTGGACGTCGACACTGAGGCTGACCAGGCCGCGCTCGCGTTCGCTGAGCGTGCCCGGCCCGTGTCCGGTGCGCATCCGCGACTGCAGGTCGAAGTAGCCGGCGAAGTGCGGGTCCAGCTCGCCGACGCGCGCCCGCACCGCGTCCGGCAACGGGCTGGGGGCCGCGTCCGGTCCGGCCGACACGAGTTCCGGCGCCAGCGGTTCGGCGTCCGGGCGCGGCAGGCCGAGTTCCGCCTCGAGCTCGGCGATCCGCTCGATGCCCGCGGCCGCCGCGTGGTAGCCGCAGTCGTAGGAGACGAACCGCAGCAGCTCGCGGACGTCCGAAGTGGACACCCCGGCGGCCAGGCCGGCCCGCACGTGCGCGGTGAACGCCAGGCCCAGGCTCCCCTGGCAGACGTCGGCCGTCACACACAAAAAGGTCTTCTCGCGGTCGGTGAGCTCGGGGATCGATCGGACGAACTTCGCCGTGGCCCCGGCCATCTGGGCGAACACGGGGTCGAGCGCGGCGAGCCGTTCGAGGCTCGTGGGGGTTTCGGTGGTGGTCAAGCTCGGCTCCTTCAGCTTTATGGACGTTTGTAGCGCTACAGCTGTAGTGCGATTCACGCTACACCTGTAGCGTAAAGAGTGTCCAGCTACACTGGGTGCCGATGGAAGAGACGAGACGCCGCCCGAACGCCCGCGGCCAGGGCGAGCTGCTGCGGGACGAGATCGTCACGGCCGCCGTCCGGATGCTCGACGAGCTCGCCGACGACGAGGCGCTGTCCCTGCGGGCCGTCGCGCGCGAGGTGTCGATCGCGGCGACGTCGGTCTACCTGCACTTCCCGGACCGCGACGCCCTCGTGCTGGCGGCCATGCAGCGCTGCCACGAGGAGCTCGTCCGCACCGGCGACGAAGCGGCCGACGCCGCCGCGGACCCGGCGGCCGCGCTGCGCGCCCGGATCCTGGCCCAGGCGGCGTGGGCGCAGGAGCACTCCGGGCTCTACAAGGTGCTGCACGAGAGCAAGGTCCACCGGCGGCACGGAATGCCGTTCAAGGAAGTGATGGTCGCCCGCACGACCGAGGCGGTCCGGCGGTGCATGGAGGCGGGCCTGGCGCCGGCCGACGACGCCGCGACCGTCGCCATCGACCTGCGGACCGCCGTGAACGGCATGCTGGCGCAGCGGATCAACGAGCCCGACCTGCCGTGGCCGCCGGCGGTCGAGCAGCTGGACCGGTTCCTGGCCAAGCTGGTGGGCCTGCGGCTCTGACCGCCCGGCTACTCCCCGGTGCGGCCGTCGATGGACTCGCGGATGAGGTCGGCGTGGCCGTTGTGCCGGGAGTACTCCTCGACCATGTGGACCAGGATCCAGCGCAGGCTCGGCGTCAGGCCGTCCGGCCACGGGCGCCGGGCCGGCTGTGAAAGGCCGTTCTCCAGGACCTTCGCCACCGACTCCCGCGAGCGGGCGACCGCGTCCTCCCACAGGCCGAAGAGCTGCTCCGGGGTGTCGTCCGCGGCGGAATCCCAGTCCCAGTCGGGCGTGGCCGTCCAGTCGACCGCGTCGAACGGCGCCGCCCGCGGGCGGTCGAATAACACGCGCGAGAACCAGTGGTCCTCGACGTAGGCCAGGTGCTTGAGGAGCCCGCCGAGCGTCATCTTGGACGACGCGACGGTCGTCCGCAGACCGGCCACGTCCAGACCCGCACACTTCCAAGCGAGGGTCGCGCGATGGTAGTCGAGGAAACCGAGCAGCGTTGCGGCTTCGTCGGCGTCGACGGGCGGCTCGGGCCGTCCTTGTTCATCCACAATGGTCACAGCTGCCGACCTTACTCACGCCGTGAGCGGGCGGACGTCCCAGATCCACACCCCGCCGACGAACTCCGCGGGCTTGCGCAGCAACAGCTCCACAGTGGACTTCAGCGCTTCCTGGTTCTGCCGCGGCCCGACCACGAGCACGTCCGCGTTCCAGGCCCGCAGGTCCGCGAGCGCCTGCGTGCGGTCGGCCTCGGTGACCTCGGCGGCCTGACCGGTGCGCTCGACCTGCGCGAACAGGTCCGACGTCGGCAGCGGGACGGCACCGTAGCGGCCGCGGCGGTCGGTCGGGGACGTGGGGCCGACGAAGTAGCCCTCCGGCATCGGGTAGCCGAGGCCCGCGTCGACCTGCCAGTGCAGCGGCTCGGCCTCCCCGGTGCTCGGCAGCGGCACCGGCACCAGCGAACCGCCCGGGGCGACGTACTGGCGCCAGATGCCGTCGGCGAAGAACGGCGGCGAGAGGGGACGCTGGTGCGTCACCAGCTCCGTCGGCGCGATCGGCAGCAGCACCGCCACCACCGCGCCGATCCAGACCATCCGCAGCGGGAACGCGGGCGTTCCGTCGAGCGGCGCCGGCTGCTGGGCCGCCGCCGTCCAGACGCGGTGCGTCGCGATCGCCAGCAGCGCGCCCACCACCGGGATGCAGCCCATCGCGAGCCGGGACTCGAGCACGGAGTCGAGCAACGGCAGCCGGCCCAGCCACTTCCACGGGCCGGCGAAGCCGGTGTCCTCGTGCGCCACCGTGATCTCGACGCCCAGCGACAGCACCGCCATCACGTACATCGTGATCGCGAGCGCCCGCGAAACGACGTCACGCCACAGCCAGATCGTCAGCATCACCATGAGCACGATCAGCGGCCAGCCGAAGAAGGCGTTCTCCTCGGTGCGGTTCATCGAGACGTCCGCGGCCGCCTCGGGCGCCCCCGCGACCGACTGCGTCGCGAAGCGGGTGAACGCCGCGGTGTCGTTGCCCGCCGAACCGTGCAGCAGGGAGTGGAAGCTCTGCGGGCCGAAGAACTGCCAGTACAGCGGGAATCCGGCGACCAGCAGGGCGACGACCGCGCCGACCCCGATGCCCTTGCCCAGTGGTGCCAGCATGCCGCGGATTTCCGCGCGGTGCGGGATCAAGTACGCGACCGCGAAGACGAGGAAGGTGAGCGCGAAGATCGCCAGGGGCTCTTCACCCAGCAGGATCTGCCACGCGACGAGCAGCCCGAGCACGATGCCGTTGCGCACCGGGCGCTCGTTGTGCGCGATCTGGATGGTCTTGAGCGCGATGAACGGCAGCACGAACAGCACGATGAAGTTCGGGTGCGCGTTGCCGTGCGAGATCATCGGCGGCGCGAAGCCGCAGAACGCGCCGCCGATCGCGGCCGCCGTCCGGTTCGGGACCAGGTGCCGGGAGATCACCCAGTACCAGCCGGTCGCGGTGCCGGCGAGGCCGGCGGTGAGCACGATCGCCCAGGTCAGCGTCGCGCCGAAGGTGAGCGTCAAGGGCGCCAGCGGGACGTTCAGGCCGAACATCGCCGCGTTCGCCGCCATGTTGACGCCCTGCGGGTAGTTCTGCAGGTCCGTGGTGAACGGGTTCTGGAAGTGGAGGACGGCCTTCGCGACGACCGTCGAGTACCACTCCCACTGGCTCTGGTCGGCTCCGCCGTTCCAGAGGTAGCCGCGCTTGAGGTCGAACCACAGCCCGTTGTAGAGCAGGATCGTGAACAGCAGGAACCCGCCGGCGATCGCGGAGTCCTGCCACGCCCAGCGCTTCGGGCCTTCGGGGGGTTCGGGAGCGGGTGGCACCAGGTCGGGGACGGCTTCGGACTTCAAGCTCACGGTTCGACCACCCTGGCGACGAAGTAGAGCGCCCCGGTCGCGGCGTGCCGGACCAGCAGCAGGAACGGCCGGTCCACCGTGACGGCGACCGGGTCGTCGATCATCATCGAGGTGAGGCGCATGACCAGCGCGGTGGCCGCGGCCCCCTCGAAGCCCTCTTCGTCGACGCGCAGCACGGCCTGGTGCAGCACCTCGGACACGGTCAGCCGCGGATCCGGCGAGAGCCCGGTCAGGTCGGCGCGGTCGGTGAAGATCGTCTGCACGCCGAGGCCGCGAAGCACGCCGGCGAGCTTGCTGGTCGCGTCGAGCGAGACCTTGGGGAGCGAGAGTTCGACCTTCTTGGCGCGGACCTTGCCGAGCAGGCCGCTCAGGGTGGCGGCGTCGAGCCGGGGCTCCGCCTCGGCGAGGTCGCCGTCGGGCAGCAGCACGACGGCCTGCAGGCCACCGGCCGCGACGAGCTGCACCACCTGCCAGCCGCCGGTGTGCGCGTAACCGAGGCTTTCGCTGAGCCACATGGTCGGCACGTCCCGGGTGCCGGAGGGGGCGTGGAACGGCACGTCGGAGGTGTTCGCCTCGCGGAACGGCAGCCTCCAGGCGGCTTTCAGGTACAGCGCGTTGACCAGCACGGCCGCGACGTCGGAGTCGATCGAACCGGGCGGCAGCAGCTGCGGGATCAGTCCGCGGGTGGTGCGCTCGACGTCGTCGTTGATCAGCGCACGAGCGGCCTCGGGGTCTTTTTCGAACGGCGCGCTGGCGACGGCCGCCCCGGGCCACTCGGCGAGTTCGGCCTTGAAGGAGTCCTCGAGCGGAAGGCGGTCGTCCGCCCACAGCGTGTTCGCGAGGGCCAGCTCGGGCTGCTCCTTGCTGTGCGCCTCTTCGACGAGCCGGGCGGCCTCCCGCAGCAGGACGGTCTGCTCACCCGGGTCACCGAGCAGCGCGACCAGCTCGTCCCGGGTCCGCCCCCGGGCGGCGAGGGCGGCGAGAGTCAGCGCACTGGCCACCGAATACGGCGAAAAGCAGGTGTTCCCGCCCCCGGCACCGAGGGCCGAGTGGACGGCGAGGGCGAACCGGAGGTGGCTGTCCGTGGCCATGCGGGCGAGAGTACCGGAACGCCACCCCCGACCGGCCGCCCGCGCGCAAGTCCGCCCGAGGATGACAAATCCTCCGTGAAACTTTCGAAGCCGTCAGCGGTGGCGGCGGGTCACGTGCCAGGAGTACCAGACGTGGGCTTGGGCGTCGGTGAGGGAGGCGACCTGGTCGACCACCACCCGGAGCAGGGCGGCGTCGTCGGGGGCCGCGTTCCAGGCCGGGACGAACAGCGGGTCGAGGGCTTCCGGGGCCCGGCGCGCGAGGGCGTCGACCAGCTCGGCCAGCAGCTCGCGCTGGCCGTCCTGCACGGCCAGCCGGCGGCGGTCGCTCATCACGTACCGCAGGGCCAGCGCCTTCAGCAGCGCCACCTCCGCCGCCACCTGCTCCGGGACGCACAGGTTCGCCCGGTAGCGCCCCAGCGGCCCCTCGCCGAACTTCTCGCGCGTGCCGGTGACCGCCGCCGTCGTGAAGCGGCCGACCAGCTCGCTCGTCAGCCGTTTGAGCGCGACCTGGGCGCCCGGCGAGCCGTCCGGCTCGGCCGACGCCAGCGCCGCCACCACCGGCAGCGCCAGCAGTTCCGCCGCCGCACCCTCCAAAGTGGACACCGACTGCGCGGAGAAGTGCTTGGCGGCGGCCTCGGCGACGGCCGCCCGCTCGTCCGGGTGGGCGAGCACGCCCAGCTTGATCCGGCCGGCCAGCACCCCGTCCTCGACGTCGTGCACCGAGTACGCGACGTCGTCCGCCCAGTCCATGATCTGGGCCTCCAGGCACCGCTGCTCCGCCGGCGCCCCCGCGCGGAACCACTCGAACACTCCGGCGTCGTCGCCGTACACGCCGTACTTCCCCTGCCCCGGCCGGCGCGGCCACGGGTACTTCGTGGCCGCGTCCAGGCACGCGCGCGTCAGGTTGAGCCCCACCGGGTCACCCTCGTCGGACAGCAGCTTCGGCTCCAGCCGGGTGAGGATGCGCAACGTCTGCGCGTTGCCCTCGAACCCGCCGCACACGCCGGCCACCTCGTCGAGCGCGCGCTCGCCGTTGTGCCCGAACGGCGGGTGGCCGATGTCGTGCGCCAGCCCGGCGGTGTCCACCAGGTCCGGGTCGGCGCCCAGCTCGTCGGCGATGCCCCGGCCGATCTGGGCGACCTCCAGCGAGTGCGTCAGCCGGGTGCGCGGGACGCCGGTGATCTCGGCGCCCTCCCCCGGCCCGACCACCTGGGTCTTGCCGGCCAGCCGCCGCAGCGCGGCGGAGTGCAGCACCCGGGCGCGGTCGCGCGAGAACGCGCTGCGCCCGTCCGCCCGGGCGCCGGGCAGCGCCGCACCCTTCGCCGGCTCCGGCAGCAGGCGGGCGGTGTCGTGCTCGGTGTAGTCCACCCGGCCAGCCTAAACGGGCCCCCGACAAAATCTCAGCTGAGGAACGTGGCGAACAGGTCGTCGGCCGGAGTCTTGGTCAGCCGGTAGTACAGCAGCGCGCCGGTCTCCCGCACGATGTACCGCACCTGGGTGACGCGCTCCTGGACGATCGGCCCGCTGTGCGTCGGCGCGGTCCACGCGTCCAGGCCCAGGTCGCCGGCCATGGTCCGGGCGCGGAAGGAGTGCCACGGGTCGCTGACCAGCACCGCCGAGCGCCAGCCGCGGGCCTCGACCTGCTGGGAGACCGCGCGCAGGCTGCGCAGCGTGTCGCTGCCTTCGCCGACCGCGAGCGTCGCCGACGCCGGCACCCCGCGCCGGGTCAGCCAGAGCTGGCCGGCCCGGGCCTCGGTGAAGTTGTCCTCGGCCTTCTTGCCGCCCGCGGTGACGATCGTCTTCGCGACGCCGGCGTCGTAGAGCTGCTTGGCCTTCGCCAGCCGGGCCGCGTAGATGTCCGACGGCTTGCCGTTGTACTGGGCCGCGCCCAGCACCACGATGACGTCGGCGGGGGTCCGGTCGTTCTCGCGGGCCACCTGCCAGACCCGGAACGCCGTGCCGCCGACGAGCGCCAGCAGCAGCAGGACCGTGCCGAAGGCGATCCGGCGCGCCCAGCTCGCGAGCGACGGTTTGGTGCGTTCAGCGATACCCATCCGGGTCATTCTTTCAGAAGCGGCTCAGAGCCAGCCACGCTCCTCGGAGACGCGCACGGCTTCGGCCCGCGTCCGGGCGCCGGTCTTGCCGATCGCCGCGGACAGGTGGTTACGGACGGTGCCTTCGGAAAGGTGCAGGGCGCGGGCCACGTCGGCCACCGTGCTGCCGTCCTTGGCCTCCCGCAGGACGTCCCGCTCCCGCCCGGTGAGCGGGCTGGCCCCGGTGGCGAGGGATTCCGCGGCCAGCGCCGGGTCCACCACGCGCAGTCCACTGTGGACTCGCCGGACGGCTTCGACGAGCTGCTCCGGCGGAGCGTCCTTGACGACGAACCCGGCCGCGCCCGCCGCCATCGCGCGGGCGAGGTAGCCGGGCCGGCCGAACGTCGTGCAGATGATCACCCGGCACGACGGCAGCGCGGCCCGCAGCTCGGCCGCGGCCTCCAGGCCGTCCTTGCCCGGCATCTGGACGTCCAGCAGGGCGACGTCCGGCTTGGCCTCGCGCGCGGCGGCCACCACCTCGTCACCGGAGCCGACCTGCCCGACCACTTCGATGTCGTTCTCGAGGCCCAGCACGGTGGCCAGCGCCCCGCGGACCATGGCCTGGTCGTCGGCCAGCAGTACCCGGATCAAGCGAGTCCTCCCGCGGGTTCGGCGCGCACGGCCGGGGTGGCCGGGCTCGGTTCGGACGGTGGGGTCTCCGGGATCTCCGCCCGCACGAGCAATCCTCCCCCGGCCCGGACCGACGTCCGCAGCGTGCCCCCGACGGCGGCCAGCCGCTCGGAGAGCCCGCGCAGGCCGTTGCCCGCGACGACGCCGGTGGCGGTGCCGTCGTCCTCGATCTCCAGCCAGCTGTCACCCAGCCGCACGCGCACCCGCTTGGCCCCGGAGTGCCGCAGCACGTTCGTCACGGCTTCGCGCAGGACGTAGCCGAAGGTGGGCTGGAACTCCGGCCGGACGTTGTCGACGGCGTGCGGCAGGTCGGCGTCGATCTCCGCGGCCCGCAGCGCCGCGCGAGCGCCGACGAGCTCCGCGGACAGCGACACCTCGCGGTTCGCCGACACGGTCGCGCGGACGTCGGAGAGGGCACTGCGGGTGAGGTTTTCGACCTCGCGGATCTCCTCCACCGCCCGCGGGATGTCGCCGGCGCTTTCCAGCACCCGCCGGGCCAGCCCCGCCTTGACGGTGATCGTGGTGAGGCTGTGCCCGAGCAGGTCGTGCAGGTCGCGGGCCAGCCGCTCCCGCTCGTTCGCCACGGCGAGCGTGGCGATCTCTTCGTTGGCGCGTTCCAGCCGCCGGATCGCGCGGACGAGGTTGCCCATGAAGAACATCGCCAGCGTGATCGAGAAGACCGTGATCAAGTCGCCGTAGCCGTCCAGGAACTGGCCTTTCGCCAGCAGGATCGCCGCGCCGGCGGCCAGCGTGGCCAGGTCGATCATCACCGACCAGGCCGCCGGGACCAGGAACACCAGCACGGCCGTGCCGTAGAGCAGGACGAACGCGCTGCCGGTGGCCAGCGTGAGCGAGGCGAGCCCCAGGAGGTTCATCACGATCCCGAACGCCAGCTTCACGCGGAGTTCCCGGCGGAAGAAGTAGGGGAACACCGCGTAACACGCGCCGTAGGCGTAGACGACGACGGCCATGAGCACGAGCCCGGGGGTGATCGCGGGCTCGGCCAGCAACGAGCGCGTGACCGGGAGGAGGAACGGCAGCAGGAAGACCACCGACATGATCGGCCAGCGCGGGCCGCCGGGGCCGCCGCGGTTGTGGGCGTCGGGCAGCGGGTCTTCCCACCACGATTCCTTCCGGTCCAGCCCGAACCTGCGTTTCCCGGACTCCGCCATCGCCGTTCCCCTCCGGCCCTCAGACGCGGGCACTGTCCTTACGGTAACGCCTGATCACCAGCGCCCCGAGCACGACCGTCCACGCGCCGAGCACGCCCGCGGCCGTCGGCAGCGAGACCACCATGTCGCTGGTCACCGCGGGCCGCGCCACCTGAAGCACCCAGTACGTCGGCATGATCTGGGCGACGTCGTGCATCCAGCCCGGCATCGTCTCGATCGGGATCCACAGCCCGCCGAGGAACCCCATGCCGAGCGTGACGAGCATGTTGATCGGCTGCATCGAGTCCGGCGTGCCGAACTGGCCGAGCAGCAGGCCCAGCAGCACCAGCGGGATCGTGCCGAGCCAGATGCCGGCGAAGATCCGCACCCAGCCGCTCGCGTCGACGTGCACGCCCTCGGCCAGCACGCCGAGCAGCGGCACGAGGATCAGCGCGGGCAGTCCCACGAGCATCCCGGAGATCCCCTTGCCCGCCAGGTAGCCGGTGCCGGTCAGCGGGGTCAGGCGCAGCTGCCGCTGCCAGCCGACGGCGCGTTCGAGGGCGAGCCGGGCGCCGCTGTTCGTCGCCGCGGCGAAGACGCCGAACGTCATCATGTTGACCATGAGCACGGCCGCGGTCTGCGAGTGGTCGGGGTCGCTCGCCTTCGTGAAGACGTTGGCCTGCAACAGGAACATCAGCACCGGGAACGCGACCACGAAGATCAGGAAGCGCGGCGCCCGGAAGTTCCGGCGGATCTCGGTGAGCAGGTAGGTGGCGTTCATCGCACGGGCTCCGCGGTCTCGTCGGCGGTCAGGGACAGGAAGGCGCCTTCGAGGCCGACGGCGCTGATTTCGACGTCGTGCACGGCCGGGACCGCGGCCTTGAGCGCCCACAGGGTGGCGTCGGAGTCGGCGCTGGAGATGGCGACGCGGTCGCCGCGCAGCTCGAACTCCTTGACGCCGGGCAGCGCGGCGATGACCGCTTCGGTGGCGCCCGGGACGGCCGCGCGGAGGGTGCGGCCGCCGGCCAGCGCGCGGACCTCGGCGACGCTGCCGTCGGCGACGATCCGGCCGCGGCGCATCAGCACCACCCGGTCGGCGAACTCCTCGGCCTCTTCGAGGTAGTGCGTGGCGAACAGAACCGTGCGCCCGGACTCGGTGAAGGAGTACATCGACTGCCAGAACTCGCGCCGGGTGCCGACGTCCATCGCCGCGGTCGGCTCGTCGAGGATGAGCAGGTCCGGGTTGCTGACCAGGGCGACGGCGAAGCGCACCCGCTGCTTCTGCCCGCCGGAGAGCTTGTTGGCGCGGCGGCCGGCCAGCTCCTCGACGCCGGCGGCGCGCAGGGCTTCGGCGACCGGCATCGGCTCGCGGTGCAGGGCCGCGACCATGCCGACGGTCTCGCCGACGGTCAGGTCGTCCATCAGGGCGCCGCCCTGCAGCATCGCGCCGATCAGGCCGGCGCGGACGGCGTCGATCGGCTTGCGCCCGAACACGCGCACTTCGCCGTCGCCGGGGCTGGTCAGGCCGAGGATCATGTCGACGGTGGTGGACTTGCCCGCGCCGTTGGGGCCGAGCAGGGCGACCACCTCGCCCGGGGCGATCGTCAGGTCGACGCCGTCGACCGCGTGGACTTCGCCGTAGTGCTTCCGCAGGCCGGTGAGGTGGATCGCGGCCCCCGCCGCCACCGCCTGGATGTCTGTTTCTCGCATGCCCCCAGGCTGCCGCCCGGAAGGCCCGGGTCCCCAGACCGTGCGTCACGACCTCGTCGTGACAAGTGTCAGGGGTACCCGGGCTTCCGGTGGATCAGCAGCCGACGAGGCGGCCCGCCAGGTAGGACTCCAGCTTGTCGATCGCGATCCGCTCCTGCGACATCGAGTCGCGCTCGCGCACGGTCACGGCCTGGTCCTCGAGCGAGTCGAAGTCCACCGTGACGCAGTACGGCGTGCCGATCTCGTCCTGGCGGCGGTAGCGGCGGCCGATCGCCTGGGCGTCGTCGAAGTCGACGTTCCAGTGCTTGCGCAGGGTCGCCGCGACTTCCTTGGCCTTCGGGGTCAGGTCGGCGTTGCGCGACAGCGGCAGCACCGCGACCTTGAACGGCGAAAGCCGCGGGTCGAGCTTCAGCACCACGCGGGTGTCGGTGCCGCCCTTGGCGTTCGGCACCTCTTCCTCGACGTAGGAGTCCACCAGGAACGCCATCATCGAGCGGCCGACACCCGCCGCCGGCTCGATGACGAACGGCCGGTACCGCTGGCCCGAGGCCTGGTCGAAGAACGACAGGTCCTGGCCCGAGTGGTTCGAGTGCGTCGTCAGGTCGAAGTCGGTGCGGTTCGCGATGCCCTCGAGCTCGCCCCACTCCTGGCCCGCGTTGAACGCGAACCGGTACTCGATGTCGACCGTGCGCTTCGCGTAGTGCGAGAGCTTTTCCTTCGGGTGCTCGAAGTGGCGCAGGTTCTCGGCCTTGATGCCGAGGTCCTTGTACCACTCGGTGCGCTGGTCGATCCAGTACTGGTGCCAGGTCTCGTCCTCGCCCGGCTCGACGAAGAACTCCATCTCCATCTGCTCGAACTCACGCGTCCGGAAGATGAAGTTGCCCGGCGTGATCTCGTTGCGGAAGGACTTGCCGATCTGGCCGATGCCGAACGGCGGCTTCTTCCGCGACGTCGTCTGGACGTTGGAGAAGTTCACGAAGATGCCCTGCGCGGTCTCCGGGCGGAGGTAGTGCAGGCCCTCTTCGGACTCCACCGGGCCGAGGTAGGTCTTCAGCATCATGTTGAAGTCCCGCGGCGGGGTGTACTTGCCGCGCGTGCCGCAGTTCGGGCACGGCACCTCGGACAGGTCGTCCTCGCTGGTCTCCTTGCCGGTGCGCGCCGCGAACTCCTCGGCGAGCTGGTCGGCGCGGAACCGCTTGTGGCACGAAAGGCACTCGATCAGCGGGTCGGTGAACACGTTGACGTGCCCCGACGCGACCCAGACCTCACGCGGCAGGATCACCGACGAGTCGAGGCCGACGACGTCGTCGCGGCCCTGGACGACGGTCTTCCACCACTGGCGCTTGATGTTGTCCTTGAGCTCGACCCCGAGCGGCCCGTAGTCCCACGCAGAGCGGGTGCCGCCGTAGATCTCTCCGCTGGCGAAGACGAAACCACGGCGCTTGCACAGGCTGATGATCTTCTCAATGGTGTTCGTGGGCACTCCACGCTCCGAAAAGCTTGCGGGGACGGTTCATCGGACTAGAACGTCAAGGGTATCCGCCGGGGCCCGCTCCTTTACGCGCAGGTGAGCCTACGGCCGCGTCACCAGCGACGCCGTCACGACGCGGTTGTCCTCGTAGCCCTCGCTGCCGCCGACGTACTCGCCGCCACAGGTGACGAGCAGCAGCTTGTGCGGCCCGTCGGGGTCGAACAGCTGCTCCGACCGGCCGGCGAGGTCCGTCTTGTGCACGGTCTCGGTGGCCTCGATCCGGTAGACCCACGCGCCGCCCGCGGCGTCGGTCAGCTTGACGTCCTGCCCCTGCTTGACCTGCCAGAGCTCGTTGAACGGGCCCTTCCTGCCCTTCCAGTTCACGTGCCCGGACAGCAGCGCGACGCCGTGGTCGGCGCCCAGCTGCGCGCCCCACCAGGCGGCCTCGTCGAGCCCCTCCGGGATCTTCAGTGCGCCGGCGGCATCGAGGTCCTCCTGGATCAGCTTCGCGGTGCCGCCGCCGGGCAGGGAGAGCTGGGCCGGCGCCTTGCCGGTGTCCGGCCGGGAGTCCGGCGAGGCCGGCTGGTTCACGGCCGGGACCGGCCCACCGGCGCCGTTCGCGACGGCGGGTTCATCCTTCCCGGTGAACACGAGCAAGGTCGCGACGAGCGCCGCGACCACGAACGCCCCGGCGCCGCCGACGATCCACCAGCGGCCGGAGCCCTTCTTCGGCTCCGCCGGGTTCCGCTCCTGCATGGGGTGTGCTCCTTCGCTGTCGTGGCCAGTGCACGGACAGGCATGCCGCGAAGGGGGCGGGAGGTTGCAGCGAACTCGATCAACCGGTGGGGCGCGTCACCAGCTCGGCCGTGACCAGGCGGTTCTCGTCGTAGCCCTCGGTGCCGCCGACGTAGTCGCCGCCGCAGGTCACCAGCACCAGCCGGTGCGGCCCGTCCTGCCCGAACCACCGCTCGGCCTGGGCCGGCAGCGTCTCCTTCGGCAGCGTGACGACGTCGTGGACGCGGTAGACCCACCGGCCGCCGCGCGCGTCGACCACGCTGACCTCGTCGCCGGCCCGCATGCGCCACAGCTCGTCGAACGGCCCGCGCCGGCCCTCCCAGTTCACGTGCCCGGACAGCAGGGCCGCGCCCCGGGCCGCGCCGAGCTTGGCGCCCCACCAGGCGGCGTCGCCGAGGCCGCGCGGGATCGGCAGCACGCCGGTGCCGGTGAGTTCGGTGCGGACCAGGCGGGCGGTGGCGCCGCCGGGCAGCCGGACCGTGCCCGGCCGCTGCTGCGCCACGGACTCGCTGTCCGCCGGGAGCACGGCCGGGGCCGCGTTCTCGCCCGGCAGCGTGCCGGGCGGGGGTGCCGCCGCGGACGGCGCGACCGCCGGCGGCAGCCAGGTCAGGACGACGATCCCGGCCGCGAAGGCGGCCACGGCCAGCGCGGCCGAGACGGCGGCCAGCGCGGTGCGCAGCACTTAGTCCGACCCGGTCTTGCGCCGCCGGCCCAGCAGCAGGGCGACCGCGGCGAAGAAGACGCCGCCGAAGAGCAGGCCGATGCCGAACGGCACGCGGGAGCCGTCGTCGTCGGTGGCCGGCGCGGCCGCGCCCAGGTACCCGGCCGGGACCTGGGTCGGCACGGCGGCCTGCGTGGCGGTCGGGCCGCCCGCGGGGGCCGCGGCCTTCGCGACGAACCCGTTCGGCACCGAGCAGCTGACCCCGCCGAGGACGATGCTGGTCCGCACGTCCTGCAGCGCGGCACCCTGCGCGTCCTTGACGTGGGTGGTGATCTCGACCCGCCAGCCGGCGACGGCGGTGTGATCGCCCCCGCGCCAGCCGTCCTGGCGGATCAGCTGGTCGAACGCGGCGACGCGGGTCAGCTTGAGGTCGGAGACCGTGGTCGCGCGGTCGGCGTTGGTGATGTCGCCGGGCGGGCCGAGCCGCAGGTTCTTCAGCTGCAGACCGGCGTCGCCGCCGGGCACCGGCACGATGCCGAGCGCGCCGCCGGCCTGGCGCACCCACAGCCGGGCGACCGACGAGGTCGCGGAGAGCTTCGCCGGGCCGGTGCAGTCCACCGCCGTCTTGGCGCCTTCCAGCACGAGCACGGTGTTGGCGGCCGGTTCGGAGCTGCCCTGCCAGTTGTCCCGCAGCGCGTAGTTCGTCTCCGCGGCCGCGGTGGGTACGGTCGTGGCCAGCAACGCGGCGAAGACGTTGTGGTCCCGGCTCGCGATCCCCGGCGGGTACGGGTTCTGTGACGCGCTGTAGCGGCCGAGGTCGATCTGGTAGTGCCCGCCGAAGGTCGCGCGCTCGCCGTCGTCCTTCGGCACCGAGACGCGGTCCGCGCCGAGCTTCGACTGGCCGGGCAGCAGCGGGGATCGTTGCGTTTCGGTGATCAGGGCGCCGCCGCGCTGGCCTTCGTCGCCGATCCGCACCGAGGCGATGTTCGCGAACGAGACCGGGCCGGTCTTCTCGTCGACGGCCTGGGTCTGCGCCCCCGCGACCCCCACGCCGACCAGCGGGAACACCGCGGCCGCCACCGCGGCTGCCTTTGTCACGAAACGCGTCATGTCTCCCCACTGCTCTGCTCGGGCGGCTCGCCGTCGTCCGGAAAACGGCAAAACGCTCCGCGACAACCTTGCACCGTCGGCCACGACATGCGAAGCCGCAGGGCCAATATCCCACGAACTCACCCGAATGGGTTAATACGACCGGCCGTACCCCGCAGCTCGGCGTCGAGAGGGGGTCCCGGACGGGGGAACACTAGGATGGGCCGCACCGTTATCGGCAATGACTACGGAATTCATGGTCGCAGGCGGCGGACGAGCAGCGTGGAGGCGGGAATGGCGACCGTGACCGGGAGTGGCGCCCAGCCGGGGCTCGCGGACTGCAGCCCGGCGGCTGAAGCGTCTCCGGCCGCGCCCGCCCACCCCGCGCAGTCGGTGCTGACCGACGCGGGCGACCTGCTGCGCGCGCTGGCGGCACCGGTCCGGATCGCGATCGTGCTCCAGCTGCGGGCGGCCGACCGGTGCGTGCACGAGCTGGTGGACGCCCTCGACGTCGCCCAGCCGCTGATCAGCCAGCACCTGCGGGTGCTGAAGACGGCCGGGGTGGTCCAGGGCGAGCGCCGCGGCCGCGAGGTCGTCTACCGGCTCGCCGACGACCACCTGGCGCACATCGTGGTCGACGCCGTCGCCCACGTGCAGGAAGGAAAGTGATGAACCCCGCCGCTGAGCCGGCCGCACAACGCAGCCAGGCCCCGGTCCCCGGGCGCCGATCCACCCGGCAGCGGTCCGCGGTCGTCGAGCTGCTGAGCACGATCGACGACTTCCGTTCGGCCCAGGAACTCCACGACGAGCTGCGCAAGCGCGGCGACGGAATCGGCCTGACGACGGTGTACCGCACGCTGCAGTCCCTGTCGGAGGCGGGCGAGATCGACGTGCTCCGCACCGATTCGGGCGAGGCGATCTACCGGCGGTGTTCGGCGCACCACCACCATCACCTGGTGTGCCGCCTCTGCGGCCGGACGGTGGAGGTCGAAGGACCCGCGGTGGAGCGCTGGGCGGAGAAGATCGCAGCCGAGCACGGCTTTTCGGAGATCTCCCACACGGTCGAGATCACCGGCACCTGCGCCGAGCACTAGTGCGGCGGGGTGGTCCCCTGCCGGTCCAGCGCGGTCTCTCCCGTGCAGGTGAGTTCGCCGGGCTGGACCTGGGCCCACGAGGGACGCCACACCAGCGTGGTGCCGTTCACCCGTGAGCCCAGCAGGCAGTCGATCCCGCCGGTCGACCGATCGCCCGCCCGGTAGGCGACACCGACGTCGGCACCCCGCAGGGCAACGTCCTGCAGCGGCGCCCGGTCCGCGGTCTGCGTGTCGGGGTTGAACGGCCGCGGCGCCGGCATCGAGCGGGCCAACGCGGCAAGCACGTCGTTCTCGGTCACGGACGCGGGAAGCCCGGTGAGCACGGTCTGCAGCGCCGGGTCGAAGCCTTCCGGCACCTCCCAGCGCGGGATCGGCGGCGGGTTCACCGGTGTCGCGCCCGCCGGGCAGTCCCGCCGGCTCGGCCCGCTCACCCAGCCGCGAAAGTTGAAGCCGACGTCGTAGCAGGCCGTCACCGGCTTCTGGGTGGACCATCCGTCCTGGGAACCCTCGTGGTGCACCCGGAAGACGAGGTGCGCTGTCGTCGCCTTCGGGTCGTCCGAAGGCGTGTCACGCATTTCGACCACCGCGAAGTCCGGCGAACGGCCGAGATCGGTTTCGAGCGCCTTCCGCGCATACGCGGCGGCCGAAGTCTGCGGTGGCGAGTCGATCTCCGTGGCCACCTGCTTGGCGACCCGATCGGTTTCCGTGTCCCCCGGCGCGCACGCGACCACCACCGCCGCACAGAGCACAAAAAGGCAGCCCACCCCGACAACCCTCACCACACCAACGCTACCCGCGCCGTACCGCACCAGTCGACACACGCACCCAGCCGGTCGGCCCGCGTACCTGAACGGTCGGCCCGCGTACCTGGACGGTCGGCTTGCGTACCTGGACGGTCGGCTTGCGTACCTGGACGGTCGGTTCGGCCTCCGGCGCCGGCCCGGGTGATCCGACCGCCTGGGTACGCGAACCGACCCTGCAGGTACGCAAGCCGACCGCCTGGGTACGCAAGCCGACCGTCTGGGTACGGAAGTCAGTATTCGTAGGGGTCTTTGGGGGTGGGGACCGGGGTTGTGGAGGTGGGGGTGAAGTCCGGGGTGTAGCTGTTGTCCTTCGTTGCCGTGCCCGGGACCACCTCGCCGGTCACCTGGATCCAGGCGTCGCTGGCCAGGTGGTCCGCCGCGCCGCCGCGGAGGCGGACCGTCACCGGGAACGCGTCCGCCGCGCAGCAGCTGATCACCAAGCGGGCCAGCAGCGTGCTGCCGTCGGTGTGGACCACGAATCCCGTCAGGGAAACCGTCCGGCCGGTCAGCGTGCCCGCCGAATCCCAGCCCGCGCGGCTGACGAACTCGTTCACCGTCAACGGCACCACGTTCCCCGCCGGCAACGGCGGGAACGCGGCCGCGTCGGCCACCGCCGCGCTCGCCGGGACACGGGCCTCCGTGCGGATCACCGAGTCCGCCCCCAGTGCCGGTGGCGCGACCAGGAACACCGCCAGCACCGGCACCAAGAGCAGCCACGCCGGGCGCGCCGAGTGGGCGTGGCCGTCGTGCTCGGCGTGTTCGTCCGGAACGACTCGCCGCGACGCCACCAGGTCGCGCACGATCGCGACCGCGCCCAGCAGCACCATCACCGCGCCGCCCGCGATGATCCACGGCTGCTGCGCCGGCTTCACGTACCGCAGGTAGTCGCCGTTGACCGCGATCTTGACCAGCGCCCCGCCGAGCAGGATCAGCAGGATGTTCTGGGTTTCCCGTTTCACGCGACCCCCACCAGGAAGCCGGCCCCGAGCGCGCAGGCCACCGCCACCACGAACGTCACCGGCGCGAACCGCACCGCGAACGACCGGCCGAACGTGCCCGCCTGCAACGCGAACAGCTTGACGTCGATCGCCGGGCCGACGACCAGGAACACCAGCTTCGGCAACAGCGGCAACGCCGTCAGCGACGCCGCGACGAACGCGTCCGCCTCGCTGCACAGCGCCAGCACCACCGCCAGCACCGCCATCACCACGACGCCCAGCACGAGCTGGTCACCCAGCACGCCGAACCACTTCGCCGGCACCAACACGTTCAACGCCGACGAGATCAACGCCCCCAGCACCAGGAAACCGCCCGCCTCCACCAAGTCCGTCCGCGCGGTCTCGGCGAACACCCGCCACCGCTGACCGCCCGCCACCTCCGGGAGCCGCCGGAGCGCGCGCGACGCGATCCACTCGAGCTTGCCCCAGCGGGCCCACAGCCAGCCCATCACCATCGCCGTGGCGAGCGAGCCGGCGAACCGCGCCAGCACCATCTCCGGCTTGCCGGGGAACGCGACCGCGGTCGCCACCAGCACCACCGGGTTCACCGCGGGCGCGGCGAGCAGGAACGTCAGCGCCGCGGCCGGCGCCACGCCCTGCCCCATCAGCCGCCGCGCCACCGGCACCGAAGCGCATTCACACCCCGGCAGCGCGACCCCGGCCAGCCCGGCGACGCCGACGGCCGCCCCGGCCCGCCGCGGCAGCACCTTCTCCAGCACGCGCGCGGGCACGAACGCGGCGATGGCCCCGCTGATCAGCACGCCCAGCACGAGGAACGGCAGCGCCTGCACGCAGACGGCGACGAACACGGTCGAGCCGGTCCGCAGCGCGGGCACGTCGAACAGGTCCTGCAGCCAGCCCTGGCCGAGGATCGCGATCAGCAGGATCGCGCACAGCACTTCGACCGAGCTGATCCGGAACCGGCGCGTGCGCCGGCCGGGCTCGGCCTCGGTGTCGGAAACGATGTTCACGAAGGCGATGATGCCAGTACCGGCCGGCACGACGGGAACCGCACGGTCCGCGAACGGAGGATCACGGTCCGTTTCGGTACCAGATCCTCCGTTCGCGGCGGAAGTCCACCCCGGACGGGTCAGTCGCCGGGCACGATTCCGGGCAAATCGGTCCGCAGCTGCGAAGCCGTCGACACGACCAGCATCAGCAACGTCCCGAGCGCCGGCGCGTCCAGCCCGGCGGCCGGGAACGCGTACCGCAGCGTCACGTCGACCCCGTTGTCCGAATGCCCGATCCCGAGCGTCCCGAACAGCCCCTGCCCGGCCCGCTCGGCGACGGCGATCGACAGGTCCGGCGCGTCGGCCAGGTCCCAGCCGACCACGCAGGTCAGGGTGAGCACCGTGAGGCCCTCGCCGAGCCGGGTCGCCTGGATCACGCACGGGACGCCGCCGTGGGAGAACGTCAGCGCGCCGTCGTCGTCGACGTGGACCTCGAGGTAGCGCTCCAGAGCCTCCCGCGCCCGCGTCAGCAGCTCCGCGGTTTCCACCGCTTCGGTGGCGCTCACGAAGAAGCCGCCTGGTCGACGGCGCCGCCGAAGCGGCGATCCCGCTTCGCGAATTCCAGGCAGGCCCGCCACAGGTGGGTCCGGTCGAAGTCCGGGAACAGCGTGTCCTGGTAGACCATTTCGGCGTAGGCCGACTGCCACAGCAGGAAGTTCGACGTCCGCTGCTCGCCCGAAGGCCGCAGGAACAGGTCCACGTCCGGCATGTCCGGCTGGTACAGGTACTTCCCGATGGTCTTCTCGTTGACCTTGTCGGGATTGAGCTTCCCGGCGGCGACGTCCTGCGCGATCCGCTGCATGGCGTCACCCAGCTCGGCACGGCCGCCGTAGTTGACGCACATGGTCATGTTCAGCGCCGTGTTGTGCTTGGTCTTCTCTTCGGCCGCCTGCAGCTCCTTGATGACCGACGCCCACAGCTTCGGCCGCCGCCCCGCCCACCGGATGCGCACGCCGATCGACCCGAGGTAGTCGACCTGGCGGCGGATGGTGTCGCGGTTGAAGCCCATCAGGAACCGCACCTCTTCGGGGCTGCGCTTCCAGTTCTCGGTCGAGAACGCGTACACCGAGAGCCACTTGACGCCGATTTCGACGGCCCCGGCGGCGACGTCGATCATCACCGCTTCGCCGCGCTTGTGGCCCTCGATCCGCGGCAGGCCGCGCTGGTTGGCCCAGCGGCCGTTGCCGTCCATGACGAGCGCGACGTGCTTCGGCACCAGTTCCCGCGGGATCTCCGGCGGTTTCGCGCCCGACGGGTGCGGATCCGGGGCCCGCAGCTCGAATCGCGACGCCTTGTTCTCGCGTCCCCTGCGCAGCACTGCGAGCCTCCCTGGATGGGTGAACCGATCAGGCCCGACACTACTGCCCGGGCACCACCTGTCTGCCGGGGGTGGCGGAGCCCCCCGCTCGGGGCAACAAAGCTCCGGGTGTCACCGTGGTTTCCCGCGCGCGTCGCTCGACCAGGGGCAACGACCGCAGCTGCCGCTCCAGGTGCCACTGCAGGTGCGCCGCGACCAGCCCGCTGGCGTCGCGGCGGGTGCCGGGCAGGGTCGCCTCGGCCAGCGGCCATTCGCCGTGCAGCAGGGCGGTGAGCAGGGCCAGGACCTCGGGGGCGGGGTGCACGCAGCCGGCGATCCGGCAGTCCTGGCACATCGAGCCACCCGCGGCGACGCTGAACGCCTTGTGCGGGCCGGGCAGGCCGCAGCGGGCGCATTCGGTGAGCGCGGGCGCCCAGCCGGCGTAGGACATCGCGCGGAGGAAGAACGCGTCGAGCACCAGGGAGGAGTCACGCGTCCCGTCGGCCAGCGCCCGCAGCGCGCCGACGACGAGGAGGTACAGCTTGAGCACCGGCTCGCCCTCTTCGGCCGAGAGCCGGTCCGCGGTTTCGGCGATCGCGCTGGCCGCGGTGTAGCTCTGGTAGTCGGCGACCAGCGGCACCTGGAAGGCGTCGACGGTCTCGACCTGGGTGATGACGTCGAGCGTGCGCCCGGTGTAGAACTGCACGTCGACGTGGCCGAACGGCTCCAGCCGGGCCCCGAAGCGCGACGAGGTGCGGCGCACGCCCTTCGCCACGGCGCGGACCTTGCCGTGCCGCCGGGTCAGCAGGGTGACGATCCGGTCGGCCTCACCCAGCTTGTGCGTGCGCAACACCACCCCGGTGTCGCGGTACAGGTTCACCACCCCGACATCGTCCCACTCTCGGGCGATGCCGGGGTGGCGCGCCCCGCGGAAGCGGCCGGTGTCAGGAGACGCCGTACGCGATCAGCGGGACCAGGAACGCGAACAGGAACAGGACGCAGCCGAGGCCGCCCAGGATCGAGGAGACCAGGCACAGCGTCTTGGTCGTCCGCGACGCCTGCTCCGCCATCATGTAGTTGCCCTGCATCTTGTACGTGCCGACCTCGTTGGACTTCATGATGGCGAAGATGCCCAGGATGAGGCCACCGAGGAAGAGCGAGGCGATCGCCCAGCCCTTGTAGTCCTTGATCTGGTTGATGTCGCCACCACCAGGCATGCCGTAGCCGGGGGCCCCGTAACCGGGCGCGCCGAAGCCGCCGGTGGGCGGCTGACCGTACGGCGCGGGCTGTCCGTACGGCGCGGGCTGGCCATACGGCGCCGGCTGGCCGTACGGCGCGGGCACGCCGCCGGACGGCGGGCCGTAACCCGGCTGCTGCGGCTGCTGACCGTAGGGCTGCTGCTGGCCGTAGGGATTGGTCATGACGTTGTACCCCAACTATTCGTGAACTCCCGCCGGGCGACTCCGGCGGTGGTGCGGAAGGAGCCGGTCAGCGCTGCTCGTTCGGCGGCTGGCCGAACTGGCCCGGCTGGAACTTCTGGGTCGCCTCGGGCTCGCCCGGGGCGTCCGGGCGCAGCATCTGGGTGCGCTCGGCCTGCTCGTCGAACGCGCTCCCGCCGGTGCCCGGGCGCAGCATCTGCGTGCGCTCCGCCTGCTCGTCGAAGGCGCCGCCACCCGGCGGCGGGGCGAGGGGCTGCTGCCCCGGCTGCTGCCCGAAGCCGCCCGGCTGCGGGGGCTGCGCGAACCCACCGGAGGACGGCGGCTGGCCGAACCCGCCCGGCTGCGGCTGGCCGAACCCACCGGACTGCGGCTGCTGCGGGAAGCCACCCGACGACGGCTGCTGCGGGAAGCCCCCGGACTGCGGCTGGCCGAACTGACCGGGCTGGCCGGGCTGACCGGGCTGCTGCCCCGGCGGCGGGAAGCCGCCGGCGAACCCCTGCGCGCTCTGCTGCGCGTTCTGCTGGGCGAACGGCGCGGCCGCGTCGTCGGCGTTGATCACGACGGTGCCGAGGATCTTGTCGGAGAGGGTCTGGCTCTTGTCGTCCCACAGCGGCCACAGCCAGCCGACGTAGCAGACGACGCTGTCGACGAAGTGGGCGAGATCGCGCAGGAACGCCATCCCGGGGCCGATCGGCTGCCCGGTGTCCTCGCGGACGAGCTTGATCTTCGCGACCCGCTTGCCGAGCGACTGCCCGGTGTTGCCCTGCTGGATCCACCGGTTGTAGATGGACCAGCCGATCCAGGCGAACCAGCCGAGGCCGCCGATGACCAGGATCGGCCCGGCCTCGCCGACGATCGCCGAGAACAGGCCGCCGATGATGTAGATCACGAAGATCGGGCTGAAGTCGATGACCCAGCCGAGGGCGCGCTGCCCCCAGCTCGCGTAGTTCCGCGGCGGTCCGAAGGGATTGCCCTGCTGGCCGAAGGGGGCGGGCTGGCCGAACGGCGCCTGCTGCCCGTAGGGCGTGGGCTGCCCGTACGGCGGCTGCCCCGGCTGCGGCTGGCCGAACGGCTGCTGGCCACCGGGCTGCTGCCCGAAGGACGGCTGCCCGTAGGGATCGGTCATTGGGATTTCCCCTCGCTGGTCACTCCGCCGCACGCCCCGTGCGGAACCATCGCGGATGTACGGCGCGGTCCGCGGGAGCGTACTCGGTTGGCGTTCGGCCGCGCCGCGCAGGCTTCAGCTGTCCGGGTGAATCCCATGCCGCTCCGACGCGGTCCGCGGCGGCCCGGTTCCCGGCCGCCGAAATCAGACGCGCAGGCCCGTGAACGGGGCGAACGGGAGGTTGCGAATGACGAACCAGACGACGAACACGATCGAAAACACCAGCGGCGTCCCCCGCCAGTGGAGCCAGCTGTTCATCGCGCGGCCGCGCAGGCGCCCGAGCGTCCACGCGACGGTGCTCCACACCAGCAGCAGCACGACGACGAGCGACACGGCGTTGTAGTGCAAGGCCGCGGGGATGTTGCCGTGCATCAGGCTGTAGGCCATCCGCATGCCGCCGCAGCCCGGGCAGTCGATGCCCAGCAGCGCCTTGGTCGGGCAGAGGGGCAGGAAGCCGCCGGGCGTGGTCGGGTCGCCGATCCAGACGGCCGCGCAGCACACGCCGAGCCCCGCGACGACGGCCATCGGCGCACCGAGGGCGCGCAGCTTGGCCTGGGCGCCACGCGCGGGGTATCCCGTGTAGACGGTCGTCGTGGTCATGGCCGCCAGCCCGTCGAGAAGACGCCGATCCCCGCCAGCACGACGAAGAAGAGCACGTAGAGCAGCAGGAGGATCCCGATCGAGATGGCCGACCACATCGCCCACTTGCGGGCGTCGTTCGCGGCCTTCTGCGCCTCGGCGTGGAAGCCCTGGAACCAGAGCGACTGCACCTGGCTGGACTTCACGATCGCGACCACGCCCAGCGGAAGGCAGCACAGCACGGTGCTCAGGATCGCCCACACCATGTTGTTGTCCGGCGGTGGCCCGTAGTTCGGCGGCGGGTAGCCGTAGCCGTAGCCCGGCCCACCCGGGGGCGGGTACGGCGGCGGGTACTGGTCGGTCACCGGAATCCTCCTGCTGCTCGCCTACGTCAGTATGACGGCGTGCTCGTGCCGAACGTGAACGCACCCGCCATCAGCAGGATGATCCACAGCACGTTGACGACGACCCCGACGACCGCGGCGATGATCGCCCACTTCTTGGCGGCGTTGGCGGCCTCTTGCGCGGCGGCGGTCTGGCCCTGCGCCCACAGGCTGTTCACCTTCGCGGCCTGCACGATCGACACGATGCCGAACGGGAGGCAGCACAGGATCGTGGTCAGGATCGCCCACACGAGGTTGTTGCTCGGGGGCGGCCCCGGCTGGTAGCCGCCCGGCTGCCCACCGGGGTAGTTCGGCTGGCCGCCGGGCTGGTTCGGCTGGTCGCCGGGGTAGTTGGGCATGCCCTGGCTGTCGCTCATGGTCGGTCGTTCCCCTTCGTCGTGCTCCAGACACGACCACCGGATCCGCCGCCGCCCCGATCGGCCGCGGTGTGGTCGAAGCCGCGACTGTAGGGGGCGAGATCATCGCGCGCTCCGCGTTTCGTCCCGCCGCGACCGAATCGAGACCAGGAATTCGGCGGCCGCTCTCCGGCCGGGCCGGGGAACCCGTCAGAAGCCGAGCCGGCGTAACTGACGGGGGTCGCGCTGCCACTCCTTGGCCACCTTGATGTGCAGGTCGAGGTAGACCTTCGAGCCGAGCAGCGCCTCGATGTTCTTGCGGGCGGCGGCACCGACCTCGCGCAGCCGTTCGCCCTTGTGCCCCAGGATGATCCCCTTCTGGCTGGGCCGTTCCACGAACAGGAACGCGTGCACGTCGATGAGGTCGTCGCGGCCTTCGCGGGGCAGCATCTCCTCGACGGTGACGGCGATCGAGTGCGGCAGCTCGTCGCGGACGCCTTCCAGCGCCGCCTCGCGGATCAGCTCGGCGACCAGGGTCTGCTCGGGTTCGTCGGTGAGCTCGCCGCCGGGGTAGAGCTGCGGCCCTTCGGGCAGCTTGCCGACGAGCAGGTCCGCGAGCGCGCCCACCTGGAACCCGTCCACTGCGGACACCGGGATCAGCTCGGCGAAGTCCATCACCTCCTGCAGCGCGAGCAGTTGCTCGGCGACCTGCTGGGGCTGGACGAGGTCGGTCTTGGTGACGATGCCGAGCACCGGAGTTCGCTTGGCGATCTTCTGCAGCTCGGCGGCGATGAACTTGTCGCCGGGCCCGATCTTCTCGTTCGCCGGCACGCAGAAGCCGACGACGTCCACTTCGGACCACGTCGTGTGCACGATGTCGTTGAGCCGCTCGCCGAGCAGGGTGCGCGGGCGGTGCAGGCCGGGCGTGTCGATGAGGACGAGCTGGGCGTCCTCGCGGTGGACGATCCCGCGGATCGCGTGCCGGGTGGTCTGCGGCTTGCTGGAGGTGATCGCGACCTTGGTGCCGACGAGGGCGTTGGTCAGCGTCGACTTGCCGGCGTTGGGCCGGCCGACGAAGCAGGCGAAGCCGGAACGGTGCTCGGTCATCGCTCGCGCACCTCGAGCACCGTGCCGTCGGGGGCGGCGAGGATGATCGGCGCGTACTTCGCGATGTCGCGCACGGCGTGCACGGACGCGCCCTTGAGCAGGCCCTCTTCGCTGACGACGGCGGCGGCTTCGATGCCTTCGGCGCCGCTGGACAGCGCCGCGGCGACCGCGGCCTGCAGCGCGGTGAGCTTGAACGACGGCTGGTCGACCGTGCCCGCCGCGTAGGTGCGGCCGTCGGTGTCGCGGACCGCGGCGCCTTCGGGGGCCTGGATGCGGGCGCGCGAGGACCGGGCGAGGACGACCAGCTTCTGGTCCTCCGCCTCGAGGTCAGGCATGTTCGACGCTCCTGTCGCGTTCGTCGGGGTGGGGCAGGCGCGTGCGGCGGCGCGTCCGGTCGACGGGGTCCGTCATCGCCTCGGCGTCGGCCGGGTGGACGACGACGGAGGTGATCCGCATGCGGCCGCGCCGGTCCTTGCCCCCTTCGGCGAACAGCCGAAGGCCGGCGACCTCGGCTTCGGCCCCCGGTAGCGGGACCCTACCCAGTCGTTCCGCGAGCAGCCCGCCCACGGTCTCCACGTCGTGGTCTTCGAGGTCGATGCCGAACAGTTCACCCAGGTCGTCGATGCCCATCCGGGACGAGACGCGGACGGCGCCGCCGTCGAGCTCCTCGACCTCGGGGCGTTCGTCGGCGTCGGATTCGTCGGTGATCTCGCCGACGATCTCTTCGAGGACGTCCTCGATGGTGAGCAGGCCCGCCGTGCCGCCGTATTCGTCGACGGCGATCGCCATGTGGTTGTGCGAGCGCTGCATTTCCTTGAGCAGCTCGTCGAGCCGCTTCGAGTCGGGGACGAAGGACGCGGGGTTCATCACGGACTCGACGACCGTGCTCGGCCCGTCGGGGTCGAGGTAGCCGGTCATCAGGTCCTTGATGTTGACGACGCCGACGATGTCGTCGACGGACTCGTCGATCACCGGCAGCCGGGTGAACCCGGTGCGCAGGGCCAGCGCCAGTGCCTGGCGGACGGTCTTGGTGCGCTCGATCCAGACGATCTCGGTGCGCGGCACCATGACCTCGCGGGCCACGGTGTCCCCGAGCTCGAACACCGAGTGGATCATCTCGCGTTCGGAATCCTCGACGACGCCGCGTTCCTGGGCGAGGTCGACGAGCTCGCGCAGCTCGACCTCGGAGGTGAACGGGCCTTCGCGGAAGCCTTGGCCGGGGGTGATGGCGTTACCGATGAGGATGAGCAGCCGGGACAGCGGGCCGAGGACGGAGCCGAGGACGCGGACGGGCCCGGCGACGTAGCGGCCGATGCGGTAGGGGTGCTGCCGGCCGAGGGTGCGGGGGCCGACGCCGATGAGGACGTAGCTGACCACGACCATGACGACGGCGGTGACCAGCACGGCGAGACCGAGCGGCGCCAGGCGGGTGCCGACGAACACGGTGACGAGGACGGTCGCGGTGAGTTCGCAGCCGAGGCGGAGCAGGAGCAGCAGGTTGATGTGCCGGCGGCGTTCGGCGACGACGGCGGCGAGGTGGCGGGCGCCGGGCAGCCCGAGCCGGGCGAGGCCGTCGGCCCGGGCTTGCGACACGGTGCTGATCGCGGCGTCCGCCGCCGCGAACACGCCCGCCAGGAGCACGAGCGCGATCGCGAAGAAGAGCTGTTCCATGGCTGGCGCCTAGGGCGTTTCCCCGGCGGGTGGTTCGGCGGCGGCGGCCGGCGCGGGGGCGTCGAGCCCGGCGATGCCGAGGACACGGTCGTCGGTGTTGCGTTGGGCGTCCCGCTTCTCGAGCGCGGCGACGGCGTCCTGGTATTCGCCGAGGATGCGCTTCTGGAGGGCGAACATCTCGCGTTCCTCGGCGGGTTCGGCGTGGTCGTAGCCGAGGAGGTGGAGCACGCCGTGCACGGTGAGCAGGTGCAGCTCGTCGATCAGGGCGTGGCCCGCGGTCTTGGCCTGGTCCTTGGCGAACGCCGGGCAGAGCACGATGTCCCCGAGCAGCGCCGGTGACGCGTCGGGCGCGTCCGGGCGGCGGGAGGAGTCGAGCTCGTCCATCGGGAAGGCCATGACGTCGGTGGGGCCCGGGAGGTCCATCCAGCGTTCGTGCAGGTCTTCCATGACTTCGAGGGTGACGAGGAGGATGGACAGCTCGGCGAGCGGGCTGACCTCCATCTTGTCGAGGGCGTAGCGGGCGGCGGAGACGATGGACGTCTCGTCGACGTCGACGCCGGACTCGTTGGCGATCTCGATGCTCAACGCCGGTTGCCCTTCCAGCCGTCGTTCTGCTGCGCGTCCTGCACGGCCTGCCACTTCTCGTAGGCGTCGACGATGCTCGCGACGAGCCGGTGCCGGACGACGTCCTGGCTGGTGAGCTCGGCGAAGTGGAGGTCCTCGACGCCGGTGAGGATGTCGCGCACGACGCGCAGGCCGCTGCGCTGCCCGCTGGGCAGGTCGACCTGGGTGATGTCGCCGGTGACGACGATCTTGGACCCGAAGCCGAGCCGGGTGAGGAACATCTTCATCTGCTCGGGCGTGGTGTTCTGGGCCTCGTCGAGGATGATGAAGGCGTCGTTCAGCGTCCGGCCGCGCATGTAGGCGAGCGGCGCGATCTCGATGGTGCCGGCCTGCATGAGCCGCGGGATCGACTCAGGTTCGACCATGTCGTGCAGCGCGTCGTAGAGGGGCCGCAGGTAGGGGTCGATCTTCTCGTTCAGGGTGCCGGGCAGGTAGCCGAGGCGCTCGCCGGCTTCGACGGCCGGGCGGGTCAGCACGATGCGGGTGACCTGCTTGGCCTGGAGGGCCTGGACGGCCTTCGCCATGGCGAGGTAGGTCTTGCCGGTGCCGGCGGGGCCGATGCCGAAGACGACGGTGTGCTTGTCGATGGCGTCGACGTACCGCTTCTGGTTGAGCGTCTTGGGCCGGATGGTCTTGCCCCGGCGCGAGACGATGTTGAGGCTGAGGACCTCGGCCGGCGAGGCGTCTCCGGTGGAAAGCATGCCGATGGTGCGCCGGACGGTGTCGGGCCCGACCTGCTGGCCGCCGGTGGCGAGCTGCACGAGCTCGGCGAAGACGCGTTCGGCGAACGCGACGTCGGCGGGGTTTCCGGTCAGGGTGACCTCGTTGCCGCGTACGTGCACGTCAGCGGCAAGGAGCTCCTCGGCGACGCGCAGGTTCTCGTCGCGGGAGCCGAGCAGGCTGAGAGCGGCAGCGTCGGGGATGGGGAACCGGGACTGAGCCGCCTGGGCGGCGGCATCCTCGGTCTTGGCGACGTCCCCGGGGACGTCGGGTCGGGCGGCTCCACCCGGTACGGTTCCGGCCACGTGGCCTCAGGCCTGCTTTCTCGGTGAGGGACTACGGACCCCACCGATGCTACTGGCACCCACCGACAAGACGCAGGCCGGTTTCCCTAGTCCTCGTCCGGAGCCCCGAACAGCCCGAGCGGCTCCCCGCCCAGAACGTGGGCGTGCACGTGGAAGACGGTCTGCCCGGCATCCCCATCCGTGTTGAAGACAACCCGATACCCGCTCTCGACGATCCCCTCGAGTTCGGCAACCTTCCGAGCAGCCGCGACCACATCGGCCAGCAGCCGCGGATCCGAAGCGGCGAGCTCCGCGACATTCCGGTACCGCTTCCGGGGCACAACGAGCACGTGCACCCGAGCCTGCGGCCGGACATCCCGGAAGGCAAAGGTGGTCTCATCTTGATAGACGACATCGGCCGGGATCTCCCCACCGATGATCCGCTCAAACAGAGTCTCAGCATCACTACCGCTCATAAGAGCACCCTACCCACCACCAAACCCACCCACAGCCACACCACACTCCCGGCGGGCCCCACACCAGCGAGAAGGCCGAAGGCCGCCGAGCCGGCAACACGCTGTCAACAAGGCTCCCGAAGCGAAACCCGCGGGGGTCCGGGGCGAAGCCCCGGCTGGGGGTCTGGGGGTTCGACCCCCAGAAAAACACACGAAACCAAAACCGCGGCTCGACAGCGAGCGAAGCGAGCAGAGAGATGCCGCGGTGGCGGTGAAGCCTGGGGGTCGCCTCACCGCGACCGCGGCGGCCGCCGGACCGAGGGGGGAGGTGCCCGGCGGAGTCTGTGTCTTCCCAGTGGCGCACCTGAACTTTGCGTGGCGCGTTAATAGACGAGAGTAACGGGTCGGAGCGTGATCGCGCCATAACTGGGCGCAAAAATATGCCCTTTTCGCCGTGAACTACTGCCAACGGGTGGTGAGCGCGCCGAGTGCCCCGAGGGCGACTGCGGCGGCCGTGGACGTCCGGAGGACCGTCATGCCCAGCCGCACCGCCCGGGCGCCGGCGTCGCGCAAGGCGGTGAGCTCCTCGTCGGTGACCCCGCCCTCCGGCCCCACGACGAGCAGCACGTCGCCGGTGTCGGGCAGCGGCAGGTCGGTGAGCCGCTCGGGGACGTCGGATTCCAGCACGATGGCCAGCGACATCGTCGCCACCAGCTCGGCCAGCTCGCCCGTGGTCACCGGCTCGGTGACTTCCGGCACGTGGGCTCGCCGGGCCTGCTTCGCGGCCGCGCGAGCGGTGGCACGCCACCGCGCGAGGGCCTTCTCGCCGCGGCCGCCGTCCTCCCACTTCGCGACGCTCCGGGCCGCCCGCCAGGGGACGATCGCGTCGGCTCCGGCCTCGGTGGCGAGTTCGACGGCGAGTTCGCCGCGGTCACCTTTGGCGAGTGCCTGCGCGACCAGCACGCGCAGGGCGGGTGGCGGCTCGGTCCAGTGTTCCTCGACCGCCAGCGTCAGCAGCGGTTCGCGCCCGGCCTGGACGCCTTCGACGACGCACCGGGCCATCGCCCCGGCGCCGTCGGACAGGACCAGCCGCTCCCCCGCGCGCAGGCGGCGGACGGTGGCCGCGTGCCGGGCTTCCTCGCCGTCGAGGACCGCGCGGCCGGAAGCCGGCACCGACGCGGCGAGGAAGACCGGCAGGGTGGTGTCGGGCACGGTCAGCGGTGGTTCTTGGCGCGGAGCTTGGAGAACAGCCCGCCGTGCTTGGTGCCGTTGGACGCCAGGGTCGGGACCTCTTCGCCGCGCTGCTGGGCCAGCTCGACGAGGAGTTCGCGCTGGGCTTCGTCGAGCTTGGTCGGGACCACGACGTCGATGTGGACGTGCAGGTCGCCGCGGCCGTCGACGCGGCCGGAGGACCGCAGCCGCGGCATGCCCTTGCCGGTCAGGACGAGCTCGGCGTTGGGCTGGGTGCCCGGCTCGACGTCGAGTTCGTAGTCGCCGTCCACGAGGGTCGAGATCGGCACCGTGGCGCCGAGCGCGGCCGTGGTCATCGGGATGCGGAAGTTGCAGTGCAGGTCGTGGCCCTGCCGGACGAAGACCTCGTGCGGGGTCTCGTCGATCTCGACGTACAGGTCGCCGGCCGGGCCGCCGCCGGGGCCGACCTCGCCCTGGCCGGAGAGCCGGATGCGCATGCCGTCGCCGACGCCCGGCGGGATCTTCGCGGTGACGTTGCGGCGGGCGCGGATGCGGCCGTCGCCGCCGCACTGGCGGCAGGGGTCCGGGATGACCTCGCCGAAGCCGCGGCAGACCGGGCACGGGCGGGCCGTGACGACCTGGCCGAGGAACGACCGCTGGACGGACTGGACCTCGCCGGCGCCGCCGCAGGTGTCGCAGGTCTTGACCGAGGTGCCCTCGCTGGTGCCCGCGCCGCGGCAGAGGTCGCAGACGATCGCCGTGTCGACGGCGATCTCCTTGTCGACCCCGGTGGCGCACTCCTCGAGGGAGAGGCCGAGCCGGATCAGCGCGTCGGAGCCGGGCTGGACGCGGCTGCGCGGGCCACGCCCGCGCCCCCCGCCCCCGCCGGCCGCGCCGAAGAAGGCGTCCATGATGTCGCCGAGGCCGCCGAAGCCGGCGAACGGGTCGCCGCCACCGCCGCCGCGCGCGCCGCCGTCCATCGGGTCGCCGCCGAGGTCGACGATCTTGCGCTTCTGCGGATCGGACAGCACCTCGTAGGCCGTCGTGACCTCGCCGAACTTGTGCTGCGCGTCTTCCGACGGGTTGACGTCGGGGTGCAGCTCCCGGGCCAGCTTCCGGTACGCGCGCTTGATGTCCTGATCGCTCGCGTTCTTGGCCACCCCGAGGATGCCGTAGTAGTCCCTCGCCACCGTCTCTGCTTCTCCTTCTGCTCTGCCCGGCTCAGCGGCCGGCCAGGATCTGCCCCACGTAGTTGGCGACCGCCCGCACCGCGGCGATCGTGCCGGGGTAGTCCATCCGGGTCGGGCCGACCACCCCCATGCCGCCGAGCACCACGTCGTCGCGGCCGTAGCCGATCGAGACGACCGAGGTGCTGCGCATCTGCTCGTCTTCATTTTCCTCACCGATGCGCACCGTGATCGCACCGGGGTTGCGCGCGGCGGCCAGGAGCTTGAGCACGACGACCTGTTCTTCGAGTGCTTCGAGCACCTGGCGCAGCGAACCCGGGAAGTCGGCGACGTTGCGCGTGAGGTTCGCGGTACCGCCGAGCACCAGGCGTTCTTCGGGGTGTTCGGCCAGTGACTCGACCAGGACCGTGGTGACGCGGATGAGCGTGTCCCGCAGTTCGCCGGGCGACTTGTCGGGCAGCTCGGCGACGCGCGCCGCGGCTTCGTTGAGCCGCCGTCCGGCCATGGCCGTGTTGAGCACGCTGCGGAGCCGGGCGACGTCTTCTTCGGTGATGACGTCACCGAGGTCGACCGTGCGCTGGTCCACGCGCCCGTTGTCGGCGATCAGCACCAGCATCAGCCGCGCCGGGGTGAGCGGCACCACTTCGAGGTGGCGCACCTTGGCGTTGGTCAGCATCGGGTACTGGACGACGGCGACCTGCCGGGTCAGCTGCGCGAGCAGCCGGACCGAGCGCTTGAGGACGTCGTCGAGGTCGGTGCCGCTGTCGAGGAACGTGGTGATGGCCTTGCGTTCGGCGGTGGAGAGCGGCTTGATCTCCGAGAGCCGGTCGACGAAGAGGCGGTAGCCCTTGTCGGTCGGGACGCGGCCGGCACTGGTGTGCGGCTGCGTGATGTACCCCTCTTCTTCGAGCGTCGCCATGTCGTTGCGCACCGTGGCGCTCGACACACCCAGGTTGTGCCGCTCGACGATCGCCTTGGACCCGACCGGTTCCTGGTTGGACACGTAGTCGGCCACGATCGCGCGCAGCACGTCGAAGCGGCGCTCATCCGCGTTGGCCACCGGTTCCTCACCTACCTCGCTCGCTGCTCGACCCGAGTTTACGGAAGCCTGAGCCGGTCGCGCTCAACGCGCCCGCCCGCGCCGGGTAAAGAGCACGCAAACCGCCGCCCATGAATTGTTCTGGAAATGGGTTTCCCGCTTGAACGGGGAACCGAAAACCGGTTTGCTCCCTCTGAGCCACGCACCCTTCCCCGACTGACGAGGTCGCCGTGAACAATTTTGACCCGGCTTCGGCCGGAATGCCCGAAATCGCCCGGCGCGCGGCCGAGGCGAAGGAGCGGTTGCAGCGTGTCTCGGCGACCGCCACGAGCGCCGACGGAGCCGTCACGGTCACCGTCAACACCGCCGGTGCGCTGCAGGAACTCAGCTTCGGCCCGCGCGCGGACGAGCTGCCGCGGACCCGGCTGGCCCAGACGGTCCTGGCCGCGGCGCGCCGGGCCCAGCTCGACGCGGCGCAGCAGCTGACCGGCATCATGGCGCCGGTGATCGGCGAGCGCAGCGAGGCGATGGAATTCCTCAAGGAACAGATTCCGGCACCCGAAGTCCCCGAAGAACGCACCGGAGAACCGCGCCGGAAACCGCCGTCCGACGACGACTTCGGCAGCCCGATCCTGCGCCGGGGGCTCTGATGGCGATGCGGGTCGACTTCGACGTCCTCGGCGGCCACGAGGACGACATCCGCGAGATCGCCGCCAAGGTCCAGCAGGCGCTCGACGCCGCCGGCACCGCACAGGCCCTCGACTTCGACGCGTTCGGGCTGGTCGGCCAGGTCTTCGCGCTCCCCATCCAGGCGTGGCTGACCACGGCCGACGGCTTCCTCGCCGCGGCGGTCGAGGCCGGCCACGAAGTCGCCGACCGGGTGAAGACCGCGCACACGGCGTTCCGCGAGCACGAGCAGAAGACGAAGAGCCTGATCGAAGGCATCGGCAAGGAGCTGCCGGCATGACCGAGACGCAGGAAAACCCGCTGGTCGCGACGGCCGAGCCGGCCGGCGGCTTCTGGAGCGGCATGGGCGACGGCTCGAAGGGCGAACTCGACAACGTCAACGCGCAGACCGGTGGCGCGGGCATCTTCAGCGACGCCGCCTCTACGCTGACCGACGCCCGCAACGGCGACTGGGGCAACCTCGCCATGGACGTCGGCACCGACGCCCTCGACCTGCTCGGCGCGGCGATGGACCCGCTCGGGACCCTGGCGAGTGCGGGGGTCGGCTGGCTGATCGAGCACATCAGCTTCCTCAAGGACGGCCTCGACAAGCTCGCCGGCAAGCCCGAAGCGATCACCGCCAAGGCCGTGACCTGGACGAACATCGCGAAGCAGCTCACCGAGACGGCCGAGAGCTACGAACAGAAGGCGAAGCAGGTCCAGCAGTCGTTCAGCGACTGCGGGTCCGCGGAGGCGTACCAGCGGACGGCCGAAAGCTACGTCGGCGTCCTGCGCGGCGCCGCGTCCCACGCCGAAGGCGCGTCGACGGCGATGAACGTCGGCGCGGCGCTGGTCGGCACCGAGCGCGGGCTGATCCGCGACCTGATCTCGTCGTTCGTGGGCGAGCTGATCGTGAAGGCGCTGGCCGCGCTGGCGGCGTCGTGGTGCACCTTCGGCGGCACGATCGCGGCGTTCATCGCGGACACGGTGATCGAGGGCGGCGTGCTCGCGGAGAAGATCAGCACGCGCATCGCGAAGATCGTCGAGAAGCTGGAGGGCCTGGCGAAGGGCGCGGGCAAGTCCAAGGCGGCCCTCGAAGGGGCGGCGAACGCGCTGAAGAAGGCGGGCAAGGCGGCCGACCGGATCGTGGACAAGAGCGTCGAGACGGCGGCGGGCATCGAGCGGAAGGCCACCGAGCTCAAGCAGGCGGGCCGGGAGGCGAAGTCGGCCGAGGAGACGGCGAAGGGCTGGAGCGACGCCGCCAAGGAGCACGTCCCGGGCCGCGAGAAGCTGGAAGGTCCGGGCCAGTACTCCGAGGAGGGCCGCAGCGTGCTGAACCAGCACAAGGTCCTCGACCCGAACGAAAAGGTGCACTGGAACACCGCCGACACCGTCGGCGTGGCGACCGAAGGCCACCGCCAGGAGAACGAGCAGTACGACCGCTACCACGAGGCCCAGGAGGCCTACGAGAAGGAACACCCCGAAGGCGAGGGCGAGTGAACGACCGGCCCGAGGTGGAGCTGGCCAACCGCAACGGCCGGCTCCACCCCGCGCAGCGCGGCGCGCTGCTCGACCTGAACTTCTGGGTGGCGGCGGTCCTCGCGATCGCCGGTCTCGTGGCCACGGTGGGCGTCGCGGTCGCGGGCGCTGCCGTGGCCGCCGTCCCGCTCCTGGCGATCACCGGCTGGTTCGCGTTCGTCTGCTGGCGCCGGCTCGCCGACGCCTTCGGCGGCCGGCTGGTCGCCGTGACGGGCTGGACGCACGACTTCGACACCGCCCGCCTCACCGACGAGTACCCGATCGGCCTGCACCGCAGCCCGGAGGGGTTCAAGAGCCTCGAGTCGTTCAGCCTCCGCGCCGGCGGCCGGACCTACCCGCTGGAGCGGAAGCTCCGCGAGCGGATCCAGCCCGGCCGGACCAACACCGTGCTCGTCGCACCCCGGAGCAAGCGGCTGGTCAACGTCCTGCCCGCCTAGGTCTTCAGCGGCGAGCTTCGATCACCAGGTCCCCGCGGGTCGCCCTGCGGAGGTGGTCACTGGCGAGCACGTCGTGCGGGTAGCCGAGTTCGATCGCGGAGACCTCCTGGAGGCGAGCCAGGTGCGAAGCGGTGAAGGCGACCTCCAAGGCACCCAGGTTGTCTTCCAGCTGCGCGAGGGTGCGGGCGCCGATGACCGGTGCCGTCACGCCCGGGTTCTGCAGGGGCCACGCCAGCCCGACCTGGGCGGGGGTGCGGCCCAGCTCGGCGGCGACCTCCTGCACGACGTCGGCGACGGCGAGGCTGCGTTCGGTGACCAGGCCCAGGCCCGCGTTGAAGCTCTTGCGGTTGCGTTCGCCGCTTGTCGCGGTCAGGTCGGCGTGGCGGTACTTGCCGGTGAGCAGGCCGCCCGCGAGCGGTGAGTACGGCGTCACCCCCAGCCCCATCGCCCGGGCCATCGGGATCAGGTCCCGCTCGGCCGCCCGGTTGACGAGGTTGTACTCGACCTGCAGCGCGATCAGCGGCGACCAGCCGCGCAGGTCGGCGATGGCCTGCATGCGCGCGACCTCCCACGCCGGGACGTTGGACATCGCCACGTACCGGACCTTGCCCTGGCGGACCAGGTCGTCCAGGCCGCGCAGGATCTCCTCCACCGGCGTCGTGAAATCCCAGACGTGCAGGTAGAGCAGGTCGAGGTAGTCGGTGTTCAGCTGCCGCAGGCTGGCCTCCACCGACGCGAAGAGGCTCTTGCGGTGCGGGCCGCCGGAATTCGGGTCACCGGGCCGGCGCAGCGTGGTGTACTTCGTCGCCAGCACCAGGCTCTCACGGTGGTCGCGCGCGAACTCGCCGAGCAGGCGCTCGGAGCTGCCGTCGGTGTAGGTGGGCGCGGTGTCGACGAAGTTGCCGCCGCGCTCGACGTAGGTGTCGAACAGCTTGCGCGCGTCGTCCTCCTCCGCGCCCCAGCCCCACTCGGTGCCGAAGGTCGCCGTGCCCAGCGCCAGCGGGGAGACCCGCAGCCCGGAGCGGCCCAGCAGCCGGTAGGTGTCAAGGGTGAGGGACATCAGGTCCTCCTGTGCTCGGAATCCGTCGGGCACCAGCCTGTGCTCACCGCGGACCGGGGGTAAGGGAGAGGACGTCCTGGGAACACGAGTCCTACCTCCGGTGGTTGCACCGGGCATGATCACCCCGACCGACGAGCTCGCCGCGTTCCTGCGGACCCGGCGCGAGCGCCTGGACCCGGGCGACCTCGGGTTGCCCGCTCGCCGGCAAGCCCGGCGGACCCCGGGTCTGCGCCGCGAAGAGGTCGCCGAACTGGCCGGCGTCAGCGTCGACTACGTCGTGCGGCTCGAGCAGGGGCGGGGGCTGCGGCCTTCGGCGGACGTGGTGGCGGCCCTGTCCAGGGCGCTGCGCCTGACGCCTGCCGAACGCACCTACCTCTTCGACCTGACCCGGCAGCGCCCGGACCACGCCGTCGAGCCCGCGACCACCGCGGTGCCGTCACTGGCCCGGCTGGTCGCCGACCTGTCCCCGCTGCCGGCCATGCTGATGAACCACCGCTACGACATCCTCGCCTGGAACGGCGAAATGGCGGGGCTGCTCCTGGATTTCGCCACCCTGCCGCCGTCGCGGCGCAACGCGATGTGGCTGTGCCTGCGGCACCCGGAGATCCGCGACTCCTACGTCGACCGCGAGCGCGTGGTGCGGGACGGCATCGGTCACCTGCGCGCCGCGTGGGCCGCCCACCCGGACGATCCGGCGTTGCTCGGCCTCATCGCCGAATGCACCCGGGACGAGGAGTTCGCGCGGCTGTGGGCCGAGCGGGACGTCAAGGCCACCGGCCGCGGGAGCAAGGTGCTGCGCCATCCCGCGGCCGGCGTCCTCGCGGTGGACTTCGAAGTGCTCCTGCCCCTCCAGGACACCGATCAGCGGGTGATGATCGGCCGGCCCGCGGACGAGGCGAGCCGGAAGGCGCTCGCCCGCGCCGGCGCGTCGTGAGTGGTAAGGCGCGTTAGAACGCGCCTTACCACTCACGAGCCGCGCTCAGGAGTTGCGGGGGAAGCCCAGGTTGACCCCGGCGTGCGAGCGGTCCGGCCACCGCGACGTCACGACCTTCGTCCGGGTGAAGAAGTGGAACCCTTCGGGCCCGTACGCGTGGCTGTCGCCGAACAGCGAGTCCTTCCAGCCCCCGAACGAGTAGTAGCCGACCGGCACCGGGATCGGCACGTTGACGCCGACCATGCCCACCTCGACCTCGTTCTGGAACCGGCGGGCGGCCGCACCGTCGCCGGTGAAGATGGCCGTGCCGTTGCCGTACGGGTTGGCGTTGATCAGCGCCAGCGCGTCGTCGTAGGAGGCCGCGCGGGCCACCGAGAGCACGGGGCCGAAGATTTCGTCGGTGTAGATCGACATCTCCGGGCGGACGTGGTCGAACAGCGTCGGGCCGAGCCAGAAGCCGCCCTCGGAGACCTCGATGCCCCGGCCGTCCACCACCAGCGACGCCCCCGACGACACCCCGGCGTCCACATAGGACTCGACGCGGGCGTGGTGGGCCGCGGTGACCAGCGGGCCCATCTCCGACTCCGGGTCGCGGCCGTCGCCGACGCGCAGCCGGGCCATCCGTTCGGCGATCTTCTCCACGAGGGCGTCGCCGATCGGGTCGACGGCCACGACCACCGACACCGCCATGCACCGTTCTCCCGCCGAGCCGAAGCCGGCCGACACCGCGGCGTCGGCGGCCAGGTCGAGGTCGGCGTCCGGCAGCACCACCATGTGGTTCTTCGCCCCGCCGAGGGCCTGGACGCGCTTGCCGTGCCGGGTGCCGGTTTCGTAGACGTAGCGCGCGATCGGCGTCGACCCGACGAACGAGATCGCCTTGACGTCGGCGTGTTCGAGGAGCCCGTCGACGGCGGCCTTGTCGCCGTGCAGCACGTTGAGCGCGCCCGCGGGCAGCCCGGCCTCGGCGAACAGCTCCGCGATGAACACCGCCGCCGACGGGTCCTTCTCGCTCGGCTTGAGCACCACGGTGTTCCCGCAGGCCAGCGCGTTCGGGACGAACCACAGCGGCACCATGGCCGGGAAGTTGAACGGCGAGATCACGCCGACCACGCCCAGCGGCTGCGCGATCGAGTAGACGTCGACGCCGGTGGAGGCGTTCTCGCTGAACCCGCCCTTGAGCAGCTGGGCGGCACCGCAGGCGAACTCGACGTTCTCGATCGCACGGGCGATCTCGCCGGCCGCGTCGGACTCGACCTTGCCGTGCTCGCTCGTGATGATCTTCGCCAGCTCGTGCTTGCGCGCGGACAGCAGCTCGCGGAAGGCGAACAGCACCCGCGTCCGCCCGGCCAGCGACGTCCCCCGCCAGCCCGGCAGCGCCGCCTTGGCCGCGGCGACCGCGGCTTCGACCTCGGCCTCACCGGCGAAGTCGACGTGCGCCCGGACCTCCCCGGTGGCCGGGTCGAAGACCTCGCCGGACCGCGCGGCGGTCCCGCCGAACGGCTTGCCGTCGATCCAGTGGCTGATGCGCTCGGTCACGGCAGGCACTCCTTCACTCCGGCAACGTCCCCCCGAGTCTCCGGGCGACCGCCACGCCAGGCCATCGGCAACGTGTACGGACTCGCCGTCGCGGCCGTACAGTCTGTCCCTGCCGATCACTCGAGGAGCCATGTACCCGACCGTCGCCGAGGTCCTCGCGCTGCCGGTGCTGCGCCAGGGCCGTCCGCACGTCGTCGCCGGCGCCGCCGGGCTGGACGCGCCGGTGCGCTGGGCGCACGTCGCCGAGGTCGCCGACATCGCCCACCTGCTGCGCGGCGGCGAGCTGGTGCTGACCACCGGCGTCGCCCTGCCCGACGACGGCCCGGCCCTCGCCCGGTACGTCGCCGACCTGGCCGGGGTCGGCGCGGCCGGCGTCGTGGTCGAGCTGGTCCGGCACTGGAGCGACAAGCTGCCCGCCGCGCTGGTCGGCGCGGCCGAGGAACACGGGCTCCCCCTCGTGACGCTCTCCCGGGAGACGCGGTTCGTGAGCGTCACCGAGGCGGTCAACGGCCAGATCGTCGACGCCCAGGTCGCCGAGCTGCGCGCCGCCGAGCGCGTGCACGAGACGTTCACCGCGCTGACGGTCGCGGGCGCCGAACCCGGCGTCGTCCTGGGCGAGGTCGCCCGGCTCACCGAGCAGCCGGTGGTGCTGGAGACGCTCTCCCACGAGGTCCTCGCCTACGACGCGGCCGGCACCGACCCGGCCGAGCTGCTCACCGGCTGGCCGGCCCGGTCGCGGGTGGTCCAGGTCGGCGAGCGCACCGGCTACCACCCGGGTTCGGGCTGGCTGGTGACCGTGGTCGGCGCGCGCGGGCACGACTGGGGACGGCTGATCCTGGTCTGCGCCGACCAGCCACCGCACCGCCACCGGGTGGTCGCCGAGCGGGCCGCGTCCGCGCTGGCCGTGCACCGCCTGGTCGCCAAGGAGTCCGACGGTCTCGAACGCCAGGCCCACCGCGCGGTGCTCGCCGAGCTGCTCGCTTCGCCCGCCCCGACGGCGGAGCTGCTGGCCCGGGCTTCGGCGCTGGCCGTACCGCTGCCCGGACGGCAGCTGGTCGGGCTGGCCGTCCGGCCGCGGCTGGCCGGAACGGCGCGGCCGGCGCTGTCCACGCCGCCGGTGCTGCGCGAGCTGGCCGAGGCGACGGTGCTGGCGGCGCGCCGCGCGAAGGTCTCGGCGCTGGTGGCGACGGACGACCTCGGCGTGCGGGCCCTGCTCGCGCTGTCCCCGGAGGCGAACGCCGAGGCCGTGCTGCACCGGCTCGCCACCGACGTCCACGAAGCCCGCGGCAGCGCGCCGGGGGTGCTCGCGGTCGGCACGACGGTGTCGTCCCCCGCCGAAGCCCGCCGGACGTTGCTGGAGGCGGCCCAGGTCGCGGCGGCCGCGCTGGGCACGGGCGCGGACCGGGTGGTGCACCGGTTGTCGGACGTCCGCCTGCGCGGCCTGCTGCACCTGCTGTCCGGCGACGACCGCGTGACGGCCTTCGCGGCCCGGGAACTCGGGCCGTTGCTCCAGCGCGACGCCGCGACCGGCAGCCGGCTGGTGCAGGCGCTGCGGCACTACTGCGAGCAGGGCGGCAACAAGTCGGCGGCGGCCGCGGCGGCCCACACCTCCCGGACGGCCTACTACCAGCAGCTCGCCCGGATCGAGCAGGTCTTGGGAGTGCGGCTGGAGGACCCGGAGTCGATGTTGTCGCTCTACGTGGCCCTGCTGGCCGCGGACCTCACCCGGACGAGCGAAGAAGACTCACCCGGACGTGCAGCACAGTGATCGGCGCCGGACGGCCGATGACACCGATATGGCCCTATTCCCCTTCGCAGCTTGTGTGCTGAGTCTCGGCTGCCTCGCGCCGGCGCAGCCGCCGGCCTCGACCCTGCAGCTGACCACCCACGACACCGCCGGCCGGATCGGCTCGGTGGTGCTGACGTGCGACCCGGTGGGTGGCACGCACCCCCAGCGCGACAAGGCGTGCGAGGTGCTTTCGGGTGCCGGCGGCGATTTCTCGCGGATCAACGCGCGGCACCAGGCGTGCACGTTGATCTACGCCCCGGTGGACGTCGCGGCGATCGGTACCTGGCGCGGGAAACCGGTGTCGTTCGACACGACGTACGCGAACCGCTGCGAGGCCGACCGCGACTCGGACGGCGTCTTCGCGTTCTGATTTCGACTCTGCTGACGCAGCGCCGCGACAGCTGAACGGCATCACCTGATGGGGCACGGCCTGCTCCCGGGCAGGCTGTGCCCATGCCACCACCGATCGCCACTCCCCGGGCCCGTGCGCTGGGGTTCGGGATGAAGAGAGCCAGGCAGGCGCGGAATCTGAAGGTCCGGGAACTGGGCCGGTTGATCGACGTAGCGCCCCAGAACATTTCAAATTGGGAGAGCGGCAAACGCATCCCGAAGCTCGAAGAGCTCGGCACGATCCTCGGCGCCCTCAGGGTGGATCCGGCCGAACGCGCCCGGCTTCTCAACCTCGCCCGCTACGCCAACGACCCCAACTGGCTCGAACAGCACGTGCCTCCGAAGCTGGCGACCTTTGTCGAGTACGAGCAGACCGCCGCGGCGATGGCGGAATGGGCGACCGGGCTGATGCCCGGACTGCTGCAGACTCCCGCTTACATCAAGGCGCTCTTCACCTCCACGGCGCTGCCCCCGCGGGAGATCGAAACCCGGCTGATGATCAGGATCACCCGCCGCGAAGTGCTGACCGGCTACCCGCCGTTGGAATACCGCGCCCTGCTCAGCGAATCTGTGCTGCACCAGAACATCGGCGGCGCGGAGGTGATGGCCGAACAGCTCCGCCACCTGCTCACCGTCGCCCGCGCCCGCAATGTTTCGGTGCGCATCGTTCCGGGCGGCCTCGGCTACCACCCCGGCCTCTACGGGCCTTTCGTCATCTTCGACTTCCACGACCTGCCGCCGATCGTGCATCTCGAGCACTATCGCGGCAGCGGCTATGTCTACGATCAGAACCACCTGGCCGATTACCGCGCGGCCATGCAGGACTTGTCCGCCCTGGCGCTCGGCGAACCCGAATCGCTCCAGCTCATCCAGGGGGTGCTCGCGGAACTGGAGGCCTGAAATGTCAGATGCCAGCTGGCGGAAGTCGTCTCACAGCGGCGAAGAGACCAACTGTGTCGAAGTTCGGCTCGCCGGGCTGTCGCAGATCCGCGACACGAAAGACCGCGCGGGCGGCACACTCTCCGTTACCACCCGATCGTGGGAAGCCCTGGTGGCCTCGTTGAGCGCGCGGAAGCCGCCGGGCCGCCCCCACGACGGCCCGGTGGCTTCCGCGTAACTCCTAACCACGCGCTACCCGCCGGTCCGGTTCAGCCGCAGGCGGTGGCCGGGCCGAACCTCACGTCCCGGGCCGCCGAGCGGCTGAGGTTCCAGGCCGGCCAGCCGTCTGAGGTTCCGTCGGTGCCGTCGCGCAGGACCTGCCGCAGCACGCACGTGCGCAGTGGTTCCGCCAGGCGGTCCGAGACGACCGGGACCACGTCGGCCGAAAACCGGGCCAGGTAGCGGTCGTCGAGGGTCTTGCCGGCGGCCGCGCGGTCGAGGTTGGCTTCGGCGATGAGGCGTTCCGGGTCGAGGAGGGCGAGGCCGAGCAGTGCCGCCGCGGCCGTGCCGATCGCCGCGCGGGGCAGCCATGCCGGGCGCAGCCGGATCAACGACACGAGCACCAGCACGAACACCGCGCCGAACCAGAGTTCGCAGACCTCGACCAGCAGCCGCAGCACGGTGAAGCCGTAGGCCTGCTGGTAGGTCCACATCCGGCTCAGCGCCGAGCCGACGAGCACCAGGGTGAGCGCGCTGAGCGTGCCGAGCAGGACGCGCTGGCGGAGCCGGTCGGCCTTCGTCGAGTCCGGCGCCCACCGCAGCGCCGCGGCGACGATGGCCAGCGTCAGCACGGTGACGGCGCACAGCTGCCAGAAGCCGCCGCGGGCGTACTCCGCCGACGTCAGGTTGCCGGTGCGCAGGACGTACTCGGTGCCGCCGAAGAGCACGACCAGCCGAACCCCGACGAAGACGCTGAACACCAGGACGAGGACGACCAGCGGGACCGTCCACTCCAGACCGTATCCGCTCCGGTGTGGACGGTCGCCCGGGGCGCGGCGCGGTGGCGCGGCGAGGAAGTAGCAAGCCCCGGCGACGACCAGCCCGACGACGGCGAACACCGAACACCACCGCACGAGCGTCGCGACGCTGAGATCGGGGACCATGGCGGTGACGACGGCGGCGAAGGCGGCATCGGCACTGGCCAGCAGCGGCACGAAGACCCCGACGAGCCCGGCGGCGGCCAGCACGGCCAGCGCGATCCGCCGGGCGACCCCGTCACGGCGGGCGGTGAAGCGGCCGGCCCCGCGCCCGACCCACGGAATGGCCCGGAAGGCCTCGATCGGGACGGCGAGCATGTCGTAGAGCACGGAGTGCGCGGTCCGCTCCCCGACCACGGCCAGCGACCCGGCCACGACGGCGGCGATGACGCAGAGGACGAACAGCCACCCCGACGCCCGCACGGCCCCCACGGCGAGCAGCCCGAGCGCGAGCGCGGCCCACCCGCCGCTACGCCAGGTGAAAGCGCCTTCCGCCCCGGCACGCGAACGCCGATCGGCCACGACCACAGCGGCGGCGACGGCCAGCCCGGAGAGCAGCCACCCGATCCCGGGCCGGTCGACGGGCAGCAGCAGCGCCCCGGCCACCCCGGCCAGCCCGGCGGCCGGCAGGACGGCGGGCGGCAGCGGAACGACAGCGGACTTCGGCGGCGGCAACGGCCGCATCAGCACGGGCGGAGCGGCCACGGCGACCCCACCGCCCGTGGCCGCGGGCGGCCCGGCCGCCATTTCCGGACCACGGGCCTCGCCGGTCTCCCGCGTGACCGGCGATCGCTTGCCCCGGGGCACCCCGGAACCACCGACATGAGTCTTGGGCATTTCGCCTCTTCCTCGAGATCCCACGTTCACTTTTGCGAATACCGGCGTCCGCACCCCTCCGGGCACCGCGCCGGGCAGGGCTAAGCCGGCAGCGTCACCCGGATCCGGCTCCCCGTCCCCGGCGCCGGATCCACCACCCCGATCGTTCCCCCGTGCAGTTCCACCGCCCACCGGGCGATCGCCAGCCCCAGCCCGGTGCCCCCGCCCGAGGGCCGCTCGCCGCGGGTGAACCGCTCGAACACCCGCTCCCGGTCCGCCGGCGCGATCCCCGGTCCCTCGTCGCACACGTCGATGCGCACGTCGGCCGGCCGCACCTGGGCGACCACCCGGACCTGGCCACCCGCCGGGCCGTGGCGGGCCGCGTTCTCCAGCAGGTTGGCCACCACCTGGAACAACCGGCCGCGGTCCGCCGTCACCATCGCGCCCTCCGGGGACACCGACACCTCGAACGTCACCCCGCGGCCGGCGAACGCCGCCTCCCCCACCACTTCCGACAGCAGCGACCACAGCGAGAACGACGTCTTGTGCAGCGGGATCGCCCCCGCGTCCAGCCGGGACAGGTCCAGCAGCTCGTCCACCAGCGTCGCCAGGCGCTCGGTCTGCCGCAACGCCGTCTTCAGCGTCCCCGGATCGGGCTCCTCGACGCCGTCGACGAGGTTCTCGAGCACCCCGCTCAACGCCGTGATCGGCGTCCGCAGCTCGTGGGACACGTTCGCGATCAGCTCCCGGCGCCGCCGGTCCGCGTCGCCCAGGTCGCCCGCCATCTGGTTGAACGCCTGCGCCAGCTCACCCACCTCGTCCCGCGTGGTGGCCCGGATCCGCCGGGTGTAGTCGCCCTTGGCCATCGCCCGCGCGGCCGCCGTCATCTCGCGCAGCGGACGCGTCATGCCGTGGGCCAGCACCTGCGACAACACCAGCGCGAGCACCATCGCGGTGATCGTCGTCTTCGGCGGCAGCCAGCCGATCTGCCAGTTGAAGAACGCGAACGCCACCCCACCGGAGGCGACCATCAGGATCGCCAGCTTCAGCTTGATCGACCGGATCCGGTCGAGCGGTCTCGGCACGAGGTTCACGAGCCCGCCTCCAGCGCGTAGCCGACGCCGTGCACGGTCCGGATCAGGTCGGCGCCGAGCTTCCGCCGCAGCGCCTTGATGTGGCTGTCCACCGCCCGGGTGCCCGCGGACGTGCCGTGGACGTCCCAGTCCCACACCTCCGACAGCAGCCGTTCGCGCGGCTGCACCACCCGCGGCCGCCGCGCGAAGTGCACCAGCAGGTCGAACTCGATCGGCGTCAGCTGCGCCGCGACCCCGGCCCGGGCGACACGCCGCTGGTCGACGTCGATCTCGAGGTCGCCGAGCACGATCCGGGTGCCCGCCACCGAAGCCGAGCGCTCGACCCGCCGCAGCAGCGCGTGCACCCGCGCGGTCAGCACCCGCATCGAAAACGGCTTCGTGAGGTAGTCGTCGGCGCCGACCCCGAGCCCGACCAGCAGGTCGGTCTCGTCGGCCCGCGCGGTCAGCATCAGCACCGGCACCGGGCGGCGGCCCTGGATCCGGCGGCACACCTCCAGGCCGTCGAACCCCGGCAGCATCACGTCGAGCACCACGAGGTCCGGCTCCGAAGCGGTGTCCGCCTCGACGGCGGCCGGTCCGTCGTGGACGACCTCCACCCCGAACCCTTCGGCCCGCAGCCGGGCCGCGATCGACGCGGCGATCGTGACGTCGTCCTCGACGACGAGCACCCGCCGCCCACCCAGTTCCATGACCACGACCCTAAGCACCTCCGGTGGAGACGGTTCGCGTGAAGTGTGAAGATCCTGTGGAGACGTTTCACCCGCTTTTCCGGTTGATGACGGCCGGATGTGTGACGCGGTTCATGCACTCCGCTCCCCTCCGCGCAATCGACAGACTGCACTCCTGATCAGCGAAGAGTGAACAGACTGCCGTTGCCACGGCGATGACCAGGCGCGCAGGATTCCGCAATGGCGCCGACACCCGCAGACCAGCGCGTGCACGACGACGGCCGGGTCGAGCTCGACCCCGCCGACGTCCGGTCTCTCGAAGGCAGCCGGTTCTTCAACGAGGAACTGGCCCCCGTCCCGGTCGAAAAACGGACCTGGACCACCTACAACTACTTCGCGCTCTGGATGGGGATGGCCCACAACATCCCCAGTTACGCCCTGGCCGCGTCGCTCATCGCGCTCGGCATGAACTGGGTGCAGGCGCTGCTCACGATCACGATCGGCAACCTGGTCGTGCTCGCCCCGATGCTGCTCAACAGCCACGCGGGCACCAAGTACGGCATCCCGTTCCCGGTGTTCGCCCGCGCGTTCTACGGCCTGCGCGGCGCCAACCTGGCCGCGCTGCTGCGCGCGTTCATCGCGTGCGGCTGGTTCGGCATCCAGACGTGGGTCGGCGGCGAGGCCATCTACGTCATCCTGGGCCGCCTGCTCGGCTCGTGGTGGCGCGACTCCGCCGTCGTCGGCGGGCAGCACTGGACGCTGTGGCTGTCCTTCGTGGTCTTCTGGATCGGCCAGATGCTCATCATCTGGCGCGGCATGGACGCGGTCCGCCGGTTCGAGAACTGGACGGCGCCGCTGGTGTCCGTCGGGTTCCTGATCATGCTCGGGTACGTGCTGGTCAAGGCGGGCGGGCTCGGCCCGATCCTGTCCGACGGCGGCAAGCTCGGCTGGGGCCCGGACTTCTGGAAGGTGTTCGCGCCGTCGCTGATGGCGATGATCGCGTTCTGGTCGACGCTGTCGCTGAACATGCCGGACTTCACCCGCTTCGGCGGCAGCCAGCGCAAGCAGGTCCGCGGCCAGATCCTCGGCCTGCCGACGACGATGACGTTCATCGCCGTCGTGGCCATCCTGACCACCTCGGGCGGGCACGTGCTCTACGGCGAGGACATCTGGGACCCGGCGAAGCTGGCCGACAAGTTCACCAGCCCGGCCGTGGTCGTCGTCGCGCTGGTCGCGCTGGTGCTCGCCACGATCTCGGCGAACCTCGCGGCCAACGTCGTCAGCCCGTCCTACGACTTCTCGAACGCGTTCCCGAAGAAGATCACGTTCGCGGTCGGCGGCGGGATCACCGGCGTCGTCGGCGTCCTGATCCAGCCGTGGCGGCTGTACTCCGACCCGAACATCTACATCTTCGCCTGGCTCGGCTTCTACGGCGGGCTGCTCGGCGCGGTCGCCGGCGTGCTCGTCGCCGGGTACTGGGTCGTCAACCGCACGAAGCTGCGGCTGAAGGACCTCTACACACCCGATGGGGTGTATTGGTTCAGCGGGGGCTGGAACTGGCGCGCGCTGGTCGCCACGCTGGTGGGAGCACTGCTCGCCGTCGGTGGCGCCTACGGCGGGCCCTTCCCCGCCGCCGGGCTCATCCCGTTCCTCAAGCCGCTTTACGACTACAACTGGGTGATCGGCCTGGTCGGCGCCTTCGTCGTGTTCGCCGCCCTCGCCCTGCCTTCAAAGAAGCCGTCAACCCATGAGAAGGAGGAAGCAAGTGAGCGTCGTCCGAGCCGGATTGATCCAGCAGCGGTGGACGGGTGACAAGGAGTCCATGATCAAGGCGGCGGTCGACCACATCGCCACCGCCGCTTCGCAGGGCGCCCAGGTCGTCTGCCTCCAGGAACTGTTCTACGGGCCGTACTTCTGCCAGGTGCAGGACGCGGACTACTACTCCTACACCGAGGCCATCCCCGACGGCCCGACGACGCAGCTCATGCAGGAGGTGGCCGAGCGGCACGGGATCGTGCTGATCGTGCCGATGTACGAGGTCGAGCAGCCCGGCGTCTACTACAACACCGCCGCGGTGATCGACGCCGACGGCACCTACCTCGGCAAGTACCGCAAGAACCACATCCCGCAGGTCAAGGGGTTCTGGGAGAAGTTCTACTTCCGTCCCGGCAACCTCGGCTACCCGGTGTTCGACACGGCCGTGGGCCGCATCGGCGTCTACATCTGCTACGAGCGGCACTTCCCGGAGGGCTGGCGCGCGCTCGGCCTGGCCGGGGCGAAGATCGTGTTCAACCCGTCGGCGACCAGCCGCAGCCTGTCGCAGTACCTGTGGAAGCTGGAGCAGCCGGCGGCCGCGGTGGCGAACGAGTACTTCGTCGGCGCGATCAACCGGGTGGGTGTGGAACCGCTGGGCGACAACGACTTCTACGGCCAGACGTACTTCGTCGACCCGCGCGGCCAGCTGATCGACGAAGCCGCGTCCGACACCGAAGACGAGGTCGTGGTGCGCGACCTCGACCTGTCGCTGCTCGAGGAAGTCCGGAACACGTGGGCGTTCTACCGCGACCGCCGCCCGGACACCTACGGCCCGCTCGCGGAGGCCTGATGACCACGCTCATCCAGGGCGGTCAGGTGGTTTCGCCGTCCGGCGCGCTCCTGGCGGACGTCCTCGTCGACGGCGAGACCATCGCCGCCGTCGGGGCGCCCGGGACGCTGACCGGCGACGAGACGATCGACGCCACCGGGAAGTACGTGCTGCCCGGCGGCATCGACGCCCACACCCACATGGAGATGCCGTTCGGCGGGACGCACTCCGTCGACACCTTCTCCACCGGCACCACGGCCGCGGCGTGGGGCGGCACGACCACGATCATCGACTTCGCCGTGCAGGCCAAGGGCACGTCCCTGCTGTCCACACTGGACAAGTGGCACGCCAAGGCCGACGGCAACTGCGCGATCGACTACGGCTTCCACATGATCGTCTCCGACGTCAACGACCAGTCGCTGAAGGAGATGGAAGCCTGCGTCGACGGCGGGGTCGGCAGCTTCAAGATGTTCATGGCGTACCCGGGGGTGTTCTACTCCACGGACGGGGAAATCCTGCTGGCGATGCAGAAAGCGCGCGAAATCGGCGCTACGATCATGATGCACGCCGAAAACGGCATCGCGATCGATCAGCTGGCCGCGCAGGCTTTCGAGGCAGGCAAGATCGATCCCGTGCAGCACGGCCTGACCCGGCCGCCCGAGTTGGAAGGAGAGGCGACATCACGAGCGATCCAGTTGGCCAAGGTGACCGGTTCGCCGCTCTACATCGTGCACCTGTCGGCGTCGCAAGCGCTTGCGGCGGTCGCGGAAGCGCGTAACGAGGGGCAGAACGTCTTCGCGGAGACGTGCCCGCAGTACCTGTACCTGTCCATTGAGGACTTGGCGAAGCCGGACTTCGAGGGCGCGAAGTACGTGGCTTCGCCGCCGCTGCGGGAGAAGTCGCACCAGGCCGACTTGTGGCGCGGGCTGCGGACGAACGACCTGTCCGTGGTGTCCACCGACCACTGCCCGTTCTGCTTCAAGGACCAGAAGGAGCTGGGCCGCGGCGACTTCCGGGCCATCCCGAACGGGATGCCGGGCGTCGAACACCGGATGGACCTGCTGCACCAGGGTGTCGTGGCCGGTCAGCTGACGCTGGGGCGGTGGGTCGAGACGTGCTCGGCCACCCCGGCGCGGATGTTCGGGCTGTACCCGCGCAAGGGTGTCATCGCGGCGGGTTCGGACGCGGACATCGTGATCTACGACCCTACGGCGACGCAGACGCTGTCGGCTGAGACGCACCACATGAACGTGGACTACTCGGCGTACGAAGGGTTCGAGATCACCGGCCGGGTGCACACGGTGCTTTCGCGTGGGCGCGTTGTCGTGTCGCCTGCCGGTTTCTCGGGTTCGACGTCACACGGCAAGTTCCTGTCCCGTTCGCTGAACCAGTACCTGAACTGAGGCCGCGATGGATTTCGGGATCGTGCTGCAGACCGACCCGCCCGCGCGGGACGTCGTGCGGCTCATGAAGGACGCCGAAGCCGCCGGGTTCCGGTACGGCTGGACGTTCGACTCCTGCGTGCTGTGGCAGGAACCGTTCGTGATCTACTCGGCGATCCTGGCGGCGACGTCGTCGCTCGTCGTGGGGCCGATGGTGACCAGCCCGGGCACGCGGGACTGGTCGGTGATGGCGTCGACGTTCGCCACGCTCAACGACATGTACGGCAACCGGACGGTCTGCGGCATCGGCCGCGGCGACTCCGCCCACCGGGTGGTCGGCAAGCCGCCGTCCACCTTGGCCACCGTCCGCGAGTGCATGCGCGTGGTCAAGGACCTCGCCGAGGGCCGCTCGGTGACCATGAACGAGAAGACCGTGCAGATCCCGTGGATCTCGAACGGGCAGCTCGAGATGTGGATGGCCGGCTACGGGCCGAAGGCGCTGCAGACGGTCGGCGAGCACGCCGACGGCTTCATCCTCCAGTGTGCGGACCCGGCGATCGCCCGCTGGACGATCGGCGCGGTCCGCGACGCGGCCCGGGCGGCCGGGCGGGACCCGGCCGGCATCACGATCTGCGTCGCGGCCCCGGCGTACGTCGGCGACGACCTCCCGCACCAGCGCGAACAGCTGCGCTGGTTCGGCGGGATGGTCGGCAACCACGTCGCGGACCTGGTGGCGCGGTACGGCTCGTCGGGGGCGGTGCCGCGGGAGCTGACGGACTACATCCGCGAGCGGGAAGGGTACGACTACAGCCACCACGGCAAGGCGGGCAACCCGTCGACGGAGTTCGTCCCGGACGAGATCGTCGACCGGTTCTGCCTGCTGGGGCCGCCGTCGGCCCATGTCGAGCGGCTGCAGGAGCTGGCCGAGCTGGGCGTGGACCAGTTCTCGCTGTACCTGATGCACGACGACCGCGAGGCGACGCTGGCGGCGTACGGGTCGCAGATCATCCCGAAGCTCACCGCGTAGGGCCCGCCCTACCCCGGTTCCGGGGGTGCGCACCAGCGCGCCCCCGGTCCCGGTGCCGGGACGATCGGGACCATGAATTCTCCGAAACTCCGTGCTGCGCTGGCTCTGGGGGCCGCCGCGAGTGTGGTCGCGGTGAGTGCGCCCACGGCCGTGGCGAGCCCCGCCGGAACAGTTTGGGAAGCCTCCTGCACGGCCGGCTACGAATGCGGCCACCTCGACGTGCCAATGTCCTATCAGGACCCATCCGCCGGTTCCGCGTCGATCGCCATCGGCCGGCTGCCCGCCACCGACCAGGCCCACAAACTGGGCACCATCTTCTACAACCCCGGCGGCCCGGGTTCGTCCGGCCGGTTCGCGCCCGCGTTGACACCGTTCCTGCACGAGCGTTACGACATCGTCGGGTTCGACCCGCGCGGCGTCGGCGCGAGCTCGAAGATCCACTGCTTCACCGATCCGTCGCAGCTCGAGGTGCTGCAACGAGCATTGGGCACCTTCCCGCTGACCCGCGCGGCCGAGCAGCAGCAGATCGCGGACACCCGCACGATCACCGACCTCTGCGAACAGAACGCAGGCCCGCTGGCGAACCACCTATCGACGGGCACGATCGCCCGCGACCTCGACCGCCTGCGCGCGGCCTTCGGCGAGCCGAAGCTGCGGTACTACGGCAAGTCGTACGGCACGTACCTCGGCGAGACCTACGCCAACCTGTTCCCCGGCCGCGTGGGGTCCTTGGCACTCGACGCGGTCGACGACCCGGCCCGCTGGTCGACCGGCCCCGGCCCGATGAGCTACCGCCTGCAGGGCTTCTCGGACGCCCCACGAGCCCTACAGTCCTTTTTGGACGCCTGCGCAGCGCGCTGTCCCTTCGACTACTCCGCTCTCTTGGACCGCCTGGCGGCGGGTCCGATCACGGTGACCGACACGGCCGGGCGGCAGGTCACCGTCACGTACCAGAGCGCGATCGCCCAAATCCACAACTACTTGACCGATGCCGAGGCCGCGCCCCAGCTGGCCGCGTTCCTGCAGGCCCTGTCGGACCCGGCGTCCCCCGCACCGGCCGCGGCGGGCGCACCACCGGACATCGACTCCCTCCTCGGCGGCGGCGCAACGCTGTGTTCGGACGCGGAGAACCCACGCGATCCGGCGGTGTGGTGGAACTACGCTCGCCGCGCCGACCAGATCGGCCGCGGCTTCGGCCCGTACGACGTGTACAAGACGCTGCCGTGCGCGACTTGGGACGTCACGGACACGGGCCGCTACGCAGGCCCATGGAACCACCCGACGGCACCGATCCTCCTCCTGGCCAACCGCCAGGGCGACCTGGAGACGCCATACGCGGGCGCGCAACGGACTGAACGTCTGCTGGGCAACGCCCGCTTGCTGAGCCTGGACACGTACGGCCACGGTTCCCGAGGCAAGAGCGCCTGCATAGACGCGGCGCTGGACCGCTACTTCGGCATGGGCGCGGTGCCCGCCCCGGGCACGGTTTGCGCACCGGACCGCGGTCCTTTCGGCTGAGGCCCGCCGACTTGGTCAAGTATTTGCCACCCGGCTGCGATAACGGTTGATTCATCCCTGATTTTCTCTGGGCCGAGGCAGTAACAGACGGAACGGAGTCACCGATCCAGATATCGAACCATCGTGACCGGACGACGAATCACCACTTCGGAATCCGGACCAGTTCCCGCACAGAACGGCACCGGAATGGACATCGCGGAACGCGCGCAAGCCCTCGCCCTGAAGATCCGCAAGCACAAGGAGGGCATCGAGACGGAAGAGGCGACCAAAAACGCCTTCGTGATGCCGTTCATCAGCACTGTCCTCGGTTACGACGTGTTCAACCCGGCCGAGGTGATCCCGGAGTTCACCGCGGACGTGGGCACGAAGCGGGGCGAGAAGATCGACTACGCGATCGTGCACAACGGACAGGTTCAGGTTCTTGTCGAAGCGAAGAAGATCAACGATCCGCTTCGCATCGAGCACGCTTCCCAGCTGTTCCGCTACTTCGCCGTGACGAACGCCAGGATCGCCGTCCTGACGAACGGCCAAGTGTACGAGTTCTACACCGACCTCGACGCGCCGAACCGGATGGATGCGAAGCCGTTCCTCGTGCTGGACTTCGCCGACATCGACGACACCCTGCTGCCCGAACTGGCCAAACTCACGAAGGAGTCCTTCGATCTCGACTCGGTCATCAGCGCCGCGGGCGAACTGAAGTACATCGGGCAGCTGAAACGCATCCTCGCGGCCCAGTTCAAGGAACCCGAGGACGAATGGGTCAAGTTCCTGACCTCGCGGGTGTACGAAGGTGCGATCACCCAGCGCGTCCGTGACCAGTTCGGCCCGCTGGTGGCCAAGGCGGCCCGTCAATTCCTCAACGAGCAGGTCAACGACCGTCTGAAGAACGCGCTCGGCGGTCCTGATTCCTACGTGAGCGTGTCGAGCGGCAGCGTCGTCCCACCGGAGCAGCAGGAACCGGGGCCGGTTGCCGAAGCCGCTTCCGTCGAGGAGAACGAGCGGGTCGTCACGACCGAGGACGAGCTGGAAGGCTACCGGATCGTCCGCGCGATCGTCTGTGCCGAGGTCCATGCCTCAAGGGTCGCCGCACGAGACACCCAGACCTACTTCGGTGTTCTCCTGGATGACAACAACCGCAAGCCGATTGCCCGGCTGTGGTTCAACCGGTCCAAGAAGTATCTCGGCGTGTTCGACGAGAACAAGGTCGAGACCCGGCTGCCGATCACCACGGTCGAGGACATCTACCAGCACGCGGACCACTTGAGGACCACGGTGGCGAGGTACCTCGCCACCGCGCATGCCCAAGCGGCGACATCCGAGCCGGCTGCACCCGCTCAGCCCGCCGCCGCTTGGTAAGGCGGATCAGCTGACGTTCAGTCCACCAGTGCTTGGTAGACCAGCTGCCGCAGCTGGGGGCGCAAGCGGTAGGTGCTCGATGGCAGCAGCTGCGTGTAAAACCCCACCGTCAAATCCTTGTCCGGGTCCACCCAGAACGCCGTCGAAGCGGCGCCGCCCCAGGCGAACTCTCCTGCCGACGACAGCGTGCGGGCCTTCACCGGGTCCTGCAGTACCGAGAAGCCCAAGCCGAAACCGTGGCCGTCGAAGGGCATCTCCGCGAACAGTGGGCGGCCGAACTCCTCCAGGTCCACGCGGCCCGGCAAGTGGTTGCTCGCCATCAAGGACACCGTTCGCGGGGCGAGCAACCTGACGCCGTCCCGTTCTCCGCCACGCCGGAGCATCTCCGTGAAACGCCAATAGTCCGCCGCCGAGGAGACCAGGCCGCCGCCGCCTGAGAGGCAGTCCGGGCGGGTTGTGCCCATTCGGCCGAAGGCGTCGTTGCGGGTGGCTCGGCCCGATGCCGGGTTGCGCACGTACATCGCCGCCAAGCGGGATGGGGACGAGGCCATGAAACCCGTGTCCGTCATGCCCAGGGGGGCGAAGATCCGCGACTCGAAGAACTCGTCCAGCGGAAGACCGGACACCACCTCGACGAGCCGGCCGAGGACGTCCGTCGCGATCGAATAGTTCCACTCCGTGCCCGGCTGGAAGACCAACGGCAGCGCCGCCCACTGCGCGGAACACGCCGCCAGGTCGAGGCCCGGCGGCGTGCCCCATTCGAAGCCCGCCGCGCGGTAGATCGCGTCCACCGGGTGACCGTGGTGGAAGCCGTACGTCAGGCCCGCCGTGTGGGTCAGCAGGTGCCAGACGCGGATCGGCGAAGTGGCGGGCTCGGTCGACGGCGCCAGCGCCGAGCCCTTCACGTACACCCGCGGCGACGCGAACTCCGGCAACCAGCGCGAGATCGGGTCGTCCAGCTCCAGCAAGCCCTCTTCGGCGAGCATCATCGCCGCGACCGAGGTGACCGGCTTGGTCATCGAGAAGAGCCGCCACAACGTGTCCGTCTCCACCGGCAGCGACGCTTCCACGTCCCGGTGCCCGCCGCGGCCCAGGTGGACGATGCGGCCGTGCCTGCTCACCACCGCGAGCCAGCCCGGCAACCGGCCATCCTCGACGTACCGGTCGAAATGCGCGTCGATCCGGGAAAGCCGTGCCGCGTCGAAGCCGGCCTCGGCCGGGTCGACGTCCACTTCGAAGTCCGCCATGCGGGCGAGGTTACTTCTCCCGCGCCCGCTCGGCCGCCTTCTCCTCGCGCCACGCCTCGTCATTCTTCCCGTAGCGCCAGTAGCCCGAGATCGACAGCAGTTCGCGCCGTACCCCGCGCTCGTCGAGCAGGTGCCGCCGCAGCTCGCGCACGAACCCCGCCTCGCCGTGGACGAACGCCTGGACGACGCCCTCGCGCCACGGCAGCTCGCGCACCGCGGCCGCGACATCGCCGCCCGACGCCCGGTGCAGCCAGGTGATCTGCGCGTCCGCCTTCGTCACCAGCGGCTGCTCCTCGTCCGCGTTCTCGACGAGGATCACCGCGTGCGCCGGGACTCCAGCGGGCAACGCTTCGAGCGACGCCGCGATGGCCGGCAACGCGCTTTCGTCCCCCGCCAGCAGGTGCCAATCCGCCTCGGCGCCGGGCGCGTACGCGCCGCCCGGGCCCAGCACCAGCAGCTCGTCGCCCGGCTGGGCCGAGGCCGCCCACGGACCCGCGATGCCCTCGTCGCCGTGGTGGACGAAGTCGAGGACGAGCTCGCCGGCCTGCGGGTCGAACCCGCGGACGGTGTAGGAGCGCTGCCGCGGCCAGTGCTCGCGCGGCATGGTCGCCCGGCACTCCTGGACGTCGAACGGCTCCGGGTACTCGACGCCGGGCACCTTGAACAGCACCTTCACGTAGGCGTCGGTGAACTCGTTCGGCGTGAAGTCCGCGATCCCCTCACCGCCCGCGACGATCCGGATCATGTGCGGGGTCAGCCGCTCGGTCCGCAGCACCCGCAGTCGCGCCGCGGGACGCCCGGACCGCCGGGGTGCTTCAGCCATCGGCCACTCCAACCATCGCTAAGGCTTACCTAAGTCAGCCTACGCGCCAAAATCGGCACGCGGCTACTCAGGTGTACCCAGTTCCGCGAGCAACCTCCCGAACCCGACGGCCACCTCCTTCCGGAATCCGACGAAGAACCGGTTCGCCAACGGCACACCCCATCGCCCACGCGCAGCCGCGTTGACCACCCGGTGCTCGACGCGCGCCCCGGCCGGATCGGCCGTGACCCGGTACTCGCCGCGGTACCACCAGCCGCCCTGCACCGCGACGAACCCGCGCTCCCGATCGACCTCCATCCGCATCGGGTGGCCGCCGCCCAGCTTCCGCCGCAGCCGTTCGAACACCTCCGCCGGCGGCCGCGCGACCACCCCGGACGCCTCCGCAAGCGTTTTCACCCGCGCGGATCCGAAACCCGCGTGTTCTGGAACGCGGTGATCAGCCATTCGCCCCCTTCCCGGACCATTACGAAGGAAACGGTCGACTCGCGCCCTTCGTCGGCGACCTCCGCCCCAGTCAGCGACGACCCACCGCCGACGACGGCCACGGCGACGTCCGGCCGGACGAACCGCACCTTTGCCGCCTCGCCCAGCGACCCGGTGAGCTTCGACCCCCGCAACGGCCCCTCGAACAAGGCCCGGTGCGAACTCTCGATCGCCTCCCGCCCCGGGAAGTTCGCCCCGAAGAACGTCACGTAATCCGCATCTTCGGTGAAGAGCCGCCCGTACGCGGCGGCATCTCCCGAGTTCCAGGCGTCGGTGAGCCGGCCCAGCACCCCACGAACCTCAGCGGTAGCAGTCATCGGATCCCCCTTCGAACAACGTTCGTCTTACGTACACCGTTCTACTCTCGAACGCTGTTCGCGTCAAGTACAGTGTTCGGGTGACACTTCCGCCGCCCCCATGGCGCAGCGCCCCCCGCCGGCGCGCCGCGAAACCCGTCCTCTCCCAGGCCTCGATCGTCCGCGCGGCCTTGATCGTGCTGGACGACGAGGGGTTCGACGCGGTCACCATGCGGCGGATCGCCCAGGAACTGGAGACCGGACCGGCGTCGCTCTACGCGCACGTCTCGAACAAGGACGAACTGGCGGAGCTGATGCTCGACGCCGTGCTGGCCGACGTGGCCGTCCCCGAGCCGGACCCGGCGCGCTGGGACGAGCAGGTCAAGGACCTCGTGCGCGACCAGATCCGGGTGATGGCCGCGCACCGCGGCATCGCGCGCATCGCGTGGGACATCGCCGTGCCGGTCACGCCCAACTCGCTGAAGCAGGGCGAGGGGATGCTCGCCCTGCTTCGCGCGGGCGGGTTGACGCTCAAGCAGGCGACCTTCGCGGGCGACGCCCTTTCCCTCTACGCGAAGGCGTACGCCTACGAAGCGAGCGGCTGGACCTGGGGCGAAATCGACCAGACGGAAGCCGGCGAGCGCGGCAAGCAGATGGTGGCGTACATGCGGTCACTGCCCGCCGAATCGTTCCCCAACATGCTGCAGGTCGGCGAGTTCTTCTCCGCGGAGACAGCGAAGGAACGCCTCGAGTTCGCACTCGAGGCGTTCCTGGCCGGACTGAAAGCGCTGGTGAAGAACTAGGTGTGATGTTCAGGGACGTTGTCCCGAGTTGAGGTGACCGGTGACGGCCTGTCGTGCAGACAGGTGAAGGCCT
>NZ_PPHF01000120.1 GCF_002904335.1 Amycolatopsis sp. CA-126428 | reverse complement strand
CAAACCCGACGAAGGCATACACCATCATCGCAAACCCATCATCGTAAACCAACTAACGACGCGCGACACTAGATGGCGTGTCGGACGCGGCCAGGGGACGAAGGCACCGTGAGCACGCCGCGTTGAGGTCGAAGGTCCCGGGCGCGCTGATCCCAGCCGCTCGGCGACCTGGCAGGCGACGTTGGGCATAGGGTCGAACGCGGTGCCGTTAGCGACGACCACGAGGTCCTCGTCGCCAGGGCGGTGGCCGGACCGCCGCAAGGCAGTGTTCGCGGCGGCCGTTGCTATGTCGGCGACCGGCTCGCCCGGGGGCCGCGATCCGGCGGCTGCGCACGCCGACCCGCTCGCGGATCCACGCATCCGACGTTCCCAGCGGGTCCGCCAGTTCGTCATTCGTCACCGTCCGGCCCGGCTGGAAGTACTCGAACGAAACCGCTGCCGAGCCTGCCATCGCGTTCTCCTCATCAGGTCCGCCTCTTGCTCGGACCGAACGACACCGCGGCTCGCACAATCCTTTGTGGACAGTCTTGCGTGCTCGCCCGTGCGGGTGACCAGCTGAGGTTTCTCGTCACAACACCAATCCGCGCGGGCCGGCCGGGACGAACTCCTCGTGACACGCCGCCGACCGCGGCAAGTGACTCGGCACCCGCCGGGAAAGACAGGTGCCATGACCGCCCACGCAGTCGCGCTCCGCACCGTCCCCGGTTCGGAGCCAGAGACCACACCGGAACAGCTGCTCTCCCGCACCGCGCTCGGGGACGAACAGGCCTTCGCCGCGCTGTACGACCACCTGGCCGGGCCGATCTTCGGCACCGTGCTCCAGGTTCTGCGCTCCCGGGCGTACGCGGAAGAGGTCACCCAGGAGGTCCTGCTCGAGATCTGGCGCAAGGCAGCGACGTTCGACCTCGCACGCGGGCGCGTGCAGACCTGGGTGCTGACCATCGCTCATCGGCGCGCGATCGACCGGGTCCGATCCGGGCAGTCCGCGGTCAACCGGGAAGAGCGAGCCGACCGGCTGGACCTACGTCGCCCCTACGACGACGTCACCGAGACGACGCTTGACCGGCTCGACCGGGCGCACGTCCGCGCCGCATTGGCGGTGCTGACCGACCTGCAGCGGGAATCGATCCCGCTCTCCTACTTTCAGGGTTACACCACCCGGGAGGTTTCCGAGAAACTCGGTGTCGCTATCGGCACCGTCAAGACCCGCATGCGGGACGGACTGATCCGCTTGCGCGACGCTCTGGGAGTGCACCGATGACCACCGCCGACGCCCACATCCTCGCCGGCGCATACGCCCTCGACGCGGTCGACGACCTCGAACGTGCCGCGTTCACCCGGCATATGAGCGAATGCCCCGTCTGCGCCGACGAAGTCGCCGGCTTTCGCGAGACCGCCGCCCTTCTGGCCACCGCCGCCGCCGTCGGCCCGGACGAGAGCTTCCGCCGACGAGTGCTCACCGAGGTCTCCCAAACGCGCCAGCAGCCGCCCCACCTCTCCACCGAGCCGATCGCCCCGGCGCGACGCGTCCCCTGGCGCAGGCAAGCACTCATCGGGGTGGCGTCCGTCGCCGCCGCAGCGGGGGTGCTCGTCGGCGGGATCAGCATCGGGCTGGACCAGTCGGTTCCCGGCCGTCCGGTACCGGTGGCCGACGGCGGTGCGGTGACGTCCGCGCCCGACGCGACCACCGTGCGCGCGGCCGTGGCCGGCGGCGGCTCGGTCACGGTCACGGCCTCCCGGAGGCTGGGCAAGGTACTTATCGTCGCGCAGGTTCTGCCGCGGCTGGACGCCGGCCACGCCTACGAGGCGTGGCTGACCGGCCCGGGTGCTCCACGCTCGGCAGGCCTGATCGGCCCCGAAGGCACCGTCGAGGTGGCCCTCCCCTCCGCCACCGACGGTATCGCGGTGACCGTCGAGCCCGCCACCGGATCCCTGCAGCCGACCACACCATCGGTCGCGAACCTCACCGTCAGTTGATTCAGCGTGAGAGCCCCGGTCACCTCGGTGACCGAGCGTTCGCCGCGTTGTCACGCACTGGGTGGTCCGGCACCGGCAACCTGTCCACCAGCCGAACACCTCCGAACTCCTGATGATCCGGTCGCCATCCGGATCGTGCCTGATGACCGTGTGAGGACAATTTTCGCGATGTCGTCGTAGAGCGCCGCGAACGCCGCCCCGTTGCTGGCGGCCAAGCGCTCAAGGAGGCCCACCGGGCTGTCTACTGCCGCCGGTACCTCGCCCGAGGACCGCAGCCATGCACGCTCATCCGCGCCTCGATCCTTCTCCGCACGCCCTTTGCTCCTCCACCGCCAGTCCGAGACCCTCGGTCCGGCGGACTGGTCCACCGTGACGGTGTGCGCCGTATCCCCTGAACGGACCCCATCCACCCGCGGAGGAGTAACGAACACGATTCAGGCGGAATGGAAGGAACGACTGCATGACGTTTGATGATGACCGACGGATCAGGCAGCGGGCAGGTTCGGCGGCGGATGTGACGGTCGATCTCACGGGCCGGCCGGATCTGCGGGAGGTGCGTGCGGCGATGGTTGAGGCGCTGCTGCCGGGCGCGGAGCCTGACGACCGTTTCGGGGCGGTGTTGCTGGTAGTCGATGAGTTGGTCGGCAATGCCTATCGCCATGCGACGACACCGATGTTGTTGCGAATCGGTCATACGCCCGAGAACGTGCTGGTCGAGGTCACCGACGGTGATCCGGTGGCGGGCGCGGTGCGGGTCGTCGCGATGCGGTACGGGTTGCGGCTGGTGGGGCAGCTGTCCCTGGATTGGGGAGTCCGCACCGACAGCCGCGGCAAAGTCGTGTGGGCCTTGGTGCCTGTGAAGGTCTACCCGGCCGAAATGTAGATCGAGACGCAGGCGTGTCACATCCGCCACGTGTTGACGGTCACTTCCTGGGACAAGGCGGCTTCCTGCGACCGCCCTTGATCGGTGCGGACCTCGATCTTGACGATATCGGTGTGTTGGGGCCACGCCGTCCCGGCCACCCGCACTGCACCCGCGAATCCTTTCGGAGTGTCGATGCGAGATTCGATTTTGATCGGAGCGCCTTGCCTCCGCGTTGATGTTGATCAGACCAGCGAGCAGGTGCCCGGCAGCCAAAGCGGCCGCCAGCGCGAGCCCCGGCTGCGGCCGCAGACAATACCCGCAGCCGTGACCGCTGGGGTGGTGACGTCGCGTCGACCATGACCGCGGTGCGGTCACCGATGTCGTCTGTCGAGGACCGTTGCCCGTGATCGCGTGCCCAGGCACCTAACCGGCGGACTTCGTTTCGGGCGTGCCTGCGCAGCAGGTTCGTGGCGATGCCATACAGCCAGGCCTCGGCGCTCGCCCGCTCCGGATCGAAGGTCTCCGCTGTTCCCACAGGACCAGGAACGCCTCACCGACCAAGTCGTCGGCCGCTTGTGGACCTGCCCTGCGGACCAGGTATCGATGCAGGTCGCGGACATGGGAGTCATACAGCTCTATCAGAGCATCGTCGCCGAGCAGGCTGCTCACCTCCGGCGCAGTCTCAGTTTGCACGGCGCTACTTGCCCGCAACCGTCTTCAGCGTTCCGTCATGAAGGTCGGCGGGTAGGCGTCGATGTTGAACGTCCCTGTGATGACGCTCTGTGATTAGGGCCAGTCCTGCTCTCTGAGATTCCCCAGTCAAGTGTCCTGTCGGCGCGTCGTTTGCGCTGGTCAACGCGGCCCGGGCCGGCTACAACGCAGAGTGTGCTCCAGCAGCTTTTCACCTTCGTTGATCCGGGCCGCGTCGTACCGGCCGCGACCTGCTCCTCGAGCAGGACGATCTCGCAGTGCTCGTCGGTGCGGGCCGCTCGGTGGCCGCCGGTCGTCAGCGGCCGGACCGCGATCTCCGACGCGCAGGGCGTGCCGGAGATCGCGGTCGGGTGTTGGTGATAGGGCGTCGGCGCCGGAGCCGCGGTTGGCCTGCGCCCAGGACTTCGTCGTTCGCGCTCAACGATCGGAGTGCTGGAGATTCCCCATGGAGGACACGACGAACTTGCCGCCAGGCGGCCGCAGCCGTAAGGACGTCGACGCCCGGCCAGCAGGTCGGACACCGATTGCGCGGGCTGTCAGCGCCCCAAGTGGGCCTGCAGCAGGTTGGGGTCCTTGGCGGTGAGGTAGGCGGCGCTCGGCACGTAGACGGTGCGGCCGCGCAGGGCGATCGCGGTCGGCCCCTGCAGTCCATCGGCGGCGGTCAGCACCACGGTGTGCGTGCCGTCGGGCTTGACGAGCGTCACCTGGTTGGTGGTGTCCAAGGCAGCGATGAGCTCGTTACCGCTACCGGTGAAGGCGAAGTCGTCGATTCCGGGCAGGCCGGTAACGGAGACCTGAGCGGAACCGGCCTTTCCGTTTGCGCGCAGGGGAATGCGCACGATGGTGCCCCGGTCGAGGTTGGTCACCCACGCGGCTCCGTCGCGGAGCTTGATTCCGTTCGCGCCGAGGAACCCGGCCGGTGCGAGCTCCTCGTCGGACGACCAGACCGTCGCGGTCCCGCCCTGGGTAGGCACTCGCCAGACGGCCCCGGTGGAATCGGCGACGTAGAGACTGCGGGTGCTTTGGTCGAGTGCGAGGCCGTTCGGCAGGCTGGTCGCGGGTAAGGGCGCGATGCGCTGGGGTGTGCCGCCGGGACGCAGGCGCCACACGCCGGTGAGGTCGGCGGTACCGGTGGCGTACAGGAAGTACAGGGTGCCGTCGGTAGCGCGGTCGATGCCGACCGTCAGCGAGAACCCCAGAGCGGGGGTGTTGACTCCGCCGTCCGCGGGGGCAGGCAGCGTGGCCAGGATCCGGATGGCGCCGCCGGGCGAGATCTCGGCGATCTGTCGTGCTTTGGCGAAGGCCACATAGGCAGTGCCATTCGGAGCCAGCACGATGCTCTCGGGCGTCTGCCCCTTGTCCAGGTCGAAGTGCTGGACGATGCGAGTCGAGCACAGAGGGAAAGTCGCTGCCGACGCGGGAGCGGCGCCGAGCGCGAACAGGGAACTCGTGGCCAGAACCGCGGCTACGAGTCCGTGCTTGACAGGTTTTACGGACATGTTTTCCTCACTGTTTCCGGGCGTGCGGCAGCGCCGCGTCTTTCAGGGTGTGACCACCGCCTGGGCATGCTTCGCGCAGGACGATGGAACAACGGCCGTCAGTGGCCGTGGGGTCGCGGTGAACCGGATCAGGTGGAGCTGATCCGGTTCACCGGCGAATACGGGATAGTCGACGCTGTGGCTTGGGCGAGCAGGGCCAGCGCGGTGTGCGACGGCGAGCCGTGTGGTGCGGTGGCGACCACGATGCTCGGCCCCGTTCCGGTGCTCAGGGTCTGCTGTGTGACGGTCAGTGGACCGATCAGCGGGTGCCTCATCTCGTAATCGGCCGTGGCACAGGGTTTGACGCGGTGGTCAGCCCACATCGAGGCGAATTCGGTGCTTTTCGCGCTCAGTTGTCCCACCAGCTCGTACAGTGCGGCATCGTCCGGGTGCTGCCCCGCCATCAGGCGCAGGTTCCCCACGACCGCTTTGGCTTTGCTCGGCCAGTCTGCGTACAGCTCGCGGGTGTGTGGGTCGAGAAAGACCAGTTGTGCCATGTTCGGACGGCGGGACACCTCCGCCAGGTCGACGTCGAGGTGACCCGCGAACAACGCGTGTCCGAGGCTGTTCCAGGCCACTACGTCACCGCGGCGGCCGAGGACGATCGCGGGAACGGCGACCAGCGCGTCGAGCAACTGACCGGTCGCTTCCGAGAGGCGCTCGGGCGCCGGCCGGCGAGTCCGGCGATGGTGCCTCGTCGGCCTTGCCAGGACGTGCAGGTGCCGGCGTTCGGCTTCGTCGAGCCGCAGGGCGGTGGCGAGCGCGTCCAGCACTTCGGGCGAGGCGTTGGACGAGTGCCCTTGTTCGAGCCTCGTGTAGTAGGAGACGCTCACACCGGCCAGTCGTGCCAGTTCCTCCCGTCGTAGCCCTGGCACACGTCGCCGCTCACCGTAGCTCGGCACGCCGACGGCGTCCGGGCGAAGCTGCGAGCGCCGAGTCTTGAGGAAGTCGCCCAGTCCCGCAGTTTCGCTCATGGATCCGAGTATGCCCTGGCTCTGAGCGCGTTACCTGTCCCAGCCAGGGATACGCAACGCCGGGAACGGCACACGCGCCGGACGAACGGCTCACCTCCGACGGCGCCGTCATGGAGTCCGGCACAGAAGTCCTACCGCCGAGCCCGCAGGGCACCGCGCCCAGGTGGGAGCCCGCGAGGGCCAGGGGTGCCGAAGCCCGGCTATGAATCAACCTGAGAACCCAGCTCGGCAGCCGATCGCGCAACAAGAGCGACCGACGTTCCCCCGGTCGCCTGAGGATGTTGCTGGGTGAAAGCCGAAGCCGTGCCGTCCTGCGGGTTCAGATCGCCGGTGTTCAGGGGTTGTAGTCCACGAGAACTCGGACCTGGTCGAAGCAGCGCTCGGCCAGGTCCCCGGGTCGGATCATCCAGAAGATGTCGGCGCCCGGCGCCCGGTAGATGCAGCACTGGGCCAGCAGGACCCAGTCCTCCATTCCGGACGGTACCGCGTCGGGGTCGTGCGGAAGCCCGAGTTCTTCCGATGCCAGGAACGAGGCTTCGGCCGCGGCGTCGCGGACCGGGTCGAAGTCGTGGCTCCTTCCGTGTCCCCCCAGCATCAAGGTCGGGTATTCCCACAGGTCTTTCCACATCTCGGCCAGCACCGGGACCAGTCCGTCGCTGGGAAGGCAGACCCCCAGGGACAGGTGGATGTCGCCCAAGGGATATTCTCGGAGGATCTCAAGGGTTTCCTCGTCCGCCTCGTCGCCGATCCGACTCGCTGGGTGGCGCTCTTCGACCGCGGTGCCTGCCGGAACGTACGCAGCGCTGCCGCCGACCTCGTGATCGGGGTAACCGAAGAGCAGCAGCTTGCCGTCGGGTGGCAGGGAGAGGTCCGTCGCTTCCTTCGGCAGGGCCGCGCAGTCGATGATGGCGATCAGCGGGCACCAGGGTTCGGACGCGTCGGCGGGAAGCATGATCGGTCCACCGAATCGGCCGAGGACCGGGCCGTCGCCGTCCGCTGTCATGGATGCGAACGGGCGGACGAGTTCCAGCCACTTCTCCACATCCGCGGCCGGAATGTCCCTGGTGATAGCCAAAGCTCGGAATTCGTCGAGAATCTGGGTGTTCCGGAGGTCCATGGCGACCAGCCTATCGCCCAGGACTGCCGCGTAATGCGGGGAATCGCCAGGCGATCTCGGTGGGACGGGTCTCGGTGTTCCGATGGCATCTGTTTCGTGGTGCGGGAAGTGACCGACCCGTCGCCGGAACTCCGCTGCACGAAAGGGTTCCCGTCGAGGGCGCACTCGGTGTGGCCATGCTGGCCGCAGCCGGGGGAGTCCTTTTACCACAACACAAATGAGTGTAGTTGCTGTACTAGATCCGGCAACGCCGGGACAGTGCTCGGCCGGGTTCCGATTCAGGACGCGGGGACCAGATAGAGCTGCGCTGTGCCGGACAGGGGTGCGGAGATGGTCCAGGTCGCCAGGTAGTTCGGTGGCGGGGTGCCGTTGATCCGCCGCAGAGCGAGGTCGAGTGGGCGTGGCCGTACGGTGTCGTCGAAGAATGCGAAGTTGACTCTGAGCAGCCCGCGCGTCAAGCGTCCGGTACGCGCTTCGAGCTCGGTGATCGCCTGGGGCATCAGTCCGCGGTCGGAGAACACGTCGATGATCGCGCAGCCGCAGGTGTAGGCCAGCACGCCGATCTCGTCGGCGCTTGCCACAGTCTTGCCACCGGCCAGCCGGGCGATGTCGCGCCCGATTTGAGCATACTGTTCGCTGGAGGTGTAGTTCGAGGTCAACGGAGCGAAGTCACGGGGCAGGCCGACGCGGGCGTACCCCGCCACGCCGGCCAGGAGCAAAGCTGCCACGAGGAGCAGGCTCAGTCCCCGTTCGGCCCGGCGTACGAACCCGGCGGTGGCGGCGCAGGCGAACACCGTCGCAGCGACAATGCCAGGTCCGTAGTACCAGTGGTACGGCGGCACCCGCAACTGAACGTACGCCAGGCTGTATACCGCTCCCGCCGCGGCGAGCACGGCGAACGGGAGCAGCCGGCGACTGGCGGAGTTTCGTCGCACCACCAGGATCAGCCAGTACAGCCCGGCCGGCAGCGCCAGCCCGACGGGCAGAAACGCCAGGACGGTCTGCCCGGGCATCCCCTGCCAGTACAGCCCGGGGCCATTGCCGAACTCCCACCGGCCCCAGGCCCGTCGCGCGCCCTGCAACGTCTTGATGACCACCGTGTCCGGCACCGCCGCACCCAATACCACCCAGCTGAACACGAACCACGGCGCCGCGACCAGCACCGCGACACGCACACTGCGCCGGACATCGACCCAGGGCCGCCGCCGGGCCACGAAGATCACCACTGCGAAGATCAGGAGATCGACGCGGACCAACGCCACCATCCCCGCGACCAGACCGAACGCGGACGGACGCCGCTCCACGGAGAGGGCGAGCAGCCACGCGAGTCCCGCAGCGCCCAGCTCGACCTCCATCCCGATCGAGGACACCAACAGCGGGTTCACCGTCAGCGCGGTGATCGTGAGAACCGGGAACCAGCCCGGCAGGCCGGTGGCCGCGCCGAGCCGACGCAGGGCGAGCACCAGTAGCACCTGGCACACCACGTACAACGCGCCCGCGGCGAACACCGCGTCCCGCACCACGAACGTCAACACCGCCAGGCAGAGCACGTTCAGCGGCGAGGTCGCGGTGTTGGTGGTGCCCTCGGCCAGCAGCCCCCAGTGCCCGTGGAACGCGAGATTGCGGGCGTAGCTCAACGTGATGTAGGTGTCGTCGATCAGATGGACACGCACCAGCAGAAAAACCAGTGCCGACGCCACGGCCACCCCGATCGGCAACCCACCCGCCGAAGCGAACAAGACCCGCGACCGGTCGAGCACCGAGGACTCGTTGCTCGACCGACGCGTCAGCAACCCTGTCGCCATTATCGCTCTGCTCCTTGCACATCAGATATCTCGAACATTGACCACCAGCGCACACATTCGGTAGTGGACCGCGCAACCACGGATGAGGAACGCGGTTATCAGCGGCTCCGGACAGTCTCCGGGAGATCGAGAACATTCCCGTTCTTCAGGGTCACCCGGAAATGAAACGTGAAATGATCTGTCTCGCCCGATGAGAACGGTCGCTCGCTGCCTTTCACAGCGACCGTGCCATCGCGCAGGGAGGCGGGGGTCACCGAGTTGTCCGGTTCGATCAGTGAAACCGCGGTCACGTCGTCCGTCACGATCCCGAAGAAGAACTCCGGTTCGTGCAGACCGCTGAGGCCAGTGAAGGGGTCGAAGGGGCGCTCGGCGGTGAGCTTGGCGTAGCCGCCGCGCCTGCCGGTCATGTCGTTGACGTCGGCGCCCATCATGCCGACGGCTTTGCCGCCGTCGATGATGCAGACCGCGGCAGCCCTGTCATTGCGGATGACCAGGAAACCGTGCGGGGTGTCCGTATCGACGCCGGCGGCCGGTCGCCAGCTTTCCCGATCGGGCACCGCTATCCCGTCGGCGAGGGTGGCGTTCACGCAGTCCCTGACCAGCTTCATCTCCCCTGGGGCGGGGGTGGGCGTCGCCGGCTTGCCCAGGGCAAGAGACCCGGATCCGGCGCCGGCCGGGACCGCAGTGGTGCTGGGGCCCGTGTCGGGCGCCGGCCCGAACACCGCCGCGGCGGCGACCGCGAGGACACCGACCGCGGCGGCGGCCACCCATGGCTTGCCTGGCTTCCTGCGGCGCTCGCCGCCCCGTGAGGCCGCCAGTTGCGGCTCGAGCCGAGCCCACAGGGCGTAGCGCAGGTGATCGGGCATCGGGCGGTCCCGCGGCAGGTCGGAGTCGTCGGTCATCACAGCTCCTCGGTGGTGAGTGCGTCAAGGGGGGTGTCCCGCAGAAGGCCACGCAGGCGGCCGCGGGCCCGGGAAATCCGCGCGCGCACGCTCGGCTCAGCGATCCCGAGCACAGCCGAGGCTTCCGCGGTGGACAGACCGCCTAGCAGGCACAGTTCGACGGCCCGCCGCTCGGCGCGGGGCAGCGCGGCGACCGCGTCCAGAACCGCCCGCAACCTGCGGTCCGCGTCGACCTGGCCGGCCACGTCCTCGGCGTGATCACGCACGACGCCACCCCGTGGCAGGCGCGACAACGCACTGGCGAACCGGCCCAGCCTGCGTTGTTCACGGCGGGCCAGGTTGCTGGTCACGGTGTACAGCCACGGCCGCGCACTGTCATTCACCAACGTCACGTCACCGAGACGCCGCCACGCCGTCAGGAACACCGAGGAGGTCAGGTCTTCGGCCACCGACCACGACCCGGTCAGCCGGTAGGCGTAGTTCCACACTGCACCGGCATGCCGGCCGAACAACTCCCCGAACGCTGCGGTGCTGCCTTGGGCAGCCTGTTCCCATAACGTCCGGTCACTGCCGGCGGGAGGGGGTTCTGCGTCCGCGCTGCGGCCGGGCCGCATCCATCGCCCCCGCTCCTGATCTGCAATTGTCGTCACACCACCATGTCCCCGCCGGCCTCCGCAGCGTTGCGTCATGGGTGCGGTGGCTAGCGCGATGCCCTGCCGCCCACTCCGCCGGTGTCGCCGCTTCCGCAGGTCAAGCCGGCAATTTCGCCCGCGGAGCGGGTGAAACAGCCCGACGAGCCGTCATCGCGAACCGACGGGGCGTCGGCTTGTAAATGGTCAGCGCGCGGCGGCTTGTGCTGGTCAGGGCCGCCGAGATTGCCAAGGTCACGGTGACCAGGGTGAGGCCATGCCGGGGGGTGCGGTGTCGTGGTGAATGTTCGTCCGATGTCCGCCTGCCGGCTCTGCCTTGTCAGGCACCGTCCCCGATCGACGTGAGATGCCGTTCGAACCAGAGGTGGGCGACCACCACCGAGGCCATGCAGAGCACCAACGTGCGGCCGCCGGTACCGGTGGCGAACAAGCCGAGCAGAAGCGGGACCACGATGCCGGTGACGATCCGCGAAATCGTCCTCTGCAGATCGGAGCTGTGGCTGACGACGCCGGTGATCACGCCGAGGGCGAAGTACGCCGCGACAGCGCCGCACAGCAGCCAACGGCCCTGCTCGGGCAGTGGATCGGACCCGTGCTTCATCACCGCCGAGAGCGATACCGCCACCGTGGCCACGACGCCGCTGACCAGGCAGTGCAGGCCGAGGGCGGCACGAGCGGGGATCCGCCCGGCCCGCAAGTGGGGCAAACCGGCGTATCCGAAGACGACGGACAAGCCGAACATGCCGGCCAGCAGGACGAACGAGGCGAGTCCGGTGGCCAGTACGCCGAGGTCGTAGTGTGCTTCGGCCGCGGCGCCGATGACCTGCACCACCGATTCGCCGAGCACGATGATCATGAAGAGCCCGAGTCGCTCGGAGAAGTGCGCCGGATCGATCGACACCCCGTGAATCGCGGACGGGCTCCCCTCGGGGCGCACGCCGTGCATTGGCTGGTGCCGGATATCGGTGCGCTCGGTGAACCTCGACTGGACCTGCTTGAGGAGCTTGTCACCGGACACGGCCAGGATCAGCAGCAGGTCCAGGCCGATCCCGACCGCCCAGAGCACGAGCATCCACGGCCCGGGAACCCAGATCGACACGATCCAGGGCAGCAGTCCCGTCGAGTACTGCACTACCGGGAAGTCCAGCAGTACTTCGCCTTTGCGCCACGACCGGGATCCGTAGATGCGTGTTGCGATGTAGGCGATCGCAAAAACGGTCGGCGGGTGGGCATCGCCGTCGTGGCCGAGCACCGAATGCGCCACGCCCGGTACGGACGCGGCCATCACTCCGAGGCCGAACATGCCGATCATCAGCCGCACCACGCGGGCCTTCCCGGCCGCGACGTTGCTGTACAACATGAAAGTCGTCCACGACAGCCAGAAAGCCAGGAACAGCAACGCGTAAAGGCCCATTGCCGGGGCGTCCGGTCCGGAACCCAGGACGTGTGCCAGGGCTGCCACGCCGGCCACGGCCACCAGGTCGAAGAACAGCTCCGCCCAGCTTGCGTGCCGCTCGGTCCTTACGTCCTCGGGTTCGCCGGCGATGTTCGGGGCAGTCACGGACCTGGCAACTCCTCATGAAGGATCGTGGAATCCGCGGGGGATCGGGGTGCGCCGTCCAGGGACTGCAGACCCTGGTCGATGAAGTCGATCATCCAGGTGAAGCTGTCCTCGACGCCGACGTCGATCTGGAATCCGCTGGCCGCTTCCAGTGTCGCGAACCCGTGCAGCACGGTGCGCACCAGCCGCAGCACGTGGATCTTCTGGCCGGGATCGATCCCGTACCCGCGCACCATCGCCGCCCAGGAATCGAGCACCCGGTCGAGCGCCGCGATGAGCGGGTCGTCCGGCCCGGTCGGGCGGGCAGCGTTGCCCGCCGCGTACCGGCCGGGGTGTTGCTTCACATAGGCGCGCATCGCTTGGGCGCCGGCGGTGAGGGCGTCGCTGCCCGCCCGCCCCTGGATCGCGTCGCGGATGGTGTCGGCGAGCTCGTTCGCGGCCTGGACCGCGATGCGGTGGACGAGGTCGGCCTGGTTGGTGACGTGTTTGTAGAGCGACGGCGTCTTGACACCGAGCCGCTCGGCCAGCAGCCCCATGCTGAGCCGGGTGAACCCGAGTTCGTCGGCCAGCTCGGCACCGGCCTCGGTGACCGCGGCCGGGGTGAGCCCGGCCCTAGGCACGAGTCAACGTCCGGTCCAGGAAAGGCCGGGCCAGCGCGACGACCCGGTCGGGCGTCTGGACGTGCGGGTAGTGTCCGGCACCCTCGATGACCACCAGTTCGCCGAGACCTTGCGGCAGGTCGGCGATGATCTTCTCGCCCTCGGCGCGGGGGTCGGCCCAGTCGGGGTCGGCACTGCCCTCGATGACCAGGACCGGACATTCGACGTTGGCCAGCTGCGCTCCGGCGTCGGCCGGGCTGGTCTTGCACATGGCCTGCAGGACCTTCATCCGGCCCGGCTCGCGCAGTTTCGCCTCGATGCGGGCCAGTTCGCCGTCCCAGTCGGCGGGCTTGGCCGGCAATGCCACGTCGAGGTACTTCAGCCAGTTTTCGACTCTTCCGCGCATGATGACCTGGGCCATCTGGGTGTAGCCGGCCCGGAAGCGCTTGACCCGTACCAGTCCGGGAAGGTCGAAGGGCTGCGCGCGGGTGAACGGCGCCAGTTCGATGACGCCGGCGATGAGGTCGGGCGCGGTGGCGGCCGCGATGGTGGCGGCGCCGCCGCTGATCGACTGGCCGATGATCACGGCCGGGCCGCCGAGGTGGCGGACGAGGGCGACCAGGTCGCCGGCGATGTCGGTGCGGCTGTACCCGTCCCAGCCGAGGCTGGAGTCACCACAGCCGCGGATGTCGACGTTGGCGACCCGGTAGCCCTGGGCGGCCAGGGCGGGGGCGAGGAAGCGGTAGGAGTGGCGGCTGTCGCCGAGGCCGTGCGCCAGAACGACGAGAGGCCCCTGTCCGGTCACCTCGTAGGCGAGGGTGTTGCCGGCGATGTCCAGGTTCTCGGTCATGATGGTCTCCGTGACGTGGGCTAAAGGCGTTTGCCGTAAAGCTAGCGTCATTAGCCAAAGGGGTCAACACCTTTTCCCTATGTCCCGTGCCTCCGTGCTGCCGACCCGGTGCAACGACCGGCTGCCGGTCTGAACGGTGGATGTCCGGCCGAGGCTGAGGCGCTCGACGCCGCGGACGGTTCCGCACGGACGGCACCTCCTCGCGCGGATGTACCCGGCGACCAGTGAGCCCCTGCCCGTGCCGCCTCGGCTCGGCCTCCTCGCAGCGGTGGGTAGCTACCGCCTGGAGCTCGCGCGAAAACGCGCCCGCACCGCACCTCGCCGGCCCGACGACCCGGGGTGGCGTGGGGCCTGAAACTGGTGCAGCGGCAGTGAGGTCTCACAGTTCGTTCAAGGAGGCCATGCCCATGTCGTCGTCCGTGCCCCGGCCGCGAGATCCGCGACGCCGGCCACCGGCGTTATTCACGGTGACCCGCACACGTGAGGGAAGTGTGGTCACCGCCTCCGGCGAGCTCGACCTGACCGTCACCGATCAGCTCACTGCCCTGCTCGCCGAGGAACTGCGCCGGCAACCACCCGCGCTGATCTGTGACACGTCGGCGGTCGGGTTCTGCGCCGCACGGGTCCTGACCATCTTGATCAACACCGTCGCTGACGCGACCGTGGCTCGGGTGACGTTCGCCGTGGCCGGCCGCTCGCGAGCGCTGCTGCGGCCGATCGCCGCGCTTGACCTGGAGCAGGTTCTGTCTGTTCACCGCAATGTCACCGACGCGCTGAACTGGGTCGCGCTCGCGGCTCATCCGAACAGCCCGGACACCCGCTGAGATGTCTGAACTGACCTGCGGGTCATGGCAGAATTATCTTCACTCGTTCGTGTTTCAGTCGCGCGAAATAGAAACAGAGAGTCAGTGACCCTGTGCTGGACCGCCGCAACCGTGATAGCGGTTCCGGTGACCTGGCTGCCCAGCACTCGACTTCCGCCAGGGGACCGTTGCTTGAAGGCAGAGCTGACCGACTGCTGCCGCTTCTGAGAGTTCCCGAAGCGTCTCCGGCGCCAGGCCAGGTGTTCGGGCGAGGACCATCGGGGGGAGGGGGATGGTCGAGCCACCCGGGTACTTTAGCCGACAACCGATGCGGGAACGACGATCGTGCGATGACTTCGCTCGGACGGCGACACCCGCTTGCCAAATCCACCACCAGCTCGGCGGTTTCCGAACGCCTGCATGGCACGGGTACGCAGCGGTCATCGGTTGCGCATCGAGGGACCAGAGATGTCAGGGGCAGCGCGCTCGGGCCCCGCTGCCGCAGGTGAGCCGCGCCCAGACTGTCTTGCCGTCGGAGTCGGGGTCGTTGTGCACGCTCCAGGTGTCAGCGAGTTCGTGGATTACGGCCATGCCGTACCCCGAGGCGTCGTCGGGGGAGTCGGATCGCGAGGCGAGTGGGTGTGTGGGTGAGAGGTCGTCGACTTCGACGACGACCCGGCACGGCGTGGTCAGGGCGGTGATGCGGGCTCGGACCGGTCCGCCGCCGTGGAGGTAGGCGTTGGCGGCCAGTTCGTTGATCACGAGCAGCACGTCGTTGCGGTGTTCGGTGCCGAGGTGGGGAAGTAGCCGCGCGGCCCATCGGCGGATCGAGGCCAGCGCGGAGGGATCGGTGCCACGCAGGTCGATGACCCAGGGCGCGGCAGCACCGTCGACGTGGTCACCGCGCACCGGGCGGGTTCTCCGTCACCGCGCTCATCGATTCGGCGTACCTCGCGAGCTTCACGGCGGTCACAGCCGGAAGTGGACGCGGATGGTGGTGTCGCCGGGACTGGTGTGGAGGCGGACCAAGTCGGCCAGGTGGTTGACTAGCAGCAGACCGCGGTTGCGGTGTGCATCGGGTGTGACGGGGTGTCGGCCGGCCAGCGGGTCGGTCAGGGTGCCGTGGTCGTGGACTTGACACACGAAGTGCCCGTCTACGGTCCAGATCCGCAGTGTGCCGGAGCCGCCGCCGTGGTCGATGCTGTTGGTGACCAGTTCGGTGACGACCAGTTCCACGTCAGCGGCCCGGTCCGGTGACAATCCCGCGTGGCGTGCGTGGGTGCGGGCGAACGACCGGGCTTGGGCGAGGTTGGTGGTATCGACGGTGAGGTCGGCGGCGTCGACCGGTTCGGGCAGCGGCTGGTTGTAGCCGGCGATGATCGTCTCGGGGTCGTAGGCGCCGCTGGTTCGCTGACCGGTGCTGTCGATGAGCAGGGGATGGGTCATTTCGGCGTCGGTGAGTACCGCCGGGGGCAGGTTCTGGGTGTCGTAGGGGCAGAGGATGGTGACGTCCCGGCCGGTGAAGGCCAGGTTGATCAGGGCTTCGTGCTGGGCGCAGGCGGGGTATTCGTGGTCGCTGCGGTTCGGCCAGATCGGTTCGCCGATGATGCGGACGTGCTGGTCGGGGTGGGTGTCGGCGAAGGCGCGCAGCACGCCGGGGATGATCCGGCCCGGGTTGCGTCCGGCGACGCCCATGTCCATCAGCAGGACCGCCTCGGCGTCGGCGCCGAGTTCGGCGCGGAGCAGCGCGAGGTTGGCCGCGGGAACCGATACGGCGACAGGCACGTCCGCGGCGAGGCTGAATCGGATGAACGGGACGGTCCCTGCGAGGTACTCGTCGGCATCGCGGTAGAAGAGGGCCGGGTGGATGAACGGCTCGTGATGCTGCCCGACATGCTCGTACGCGCACCAGTACGGTCCACCCCGCGACGAGGTAACAACCTCCGGCGCCGAGTCCAGCGCGAGCTCCGCCGACCACCACAGCAGGTCCCCCGCCGCCGTCAGCCACCCCCCGCGCACGCACCCACCTCCGAAAGACAACGACCTCACCACGCAGTCTACCGACCACGCAGCGTGATTGTGTGACTTTGTAATGCGTGCGCGCATCGCCCGTGTGTGTCCGCGGCAAAGATCAGGCGTGCGAGGGTGAGGACCACTGATTGGTTCGGCATGTGGTCGGCTGAGGTGGTAGTGGCCTGGTCGCCGGTCACTGCGATGTGGGCGCGGCCAAACTCGCACCTTTGGCCGCGCGCTAACGAAGAGGTTGTGCCTGGTGTCGCGGTATACCAAGATACCAGCTGTGCTCTGGCGCGCAGTCTGCGTCTTCGTGGGCCTTCGTCCCCCGCCGTCGCTCGATGGAGCGGCCCCGGATCGACGTCCGGGCACACGCGCGCGGTTCGCCGCGTACTCACTCCACCGTCAACCGGAGGGTTACGTGTCCCAACAAGCAGATGTCTTATTCGGGCGGTCGCGCCGCCGCTCCCGGCGGCTGACCGTCGCACTGGCCGCAGCTTTCGCCGTAGTCACCCCGGCCGCGGTCGTCGCACTCGTCCCGGCGGCGTCCGCCGACACCGGGGCGGCAGCCCAAAGCGCCGCTGTCGCCGACGTCAACGACAGCTTCGATGGGGAGATCGGGTCCTCCCCGGCGGGGTGGACGGTGTCGTCCGGCGGGGGTACCGCCAGTGTGCAGCAGTCCTCGGACCTCGACCGGAGCTTGCGGTTGGAGGACACTTCGACGACCGCTTCGACGGTCATCGGCCACCCCCTGGGTACGAACAGGGCGACCGTCGTGGCGGGCATCCGGCTGCGTGCCGCTCAAACCACAGCGGTGATCGGCGTGCACCTGCGGGGTCGCGCAGGAGACGCGGCCACGGTGGCGATGGACTCGACGGGGCGGCTCTACACCTACGACGGCCGCAAGCGCGTGGACCTCGGTGCCTACCAGGCCGATCAGTGGTCGGACATCCGGATCGTGGCTCAGCCGGCCTCGGGCAAGTACAGCGTCTACCTGCGCGGTAAGCAGGTGGCCACCGGACTGGCCTTCCGCGTCCGAACCGACGCGATCACCGATCTCCGAGTCGGCGTCAGCAGGGAAAGCGTCGGCACCGCATGGGTCGACGACGTGCGCGTATTCGCCTCCTCTGCGCCGGAGGGCTGGAAGCCGGCGGGTGTCGTCAAACCTCGCACAGCCGCGCAGATCGGCACCTCGCAGCTGTTGTCCGGCTGCGAAACCACCGGCCGCAAGTACGCCCGCTTTGCCGAGTACCGAGACCAGCTGAGCGCGCTCGGGACCACCTCCTGCCGCGTGCAGCCCGAGTGGAACGCCGTCGAGGCCAGGGCGGACGGCAAGTACGACTGGACCACGGTGGATGAAATCGTCGACACGCTCCTCGCCGCCGGCATCCAGCCGTGGTTGCAGGTGTCTTACGGGAACTGGGCGTACGGGCAGAAGGGCATCCCCGCCGGTGGTGCGAACCTCGGCGCACCGATGCCGAGCGGGGCGGGCCTCGACGTCAACGAGAACTGGGTCAAGGCCATGGTGGAGCGCTACAAGCCCGGTGGCGTGCGCTACCAGGGACGCGGGCCGGGCTACGGCGTCCGGAACTGGGAGATCTGGAACGAGCCCAACAACCCTGCGGCGCCCTCGACCATCGCCTCGGACTACGCGGCTTACTACAAGCGTATGGGCTCCGCGATCCGGCAACTGGAGCCGAACGCGGTGATCTTCGGCGGGGAGTACGGCCTCGACGTCGCCTTCGCCGACCACTTCATGGCCGCTCTCAAGGCCGCGAAGGACAACGACGAGGCGGACGGCGACACGGTCAGGCAAGCAGCCCGGATCGGCCTGGTGGACGGGTTCTCCTACCACCCGTACAGCAACTACCCGGACAATCCCGTGCTCTACAATTCGATGGCTTCGCTGCGCCAGGTCTTAGCGAAGTACTCACCGAAAATCGTCATCCGGCAGGGCGAAAACGGCGCTCCCAGTACCGCGGGCACCGTAGGTGCCTTCGCGAACGACGCCTTCACCGAGTACAGCCAGAACTCCTACGACCTGCGCCGGATCCTCGGCGATCTCGGTGTCGGCGTCAGCACCGAACTGCTCGGCACCGTCGACCTCTGGTACAAGTGGACGCCGAGCAGTGCCCCTCAGATCAACTCGAAGGGCCTCGTCGCGGCGACCTCGGACCTGAAAGCGACCTACACCAAGCGGTCGTACTACGGCGTGCAGAACGTCGCCGCGCTGTTCGACAGCACCCTGCGGCCGGTAGCGCGGCTCGAGGTCTCCGACGACGTCACGAAGAAGTCGCCGATCCAAGGCTTCGAGTACACCACTTCGGGAAGCGGTACCCGGACCGTCGCCGCGCGGGCGTTCACGAGGATCGGCAGCGGCGAGCAGGCCGTCGCACTCTGGTTCGGCGGCGACCCGGCGCAGCAACCCCGGTACGACAGCACGGGCAAAGAGATCGACATCGCTTCGCGACCCGACCGGGCACCGAACGAGGACCGGGCCACGAAGCCGGTCTCGGTGACGTTCCCGAAGCTGACCATAAGCCACCCGCGCCTGGTCGACCTCACCACCGGGCTCATCTACGAAATCCCGGCCCGTGCCGTGACACGCCACGGGGATTCGGTCACCATCACCGGCCTGCCGATCGGTAACACCCCGGTCGTGATCGCCGATCGCTCGATCACCGGCTGACGCCGCGACGCCGGAAGGGGACGTCACCACCGACGGTCCCCTTCCGGCGTTGCGCGAACCCTGGCTGGGCTGCCTGCGGGGACATCCTCGCGCTCGGTGTCGCGGTATACGATGGGTGACATGCCTTCGGACGCCGCTCCCGCCTTCGACGCCCGCCGCAAGCCCGCGAAGGGTGGCGATCTCAGCGACCTGCTCCCGAAGCAGATGCCGGCCTCCCGGTCCGATGCGGTGCTCGAAGCGTTGCGCCGGGCGATTCTCGGCGGCATCTTGAAGCCGGGCCAGCCGCTCGTCGAACGGGAATTGGCCGAGTCGCTCGGCGTGTCGAAGACGCCGGTACGCGAAGCGCTCAAGCAGGTCGGCACGACCGGCCTCGTCGAGGTGGTGTCGTTCCAGGGCGTGCGAGTGCGCGAACTGGACGCGGACTTCGTGGAGAAGCTCTACACGGCACGGTTGATCACCGAGCCGGCCGCGGTCCGGTTGGGTGTGCAACGAACCGGTGCGACCACACTGATCGCCGCCCGCGCGGCCCTCGCCGAGGCCGCTGGGTTTGCTGCTGCCGGTGATGTGTCCGGCTTGGGGATCGCGAACCGGAATTTCCACCGGGTGGTGTACTCCACCTGCGAAAACAGCTTCCTGTGCGACTTCCTCGACCGGCTCCAGGACCTCACGGCGTTCGCTGCGACGACCGGTTGGCGGCTGCAGGCGACTTATGAGCAGGAGGCGGGGGAGCACCAGGGCATCCTGGACGCGGTCGAGGCGGGGGACGCCGACGTCGCTGAGCGCCGGTCCAGAGAGCACGTGGAGTCGGCGTCGCGGACGTTGGCCGAGGCGTTGCGAGACCAGTTAGGCCACTAAATCGGTCGTGCGTCCGTGTGGCGCCGGTGGCACGGCCACCGGCGCCACGTCGGGTCAGCTCTTCCGAGCGCGCTTGCGGCGCGTGAAGAGGACGAGGAACACCCCCGCCGCCAGCGCCAGTGCGCCGACAGCGGCCGCGGTGATTACGTCCGCGCCGGTGAAGGCGAGGCCGTCCGCCGGCTTGCCGTCGGAGGCGTTGGCCACCTCCGTCGTGACGGCAGCGGTTGCCGTCGTGGGGTCGGCGGCTGTGGTGCTCTGCGCCGCATTGCCGGCCGCCGGCGCCTCGGACGTGGCCGCCGGTGCTTCCGCCTTCGCCGGGGCGCCCTTGACCAGTTCGAGCGCGCCACGGTCCAGCGCGGAGCCGGCCTTGCGCGGCCGGCCGGAGAGATCCTGGGCAGGCAGGTCGAACGCCGTGCCGGAGTCGATCGCGGGTGACCCCTCGGCCGGGCGGAAGTCGGCGGTGGCCGGGTCGGTGCTCGCTTTGGTCAGCTTGGGGTCGGTGACGAGGTCGTGCGGTCCCATCGTTTCGGGCTTCTTGCCGCCGAAGTAGATGTTGTAGTCGTAGGTGACGTCGGTGTTCTTGTTGGTGGAGTTGGCCGGCTTGTCCGGGCTCATCACCGAGATGTTGTTGAGTACCCGGACATCCGTGCTCTGCGCGGCGAAGATGTTGGCGTAGCCCTCCATGTTCGTGCTGCGGGAGTTGCGGTAGGCGGTGTTGTTCACGATGTCGACGTGCTGCGACTTGAAGGAGTGGATGCCGGATCCGCCGTTGTCGAAGGACACGTTGCCCGCCACCAGGACGCGGCCTTGGTAGTCGGGATCCTGGGTGTCCTTCGCCTTCAGGGTGTCGATGATGATTCCGTTGCCGTCGGAAAACCGGCCGATCTTGACCCAGGGCACCTTGGTCTCGTTGTCGTACACGGTGTTTTCGGTGATCCGGATCTTGTACCGGCTCGGGTCGCCGTGGTCGGAATCCAGTGCGCGCAGGATTGAGATCCCGCTGCAGCCGTACTCGGTGAACCAGGAGTTGGCGTGCACCTGGTTGTGGTCGATCGTCACGTGGTCGGCGTCGATCGCGGAGATGCCCGCGCCCGGGCAGTGGTGCACGTGGTTGCCGGTGATTTCCAGGTCGTGGGCCTGCGCGCCGGACTTGGGGTCCTTGGTCGCGCTGACGCAGTTGGTGTTGAACACCGGTTTCGCCTGTCCGGCCTGCTGCCGTGCCTGGCCGAGGTCGATGTTCTTCGCGTTGCCTGCGATCTCCAGGTTCCGGATCCGGATGAACGACGCACCGGCGATCTGGATGCCGTTCCATCCTGTGACCGGGTGGATCACGGGGTGGTGACCGGGGACCGGTTCGAACGTGATCGGCGCACCGGGCTTGCCCGAACGTTTGATGTGCACGACGTCCCAGCCCGCACCGGATTCCTGGTAGGTGCCGTTCATCAGCTGGACGGTGTCGCCGGGATCGGTGACGTCCGCGGCTTTCTGGACCGTCTTGAACGGTTGGTCCACTGAGGTGCCGGTACTGGCGTCGGAGCCGGAAGGGCTGACGTAGTAAGTGGTTCCGGCGGCGTGGGCGGTCCCGGCCGTCAGAAGGCTCAGCGACAGGGCGCCGGCTCCCGATGCCGCGACGAACCGCAGGAGTGGGTTGGCTTGCACGAATTTCCTCTCGGAGTGATGCGCCGCGAGTGTGCCGCACGGCTGGACGACCACACAAGCGACGAAGGTATTCAGCTTGGCTCCACCGAAGCCCGGCAGGGAAAACCCTGACAGGAAAGCGATTCCTGAGGCTGGAGCGTTCCGGGGCGCGGTGACCGAGCCGTTGAGGAGGCGATGGTAGCGCAGCCGGAGAACTTGGGAAACTCTGCTGCGCAACGAGTTTCGAATCAGAAATCCTTTTCCGGAGCGACTTTCCAGTAGGTAGCGGCTCGCGGTTGGTTGACCCTCAGGCCGGATCGCGGGTCCATCGGCCGTTCACCCGGCGGGGAATGCCCCAGGGGTTGTCGCGGCGCAGCGGTTGTGGCAGCAGGGAATCGGGAGTGTCCTGATAGGCCACCGGCCGCAACCAGCGGTTGATCGCGTTCGCCCCGACGCTCGTGTGCAGGGGCGCGGTGGTCGCCGGCCAGGCTCCGCCGTGGTGCATGGCCGCGGTGACCGCGACACCGGTCGGCCAGCCGTTCCACACCAAGCGGCCGGCATCGAGGTCGGCGTGGACGGCCTGAGCGACCTCATCGCCGGTTTCAGCGTGGATGGCGGCGGCCAGGCTCGGCCGGAGCGTGCGCAAGGTCGCGCGCAGATCCTCGACGGAGGCGTACTCCACCACCAGCGCCGCCGGGCCGAAACACTCTTCCGCGGGCTGAGTGCGCAGTGCTTCGGCGGTCGTCGCGAATAGGCTGGGGGCGATCTGCTCATCCGGTGACGGGGCAACGACTGTCCGGACGCCGGGCGCCGAGGCCAGGCCGCGAATCGCGGCGAGGTACCCCTCCCGGATCCACGGCCCCAGCATTTCCGCCGGTGCGACCTCCTGCACCGCGGCGCGCAACGAATCCTCCAAGTCGTGCCCCGCGGGCAGGAACAGCAGCCCCGGCTTGGTGCACAGCTGCCCGGCGCCCAGCGCGTACGAGGCGACGAAGGCCCGCACGATGTCCTCACCCCGAGCTTCCAACGCAGCCGGGGTGACCACCACCGGGTTGACCGAACCCAGCTCGCCGTAGAACGGAATCGGATCCGGCCGGCTGACGGCGAGGTCGAACAAGGCCCGGCCACCCGCGGTGGACCCGGTGAAACCCACCGCTTTCATCCGGGGGTCACGAACGAGCGCTTGACCTGCCTCTCGTCCGGTCACCAGGGACAGCACTCCCGGCGGAAGTACGTCGGCGGCCAGTTCGAAGGTCAGCGCGGAAAGCCTCGGGTGCCCCTCGTGGGCTTTCACCAGCACCGGGCAGCCGGCGGCCAGCGCGCTCGCGGTGTCCCCGCCGAGCACGGAGAACGCGAACGGGAAGTTGGACGCGGAAAACACGCCCACCGGGCCGAGCGGGGTCAACACTCGCCGCAGGTCCGGATGACCGGCGGGCGGGGGACCGGACACGGGCGGGTCGATCACCGCGTCGAGGTAGCCGCCCGCGACCACGACGTCGGCGAACGCCTGCAGCTGGAACCGTGTGCGGTCGACTTCGCCGTTGAGTCGCGCGGTATCGATGTGCGTTTCCCGGTTCGCGACCGACACCAACGTCGAGCGATGGTCTCCGATGGCGGCGGAGAGCTTTCGTAGCAGCCGGGCCCGTTCGCCGGGGGTGGAGTCTGCGAAGGACCTGAAAGCCAGCTGGGCTGCCTCGGCGGCCTCGGAGACCGGGTCTATCTGGGGGATGATGTGCATCTAACCCTCACCGTCTGGTTGTTGACCAGCGGAAATCGGAATTTTCGCCGGTAACTCTTGCTTTTGGTATGCCGGTATACCACCATACCGCCATGCCCCTTCGCGATGTGACTCGAAGCACCGACGACGCCCGAGCGCCGTTGGACGGCGCCGCGTTGAGCGCTCTTCTCCCCACCCAGATGCCGGCTTCACGCGCCGACGCCGTCTACGCGACCTTGCGCCGGGCGATCCTCGACGGTGTGCTCCTGCCGGGTCAGCCGCTGGTGGAACGGGAACTCGCCGAAATGCTCGGCGTCTCGAAGACGCCCGTGCGCGAGGCGCTCAAGCAGGTCCGCTCGACCGGACTGGTCGAGGTGGTGTCGTTCCAGGGCGTCCGGGTGCGTGAGCTCGACGCCGAATTCGTGCGCAAGCTTTACACCGCGAGGGCGATCACCGAACCCGCCGCCGTCCGGCTGGCCGTGATCCGGATGGGCGCCGCCCGGCACGCCACCGCGCACGACGCGCTCGACACCGCCGCGGCGTGTGCGGTCCGCGAGGACAGAACCGGCATGGGCATCGCCAACCGGCGTTTCCACCGCGAGCTGTACACGGCGTGCGACAACCCGTTCCTGTCCGACTGCCTCGATCGCCTGCAGGACCTGACTGCGTTCGCGGCGACGACCGGGTGGCGGCTGAAAGCGACGTTCGAGGAAGAGGCGGCGGAGCACACCGCGATCCTCGACGCGGTCGAGCGCGGCGACGCCGACCACGCCGAGCGACTGGCGTTGGTGCACATCGAGAAGGCGTCGACGACGTTGGCCGCCGCGTTTCGCGATCTGGATGGTCCGGATGCACGTTGATCTCTTCGCCCATCCGGTCTCGTTCAGGCACGGCGTGTCCCGGGCGGCAGGGCGGATCGCAGCGACCGGAGTGGACGGCGTCGCCCTCGCCCTGTCCTACCACAGCGGCCGGTGGCTGCTGACCACCAGCGAACCCGGCGCGGTTGTCGACCTCCCGGCCGGGCGGTACTTCCCGGCACCCGGAGCCGACCTGCTGGGTCAGTCCAAGGTGGACGACAGTGGCTCGGCGATCGTCGAGGCCATCGTGGCCAGTGGACTGCGCGCCACCGGCTGGGTCGTGGGGCTGCACCAGTCGGCGATCGCCCGCCGGCGCCCGGACCTGGCCCTGGTCAACGTCCTCGGCCACCACTACCGGCACGCACTGTGCCCGGCTCGCCCGGAGGTGGTCCGCTTCGCCGGAGCACTGGTGGCGGGCGCCGCCCGCACCGGCGTGTCCCGGTTGGAACTCGAAGCGTTCGGCTACCTCGGCTGGGCTCACCAGGGACCGCACGAAAAGGTGGGTGCGCTCTTGCGTCCCGCCGACCGGTGGTTGCTGTCGCTGTGCGTCTGCGGGGCGTGCGCAGGCCGCTTCACCGCCGCGGGCGTGGATGTCCGCGAACTGGCGGCCCGGGCCACGACCGCCGTGCGCGCCCAGCTCGCCACCCCTCGTCCGGCCGCACCCGACACTGGGACCGATCTCGACGCGGTGCTCGGCGAGCCGCTGCACGATGCGGTGCTGCGGGTCCGGGCCGAAGTGACGCGGGACGTGGTCGCCGCCACGGTCGACGCGGCCGGGCCGGTACCCGTCTGGCTGCGCGCCACGGCCGACCCCTACGGCTGCGCCGGCAAAACCGCCGGGAACCTCGCGGACCTCGTCGCGCTCGGGGTCGGGCTCACGGTCACGGACCTCTCCGGTGACCTCGACGCGCTGCGGCGGGAAGTGGCCGCCGCGAGGGCGTTCACCCCGCGAGTCGGCGTGGGCTGGAGCCTGTTCGCTTCCGCGACCCCGACCCGGGCGCACCTCGAAGCCGCTGCTTCGGCCGTTGCCGGGGTCGACACGTTCTCGCTGTACCTGCACGACCTCGTACCCGCCGAGCGATCGGCCTGGCTGCGGGAACTGTCCACCGGGCGCGGCCGTCCCGCGCTCCAGACCACAGGGGAGGTCCGCTCGTGACGGCCTACCTGATCCGCCGGCTCGCCCAGCTCGTGCCCGTCCTGCTGGTGGTGTCCATGGTGTTGTTCGCGCTGCTGCGCCTGCTCCCGGGCGATCCCACCGCGGCGATCCTCGGCCAGGACGCCAGTGCCGCCGACCGCGCCGCGCTGCGGGCGGACCTCGGGCTCGACGCGCCGGTGTGGAAGCAGTACTTCGACTGGATCACCGGGGCGTTCACCGGCAACCTCGGCCGATCCTGGCTCACCGGCGAGGACGTGGCCTCGGTGATTGCCGACCGCCTGCCCGCCACGGTCGAACTCGGGATCATCGCCTTGGTGCTGACCATCGTGGTCGGGTTGCCCGCCGGCATCCTCGCCGCGGTCCGCAACCGGACCAAGACCGACGCCGCCATGACGACCGCGAGCGTGTTCGCCCTGTCCACGCCGCACTTCTACCTGGCCACGCTGCTGATCCTGGTGTTCGGCCTGTGGCTGCGGGTGCTGCCGGCGTCCGGGTACGTGCCGTTCACCGACGACCCGCTGGGCAATCTGCAGCACATGGTCCTGCCGGCCATCACCGTCGGGGCGACGATCATCGCGGTGGTGCTGAGGCAGACCCGCGGTTCGCTGCTCGCGGCCCTGGGCGAGGACTACGTCCGCACCGCCCGCGCGACCGGACTCGCGACCCGCCGGGTCGTCACGGTGTACGCATTGCGCAACGCCGTGGTGCCCGTCGTCACCGTGACGGCGCTGCAGATCGGCGCGCTGATGAGCGCGACGGTCGTCACCGAGACGATCTTCACGCTCCCGGGGATGGGCACGCTGGTCGTCAACTCGATCTTCAGCCGCGACCTGCCGGTGGTCCAAGGCTCGGTGCTCGTCGTCGTGGTCTTCGTGCTGCTGGTGAACCTCGTCGCCGACCTCCTCTACGCGTGGCTCGACCCGCGCATCACCTACTAGGAGCCGATATGACGACGACGAAGTCCCCGTTGCGGGAACGCCCGCTGCTCGACGCGCTGCGCCGTGACCGGCGTGCCTGGTTCGCCGTGCCGGTGCTCGCCCTGGTCGTCCTGGGTGCGGCCCTCACGCCTTTCCTCACCCGCGCGGTCGCCGAAACGGACACCGACCACCTGTTCTCCGGTCCGTCCGCGAGGCACCTGCTCGGCACCGACGACCTCGGCCGCGACATCTTCGTCCGCGTGATCGCCGGGTCGCTGGTGACCCTCCAGGTCGCCACGATCGCGGTCGGCGTCGCCCTCGTCCTGGGCACCGCGCTTGGTCTGCTCGCCGGGTACCGCGGCGGAGTGCTCGACGCCGTGCTGATGCGCATCACCGACGGTCTGCTGGCTTTCCCGCTGCTCGTGCTCGCCTTGACCGTGGTCGCCGCGCTCGGTCCCGGGCTGCGCAACGCCCTCATCGCCATCGCCGTGGTCACCACCCCCCGCTTCGCCCGGCTCGTCCGCGGCGAAGTGCTGTCCCTGCGCACCCGCGAATGGGTCGCGGCAGCCCGCATCGTCGGGGTCAGCACGCCGAAGATCCTGCTGCGCCACCTGCTCCCGCACCTGGCGGGCACCCTGCTCGTCTTCGCCGCGCTCCAGGCGTCGACCGCCATCATGGCGGAGGCATCGCTGAGCTTCCTCGGCCTCGGCGTCCAGCCACCCCAGCCCGGGTGGGGCGGCATGGTGGCCGCCGGCACCGCCCACCTGGAGGCCACCTGGGCGCTGAGCGTGTTCCCCGGCTTGGCGATCCTCCTCACGATCGCCGCGTTCAACCTGCTCGCCGACGCCCTGCGCGACGCACTCGACGCGCACCGCCCGGTACTCACCCCGATCCGCTAGGACATCCACTCCGTCGCACGCAAAGGATCCACTGCCGTGTCCTCCCTCCGCCTTTCCCGGCGTGCCCTCGTCACCGGCATCGCCGCCACCCTCCTCGCCACCACCGCCGCCTGCGGAGGTGACGCCGCCTCGCCGGCCGGTTCGCCGAAGTCCGGCGGCACCCTGACCATCGGCTTCGACAACGAGCCCACCACCCTCGACCCGGCGTTCTCCAGCCAGATCTCCTCCGACCGCAACGTCCTCAACCTCTTCTACGACTCGCTGCTCCGGCAAAACCGGGACGGCGCCTTCGCGCCGGCGTTGGCCGAGAAGTGGGCGGCCGCCGACAAGACGCTCACCTTCACCCTGCGTGAAGGCGTCAAGTTCCACGACGGCACGGTGTTCGACGCCGCGGCCGTGAAGGCGAACCTCGACCGGGTGCTGGATCCCGCCACGAAGTCGACGAAAGCCAGCGCTCTGGCGACGGTCGCGGCGGTCACCGCCGTCGACGCCAAGACCGTGCGGCTGGACCTGAAACAACCGGACCCGCTGCTGCTGGTGCAGCTCGCCCACGAAGCGGGCATGATGGTTTCCCCGGCGGCGTTGAAAGCCAAGGGCAAGGACTACGGCCGCGGCCCGGTGGGCACCGGCCCCTTCACCTTCGACCAGTGGCGCTCCAAGGTCCAGCTCTCGGCCAACCGTAACGGTTCCTACTGGGCCAAGGCGGCCGACGGCTCCGCGCTGCCCCGGCTGAGCAAGGTCGTCGTCCGGTTCATCACCGAACCCAAGGTGCTGCGCACCGAGCTGGCCACCGGTGGCGTCCAGCTGGTCCGCGCCCTCCCGCCCGAGGAGTTCACCCAGCTCGACGGCGACAAGAACATCACGATGGAGGACACGGGCGTCCGCCGCTCCTACTACGTCGCGCTGAACACCACCCGCGCGCCGTTCAACGATCCGAAGACGCGTGCCGCGTTCGCCGCCGCGATCGACCGGGCCGCCATCGGCAAGGTCGCCGCCGCGGGCCAGTTCGACCTGGCACCCTCGTTCGCGACCAAGTCCGACTGGTACTACGACGGCTCACTCGCCCCGGCCGCGCACGACCCGGCGGCGGCCAAGGCGGCGCTCACCACGCCCGTTTCGATCACCGTGCTGGCCCGCCGCCGCGCACCGGACCCGTCGATCGCCGAACTGCTGCAGGCGCAGCTGGGCGCCGTCGGCTTCACCGTGAAGTCGGAGGTGCTCGAACTGCAAACCCAGCTCGACCGGATGCGCAAACAGGACTTCGACGCCGCCGTGCTCGTGGCCGACGTGCCCCGGCTGGACCCGTCCCTGTCGTTCGACCCGTACTTCACCAGCACGGGCTCCAACAACTGGTCCGGCTTGAAGGACACCCAGCTCGACGGCCTGCTCGCGACGGCTCGGGGTACCGACGACAAGGCCGCCCGCACGAAGGCCTACGTCGACGCCCAGCGCCGGATCCTGGCCGAGAACTACTGGACGTTCCTGCACCAGGCGAAGTCGCCGCTCGTCCGCCGCACCGCGCTCCAGGGCGTCGTGCTGAACGTCGACGGCCAGTGGCGCCTCGACGAAGCCTCCCTGGACCGCTGAGGACACCGATGAGCCTGCTGCACGTCACCGATCTCTCCGTCACCTTCACCGGCCGGCCGGGCCAAGACCCGGTCCGCGTCGTCGACGGCGTCGACCTCTCCCTCGACGCCGGGGAAACCCTCGCCGTCGTCGGGGAGTCCGGGTCGGGAAAGACCGTCACCGCACTGAGCCTGCTGGGCCTCAACGCCGGCTGCGTCACCACCGGGTCCGCCTCGGTGGACGGCCGGGAAGTCATCGGACTGGACGAAAAGTCGTGGCGGGAGGTGCGCGGCAGCACCGTGGCGATGGTCTTCCAGGACCCCGCGGCCGCGCTGAACCCGTTGCTCACCCTGGGCGTCCAGATCTCCGACGCGGTTCGCGCCCACGAGCCGATGTCGAAGGACAAAGCTCGCCGGCGCGCCGTGGATGCCCTGGAGATGGCCAGGATGCCGGAGCCGCACCGGCGGCTCGGCCAGTACGCGCACGAGCTGTCCGGTGGCATGCGCCAGCGCGCGGCGATCGCCATGGCGATCGCCGCGCGGCCCCGGCTGCTCATCGCGGACGAGCCCACCACCGCGCTCGACGTGGCCGTGCAGAGCGAGATCATGGCCATGCTGGGTGCGCTGTGCACCGACCTCGACATGGGCGTCGTGCTCATCACCCACGACCTCGGCGTGGTCGCCGGGTACGCCGACCGGATCGCCGTGATGTACGGCGGCCGGGTGGTGGAGACAGGACCGGCCAAGGACGTCCTGGACGACCCGCGGATGCCGTATACGCAGTCGCTTCTCGCCGCAACCCCCCGGCTGGACAGCCCTGCCCGGCAACGGCTCACCGCGATCGGCGGACGGCCACCGGAACCGCGGGACCGGCACGCCGGGTGTGCGTTCCAGCCGCGGTGCCCGGTCGCCGTCGACGACTGCGCGCACACCCGGCCGGCCCTGGCCCCGGTCAACGACACGCAGAGCGCCGCGTGCCTGCTCGTCGAACAGCGCCCGAAACTCGAGCCACCGGTCCACTCCGTACTCGCCGGGCCGGCGGTCGAGCCGGTAGTGCTCGCGTCGTTCGACGCCGTGTCGCTGAGCTACCCGATCCGGACCGGTGTGCTGCGCCGCGTCACCGACCACGTGCACGCGGTGCGTGAAGTCGACCTGCGGGTGACGGCGGGGCGTACCCTCGCGCTCGTCGGCGAGTCCGGGTCGGGCAAGACCAGCCTGACGAAGATGTTGCTGCGCCTGGAGAAGCCGGACAGCGGCACGGTGACCTACGCCGGGATCGACGTCACCCGGCCGACGCCCGGCCAGCTGAAGGTCCTGCAACGCGAAGTGCAGGTGGTCTTCCAAAACCCGTACGCGAGCCTGGATCCCAGGATGCGCGTACGTGAACTGATCGCCGAGCCGATGCGAGTGCACGGCTTGGAACCCGATCCCGAAGTGCTGATGGGACTGTTGCGTGACGTGGGGCTGAACGCTACCGCCCTCGACCGCTATCCGGCGGCGTTCTCCGGCGGCCAGCGGCAACGCATCGCCATCGCCCGCGCGCTGGCGTTGCGCCCCAAGCTGATCGTCTGCGACGAGGCCGTCAGCGCTCTCGACGTCTCCGTCCAGGCGCAGGTGCTCAACCTGCTCGCCGACCTGCAGACGCGGCACGGCGTCGCCTACCTGTTCATCACCCACGACCTGGCCGTCGTCCGGTCCGTGGCGCACGACATCGCCGTCATGCGGCACGGACAGCTCGTCGAAACCGGCCCGGCCGAGCGCATCTACGAGGACCCGCAGCACGAGTACACCCGCTCGCTGCTGGCCGCCGCGCCCGGCCACCCCACCCCCCACGAAAGGAGCACCGCGTGACCCGCATCACCGGGGTCCGATTGACGACGGTCAACACACCGCGCCACAACAGCATCACCTGTGGGCACGTCCTGGTCGAGCTGCACACCGACACCGAACACGTCGGCCTGGGCGAGATGTCCGACTTGCAACACCTGCCGCGCTTCCACTTCGACATCCCCGAACTCGCCGCGACCCTGGAAGACTTGCTCATCGGCGTGAACCCGTTGCACACCACGGAAGTCGAACGCCGGCTCGAGACGAACTTCCCGCAGGCGGGGTACATCTACGACAAGAGCCGTGCCATCAAGTGCGGCGTCGACATCGCGGTGTGGGACCTCGCCGCCAAGATTCAGGGGCTCCGGGTCTGCGACCTGCTCGGTGGGCAGGTTCGCGACTCCGTGCCGATTGCGTACCCGGTGTTCCGCCAGCAGGACGAGGCGGACGTCGAGCGCAACCTCGCGATGGTCGAGCGCCGGCTCGGCGAGGGTTTCGAGTGGTTCCGTGTCTACGTGGGCCGCCGTCTGGACCTGGACGAGCGGTTCCTGCGGGAGGCCCGCGCCCGGTTCGGTGACCGGTTCGCGATCAAGTCGCTCGATTTCTCCAACCTCCTCGACGCCAAGTCCGCCTGCCGCTTCGCCGAACGGGTGGCGGACGTCGGCTACGACCTCATCGAGGCACCGGCGCCCAACCACGACATCCGCGGCCTGGGCTACGCCCGCAGCCGCCTCCCCGTGCCGATCAGCGAGCACGTCTACGGAAACCGGTGGGCACTGGAGCTGGTCGCGGCGGACGCGGTCGACGTGTTCAACGTCAGCGTGATCGCGATCGGCGGCATCACCCCGGCGCGCCGGATCTTCGCCATCGCCGAGGCCGCCGAGAAGACCTGCCTGGTCGGGACGACCCAGGAACTGTCGATCGGCACCGCCGCCGCGGCCCACGTCGCCATGGCCATGCCGGCGGTGACGCTGCCCAGCGACCCGGTGGGCCCGCTGCTCTACACCCGCGACGTGGTGCGCGACCCCGTCCGGTACGACCACGGCCGCCTGCGCGTGCCGGACGGGCCAGGCCTGGGCATGCAACTCGACCCCGACCTGGTGGCGGCCGCTGCCGGCGCCCTGACGTGGCGGCACACCACCGCCGACGCGGTGGTCGACCGACAGCAGGTGACGTCGTGAGGCGATTCGCCGACCGCGTGGTGCTCGTCACCGGCGGCGCGCGGAACATCGGGCTCGCCATTTCCGAACGCTTCGCCGCCGAGGGAGCCGCCGTCGCGGTCAACGGCCCGGACGCCGAGGAGGCCGAGGCCGCGGCGGTGGCCCTGCGCGCCCGGGGGCACCGGGCTGTGGCCTGCCCGGCCGATGTGTCGGACGCGGCCGAGGTGACGGCGGCGGTCGCCCGGGCGGTTGCGGAGTTCGGGCGGCTGGACTTCCTGGTCAACAACGCCGCGTTGCCGACGTTCGCCCGCGGGAGCCTGGCCGATCTGGACCCCGCCGACTGGGACCGCAGCTTCGCCGTCAACGTCCGCGGCGTTTTCCTTGCCACCGCGGCGGCCGCGCGGGTCATGGCCGCCGGTTCCGCGGTCGTCAACATTTCGTCGATCGGTGCCACGCGGGCCCACTTCGGCACCATCGCCTACGACGCCGGCAAGGGCGCGGTCGAGGCCGCCACCCGGGCGATGGCCGTGGACCTCGCCGCGCATGACATCCGCGTCAACGCGGTGGCTCCGGGACCGATCGCCAACGACCGCTTCGCCGCGCTCACCTCCGAGCAACAGCGGTCGCGTGCCGCGCCTGTGCCGCTTCGCCGCGTCGGAACCGGGGCAGACGTGGCCGGGGTGGTCGCGTTCCTGTGCTCGTCCGACGCCGGCTACGTCACCGGGCAGGTGATCACCGTTGACGGTGGTGTCACCGCGCAGGCCCGGCCCCCGGGCGCGGACCCGACCCTCGAACCCGCCGCACCGACACCAGGAGAAGGACACCGGCCGCATGACTGACACCCGCGCCAACACCCTCGATCCGCACGATCTCGCCGCCCTCGCCGAGGCGGGTACCGCCACGGTCACCACCCAGCTGTTCAAGCTCGGCTTGCGCAACACCTTCCTCGCCGGGCTGCGCGCCTACGGCCGGCCGGAAGGCCGCATGGTCGGCGAGGCGTTCACCCTGCGTTACATCCCGGCCCGCGAGGACATCGACGTCCTCGACGTCTTCGACGACTACGACCACCCCCAGCGGCTCGCCGTCGAGTCCGTGGGACCAGGCCAGATCCTGGTGGTCGACAGCCGCAACGAGGGGCGTGCGGCCTCGGCCGGCCACATCCTCATGACGCGTCTGCTCGCCCGCCGCGCGGCCGGCTTCGTCACCGACGGCACCCTGCGCGACATCGCCGGTATCGACGAGTTGACGATGCCAGTCTACGCCACCGGAGCGGCCGCGATGACGAACCTCGCGCTGCACCACGCCGTCGACCTGCAGGTCCCGGTCGGCTGCGCGGGCGTCGCGGTGTACCCGGGTGATGTGCTGCTCGGCGACGCGGACGGCGTCGTGTGCATCCCCAGGCACCTCGTACCCGTCATCGCGCACCCCGCACGCGAGCAGGAGGAACTGGAAGCATTCCTCCAGGCCCGCGTGGCCGCTGGTGCGCCGCTGCGCGGCACCTACCCGCCCAACGAGGCGACCTTGCGCGCCTACCGCGACACCGACCGCGCCTCCGCGGCGGCCTCGTAACCGGGACCGTGCCGGTGGACGGCGGGACCATCCCACCCGCCGTCCTCCGACACGGCTACGTCAAGCTCCCTGCCCTGACCTGGAGGTCCCGCAGTGCGCATATCCACATTCCTCGGGAAGTCGATGCTTTTCGCCGCTGTCCTGGCTCTCGCCGCCAGTGCGATGGCCGTCGTCCCGGCCGGGACGGCAGAGGCTGCCACGGCGATTGAGGACACTTTCGCCACCGCGGCGCCGAACTCGGCACCGCCGGGCTGGACGGTCGACTCCGGTGGCGGCACCGCCACCGTCCAAGACCTCGCGCCGGACCGCGCACTGCGGATTCGCGACACGTCCACCCTCGCGTCCACCGGAGCCGCACGTGCTTTCACCGCGACGACCGACACCGTGGTCATCGGCGCCCGCCTGCGAGCCGAACAGACGAGCGCGACGATCGGCCTGAACGTCACGGGTCCCGGCGGTACCGCGTTCACCTTCGGACTGGGTGCGGGAGGCCAGTTCTACACCTACAACGGAACGACCAAGGCCGTACTCGGCGACTACGCCGCGAACACCTGGTACGACGTGCGGGCGATCGTGCGGCCGTCGACGGCGACGCTCTACGTCGACGGCGTCCGCAAAGGCACCGGCTACGCGTTCCGCACGGCAACCGCGAAGCTCGACAGTGTGCGAGTCGGCGTGTCCACGCCCGAGACGGGCACGGTCTGGGTGGACGACGTCCGCGTGACGACCGAGGCGAACGGGACCACCTGGCCGCAGATCGGGTCGGTCGCTCCGCGCTCCGCGTCCGCCATCGGCGCGTCGAACATCGGCATCGGTGCGGAAACCCAGGACCGCGACTACGTCGACTACTCGTCGTACCGGAAGTACCTCGGTCCGCTCGGTGCCACCAAGGTTCGGATGCAGGCCGGCTGGGCGAAAGTCGAACCCACCCCGGGTGCGCGCAACTGGGGGTGGCTCGACACCGCGGTCGACGACGCGCTCTCACGCGGCGTACGCCCGTGGCTGCAGCTGTCCTACGGCAATGGCGCGTACTCCGGCGGCGGCGGCAGCGGGCTGGGTGGCGTGCTGCCGACATCGACCGCGGCGTTGGCGGCGTGGGACAAGTGGGTGACCGATACGGTCACCCGCTACCGGGACCGGGTCACCGACTGGGAGATCTGGAACGAGCCGAACAGCAGCATCTCGGCGGCCGACTACGCGACGTTCTTCGTCCGCACGGCGAAGCTGGTTCGCGCGGCCCAAGCCTCCTCATTCATCTACGGTGGCGTGTCGGCCAGCATCGACGTGCCGTTCCTGACGGCGTTCATGACGGATGTGAACGCCAGTGGCCGGATCGACCTGCTTGACGGTGTGACCTATCACCCGTACCAACCCAACCCCGACGACCCGTGGGTGGCCAAGCAGATGGCGACGTTGCAGACGGCCGCGGACAGCTACCACCAGCGCATCACCCTGCGCCAGGGCGAAAACGGCGCGCCCAGCACCGCATCGCCCAGCTTCGGCGCGCTGGGCGACCTGGACTGGACCGAGCTGAGCCAGTCCAAGTGGTTGCTGCGACGTGCACTCAACGACCTCGGCCGCGGGGTCAGCACTTCCCTGTTCACGATCTCCGACGCGCTCTACTTCGGTAACCAGCACAACACCAAGGGCCTGCTACAGACCAACACCGACAAGACCATCCGTTACGCCAAGCCGTCCTACTACGCGGTGCAGTCGCTGACCTCCACAGTGGACGCGACGCTGCACCCGATCGCAAACTTCCGGTACAGCGACACGACATCGACCTCCGTCAACGTCCAGGCGTTCGCGAAGCAGGGGACCGGAAAACAAGCGGTCGCCCTGTGGTTCCAGGATGCCGTTCCGGGGAACGACAACACTCGTACCCCAGTCACCATGACGTTCGCGGCCGGTGACTTCACTGATCCCGTCTACGTCGACCTGCGGACCGGGGCGATCCACGACATCCCGGACGCTGCTTGGTCACGCAACGGCACGTCGTACACCTTCACCGGCGTCCCGGTGTACGACTCGCCGGTACTGATCATCGACCGGTCGCTCGTCCACTTCTAGGCGCCACCCGAACCCGTCGTTCCCGTCCGCGTTCCCCAGCGGACGGGAACGACTACCCACCACCGAGGAAACCGATGGACAGCCTGCTCGAGCGGCTCCGCGCCGAACTTGGTGACGTCGCAGTGCTCACCGATCCCGACATCACCGGCTCCTACGCCCGCGACATGATGCCGCTGGCACCAGCCGGGCGGCCACTCGCCGTGGTCTTTCCTGCCGACACAGCCGGGGTGTCCGCGGTGGTGCGCGCCTGCGCTGACCACGGTGTGCCCATCGTCCCGCGCGGCGCTGGAAGTGGTCTGGCCGGCGGGGCCAACGCAGTCGACGGGTGCGTGGTGCTGTCGTCGACCAAGCTCGACCGGGTCCTCGAAGTCGACCCGGGGAACCGGCTGGCCGTCGTGCAACCCGGGGTGATCACCCGTCACTTGCGTGACCACGTCGCCGGCCACGGCCTCTTCTACCCGCCGGATCCCTCCAGTTTCGACTGGTCCACGATCGGCGGCAACCTCGCGACCAACGCGGGCGGTCTGTGCTGCGTGAAGTATGGCGTCACCGCGGACTTCGTACTCGGTCTCGAGGTCGTCCTGGCATCAGGCGAGGTGCTGCGCACCGGACGGCGGACCGCGAAGGGAGTGGCCGGCTACGACCTGACGCGGCTGTTCGTCGGCAGTGAAGGCACTCTGGGCGTGATCACCGAGGCGACACTGGCGCTGCGTCCGGCACCCCCGCCGCCGACCACACTCGTGGCGGCGTTCTTCTCGGCCGCCGACGCGGGAGCGGCAGTGACGGACGCGGTCCGTGCCGGGCTGGTTCCGTCGTTGCTGGAGATCATGGACGAAGCGTCGATCCGTGCCGCGGAAGCACACTTGCGCACCGACCTCAGCGCTGGCGACGGCACCCGCGCGTTGCTCCTGGCGCAATCCGACGCGGGGGCCGCCGGGGACGAAGAAGTCGTGGCCTTGGCTCGGGTCTGCGAGAAGCACAACGCCGTGTTCACCCACATCGCGGCCGACGAGGCCGAGGGCGCCCTGCTGCTGCAGGCACGCCGTGTGGTGCTCACCGCGCTGGAGGCCTACGGCACACTGCTCACCGACGACGTCTGCGTTCCCCGCTCTCGCATCGCGGAACTGATCGACGGGTGCGAGCACATCGCCGGGCGACTGGACCTGCGCATCGCCGTCGTCGGCCACGCCGGCGACGGCAACATGCATCCCACCATCGTGTTCTCCGGTCCTCAGGGAGAAATCCGGGCGAGGCAGGCTTTCGACGCAATCTTGGACCTTGGGTTGTCCCTGGGTGGCACCGTCAGCGGGGAGCACGGTATCGGTCGTCTCAAGCGAGAATGGCTGGCTCGGGAGATCGGCGAAGTGGGCATGGCAGTGCACCACGCGGTGAAATACGCGCTTGACCCGGACGGGATCTTCAACCCCGGCGCCGTACTGGGTCACCGCGGCGATCCGGGGGAGTCCTATCCTTCCAGCCATCGCTGGAGTCAATGATGCAAGCAGCTGCGGAGCGTGCGACCCACGAGCGTCGGTACGCACCGTGCTGAGTTTCCTCGGTCACGACGTGCGTTGTTCCGTCGGACTGCGGGGTCAGCCGTCACCGGTGGTGTCCCCGCGTGCCGAGCGCGGTTCCCGTTCACCCGAGTTCGCGGTGCGGATCGAAGAACGTCACCACGCAGGCCACTCGGACGTTGAAGGTGGACCAGCGGAACCGGGTCCCGGTTCGTCCGCGTTGTCGAGCTTGATGTTGCGGGAATTGCGGTACGAGGCGGCCCAGGACGGCGCGTCGGCCAGTTTCCTCCACGCCTCGTGGACCTGGCGTCGACCACCAGTTCGCTGTAGGCGGGCACTGGCGCCTCTTCAGGGGACAAACCTTGGGCCAGTGGATCGCCACGACGCGCCCCAGGCGAGATCGCGGAGGCTGCTTCCGGGAACGGCGAGTGCGAGGTCCGATCCGATGCGTGTATCTGTGCGGGAGTCCGATAGCCGGCTACCGCCGTCCCGGAACCACCCTGCGCTCGGGCAAGCCGGTCACTCTCGTCTGCCACGCCCCTGGGGTACTGCGCCACACCGCCGGCGCCCGCGGGCCCGACCACCGCGCCGGTCTCCGTGACGTTCGGCGCGGGCCGCTGGTGCACCCCGGGACGGATCACCGCGGCCGAGACGAGGAAGCTCCCGGCGTCGCCCGGCAACGTCGTTGCCGGGCGCGTGCCCGTGCCCGCCACGAGTGTGCCGCCGGTGGCGAACCGTTGCGCCAGCTGCACGATCATCTCGAGCACACCCTTGCCCAGCACGTACTGCTCGCCCGGCAGTGCCGCGGCCGCGGTCCGCCCGCGCGGCGTTGCGGTGCTCCAGTCGCCTGCGCCAGCACAAGCGGGGCCGCCACGACCGGCAGCGCCAGCTCGAGGATCGCCGCCGATGCGACCAGCGCGGCGCGCACCAGGTCGACGGTGATCGCCGCTGCGTCAGGTGCCGGGAGTGTGAGCAAATGATCGGGCGACGTCGTGGCAGCTGTCGCATTGTCGTAGCCGGGACCATCGCCCCGGCATGGACAGATTATGGATGGTGGCCGGTGATCATGACCGGCGAGTTGCGGACCTCCCGCCCAGAGCATGCGTGATTTTGTCGGCCGCCTCGCGTACGACGGGGCTCGTCTGGTGCAGGCGCCAATCTGGCATGTCTGTCTTCAGGCCCGTGATGCTGATGGCGCCCAGCGGGACCGTGTCCGCCGAGTGGAAGGCCGCGGCGAGGCAGAACACGCCCTCGTCGTCTTCTTCGTCGTCGACGGCGTAACCGCGTTCGCGGGTGAGCTTCAAGTCCTGCAGCAGTGCCTCGACGTCGGTGATCGTGTTGCGGGTGCGTCGGGGCAGCCCGGTTTCGCTGATGATGCTTCGGACTTCGTCGTCTGTCAGGCAAGCCAGGATCGCCTTGCCCGCCGCGCTGCGGTGCGGCAGCTCGCGGATGCCCAGCTCGGTGTGGAAACGGATCGTTCCCGGAGCGTCGACCCGGTCCTGGAACACCGGGTGCCCGCCGATGTGGGAGGCGACCCGCGAGGTCCATCCGGTGCGTGCAGTCAGCGATGCTGCGACCGGCCGGGCGACTTCGAGCCAGGGCACGGACTGGGAGTAGCTGTCAGCGAGCCGCAGCACCGCCGGCCCGAGCCGATACCGCGGCCCGGAGCCGGTCGTACTGACGTAGTCGAAGTCCATCAGGGTGCGCAGCACCGAAAATGCGCTGCTCTTCGTGGTTTCGATGAGCTGGGCCGCTTCGGTCAAGGTCATTCCTGCGCTTCCTGCGGCGGCTAGTCCGTTCAGTAAGCGGATGGACCTTGACAGCCCTTGCAGACTGTACTTCCCGCGTCCCGGGGTGTTCGGCTCAACCGAATCACTGACGGTCATGCCGAATAGGTTAGCAAAGGTTCCGCCCAGTCGGTTTCGTACAGGCAGTAGTTGAAGGAACGGGAGGTCCGCGGCGAGGTTCGCCGTAGGCAAACGCCGGTCGGTGGCGTACTGCTCCGCCCTGGCGTTCTTCGATATCCTGGTCGCGCGAACACCTCGTGACCGTCGTTCACGACCTTCCCACGACGGGGTCGATGAAGGCCAGTTCGGCTTCGTCCTGCGGCACGAGGAAGTCGAAGTCCGCGCCGCGGTCTGCCTGCAGGACGTGGCGTTGGTAGAGCGCGGGCCAGCCGCGGCGGTGCCGCTCCGGTGACGGCTGCAGGTGCGCGAGCCGAGCGGTGATCTCGTCCTCGGTGAGGTCGGCTTCGAGCCTGCCCGCGAGCGCGTCCAGGGTGATCAGGTCGCCGTCGCGGACCGCGGCGAGCGGGCCGAGGATCGCCGCCTCCGGAGCGATGTGCAGGACGCAGGTGCCGAAGCTGGTTCCGCTCATCCGCGCGTCGCTGATGCGCACCATGTCGGTGACCCCGCGCTGGGCCAGCTTGCGGGGGATGGGCAGCATGCCCCACTCCGGGAACCCGTCACCCCCCCTCGGCCCGCACCCGGTGAGCACCAGCACGGAGTCCGTGGTGACCTCGAGCTCGGGGTCGTCGATACGGGCGAGCAGGTCGCCGTACCCCCGGAACACCACCGCACGACCGGTGTGCCGGAGGAGCCGGCCGCTGGTCGCCGCGGCTTTGACCACCGCTCCGGCGGGTGCGATATTGCCCCGGACGACGGCGAACGCGGGTAGCTCGGTGACCGGCGACCCCGGCGCGCGGACGACCGCGGGGACCTTCGCGGCCGGAGGCGGTACCACCCCGGAATCCATGGTGGAAAGAATGGCCTGGATCCCGCCCGCGGCGTCGAAGGCTGACATGGTGTGCCTGCCGATCGGCCGGACGTCGGCGAGCACCGGGACGGCGCGGGCCGCGGCGGCCAGGTCGTCGGGAGTGAGCTCGATCATCCGGCGGCCGGCGATGGCGGTCAGGTGCAGGATCGCGTTGGTGGATCCGCCGATGGCGGCCAAGGCACGCAACGCCCGGAGAAACGCTTCGCGCGTAAGCAGCGTGCTCAGCGTTTCACCGGCCAGGGTTTGCCGCACAATCCGCCGTCCGGTTTCGCGGGCCAGCTCCGCTTGCCGCGGCGAGCCGACGGCCAAAGTGGCGGCGCCGGGCACCATCACCCCGAGGACCTCGGCCAGCATCGCCATGGTCAGGGCGGTGCCCATGACGTTGCACGCTCCGGGGCTGCAGCCGAGGGCACGTTCCAGTTCCCGCCACTCGGTGTCGCCGAGGCGACCCGCCCGCCGCTCGTCCCAGAACGTCCACAGGTCCGTGCCGGCGCCGACCTCCCGTCCGCGGAACCGGCCGGGGAGGCGGTAGCCGCCGCCGAGCTGGGCGGTCGGCAGATCGGCGCTGGCCGCGCCCATCAGCTGGGCGGGGATGGTCTTGTCGCAGTTGCCGAGCAGGACCACTCCGTCGATCGGGTTCGCGCGCAGGGTTTCTTCGACCTCCATCGCCATCAGGTTCCGGTAGAGCATGGCGGTCGGCTTCATCAGGTCTTCGCCGAGCGACATGGTCGCCAGCTCGACGGGGATGCCGCCGGCGTCGAGCACGCCTTGCTTCACGTGCTCGACCAGCCCGGAAAGCGGTGCGTTGCAGGGGTTCAGGTCGCTGGTGGAGTTGAGCAGCGCGATCACCGGCCGCTCACCGTCTCCGGCGATCGGCCGTCCCGCGGCGTGCATCGCGGCCCGGTGCTCGACCCCCACTTCGTCGTCGCGCCGGAACCACCGGTCGCTGCGCAGCGCCATCATCAGCAGGGGTGGCCGGCGGCGGCGAGCACGTCGAAGAGCCGGTCGACCTCACCCGCGGTTTCCTTATCGAGGACGTACCCGACCGGGCCGCGGGCGGTCGCGCTCCGGATGACGCCCTGGCGGACGAGCAGGTGCTTTTGCACCGCCACAAAGGAATCGAGGCTGTTCTGTAGCGAGACCAGGGAGCTGATCGGGCCTTGGAGGCGGTTCACCGTGTCCCAGTCCGCGTCTTCGAGCGCCCGCCACAGCCGGACCAGCGCCCAGACGATGTCGGGCCCGGGCATGGTACCGGTGATCCCGCGGCGGTGGCTGTCGACCAGTGCCAGCCCGCCGGTGCCCTCGTACACTTTGGCCTTGCCGTGGGTCGCGGCGAGCAGCGCGGACAGCCGGGGGCCGATCGGCTGCGCTTCGGGCTTGAACAGCACCTGGTTGCCGTAAGCGTCGTAGAGGCGGGCTTGCAGGTCGATGCTGAGCGGCCGCCCGAGGTAACCGCTGGCGTCCTGGACCACGACCGGGATTTCGATCGACTCGACGAGCGCTGAGAAGTAGCCGAACAGCTGCTCGTCGTCGCAGGCGGTGGCCATCGGCGGGATGGCCATCACCGCGTCGGCGCCCGAGCCGGCGGCCTGCCCGGCCAGCCGGACGGCCGTGTGCGTGCTTTCCGCGCCGACGCTGGTGGTGACGCTGACGCGGCCCGCGACGGCGTCGCAGGTCAGATCGGCCAGCCGGGCGCGTTCGGCCCCGGACAGGCGCAGCACCTCCGACACCATGCCGAGCACGACGCCGTGCGCGCCGTGGGTGATGGCGAACTCGATCTGGCTGCGCAGGCTCGCTTCGTCGATCGTCCCGTCCTCGGTGAACGGGGTCGCGATCACGGGCAGGACGCCACTGGGGATGGTGGTCATCGGGCGACCTCGGTGGTGGGGAAGGACGTCGGCTCCGGGATCGGGACGCGAGTGATGAACCCGAGTGCCTTGTCGAACACGGGTTGTCGCGCGACGCGGTAGGAGATCTCCCGCCCGAGCTTGTGCATGGCCACCCGGTCGGTGAACCGGGCCCGAGGGATCTTCGCGGGCCGGTCGAGTTTCGCCAGCGCCTGGTCCTGCAGGATCCGGTAGGCGGCGTTGCGGCCGCTGGCGCCCATGACGCCGCCGCCGGGGTGGGTGCCGGCGCCGCAGAGGTAGTAGCCCTCGATCGGCGTGGCGTACTCCGAGAGCTCGGGCAGCGGGCGGCCGCTGAAGAGCTGGTCGTCGAACATGGCCGCGTGGAAGATGTTTCCGCCGGTCAGCGACCACTCGTCTTCGAGGTCCTTGGGCGTGATGACGTGCCGGTCGAGGATGTGGGCCTTGAGGTTGGGTGCGTAGTCGCACAGGCGGTCCACGATCAGGTCTGCCCACGACTCCTTGGCCGCGCTCCAGCCGCCCTTCGTGGACAGCTCGCCCGGCAGCTGCTGCACGCCGAGGGTCAGTGTGTGCAGCCCGCGGGGTGCCAGGGTCGGGTCGGTGGCGGACTGGATGACGGCTTCGATGGCGTAGTCCTCGGCGATCACACCTGCCTGTTCGGCCTTCCACGCATTCTCGAAGTTCTCCACCGACGCGCCGAGCATCTGGTGCCCTAGGTGCTGCGGTCCGATTCCGGCGGGCAGGCCCAGGTAGGCCGGAAGTTCGTCGATCAGCAGGTGGATCCGGGCCATCGAGCCACGCTGGTCGATGTCTGAGACGCGTTCACGCAGCTGCGGGTCGAGCGCGGCGGGGTCGAGAAAGCCGAGCAGTGAGCGCACCGGGTCGGCATTCGAAACGACGACGCCGGCGGTGAACTCCTCGCCGGTCTTCAGGGCGACGCCGGTGGCGCGTCCGTCGCGGGTGAGGACCCGCGCGACCCGGGCCGACGTTCGGATGGTCACGCCCTGGTGGCGTGCGGAGTCGGCCAGCGCCTGGGTGAAGCCGCCCATGCCGCCGCGGACGAAGCCCCACACGCCGAACTCGCCGTCGAAGTCGCCGGAGGAGTGGTGGCCGAACACGTAGGACGTGCCGGGCGTCGACGGCCCGGCGAACACCGAGACCATGCCGTAAAAGGTCAGGAAGCCCTTGATCAGGTCGTTCTCGAAAGCGCCGTCCATCAGCTCTCGCGTCGAGGACTCGAAGAAGTCGTGGAAGAGGCCCAGCTCGCCGTTGCGGGCGAACTCGGCGCGGATGTGCTCCCGGCTCGGCGGCGCAGACAGCAGCCACGGCCGCATGTAGTCGCCGAACCGGCGGAGCCGGGCACCCCACTCGACGAAGTTCTTCGCGTCGGACTTCGAGTGCTTCTCCAGTTCGCGGACCGTGTCGGCGACGCGCCTGTGGAGGAAGAGGTGCCGGCCGTCGCGGAACATCGCGAAGCCCATGGTCGAGGGGCTGTACATCTGGAACCCGAACCGCCGCAGGTCGAGGTCGGCGACGATTTCCGGCCGGATCATGTCCGCAATGAAGGCGCAAGAAGACCACTTCGCGCCTGGGATGAGCTCTTCGGTGACCGAAGCCCCGCCGACGACGTCGCGCGCCTCCAGGACGAGGACCGACTTCCCGTAGCGGGCGAGGTAGTTGGCGGTGACCAGACCGTTGTGGCCGGCGCCGATGACGATCGCGTCGTAGTGCTGGGCGGTCAAGGCGACTCCTTCGGGCGTCCAACGCACTGCAAGGTGTTGTTCGGCTGTGCAGAACCATGCTCTGAACAACCGAACGATAACACTTCGTCCCCGGGTGAGCGCAAGGCCGTGAACAGCGCTTGCGAGTCCAGCAGGTGGCCTGTTAGCTTTTCGGCATGAGCAACCAGTATTCGGCACAGCCGAACAAAAGTCCGTCGCTGGTCGTGCACGGCCCGCGGGAAGTGGTGGTCGAAGAGCGTGCGGCGCCGACACCCGGGCCTGGTGAAGTGCTCGTCGTGGCTTCGCACGTCGGACTGTGCGGCACCGATCTGGAGATCATCGACGGCGACCTCGACCCCGCCTACGTGTCGCTGCCCCTGGTCCTGGGGCACGAATGGGCCGGCCGGGTGGCCGCGCTCGGCTCGGGCGTCGACACCCTGGCGGTCGGGGACCACGTCGTGGTCGAAGGCGTGCTGGCGTGCGGGATCTGCCGCGAATGCCGGCGCGGTGCCACCAACCTGTGCACGGACTACGACGAACTCGGCTTCACCGCCGACGGCGCGCTCGGGCCCGGGGTCGCCGTCGCGGCCCACCTGGTGCACCGGCTCTCGTCGGACGTGCCCATCGAGGCCGGGGCCCTGGTCGAGCCGGCCGCGGTCGTCCTGCGGGGCCTCCGGGAAATCCGGCCGGCCCCCGGCGAGCGGGTGCTGGTGCTCGGCGACGGAACGGTCGCGCTGCTGGCCGCGATGCTGGTCCGGCTCTGGTCTCCGGCGTGGGTGGCGGTCGCGGGCCGCCGGGCCGAGCAGGGCGCACTGGCGACCGCCAGTGGCGCCGACGCGTTCACCGTCGACACTCCCGAGAGGGCGGCCTACGACCTCGTTGTCGAAGCGGCGGGCAGTACCCAAGCGGTCGAAACGGCCGTCTGGGCCGCGCGCCGGGGCGGCCGGGTGCTGCTGCTCGGGATCGCCGGGCACGGGCAGACCGCGCGGATCCAGGTCGACGACCTGGTCAACAACGACCTCACCCTGCGGGGCAGCTTCAGCTACACGGCCGAGGCGTGGGCCGAAGTCGTCCGCCTGCTCAACGCGCGGTCGATCGATCCGCTCCCGCTGGTCACCCACAGGTTCGACCTGACGCAGTTCGAGCGCGCGATCAAGGTCCTGCGCGAAGGCGACGGCGGCGCCCGGGGCAAGGTCATGTTCGTCGTGGACCGGGACGCCGGGCGATGAGCGCGCTGAGCGTGGCCGACCTCCGCGCGAGCCGGTGCGTGGCAATCGCGCGCGGCTCGCAGGCACGGCACTGCGCGAAGACCGCGCAGGTCCTGGTGGAGAGCGGAATTCCCGTCGTGGAGTTCCCGCTCACCACGCCGGGCGTGCTCGCCGCGCTGCCGGAGGTCCTCGACGCGGCCGGTCCGGCTGCGTTCGTCGGCGTCGGCAGCGTGGTGACCGTGGCCGATGCGGAAGCGTCCGCTGCCGCGGGCGCCCGGTTCCTCGTCACCCCGATCGTCGAGCCTGCGGTGCTCGGATTCGCGGTCGAGGCCCGGATCCCGGTCATCGCGGGCGCCTACACTCCCACCGAAATCAGCCTGGCGTGGCAAGCGGGAGCCGCCGCAGTCAAGGTGTTCCCCGCCGTGGCAGGCGGTCCGCCGCTGGTCGGGCAACTGGTCTCGGGGCCCTTCCCGTCGATCCCCCTCGTGCCGACCGGCGGTGTCTCCCTCGCCGGGGCGCCGGACTATCTGCGGGCCGGCGCGGTGGCGGTGGGCCTGGGCAGCGCACTGCTCGGCGACGTCCTGGAGTCTGGCGAGTTCGAGGCGCTGCGCGCCCGGGTCGCCGGCTTCCGCGCTTCGCTGGAATGTACGGAGTGAGCGCCGATGGTGGTGCTGCTGGCTTTGGGCGAAGTGCTCGGTGTGGCCGCGACATCGGCCGGTACGCCGTTACGGACGGCGACCGCGTTGCGGCTGTCGACCGCCGGCGCGGAAGCGACCGTCGCGATCGGCGTGCGCCGGCTCGGGCTCTCCTCGGCGTGGGTGGGCACCGTTGGCACGGACGAGGTCGGGACGAGGGTGCTCCGCGACCTGCGAGCCGAGGGAGTGGACGTCGGATGCGCCCGGCGGGTCGAGGACGTCCCGACCGGATTTATGCTCCGCGACCACCGGACCCCGGACCTGACGTCCGTGACGTACTACCGGCACGGGCTGGCGGGGACGCGGCTCGACGCGGAAGACGTCCGCACCGCGTTCACCCGGCTGGGGACGGTGGAAGTACTGCACGTCACCGGAATAACGCCGGCACTGGGACCGGGTTGCCGCGCCGCCGTTCGCGAAGCCGTGGCGATCGCCAAAAGACGCGGGACCACGGTCTCGCTCGACGTGAACCACCGCGACGCACTCACCTCTCGCGCCCGGGCGCGGGCGACGATGGCCGAACTGCTGCCCGACACCGACATCCTTTTCGCCGGCCACGACGAACTCGATCTCGTGACCACGCAGAACGACCCTTTGGCGGCCGCGAAAAGCCTACTCGACCTCGGGCCGACCGAGGTGATCGTCAAACGCGGTGCGGCCGGTGCCCTCGCGGCAGCCCGCGGTGAAGAGGTCCACGAGCGACCGGCCGACGGCGTCACCGTGACCGACGTCATCGGCGCCGGCGACAGCTTCGCCGCGGGATACCTCGCCGCCCGGCACCTCGGTGCCGACCTCGCCACCCGCTTGGCCTGGGCCACGAAGTGCGCCGCGTGCACGGTCGGCACCGCGGGTGACTGGGAGGGGCTGCCCGGCCCCGGCGACATCGAACGACGAACGGAGCCGGGAGTGACAGTCCGATGACGACGGTGCCGAAAAACCACTACGCCGAGCAGGCGACGGCCGAAACCTACTCGCTCGCTGAAGGCCCGTTGTGGGACTACCGCGCGCGGGAGCTGGTCTGGGTCGACATCCATTTCGGCGATGTGCACCGCGGAATCCTGCGTGCCGGCCGGGTGGTCCCCACGTCGAAGACGCACGTCGACCGCACCGTCGGAGCCGTCGCCCTCCGCGACCGGGGCGGCCTCCTGGTCGCCGGTCACCACGAGCTGTTCGAAATCGAACCGGGCGGGACCACGGTCACCCCGATCGCCCGGCTGGTCTCGCAAGGCGAACGGCGCCGGCTCAACGACGGCAAGACCGACCCGGCCGGGCGGTTCCTCGTCGGCACGCTGAGCCTGGGAGCCGGCGGACCGGAAACCCTTTACCAGTGGCACCCCGGTGGCGAAGACGTCGTCGACGACGACCTCGGCATGTCCAACGGGCTCGGCTGGTCACCTGACGGCACGGTCCTCTACTCGGTCGACACGCTGAACCACGTCGTCTGGCGGCGTCCGTACGACGTCGGTTCGGGAGCCCGGGGCACGCGCGAGATCTTCACGGAAGTTCCCGACGGCTCGCCGGACGGCCTGTGCGTGGACGCCGACGGCCGGGTTTGGCTCGCGGTCTGGGGGACCGGGCAGGTCCGGGCGTTCACCCCGGACGGATGCCGGCACGCCACCGTCCACGTCGATGCCCCGTACGTCTCGTGCCCGACGTTCGGCGGCCCCGGCCTGGACACGTTGGTGATCACCACCGCGATCGACGACCTCGACGAAACCGCTCGCGCGGCCCACCCGCGGTCGGGTGCCCTGTTCACCGCACGCGTCGACGCAACCGGACTGCCCGCCACCGCGTGGCGCAGCTCCGCGCCCTGAGCCGAATCACCGCACACCTCCGGGAGAACCATGATCGAGCACAGCACCCGCACCGTCGACGGAACCGAGGTGGACGTCGTCGTCCTCAGCGAGGGACCCTGGCGCGCGGTCCTCACGAACCTCGGCGCGCGCCTCGTCGAACTGCACGTGCCCGACAAATCCGGGCGCACCGCGGACGTCGTGCTGCAGCGGCCCACCCTCGAAGAGATGGCGCACGACGAAAACTACTTCGGGGCCACTGCGGGCCGCTACGCCAACCGGATCAAGGAAGGCCAGTTCGTCCTTGCCGGCGCCGGCGTGCAGCTGTCGCTGAACGAGGGGAAGAACCATCTGCACGGTGGTATCCGCGGCTTCGATCAGCACGTGTGGCGGACCCACCTCGACCGCGACGCGAACTCGGTCCGGTTCAGCCGCATGTCCCGCGACGGCGAAGAAGGGTACGCCGGCAACCTCGACACCCACGTCACCTACACGCTCGTCCCGCCGGTGCTGCGCATCGGCATTCGGGCCACCACCGACGCGGCCACGATCGCGAACATCGTCAACCACGCCTACTTCAACCTCGGTGGACACGACTCCGGCACTATCCTCGACCATGTCGTCCGGATCCGCAGCTCGTTCTACACCCCCGTCGACGACGAACTGCTCGCCACCGGCGAGGTGCGCGCGGTCGACGGCACGGCCTTCGACTTCCGCACCCCGACAGCGATCGGCGCCCGGCTCGCCGAGGTCGACAACGCCGCGGCCGGGCGTGAAGTCACCGATTCGGCGGGTTACGACCATAACTTCGTGCTCGACGGGGAAGGCATGCGGGAGGTGTTCGAGGCCACCGACCCCCGCAGCGGCCGGCGGCTGACCTTGTCGAGCAATCAGCCCGGGCTCCAGTTCTACACCGGAGGCTACCTCCGGGGAGTCTCGGCCAAAGCCCCGTTGGAGGTGTACCCGGCCTACGCCGGCTTCACCCTCGAAACCCAGACCTTTCCGGGGGCACCGAATCACCCGCACTTCCCGTCGGCCCGGCTGGAGCCGGGTGAGTCCTATGTGAACTCGATCGAGCTCAGGTTCGGAACCGTGTAGCAGCAACGCGTCGCTATCCAAAGGAGTGTAGTGAGCGAAATGTCGCAAGAAATCCACAGTGCCGGAAAAGGCACGAGTACCGGCAGACTGCGCAGTGGCAGCATCGGCGCGGGCCACATCGTCTTCTTCGTCGTCTCCGCCGCCGCACCGCTGTCCGGTGTGGTGCTCGGGGTACCGGTCATCATCGGCCTGGGCAACGGGATCGGCGCGGCGGGGGCGTTCGTCGTCGTCGCGCTCGTCCTGTTGCTGTTCTCCGTCGGATACACCGCCATGAGCAGGCAGGTCGTCAACGCGGGCGGTTTCTACGTCTTCGTGGCCCAAGGGCTCGGCAGGGTGGCGGGACTCGGCGCGGCCACGTTCGCGCTCTTTTCCTACACCGCCATCCAGGCGGGGATGTTCGGCGCGTTGGGTGCCTACGTCAACCCGCTCGTGGTGCACTACACCGGAGTTGACATCCCGTGGTGGATCTATTCCCTGATCGGTACTGCGCTCTGCTGGGTGCTGGGGGTGCGGCAGGTGAGCCTCGGCGCGCGAGTACTCGGGGTGATGCTGGTGCTGGAAAGCTCGCTCATCGTGGTGCTCGACGTTGTCATCTTCGCGACCGGCGGAGCATCGGGCGAGGGCCCCGCGGGCCTTTCGTGGGAACCCTTCGATCCGAAGGCCGTCTTCGCCGGCGCGGTCGGCATCGGGATGGTCTTCGCGTACACCTCCTTCATCGGGTTCGAAGCCACGGTCATCTACGGCGAGGAAGCGATCGAGCCGCGGCGCACGGTTCCACGCGCGACCTACGTCGCGCTCATCACGATGGGTGTCTTCTACGCCGCATCGACCTGGCTGATCATCAACTCATTCGGAATCGACGCCGTCGTGGGAATCGCCGCGCAGGACCCCGGCGGATTCGCCGAGCGCTCGATTTCGCAGACCCTCGGCCCTGCCGCCGTCGAGATCATGAAGGTCCTGATCGTGACGAGCATCTTCGCAGCGGTCCTGGCGTTCCACAACACCCTTGCTCGCTACCTGTTCGCGCTAGGCCGGCAGGGTCTGATGTGGACACACCTGGGAAGGACCCACCACGAGCGGCAGTCACCGCACATCGCGTGCACGGTGCAGGCCGTCTCGGCGGCGGTCCTCATCATCGTATTCGCTGTCGCCGGTGCGCCTCCCTACACGGGGCTGTACGTCTGGGCGACCGGTATCGGCGCGATCTGCATCATCGTCCTCCAGGCGGTGGCCTCGGTCGCGGTGTTCGCCTTCTTCCGCAGGAATTCGGTCGACAACCGCCCGTGGCACACGCTGATCGCGCCGGCGTTGAGCCTGCTCGTACTCGTGTCGCTGACGGCGGTTTCACTGAGCAACTTCAGCTTGCTCGTCGGCGACCCGGGTCCGGTGGCCGTCACGGCGCTCGCTGCGTTGCCCGCCCTGGCCGCGCTGGCCGGTGCCGGCCGGGCCCTGTGGCTGCGGCGGAAACGTCCGGAGCAGTACGAGAAGATCGGGCAGACCGGCGATCCCGACGCGACGACGTAGCCGCGCGACCAGCTCGCCTGCCGGACCGTAGTCGGCGGTGCCCGGTCCGAGCGTGAACCATTCGGGCACCACGGCGCCACCGACAAAGGGGGCGGCCGTGAACCGGTCGGGGAGCAGGAGACCGCAGACGTGCTGCCCGCCCACCCGTCACCTTGGTCCTGCGCAGCCGTGGTCCGCTGTCCAGCCGGACGGTGACCACGGCTGCGCAGGCGCCAAGACCGACGATGGTGACCGGTCGGCACGTCACGAGGAGGCCGCGGGACTCCGGGCCCCACTGGTGGATCGACAGGTCGCCGCCCGGGCACTTCGACAGCGCGCACAGCAGCTCGATCCCGGCGAAGAACTCGTGGACGTCGAACTCCGTGAGCCCGTAGGGCAGGGGAGCGTCGACCAGAGGCGGTCGTAGGTCGCCGAACAGCGCTGGTGCTCGGCTCCGGCGGCGGCCTCGGCAGCGCAGTCGCCCGCACCCTGTCGTTCGAGGGCGCACTCGTCGCCCCCGCCGGCATCAACAAGCACTCGGTCAGCGCGCTCGCCCGGGAACTGCCGAAGTCGCTGGCCTTGAAACGGGAGCACGTCGTCCGGGTGGTGGCGCCGACCCCGAACCCGGGCATCTCCAACACGCTGCGCGCGAGCCTGCTCGGCCGGTCGAAGACCCTGTTCCGGGAGACGGCAGCCAACGGGATCACCACCGACATAGTCGTTCCCGGCCGCATCGCGACCCGCCGCGTCGCGCAGCTGGACTCGGCGAAGGACGTCTGCCCCCGGGCGAGGGCGTGTCGGGGCTCCACTGCACCATGCCGAATGGGGCGTCGGCACCGGGGAAGGTGTTGGCCTCATGGGAGGTGCCGAGGAAGGGGTTGATCAGTGCCGCGGGATCGGCCACGGCGGCTGCGACGCCGGTGGGTGCCGCGACGGCGGTCAGCGAGCCGAGCAGGAGTGAGGACAGGACGACGAGACGGCGCCGGCGTTTGCCCATTGCGTCTCCAGGCTGGATCGAGGTGGTCCCCGACGGCGAGGCGGGAGCGCGGCGTGACATCGTTGTCGGGCCTGCCTAGCAAGGAAAGGCTGGGCCCGGGGTGGTGTCAAGCGTTCTCGGAGATGCTGTCTGGTTATTGGTCTAGTCCTTTGGGGTAAAGCTTTGGGTCGAACGGTGTCGTCGCGGTTTTCAGTTGCGCTCTGACGATCGGTGGGCCTTGTCGGCGGATTCCATGATCACCCGCGCTACCACCACGGGGCGGTCGAACGGGGCTCGGAAAATATCGTCGCGGCCGAGCAATCGCAGCGGTTGTGGGTGACTCACCTCGTCCGAATTGCCGCGTCCAAGTCGAAGGTCGGGCGCTACTGCGCGGCGAGGTCCGACGGGTGCGTCGCCAGCGGGGTCACCTCGATGCGCATGAACGGGTACAGCGGCAGGCTCGACAGGATGCCGTGCAGCTCGTCGTTCGAGGCGACGTCGAAGACGCTGAAGTTGCTGTAATACCCCACGATCCGCCACAGATGCACCCACACGCTCGCGCGCTGAAGCTCCAGCGCGCGGGCCTTCTCTTCGGCGACCCGGTCGGTGACGTCGAGCCCGGGCGGGATCGTCACGTCCATCCGCACGTGGAACAGCACGTCAGCGCCTTTCCAGGCGGCGCACGGCCGCCAGGTCGAGGTCGACGCCCAAGCCGGGCCCGGCCGGCAGGTGCAGCTCGCCGCCGTCGTAGCGCAACGGCGTCGTCAGCAGCTCTTCGCTCATCAGCAGCGGCCCGAATAGCTCGCTCCCCCACGTGACTGCCGGGGTGGTGCAGGCCAGCTGGAGCGAGGCCGCTGTGCCGACCGGGCTTTCGATCGAAGTGCCCGCGTGGCAAGGGATTCCCGCCGCGGCCGCGACTTCCGCGATCGCCCGCGTGGCGCGCAGGCCGCCGGACTTCGTCGTCTTCAGCGAGAACACGTCGGCCGCGCGGACCTTGGCCAGCCGCAGCGCGTCACCGGGCGTGCGGAGGCTTTCGTCGGCCATCACCGGGATCGGCAGCGCGCGGTTGATCTCGGCCAGTGCCTCGACTTCCGCGCCCGGCACCGGTTGCTCGACGAGGTCGACGCCCGCGTCCGCCAGCCGCGGCAGGTACTTCAGCGAGGTCAGCAGGTCCCAGCGCGCGTTGAGGTCCACCCGCACGCTCGCCACCCCGACCAGCTTCTCCGCCACCGCGCACACCCGCGTGACGTCGTCGGCGGGATCGAGTGCGCCCATCTTGAGCTTGAAGCTGCGGTGCCCGGTGTCGAGCTTTGCGAGGGCCTCGTCGGCGACCACCGGCGCGGGCTCAGTGCCCAGCGCCCAGGTCACCGGGACCGACCGCCGGACAAGGCCGCCCAGCAGCGTGTGGACCGGTACGCCGAGCGCGCGTGCCCACGCGTCGTGCAGGGCCACTTCGACGGCGGCCTTCGCGTAGAGGTTCGCCGCGACGACGTCGCCGAGATCACGCAGGGTCCCGGCGACGTCGTCCACTTGACGGCCGAGCAGGACCGGCGTGAAGTAGCGCTCGATGACGAGCCGCATGGTTTCCACGGACTCGCCGCCCCACCACGGGCCGCCCGGCACCACGCCTTCGCCGACGCCGACGGCGCCGCCACCGGTGTGGACGAACACCAGAAGCACCGGCTGCGCGGCCATGCCGGTGCGGGCGAAGCGGTGCGGGCGGCGCAGCGGCACGTCCAGCAGGACCGTCTCGACGCGCTCGATCGCCAGGTCTGTCATGTCTCCTCGTTTCGGGAAAGGGCCGGCCGGGCCGGGGGGAGACCCGGTCGGCTCGGGACGTCAGGCGCGCTCGAGCACGAAGTCGTAGGTCACGCCGAGCCGCCCGTCCTCCCGCGGTTCCGGGTCGAGCACCAGCTCCGGCTTGGTGGCTTCGGCGACGTCGCTATCGAGCCACTCACCGCCCCGGAAGTAGAGCTGTGTGGTGATCGTCCGGTGGCCCGGCGCGCGCACCATCAGGTGCAGGTGGGCGGGCCGCCACGCGTGCCAGGCCGCGGCCGTGATCAGCTTCCCGGTGGGGCCGTCGGTCGGGATCTGGTAAGGCGCGGGCTGGACGGTGGTGATCTCGAACCGGCCCTGCCCGTCGCTCACGACGACGCCGCGCAAGTTGCCGGCCGGGATGTCCGGCGCGAAACCGGAGTAGTAGCCGTCGGCGTCGGCGTGCCAGATGTCCAGCTCCGCGCCGGCGACGGGCGTGCCGTCGACGTCGCGGACCTGCCCGGCGAACACCAGCGGCTCGCCCTTCTCGTCCGGCCGCATTGGCAGCGTCGTCCTCCACGGCAGCATTTCCTGTTCCGGCAGGTAGTACGGGCCCTGGATGCTGCCCTTCGTCCCGTCCTGGCTGCGGGCGGCGACTTCTTCGACGACGTGCTCGACGAAGACGTCCAGGAACAGCGGCCACTCACCGCCCTCGCCGACGTCCATCAGCCACTGCTTCGCGGCCTGGAACTCCGGGTAGGTGACGTCGTGCTCGCGGATGGCCTGGTGCACACCGCGCAGCAGGGCGCGGGCGACCTCGTCGACGCGCTCGCGCGGCACGCTCGCCGTCTCGCGGGCGGCGGCGCGGAAGGCTTCGCTGGCGGAGCTGCCGGAGCCGGCGGCGGTGGGTGCGTGGTCGGTGGTGGTCATGGTGCGTTTCCTTCGTCAGCGGGAGAGGGAGGTGGCGCCAGGGTTGTAGAGGTCGGGCACGGTCCAGCCGTCCAGGTCGTATTCGGCCATGCACTGCTCGGCGAAGCCCTTCATCGCCTCGGCCGAGCCGGACTGCTGGGCGGCGAACAGCAGTTCCGCGCGCACGCCCTCGTGGTTGCCGGAGTAGTTGCGTTCGTAGAGCTCGTGCCGGCCGCCGAACTCGCTGCCGATCGAGTCCCAGATCAGCTTCATCAGCTTCACGCGCTCGACGGCGTCGTAGCCGTTGGAGCCGCGGACGTACTGGTCGAGGTAGGGCCGGATCTCCGGCGAGCCGAAGTCCTTCGCCGAGGACGGCAGGTAGATCAGCGCGGAGCCCAGGTCCTGCATGATGATCTCGCGGATGCGTGGGTAGCCCAGCGTCATGAACCAGCGGTAGGCCAGGCCGTAGTCCAGGTGCGGCAGCACCGCGCCGTTCTTCCACTCATCCGGGTTCGAGGCCATCGCGTCCGACAGCGCCCAGAATAGGTTGCGCCAGCCGATGACCTCGCCGACGCGGGTCTGGATGCCGCGGAAGTCCTTGGTGCCGGTGACTTCGACGCCCTTCATCAGCAGCCCGGCGATGAAGTCGAGTTTCACGGCCAGGCGCGCGACGCCGTGGAAGGTGAAGCGGTGCAGGAAGCCGGAGCCGGGGAAGAAGGTGCTCGCCTTTTCCGCGTCGCCGTAGATGAAGACGTTTTCCCAGGGGATCTTCACCTTGTCGAGAATGAAGATGGTGTCGTTCTCGTCGAACCGGCTCGAGAGCGGGTAGTCGAACGGACTGGCCGTGGCGTCGGCGACGTTGGCGTAGGAGTTGCGGCAGATCAGCTTCATGCCGGGAGCACCCATGGGCACGGTGCAGACCAGGGCGAATTCGCGCTTCTTGATCGGCAGGCCGTAGTGGGCGATGAAGTTGTAGTTGGTGATGGCCGAGCCGGTCGCGACGACCTTGGCGCCGGAGACGATGAGGCCGTCGTCGCGCTCCTGTTCGACGTGGATGAACAGGTCCTTGACGTCGTCGGGGTTGCGGTCGCGGTCCACCGGCGGGTTGATGATCGCGTGGTTCCAGTACAGGACCTTCTCCTGTGACTCGGCGTACCACCGTCGTGCGTTGTCGGCGAACGGTTCGTAGAAGTCGGAGTTGGCGCCGAGCGTGCCGAGGAAGGCGGCCTTGTAGTCGGGGCTGCGGCCCATCCAGCCGTAGGTCATCCGGGCCCAGGCGACGATCGCGTCGCGGTCGGCGAACAGGTCCTCTTGGGACTTCGGGGTGCGGAAGAACGGGTGGGTGAACCCGCTGCTGCCGGTGTCGGTGGGGGCGGTGAGCACCGCCCGCTGTTCGGGGTCGTGCAGGGCGTCGTAGAGCCGCGCGGTCATCCGCACGGAGTTGCGGAACGCCGGGTGGGTGGTGACGTCGTCGACCTTGTCGCCGTAGATGAACACTTCCCGGCCGTCGCGGATGGATTCGACGTACTCGTCGCCGGTCATCGGCCGGGTCGTGCGCACCTTCGCGGGTGCGTCGTGCTCCTGGATGGTCATCGGGCAAACCTTTCGTCGTCGAACGGCTTCAGGAAGCGGTGGTGAGCGGGGCGAACTCGGTGGCCGAGCCGAACCAGCCGAGATCGGGGCAGTCGACCGAGGCCGACCAGTGGGTGTGGCCGCGCGGGCCGAGCTCGCGGAACCCGCCGGCGAAGAACAGCAACGGGTCGGCGTCGCTGGTTTCGAGGTGCTCGACCTCGCCGATGACGATGAGGTGGTCGCCGCCGTCGTAGGTCCGCCACGGGCGGCACGCGATGGTGGCCGCGGTGCCGGTCAGTACCGGTGCCAGGGAGCCTTCGGCCCAGGCCGGAGCCCGGTCGTGCGGGCGGCCGGCGAAGTGCCAGGCCGTGTCGAGCTGGTCCGCGGCGAGGACGTTGACCGCGAACGGTGCGCCCTTCAGGTACTGGCAGGCCTTTGACCGCCGCGTCAGCGTGACCTGGCACAGCGCCGGATCCAGGGAAACGGCGGTGAACGCGTTGACCGTCGCGCCGTGCGGCTCTCCCTGGTCGTTGCGGCAGGTCACCACCGTGACGCCGGTGGCGAAGCGGCCGAAGGCGTTGCGGATTTCGCGTTGGTCGAGCGGCATTGCTCTTACCTCCTGTACGCTGTGCGTACAATACGAACGCTGTGCGGACACGCTTAGGAGATTCCCCCGACGCGTTCGCTTTGTCAAGACGGCGGTGCGGGAGGATGTCGACATGGAGACCGACCGCGACTTCGTCCAGAGCATCGAGCGGGGTTTCGCCGTGCTGATGGCCTTCGACGCCGAGCGTGCGAACCCGACGCTCGCCGAACTGGCGGCCGCGACCGGCCTGTCCCGCCCCGCCGTCCGGCGGATTCTCCTGACGCTGCAACGACTCGGGTACGTCCGCGGCGACGGCCCGCGCTGGTCGCTGACCCCGCGCGTGCTGAGCATCGGCCAGCACTACTCGGCCTCGCACGGGATGATCGAGACCGCCCAGCCGCGGCTGCTGAGCCTCGCCGAGGAGACCGGCGAATCAGCGTCGCTGGCCGCGCTGGACGGCGCCGAGGTCGTCTACGTCGCCCGTGTGCCGGTGCGGCGGATCATGAGCATCAACATCTCGATCGGCACCCGCGTGCCGGCGCACGCGACGTCGATGGGCCGGGTGCTGCTGGCCTGGGCGCCGCCGGCGCTGGTGGACGAGGTCGTCGCGGCCGGGCTGCCGGCGCTGACCGCGCGGACCGTCACGGACGAAACCGCCTTCCGGCGGGCGTTGCGCACGGTGCAGGACCAAGGGTGGTCACTGGTCGCCGAAGAGCTGGAGGAGGGACTGCTCTCGGTGTCGGCGCCCGTCCGGGACGCGAGCGGCGCGGTGGTGGCGGCGCTGGCGTCGTCGACGTCGAGCGGGCGCTCCGACGTCGAAAAGCTGCGCCGTGAGGTGGTGCCGCAGGTGGTGCGCGCGGCCGCGCGGATCAGCGCCGACCTCGGCAATCAGGTCGCCCCGGACCGCGGCAGGGAGGGGTACTTCTGACCCCGGCCGTCACGCCTGGTCGAGGCGGGGGTAGAGAACTTTCTTCGACCAGCAGGAGGATCGCCGCCGCCACCGGAATCGCGACCAGAGCGCCGAGAATGCCGAGCAGGGCACCGCTGACGAGCACGGCGACGGCGATGGCCAGCAGCGCGGCGTAGGGCACGCCGAAGATCAGCAGCCAGGTCAGGGCGAGGACGCCGGCGATGACCGAGACGGCCAGGTTGCCCAGGACGTAGCCCCGCCCTTGGCGAGCGGGAAAAGTATCGTGACCCGGCCGTGTCGACCGGATATCTCCGACCGGGTCACACGCCGAGCTGGGCCACAGTCCTTCCTTGGGCGTCCTGGATCGACACCATGGTGATCGAACCGGAGCGAAAGGTGGTCGGCGTCCGGATCGTCGCGGTCTGGCCGGGAATCGGCGGCCAGGTCCCGACGACCTCCTTCCGGCCGGTCCGGTCCACCGCCACGGCCACGTAGTTGCCCTGGATGAACTGCTGACTGGTGTACGTGCACCGCAGATCCACCTGGTCCCAGGAATCGTGCGCGGACACGCTCAACTGAGCCGCGATCACCGCGTTGGTGGCCTGGCTGACCGGGAGGCTCTGCTCCTCACCCGGCCGGCTCACCACGACGCTACCCAGTACCGCGCCGAGGGCCACGGCCGCCGCCATCGCCAGTCCCGCCGCCGCGCGCCGGGTCCAGGAGCGACGGCGTCCGGTGGCCCGCATCTGGGCCACCAGATCCGCCGGCAGCTGGTCCCGTCGGGCCGGCCGGAGGTCGTCCGGCTCCTCGACGAGAAACAATTCGAGCGGGGCAACGTCGAGCAGCCGGGGGGTATCGCTCAGCGTCGACAACCGTCTCGCGCAGTCGTCGCACCCGCGGAGGTGGTCTTCGAACTCAAGTCGGTTGGCCTCGTCCAGCAGGCCCAGGACGTAGGCGGCGTCCCACGTCAGGTAGGGATCAGCGGTCATCAGACACCTCCCAGGTCGGCCACCGCCGCCGCGAAAGCGTGCAACGCGTAGTGGGTGCGGGATTTGATCGTGCCCAGCGGCACGCCCAAGCGCGCCGCCGCCTCCTTGAGCGACGAACCGCGCAGGTACGTCTCCAGCAGCACCGACCGGTGCTCCTGCGACAGCCTGGACAGGGCCTGGGCCACGACCGTGCGGTCACCGACGGCGTCGGTGCGGTCCGCCGTGGGGACTTCGGGTGGCTCATCGGTCACCTTCTCGTACCGCCTTCGACCCGAGCGCCATTCGTCGATGATCAGCCGTTTGGCGACCGTGAACAACCAAGGGCGGGAAGAGTTCCGCGATTGGTCCAGCACCGCCGGAGTCTTCCACGCCCGCAGGAACGTCTCCTGGACGACATCGTCCGCCCGTGCCACGTCGCCGCTCATGAGACTGAGCGCGTAGCGCCGTACGGCGCCGGCGTGCTCGTCGTACAGTGCGCGCAGCAGTCGCTCGTCCTCCGTCATAGCCCGCCGAATCCTCGAGTGGAGCCGCGCCGGGTGCCGGGGCACCCAGCGCAGCGGGGGAATCAGGCGATCAAAGGGTGCCCAGGAGGTACGCATCGATCGCGGCTTCGGTCGACGAGGCGCCGACGTCGAAGGTGTGCTTGCCGACGCCCAAGTAGACGGTCTGCGACCACTTCTTGTCGTAGCCGCCGAGGGTGACGGGCTGCAGTCGCACGCCGTCCACCGTGGTCGTCACGACGGTCGGGAGGAGGTTTTCAATCTCCACCGTGTAGCGCCCGGCCTTCGTGACGTTCACGGTCGCCCAGGCCGGGTTGGCGGCCGTGGTGACGCTGCTCAGGAAGGTCCGGCGCGCGGTGACCGGGATCGACGCCGGCACAGGTCCGGGGACGACGGCGGAGGCGGCGGCGAGCTGCAGGGCCGCGGGTTGCGCGGCCGACGCCTGCACGGCGAACCCGCCGGCGAGGGCGAGTGCCGCTCCGGTGGTGACGAGTACGCGGCGGGCCCAGTTGGTGTTGGACACGTTGTCTCCTTCACGAGGTGGGGAGTGCTTGTCGCCCACGGATACGACGCACCCCTGCCGACGGTTCAATCGCCCGGCGAGAAGCGAGTGATCTGCGTCATGCCAGGCCGAGGGGCTTGGCGCCGCCGGTCGGTGACGCTGCCGAGCAACCGCCGGACAGCGACGTCCGATGGGGCAAGCAGCCGCCGGAACGCTATGCCGCGCAGTTCCCCGACGACGGCGATGGCGTCGTCGGGGCTGGGGTGAGGGTCGATGGTGCCTTCTGCGATGGCGGCACGAATATCGTCGCGCGGATCGGCCCCGGAAGGCCTCGTCGCGTTGGCGGAAGATCGCGGCGAGTTCGGCGTCGGTGGCGGCTTCCGCCCACAGCACCAGGAATGCGTGGTCGACCACGCCGATGCGGCCGAGTTCGCCGAGGTTAGCGGAGGAGCGCCTGAACCTTTTCGGGGCGAGTCGGGGAAACGGACCTCAGGGGCCAAGTTCAGCTGGGTGACCTTGACGGCGTTGGCGCCCTCAGGCAGTCCGCGGTCGTCGTTCCTGCCACCCCGGTCCGTGCGTTGGTCGTGCAGGCGGGGTTCGACGCGACGCCGAGGTCCCGGAACGTCGAGTTCGGGCGGAGCAAGTTCTCCACCTTCCACCACAGCGCGATCGACTCGCCCTCGCCGATGCGCGGATGGTCTGCCCGGTGAACGTGGCACCGTCGGTGATCAGGTAGTCGGCCTTGCCCACGACACCGGCGTTTGATGTGCGGGTCGCCGTCCGGGCCGAGCCAGTAGTGGCCATTGACCCGGTCCCGGCCGGGCGCCGGGTGCTGAGTGCACCCGCACAGCGTGGAGTTCAGGTGATCTCGTGGCTGCTGCTCGACACGAACAAGTCGGGTAAGCGTCAGAGCACGACGAGAGCGAAGCTGGTGAGCAAGCTGCCGACGAGGAAGTAGGGCGCGTTGAGCAGGCCGTAGCGCAACGGGTGCGGGAAGTTCGGGTTGATCGCGATGTTGAAAGTCATCGCCACGAGGTAACCGATCCCGATCACCAGGCCGAACACGAGCGCGTCTCCGATCGAGCTGATGCCCAGTGCGGCAAACAGGACCGCGCTGGTGAGCACGTTGACCAGCGTGCACACCAGCGGGCCAATCCCGTCGACGGTGCGCCGTTCGGTCGGAGGCATGTCTTCGCGGCCGAGGGCGCGGGCGTACTGCTGCGGGACAGCCAACATGAAGTACGCGGCGCCCAGCCCGGCCAGCACGACGGTTGAGACGAGTACGGCGATCCAGTTGATCTGGGTGAAAACAGCAAACATTTCTTGTCCTTCGAGGTGTCGGACACCGATGACCGGCGGCGAGTGAGCGGAGGGGTCAGACAGGGCGCCGGCGAAGCGCCGGCTGGGTGAGCGCGGGCGGGACGTAGGCGACGTCGACGGGTCCGACGTCGGTTCCCGGGGCGACGACCTCGTCGATCTGGTCGAGCAAGTCGTCCTCGAGGACAGTGCCGGCTCCCGCGAGCAGGTCGTCGAGCTGGGTGGGTGTGCGCGGGCCGATGATCGCCGAGGTGACCGCCGGATGCGCGGTGACGAAGGCCAGAGCGAGGTGGGGGAGCGACAGCCCGGCCTGCCCGGCGAGCCCGGCGAGGGCTTCGACGGCGCCGAGCTTGCGTTCGTCGGTCATGTGTTCGCGCGCCCAGTGCAGGCGGCCGGCCGACGCCGTTTCGCCGTTGCCCTTGCGGAGACGGCCGGCGAGCAAGCCCATCGCGAGAGGGCTCCACGCCAGCACCCCGAGCCCGTACCGTTCGCAGACCGGCAGGATTTCGCGTTCGATCCCGCGGTTGAGGATCGAGTAGTGCGGCTGTTCGGTCCAGAACCGGGCCAGTCCCCGTCGTTCGGCCACCCATTGCGCTTCCACGATGTCCGACGCGGGCAAGTTGGAGTGGCCGATTGCGCGAACCTTGCCTGCGCGCACGAGGTCGGTGAGCGCGCCGAGCGTTTCCTCGACGTCGGTGCCGGGCTCGGGGTGGTGGGCCTGGTAGAGGTCGATGTGGTCGACGTCCAGGCGGCGCAGGGACCCATCGACGGCGGACAGGATCCACCGCCGAGAGCTGCCGCGCCGGTTGGGGTCGGCGCCCATCGGGCCGTTGAACTTCGTGGCGAGGACGAGTTCGTCGCGGCGGCCGCGCAGTGCCTTGCCGAGGATCTTCTCGGATTCGCCTTCGCCGTAGACGTCGGCGGTGTCGATGGTGTTGATGCCGCCGTCGAGGGCGCGGTGGACGATGCGGACGCACTCGTCGGGATCGGGGTTGCCGTACGGGCCGAACATCATGGTGCCCAGGGTGAAACCGCTGACCTGGAGGCCGGTCCGGCCGAGGGGGCGGGTCTGCATGGGTGCTCCTGGTGGGAAGTGGAGGAGCGCGGCGGGACGGCCGCGCTCCTCGCGCGGAAGGTCAGGCCTGGGCGTAGTCGGCGGCGACGTCGATGATCCAGGTGATCCCGAAGCGGTCGGTCAGCATCCCGAACGCGGGCGCCCACTGGGCGGGGCCGAACTGCTCGATCACGGTCGCGTCCTTGACGAGTCCCTCCCACACGGGGGTGACCTCGTCGACGGTTTCGCCGCGGACGGAGAGGAAGAACGGTTCCCGGGTGATCGTGGTGCCGTTTTCGCGTCGCGTGCTGGGCGCGCCGTGCGCGGCGGGCGCGTGCTCGCCGGGGACGTCGTAGGCCATCACGCGGAAGCCGTTGTCGGCGACGATCTGGCCGAACACGACGTTGGCCGCACCGGGCAGTTCGGCGGGCATCCCGAAGTCGGCGTAGGTGATGACGGTGGACTGGCCACCGAAGACCGACTGGTAGAACTTCAGGGCCTCGCGGGCCTCGCCGTGGAAGTTCAGGTGCGCGACAGCGTTGAGAGGCATGGTTGCGGTCCTTCGTGAGTGGTTCCCGGAGCCGGAGGTTTCCGGCGATGAGGGCCACCATGTCAGCAGTAGAGGTCAGAGAACGTCCGCTATTTGTGGCATGGTGAAACCATGCCGATCGCTTCCTCGACGACGACCTCGAGTCGCCTGCTGTCGCTGCTGTCGATGCTGCAGGCTCGCCGGGACTGGCCGGGCGGCCTACTCGCCGAGCGGCTCGGCGTCAGCGAACGAACCGTGCGCCGCGACGTCGACCGGCTGCGTGAGCTGGGCTACCCGGTGCATGCGGTCAAGGGTCCCGACGGTGGCTACCGGCTCGAAGCGGGCAGCGAGATGCCGCCGTTGTTGTTCGACGAGGAGCAGGCGGTCGCGCTCGCCGTCGCGTTGCGGATCGCAGTCGGGACCGGCGCGGGCATCGAGGAGGCGGCCGCGCGGGCGCTGGCCACGGTGCGGCAGGTGCTGCCGTCGCGGTTGCGGCAGCGCGTCGACGCCCTCGAGATCTCCGCGGCCGGGCGCGGTGCCGATCTGCAGGTCGACACCGCGCTCCTGGTGACGTTGAGCGCTACGGTCCGCGCGGGTGAGGAGCTGCGGTTCGACTACCGGTCGCCGGGCCGGCCGGAGGAAGCCGAGCCGCCGCCACCGCGCCGGGTGCAGCCTCACCACCTGGTGGTGCGGGGCGGTCGGTGGTACGTCGTCGGGTGGTCCCCCGACCGGGCCGACTGGCGGATCTACCGCGTCGACCGGATGACCCCGCGCATCCCGAACGGCCCGCGGTTCGCCCGTCGCGAAGTGCCTGGCGGCGACGTGAGCGCCTTCCTGTCGGCGCGGTTCAAGGGGTCCGAGAGCACGAACGCGTGGCCTTGCCAAGGCGAGGTGCTCCTCGAGCTGCCGGTGACGGAGGTCGCCCCGTTCGCCGGCGACGGGATGGCCGAGGAAGTCGGTCCGACCCGCACGAAGCTGACCTCCGGGTCTTGGTCGTGGGCCGCACTGGCCGCGGCACTGGCTCGGTTCGACACCGAAATCGAGGTGCTCGGGCCACCGGAACTGCATGCGGCGTTCGTCGAGCTGGCCCATCGCGCCAACCGCGCGGCAGGAACCGGGTGAGCACGGCGACGAGACGATCTCTGGTTGCGCTGGGCATTCCTGATGGCTTCGAGGCCACGAGACGGGCGACGAACGCGGACCTATTGACTTGCTAGTCGACCAACAAGTAAAACTGAGGTATGACACCTGAAATCGCGTACGTTTTCGAAGCTCGCCGTGATGACCCGCTGCACGAGGTAAGGGTTGTCGGCGAAGCCCTGCGGCCGCCGGCGGACGGGGAGGTGCTGCTCGCGATCGAGCGGTTCGCGGTGGCCTCCAACAACCTCACCTACGCTTTGCTCGGGGATCAGTTGGGGCATTGGGCCGCGTTCCCCGCCTCGTCGCCCGAGTGGGGCCGGGTACCGGCGTGGGGATACGCTGTGGTGATCGACGGCGATCCGGCCTTGGCCACGCCGGGTAGCCGTTGGTCGGGCTACCTGCCGATGGCCACGCACGTCACTGTCCGGGTGGAACGCCACGGCGAGCGGTTGCGGGCCGTGGCGCCCGAGCGGGCTGGGATGCTGCCGCTCTACCGGGACCTGTCCCCGGTCGCGGGTCACGAGGATGACCGGTCGGCAGTGGCGATGCTGCCGGGCGTCGCAGCGGCCCTGCTCGACGAGTTGGTCGCGGGTATCGGGATCGGCCGCGTCGTCGTGTCCAGTGCGACCAGCAAGACGGCTCTCGCCAGCGCTCTGTTGCTGTCTCGGCGGGGCATCGACGTCGTCGGCATCACCTCGCCCGCGCACGTCGAGGCAGCCGGTCTGGCAGGGATGTACGGCGAAGTGATCGCCTACGCCGACGTCGACACCATCGCGCCGTCCCCCGAGGTCATCTACCTCGATGTGGCGGGGCTGCCTGCGGTGACGGCGGCGGTGCACGCCTGCCTCGGCTCGTCGCTGAAGCGCAGCATCGCCGTGGGTGGCAGCCACCGGGCCGCGGCGGCGCAGCCTCCGACCGTACCGGCGGGCCCGCCGGTCGAGCGCTTCAACTCCGGCGCCCGGCGGGTTCATCTCGTCTCGGAGTTCGGCGAGCGGGCGGTCACCGATCTCGAGGACCGCGCGAGGACAGCCATCGTGCAATGGGCCTCCGCCCATGTCAACGTCCCGGAAACGGTGGGAGTCGAGAGCATCGCGGCGGTGTGGGCCAGGCTCGTCCACGGCGACGTCCCCCCGCTCACGGCCCCGGTGGTCGCACCCGCGGCGTAGCGGCCTCGAGTCACAGTGGGGTTCGGCTCAGCATTCGGTGCCAGTACTCGGTGACCGACCGCCGTAACCGGTCCGTGTCAACGGCTTTCGAATCGAGAAGCCGTTGCAGCCCGATCCCGCGGAGTTGCCCGACAACGGCAATCGCGACCTCGTCGGCTTCCACGTCGGGACGGATGGTGCCGTCGTCGATTCCCGCGGCGACGTCCTCGCGAAGGTCGGCGCGAAACGCCTCGTCCCGCTCGCGGAAAATCGGGGCCAGTTCCGAGGCCGTGGCCGCCTCGGCCCACAGCAAAAGGAACGCCCGGTTCAGCACGCCCACTCCGCCGAGTGCGCCGATGTACCCCTCGATCAGCCGCAAAAGGCGCTCCAGCCCAGGTGACAGACCATCGAGGCCGGGCACGAATCCGGTCTGCGTCGCACGCGCCAGGCGTTCGAGGAGCACCTGCTTGGATCCGAAGTGGTGCGTGACCAAGCCTCGGCTGTACCCGGCTCGCTCACCGACGCGCGCAAGCGTCAGTGAGCGCACTCCCTGTTCGACGACGAGTTCGGCGGCGGCGCCTAGTAACGCGGTTTCGGCCTGGTCGCGACGTTGCTGCTGGGTGCGACGGGTAGTGGTCATGAAGAGGATCCTACGATAAACTTGTCGGCCAGCCAACAAGTATGAGAGGGTGGACATGTTCGCGAACGGAGGATTTCGATGATCGAGATCGACGAGCACGCTCTGAATGCCTTGCTGAGCGAGGATCCGGGCGGTCCTGTGGTGATGCTGAACCTACTGCGGTTCCGTCCGGACGGCGGTCGCGAGAGCTACCAGCGCTACGCCGAGGCACTCAGTCCGGTGGTCAACGTGCGGTATGGCCTGCAAGTGGACTACCTGGGCGACGGCGGGCGTGCGCTGGTCGCCGAGGCGGGGGCAGGCCTGGGACATGGTGGCTTTGGTCCGCTATCCGAGCCGGCAGGCGTTCGCCGACATGATTCGTGACCCCGACTACCAGGCGGTAGCCCATTTTCGCAGCGAGGCGCTGGTGGAATCGGTGCTGCAGCCGACCGTGCCATTGGGCTTGCCGACCTGATGGTCGCCGTCTTCTTGCGTCCAGTCGGGACCGTCGAGCAACGCCGCCGTACCGCTCGCCGGGACGGTGTCCGGGCGCAACCCGTGGACGGGCTCGGCGACTGGCGGATGACGCACGATTCTGGCTGTGGCGCCCAGGTTCTCAGCCGCTCCTGGTCCTCTTTGGATCACGGATGAGAGCCTCGCCGGACAGAACCGGCTCCGGTCCGACCTCATGCGCCGCGAACGCCGATGGGGGCGGAGCTCACGCGAAAACGGCAAACTCGCTCGTCCGTCCGGCGAACGGTGGCCGGTGGGACCACTTCGGCGCCGGCGACCGGGTGCTCGTGTTCGGCGAGCCCGACCCAGCGACCGGCTGGTCCCTCGTCCGCCGTGGCGCGGTGACCGAAGTCCACGCCGAAAGCATCAGCGTGGACTTCGGCGCGGCCGGTCGGTCGGTGTTCACCGTGGCTGACCGGATCCGGATCAGTCACGTGGCCGGATCCTGTCTGTGCGTTGTGGCGCTTCCTTGACACGTCGCGCCTACGGGACTGCCCCCGGTTCGGTTGACTCCTGACCTGTGAGGATGCGCTCCTCGCTGGAAGGATGCCCACCATGC
>NZ_PPHF01000012.1 GCF_002904335.1 Amycolatopsis sp. CA-126428 | reverse complement strand
GCCTACCACTCCGCCGCCGTCCTCGTCCCCGACGCCCTCGGCACCCTCGACGACGTCCAGGTCGGTCGCTGATGACCACCATGAACACGCGCACCGCGGCCCGGCCGCTCGCCGACGTCCTCGCGTGGAGCAAGGGGCTCGTCGACCCGGCGCTGCGGGCGGCCGCCGAGCGGCTGCCGGAGACGATGCGGCGGATCGCCGCCTACCACTTCGGCTGGCAGGACGCCGACGGCCGGCCGGCCGCCACCGACGGCGGCAAGGCGCTGCGGCCGGCGTTGGTGCTGCTGTGCGCGGAAGCCGCGGGCGGGGAGGCGGCCGACGCCGTGCCCGCCGCCGTCGCGGTCGAGCTGGTGCACAACTTCTCGCTGCTGCACGACGACATCATGGACGGCGACACCACCCGGCGGCACCGCGCGACGGCGTGGACGGTGTTCGGCACCGGGCCGGCGGTGCTGGCCGGGGACGCGTTGCTGAGCCTGGCGTTCGAGGTGCTGGCCCCGAGCGGGGCGGCGAACGCGAAGGTGCTGTCGGCGGCGACGCTGGCCCTGCTCGAGGGACAGGCCGCGGACCTGGACTTCGAGCAACGCGACGACGTCACCCCCGGCGAGTGCGTCCGGATGGCGGAGGGCAAGACGGCGGCCCTGCTGGGCGCGGCCTGCACGCTCGGCGCGGCCTTCGGAACGCCCGGCGCGGACCACTTCGGTGCGTTCGGCCGGGCGGTGGGCCTGGCGTTCCAGCACGTCGACGACCTGCTCGGCATCTGGGGCGACCCGGTCGTCACCGGCAAGCCGGTGTACTCGGACCTCCAGAACCGCAAGAAGTCACTGCCGGTGGTGACGGCCCTGTGTTCGGGCACCCCCGCCGGCGCGGACCTCGCCAAGCTCTACGCCGGGCACAAGCCCCTGGACCAGCCCGCGCTGGCCCGCGCGGCTTCCCTCGTCGAGGCCGCGGGCGGACGCCAGTGGAGCCAGGCCCAGGCGGAGGCGTTGCTGGCCAAGGCCTTGCGCGACCTCACCGCGACCGGCCCACCCACCCGCGCCACCGCCGAACTGGCCACCCTGGCCCGCCTCATCACCACCCGCACCCACTGAACCCCGTACCGGAACGGCGAACTCGCGTACCTGGACAGTCGGTTCGCGTACCTGGACAGTCGGTTCACCATCCGACCCTCCAGGTACGCGAACCGACCCTTTGGGTACGCGAGCCAGGGGTTACTGGCTGGGGCGGGTTAGGCCGGATTTGTCTGCTCCCAGGCTCAGGATGTTCTTGTCCGTGTCCTGGAGGGCCTTGGTGACCTGCGGGGACGCGGGCGAAGTCGACAAGTCGACCAGGCGGATGGGGGTGTCCAGCTTGATCAGGGTGGGGATGTACTCGGCCTTGTCGACCTTCCAGCGGTCGCCGTCGCGGACGAAGCGGAAGCGGGCCGCCGCGCCTTCCTCGGTGTCCCCGCGTGGCTCGGAGTGGCGGGCGACGCTGTTGCCGAGCCCGTAGGCCACCCACTTGCCGCCGATCTTCTCGAACGGCTGGACCACGTGGGCGTGGTGGCCGACGATCAGGTCGACGTCGTCCGACGCCAGGATCTTCTTGGCCTGCGACCGCTGTTCGGCCGTCGGCTCGTGCTGGTACTCAACGCCCCAGTGCAGGCTCGCGATCACGACCTGCGCTCCGGCCTGGCGAGCCTTCCGAGCCGCCGCCAGGACGTCGTCGACGTCGATCTGGTTGGCCAGCCACGGTTTCCCGGCGGGCACCTTGATGCCGTTGAAGCCGAACGCGTACGACACCTGGGCGACCTTGACGCCGTGGACGTCGAGGATCAGCGGCTTCGCGGCCTCGGCGGCCGACCGCGCCGAGCCGGTGTGCTTGACGCCGACGTCGTCGAGCTTGTCCAAAGTCCGGGTGACGCCCTCGGCGCCCTGGTCGATCGTGTGGTTGGACGACGTCGAGCAGGTGTCGTAGCCGGTGTCCTTGATCGCGTCGGCGATCTCCGGCGGCGCGCTGAAGGACGGGTACCCGCTGTACGGCCCGCCCTCCGGCGCCAGCGGCGTCTCGAGGTGGCAGATCCCGAGGTCGGCGCCGGAGATCAGCGGCTTGATCCCGGCCAGCAGCGGCCGGTAGTCGATCTTCCCGCCGCCGTCGGCCTCGGCCTGCTCGGTCAGCGCCGGGTGGATCAGGACGTCCCCGGTGGCGACGACGCTGAACGAGCCCTCGGGAGCGGCGGCTCCCGCGGAAGAAGCGGCCGTCTCGGGAAAGGGCGTCGGCGCCGGCCCCTGTTGCGGCGGCGGGCCGCTGCAGGCCGCGGCCAGGAGAGCAACCCCGGCGAGCGCGGCGACGCGGTGCTTCGTCATCGGTCCCCCTAACGTGGTCCGGCCATCCTGCCAGCCGGGCATATCCGGCAGAGACGGCGTGCCCGGTCGCGTGAAACTTCCACCACAGTCGACAACACCGATCAGAACATCGCCACGAGACAAAACCGGACAACGCGCAGCCCAGAGTGGAAAAAATACGATAAATGACCCTCGGGTGGGTGATCAAGAAACTACCGAGAGTAGGTCTCACTCCGCTAACTCCGCCTTGACGCTCCTCGAACGGGTGTTTTGTAATACGAGTCACTTCGCGAACTCGACCAGACCCACCCGACCTCGGCCCTCATGGGAGCACTCGATGTCCACATACCCGCACAGGTTTCGTACCTGGAGCGTTGTTGGTTGTTGTTTGATTTCCGGCGCTCTGCTGGCCTCCTGCTCTTCGGGCAAAGACACCGCGGCACCACAGCAGCAGGCGCCTGCGAACGGCAAGGTCACCCTGTACTACCTGCAGAAACAGGGCGACCAGCAGTACTTCGTCGAGCAGGCGCAGGGCGCGCAGGAGAAGGCCAAGGAGCTCGGCGTCGAGCTCAAGGTCGTCAACCTCGGCCAAGACGCCAACAAGGCGATCACCGAACTGGACGCCGCGGTCGCGCAGGGCGCCAACGGCGTCGCCATCGTCGTCCCGGACCAGGCGATCGGCCCGCAGGTGATCGACAAGGCCAAGAGCGCGGGCATCCCGCTGATCGCCTCCGACGACGTCATCAAGGACGGCACCGGCGCGAAGGCCCCGTTCGTCGGCTTCAACGGCAGCCAGATGGGCGACTCGGTCGGCACCGAGGCCGGGAAGCTGTTCAAGGCCGCGGGCTGGGCCGCCGCCGACACCAAGATCATCAGCGCGTACAAGCAGGACCTGACCGTCTGCACCGACCGCGTCAACGCGGCGAAGTCGGCGTTCGCCAAGGCCGCGGGCGCCGACGTCCAGGTCATCGACGTCGGCACCGACAACTCCCCCGTCGACGCGCAGAACCGCTCCGGCGCGGTGATCGGCTCCAACCCGGGCGTCAAGCACTGGGTCGTGTGGGGCTGCAACGACGAGAACGAAACCGGCGTCGTGACCGCGCTGGCCAACTCCGGCGTCCAGGCGAACAACATCATCGGCGTCGGGCTCGGCGCGTACCTCACCTGCAAGGACTGGGCGGCGAACAAGGACACCGGCAACAAGGCCGCGCTCTACATCTCCGGCGCCGAGGTCGGCCGCTCGGCGATCCAGGTGCTGGTCGACAAGGTGAAGAACGGCAAGGAGCTGCCCGCGGAGACGATCGCCAAGACCACGATCGTCAACAAGGACAACTCCAAGCAGGCCGGCGTCAACTGCACCTGACCCACAACCCTCGTGAGTGGTAAGGCGGGTTCTAACCCGCCATACCACTCACGACCGCCGTACGGAAGGCGACCATGTCCAGCTCTTCTCCCGCACTCGCCGTCGAGGGCATCGGCAAGCGCTTCTCCGGTGTCACCGCCCTCGACGACGTCTCGCTGGAGTTCCGCTCCGGCGAAGTCCTGGCCCTGATGGGCGAGAACGGCGCCGGCAAGTCGACGCTCCTGCGCGTGCTGTCCGGTGACCAGGGCCCGGACGAGGGCCGGCTGCTCCTGGACGGCACCGAGGTCACGTTCGACACCCCGCGCGCGGCGATGGCCGCCGGGGTGCGCGTGATCTACCAGGAACCCGAGATCATCCCGCACGTTTCCGTGGCGGAGAACGTCTTCGTCGGCGAGCTGCCCGCGAAGGCCCGGGTGTTCAGCCGCCGCACGCTCACCAAGGCCACCCAGGACGCGCTCGCCGAGTACGGCTTCGAAGGCGTGCTCGACCCGGCGACGCTCGGGGTCGCGCTGTCGGCCGCGCAGCGGCAGATCGTCGAGATCCTCCGGGTCCTCACCGCGGCCACCCCGCCGAAGGTGATCGCGTTCGACGAGCCGACGTCGTCGCTGTCGGAACACGAAGTCGAGGCGCTGTTCCGGCTGATCGGCCGGCTGCGCGACAGCGGCGTCGCGGTCGTCTACGTCTCGCACCGGATGAAGGAGATCTTCCAGCTCGCCGACCGCGTCGCGGTGCTGCGCGACGGGAAACTGGTCGGCGTCCAGCAGGCCGCGGAGACCGACGAGGCCGGCCTGGTCCGGATGATGATCGGCCGCGACCTGTCGGCGCTGGAACGCCGCGTCACCCAGGACACCGGCGACGTGGTCCTGAAACTGGCCGACGTCACGACCGACGACGTCACCGGCATCTCGTTGCAGGTCCGCGCGGGCGAGGTCGTCTGCCTGGCCGGGCTGGTCGGCGCGGGACGCTCCGAGCTGGCCCGCGCGATCGTCGGCGACCTGCCGATCCGGTCCGGGACCGTGGAGCTCGCCGGCAAGCGGCTGCGCGCGCACAACCCGGGTGACGCCGTCAAAGCGGGCATCGGGTTCGCGCCCGAAGAGCGCAAGACGGACGCGTTGCTCATGCAGCGGTCCGTACGCGACAACGTCTCCATCGCCGTCCTGGACCGGCTTCGCCGCTTCCGGGTCGTGAAGCGGGCGAAGGAACGCGCGCTCGTCGAGGAGTACGTACGCGAGCTTCGCGTGCGGACGCCGTCGATGGAGCAGGAAGTCCGCAAGCTTTCCGGCGGCAACCAGCAGAAGGCCGTCCTCGCGCGGTGGCTCGCGCGGCGGCCGAAGCTGCTGATCCTCGACGAGCCGACGCGCGGGGTCGACGTCGGCGCGAAGGCCGAGATCTACCGGATCATCGACGGCCTCGCCGCCGAAGGCATCGCGCTGCTGGTCATCTCCTCCGACCTGCCGGAGGTGCTGACGCTGGCCGACCGCATCCTCGTCATGCGGGCCGGGCGGCTCGCGGGCGAGATCAGCCGTGAAGACGCGACCGAGGAAGCCGTGCTGACCCTCGCCATCCCCGAAACCGAACCAGCCGTGGACGAAGCCCAGGAGATCGGCGCATGAGCACCCCCACCAAGGAAACGTCGGCCCCTGCAGCACCGCCGCAGCCGAGCACCGCACGCCGGGTCCTGACCGGCATCGGCGTGCAGAACTCGAGCCTGATCATCACGCTGATCGCGCTGGTGATCCTGCTGAGCGTGCTGAACGAGAACTTCTTCCGCACCAACAACCTGCTGCTGATCGGCAGCGCGATCACCATCATGGGGCTGCTCGCGCTGGTGCAGACCCTGGTGATCATCCTGGGCGCGCTGGACATCTCGGTCGGCTCGATGGCCGGGCTCGCCTCGGTCATCTCGGCGATGGTGTTCACCTCGACCGGCAACGCCGAGGTCGGCATCCTCGCCGCGGTCGGCGTCGGCATCCTGTGCGGCCTGGTCAACGGCATGATCATCATCTTCGGCCGGGTCAACCCGGTGGTCGCGACGCTGGCCATGCTCGCCACCTACAAGGGCATCGCGCAGGTCATCTCGAACGGCAAGGCACAGGGCTACACCGGCGGCGACGACCTGTTCATCTTCCTGGCCAAGGGGGCGATCGCGGGCCTGCCGTCGCTGGTGTGGGTGTTCCTGATCGTCGCGGCGCTGCTGCACTTCCTGCTCAAGTACACCGACATCGGCCGCAACGTCTACGCCATCGGCGGCAACGACACCGCCGCCAGGCTGGCCGGCATCAACATCAACCGGTACATCATCGGCGTGTACGCCCTCGTCGGCGTGGTCGCGGCGATCGCGGGCGTGCTGATCACCGCCCGCACCGGGTCCGGCCAGCCGACGTCCGGGTCGGAAGGCCTGGAGCTGCAGGCCGTCACCGGCGCCGCGCTCGGCGGCACGATGCTCAAGGGCGGGCGCGGGTCGATCATTTCGACCGTGCTCGCGGTGGTCATCCTGGGCGTGCTCGACAACGGCATGTCCGGGCTGGGCATCAACCCGTTCTGGCAGAACGTCGCCCACGGTGCCCTGCTGGTGATCGCGGTCGTGCTGCAGCAGCTGCGCAGCGGGGAGCGGCGCGTCGGCCTGCCCGAGTAGCGGTGCGGAACCTCCATGCACGCATCGTCGACGAACTGGGCCGGCTGATCGTCGAAGGCGTCCTCGGGGACGGGCAGCCGCTCGTCCCCGAGGAGCTCGGCCGCCGGTTCTCCGCGTCCCGCACGGTGGTGCGCGAAGCGTTGCGCGTGCTCGAATCCAAGGGCATGGTCACCGCGCGGCCGCGGGTCGGGACCTGGACGCTGCCACCCGAGGCGTGGGACGCGATCGACCCGGACGTCATCGCCTGGCGCGTCGGCGGTCCCGGCGGCCGCGAGCACCTGCGCGAGCTGCTGGAACTGCGGCTGGCCATCGAGCCGCAGGCGGCGCGGATCGCGGCGCGGCACCGGCGTCCCGACGAGCTTTCGGCGATGGCCTCGGCCTACGCGCAGATGGCCGACGCGGTCGAGCGAGGCGACGGCGAAGCGTTCCGGGACGCCGATTCGCGGTTCCACGCGGCGCTGCTCCGGGCGTCGGGGAACACACTGATCGCGCAGCTGCAGGTGCCCGTGGTCGCCGCGCTGAAGGCGCACGGCGAGCCGATGGAGCTCGTGGCGCATTCCCGGGTGCTGACGCTGGTGCTGGCGAAGAACGCCGACGGCGCCGAATCCGCGTGCCGCCGTTTGCTGGAAACCGTTGCGGCGTACCGCTGATCGGTACCTTGACACGGTTACCGGGACGCGCTTCACTCGCTGCGGATGACCGCCGCCATGAGCTGAGGAGGACGCTTTCATGCGTTTCCCGGGAATTCGCGGCTTCGGCGTGCTCGCGGCCACGGCGTTGGCGGGTGCGTTGCTGTCATCACCGGCGGTGGCTTCGGCCGCTTCCTGCGCCGTTTCGGACGAAATGGTGTCCGCGGGCAACTACTGGGTCGCCAACGGGACGAACCTCGACGCGCCGGACTGGCAGAACGCGACGTTCCACGTCGGCAACCTGGCCCTGGTCCGGACCACCGGCCAGTCCAACCACAAGACCTACCCCTGGGCGCAGGCCAACAAGTACCTGCTGCCGGAGGACCCGAACCGGCCGTTCTTCCCGGACAACCAGGCCGCCGGCGAGGCGTACCTGGACCTCTACACCTACTTCCACCCGGAGATCCCGCTCGACTCGATCCGCACCCGGATCAAGGCCGAGGTGGCGTCCGTGCAGGCCGGTCACCGCGATTACTGGAACTACGTCGACGCGCTGAACATGGCGATGCCGTCGTTCGCCCGGATGAGCCTGATCGACCACGATCCGTCCTATCTGGACGCCATGGATCAGCTGTTCCGTTCCTCGGAACACAAGCTGTTCAACGAGTTCACCGGCCTGTGGTACCGCGACGCGCGGTTCAAGGGGTCGGGCGTGTTCTGGTCGCGCGGCAACGGCTGGGCCCTGGCGGCGTTGACGAAGGTGCTCCAGGTGCTGCCGGCCGACGACCCGCGGCGGCCGGAGTACCTGCGCGTGTACAAGAAGATGGCGGCCACGCTGGCTTTGGTCCAGCGCCGTGACGGCTTCTGGAACTCGGACCTGCTGAACCCGTGGGACCACGGCGGCCCGGAGTCCAGCGGCACGGCGTTCTTCACCTTCGGCCTCGGCTGGGGCATCACCGCGGGCGTTCTCGACGCGGCCCGCTTCCGCCCAGTGGTCGACAAGGCGTGGACGGCGCTGTCGACGAAGTCCCTGCAGTCCGACGGCAAGGTGGGATACGTCCAGCCGGTCGGCGACCGCCCGGCGACGGCGAAGGCCACGGACACCGCGGCGTACGGCGTGGGCGCGTTCCTGCTGGCGGGCCAGGAACTCGCCAAGCTCCAAGGCTGCTCGGCGGGGTCGTGAGTGGTAAGGCGGGTTAGAACCCGCCTTACCACTCACGACCGGTCAGCGTAGGCAGTCGCCGGGGTCGCCGCGGGTCAGGGCCGGGTCCGACTGGGGGAACGTTCGCGCGATGCCGGGTCCCGACGACCGGTGCTCGAAGCGGACCGTCACCCGGCCGTGGCCCGCGCCCTGGACCCAGCCCGTGCCGAACTCCTCGTGGACCACGTCGTCGCCCTGGCGCCACTCCGACGGCGGTGCGGCGGCCGGCGCCGGGGCGGTGGACACCACCGTCGACGGCGCCGAGGGCGCGGCCAGGGTGAACAACGCGTCCTGGTGGGGCACCGACAGTCCGCTGTAGGCCACGCCCGCCAGCCGGATGCCGCCGAACTCCGCCGGGTCGATCAGGAGCCGCTCCGCCGTCGCCGCCAGCTCGGCCAGGTCGTCCGTGGGCGCGGAGATCGTCTCCGAACGGGTGACCGTGTGCATGTCCGTGTGGCGCAGCTTGATCACCACCGTCCGGGCCACCCGGCCGGCCTTGAGCAGCCGCTGGTGCGCGCCCACGGCGATCCGGCGGACCTCCACTCTCAGGGAGGCGAGGTCCTTGATGTCGGTGTCGAACGTCGTCTCGGCGCTGACCTGCTTGGTCTCGGCGCGGCCGGCCACCGGGCGGTCGTCGGCGCCGGTCGCGAGCCGCCGCAGGTCGCGGCCGACCACGCCGCCGAGCGTGGCCACGGCGTCCTGTTCGGACAGTGCCGCCAGCTGGCCGAGCGTCTGGACGCCGATGAACCGCAGCTTGCCCTCGGCGACCGGGCCGATGCCCCACAGCGCGCGCACCGGCAGCGGGGCGAGGAACTCCCGCTCGGTGCCCTGCGGCACCACCAGCAGCCCGTCCGGCTTGGCCTCGTCGGAGGCGATCTTCGCGATCTGCTTGCCGTTGCCCGCGCCGATCGACGCCACCAGGCCGGTTTCCGCCCGGATCCGGGCCCGCAGCCGCGCGCAGAACTCCGTCACCGCGTCGAAGGACGCACCGAGCAGCGACGGCGGTTCGGCGAAGGCTTCGTCGAGGGAGATCTTCTCCAGCACCGGCGCCACCTCGGTGACGACGGCGAAGACCTCCTGGCTGAGCCGCTCGTAGACGCGGAACCGCGGCGGCACGATCACGCCGTTCGCCGGCAGCAGCCGCCGCGCCTGGGCCATCGGCATCGCCGACTTGATGCCGAACGCCCGCGATTCGTAGCTGGCGCCGGCGACGACCCCGCGCGGGCCGAGGCCGCCGACGAGCACCGGGCGCCCGGCCAGCGTCGGGCGGGTGAGCTGCTCGGCCGACGCGTAGAAGGCGTCCAGGTCGAGGTGGATCACCCAGCGGCCCACGTCAGTCCCCGCCGGTGGCGTCCAGCAGCTGGTGCAGCGCCTTGGTGTAGCTCTCGAACGCCGCCCGGCCGGCCGCGGTCAGCCGGACCAGGGTGACCGGCGTGCGGTGCTCGTAGGCCTTGGTGATCTCGACGTACTCGGCGTCCTCGAGCTTGCGCAGGTGCGTCGAGAGGTTGCCCGCCGTCATGTCCAGGAGCTGCTGCAGCCGCGGGAAGGTGATCTGGTCGCCCGAGCGCAGCCCGGCCAGCGCGACCGTGACCCGCAGCCGCGCCTGGGCGTGGATGACCGGGTCGAGCTGCGGCAGTTCGCTCATCGGCCGGTCTTCTCGCGGATGAAGTAGACGATCGCGCCGAGCAGGAACCCGCCGCCCCCGCAGACGGTCAGCACGAGGAAGTTCGCCGGGTACCCGACCAGCACGCTCAGCGCGGCCGACACGATCATCCACGCGCCGAGGCCGTACATCAGCTTGTCCTGCCACACCATGCCGCCCGCCAGGTACATCACGCCGGTCAGCAGCAGCCACGTGCCGGTCCACAGCAGCGACACCTGGTCCGTGGACAGCGCCTGGAAGCTCGTGATCCGGATGTCGACGACCATCAGCCCGATCGAGCCGAGCGCCCAGCCGTAGCCGTACATCGCCCCGACCGTGCGGGACGGCCCCCGGATCCCGCGGCCGGTGCGGATGCTGGTGAAGGTCGAGTAGCCGACGGCGCCGAGGAACAGCAGCGGGACGACGACGCCGCCGGCGACCCACGGGGGCACCGCGACCCCGGGCAGCGTCGTGACGTAGGTGAAGCCCCACCCGACGATCCAGGCGAAGGCCCAGGCGACGAGCATCCGCGCCGGGCCCCCGCCCAGTTCCCGGCGCGTCCGCCGGTTCTGCTGGGCGATCAGGTTCAGCGATTCCTCGGCCGACATCGGCTCGTCATCCACCTGGTTCGCCCTCCGTCCGTGCAGACCCCTCGACTGCACGGAAGCTAACACGCATTCACAGCCGGGCCGTGTCCAGCCGGAACCGGCGCACCACGACCAGTGCGGGCACGACCAGCCAGCCCGCGAGCACCAGCACGGCCACCCACGTTCCCGGCGCGTGGACCAACGGGTCGAGACCGACCCGGCGCAGCCAGTAGGTGGGCACGAAGTGGGCCACGGTCGCCATCCAGCCAGGCAGGATCTCCAAGGGGATCCACAGGCCGCCGAGCATGCCGAGCGGCATCATCAGGGCACCGGTGACCGCGCCGACCGTGTCACCCTTGCCGAACAGGCCGATCGCCAGGCCGAGGACGGCGAACGGGAGGGTGGCCGCCCACAGGAAGACAAGCTGCCTGCCCCACTCGGCCATGGTGAGCGGTTCCCCGCGCAGGAAGCCGACGAAAAAGATCGCCACCAGCACCGGCAGGGCGACGGCCATCGCCGAGGCGACCTTGACGGCCAGGTAGCCGAAGCCGCGCATCGGCGTGAGCCGCAGCTGCCGCTGCCAGCCGTCCGTGCGTTCCTGCGCCACCCGGGTGCCGGTGAACAACGCACCGCCGCTCGCGCCGTACGCGGCCATGCCGATCATCGTCTGGGTGCTCGAATGCAGGCCGTTGTCCAGGACGTAGTCGCCGAAGATCGCGCCGAAGAGCAGGTACATCGCCACCGGCATGCCGATGGTGAAGATGGTGAACTGCGGGCTCCGGACGATCCGCTTGATCTCCAGGCTCAGGTATGTCGTGTTCACGCGGCGACCTCCTCGGCGGTCAGCGCCAGGAAGGCCTCTTCGAGGCCGAGCGCGGTGATTTCGATGTCGGACGCGGCCGGGTGCGCCGCGAGCAGGGCGCGGATCGCCGCGTCGGAGTCGGCGCAGGCCAGCTCGGCGCGGCCACCGCGCAGCTGGACGCCGGTGACGCCCGGCAGGTGCGCCAGTTCGGCCTCGGTGGCGCCCGGGACGGCGGCCTTGAGCACCCGGCCGGACACCGCGGCCCGGACCTCGGCGACCGGGCCGTCGGCGACGACGACGCCGTGGCGCATCAGCACGACCCGGTCGGCGTAGTCCTCGGCCTCGGCGAGGTAGTGGGTCGCGAACAGCACGGTCCGGCCGCCGGCGGCGAACTCGCGGATGGCCGCCCAGAACGCGCGCCTGCCGTCGACGTCCATCGCCGCGGTCGGCTCGTCGAGCACGAGCAGCTGCGGATCGCCGGCCAGCGCGAGCGCGAACCGGACGCGCTGCCGTTCGCCGCCGGACAGCTTGCCGCAGCGGCGTTTGACGAGCTTTTCGAGACCCGCCCGGGCGATCACCTCTTCGGCGGGCAGCGGCTTCTCGTGCGTCGAGACGATCAGGCCGACGATCTCGCCGACCGTGGCGTCCGGCAGCAGCGCGCCGTTCTGCATCATCGCGCCGACGAGCCCCCGGTCGACGGCTTCGCGCGGGCTGCCACCGGCGACGGTGACCTCCCCCGCGTCCGGCTTGGTCAGGCCGAGCAGCATGTCGACGGTGGTCGACTTGCCCGCGCCGTTCGGTCCGAGCAGCGCGACGACCTCGCCGCGCGCGACCTCGACGGTCACCCCGCCGACCGCCGTGACCTGCCCGAACCGCTTCGTGAGGCCGTGCAGTGCGAACGCCGGTCCCCCAGTCATGGCGTCCTCCTTTCTTGGACTTTGAATCGCAAAGTTGCTGCGCACTTTGTAACACAAAGTCCACGCGAACTCAAAGCCCCCGGCGTCGGAAAGCACGCGAAGCCCATAAAAAACGGGGTGCCGGGCAGTGTGCCCGGCACCCCGTTTCTCAGGGTTTACGCAGGTCAGCCGGCAAATCGCCCGGCCACCAGGCCCTGCGTCGCCGCGACGTCGGACTTGGCGGCCGTCGGGGCCGGCGGCGTCGGCTGCGGCAGCGGCGCGCACTCGACGTCGGCCGTGCGGCCCGGCTTGCGGGCCGGGAGCGCGCCCGTCGCCAGGTAGTCCGCGATCTTGGTGTCGACGCAGGCGTTGCCGCGCGGGGTGATCGCGTGGCTGGTGCCGCCCGGCTCCGAGATCAGCGAAGCGCCCGGGAACCGGCTGCGGACCTCGAGGCTGCCCTCGAACGGCGTCGCCGCGTCGAGCGTCTCGTCGATCATCAGGACGCTCTGGACGCCCCGGCCGTCGACCTTGGCCGGCTTCCCGGCCTTCGCCGGCCAGTACAGGCAGGGCGCGTTGAACCACGCGTTCTGCCAGGTGAAGTACGGCGCCTTGGCGAAGGTCCGCCAGTTGTCGCGCTGCCACTGGTTCCAGCTCTGCGGCCACTGGACGTCGGTGCACTGCACGGCGAGGTACACCGCGTAGCCGTTGTCGTCGCCGCGGCCGCCGAAGGCCTCGAAGAGCGTCTTCCAGTTCTGCCAGTCACCCTTGTTGACGAACCGGGACAGCGCGTCGCCGAGCAGCGTCCAGCGCAGCTGGTAGTAGCCGGCCTGCTGGATGACGTCGATGATCTCGTCCGGCCCGATCACGCCGCCGGCCGGGTTGAAGGACGTCTTGAGCAGCTGCTCGTTGACGACCCGCTGCACGGCGGCCTGGGTCTTGCCGAGGTGGTAGACGTCGTCGTGCTGGGCGACCCAGCCGAACCAGATGAGGATGTTCTTGTCGAAGGCGACGTCCTGGTTGAGGTTGGCGCCGTACCAGACTTCGCGCGGGTCGACGGTCGAGTCGAGCACCATCCGGCGGACGTTCTGCGGGTACAGCGAGCCGTACACCTGGCCGAGGTAGGTGCCGTAGGAGTAGCCGTAGAAGTTCAGCTGCTTCTGGCCGAGCGCCTGGCGGATGGAGTCCATGTCCTTGACCGTGTCGGTCGTCTTCATGTTCTCCAGCAGCGCGCGCGAGTTGTTCTTCGCGCAGGCTTCGGCGTACCCCTTGGACCGGTCGAGCCAGGTCCGCTCCAGCTGCGGGGTGAACGGCACGTACTGCGGCCGGTTGTAGTCCATGTAGTTCGGGTCGCAGCTCAGCGCGGGCTTGCTGGCGCCGACGCCGCGCGGGTCGAAGCCGATCCAGTCGTAGGCGTCACCGGCGTGGTTGGGTACGCGCGGGCCGCGGGTGGCCAGCAGCAGGCCGGAACCGCCGGGGCCACCGGGGTTCGTCAGCATGACGCCCTGGTACTGCGCGTCCGGAACCTTGTGCTTGACGCGGCTGACGGCGAGCTGGACCTGCTCCCCGGCCGGCTTGCGGTAGTCGAGCGGCACGCCGAGGTACCCGCATTCGGCACCGGCGGCGACCAGCGTGGGATCGGTGCACGGTCCCCAGGCGATCGCCGCCGGAGCGGCGGGCGCGGCGGTCGCGGCCGGGGCGGCCACGAGCGCGGACGCCACCGCGGCGGCGGCCACCGCGGCGATTGCGGCACGTCTCACTGTTTTCTCCCTTTCCCCTGCGTCTTCGGGCGGGAGAACCCTAGTCCCGGCCGGGGTCCGCCGGGGCGGCATGACCGCGAATGCCCTACGAAAGGTGGAAATCGGGTGGCGCGGCCGATCCGGGATCCCGTACGGTCGGTTTCATGATCGCCTTCACCCGGATCCGCCTCGTCTGAGACGGCGTGACCGCCGGACTCCCCGCCGACCGGGAGGGTCCCTTCACCTGCGCGCCGTCTGTTCTTTCTTCGTTTTGAAGGAGCACCATGCTGCGCAAACACATCGTCATGGTCGGCTGCACCGCGCCGAGCCACATCTACCCGTCGCTGGGCGTGCTCAGCGAACTGGTCCGCCGCGGGCACCGGGTGTCCTACGTCGTCGGCGCGCCGCTGGCTTCGCTGGTCGCGCCGACGGGCGCCGAGGTCGTCGAGCACCCGACGACCTTCCCGCTCGGCGAGGCGGCGGTGTGGCCGGACGACCCGGCCGACGCGATGCGCGTCTTCCTCGACGAAGCCATCGCCGTCCACCCGCTGCTGACGGCCCGGTTCGACACCGACCGGCCGGACCTGGTGCTGTACGACATCGGCGGGCTGGGTGCGCCGCTGCTGGGCGCGCGCTACGGCGTGCCCGCGGTCCAGCTGTCGCCGACGCTGGTGGCGTGGGAGGGCTACGACGAGGACATGGCTTCGGTGATGGAGCCGATCAAGACGTCACCGTCGGGTGTGGACTACGCGGCCACGTTGTCGCGATGGCTTTCGTCCCACGGTGTTCAGGCCGATCCCTGGAAGTGGCTGGGGCACCCGGCGCGGGTCCTGTCGCTGATCCCGCGCGCGATGCAGCCGGAAGCCGGCCGGGTGGGTCCGCATGTCCGGTTCGTCGGACCCTGCCTGGATCCCGCGCGGCTGGCCGACCGGTCGTGGACGCCGCCGGCGTCGGGCCGGCGGGTCCTGCTGGTGTCGTTCGGGACGGCGTTCAACGACCAGCTTCCGGTGTACCAGGCGTGCGTTTCGGCGTTCGCTTCGGATTGGCACGTCGTGATCTCGCTGGGGAAGCACGTCTCGCCGGCGGCACTCGGGCCGTTGCCCGGCTCGGTGGAGGTGCACAAGAGCGTGCCGCAGCTGGCGGTGCTCGAAGCGGCGTCGGCGTTCATCACGCACGCCGGGATGGGCGGCGCGACGGAAGCGTTGTGGTTCGGCGTCCCGACGGTGGCGATCCCGCAGGCGGCGGACCAGTTCGGGAACGCCGCCCAGCTGGAGGCCCTCGGAGTGGGGCGGCATCTGCCGGCCGATTCGGTGACGGCTTCTTCGCTGCGGGAGGCGGTCGAGGACGTGTCTTCGTCGGCTTCGGTGGCTTCGCGGCTGGCCGAGCTGAAGGCGGAGATCCGTGGCCATGGCGGGGTTTCCTTTGCCGCGGATGCCGTGGAGTCCTATTTGGAGTGATCAGCTCCGGCTCGCTCAGCAACGCCCCCGGCTCGCGCGCGTCGCCGCCGGGGGCGGTCAGCGCCGCAGGGCCGGGTCCGCGTCCGTCTCGGTTGCGATCAGCAGCGCATAGCGGTTAGCCGTGCCGCTGGACGAAGGCGTCGATCAGCTGCTGGCGCTCGGCCGTCGTCGCTCGCTCCAGTTCGACCGTGTCGCCGTCGATCGTCACCTTGATCTTGTGGCGGCCCGCCTGGCGGCCCAGCCACTCGCGCAGCGTCTCGACGAGCCCCGGGAACACGCCGCCGGCGGCGCTGAACGCCACCATCAGCGAGCCGATCGTCACCGGGTCGGCGCCCTTCGCGCCCGGGGGGAGCTCGCCCGGGACCGCCAGCAGGTCGACGTCCAGTTCGCCCAGCTCGGCACGCAGCCGGCTGGCCAGCAGGTCGAACTCCTCGGCGTCCGCCTCGCCGTCCGCTTCGAGCCGGACCAGGGCCCGCGTGTCCGATTCGGTCATGCGGGCCATGGTCCGCCCGGAAAGCGCAGGTGGCAAGGGGCCGATCAGGCGCGGATCTCGTTGAGGTAGTTGTAGATCGTGTAGCGGGTGACATCAAGGCGCCCGGCCAGGTGGTCGACCGCGTCCTTGATGAGGAAATAACCGGCTTCGTCGAGCTCCCGCACCACGGCCGCCTTGTGCCGCTTCTTCATGAGGTCCACCGGGATCCCCGCCTTGGTCACCGCCCGGTCCACCAGGAACCGTTGCAGGCTGTCGACGTCCGGTGGGAAAGTCTCCGGCTCACCGTCGCCGCCGGGGGACGCGGCCTCCTCGACGCTGTTGACGCACAGGCAGCCGACCGCGACCCCGTCGGCGTCGCGCAGGAACAGCGTCGAGGAGCGGATCGGCCGGCCGTCCGGGCCGTGCGTGCGGTAGTTCGTCAGGTCCTGGGTGGTGCCGCGGCGGACCAGGCCGAGCAGCAGGTCGGTCATCGGGCCGCCGACGTTGCGGCCGGTGAGGTCGCCGGCGATGGCGATGATCGAATCCGGCAGCCGGCTCAGGTCGTGCAGCAGGACCTCGTTGCCCGGCCCGAGCATCGCCGCGAGCCCCGGGATGGCCGGCACCAGGGCGGTGAGCACCTCGTGCGTCGTCGCGCCCGCGGCCGGGACGACCAGCGGCTGCCGGGGTGCGGTCAACGTCTCCAACGCCGAGCGCAACAGGCCCGCGGCGGCCGCCGGGGTGGACGCGTGCGGTGAAAGCCGGACGTGCTCGGGACGCACGGTCGCCGCGATGCCGGCGTTGGCCAGCGCCGCCCCGACCTGCTCGGCGGGGTGGCCGGGCAGGGTGAACGCGAGGATGCCCGCGCGCCGGTCGACGGCCGACACGACCTCGGCGCCGCAGGAGGCGAGCACCTCTCCGAACTCCCCCAGCCGCTCGGCGATCCGCGCCGCGATGGGACCGACGCCGGCCTCTTCGACCAGCTCGAGGGCCTCGGCGAACGCGCCGGAGGTGATCGGGCTGAGGTTCGAGATCGACCACGACTGGGCGGTGCCGTCCGGCGGGTGGATCTCGTCGTCGAACAGGCCCGGGTCGCGCGCTCCGGTCCAGCCCGACAGCACCGGGTCCATCCGCTCCAGCGCGCGGTCGGACAACACCGCGAAGCCGGTCCCCCAGCCCGCGCGCAGCCACTTCTGGCCGCCGACGACCAGGACGTCGGCGACCTCCCACGGCGCCTCGATCACGCCGAAGCCCTGGATGCCGTCGACGACCAGGAGGCGGTCGCCGACGACGTCACGCAGGCCCGCGAGGTCGGCGCGGAAGCCGGTGCGGAAGTCGACCGCGCTGACGCTGACCGTCGTGATCTCCGGCGTCAACGCCTCGGCGACGCGCTCGGGAGTCACGTAACCGCCGGTCAGGCGCCGCACACGAAGCCGTCCGGCCTGTTCGGCACGCGCCCACGGATACGTGTTGGCCGGGAATTCCGCGGCCGACACGAGCACCTCGCCGGTGCTGTGGAACGCGGCCTGGAACAGCCCGAGGCTGGTGTTCGGCAGCAGGACGGTGTGGTCGGTGTCCGAGCCGGACAGCCGCGCGGCGGCGGCCTTGGCCCGGATCTCCTGCCGCATCAGCTCGTCCACTGTGGACGGCCCGGCCGTGGTGGCCTGGTCGAGCAGGGCGGCCGTCGTGTCGAGCACCGCGTGCGACGGCGGGCCGAAGCGGGCGAAGTCGAGGTAGCCGGCGGGCTCGTCGAACTGGAGCAGGTACCGGGGCGAAATCCGCGTCACGCGAGGATCCTCGCCAGGAACTGCCGGGTCCGCTCGTGCTTCGGCGCGCTCAGTACCTCCGACGGCGGCCCGGTCTCGACGACGGCGCCGTCGGCCAGGAACACCACCTCGTCGGCGGCCTCCGCGGCGAAGCTCATCTCGTGCGTCACGACGACCATCGTCATCCCCTCCCCCGCCAACGTACTCATCACCTCGAGCACCTCCCCGACCAGCTCCGGGTCCAGCGCCGACGTCGGCTCGTCGAACAGCATCAGCTTCGGTTTCATCGCCAGCGACCGGGCGATCGCGACCCGTTGCTGCTGCCCGCCGGACAGCTGCGCCGGGTACGCGTCCGCGCGGTGGGCGAGGCCGACGCGGTCGAGCAGCGCCAGCCCCTGCTTGCGGGCTTCGTCCGGTTTCACGCCCAGCACCCGGATCGGGCCCTCGACGACGTTCTCCAGCGCCGTCCGGTGCGCGAAGAGGTTGAACCGCTGGAACACCATGCCGATGTCCCGGCGCTGCCGGGCGACGTCGCGTTCGCGCAGCTCGTACAGCTTGCCGCCGCGCTGCCGGAAGCCGATCGGCTCGCCGTCGACCCAGATCTGGCCGGCGTCGATGGTCTCGAGGTGGTTGATGCAGCGCAGGAACGTGCTCTTCCCGGCGCCGGACGGGCCGAGCAGGCAGACGACCTGTCCCTTGTGGACTTCCAGGTCGATGCCGCCGAGGACTTCGGTGTGGCCGTAGGACTTGCGGACCCCGACGGCGCGCAGCAGTGGATCAGACACGGGCACTCCTCACCAGCGGCACGCCGCGCAACGCCTTGCCGGCCCGGGCGAGCGGCCCGCGATCGGCCTGCCCGAAGGCACGTTCCAGATAGTGCTGGCCAACGCCGGCGACGGTCACCACGACCATGTACCAGACGGCCGCGGCCAGCAGCGTCTCCATCACCAGCAGGTTGTTGGACGAGATGTTGTTGGCCGCGTGGATCAGCTCGGTCACGCCGATCACCGACGCCATCGACGTGCCCTTGAGCATGTTGATGAAGTCGTTGCCGGTGGGCGGGATGATCACGCGCATGGCCTGCGGCAGCACGACCCGGCGCAGCGTCGCGGCCGGCGTCATGCCGATCGACTTCGCCGCCTCGGTCTGTCCGCTGTCGACGCTGTTCAGCCCGGCCCGGACGATCTCGGCCATGTACGCGCTCTCGTTGAGCGCCAAGCCGAGGAACGCGGCGGTGAACGCGCTGATCAGCACGTTCGTCTGCTCGTGGACGAGGAACGGGATGTCGATGACCGGGAAGACCAGCGCCAGGTTGTACCAAAGGAGGATCTGCAGCAGCACGGGCAGGCCGCGGAAGATCCAGATGTACCCGGCGGCGAACCACCGGGCGACCGGGTTGGCGCTGCGGCGCAGCAGGGCGATGACGATGCCGAGCACGATCGCGACGGCCTGGGACAGCACCGCCAGCACGACGGTGTTGAGCAGGCCGGTGGCCATCACCTTGTAGAAGACGAAGTCCGGCACCTGGTTCCACGCGATCTGGGCGTTACCCAGGGCAATGCCCAGCAGGACGAGCAGCGCGAGGATGATCGCGGCGGCGACCCACCGGCCCCAGTGGCGGAGCCGGACGATCGGGAGCGGTTCAGGAGCCGCCATTGACCGCGGCCTTTTCGATGGCACCCTGCTCGACGCCCCAGGCCTGCAGGATCTTGCCGTAGGTCCCGTCGGCGATCAGGGCCTGCAGCGCCTTCTGCACGGCGTCCCGCAGCGGCGTGTTCTGCTTGTTGACGCCGATGCCGTACGGCCCGCCTTCGATGGGCTCACCCGGGACGACCTCGAAGAACTTGCCGTCGCCCGCGGTGCGCGAGATGTAGACGGCGCTCGGGAGGTCGTTGAGGATCGCGGCGACGCGGCCGGTGCGCAGCTGGTTCTGGTTCTGGTTGTCGCTGTCGGTCGCGGTGACATTGACCGCGGGCTTGCCGGCCTGCGTGCACTTGGCGCTCTGCGCTTCGGCGAACTTCTGGTGGCTGGTGCCCTGCACGACGGCGACGTTCTTGCCGCACAGGGTGTCCGGGCCGGTGATGCCGTCCGGGTTGCCCTTGCGGATCATGATCGTGATGCCCGAGGTGAAGTAGTCGACGAAGTCGATCTGCGCCTGGCGGGCCTTGGTGTCGTTCATACCGGCCATGGTCAGGTCGATGCGGCCGGACTGGAGGCTGGTGATCAGCGAGCCGAACGCCATGTCCTGGTGGGTGACGGCGACACCGAGCTTGGCGGCGATCGCCTTGGCGAGGTCGACCTCGTAGCCGATCGGGGTCTTGCCGTCGGCGGCGTAGAAGTTGTTGGGCGCGGACTGCAGGTTCGAGGCCAGGTGCAGGCCGGCCTGCTTGACGGTGTCCGGCAAACCCGCGTTCAGCTGGGCGTCCTTCTGCACGCCCTGGACGATCGCGGCGGTGTCCGGGATGCCGGACGCGGGCGCCCCGGCGGCCTGCGACGTCCCGCCCGCACCGTCCGGACCGCCACCACAAGCCGCCACCAGCACGGCGACACTCGCGAGCAACATTCCCGCCTGCACGGCACGAGAACGGGACATAGCGGACCTCCACTGTTCGACTGGCCGGAACGCTACAACTCGTTGTTGAAGAGGTCAACCATCTGTTGAAATCCGGTTCGGTGCTAACTTCGCGACCATGAGCCTGCGGATCGGCATCCTGGGGGCGGCTCGCATCGCCCCGGCGGCCCTGATCAAGCCCGCGTCTTCGGTTTCACCGGTGTCGGTCACCGCGGTGGCGGCCCGCTCACGCGACCGCGCGCAAGCGTTTGCGACCAGGCACGGCATCCCCCGGGTCTTCGCCGGGTACGACGAGTTGCTGGCGGATCCGGACATCGACGCCGTCTACAACCCGCTCCCGAACGGCCTCCACGGACGCTGGACACTCGCCGCCTTGGCGGCCGGGAAGCACGTCTTGTGCGAGAAGCCGTTCACGGCCAACGCGGCGGAAGCCCGGGAGGTCGCTCAGGCGGCCGCCGCTTCGGACCGCGTCGTGATGGAGGCGTTCCACTACCGCTACCACCCGCTGGCGCTGCGGGTGGAGGAGATCGTGGCGTCGGGCGAGCTGGGCTCTCTGCAGCGCGTCGAGACGGCGTTGTGCTTCCCGCTGCCGAAGTTCTCGGACATCCGTTACGACTACGACCTGGCGGGCGGGGCCACGATGGACGCGGGCTGCTACGCGGTCCACATGGCGCGGGTCTTCGGCGGCGAGACGCCGTCGGTGGTTTCGGCCTCGGCGAAGCTGCGGTCACCTCGGATCGACCGGGCGATGACGGCGGAGCTGCGGTTCCCCTCGGGCCACACCGGGCGGATCCAGTGCTCGATGTGGTCGTCTTCCCTGCTGAAGCTCAGCGCGAAGGTGATCGGCTCGCGCGGGTCCATCCGTGTGCTCAACCCGGTGGCCCCGCAGGCGTACCACCGCGTTTCGGTCCGCGTCGGCGACGCCCGCCGCACGGAGAAGTTCCCCCGGCGGGCGTCCTACGCGTACCAGCTGGAGGCGTTCGCGGCGGCAGTCCTGGAAGGCGCACCGGTGAAGACCTCGGCGGCCGACGCGGTCGAGACGATGACCGTGATCGACGAGATCTACCGGGCCGCGGGACTGCCGCCGCGCGAGCCGAGCTAGGCGGCCACGTAGTTGCCGCTCAGGATGAGCAGGACCTGGATCGTGATGCCCGTTCCGTAGTAGTCCGTCGAGTCGGGGGACCACGACGAGACCGCCGTCCACAGCTTGTCCAGCCAGGCCTGGCTGCCCGGGTCCGTCATCGCGGCCACCGCGAACGGCGCCGTGAAGCACGGGTGCTGGCCGCTCTCGGTCTTCGAACCCGACAGCGAATAGCCGCTCTGGATCTTCGCCGGGTCACCACCCGTGGCCGACTTGATCCACGTGTTCATCTTGCGGACCTGCGCCACCGCCGCACTCCCGGACGCCGTGATCGCGTCCGCGCCGAGGCGCCACGGGTCGCGGCAGGCGTTCCAGCTGTACTTGCCGTCGTACGGGCCCTCGAGGAAGTTCGACGGCGCCGGCTTCGGCGTCGAGTTCGTGTTCACCACGAAGTCCGGCAAGAGCCCGGTGTTCGGCGCGTACGACGACTGCAGCCGGCTCACCGCCGTCTCCGAGCGGGTGCGGACCGAAGTCCAGAAGCTGTCGCCGGTCGCCGTCGCGAACGCGCGCAGGTGGCCCGGCATCCAGTCCGACGAGCGCGAGCTGTTCTTGTACTCCGCGTCGTTGCCCCAGTCGCCGAGCAGGGTGAACTTCGTGGTGCCGTTGACCTCGCTCTTCTTGATCGCGTTGATGATCCGGACGGCTTCGGCCTTGTAGTTCACCGCGCCGCCGCTGCCCCACTTCTTGTCCGCGATCAGCAGGCCGTAGGCGATTTCGAGGTCGCCGTCGGTGGCGGAGTCGCTGCCGTTGACGCTCTTGCAGTTCGAATCCTGCTCGGCCGCGTGCAGGTCCTTGTTGTTGACCGACGGGTGCGCCTTCACGAACTTCAGGATCCCGTCGACGATCGAGCGCGCCTGCGGGTCCTTGTCCGCCATCATCGCCGAGATGGTCATGCCGTACCCCTCGCCTTCGGCGACGAAGGAGTGGTCGGCGTCCTTGGACAGCACGGCGTAAGTGCCGGTGCCGCACTTGGTCGTCAGGAAGTTCTTCTTCCAGAAGTCGTAGTACTTCTGGAGCGCCGCATCCTGCGTGGCCTGCGAGACGGACGGCCGCAGCGTGCCCGGCACGTACGGCGTACCGGCCGCGGACGCGGCCGCCGGCACGCTCACCAGCCCCGCGGTGAGCGCGGCCGAAACCACCGCCGCCCGGATGACTCTCTTCATGGCTCCTCCGTAGGGACATCGTTGGCTGCGGCGAAGGTGATCGAAGCCTGACAGAAGCTTCAAGACCAGGTCAAGAGGGTTAGGAAACTTTCCTTACTATTACCGTGCGTGGGTCCCTCGGCGCCCCGCCCACCCGGACGGACTAGCGTGGAGGTCATGAAGATCGACCTCGACGGCCGTGGGCCGGACTTCCGCGCGTTCTGGACCGAGCGCCACCTGGCCACGCTGACCACGGTCCGCCCGGACGGCACCCCGCACGTCGTCGCGGTCGGCGTGACCGTCGACTTCGAGGCCGGCCTCGCCCGCGTGATCACCTTCGCCCCCTCGGTCAAGGCCCGGCTGGTGCGCGCCGCGGGCCCGGACGGCATCCCGGTCGCGGTCTGCCAGCTCGACGGCCCGCGTTGGTCCACTTTGGAGGGACGAGCGGTGCTGCGCGACGACCCGGAATCGGTGCGGGACGCGGAAAACCGGTACGCCGCCCGCTACCGGCAGCCCAAGCCGAACCCACAGCGGGTGGTCATCGAGATCACCGTGACCCGGGTGCTCGGCAACGCCTGACCCGCTCGTGAGTGGTAACGCGGGTTAGAACCCGCCTTACCACTCACGAGCCGCGGGAGTGCACCAGCCGCGTGTACTCCGCGAGCAGCTCCGTCAGCTCGCCGTGCTCGCCTGCCGACGCCAGCTGCTGGTGCCCCACCAGCAGCGCCATCCCGAGCGACGTCAGCGTGCGGGCCAGCGCCCGGTCGCCGACGATGCCTTCGACCGCCTTGCCGACCGTGCGCAGCCGGGCGTCGTCGACGCGCTTCTGCGCCGCGCGCACGGTTTCGTCGTTCTTCGCCCACGCGCGGATCGCGGCCTCGGCCTCGTGGGGCAGCCCGAGGGTGAGGTCCATCAGCGCGGCGAAGTCGGCCGCCGGGCCGCCGGTGCCGAAGCCGCCCTCGCGCAGGATGCGGACCTGGCGGTTTTCCCAGTGCTCCAGCAGCTGCGCCACGAACCCCGGCCAGCCGCCGAAGTGGTGGTAGAACGACCCGCTCGTGACGCCGAGGCCGCGGCACAGCACGCCGACGTTCAGCTCGGCGAACCCGTGCTCCGCCAGCACCTCCAGCGCGGCCTCGAAGTACCCGCGGCGCGTGACCGGTGGCATCAGACGTTCCGGTCCCGGCCCCGCCAGTAGGGCTCGCGCAGCGAACGCTTGAGGATCTTGCCGGTGGCGTTGCGCGGCAACGCCGCCACGACGTCGACGCTGCGCGGGCACTTGTAGTGGGCCAGCCGCTCGCGGCAGAACTCCACGATCTTCTCGGCGTCGAGCTGGTCGCCGGCGACGACGGCCTTGACCTGCTCGCCCCACTTCTCGTCCGGCACGCCGATCACGGCCACCTCGGCGACGCCGGGGAATTCCGCCACGACGCGCTCGACTTCGGGCGAGTAGACGTTCTCGCCGCCGGTGATGATCATGTCCTTGACGCGGTCCTCGAGGAACAGGAACCCGCCGTCGTCAAGACGTCCGACGTCACCGGTGCGGACCCAGCCGTCCACAATGGTCTCCGCGGTGGCCTCGGGCTTGCCGAGGTAGCCCGCCATCCGCTGCTCGGTGCGCACCCACACCTCGCCGACAGCGGCGTCTTCCGCCGTGACCGGGTCGACGATCCGGATGTCCACTCCGGACAGTGCGGTGCCCGCCGAGGCCAGCCGTTCCGGACGCGCTTCGTCCCGGTGGGCCTCGGGGGTCAGCGCGGTGACCGCGCCGGACAGCTCGGTCATGCCGTAGACCTGGGCGAACTTGACGTCCGGCCAGGCGGCGAGCACCGTGCGCAGCAGCGGGAGCGGCATCGGCGAAGCGCCGTAGCAGAGGTACTTCAGCCGGGAGAACGCCTGGAGCGCGGCCTCGCCGGCCTGCGCGATCCCGGCCACGACGGCGGGCACCAGGAAGGCGTGCGTGATCCCGGCCCCCAGCGCCGCGAACAGCGACGCCGCGTCCGGCTCGCGCGTCAGGTAGGACGGTTCCCCGTAGAGGAACCCCGAAACCGCGTAACAGCTGCCGCCGACGTGGAACAGCGGCATCGCGACCAGGTTGACCTCACCCGGGCCGATCGGGAACGCGGTCCCGGCGGCGAGGCCGTGCGCGAGGACGCTGCGGTGGGTCAGCACCGCGCCCTTCGGGAAGCCGGTGGTGCCACTGGTGTACATGACCAGCACGCCGTCGTCGGTGTCGACACCGGTCCCGCTGTGCGGCTCGGCGGAGGTCAGGAAGGACTCGTACTCGTCGGCGTCCCCGCCGACGACGATCACGCGCTCCAGCGCGGGCAGCCGGTCTCGGATCGCCTCGAGCGCGGACACGAGTTCGGCGCCGACGAAGACCACCTTCGCACCCGCGTCCTTGAGCACGTACGCGAGTTCGCCGCCGGAAAGCCGCCAGTTGACGACGGCATTGGCGGCCCCGAGCCCGGCCGCGGCGAAGGTGGTCTCCAGGCAGGCGGGGTGGTTCTTGTCGACGAACGCCACCCGGTCACCGTGCGCGATCCCGGCCGCCGCAAGGGCCCCGGACAGCCGCCGGACCCGCTCGTCGAACTCCGCCCAGGTCCACGACCGGTCCCCGAAGATCAGCGCGGTGTCCGCTGGACGTTCCCGCGCCCAGTGCGCCAGGAGCTCGCCGAACAACCGGACCCGCGGGCGGACGTCTTCGGGCATGGGAGTCCCCTTCGGGCCGGCGATGGACCATAGACCGGTCTATGGTCCGCCCGGCCCGGCGGGGCGTCAACACCGGACAACCGGTCCCGAACCGGCTCGCCGGTCGGTGTTTTCGTGACGCCGTCAGCCGTCGAAGCTGCGCCGGGCGGATTCGATGTCCTCGATGTACCGCTGGGTCCAGCCGCACATGCTGTCGACCGTCGCGCGCAGGCCCTGGCCGGGCTCGGTGAGGGTGTATTCGACGCGCGGCGGGACGGTCGGGTACACCTCGCGCTCGATCAACCCGTTGCGCTCCAGCATGCGCAGGTTCTGCGTCAGCATCTTGTGGCTGATGCCCGCGACCTCGTTGCGCAGTTCGCTGAACCGCAGCGTGCGCTCGCCGAGGGTCTCGATGATCAGGAACGCCCACTTGTTGGCGACGTCCGAGAAGATCTCGCGCGCCAGGGAATCCGCGCGGGAAAGGTCCGTGTCCTGCTTGGTCACCATCTGGTTCCCCCGTCACCGAAAAGTGCCTTCTTCCGCATCCTCCCACACTCTCCTATGGTTCCTGAGTAACCACAAGAGAGCACGGAGGAAAAGATGACCGTCACCATGGTGAATCCCCCCGAGCTGCCCGAGATCGACGTCTACCACCAGGTCGCCGTCGCCGAGGGGACGAAGCTCGTCTTCGTCGCCGGGCAGGTCGCCTGGGAGACCGGGCCCGACCTCGCCGACCAGGTCGAGCAGGCCTACGTCAACGTCGCCGCCGCGCTGGCCGCGGCCGGTGGATCGTTCGACGACGTGGCGAAACTGACCGTCTACGCCGTCGACTGGAAGCCCGAGAAGATGCCCGCCCTGCTCGACGGCATCGCCCGCGGCAGCGCCAAGATCGGGACCACGGCCAAGCCGCCCGCCACGCTCATCGGCGTCGCGGCCCTGGACGTCCCGGAGCACCTGGTCGAGGTCGAGGTGACCGCCGTCCTCTAGGCGAACAGCGCGAGCAGCCCCTCGGTGGAGCGCACCACCACGTGCGCCGCGGTCCGCTCGGCGTGCGGGCGGTCCGGACGTTCGGCCTCGTGCCGCCAGCGCCGCAGCGCGTCCAGCCCGGCGTCGTAGATCTCGTTCGGGTCCGCGTCCGGTTCCAGCCCGAGGCGGTCCGCGGGGGCCGTGCCCTGCGCGCCCAGCAACCGGACCGCTTCCTCCGCGGGTGCACCGGACAGCGCCGTCCGGCCGCCGCGGATGTCGGCGATCAGCCGCAGCTCGCGGAAGTCATGGGCCGCCGCCGCGAAGCGCTCCACCCGGGACACCAGGCGATCCCCGCCCGGACGGGGGTGCGCCGCCAGCAGCGCCTCCAGCCGGATGATCGCCGTCCGCGCCCGCAGTGCCTCGGCCCGCGCCACGAAACACCCGGCCAGGGTGTCCCGCAGCTCGCCCAGCCCACTGCGGCGCACCAGTTCCGCCGAGAGCTTGACGCGGTCGTCGCAGCCGGTGCGGATCAGCGTGAGCGCCAGCCGGACGCCGAACATCCCGAACCGCACCACCAGCGACCGCCGCGTCTCGACCGGGATCGGGCCCGGGAACGCCGGATCGGTGAACGAATCCACCGACAGCACGTGCCGTTCCAGCTCTTCGCGCGGCACCGCGGCGAAGGCGGCCAGCAGGTCGAACTCGTCGTCGCGCAGCGACCGGCCGCCGTAGGCGAGCTGGCCGGCGACGGCGATCACGCCCAGGAACCCCGTGCACAGCGGGTCTTCCCGCCACGCGCGGCGCGCCAGCTGCTTCGCGGTGAGCAGCGCGTCGATCCGGCCCGCGCCGACCTCGTCGGCCCGCGACAGCACCAGCACCGAGTTCACCGCGCTCTGCCGGGCGAACGCCGAGCCGCCCGGCGGGTGCGCCGCCGCGAGCTCGTCCGGTTCGAGGTGGCGGACCAGCCGGACCGTCGCGTCCGGGACGTCGTCGGCCGGGCCGGGGTCGTCCAGCAGCACGAGGTCGCGCAGCGCGCGCGTCGGCCACTCGCCCAGCGCGGCGGCGAGCGTCGTCTTCCCCGACGACGGCGCCCCGGTGAACGCGACGCGCAGCGGCTGCTCCAGCCGGTTGAGGCAGTCGTGCAGCAGGGCCGAAGCCCGCGGGTCGTCCCGGTAGAGCCCGGCCGCGGCGTGCAGCAGGTCGCGGACGTCCTGGGTCACGCCGAGAGCTCCCGCCGCTGCTGCCGTCCGGCGATCGTGCCGAGTTCGCCCGCGCGCTGGTGCAGCGCGGCGAGCCGGTCGATTTCGCGGCGGATGTGCCCGGTCCGCCGCTCGCGCTCGGCGGTGCCGGCCAGGATCGTCTCCCGCTCGTGCGTCAGCTCGTCGGCGAGTTCTTCGGCCAGGCCGGTGAAGTGGTCGCGCAGCCGCCGCTGGACGACGCGGATGGCGTCCCGGCATTCCTTGCTGAACCGCAGGAAGACGTCGTCGACGTGCCGCTGCGCCGCCTGCTTGGCCACGGCTTGCCGCCGCTGCAGCCGCATCCCGCCTTCGTCCTTGATCGTCTTGGCGGCGAACGCCGCGCCGGCCCCGATCGAGATCGGGTTGATCAGCGGCAGCCCGGCGAGGCTGGTGACCAGGCCGAACATCAGCACGCCGCCGTACGACCCGCGCAGCCCGGTGAAGGCCTGCTGGCCGATCTTGAACTTCTCGATCTTCGGGCGCCCGACGTCGTCGAGGTACTCCAGGCCGGAGCCGTCGAGCCGCAGGTCCGGCAGCGCGCGGTCGTACTGGGCGCCGAAGCACGCCGCGACGGCCTGGGCGATCCACTCCGCCCGGTCGGCCAGCCACGTGTAGTTGACGTCGACGGCTTCGGCCAGCGCGTTGTCCAGCCAGGGCGCGAATTCGTCCCACACCTTCGCCGGGTCGCCTTCGTCGAAGGTCCGGTCGATGGTGTTGACGATCTTGCGGGTCCGCTCGCGCAGGTCGTACTCGGCGTCGGACAGCAGGTCGGTGATTTCGTCGGAGAGCAGGTTCTGCCACCGGGTGTTCTGCCGGCGCAGGTCGTCGGCGCGGCGCTGGGCCCGCTGCAGCAGCGCGGCCTGCCCGAGCCCGGCGTCCTGCGCGACCGCGTCGACGCGGTCGCGCAGCGACTCCACCAGTTCGGCGGCGGCGGCGCGGACACCGACGGCGGCCAGCAGCGCGCGGGACTGCTCGTGCGGGCGCGCGGCCTGCTCGGCGATCCAGGCCAGCAGCTCCGGGAAACCCGAGCGGGCGTTGAGTTCCGCGTCGCCGGCCTTCGCGGCGGCTTGGCGCACGACGGCCGAAACGGGCAGGACGAGCGCGTCGACCCCGGCCTCGCCGAGCATCGCCCGGTCACGTTCGGCGACCGCCCGCCACCCGGGACAGGCGTCGATCTTCGTGAGCGCCAGCACGACGTGCGGGCACCAGGTGCGCACGTGCCGCGCGAGCGCGAGTTCGGCGGCGCTCAGCGGGGCGGTCGCGTCGGAGACGAGGATCACCGCGTCGGCTTCGGCGAGGAAGTCCAGCGCCGCGGCCGTGCGCGGTGACCGCGGGTCGCCGACCGGCGGGGTGTCGACCAGCACGAGCCCGGCCGAGAGCAGTTCGCGCGGCACGCCGACCTCGACCCGGCTGAGCGTGCCGGCGGGCCGGGCGCCGAGTTCGCCGGTGAGCCGTTCGACCGCGACGGGGATCCGTTCGCGGGACCGGCCGACCAGGGTCGCGGCGGGTTCGGGGGCGTAGGCGATTTCCGTGGGGACGGCGGGGGTCGCGGCGTCGCCGACCGCGCACACCGGCGCGTTCAGCACGGCGTTGAGCAGGTAACCCTTGCCCTGTTTGGGAAAGCCGAGCACGCCGAGCCGGGTCTGCCCGGTGGGGGCGTCCCGGCGTCTGCGCAGGCGCTCGGCAAGGTCGGCGCGGCCGTGCGTGCGGCACGCGTCCAGCGTCTCGTTGAGCACTTCGAGCCAAGCCGGTGCGGTCACGATGGTCGAGTGTCCCCGGTTCACTCCCCGTACGCACACCGGGTGCCCGTCCCGCGGCTGCACCCAGACCGCGGGACGGGCACCGGTGACCGGTTCGGGGATCAGTGCCCGAGGTGGATGTCGTTGCCGGAGGCGATGTCGCCCAGGTGCAGGTTGCCCAGCGCGTTGTGGCTGACGTCGGCGACGTCGGACACCACGTCGTGGACGGCCGTGCCGTTGCCGCTGGCGAGCTCGCCGACCTGGCCGACGACGTTGTGGTCGACGTTGATGCCGGTGGCCGAGGTCACGGTGTTAGTGACGTCGCCGAGCCCGTGGACGGCACCGGTGACATTGCTCGTGACGTGCTTGACGTCGAGGTCGCCGGCGCCCTTGAGGATGCCGGAGAAGTCGCCGACGTTGCCCACGACCGAGTTGACGGTGTGGGTCAGGTCACCGCTGACGTCGCCGACGTGCGAGACGGCCTCGTTGACCGGGGTCGACGCGGTGCCGAGCACCTCGCTGCCGATCGTGTGGACGGTGCCCACGCCACCGACGACCGGCTGCTCGGCCAGCGTGGCCAGCGGCGCGACGGTGTTGGCGTCGGTCAGGTGCGCCGGGAGCGCGGTCAGGTTGGCCAGCGCCTGCGAGTCCAGGCCGTGGGCCAGGTCGCCACCGAGGATGGCGCCGGTGGCGTTGCCGGCCAGGGCGGTCACGTTGGCGGCGTTGGTGACGACGTTCACGCCCGGCAGCGAGCCGACGGTGCCGACGGCGGGCAGCTCGCCCACGACGGGGAGCTCGCCGACGCCCAGGTCGCCGACGCCCGGCAGGCCCGAGGTGGCCGGCAGGCCGAGGCCCGCGGTGAGGGCGGTGAGCTGGTCGATCGCGCCCTGGACGCCGGTGGCGTCGGTGCCGACCGGGGACAGGTCGCCGACGACGGGGAGGGCGCCCACGACCGGGAGGCTGTCCACCGGCACGTAGTCGAGCACCAGCGGGATGACCTCGTGCACGTCGGCGGCGCTCACGTCGCCGAGACCGGCGGCGGCGAGGACGCCCTGCGGGTCCGTCCCGAAGGCCGCCAGGGCGGTCGGGTCGTTGAGCAGGTTCAGGGCGAAATCGTGCAGGGTCTGCACGGAGTCCATGGGTTTCTCCAGATCCGGTGGTTCGGGGGACAGCACGGGCCGCAGGGACCGGTGCACCGTCATCAAGGTAGGGAGACCGTCCCCCAGCGCACATCGGGGATCACTCCGAGTCGCGGCTCGGTCAGCCGATAGGGGATCGATATGTCATCGTTAGGGAGTTAGGGGGTCATCCGAGACGCGCTCAGTTGGGTTAAATCCCTCCAGACCCTTGCCTGACTAACCCGTTTGGGTGAGGATGCCCCGGACCCTAGGGGGATTGCCTGCCCCCGATCGGCCGCCGCGAGGTGAGGAGGAAAGCGCCGTTGCCCTACGTCCTCGGCATCGATGTGGCCCAGGGCCGGACCCACGCCGCGACCTGCCACCGGCAGGGCCCCGGGTGGGGTGAGCCCGAACCCCTGTGGCTGGGGACGAGGTCCCCCGCCGCGGCGTCCGCGCTGTTCCTCGACGACGAGGGCTACCTGCTCACCGGCGACGCCGCCGCCGAGGCGGGCGCCCAGGTCCCGTCCCGGCTGCTCACCGGCTTCCACCGGCGGATCGGCGACGACGTGCCGATGCTCGTCGAAGGCGAGCCGTTCCCGCCCGAGACGCTCACCACCGTGCTCGTCGAAGGGATCGCCGAGCACGCCGCGAACCTGTACGGCGGCCCTCCGCAGCACCTGGTGCTGACCCACCCCGGCGACTGGGGCGGCTACCGCCGTGACGTGCTGCGGCGGGCCTTGGCCGACGCCGGGTTCACCGCGGTGACGCTGGTTCCCGGCTCGATCGCCGCGCTCGGCGCGCACCTGCCCCTCCCCGGCCCCGGCGCCCAGGTGGCCGGGGTGTGCGAATACGGCACCGACGGCGTGAACGTGACGCTGGCGACGGCGAGCGGCGCGAGTGGCTGGCAGCTCGGCCAGGGTGCGGAAGGCGTGGCCCCGGCGGCCGCGCTGAGCACGCTGTTCGCGCTCGCCGGAGCGGCCTCGACGTCCCCCAAGGGGCTCGCCGGCGTGGTGTTCTGCGGGGACGTCCCCCCGCACGCGCTGCCGGCCCGGCCCCCCTGCCCGGTGTTCGCGGGACCGGTTCCGCCGGCGACCACCGCGCTCGGCGCGGCCGCCCTCGCGGCGCTGCGCGCCGACCACCGGGGGACCCCGCAGGAACCCCCCGCCGTCGAGACCACTTTGCTCCCCAAGGTGGACACGCTCGGTGAGCTCGGCGAGCGGCCGCCCCGGCCGCCGATCGAGATCACGCCGTTCGAACTGCCCGAGCGCACCGGCCCGATGAACCTGTTCCGCCGGCGGCGCCCGCTCGCCGCCGCGGTCCTGCTGCTCGCCGCGGCCGTTTCGGGCGTCGTGATCACCGTCACCGCCCGCGAAGCCACCGCCGGCCCCGCCGGTACCCCCGCCCCCACCCATTGCGTCCCCTCCGGTGAAGGTCACTGTTGAACAATCTGCTCACGCAGGTCCCCCCGCCGCACACGGTTCCCGTGCACCCGGCGGCGCGGCAGCTGCTCGACCGCGTCACCGCCGAGCCGGCCGCCCCGCTGCGGCTCGCCGTCGTCGCCCCCGGCGGCTACGGCAAAAGCGTGCTGCTCGCCGCGCTCGACCGCCGCTACCGGGCCGCCGACGTCGACGCCGTGCTGGTCGACGACGCCGACCGGCTCGGCCCCGACCAGCTCGAGGACCTGCTCGCCGGCGCGGACGGCCCGATCGTCGTCGCGCACCGGCCGGCCGCGGTGGCGTCCGGCTGGACGCTGCTGCAGCTCGGCCCGCTCGGCGTCGAAGACGTGGCACAGCTGATGTCCGCCGTGACGGGTTCGCCCGCCGACCCGGCGGCCGCGGCCGAGCTGCACGCCCGCAGCGGCGGGGTGCCGCGGCTGGCCGAACGCGCGCTGCTCGGGCGGCTGGAGGAGTTCCGGCCCGAGCTGGACGAGCTCGACGACGACGTGCTCCGCTACCTGATCGCGGCCGAAGCCGGCGCCGGGCGCAACCTCGACCTGCTGTGCGCCCTGCTCGACCGCCGTCCCGACCAGCTGCCCGCCATCGTCGAGGGCGCCCGCGCGACCGGCCTGCTCGCCCCGGACGACACGCTGCTGCCACTGGCCGCGGTCGCAGTCCGCGACTTCGGGCCGCCCGCGCGCCGGCTGACGACGGTGCAGCGGCTGGTCGAACTGCAGCTGGCGAACGGCCTCCCGGTGCTCGACCTGGCCTTGTCCCTGCTCGGCACCGGCAGTTCCGGCGCGTCCGCGGCGGCCGCGTTCGCCGCGGCGGCAGGCGAGGCACTGCCGTCCGACGCGCGGCTGGCGACGCAGTTGTTCGAAGCCGCCGCCGAAGCGGGCGACCGCTCTCCCGCCGTCACGGCGGGCTGGGCGCGCGCGGCCGCGTTGTCCGGCGACCTCGACACCGCGCTGCGGCTCGGCGACGGGATGCTCGGCGCCGCCGACGCGGAAACCCGCGCGGCGGGCGCGGAGATCGCGGCGACCGTGCTGGCCCACCGCGGCGAACTGGCCCGCAGCGCCGAGCTGTACCACTGGGCGGGCCGCGCCGACGCGTTCTCGGCGACTGCCCTGGTCGGGACCGGGGACATCGAGGGGGCCCGGCGCCTGCTCGACTCCCCCGCCCCGGGCGTCGCGCCGACGCTGTTCGCCGGCGCGGCCACCCGGATGGCCCGCGGCATCGTGGATTCGGTGTCCGGCTGCGCGACGGAGACGTTGTCGACCCTGCTCGGCGCGGCCACGATGCTGGAGCCGGCCCTGGGCGGCATGCTGCTGCCGGACAGCCCGGCCGCGCTGGCCGCGCTCGTCGCGCTGCACACGGGCGAGCTGGCGCTGGCGGAGTCGGTGCTGAGCCGGGCGCTGGCCGGCGGGGCCGGCGGCGACCTCCTGGCCGTGCGGCACCGGTTGCTGCTGGGCTGGGTCGCGATGACGGCGGGCGACCTGGCGACGGCCGCGGAACACCGTGACGCCGTCGCGGGCCGGCCCCTGGAGGCGCGGGACGAGCTGTTCTTCGCGACGCTGGAGCTCGGCCTCGCCCGGCGGGCCAGCGACCTCGTCGGGCTGCAGCGGTCGTGGAACCGGGCGTACCAGGCATCGATGCGGCAGCAGACGGACCTGTTCACGTTGCTGCCGCTGGGCGAGCTGGCGATCGCCGCGGCCCGCACCGGCGCGTTCGCCAAGCTTTCCGGCCAGTTCGAACGCGCCCACGGCCTGCTGGCCCGCCTCGGCGAGCCTCCACTGTGGACGGTCTCGCTGGTCTGGCACGAGCTGCACGCGGCGATCACGCTGGAGGACGCGGACGCGGTCAAGGCCCACCTGGCCACGTTGACGACCCACGCCCACTGCGGCCGCCACCCCCGCGCCCTGGCCACGGCGGCCCAGGGCTGGCTGGCGGTCTTGGGCGGAACGTTCGCCCCGGACGCCATCACCGCGGCGGCGGCCGAGCTGCACGACCTGGGCCTCCGCTGGGACGCGGCCCGCCTGGCGGGCCAGGCGGCGATCAGGACGTCCGACCGCAAGGCGATGGTCCAGCTCCTGGAGGCGGCCCGCCAGTTCCAGGGAACGGCGGCCCGCCGCGAACCGGGATCCTCATCAGAGCCGGCGGCAGGGGCGGGCTTGGCGGCGCTGAGCGAGCGCGAGCTGGAGGTGGCCCGCTTGGTCGTGGAGGGGCTGACGTACAAGCAGGCGGGGAGCAAGCTGTTCATCTCGGGTAAGACGGTGGAGCACCACATGGCCCGCATCCGGGGGAAGCTCGGGGCGGCGGACCGGCGGGAGCTGCTGGCGACGCTGCGGGAGCTGCTCACCCGCCCGGACGCGACTTAGCCGACTTCAATCCCAGCCCCCACCCTCTCCGGGGGGACGTCCCTGGTCCAGTCTATCGGCTGGGTGCGACGAAAAGCTGGGAAAGCCCGTGAGCGGGCCTCGTTGTCCACATCATGGCCGGGCTGTGGACAACGAGGCCCGACGGCTCAGGCAGCCGCCGTTGTGGCCGTGAATGTGGCTGCCGGGCCCGTTCCCGTTGCCGTGACCGCCGCTACCGTGAACGTGTAGGCCGTCGCCGGGTGCAGGCCGTCGATCACCCTGGTCATGCCCTTGACCGTCGGCTGGGTGACCAGGGCGTCGCGGCCCTGGACCCGGATCGTGCGGCCGTCGGACACCGTGATCACGTAGCCCAGGACCGGGGTGTCGCCCGCCGCGGCCGGGGGGTTCCAGCGGATCGAGGCCGCCGTTGCGCTCGGCAATGCCCGTGCGCTCGTCGGGATGTCCGGCAGCGCGATGGGGTGCAGGCCGGGCGTGACCGGAGCCGATGGCAGTGACGGCTCGCTCGTGCCGAACGCGTTGCGCGCCGCGACTGTCACCGTGTACTGCGTCCCGTCCGTCAGTCCCGGCACTTCGGCGTACGCGCGCTTCGCGAAGTCGGCCGCCGTCACCGTTGCCGAGTGGGTGCGGCCGCCGCCCGAGGCCGTCACCACGTAGTCCGTGATCGGTGCGTTGTTGAAGGCGAACGTCGGGTTCCAGGTCGCGTACAGCTTGCCCGCGACGGCGAACGTGCCGACCCGTGACGGTGCTTCGGCCGGCCCGCACCCGCCGACCGGACGGAAAAGCAAGCGGCGGTAGGCCGGTTCCAGGCCCGCGTTCGCGACGATCGCGGGCGGGGCGTCCGCCGGGCGGGCGAGGATCTGGTTGCCGCGGGTGATCGCGCCCTTGTCGACCTTGTCGCGGTCGCCCTGCTCCCAGTAATTGCCCTCGATCAGCGTCGGGTCGTTGTTGCCGAGGTCGTCGCGGTAGTCGACGTGCACCGTGCCGACGTTGAAGTACGCCGTGCCGTAGAGGACGTTGCCGCGGACGGTCTCGTAGGTGTTGCCGTTGTCGGTGTAGACGGCCTTGCCGAGCCCCCACTGGCCGTGGATGACGTTGCCGGTGACCTTCTCGCCGTCGTCGAGGGAGGTGCCGGTGATGCCCTGGGTGTAGACGCCACCGCCGTCGTCGAGCATCTGCATGTAGTCGAAGATCAGGTTGTCCGCAACGACGTTGTCGTGCGACAGGTTCGGCGTCGCGGGCCGCTTGATCTTGTCCGGCCAGCCGCCCCAGCCGACGGAGATCGCCGAGTAGCCGACGTGGTCGATCTGGTTGTGGGAGATGGTGTTCCGGACGGTGTAGCCGTTGACGATCGGCACGCCGCCGTGGAATTCGCGCGGCAGGCCGTAGAGGTGGTTGTCGGTGACCTGGACGTCCCGCACGACGTCGGCGTCGGTGTCGGTGACGGGTTTGTCGACGCCGCCGACCTGCACGCCGTTGCCGGAGATGTCGGTGAAGACGTCGCCGCGCACCTGGGCTTCCTTGGTGCCCTCGATGAGGTCCAGCCCGGCCCCGCCGAGGTGGGCGAACACGCTGTCGGCGAATTCGACGCGCCGGCCGTGCGAGACGGAGACGTTGGCGGGTTCCCGCGTCCACGAGGCGTACGGGCAGGTTCCGCCGCGCACGAACTGGCAGAGGCCCTGCACGGCCCAGCCGTCGGCACCCGTGATCGTGTACCCCGCCTGGATTTCCGAGAACCCTTCGGGCGACGAAGGCGTCAGCCAGGTCGCGTAGGAGTAGCGCAAGCCGCGGAACGCGATGTCGTGGATCGGCGCGGCAGCCGTGCCTTGCGCGTCGAGGAGCTTCTCCAGCACCGGCATTTCGACGTCCGCGCGACGCAGGTCCTGGCCGGCCCTCGGCAGGTAGTAGACGACGTGCGTGGACCGGTCGAGGTACCACTCGCCCGGGGTGTCGAGCAGTTCGAAGGCGTTTTCGGCGTAGGTGGGGTGCCGCCCGTTGGTGAGGTCGGCCGGGCCGACCATGTTGACGCTGCGGCCGGGGATGTCCGGGAACAGCACCCGTTTCGTCGAGTTGTCCCAGCACGGGTTGGCCATGGTGATCGTCGTGCCGTCGGCGGCGGCGAGGGGGCAGCGCGGTTCGGTCCACTGGCCGAGGCCGTCGCGCTGGACGTTCCAGAGCGCCTCACCCGAGGTGTACACGAACTCGACGTCCTTCGGGTTGTGCCAGTGGGCGAGCGTGTCCGCGCTGGCGGTGTAGCCGGTGGCGGTGGCCTTGACGGTCACCGGCAAGGGGCCGCGGGCGCGTTGCTCGCGGACGCCGTCGACGTAGAGCTGGCGGGTGTTGTCCAGCCCGGCGGGCGCGGGCGCGGAGAACAGGCCCGGACGACCCGGCACAGGCCGCCAGCCGGTGACTCGCACGCCGCCGTTCAGCTCGGTGTCGCCGCTGCCCTGCCAGACGACGCGGTGCCCGTTGCCGCCGGAGTCCCGCGCGTCGAGCCGCAGGGGTGCGGCCAGCCGGAAGACGCCGGGCGCGAGGTGGACGGTGAGGTCCCGCGTGAGGTGCGGGGCGCGTTGCCGCACGAGGTCGCGGGCCCGGTCGAGGGTCCGGACGGGGTGGCCGGCGGTCCCGGAGGCCTGATCGGATCCCCCGGGCGAGACGTAGACGTCCCGGCCGGCGGCATCGGGACCGGCCGCGGCCGCCGGACCGGTCGTGGCGAGCAGTGCGCCCGCACTCAGGAGGACGGTCACCACGGTGCGGCGCCGCGTCGAGCCCCACTTGGTCAGCATGAAGGAAACATAGGATCTCTTGAACGGGATGTCGACAATTTCCCGCTCAACGGGGCACGCGATCACCTAATCATCGGATGCCTGCTGGGCGAATCGGCGGCTCGGGGGGTCAGGCTGGTCAATCGCGGCTGGGACCGAAGCGTTCGGTGCGGATGCGGTGCGGGTCGTGGCCGAGGGCGACCAGGATGTCCGCCACCGTTTCCACGAAGCCCGTCGGGCCGCAGACGAAGCACGACGCGCCGAACTCGGCCGGCCAGCCCGCCGTGTTGATCGTCGCCACGTCGATGCGGCGGGGGATGCCGGAGCGGCCTTCGGGCAGTTCGCGGGTGAACACGTACGTCACGTCCACGCCCGCCACCGGTGTGCGCAGCTCGTCCGCGTAGTACAGCTCGGCCGGGGTGCGCAGCGAGCAGATCAGCTTGAACGGCGTGCGGACACCCGCCGCGCGGCGGGCCCGGACCATCGCCATCAGCGGGACGATGCCGGAGCCGCCCGCGATCAGCAGCACCGGGGCCGGGTCCGTCGGGCGCCAGGCGAACCAGCCGCCGACCGGGCCGCGGATCTCGATCGGGTCGCCGATCGCGTACGGGCCGGTGAGGTGCTCGGACACCTCGCCGTCGGCGACGCGCTGCACCGTCAGCTCCACGCGGTCGCCGTCCGCCGGCGCGGCCAGGGAGTAGCTGCGCTGCGCGCGATAGCCGTCCGCGGCCGTGAGCCGGACGTCGACGTGCTGGCCCGCCAGGTGACCCGGCCAGCCGGGCAGATCGAAGACGAGCGTGCGCGCCGTGGGTGTCTCGTCGCGGAAGCCGGCCAGGCGGGCGACCCGCCAGGCTAGTCGCCCTGATACCGCTGTTCGCGCCATGGATCCCCGTAGTCGTGGTAGCCGACGTTCTCCCAGAAGCCCGGCTCGTCCCGGGTCTTCAGCTCCAGCCCGCGCACCCACTTCGCGGACTTCCAGAAGTACAGGTGCGGCACGAGCAGCCGCGCCGGGCCGCCGTGCTCGGGGGTCAGCGGCTTGCCGCCGTACTCGTAGGCGATCCAGGCCTGGCCGTCGAGCAGGTCGGCCAGCGGCAGGTTCGTCGTGTACCCGCCGTAGGCGTGCACCATCACGTAGTCGGCTTCGGTGTCGAGCCCGCCGACCAGCGTGTCGATCGAGACGCCACGCCAGCGGGTGTCCAATTTGGACCACTGGGTGACGCAGTGGATGTCCACTGTGGGCTTCTCGCCGGGCAGGGCCATCAGCTCGGCCCAGTTCCAGGCGTGCTTCTCCCCCGTCTCGGTGGTGACGGTGAACTCCCACGTTTCGGTGGGCACGCGCGGGGTCGGGCCCGCCGACAGCACGGGGAAGTCCTCGGCGAGGTACTGCCCGGGCGGCAGCCGCGGGTTGCCGCTGCGCGCACGGCCCTGGAACCCCGGTGTCACGACACCCATGCGGCTCTCCCTTCCCGATCGCGCCGAGCCTACGCCCGGACCCGCAGCCCCAGCGACGTGACGAGCACCGCAGCCTGTTCGGGTGACACGATCGCCCCGGCCAGCTCGGCGTTCAGCGGGTCGAGCGCCGAGAGGTCACTGCCCCGCAGCTCGGCTTTCGGCAGCTTGACGGCGTGCAGCATCGCCCCGGACAGGTCGACGTCGGCGAACACCGCGCCGGCGCAGTCCGCCCCGGTGAGGTCGGCTTCCCGCATCCGGACCCCCTGGAAGGTGACCGTCCGCAGGTCGGCGCCCGCCAGGCCGACGAACGACCAGTCCCCGCCGGTGACCCGCAACGGCCGCAGCTCGCACTCGGTGAACGTGGCGCCGACGAGCTTGCACCCGGTGAATTCGGCGTCGAAGAAGTTGCACCGTTTGAAGGCGCAGCCGGTGAACGCCGAGTCCGTGTGCCGCGACGCGTTGAAGCGCACGTTGCCGAACACGCAGTCGGTGAACACCGAGTTCCGCGTGACCGCCTCGGAGAAGTCGGCCTCGTGGAACTCGCACCGCACGTAGTGCCGCCCGGTTATCTCCTCCCCGTACCAGTCGTCGCGGAAGAACCGCTGCTCCTCGACGGGATCTTGCGTGGCCTCGGACATGCCGCCAGGCTAGCGGCAGACCCGATGCCGGAGGGGCCACGCATGCTCGATGCCGACGACGTCCGGAGGGCCGTGCCGATGCCGGCCGCCGTCGAAGCGGTCCGCGAGGCATTCCTGGACCTCGCCGCCGGCCGTTTCGTGGTGCCGCAACGGCTGTCCTTCGCGGGAGCCACGACGCTCGTGATGACCGCCTGCCACACCCCGACGTCGACGACGGTCGTGAAGACGCTCAACCTGGCCCCCGGCCGGACGCCGATGATCCTGGGCACGCTGGTGTGGAACACCGCCGACGGCCAGGTGGTCGCCGACGCCGTCGAGGTCACCACATTGCGCACCGGCGCGGTCTCCGGCGTCGCCACGGACCTGCTCGCCGCGCCCTCGGCGAGCCGGCTGGCGCTGCTCGGCACCGGGGCCCAGGCTGCCGACCAGGTGCGCGCCGTGGCGGCGGTGCGGCCAGTGCGTCGCGTGACGGTGTTCGGCCGTGACGGGTTGCGTGCACAGGCGTTGGTGGACCGGTTGCGGGCCGAGTTCCCGGAGGTGGCGGTGCGGGTGGCTTCGAGTGCCCCGGACGCGGTGTCCGATGCGGAGATCGTCTGTTGTGCTACTTCGTCCCGTACTCCTCTCTTTGCTGTCGATGACTTGCCGGACCGCGTTCACGTCAACGCGATCGGGTCGTATCTGCCGTCCATGCGGGAGCTTCCCGCCGAGTTGCTCGCCACCGCGGGGTGCGTGGTGGTGGATCAGATCGACGCCGCCCTTGAGGAGGCGGGCGAGGTGATCCACGCGGTGGAGAGCGGGCTCCTCGAGCGTGGTGAGCTGATCGAGCTGGGGTCGGCGCTGCGTACGCCGCCGGCGGTTGGTGGGCGGACGGTTTTCAAGTCCGTTGGGCTCGCTGTGCAGGACTGGGCAGTGGCCCGGCTGCTCGGTGAGGCGGCGGCGAGGCGCGGGTAGGCCCAGGCTGACGGCCTGCGCGCCTGGCGGTCCCCCTGTGTGGTGTCAGGCCGCGGCGGGGGTGGGGTGCAGTTGCGGGGACGTGGCGTGGTTGCAGTGGTGGCGGGCGAGGCAGGCGGGGTAATTGCGTTTCTCGCTCTCGGCTCTCTTCCTGTGGTTGTAGGCCGGCTGGTGGGACCGAGCAACCTCCGGTGAGGCGGCGGGGAGGCGCGGATAGGGGCCGACGACACGGCCGGCCAGGCGGACGGCTCGCGCGGGTGAAAGAGAAGGCGCGGTTGAGCCGACGGTAGCCGGTTCGGGTCGGGTGCTCGCCTTTGATGCCTCTTCCGGGACTGCGGGCGACCTCGGTGATGCCGGCGTAGGCGGCCAGGTGTGCCCTGGGCACGGGCTTCAGGCCGCCGGCCGGCCTTGGCGATGCCGCCGACGCAGCGCGAGACGACCTCCAGTGATGCGGTTGCTGAGGCGGATGGCCTCACCGGCAAGTCGGCGTAGAACAGGACCAGGTCGGCCAGAGCGCTCCGACCGGACGCAGCTGGCGCGGCAGGGAGCGCGCCGCATCGCTACGACAGGTAGCCAGGTGGGCCATCTGATGTGGGTTCGGGGGCGACCGCGACCGGTGAACCTGGTGACGACCGCCCCTGAGGCGGACTACGAAAAGGACAAGCGGGCCGACACCGGGCTTGATTTGCTCACCAGCTGCGCCAGAGCGTTGACGGAGAGCAACAGAAGCGGCCAAACGGCGCAATCTGGGCCTTGGAGCGTTTGATCGGTCACCCAATCCGGGAATTTTCGCGGCATGTCTCCTTGGCGAACCACCACCAGACGGAACACGGCCGTGCGGGTCATCACGGCGATCGGCGCGATCTTCGCGGGGATCGAAGTTCTCTACATGATCATGGTGCTCGCCGGCGCGAATGCCGGCAATGCCTTCTTCCAGTTCATCAAGTCACTGGCGGTTCCTCTCGCGTTGTTCTGGCCCGGCCTGTTCCCGGTCGACAACCCCAGCCTGGCCGTGATCCTGGACTTCGGCCTCGCCGCGGTGTTCTGGCTCGTCATCACCGGCATCATCGCCCGCTTCGCGGGCCGGTGACCGGAGGCGATCCGCTGGGCCACCCGGGAACCACCCGCCGTCGCCGCCGTTCGTGTCCGTGGGCGACACTGGACGGATGAGCGACGGCAGGTGGTTCGACGGCTGGTCGCCGTGGCCCGAGCTGGCCGGGCTGGCCGCGGCCGGGCGTTCACTGCTCCCGAACGTCCCGGTCACGCCGGCCGCCTTGGTGCGCACCGTCACCGGACAGCTCGTCGGCCGCCGGCTGACCGCGAAGGTGGGCGGCCGCGAAGTCGGCCTCACCCTCGCCGAACTCGATTACCCGGCCGACAGCCTCCGGCTGGCCACCGGACGCCTCGGCGACGTCCGGATCGTCGCCGAGGACGTCGACTGGCCGGAACCGGACACCGAAGACACCGAAGACGCCCAAGCCGGCGACGGTGGCGCGGCCGGAAGCATCCCGCTCCGCCGCGTCACCGTGCTCGCCGAAGACGTCCGCCTCCGCTCGCTGCCCACGCCGGCCGCCAAACCCGCGCGGGTGCAGCTGGCGATCGCCGTTTCCGCCGACGTGCTGCGGGACCGGGTGGCGAAAGCCCGCCCCGGGATCGTCGCGACACCGGCCGACGGCGGCCTGCTCCGGATCCACTGGGCCAAGCGGCCACACTGGGGACACCTGACCCTTCGCCCGCAAGTGGCGGACAACGGCGTGGTGCTCGTGCCACAGACCCTCCACATCGGACAACGGCAGCTGCGGCCGCCCCGCCGCTTCCAGCCCATCGTGCTTCCCCTGCCCGAACTCCCGCCCGGCTTGAAACTGACGAAGGTGGAGCCGCGGCACGACGAGCTCGTGCTGCACACAGTGGCGGAGGAATGGCCGGAACGGCTTTCCCGCATTCCCCTGCCGGACCTGCTGAGCTGGCTGACCACCGCCGCGATGACGCTGACTCTGCCGAACCTCGGTGCGCGTTCATGATTTCCCCTTCCCGGTGAGATATCGACCACGCTACTCGAACGCGCGTTCGAACATCATCACCCACAGGGGTTCAGGTTTCCCGGTCCCGCAGGTACCGCGTGTGATCGGCCTGCCGGTCGACCTCCGTCGCGTAGAACCGCTCGGCCACCCGGTGCGCTTCCGCCTCGAGCAAACCCAGCTGAGTCACCAATTCCGCGCCCGCACCGCTGCGCCGCGCCGCGAACCACCGCGGGAGGTTGAGGTAGGTTTCCAGCGACAGCGGCAAATCCGTGCCCGCGAGCCGGACGACGGCGTGCTGCAGCTCGGGATCGCCCGAAAGCCGCTCCGGCCGGGAAAGCAGGTCGCGAAGCACCTCGGCGATCCGGTGCACAGTGTCCACAGAGGACGCAGGCATCCGCAACGCCTGCGCGGAAACCGCGGCCTCGAGCCCGTCCAGCGACTCCCGCAGCCCGGCGGACGCATCGGGCACCAGCCGCACCTTCTCCCCCGGCGCCAGCAGCGCTCCCGCGGCGTAGAGCGCCACCACGACGAACGGCCAGAACCACCCGACCACCCCGGTCAGGTACAGCCCGACGCCGAGCAGGCCCCCGACGCAGCCGGCGAGGTTCTTGGTCGACCCCAGATAACGCAGCATCATTGGTACCCGCGAATCTCCTGGAACACCCGGGACAGCTGGACGTTGCGCGCGTCGAACACCTTGCCGCCGGTCCGGGTCGCGACCTGGGTCAGCTCGTCGCTGCTGCCTTCGCCGAACAGGACCGTGAACACCGGGACCTGTTTCACCGCGGGCGGCAACGACCCCAGCGACGCCAGGAAGTCCGGCAACGACGAGCCGTTCGCGTTCTCGCCGTCGGTCATCAGCACGATGGAGGTGAACCGGTCCGGATCCGCGGCCGCCAGCGGCTGGAGCACCTGGTACGCCCGGGAAAGGCTGTCGTAGATCGCCGTTCCGCCCCGGGCGGCCAGTCCTTCGGCGAACGTCTTGATCTGCGCCAGCTCGGCCTCGGGGTTCGCCTCGGGCACGGTGAACGTCCGCGGTGCACCCGGCCCGGTGTCGAACGGCAGCATCGTCACCTCCTCCCGGCTCCGGAACCGCCGGAACCGCCCGGTCAGGGAGGTGTCCGCGCCGGTCAGCCCGACCAGCGCGGACCGCAGCGAGTCGATCCGCTCGCCCGCCATCGACCCGGACGTGTCGAGCACGTACAGCGTCCGTGAGGGACGCCGGAGCTTGTCGAAGTAGGCCGACAGCAACGCGTCCACCGCCTGCTGCGTCGCCGGGAACGGCAGCTCGACGAGGTCGCGCAGCGCGAACTGCGTCCCCAGCGCGACCCCGGGCACGACCGGGCGCCGCTGGGTGGTCTCCATGATCCGCTTCTGCACCGCGGGCGTCCGCAGGTGGTCCGCGAGCCGCTGGTGGGCCGAGCGCGCGTCGGAACCGGCGTCGGCCAGCAACGTGAGCGGGTAGTCGGCGGTGACGACTCCGTCGCTCGGGTAGACCAGGGTGAGCGGCTGGGGCAGCTTCCCGGACGCGTTCGCGGACAGCAGCACGGACTCGTAGTTGATCAGCCCGTCGACCGGGTCCGGCCCGCTCGCGCGCCGGACGTACGCGTCCGACAACCAGCCCGAAGAACCCGCCGAGAGCGTTTGGGCGCTGAAGAACTGCGTCAGCTGCGGGGTGACCGAAGCGATCTGCTGGGCGTCGACCGCGTTGCCCGCGCCCGCCAGCGCCGACGCGACCCCGACCAGCGCCGAGAACCCGGAGTTCGACGCCGACGGGTCCGTCATCCCGTAGCTGAACGCCTTCTTCCCGGCCTGCGCGGCGATCTCGCCCCAGCTGACCGGCTTGCCGGCCCAGCCCAGCCGCTGCACCACCGGCGTGGCCAGGCCCAGTACCACCGGCGAGCTCATGATCTTGACCTGGTTGCCGAGCCGTTTCGCCGCTTCGGGAATGCCGGCGGGATACCGGTTCGACGAGAACCACACGGCGTCGTACTTGCCGTCGGCGCTGCCGTTCGCCAGCGTTTCGGCGCCTTCCAAGGTGCCGGTGAAGGTGAACTTCACCTTCACACCGGTGGCTTGCGCGGCTTCGTCGAGCACCGGCTGCATGTCCGCCAGCTCGCTGCCCGCGAGGATCCGCAACGTCCCCGGCTCGGGATCCCCCAGTGGTGCGGACGAAGAGTCGGAACACCCCGCCAGCAACGCGGCGCCCAACAAGAGCGCCGGCACCTTCCTGATCATGCTTCCCCCTCGTGCGAACGCCGCAGGTGGTCTTCGGCGCGGCGGACCTCGCCGGACAGCGACTCGACGGTCGCCGCCATCGCGGCGACGGCGTCGGCACGGAACCCGTCGATCGCGTCGATCGAGGCGTAGATCCGGTCGAAGGACTGCCGGATCGTCTCGGTCGCGACGGCCGGGTCGCTGCTCGCCTGGCGGATCTCCGCGGACTGCAGGCCCAGCAGCTCGGTGTTCGCGCGGATGAGCCCGTCGGTGGTCGCCTGCAGGGCCGCGACCTCGTCGAGGACGTCCCGCTGGCTCGCCAGCGCACCGCTGACC
>NZ_PPHF01000119.1 GCF_002904335.1 Amycolatopsis sp. CA-126428 | reverse complement strand
AGGCCGTTGGCCTGGGCTTTCTCGTCTGGAAGCTCCCCCGCTTGGACTCGAACCAAGAACCCTCCGGTTAACTGGAGGTTCTAGACGTGGGTCGCCCTCAGTCGATCTAGCTGGAATGTTTGCATTCGCTCATGTCCCGATTCGGCGTCAATCGATGTCGGTCGTCGCCGTTTATGGAGCATAAATGCTCCCTCGTTTGCGACTGGCGTCGTCAACCTCACCTACGGCCGCTGAGGCCGGTGCCAGGGCTGGGCTTTCCGCCAAGCCAGGTATTCCTCGAAGACGGCCACGGTGCCCTCCGCCGTCTCCCGGCGGTCGAGGAACTCCGCCAGCAGGGCGAAGAGCAGGTCGACCGCCTGCTGCCGCCCCTCCCCCGCCGCTTCGTCGTGCCAGCCCGTGGTGCGGCCGGGAAAGGCCAGGTGCAGCACCAGCGACGGCCACGTGAGGTTGTCGCCGGTGCCGGCCCGGGGCACGAGGAACTCGCGGAAGCCGGTGAGCAGCCCGCCGGCGTTGCCCGCGTCGACGCCCAGCAGGAACGTGCAGTATTCGCGGTAACTGCCGTCCAGCCCGTACAGCTTCGGGCGCCGGTGGATCTCAATGAAGAGCGTCCGGTGGTCCACAGTGCCTGGTCCTCTTCTACTTCCGGAAGAACTTGAGCACGTCCCAGTAGTCGAACTGCTCCTTGAACTCCTGCAGCGGTACGCCTTCGGGGCCGGTCCACTGATCGTAGGCCCAGCCGTCCTTCACCACGAACGTGTGATCACCCCAGAACGTGTCTTCGCCGTGGTACGGCCCGACGTTCGACGCACCGGGCGGGGGCTTCACCTCCCACAGCTCCCCGCCGATCCGGCTCTGGATCTGGTCGGCGACCTCCTCGCAGCCGGAGCTGCCGGGGATGTCGGAGTACGGCCGCTGCGCGACACCCGAGTTCGCCGGGCTGCCTCCGCCGCCGCTCCCGCTGCTCGAGGAGGAACTGCTGCTGGAGTGGCCGCTGCCGCCGTTCGTCGCCGCGTGCATCGCGCCGCCGATGAGCCCGCCGGCCGCCAAGCCGGTGGCGAGGACGCTGCCGCCTTCGAACGTGAGGGCCCCGCCGAGGACGGCGGCCCCTCCGGCGCCGAGCGCGACACCGCCCTCGACGAGGCCGCAGGGCTCGGCGATGATGCACGCCGCCGTCCCGACGACCGCGGCACCGACGCCGACCCAGCACCAGAACCCGCACAACCCGGTGAAGTCCGTGCCGTTCAACGGGTTGCCGCCGACGTAGGAGTACGGGGGGGACTGCCCCCGGTTCGGTTGACTCCTGACCTGTGAGGATGCGCTCCTCGCTGGAAGGATGCCCACCATGC
>NZ_PPHF01000118.1 GCF_002904335.1 Amycolatopsis sp. CA-126428 | reverse complement strand
ACGGTCACGGCGAGCCGCTGCGCGGTCCGGGAAAGCAGGGAAGCGGGCACGGAACCTCCTCGTCTCGTACGGGCACCGGGAATGATGGCGGCCACGCTTCGCCGGAAGGCGACCACGAACGTACCGATCCGGTGAACTTCCGGCGACAGGCGCGGGATCGGCTGATCGGACATCGGGCCGCCCGATCCCGTGGGAAAACCGGGGTGGCCATGCCTTCACACGGCTCGCCGCGACGGGCGTGCCCGCTCAGCAGGCGGCTGACTTTGCCCACTCCACGCCGATCTTCCCGATGTGATCACGGGAAAGCGCCTTCCCGGCGCGTCCGCGCACGCGCCGGGGCGTAGCCAGGTGAAGCGGGATCCTCGTTCCAGCTAGTCCGGACCGCCCCGGACCGAGTCCTCCGCGCCGCCGACGGGCCGGTCGCGGTCGCCACGCACGCCTACCGCCGCCGGATCGAAGCGCAGCACGGGCTCGAGCGCTTCCGCGCGGCGGTCGCCGCCGCGGACATGGCACGGGACGATCGGCCGGATCTTCAGCCGCGACATCACGCGCTGGAGCGACCCGGCGATCACCGCGACCAACGGCGGGAAGTCCCTGCCGGACCGGCCGATCACCCTGCTGGGCCGGGCCGGCCAGTCCGGCACGACGGCGTTGTTCTACGCCTTCATCGCGAAGTCCGCGCCCGCGGTGTACACCGCGTTCGGGCAACGCAACGCCGCCAACGGCATGGGCACCCTGCCTGGCGGCGTCCGCCGCTACCTCAAGAGGTCGCCGTAGCCGGTCCCCGGTGTCCACGAGACGAACGGAAGGTGGACACCCGGGCAAGGGGCCGGTCCCGGGCCTCCACCCGGGGTAGCTTTCGGCTGTGGGGCAGGGAACCGAGCGGGCATGATGTCGGCACAGCAGACGGTACGCGCGGCCGACCCGAGCGAACCGGGTGAGGTCGACCCGCCGAGGCGGGAAACGCTGGCGGCGCTGCTCCGGCGTCGTCGCCGCTCGCTCGGCCGGCACACCGGCATCCAGTACTGGCTCCGCGTCCGCGGCTACTACATCCTGGCCGCCTTCGCCGGTCTCTTCACCCTCAACGCCTTGGTCATCGGGGGCCGAACCGCCTACGACGTCAGCGTGCAGATCGCTTCGCCGTGGGAGACGGAGGCGCCTTGGGTCGCGCTGCCGCTGTCGATCTCGGGCTGGCTGGTGGTGACCGGGTTCGCGGGTGCCGTCGCCGGCTACGTGGTGTCCGAGGTGACGGACAACCGGAGCCTCCGGCGCTCGCGCGGGCGAGCGGCCGGCCGGCGCATCGGGGCCATCCCGCTGCTGGACCGCCTGCAGTACGGCAGGCACGGCTTCGAGGTCCCGGACTACTTCGGCATCCGGTTCGCGCTGCGGCACGACGGGGACTGGCCGACCGCGCAGGACCACTGGGAGATCGTCGTCGAGAAGTTCCTGAACGCCGGGGACGGCCGCGGCAAGGGACCGAAGCGGGTCATGTGGGAGGCCGTGCTGGAGGCGTCCTACGTGCTGGACGGCATGTCGGGCCGCTGCCCCGAATGCACCGGCGGCGAGGAGGCCGGCGATGGCGGGCACTGACCCGCAGCGCGGCACCCGGGACCTCTCCAGGCAGCTGCACCAGGCCGCCTACCCGGGCTCCGAGCCCGCCTGGATCGAGGAGCGGGTGGCCACCGCCGAAGCCCGGATCGGCCGCGCCATGCAGGCGCGGCCGTCCACGGCCGAGGGGGCGCGCCGGCTGTCCGACGTGGTGCTCAACCACGCCGCCCCGCGCCGGCGCACCACCCGCCAGCGGATCGTCCTCGGCGCCGGTCTCGGCGCGGTGGCGGTGGTGGCCGCCGTGCTCGGGATCACCGAACGGCGCTGGGTCGCCGAAGCGGCCATCAGCACGATCGGCATCACCGGCCTGCTGGCCGCGGCCGCGGTCGCGATCACCGCCATGGTCGCGTCCGTCGTGCGCACGCGGCGCGAGCGGGTGCTGTCCTGCCGGGTCCGGATCGACGCCCCGTTCGGTGTCGACGTCGGCGAGAGCGTCCGGCTGGAAAGCGAGCACCACGCCGTGGCCGATCCCGGTGTCGTGGTCGTCCGGATCAAGAACACCGGCGGCGCGCCGCTGCGCCAGGAGGACTACGTCTCCCCGCTCAGCCTGTACTTCCCGGGCCGGACGGTGGTGTCCGTGGACGCCACCGAGTTCGAGCCCGCGGTGCTGGAGCGGGTGCTGACCGGGCTGGGCGAGGCCGGCATCGAGCGGGACCGGGTGAAGCTGCCCGCGGTCCCGCTCCGGCCGGACGACTCGTTCAAGCTGGTGATCGTGCTGTCGGGCACGAAGCCGGGGACGAATCACCAGGTCGTGGTCGAAGGCGGGCTGCGCGAGGGCCGGATCACGACCCGTCAAGGCCGGGAGAAGATCCGGCCGGAGACCCTCGCGTGGGGCGGCCTGGCCGCGCTCTGCGCCGGGGCGTTCGCGGTGGTGCTGCTGCTCAACAACGTCACGCCGTTCACCAAGCTCCCCGAAGGCGTCGTGTGCGCGTCCGGGGCCTTGAGTGTCGAAGGGTCGACCGCGTTCAGCCGGGCCACCACGGCGCTGGCCGGGTCGTATGGCGCGTACTGCCCGGAAGCGTCGGTCAAGGTCCGCACGCCCGGCAGCCGGGAAGGGCTGGAACGCCTGGTGGCCGCCGGCAAGAGCGGGACCGGGCAGCTCGCGCTGTCCGACGGCCGGTTCGACGATCCGCAGTTCCGCGACCTGGTGGCCGAGCCGCTGGCGATCGTGCCGTTCACGTTCGTGGCCGGCGCGGACGTGCCGGTCGGCGCCCTGCCGGCAGCGGACGCCCGGCGGATCTTCACCGGCGCGGCGCACACCTGGAGCGACATCACCCACAACCCGCACGACACCGGCGCGATCCGCGTCGTGGGCCGGTCCACCGACTCGGGGACCCGCCAGGCCCTGGAAAAGTACGTCCTGGGCGGCAATCCCGCGACCCCGGTCCGGCAGGCGGCCCCGACGTCGGACTCGTGCCGGGAACTGCGTCCGGGTACTCCGCCCGGGTCGCCGATCGTGTGCGAGCAAGGCTCGACCGGCGACCTGCTGGACCGGGTGGCCAACCTGGACGGCGCGATCGGGTACGCGAGTGTGTCCGATGTGGACCAGGCGGGTGGTGTCAAGAAGATCACCCTGGACGGCCGCGAGGGAACCTTCGCCGACATCCGGGAGCACGGCTACCCGTTCTGGACCGTTGAGTACGTTTACAGTCTCGCCGGGTCCGAGCCGGGATCGCTGGCCGGTGCGTTCAAGAACTTCCTGTTTACTCGCGAGAGTTACGGTGCGCTGGCCGCATTCCGTTTTTACGCCTGCGCCGACGACGCCGGCCCCCTATGCCTCAGACGGTGACCCAGGGCCGACCTCACGGTTGACGTGGGCGAGGAACGCGAGAGTGCGGTCGATCTGCTCCCGCGATCCGAACGGCACGGCGATGAACTCCGTGGCGCCGGCGTCGGCGTAGCGGTGAAGTTGCTGTCCCACTTCGTGTTCGTCGCCGACCACCACGACCTCCGCCGGTCCGCGCACGCCCTCCCGGTCGAACAGCGCCCGGTAGCTCGGCACCAGGCCGGCTCCGCCGAAATGGGCGCTGACCCAGGCTCTTGCCTGGTCGGCGTCGTCCGTGACGGCGATGGGCAGGTTGACCACAATGCGCGGTGCAGGCTTCCCCGCAGCCTCAGCGGCCGCAGTGATCCGCGGGGCGACATGGGTTTCGACCGTTCGGGGGCCGGTCCATACGGCCACGGTTCCGTCGGCGAGTTCACCGGCGATGCGCAGCATGACCGGGCCCAGCGCGGCAAGGAGCACGGACGGCGGTAGCGCGTCCGGCGTGTACGTCTGCCCCGCGACCTGGTACATCTCGCCGTTGAACTCGACCGTCTCGCCGTGCAGCAGGGGCACGAGAACGCCGAGATACTCGCGAGTGTGCCGGGCCGGGCGGTCGAAACGCAGTCCGTACACCGATTCGACGCGTTGCCGGTGGCCGGGTCCGATGCCGAGGGCGAGGCGGTTGCCGATGGCCGCTTGCACGCTCAGGGCCTGGCTGGCCAGCGTCAGCGGGTGGCGCGGGTAGGTGGTCACGACGGCCGTCCCGAGGGGCAGTCCCGGCACGGCGAGCCCGGCGACCGTCGCGGCGGTGAGCGCGTCGGCGGTGTGCCGCTCGGCCCACCACGCACCACCCAGCCCCAGTTCCGCGACGTGACGCACCTCGTCGACGATGTCGGCCATCGACTTGGGCCCATCGATTTCGAGGCCGACGTTCGTTCCTATGCGCACGGCACACCCGCCACCGCGATCAGGGCGCGATGGTGCTTCGGGGTCTCGACCTCGTCGATCAGGGCGACGGCGAGATCGGCGTAGGAGAACGGCGCCGCATCGTCCGTGGGCAAGATCCGGCTGCCGCCCGTCCGGTACCGGCCGGTGCGTGCCGCTTCGTTGTCCAAGACGACGGCCGGCGGGGCCAGCACCACCCAATCGATGTCGGTGTCCGCTCCGCGCAACGCCGCGAGCCCGGCCGCGTGCCCGAGCGAGAACGCCCGGCCCTCCGCGGGAAACCCGGGGTCGTCGTGCACCGCGACACCGGGTGCGGTCTCCAGCACCGTGCCGATCCCGATCGCGACCAACCGCCCGACACCGGCCCGCGCCAGCCCGTCCAGCAGCGCGCGGGCGGCGGCCGGGAAGAAGGTTTCCGCCGGCACGTCCAGCCGCGCCGCGGCGTTGACGGCCGCGTCGTGGCCCGCGGCGACCTCGGCCACGCTGTCCGGCCGGGTGACGTCGCCCGCGACCACGGCCGTCCCGGTCCCGGCCAGGTCCGGGTGCTGCCGCGGGTCACGCACGACGGCGGTGACCTGGTGACCCCGGGCCGTGGCCTCGGCCACCGCGTGACGTCCCGCGCGGCCACCGGCCCCGAAAACGACGATCTTGCTCACTGCGCTCACTCCGTTCGGCTGGGCAGGGATTCGATCACCTGCCGATGCCGCGGACGCTACGGGGCGAGCCCTTGGTTTCCGCAACGATAGTTACGTACGGTGGAGAGTGTGAGTGAGCCGCTGGACCCCGACATGTTCGCCGACTGCGCCCCCGTCGCGGCACCGATGCGCATCGGTGACAAGTGGACGGCCAAGATCATCACGTGCTTGCGATCGGGGCCCCGGCGGTTCTCCGAGCTCCAGACGCCGTTGCGGGGCATCACGCCCAAGGTGCTCACCGAGTCGCTGCGGGCGCTGGAGCGGGACGGGCTGATCACGCGCACCGCCTACCCCGAGATCCCACCGCGGGTCGAGTACGAACTGACTGCGCTGGGCCACACGCTCTTCGAACCGATGGCGGCCCAGTGCGCTTGGAGCCGCGAACACCTGCCCGAACTGCTCGCTGCCCGCGAAGCCCACGAAAGCACCGCAGACTGAACCAGCCGGGACATCGGGCTACGCATTCGGCTATCCACCCCAGTCCGAGAACGACTCGAAGTCGGTCGTGGCCGTGACTTGAGTGACGTCGCTGCCGTCGCGGTTCGCGGTGTAGACGTCTTCCTGGCCATCGCGTGACATCGAGAACACGATCTTGGCGCCGTCCGGGGACCAGGCCGGGGCGAAGGCGAAGTACGAGCCGTGCACCGCGAGCTCGATCGCGGTCAGCCCGGGCCGATCCGGGTGAGCGAGCAGTAGTTTCCCTTGCGGTGAGGCAAAGAGGATGTCCCGGCGTCGGGCGACCAGCGCGCGTCAGCGAACTCGTGACCGATCTCGGCTCCGTACGGCGTGAGCTGCTTCAGCTTTGTGCCGTCCGCGCGAACGGTGAACAGCGCGGTCTCTTCGGTACCCGGGCTGGTCCGGATCAGCACCACGCGGTGACCGTCCGGCGAAAAGTCCCCGGGTGTTTCCTGGACGCCCGCCGGGGCGGTCGTCAGCCGGATCGGAGCGCCACCGTCGGTCGCACGGACGGTGAAGAGCCCCGGATCCGCGCCGCCGAAGCCGCACAGCACCCGCCGACCGTCGGGTGACCACGCCCGGCAGAGCATGTCGAACGGCGCTCCAGGCGGATCGAGCAGCGTGGCGCCGTGTCCGTTCACGTCCACGACGAGCGGCCGGAACGGCAGCAACTCACCCGCTCCATCGAAGCGCAGGGTGTTGCCGATCAGGAGCCGGGTGGCGTCCGGGGAAAACGCCGGCGCTCCGAAGTCCTCGGCCGGGTAGGGAAGAGAAACCGGACGGCTCTTCGAGCCGTCGGGGCGGGCGAGAAAGACGTTCGCGCCGCCGCCGTCAACCTGCCTGCTGAATGCGATCAGACCGCTGCGAAGTGCGGCATGGGCAGGCGTGACGAATACGGCAGTCAGTGCGGCCGCCAGGCCAGTGGCGAAAACAACCCGAAGTCGCACCATGGCCGACCTCCCGCCCCGGGGCAGCTGACACTCCTGCAGTCGCAGCCCGGACGCCACCGTTACAACGCCCAAGGCGCTCCGGCGTCACTTCACCGGCGAATCCGGCGATCCACGGCCAGCCAGTTCGTTTCCCACGTCGTCCCACCATCAGCCGAGAACGCCTGCTCGAACCTCGCCTCGTCCGGGGTGGGCCGGGAGATGAGGAACCGCACCTTGATCGGGTGGCCGCCGAGCTGGTCGTCGCCGTAGAACTCGCCCGTGTCGTTGTGGAAGCCGCCGTACACCGCCGGGGTGGGCAAGCCGTCGCGGATGTTGATGAACGTCAGGCTCCAGCGCTGGGCCTGCGGCTCGTACAGGCGCATGTTGAGGGCGTCGATGCGCCCGTTCGGCCCGGAGACCTGGAACTCGAGGACGTTCGCGCGCCCGTCCAAAAGGGGCCGCACGGTGCTGGTGCCCGCGAACTGGAGCCAGGTGTCCGCGGAGTCCGACAGCGGCTCGGCGAGCACCCGCACGGTGCTGCGCCACGTGCCGATTTCCCACGCGAAGTCTTGCTGGCCGGCGGCGCTCGCCGGCAACGCAGCCGACGCGGGCGAGGTCGACGCGGCCGTCGCGATCAGCAGGAGGGCCGAAAGGCCGGCGATCAAAGCTCTTCTGTATGGCACGGTCATGGTCCGACTATCCGAGGGGAGCACCGCCGTGGACAAGAAGGCACCTGCACGTAACCGTCCCAACCCGCTGCCCGGCTGTCCGATGGCCGCGGCGTTCGCCGCGATCGGCGGGAAGTGGAAGCTGACCCTGCTCTACTGGCTCGCCCACGGCGAGTGCCACTTCGCCGGCCTCCGCCGCCGGGGCACGCCGATCACGGCCAAGGTCCTGGCCGAACAGCTGCGCGAGCTCGAAGCCGACGGCCTCGTCGAACGCGTGGTGACCGGACCGGTCCCGGCGCGCGTGCTTTACCGGCTCACTCCTTACGGGACAACTCTCCTGCCCGTCGTCGAGGGAGTCCGGGTCTGGGGCGAAGCTCACCTCCGGCGCACCCGCAGCGAGACGACCCCGGCGATGAGCTGCACCGACGCCGTCGTCTAGGCCAGCCGGTCGGCGACCGCCTGTACCCCCGCCGCGGCGAGGGAGCGCAGGTCGGCCGCCGGGGCGCCGGTGCGGCTCAGGACCACGATGGCGTGCTGGACGCCGACCACGAGCAACACCAGGCTTTCGAGTTCCGCCGGTTCGTGGTCGGCGGACGCCGCGTCCAGGGCCCGGCGGACTCGTCGGCGCTGCGCGGTCACGGCCCGGTTGACCGCTTCCCGCGACTCCGGCGACAGCGTGGGCAGCTGCGCGGCCGACTGCACGACGAGACACCCGTCCGGCACACCGGGGTCGGCGATCCGGTCGAGCACCACGTCGAAGAAGGCACCGACGGCGGCGACGGGATCACCGGCGTGGGCGGCGATAGCCTCTTCGTAGCGGTGCTCGTAGAGCGCGCCGTACCGTTCGAGCGACCGGCGGAACAGGTCGTCCTTGGCCCCGAAAGCGCCGTACAGGGAGCCGCGGCCCAGGCCGGTGGCCCGGCCGAGGGTGTCGAGCGAGGTCTCGGCGTAGCCGTACTCCCAGAACACGCGCATCGCCCGGTCGAGCGCCTCATCGACGTCGAACTGCTTGCGCCCGGACACGCTCGCTCCTTCCACCGTCCGCCCAGGGGGCGAGAAACTCACTCAGGGCCGCGAGCATCGCCTCGGGTGCTTCTTCGGCAGGATAGTGGCCGCAGCCGGGCAGCACGACGCCGCGGACGTCGGTGGCGGCCGGGAGCATCGTCTGCTCGACCAGCGGACCGGTCGAGCGTTCGCCGGCGACGGTCAGGATCGGCAGATCGAGGCGGTTCTTCACGCGTTCGGCGTTCTGCGCGACGGTATCGCCGATCGCGCGGTAGCAGCCGAAGCTGGTGTGCAGCGCCCGGGGATCACGCCGGAGCGAGTCGACGTAGTGCTCGATGGCGGCTTCGGCCAGCGGCCGGGCCGTCTTGTGGGTGAACTGCCAGCGGAGGAAGACGTCCTCGCGGCCGGCGACGAGCTGTTCGTTGAGGTCGTCGAGCTGGTTGAACGCGAAGTGCCAGAGGCGTTCGACGACGTCGCGGGGCGCGAAGAGCGGCGGAGAGGGGCTGAGGCCGGGAATCAGGGCTTCGGCGAGCACCAGCCGCGCCACCCGGCCGGGGTGGTCGGCGGCCATGGCGTACCCGATCCACATCCCCACGTCGTGCCCGGCCACGGCGAACCGCTGGTGGCCCAGCGCCTCCATCAACCCGGTCAGGTCGGCGGCCAGGGTGGCGGTGTCGTAGCCGTCGCCGGGTTTGCCCGAGAGACCCATCCCGCGGGGGTCGGCGGCGACGACGGTGAAGTCGCGGGCGAGCGCGGGCATCAGCAGCCGCCACGCGTACCACGTCTGCGGCCAGCCGGGGATCAGGAGCAGGGGCGGGCCGTCGCCGCCGACGACCGCGTGCAGCCTCAGCTCGCCGACGGTGACCCACCGGCTGGTGAACACCTCGTCGAAACCGGCGGGCAGGCCGGGGGTGCCGTTCGCGGTACCGGGACCGGCCGGCGCGGATCGCTGGGTCGTCTGCATGGGAACTCCTCAGGGGACGGGGTGGGTCAGGCGGGGTGGCGCCGGTTGCGCACGGCGGGGACGAAGATGACGCCGGTCAGCGCGGCGGCGAGGATGGATGTCGCAATGTTCGCGTCGAAGGCCTGGTCCAGGCCGCCGATCGCGAGGGCCGGGACGACGTTTCCGGCGTAGGCGGCGAGGAAGTAGGTGGCGTTGAGATCCGCCCGGCGCCGCGGATCGGCCAGTTCGGCGGTCACGCCCAGGCCGCGGCGGAAGGTCAGCCCGCTGCCGGCGCCGGCCAGGACCGTGCCCGCGACGAAGACGGCCAGCGAGCGCAGCCAGAGCCCGGCGACGAGCAGTCCGACACCGGCAACCAGCGCGCCGGCGGCGAACCACCGGGACTCGAGCCAACGGCGGGGAGCGGACAGCTGGGCGGTCAGGGCGGCCAGGAACAGCAGGGAAACCACTCCCCCGACCACCGCCTGTCCGGTCACCCGCAGCGCGTCGTGCAGGAAACTCGGTACCAGCGAAGCGAAGAGGGCGTTGACGGCGAAGGCGGCGAACACGCCGGCCGCGGCGGTGGCGAACTCCCTCCGGCCGCCGGACTCGGCGGGGACGGCCGGACGCCGCACCGCCACCCGCGGCGGCTGCCGATCGGCGACGGTCTCGGGAGCGAGGGCCACGGCGATGAACGCCGGGACCAGAGCGCCCAGGTAGAGCCAGAAGACCAGGTGGGCCGGCGCGGGCGCGAACTGGGCCAGCAGACCAGCGGCGAGCGGGCCGAGGCCGAGCCCGCCGAGGTTGACCGCGGTGGCGGTGATCGTGGCGCGACGCGCGTTTCCCGGTCCGGCCAGCTCGCCCAGCCACGCGGTCGCGGTCGCCGTGACGACCCCGGTGGCCAAGCCGCTGAGAAACCGGGCCGCCAGGAGGACCACGACGTGGCCGGCCATCAGGAAGGTGACGGTGCTGAGGGCGACCACGGCCAGGGCGGCGAGGGCCAGGGGACACCGTCCGGACCGATCGGACACGCCGGCGAACAGCAGCAGCGAAACCACCACGCCCACCGCGTAGACGGCGAAGATCAGCGTCGTGGTGAACGGGCCGAAGCCCAGGCCGGCCGCCCAGAATGCGTACAGCGGGACCGGCAGCGTCCCACCCAGCATGGCCAGTGCGTAAACCGCGGCCACCGACCAGAACGCGATCGCGGAACGGCCGTGGTCCGGGGTCGGCGCGGGAAGCCGGTCGTGCGTCCGGTCGATGAGCTCCATGAACCTCACGGTAGCCATCTTGGATCGATCGATCCACGATTTGTGGACCGATCGATCCAAGATGGTGACGCACTCAACAGGCGTCGAGCCGATCGACGTAGGGCTTCAGCCCGTTGTCCGAGTCCGACGTGAACTTCTTGTCGAGCAGGCCCGGGTTCATCTGGAGGCAGCCGCTGTCGTAGCCGTTCCGCATGATGATCTTCACCCGCGTCTGGTAGCCGCAGTTGTTGTCGAGGTAGACGGTCGTGTAGTAGCCGGTGATGGCGTTCCCGTGCTGGTACTGCGTGAAGGACACGCACGAGGGCGCCAGGGTCATCGGAAGCACCGGGGCCGTGTCATCGAGCGTCGTGGCGCCGGCGGTGCCGGACATGGCCAGGCCACCGCCCACCACGGCCGCCCCGGAAACCAGGACGGCGAGCCCCCGCCGCAATGGAGAATTTTTCACTTTGGACCTCCCTTTCCGTTGATCGCCGGTTCCGCACCGGGTCACGCCGAAGAGCATGCCCGCCGGGAAATGAACGAAGATTGGCGAAACGTTGATTCCGGGGCATTCGGCGTGCTATGCCGGGTGCTCGACTCGCCGGGGACGTGGTCATGGAGTTCCGGATACTGGGCACCGTCGAGGTGCGCGTCCACGGCGTCGCGGTGCCGGCCGGGCCCGCCCGGCAGCGGTGGGTTCTCGCCGCCCTGCTGGCCGACGTCAACCGCGTCGTGCCGGTTGATCAATTGATCGACCGCGTGTGGGGCACCCGCACTCCGGGCGACGCCCGCAATGCGCTTCGTTCGTATTTGTCCCGGTTACGCCGGATCGCCGATCTGCGGATCGAGCACCGATCGGAGGGTTACGTGCTGCTCGCCGAGACGTCTTCGGTGGACCTGCACCGGTTCCGCGCGCTGGTGGCCGAGGCGCGGGCGACGGCGGACGAAGACCGCGTCGGGGCGCTGCTCGGCGAGGCACTCGACCTGTGGCGCGGCGAGCCCCTGGCCGGCCTCGACACCCCGTGGGCGGACACCCTGCGCACCGCGCTCCAGACCGAGCGGTTCACCGCCGAGCTGGACCACACCGACCTCCGGCTGCGGCGCGGTGAGCACCACGCGCTGCTGGCCGGGCTGGCCGCCCGGACCGCGGACCGGCCGCTCGACGAGCAGCTGGCCGGTCAGTACGTGCTGGCCCTCTACCGATGCGGCCGCCAGGCCGAGGCCCTGGCCCACTACGAGAGCCTCCGGAAGCGGCTGGCCGGCGACCTCGGCGTCGATCCCGGGCCGGAGCTGCGTGACCTCCACGGACGCATCCTGCGCGCGAGCGCCGATCTGCACGTGACGAACGAGCCGTCACCGAGTGCCGGGCTGCCCGTTCCGCAGCAGCTTCCGGCCGCCGTCACCAACTTCACCGGCCGGGTGGACGCCCTCAAGGAACTGGACCAGGCCTTCCCCCGGTACCCGGCCGTGGTGATCGCGGCGATCGCGGGGACCGCCGGGGTGGGGAAGACGGCATTGGCCGTCGAATGGGCGCACCGGGTGGCCGATCGGTTCCCCGACGGCCGGCTCTACGTCAACCTGCGCGGCTACGGGCCCGGCACACCGATCGGGCCGCTGGAGGCCCTGACCCGGTTCCTGCGGTCGCTGGGGGTGGCGCCGGAGCAGCTCCCGGTCGACGCCGACGAGGCCGCCGCGCTGTTCCGCACCATGCTCGCCGGCCGGAAAGTCCTGGTGCTGCTGGACAACGCGGCGACCGCGGACCAGGTGCGTCCGCTGCTGCCGGGCACGGCGGGCTGCCTCGTGCTGGTGACGAGCCGGAACCGGCTCGACGGCCTGGTCGCCTGCGACGGCGCCGTCCTGCTGACGCTGGACGTGTTCACCGAGGAGGAAGCCGGCCGGCTGCTGGCCGCGACCCTGGGCGCCGAGCGGGTCGGCCGCGAACCCGCGGCCGTGGCCGCATTGATCCGGCGCACGGCCCGGCTTCCGCTGGCGTTGCGGATCACGGCCGCGAAGCTGGGCCGCCACCCCGGCAGCCTGACGGACTACGTCACCCGGTTCCGCCCGGGTGACCAGCTCGCCGACCTGGAGGTCCCGGACGACGAACGTGCCGCGCTCAGGTCCGCCTTCGACCTGTCCTACCAGGCTCTGGCCGGGGATCAGCAACGGTTGTTCCGCCTGCTCGGCCTGTTCCCGGGCGAGGATTTCGCCTCGGACGCCGTCGCGGCACTCGCCGGCAGCACCACCGAGCAGGCGGCGGTCCTGCTGGACGGCCTGGCGGCGGCCCACCTGATCGAGCAGCACCGGCCCGCCCGGTACACCTTCCACGACCTGTTGCGCCGGTACGCCGGCGAACGCTCCCGGCTCGAGGGCGAAAGCGAGGGCGCGGCGGCGCTGGATCGGCTGTCCGGCTGGTACCTGCGCACCGCCGACGCCGCGGCAAAGGTGATCCACCCGCAGCTGGTGCGCCTGCCGGAGCCGCCGAACTCCGAGCCACCGAGCGGGACCGGCGACCGGGCCGAGGCCGTGGCCTGGCTGGACAGTGAGCGGGCCAACGTGGTCGCGGTCGGCCGGCTGGCTGCCGAACGGGGCCACCGGCGGGTCGCCTGGCTGCTGGCCGACACCCTCCGCGGGTACTTTTGGATCGGCCTGCACCGCCTCGACTGGGCCGCGCTGGCGTCGGTGGCGCTGGCCGCGGCCGAAACCGACGGCGACGCGCGGGCCCGCGCGGCGGCCCGGATCAACCTCGGTGACCTGTGCCTGCGCCGCAACCAGCACGACCAAGCCGTCGAGCACTACACCCGAGCGGACCGGTTCCTCCGCCTCGCGGACTGGGTGCCGGGCCGGACCGCGGTGCTCGGCAAGCTGGGCCTGGTGTACCGGGAATCGGGAGAGACCGCGAAGGCGGCGGACTGCTACCGGCGCGCGCTGGCGCTGGCCGCGGAGTCGCGCAGCCCGGTCCGGGAGGCCGGCGCGCTCGGGAACCTCGGGTTCGTCCAGTACGAGTCGGGTGCCTACGAGCGGGCCGCCGCCGGCCACGCCAAGGCCCTGGCGCGCTACAGCGAACTGGGGATTCGTTCGGGCCAGGCCACGGCACTGGGCAATCTCGGGGACGCCCTGCACGCACTGGGCCGCTTCGGCGAGGCGCTGACGGAACTCGCTCGCGCGCTGCCCCTCTTCCGCGAGATCGGGGACGTCGGCACCGAAGCCGCCACCCTGCGCAGCATGGCGGCGGTGGACCGGGACAGCGGCCGCCTCGAGCACGCGGACGCACGCGCCCGGGCCGCCCTCGAGCTCGCGCGCCGAGCCGGGGACCAGCGAGTGGAAGCGGACGCCCTCAACGTCCTCGGCACCATCAACCGGCGCCTCGGGCGGCCGGTGGCGGCGATCGACTGCCACCGGAAGGCCCTCGAGCTCGCCCGGCACAGCGGAATCCGGTACGGCACCGTCGAAGCCCTGATCGAGCTGGCGATCACGCGCGAGGATCCCGGTGGTGTCCGGGAGGCACTCGGCCTCGCCCGCGCGGCCGGCTACCGCGGCCTGGAAGGCCGTGCGCTGACCGCGTTGACCCGGCTTCTGCACCGGCGCGGCGAGACCGAACAGGCCGCCGAACACGGCAGGCAGGCGCTGGAAATCCATCGCGGCACCGGGCATCGCCTGGGGGAAGCCGAAACTCTCGCCGCCCTCGCCGACGTGTTCGAGGTGACCGAAGGTGCCGACGCCGCCCGGGTGTGGCGGGAACGGGCGCGGAACGCCTTCGCCTCCTTGGGCGTCCGGCCGAGCGGGCAGTGCGAGGATTGAGTGCGGAGTTCGGCCCGGTGCGCAGCGCCGCCCGGCCGGAATTGCGTTGGTGCGAGCTCCATGATCGGGAACAATCGCCGGAATGGACATGCGCGCCCTTCTCGCCCGGATCGATCCGCTGGCCGCGCCGGCCCGGCGGCGGGTCCTCGCCGACACCGCACGCGCGCTGGCCGGTTCCCCCGAGCTGACCGCTCTGCTCGCGGAACTGGACGCCCTCCCCGGACTTCCGCGCACCTGGGCCGCGACGATGGCCGTCATCGGGGGCGACGACACGCACCTGCGCCGCAGCCTCGTCGCCGCCGATGCCCGCGTCGCCGGTCCGGCGATGCACCACTGCGCCCGCCACGGCCTGCACTTCGACACCGTCACCGCGGCCCTGCCGGCCGCGCCGCTCGCGTGGCGGCACACCCTCTACCGCGCGGTGCGCGCCACCGGTGCGACCGAGTGGGCCGAAGCTCTCCTGCCGTCGGTGCGCGCCCGCTTCGGTGACCACGAGGCCGCCGCCGTGCTCCCGGCTTGCGAAGCCGAAACGGTGACGGCTTTGCTGCCGGAGCTGGACTTCGCCGTGCCCAACCTCGCCGCGCTGACCCGCCGGCACCCCGCCGTCGTGCTCGCGCACCTGCGCCGCCGGCTGGCCGAAGCCGGCGACGCCGGCCGCAACGTCACCTGGGCGCGCTTCGGACCCGCGCTGAAGCAACTGGTCCGGCGCGATCCCGCCCAGCTCGTCGACCTGCTCGCCCACTCGGGACCGCTGACCGGGCTCCCGGCCGGCGCGGACCGCTGGCTGGGTGCGGCGACCGCCGCCGATCCGGAGCGCGTCGTCGCGATCCTCGCCGATCCGGCGCGGCTCATCCGGTTCCAGCCGGGCCGGAGCACGCAGCGTGCTTTGCGGCAGGCCCCGGACGAGTCCCTGACCTCGCTGGCCCGCACCTGCCTCACCGACGCGAACCGGTTGACGGCGTTGCTGCGCGGGCTTCCGCCCGGCCGGCGCCCGGCCGTCCTGAGTGGAGCGCTGGGCGAACGGGACCTGCAGCAGGCCCGGCTGCCGATGACGCTGCTCGACGTCCTGCCGTGGTGGTCCCGGCACGAGCAGGCCCGCCGTCAGCTCGCCACCCGTCCCGTGGCCGACCACCCCGGCCTGCGGCGGCAGGCGACCGCCCGGCTGCCGTGGCCGGAGGCCGAGCCCCTGCTGCGCGCCGCGATCGCGCGGCCGACCGCCGCGGAACAGGCCCACGGTTACCCGTTGCTGATCGGCGCGGCGGCCGCGACCCGGGATCCGGACGTCGTCGCCGGCCTGCTGGCGTCGCTGACCCGGCTGCCCAACGAGCAGGACCCGGTCCGCCACGTCGCGCTCGCCGCCGTCGCCGCGATCCCGGGGTGGCTGCTGCGGTCGGCCGATCCGGCCACCCTGGTCAAGCTGGCCACCGACGCCGTGCAGGCCCGGGACGCGTCCTGGGGTACCCGGCACGCGGTCGGCACCACGGCCGTCGGCCTGGTCCGGCAGGGAACGCTCACGACGCGGCCGGACCTGGTCGAAAGCGGCCTGCGGATCCTGGAACTCTCCGGTGGCCACGCGCACACCCTCGACCTGCACCGGCTCGACCGGGACCTGCCCCGTGGCGCCGAGCACGGCCTGTTCTCCGCGCTGCGGCCGCGCATCGCCGCCGACGCCCGCGCCGGCCGCTATGCCCTGGCCCTGTCCCTGGCCGCGGGCCTGCGCCGGCGGGCGTGGGCGATGCCCGGCCTCCAGGCCGTCGTCGGCGAAGCGACCGCCGCGGCCGACGACACCACGGTCCACCGGGCCCTCGAGCTGTGGCTGGCCCCGCCCGCGACCCGGGACGAACGCGTCGAGGCCGTGCTGCGGCACGACTCGTCCACGATCACGGTCGCCGCGGTGGCGAACGCGGTCGGCGGGCGCCGGACCGACCTGCTCGACCTCGTGCTGGACCGGCCGCCGCACGGCCGGTTCGCCGCCCGCGGCGTCCGGCTGGTGCCGACCTTCGGCGGGTCGTCGCGGCACTGGCTGCCGCGCCAGGTCGCCCGGTACGCCGAGCTGCTGGCCGACCTCGCCACCGCACCCCGCAAGCCGGTTTGGGAGCGGGTTTCCGCCGTGCGCCGCTTGGCGAGCTTGCCCGGCGCCCGCGTCGACGACGTGGCGCCGTTCCTCCAGGACGGCGAAGTCGCCGTGGTCGAGGCGGCCCTGGCGGGGCTGGCCTGGACGGATCGGCCGGGCGACGCGCTGGGCATCTTGCTCGGCTACGCCGACACCGAGCGCGCCCGGGTCGCGGTGTACGCGGCCGGCCGGGCCGCGCGGGCCATCCCGCCGGCCGAGCTGGGTGCGGCACTGCGGCCGGTGCCGGCGGGGAAGAAGCTGACGTCGCGCAAGGAGGCGGTCCGGCTGCTCGCCGAGCACCGCGTGCCCGGCGCGGCCGGCGAACTGGCCGCGCTGTGGGCGGACCCGCGGCTGCACCGCGACCTCCGCCGCGCGATCGTGTCGGCCGCGCGCCGCCTGCTCGACGACGAACGCGCGTGGCAGTGGCTCACCGAAGCGTCCACGATGACCGCGGTGGCCACGGCCGTCACCGAAGCCGACCCGATGACCGTCGCCGAGCAGTACCGCGCGCGCTACGGCGTGCTCGTCCGGACCGTGGCGGGCAGCGCCGACCCGGACACCGCGCGGATCGGCTTGGCCGCGTGGCCCGCCTGGAGCGTCTGGGACCGCGAAGGGCCTGCCGCGCTGGTGACCCTGATCGGCGACCTGACCAGCACCGCGACTTGGCGATCCGCAGTGGAGGCGGTCCTCGCCGCGGCCGCGGTCACCGGCGATCCCGCACCGGTGCACGCCGTGGCGACGACGCTCGCCGAATCGGCCCACGTCGTCGTCGACGACCGGGACCAGCCGGCGCGGCAACGACTGCGCCACTTCCTCGCGCGCCTCGCGGCCAGCTTGGACGCGGGCGGCGAAACGATGTGCGGCGCGGCGCAGCGGCTGTCCATGACGCTGGCGGAGCGGGCGGAGTACCGAACGGACGCGCTCCTGCTGGCGGTAACCGCCCTCCCCCGCCGCGGCGACCTGCTGCCGGACCTCCGCCGGATCGCCGCCCTCGCCGACCGTCCCGCACTGGCTTGGCAGGTGGCGGACCGCCTCGCGGCCTGGCTGGCCGGCCACGCGCCGGGCCGTCCGGAGCTGCGCGACACCGCCCGGGCCCTCACGGCAAGCCCGGCGGAGGCGTTGTTGGCGGCGAGTATCGCAAGCCAGGCTGGGCCTCACGCCGGATGGCCGCGCCCATGGCGCGAGCTGGTATCGGCGTTGCGCGACCACTCCGACGCGGATGTCCGCGAACGCGCGTCGCACATCTTCTTCGCTCCCGAGTGACGTCGGCGCCCGGAGGAACCGGCAAGACCATCGACTGCATCGAGACGGAGAAAACGACGATCCCCCTGGCGTTCAAGCCGTTCACGGGATGAGCCCCGCAGGGAGCGCTAAAGTGGCCCGAGCCGACTCGAGGGGACAGCCATGACCGATCAGGAAGGCGCCGACTGGATTCCGGCCGGGGCCGATCTCTCGCGGCCCAGTGCCGCGCGGATCTACGACTACCTGCTCGGCGGGGCCCACAACCTCGAGCCCGACCGGGATGTCGCGCGCAAGCTCGAGGCCATCCAGCCCCAGGTCGCCGCGGTGGCCCGGCGGAATCGGGCCTTTCTCCGGCGCGTGGTGCGGTTCATGCTCGACCGGGGCGTCCGGCAGTTCCTCGATCTCGGCTCCGGCATCCCGACCGTCGGCAACGTGCACGAAGTCGCCCAAGAGGTCGATCCGGCCGCCAAGGTCGTCTACGTCGACTACGAACCCGTGGCCGTCGCGCACAGCCGGATGCTGCTCAAGGGCAACCTGCACGCCGAGGCCCTCGAAGCCGATGCCACCGACACCGCGGCCGTCCTGAAGTCCGAACCGGTGGAACGGCTGCTCGATCTCGATCAGCCCGTCGGGCTGCTGGCCATCACCCTGGGGCACTACCTGCCCGAGGTCCGCGGGGTGTTCGCCGCCTACCGCGACGCCCTCGCGCCCGGCAGCTACCTCGCGCTCACCCATCTGACCAACGACTTCGCCGTCCTGAGCGATCCGCGCGTCGCCGAGACCATGCGCCAGACCCAGGACCACATCCACCCGCGCACCAAAGACGAAGTGCTGGCGCTCTTCGAGGGCTTCGAGCTCGTCGAACCCGGGCTGACCACCTCCGCCAACTGGCGGCCGGACCGGCTCGCCGCCGTCGTCGATCCCGAAGAAGACGGTCTTTACGCCGGGGTCGGTGTCAAGGTCTAGGCGAACCGCTCCCAAGCCGATTGGCGGGTCATCCCCAGCGCGTCGCCGATCTGCGACCAAGTGCCGCCCAGGGCGCGGGCCTTGCCCACCCAGGCCGCCAGGTTGTCCTGGACCTGGGTGCTCGCCGCCGATACCGGGCGCAGGTTCGAAAGCACCTGCTCGAGGGGCAGGTCGTGCTCCCACGGCGCGATCAGCGGCACGTCCGCCGGTTTTCCTTCGATCACCGACACGCACAGCTGCACGCAGCCGTCGCAGATGAACACCCCCGGGCCGGCGACCAGCGTGTCCACTTCCGTGTTGGGCTTGGAACAGAACGAGCAGCGCGCGAACACCGCAGTACTCATGAGATCTCCCTTGTCAGGCGCAACCTTACAGACGTAAGGGTGCGCCTGACAAGAGGAAGGCCGCCGTCCACTCGGACAGCTCCGTCAGCCGGCCGGTCAGTTCCTCGATCTCCGCCCAGCGGCGGTGCTCGCGCTCCAGGTCCGGCACCAGGAAGTCCTCCACCAGCAGCAGGAGCGTCGCGATCTCGTAGGCGACGTCGGCGAGCTGCAGGAACGGCCGGTACTGCGCCTCCGTGCCCGCCCCGTGCCGCGCGGCCCAGTCACGGGCGCCGCGGCCGGCGGTGCGGCACACCGCCTCCACCGTGCGCCGCAAGTCGCCGCGACGGGAGCCGGGCGGTCCTTCGGCCAGCGGGGCGACGTTCCAGGCCACCGACAGCAGGCAGCACCCGGCGTCGTCCATCGACTCGTTCATCACCGGACGTACTCTGCTGACCGGCACGCACAGTCCCGCCGTTCCGACTCGCCGGCTCACCGAATCGTGTGGCCGACCAGCCCGGATCGGGTGAGCATCGGCACCGAGACGAAGTCCGCGAGCGCCTGCTGGCCGGCGGCGTTCGCGTGGATGCCGTCGCCGTTGTCGTAGGCCGGCAGGATGCTGTTCGGCTTCAGCGGGTCCGCCAGCACCGTGTCGAAGTCGACGACACCGGAACACGTGCCGCCGCAGGTGTTCCAGCGCCCGACGAACAGCGCGATCTCGTGCCGGGCCAGGTTCGCCTGGTCGCTGTACCCCGGCCTCGGCGTGCTCGGCGTGACGTACACCGAGATGCCCGCCGCTCGCAGCCGCGCGAACACCGCCCGGTAGCTGTCGAGGATCGTCGCCGCGTCGCAGCCGTAGGCCAGGTCGTTGGTTCCGTAGTAGTAGATGACGGCCGTGACGCCGTGCAGCGCCAGGACGTCCCGGTCCAGCCGGCTCGCCGCGTCCAGGCCCGCGACCGACGGCGGCATCCCCGGGCACGACCGGGCGCTCGTCGTGCCCGAGACGCCGGCGTTCGCGACGGCGAGCTGCGCGGACGAGGCGACGATCCGCCGCGCCAGGTCGTCGGCCCACCGGCGGTTCGCGCCGAGCTCGGTGCAGCCGGGGCCGCAGTTGGTGCTGCCGATGCCGTCGACGACCGAGCTGCCGAACGGGACGACGACACCCTGCAAAGCCGCGTTGTGCACGTCGACGGCGCTGACGACGTACGTGGCGCCCACCGTCGCGGTGAAGGCTGCGCCGGAAGCATCGCCGGCGTGGTCGCCCGAGTCCGGGGGCGTGAGGTAGTTGTCGCGCAAGGCCGCGCCGTGGCGGCCGGGCACGGCGGTCCCTTCGACCGCCATGCTCACCACCAGGTCGGAGTCCGGGCGCGTCAAGAGCTTCGTCTCGTCGCTCCAGACCTCGCCGCCCGCCGGGATCGTGACCGCGTGGCGCCCGAAGAAGGTCAGGTCGCGGACCCCGGTGACGGCGGCGCCGCCCGCGCTCGGGCCGGCGGTCGCGTGCCCGATGGTCAGCGGCCCGGTGCCGAAGGTGTTCTGGAACCGGACGCGCACGGCGTCGCCACCCTGGCTGAGGTGGGTGATCATCCGCAGCGACTGCCCGGTGACCGCGGTGTCGGCCCGCCCGTCCTGGGACTGCGCCCACGACGTGAACCACGTCCGCCCGGCCCCGGCGGCCCCCGGAGCGGAGACGACGGCGGCCACGGCCACGGAAACCGCAGCGAGAACGGCGATCCTGCGCACGGCGCCTCCTGAGTCCACAAAGGACGAGCGACGAACAGCTGCCCCGCCGATCGTAAGCAGCCGGTCACGGAGGCGACAAGGTTTTGTCCGATCTTGTCAGCGGCGGTGGTCTCCGGTTCGATGGCGGCATGAGCGAACCCCGCACCTTCGGCGATCCGTACGAAACCCCGGACGGGACGACGGTGCTCCCGGTCCACCGGCCGGTCGGCGTGTTCGCGGTCCGCGACGGCCAGGCCAAGTGGGAACCCGCGGTCGACGCCACGCGCGTCGCCGTGCTGGGCGTGGGCATCGGGCTGGTCGCCGCCACCCTCGCCGGGATCGCCATGGTGCACCGGCCGCCGTGGCCGGACCTGCGCGCACGCAGGCGCTAGCCCTTCGCCAGCGCCTGCACCCGGCCGATCGGGCCGTTGTAGTAGTTCTGGTCCCCCGGCAGGCCGCCACCGCGGGCGAACTGCCAGATGCTCTGCTTCTCCCACCCCGCCGGCAGCTCGCCGACGTCCGGGCCGTAGCGCGCCAGCCACAGCGGGTCGGTGTTGCCGAAGCGGGGCGTGTTGGCGGTGCACTGCTTCCACCAGGCCGTGCTCGTGTAGATCAGCGCGCTGCGCTTGACCTTCGCCAGGTACGTGCGGGTGAAGTCCGCGATCCACGCCGTCAGGTCGGCCGGGTTCTTGCCGTAGCAGACGTCGCCGTACGGGTTGTATTCGACGTCGAGTGCGCCGGGCAGGGTGGTGCCGTCCGCGCGCCAGCCGCCGCCGTTGGCGATGAAGTACTCCGCCTGCTCGGCGCCGCCCGAGACGTCCGGGCGGGCGAAGTGGTAGGCGCCGCGGATGATGCCCGCCGCGTGCGCGCCGTCGTACTGCTGGCCGAACTGCGGGTTGACGAACCCGGTGCCCTCGGTCGCCTTGACGTAGGCGAACTTCGCCCCGGCGGCGGCCGCGGCCGCCCAGTCGACCGGGCCCTGGTGCCCGCTGACGTCGTGCCCGAGCGTCTGCCCGGGCGGGTCGGTCCGCGGGCTGCCCTGGACGCCTTCGTGCCGGGCGATCTGCGTGCCCGCGTAGTTCGTGTCGGCCAGGGAATAGTCGGCCTCGGAATAGTCGGCTCGGGCGGGCGTCGCGGCCACGACCGCCGCGAGCACCGCCAGCGCGGTCGCGCCCGACAGCCGCCGTCTCGTCGCGGTTCGGTTCATCCGGACTCCGATCTCGGTGGCGGCAGCTCCGGAACCCATGCTGCCTGCCGGGCCCGGTCCCCGCGAGGCTTGTGTCACCCGATGCAGTGATCTTCAGAGTTCGGTGGTGATGATCGCCTCGACGAGCACTTCCCCGGCCGGCGTCAGCTCGACGACCCCCGGCCGCAACCGGACGAGGCCCCGCGAAGCCAGCGAGCGGAACTTGCCCAGCCACGGTTCCGCGAACAGCGAGCGCCCGGGGAACCGCGCGGTGTGCAGGGAATCCCGCAGCGGCTGCAACGTCGTGAGCGCCATCTTGACGGCCCGGGCTTCCTGCGCCTCGGGCGTGAACCGCGTCGCGGACCCCAGCGGGATCCGGCCGGAGCGCACGGTTTCGGGGTAGCGGCGGGAGTTCACGTCGGTGATCGCCTCGGACGCGCGGCAGCTCGAGCTGCCGCCCAGCCCGATCGCGACCTCGGCCTCCTGCTTGTCCTGGTCGACCATGATGGACTTCCACTTCTCCGGCCCGAGGCCGTCGCGCGCGAAGTACATCGTCGGGTGCTCGGTGTACCCGGCCGCGCGCAGGCCCTCGGTGAGCAGCTCCCGCATCTGGTACTGCTCGCCGAGGGTCGGCCAGCGGTGCCCGTCGCGCACCAGCTTGTCCCGGTAGGACGGCAGCTGCCACGCGGCCGGCTTCTCCCCGGTGACGCCGGTGCGGGTGTCGCTGTAGGACGCCAGGTGCAGCTTCGTGCACACCACCGCCGTGACTTCGTTCTCCAGCACGACGTCGAGGTCGCGGCGGACGCTGTCGAGGGTTTGGTCGAGCAGCCCGTACATGAGGTCGATGCTGACCCACTCGAAGCCCGCCGCCGTCGCGTTGCGGACGAAGTCGACGCACATCTTTGCCGTGTGCTCGCGACCGCACAGCTCGAGCACGTGGTCGTCGAACGACTGGACCCCGCTGGAAAGCTTGGTGCAACCCAGTTCCCGCAACAGGTCGAGCTTGGCCGGGGTGAACGTGCTCGGGTCGCCCTCGAAGCGGATCGTCGTGTCGGCGGTGAACCCGAAGTGCGAGCGGTAGAACTCCAGCAGGCGGCGGATTTCCGCCTCCGGCAGCAGCGACGGCGTGCCGCCGAAGACGTTGAACTCCCCCACCTCGGCCCCCGCCAGGTTCGGCACGGCGTCGAGCCACAGCCGCGCCTCGGCGATGTTGAGGTCGACCCAGTCGGCCGCCTTTTCGATCTTGCCCTTGACCAGCACCACCGGGTATTGGCAGAACCGGCAGCGGTAGGCGCACGTGGGGATGTAGGACCACAGGTGGATCGGCCCGGACGACGCCAGCTGCGCGTCGAGGTCGCGCAGGAACTCCGCCGGCGTGCCGGGCACGTTGCCGGGGAACACGTGCGCCCCGAACGGGTCTTCCTGCACGAAGTCGAGCAGGTGCCGGTTCTCGGGCGCCTCGAGGACGTCGAGCACGGCGGGCCGCGGCCACGCGGGGTCGATCGCGTGCAGCGAGCCGACCGCTTCTTCATAGCCCAGGGTCATTCAGAACACCCCTCCGTTGCCGAAGTAGTTGTGCGCTTCTCCCGACTCGCGGTCCTCGCAGTAGTAGCGGACGAACTCCGCGAACCGCGCGGCCGGCACCGCCGCCAGGCACGGCGGCAGGGGCGGCGGGTGGCCGATGTCCGCGCCGGCGTGCCGCCGCAGGCAGGCGAACAGCTCGTCGGCGAACTCGAAGTACAGCCGGTAGGACGGCGTCTTGTAGGCGTGGATCGGCGTGAAGTCGACGACCCGCATCTCGTGCCGGATCTCGCTGATCCGCCGGGCCAGCCGCGCGGTGAGATCGGCGCCGAAGAACGCGATGACGGCGTCGTCCTCCAGCAGCGCGGGCGTCAGGAGCACCGGCAGGATGGTGTTCTTCGGGGTGAAGTCCTTGATCGAGAACTCCCAGGCCTGCTTCGCCTCGGCTTCGGTGAGGTCGGTGGGCACCGGAGGCGCCGAGGGCCGGATGTCGCGCATGACGATGATGCCGTCGGAGCCGTAGGCCCGGCCGGCGATGACCTCGTCGATGGCGTGGTCGACGCGCCGCGGGTTGATCTCGACGCGCGAGCGCGGCGCGTAGGTGATCGCGTCGCCGCCGCTGGCGACCTTGATCCCGAAGTCCCAGTCGTCGGAGAGGTGGTTGACGAACTTGCCGTCCTGCAGCTGGTAGAAGATCTCGATGCCGCCGGCGCGCTCGTAGGCGTCGCGCTCGACCGCGAAGCCCTTGCCGTCGGGGAAGCCGCCGAAGAGCGCGAAGGTGACGGCGCGGCAGCGCAGCGTCCGCTGGATCGCGTCCCACAGCCTCGGCCGCCCGGTGAAGTGCTCGGCGTTGTAGTAGTAGTCGCAGACGCCGATCGCGGCCTTGCTCGACTCCATCGCGGTGAACAGTTCGCTGAGCCAGTGCGGGTCGACGCGGCAGTCCGCGTCGGCGGAGACGAGGTAGTACCGCTCCCCCGGGTCGCTGTCGGGCCGGTTCCGGCTGCGGGCCGCGGCGAAGTCCATCCCGGCACGCCTCGCGCACGAAACACCCTGCTCGGGTTCGTGGATGACGTGCAGCGCCAGGTCCGGGTGCGCGGCCGCGAAGGCGTGCGCGATGGCCACCGTGTCGTCGGTGGAGTTGTTGTCGACGAGCACGACCTCGTACCGGCTCTTGTCCAGGGGCGCGTCGCCGTCGCGCTGGTCGTGCAGCGTCCGCAGCACCTCCGGGAGGTTCGCGGCCTCGTTGTACACCGGCAGCACGACGCTCAGCCGCGTCGCCGCGCCCATCGGCGGCGGGTAGAGCCGGTCCACCAGGTCGTCGACGACCCGCGCGCCGAACCGCGCCCGCCCGAGTTCCGAGTTCACCCGCACCACTTCCGCCCGTTTCCCTTCGTCGGTGATCAGCTCGGCGACTTCGCGCGCGAACGCCGCGTCCGGCAGGTCGCGGGCCCGGATGTCCAGCACCGGCGCCCGGAAGCCGTCGTAGACGACGTCGTACAGCTCGTACCCGCTGGTGATGTACGGCGTCCCGGACGCGATCGCCTCGCTGACCGGGTTGCCGTAACTCTCGTAGTCGTAGGAGGTCAGGAAGGACACGACGGTCGCGTGGGCCAGCAGGTCGCGCACGGAGTACCGGCCGGGGACGGCGGTGTCGTACGGGGTCAGCCAGCCGCCGAACACGACGCGCTCGCGCACCCCCAGCCGGTTCGCGAGGGCGACGAGCCGGGCGTGCTCGGTGGGCGTCTCGCCGACGTCGCCGGCGACGAACAGCCACGCGTCCGGCAGCAGGGCCAGCAGGTGGAGGTCCCGGTCGATGCGCTTCTGCGGGATGATCCGCGTGATCCGGGCCAGCAGCGGGACGCCGTCGGGAATGCCGTGGTCGCGCCGGAAAGCCGCGTTGCGCTCGTCGATGCGTGCGGGGGCGATGGCGAAGGCGTTGGGCAGGACGTCGATGTTCGCCAGCTCCGGGACCCACTCCAGCGTCCGCGCCTTCGCCTGCTCGTGCAGGGCGAAGTAGTGGATGTGCGGGGAGTTCCGCGGCGCGGGGACGCCGGGGTAGGGGAACGTGCCGTACTTGGCGATGCCGGGTTCGCTCTGCCACATCAGGTCGTGGTCGCGCCAGAACACGAACCGGCCGAGCCGGTGGCGCGCGCCGTAGCGGTCGATCGCGGCGTACAGCGCCTCGGTGTAGGCGAGGTTCTCCGGCAGGGTGCCGTTCTCGACCATCACCACGGTCACGCCGAGGCGTTCCCAGGTGGCCACCATCCGGTCCGCCAGCTCGCCGGCGACGCGGTCGATCTCGGGTCGTAACGTGTCGTCGCCGCCCTGCACGACGTCGCTCAAGACCCGCTCGACGAACTCGCGGTCGTAGCCGCGGATCCGCTCGACACCTTCGACGCGGCCGAGCGTGACCCAGTCCGGCAGCAGCTGGGCCTCGTCGCGGTAGGGGCGGAAGAACGCGCCCTTGTCGGCCTTGATGTCGTACCCGAGATCCAGGTGGACGCGGTGCCCGCGCGCGGCGAAGCGGTGCGCCGTCTTGAGGAACTCGACCACGACCCCGGACAGCGGAGTGGCGTCGAAGGACACGCCCCAGAGCACTGACATCGATGTCAAACCCCCGTATCGGCCTCGCCGTGGTTTCCAGCGTAAGCGCCCGGGTGTCGAACGGCCGTGTGAGCGCTTTCGCGGTTGACCGCGGGGCGCCGCAGCCTCCACAGTGACCGCATGAACCGCGCCCTCGGGGTGCTGACCTGCGGCGCCTTCCTCTCGATCGTGCTCGGGGTGCTCGGCTCCGGCGAACCCCGGCTCGCCCTCGTGCTCGGCGCGGTCTTCGCCGTGTTCGCGACGGTGGTCTTCGGCTGGGTGCGCGGCCGCGAGCGGCTCGCCTGGAGCGCGGCCTACGTCGCCGTCCAGCTGCCCCTGGCCTTCGTGCTCTTCACGATCGACGCCGGCGTCGGGACGACGTTGTTCCTGGTCGTGCTGGTCAGCCAGTGCGTGCTGCTGCGCCTGCCGCGGCCGGCGATCGCGCTGGTGATCGCCGTGGTCCCGCTCGTGCACCTCGGGATGTCGCTGGGCGAAGGGCTGCGGGAAGGGATCGGCACGTTCATGTCGGTGCTGTTCGCCGCGATCATCACCGAACTGCTGCTGCGGGAACAGCGCTCGCGCGGCGAACTCGCCGAAGCGCACGCGAAACTCCGCGACCACGCCGCCCAGGCGGAGCGGCTCGCGACGGCGCAGGAGCGCAACCGCGTCGCGCGCGACATCCACGACGGGCTCGGGCATTCGCTCACCGTCGTCCAGATGCAGGTGAAGGCCGCGCGGGCGGTGCTGCCGGCCGATCCCGGCAAGGCCGACGCCGTCCTGGCGAAAGCCCAGGAGCAGGCCGAAACCGCGCTGGCCGAGGTGCGCCGCTCGGTCCGGACGCTGCGCGAGCCGCGGGCGATCCCGCCGCTGCCGGAAGCGCTGCAAGCCCTCGCGGAAGAGACGTCGGCGACCGGTGTCCCGGCCCGGCTCACGGTCACCGGGACCGAACGCCCGCTCTCCGAGGAGCAGCGTGAAGCGCTCTACCGGGCCGCGCAGGAAGGCCTGACGAACGTCCGCAAGCACGCCGCCGCCGAGACCGTGGCCGTCGTCCTGGACTACGCCGCCGCGGCGGTCCGGGTCGAAGTCCGCGACGACGGCCGGGGCAGCGACGGCGGCGAGCCGGCCGGCTTCGGCCTGGTCGGGCTTCGCGAACGGGCCGCCCACCTCGGCGGCGAACTCGCCTTCACCTCGACCCCCGGTGGCGGCAGCGCCCTGACCATGGAGATCCCCGGATGACGCCGGTCCGCGTCCTGCTCGTCGACGACCAGGCCCTGTTCCGCGAAGCCCTCGCCACCCTGCTCGCCACGCACGACGGCATCGACGTCGTCGGCGAAGCCGGCAACGGCGCCGAAGCCCTGCGCGAAGCCGCTTCGCTGGCCCCGGACGTCGTCCTGATGGACCTCCGGATGCCGGTCCTCGACGGCGTGGCCGCGACCCGGCGGCTGCGGGCGGAGCAGCCGAACGTCCGGGTCATCGCGCTGACCACCTTCGACGACGACGAAGACGTCTTCGCGGCCCTGCGTGCGGGCGCCGTCGGCTACCTGCTGAAGGACGTCTCGTCGGCACGGCTGGTCGAGGCGGTGCTGGCGGCGGCGCGCGGGGAGTCCGTGCTGCAGCCGTCGGTGGCGGCCAAGGTGGTGGCGCGGTTCGCCCAGCTGCCGGACGCGCCGGAGCCGCGGCCCCAGCCGCTGGTGGTGCCGCTGTCCGAGCGCGAACTCGACGTGCTGCGGCTGCTCGCCGACGGCCGCAGCAACCGCGAGATCGCCGCGGCGCTGTTCCTCGCCGAAGGCACGGTGAAGAACCACGTCACGAACGTGCTGGGCAAGCTCGGCGCGCGCGACCGGACCCAGGCCGCGCTCCGCGCGAGGGATCTCGGCCTGCTTTAGACCGTGACCCCCGGTCATGACTTCCGGCACCTGGCAGCACGGCCGGGAACCGCGATTCTCGTCCAGGAACAATCCTGGAGGGAAACCATGACCACCACCGAAGTCCCCCGGACCACCGCCCGCAAGCTCGCGCGGTTCGCCGGCCACTACGTCGAGATGGTCGTCGCCATGCTCGCCGGCATGGTGGCGCTCGGCCCGCTGTGGCCGGCCGCCTGGCTCGAGCGGCCGGCCGTCGACGCGATCGTGATGGCCACGAACATGACCGTCGCGATGGGCCTCGCCTTGGCGCTGCGCCGACACCCGTGGCCGCGGATCGCCGAGATGGCCGCCGTGATGTACCTGCCGTTCGCCGCGCTGCTCGTGCCGTACGGGCTGGGCGCGATCTCCGGCACCGCGCTGATGGTCGCCGGGCACGTGATCATGTTCCCGCTGATGCTCGCCGCCATGGTGTGGCGCCGCGCCGAGTACTGGCACTGATCATGCTGAAGCGCCTCGCTTTCCTCCTCGCCGCGATCGCCGCCGTGCTGGTGGTTCCCGCCGTCGGCGCGACCGTCTCCGCGCTCGGTGCGATCGACGCCCTCTACGCCCCCGGCCCGCCGCGGCCCGTCCCCGCCGCGGCGCCGGTCCCCCACGACCCGGCCAAGCCGACCGCGGTGGTCGTCGTCGGCGATCGCGGTGCCGTGGTGTCGGACGCACTCGCCCCCTACGAGATCCTGGCCGCGACCGGCCGGTTCAACGTCTACACGGTGGCGCCGCACCGCGAGCCGAAACCGCTGACCGGCGGCCTCGACCTGGTGCCGGACCTCGATTTCGCCGGCCTCGCCGCCCGGCTCGGCGGATCCGCGCCGGACCTCGTCGTCGTGCCCGCGTTCCCGGACGTCGGCGAGCCCGGCACCGAGCCGGTCACCACCTGGCTGCGGGCGCAGGCCGGGCACGGCTCCAAGCTGCTGAGCGTCTGCAACGGCGGCGCGGTGCTCGCCTCCGCCGGGTTGCTCGACGGGCGGCCGGCCACCGCGCACTGGCTCAAGGTCGACGCCTGGGCTGCCGCCTACCCGGCGGTGCGGTGGGTGCGCGGGATGCGGTTCGTCGACGACGGGAACGTCGTCACCACCGCCGGGATCCTCTCCGGCATCGACGGCACGCTGCACTGGGTCGAACGGCTGGCGGGGCCCGCGGTGGCGGCCGACGCCGCGGCGGCCGTCGGCTGGCGCCGCTACGGCACCGCGGTGCCGGTGCACCCGCCGGCCGGGATGCCGGACGCGGTGGCGATCATCGACGCCGGGTTCCGCTGGAACCCCGACAAAATCGGCGTGCTGCTCGCGAACGGCGTCGGCGAGGTCGAGCTCGCTTCGGTGTTCGACACCGAAGGCCAGTCGCTGTCCTCGCGCACCCTGGCCGTGAGCGCCGACGGCGGCCCGATCCGGTCCCGGCACGGACTGACGTTCCTGCCCCGGGCCGCTCTGACCGCCGCGCCGGACCTCGACCGGCTGCTCGTACCCGGCGCAACGCGCGGGGTCACGCCGCCACCCGGCGGCCCGGCGCCCGAGTACGTCCACGACCGGCCGGGCTTCCCCTACGACACCGCGGTCAGCGGGCTGTCCCGCCGCACCGACGTCGCCACCGCGCGGTGGACGGCGAAGGTGCTGGAGCTGCCCACCGACGGGGTCGTCTTCGAAGGCGACGCCTGGCCCTGGCTGCCGACGGCCCTGCCGATCGTGCTGGTGCTGCTGGCCACGGCGGCCGTCGTCGTGGTCGTCCGGGTGCGGCGGAACCGGCGACCTGAAACGATTTAGGAAAGCGTGGCCGACGTCGGACTGCGGGCACCGGGCCTACCGGTGGCGTATTGCCAATGCGTGAGCTTCTCATTACAGTCACCTACCACGCCTGGTTGAAACGTTCTAATCCCTCGTTCGTCCCCGCCGCAAGGGAGCCCTGCATGCTGCCCTCGAAGCTCTGGCGCGCCACCACCACGACCCTCGCCGCGATCCTGGCCCTGTCGGCCGCCGCGGTTCCCCCGGCCGGCGCCGCGCCGCCGCCCGCCCTGGCCGGCGCGCACTGGATCTGGTACCGGGAAGGGACTCCCGCGCCCGCCGGGACCCGGTACTTCCGGACGACGTTCACCGTGCCGGCCGGGGCGGTCACCGACGCCCGGCTCGTCCTCACCGGCGACGACACCGCCGACGTCTGGCTCAACGGCACCCCGCTCGCGTCCTCGGCCCGCACCCGGGACTCGTGGCGCACGGCGCTGCCGGTGGACCTGCGGCCGGCGCTCACCCCGGGCGTCAACACCCTCGCCGTCGCCGTCCGCAACGCCGGCGGCCCGGCCGGCCTGCTCGGGCGGCTGCGGGTCACGACCGCGGCCGGCACCACCGACCTGGCCACCGGGGCCGGCTGGAAGAGCGCGCCGACCGTGCCGGAAGGCTGGGAACAGCCCGGTTTCGCGGACGGGACCTGGGCGCCCGCCGCGGATCTCGGCGCCTACGGCACCGCGCCGTGGGGCACCGGCGTCATCACCCCGAACCAGGCGGAAGCGTCACCGCTGTCGGTCGCGAGCGCCACGGTCGCGAACCGCGTCAATCCGCTGGGCGTCGATCCGGCACAGGCGCGGTTCGCCTGGAAGCTGACCTCACCCGCGCCGCAGCAGCGGCAGTCGGCGTACCAGATCGTCGTGTCCGCCGGCGGGCGCGACCTCTGGGACAGCGGCCGCGTCACCTCGGCGCAGCAGGCCGACGTCGCCTACGGCGGTCCCGCGCTCGGCTCGCTGACCGCGTACACCTGGAAGGTCCGCGTCTGGGACGGCCAGGGCCGGACGACCGGCTGGAGCCCGGTGCAGCGCTTCGAAACCGCGCTGCGGGCCCCGGCGACCGAGTGGACCGGCGCGTTCCTCGGCCGCGCCACGGCCGGCCCGGACCTCGCCGGGGCGAGCTGGATCTGGTACCCCGAAGGCGATCCGCTCGGCGGCGTACCGCCGGCCACCCGCTTCTTCCGCAAGACCCTGGACCTGGCCGCGGCCCCGGCGAAGGCCACCTTGGTCGTGACCGGGGACGACACCGCGACCGTCTGGGTCAACGGCACCCGCGTCAGCGACTCGCCGCGGGTCGCCGACTCGTGGAAGACGGCCGCGGTCGCCGAAGTCGGCAGCCTGCTGACGGCCGGGACGAACACGATCGCCATCAGCACGGAGAACACCACGCAGAGCCCGGCCGGGACGATCGCGAAGCTGACCGTCCAAGGTGGACCCTCGCTGGTCACCGACGGCACGTGGAAGGCGAGCCAGAGCGGCCCGGACGGCTGGGAGCAACGCGCCTTCGACGACAGTTCCTGGCCCGCGGCCCGGGCGCTGACCGCCTACGGCACCGGGCCGTGGGGCGCGAACGTCGCCGTCAGCGCCCCCGCTCCCCTGCTGCGCAAGAGCTTCACGGTCACGAAGCGGGTCGCGAACGCGCGGCTGCTGACGACCGCGCTCGGGCTGCAGGAGACCCACCTCAACGGCGTCAAGGTCGGCTCGGAGGTCCTGTCCCCCGGCTGGACCGACTACGCGAAACGCGTGCAGTACCGGGTTTCCGACGTCACCGGGCAGATCCGCCCCGGAGAGAACGTGCTGGGCGCGCTGGTGGGCAACGGCTGGTACTCCGGGAGCGTCGGCATCGCCGGGAGCCAGAAGTACGGCACCGAACCGTGGTACTCCGCGCAGCTGCGGCTGACCTACACCGACGGCACGAGCAGCACGATCGCGACCGACGGCACGTGGAAGGCCGGTGACGGCCCGATCCGCGCGGACGACCTCTACCAGGGCGAAACGTACGACGCGCGGCTGGCCACCGGCTGGGACCGGCCCGGCTTCGACGACCGCGCCTGGGCGGCACCCCGGGTGAAGACCGGTGCGCAGCCGAATCTGGTGTCCCAGGTGGACAACGGCGTCACGGTGCAGCAGGAGTTCAAGCCGGTCGCGTGGACCCAGCCGAAGCCCGGCGTGTGGGTGGCCGACCTCGGCCAGAACTTCGGCGGCTGGAACCGGTTGTCCGTGACCGGGCCCGCCGGCACGACGGTGACCATGCGGCACGCCGAAGTGCTCAACCCGGACGGCACGATCTACACGGCCAACCTCCGCGCGGCCCAGGCCACCGACCGGTTCACCCTCGCGGGCACCGGCGGCGCCGAGACGTACGAACCGCGGTTCACCGTGCACGGCTACCGGTACGTCGAGCTGACCGGCCTGCCGTCCGCGCCGACGACGTCGACCTTGACCGGCCGGGCGATGTGGACCACCGGCGCGCAGACCGGCACGTTCACGACGTCGAACCCGCTGGTGAACCAGCTGCAGCACAACATCCTGTGGGGCGAGCGCTCCAACATGCTGTCGGTGCCGAGCGACTGCCCGCAGCGCGACGAGCGGCTCGGCTGGACCGGCGACATCGGGATCTTCGCCGGGACGTCGACGTTCAACCTCGACGTCGCGAACTTCCTCGGCAAGTTCAGCGACGACCTCGTCGACGCGCAGCACGACGACGGGTCGTTCACCGACGTCGCGCCGGGCGTGCTCGGCGGCTCGGGCACGGCCGGCTGGGGCGACGCGGGCGTCATCGTGCCCTACACCCTGTGGCAGCGTTACGGCGACACCGGCGTGATCCAGGAGCACTTCGCGGCGATGGTCCGGTGGGTCGAGTACCTGCGCTCGACGTCGGGCGCGGACCTGATCCGCGACCACCAGACCTACGGGGACTGGCTGAACGTCAACGACAACACCGCGCAGGACCTGATCTCGACGGCGTTCTTCGCGTGGTCGTCGCGGCTGGTGTCCCGGATGGCCGCGGCCACCGGGCACACCGCGGAAGCGGCGAAGTACGGGACGCTCGCCGATCAGGTCGGCGCCGCGTTCACGAACCGGTTCGTGGCGGCGGACGGCACGGTCGGGTCGAACACGCAGACCGGGTACGTCCTGGCGCTGGCCTTCGGGCTGCTGCCGGCCGACCGCGTCCAGCCGGCGGCGGACAAGCTGGCGGCGCGCGTCACGGCGGCCGGTGGGCACCTCAGCGTCGGGTTCCTCGGGGTGGAGAACCTGTTACCGGTGCTGGCGGCGCACGGCCACGCCGACGTCGCCTACCGGGTGCTGCTGCAGCCCGACTTCCCCGGCTGGGGCTACATGATCGGCCACGGCGCGACGACGATCTGGGAGCGCTGGGACGGCATCAAGCCGGACGGCTCGTTCAACGACCCCGGGATGAACTCGTTCAACCACTACGGTCTCGGCTCGGTCGGCGACTTCCTGTACCGCTCGGTGGGCGGGCTGGCCCCGGCGTCCCCGGGCTACTCGGCGCTGCGGATCGCGCCCGTCCCGGGTGGCGGCTTGACCTCGGCGAAGTCGGCGTACGAGACGCCGTACGGCGGCGCGGTCAGCGACTGGTCGATCGTGAACGGAAAGCTGACGCTGCGGGTGACGGTCCCGGCCGGTTCCTCGGCGACGGTGGTGGTGCCGACGTCTCGGCCCGCGGAGATCACCGCGCCGCCCGAGGCGGTGCCGTCGGCCGCGGGGACGTACTTCGTGCCGTCGGGCTCGTACGTTTTCACGGCTCCGGCGTGACCGGCGAGCCGGTGCCGCCGCGGACACGGCGGCGGCACCGGCTCAGCCGATCAGGTTGAGCTTCAGGTGGAAGTTGTCCAGCGTCGCCGGCAGCGGACGGTCCGGGGACAGGACCGGTCCCGACGCCTGCTCGAACCGGTGGTGGCGCAGCAGGTTCGCCAGCATCGTGCTCGCGCAGAACAGCACCAGGTCGCGGCCCGGGCAGATCGCCGGGCCGGCGCTGAACGGGACCAGGGCCGGGTTCTCCGCCGCACGGCCGTCGAGCCAGAGGTCCGGCTCGAACCGGTCGGCGTAGGGCAGGTCCGGATCGCGGTGGAAGAACGGCGTGAAGATCAGCACCGTCGTGCCCGCCGGACCCCAGGACGTCTCCTCCGTCGTCTCGCGCAGGATCATCGGCGTGGTCGGCCACAGCCGGACCGCGTCCAGCACGCACGCGCGCAGGTAGCTCAGCTGAGCCGGCTCGGTGTCCCCGATGTCCGTGCGGGCCCGCTCCTGCTCCGCCGGGTGGCTCGCCAGCAGGGCCAGCGTCCGGTACGTCGCCATCCCCGCCGCGTCGAACGCGAACAGCCAGTGCGCCACCTGATCGGGTGCGGTGTCTTCGCCGACCTCGGCGATCACGGCGGCGAGGCTGCCCGGCTCGGCGCGGTTCAGGTGCTCTGTGAGGCGCCGCCGGAACTCTTCGCGCAGTTGCCGGCGCTTCGGGTGCAGGTACGCCCAGTTCGCGTCGAGCCGCAGGCGTTCGAGCTGGTCGGTCAGCGTCGTGTCGTCGCGGGCACCCGACCCCAGCACGACGCGCCGGACCAGCCGCCACCAGGCGACGTTGAACGTGTCCCAGTCGAGGGAACCCGCCCTCGGCAGGAAGGCCGCCTCTTCGGCGATCGCGTGGGCGAACGGCGTCGCGAGCTCGTGCAGCGGACGGCCGGGTTCGAGCGCGGCCTCGGTGAACCGGCGGCGGCCGGGCCGGTCGGCCGCGTCCGAAATGAGGACGCCGTGCGGCTGGAAGTGCCCCAGCGCGGCCCGCTTCTCCACTGTGGACGGACTGAACGGCGTCGGCGTGCCGGCCAGCAGCCGCTTCACGTCCGCGCCGGACAGGGCCAGTTCCACCGACCGGCCGGGGACACGCAGCTTCAGTGGACGGCCGTAGTGGCGGTCGCGCAGGCGGCGAAGCAGCCGCACGCCGGCGCGGTCGAACTGCAGTTTCCCGGCCACCGCCATCGCCGCGGGACGGCGCTTGATCACCCCGCCGGCCAGCGTGGGCAACGCCACCTCGACCGCGACACGCAGGGTCTCGGCCACCGAAGCGGTCTCCGGTCGCGTGCGGGGTTCCCGAGTGGACGTCATGGCGCCCGGCTACCCGCGGTGGCCGCGCCGAAACGCCCTCAGCCGCGCAGGGCGACGTTCAGCACGTCGCCGGCGTGGTCCAGGCAGTCCACGCAGATCACCGAGTCCCGGGCCGCGCAGTCCACGCGCAGCAGCGGACGCCGGAGCCCGAGGAACGTCCGGCGCTCGCGACGGCCGCAGAAGTCGCAGACCGCGGCCAGCGGCGACGTCACCGCGGCCAGCACGTCACCCGCGCCGCTCTCCCGGTCCGCACCGTCGCGCACCACGCGCAGGCCGGCGCGGACGCAGTCCACGCAGATCGGCCCGTTCCGGCCGGGCACCCGGGGGTCGCGCCGCCTGCCGCAGAACCGGCACGGACTGCCCGCCCCGTTCATCGCCGTCACGCGGCCTCCTCGGTTTCGCCGCTCGCACGCCGGGAATCCGGGTCGCGGCGCGCCTCTTCCCGCCACGCTACCCGGCTCCCGGGAGCCTGGCCGATCGCGGTGCGTCCCGGTGGAACCCGGCATCACGCTCGACCGGGTCTCCTGGCCGCGGCGGTGCGGGACGAGCGGCAGGAGGAGACCTTTGGCGTCGTTGACGGTGTTGTTCGGAGTGGCGGGCCTGCTCGCGCTCGCGGCGGCGATCGTGCCCAAGCTGGTTGCCGACCGGCCGTTCTCGGTGCCGCTGGTGATGCTCCTGGCCGGGATCGTGCTCGGGCTGCTCCCGCTGCCCGCCCCCTACGGCGACGGCTGGGGCGACCCGGCCGCCCACCTGGACGGCGTCGAATCCTTCGCCCAGCTGGGCATCCTCGTCGCGCTCGCCGGGGCGGGACTGTCGGTCGACCGGCCGTTCGGCCTGCGCCGGTGGGGGTCCACGTGGCGGCTGCTCGCGATCACCATGCCGGTGTCGATCCTCGCGATCGCCGTGCTCGGGTACTGGTGGCTCGCGCTCGCTCCCGGCGTCGCGCTCCTGCTGGCCGCCGCGCTGGCCCCGACCGACCCGGTGCTGGCCGGCGACATCGGCGTCCCGCACCCCGACGTCGAGCCGGAACTGGCCAGGAACAACGAAATCCGCTTCACGCTGACGACGGAAGCGGGGCTCAACGACGGCCTCACCATGCCGTTCGTCGTCCTCGGCCTGGCCCTGGCGAGCGGCGAGCCGCGCCTGGACCTGTCCTGGGTGCTGGGGGACCTGCTGCTGCCCCTGGTCGTCGGCGTCGTGGCCGGCCTGGTCACCGGGCGGCTGCTCGGCTGGGCGATCTTCCGCACGCCGTCGGACCGGCTGCGGCTGGCCGAGTACGCCGACGGGCTGGTCCTGCTCGCGCTGGCGTTCGTGCCCTACGCGCTGGCGGAAGCCGCCCACGGCAACGGGTTCGTCGCCGTGTTCGTCGCGGCGGTCGCGGTGCGCACGCAGGAGCGCGAGCACGAGTACCACGGCGTCCTGCACGCCTTCGGCCACCAGCTGGAACGGCTGTTCGTCCCGCTCGCCCTGCTGGGCTTGGGCCTGGCGATCGGCGACGGCCTGCTGCGCGGGCTGCAGCCCCTGGAAGTGGTGATCGCCGTCGTCGCCGTGCTGGTGGTGCGGCCCCTGGTGGGGTGGCTTTCCCTGCTCGGCGCGCGGTCACCGGGACGGCCCGCCACCGCGGCGATCGCGTTCTTCGGCGTGCGCGGCATCGGCACGCTCTACTACCTGGCCTACACGCTCAACCGGCTCCCCGTGCCGCAGCAGGACGTGCTGTGGCGCGTAGGCGCGCTCGCCGTCGCGGTGTCGGTGATCGTGCACGGCGTCCTCGCGGAGCCGGCGATCCAGCGGATCGAGCGGATGGGCGGGCATCTGCCTGCCGATGTGTAGCCGCGCGGAGAGTGGGTATCAGTCTGTCAAGGCCCTTTTGGCGACTGGCCGATCCGGAAATGTCGCCCGCGACGGAAGGTGCACCCAGATGAACGACAAGATCGAAAACAAGGGCGAAGAGCTCAAGGGCCGCGCCAAGGAAGCCGTCGGTGACGCCACCGGCAACGAGCAGTGGCAGGCCGAAGGCAAGTCCGAGCAGGCCAAGGGCTCGCTCAAGCAGGCCGGCGAGAAGATCAAGGACGCCGTGAAGGGTGTCACAGACAAGAAGTGACGCGGTTCTCCGCTGCCGCGCCCCGGACTCCGGGGTGCGGCAGCGGGCTTGTGTCCGGGGCCGGTGAGTTCTCCGGCGGCGTTCACCGGTAGCGGGAGGCGAGTTCCGGCCCCTGCCCGCCGAAGGCCGCGAGATCGGCTCGAAAGACGGCGTCGAGCAGCCCGGCGTCCTCGACACCCGGCGCGGTGACGACCTCGCCGAGTTCGAAGCCGCGCAAGGACGCGGTGACGACGTCGGCGGCGGACATCCGCGGCACCGCGCTCAGGTCGAGCCCCTGGCGCTCGTGGAACTCGGTGGCGACGACACCCGGGCACAGCACCTGCACGCCGACACCGGTGCCCTCCAACTCGGCGCTCAGCGTCTGGGACAGGGCGACGAGGTAGGCCAGGGACCCGGCGTAGACCGCGCGGCGGGGCATGACCGAGGAGTCGGCCGGACCGCTGAAGGCGATCATCCCGGCCACGTTGACGATCCGCCCCGCACCGCGTTCCTGCATGCCCGCGACCGCGGCGCGGGTGAGCATGGTGGGCGCGGCGACCTTGACGTGGACCAGCTCGGCGGCCTTGTCGGCGGGCAGCTGCGCCAGCGGCATGTAGTGCGCGACACCGGCGTTGTTCACGAGCATGGTCAGCGGCTCGGCGGCGCAGAGGGCGGCGACGGTGGCGACGCCGTCGTCGGTGGACAGGTCGGCGGCCACCGTGCGCACCTTGACTTCCGGGTGGGCGGCGGCGAACTCGGCGAGGCGGTCCTCGCGGCGGCCGGTGACGATCAGGTCGTAGCCGTCGGCGGCGAGGCGTTCGGCGAAGGCCCGGCCGATGCCGGAGGTGGCGCCGGTCACGAGGGCGAGCTGGTTCATGGGTTCCGTTCCTTCCTGACGTGCTGCCACCAGGATCGGCCCGGACCGCGGGCGCAGGAAGTGGTCCGGTTTTCCTGGGACCGGCGATACCAGGACAAGCGGCCGGCCGGCTTGCACAATCGACCTATGGCGAACACCGGACTCGGCACGGCCCTGCGCCACTGGCGCGACCGCGTCTCACCCCAGGCCACCGGCCTGCCCGCGGGCAGCCGCCGCCGCGCCGCCGGGCTGCGCCGCGAGGAACTGGCGCAGCTGGCCGGCATCTCCGCCGACTACGTCATCCGGCTCGAGCAGGGCCGCGCCACCAGCCCCTCGGCCCAGGTCGTCGAGGCTCTCGCCCGGGCCCTGCGCCTCACCCAGGACGAACGCACGCACCTGTTCCGGCTGGCCGGCCTCGCGCCCCCGAGCCCCGGCACGGTCCCGCGGCACATCACACCCGGCGTCCACCGCATGCTGGACCGGCTCGCCGGCACCCCCGTCGCCGTCTTCGACGCGGCCTGGAACCAGCTGCTCGCCAACCCGCTCCACACGGCCCTGATGGGCGAACGCCGCGGCAGCGACCTCAACGGCGTCCGGCGCACCTTCCTCAGCCCGAACACCCGGGTGCGCGACACCCCGGAGGCACGGGACGCGCTGCAGGCGGCCCTGGTCGCCGACCTGCGCCGCACCGCCGGCCGCTACCCCGACGACCCGGACCTCCGCTCGCTCATCGCCGACCTCCGGCGGCACAGCCCGCGGTTCGCCGCCCTGTGGGAGTCGGGTGCCGTCGGGCAGCACGAGTCCGCCCGCAAGACCATCGACCACCCGGACGTCGGCGCGCTGACCCTGGATTGCGACATCCTCAGCGTCGCGGGCAGCGACCTGCGGCTCATGGTCTACTCGGCCGAACCGGGCACCGAAGCGGCCGACCGGCTGGCGCTGCTGGGCGTCATCGGCACGCAGTCGCTGGTCGAGGAACGCTGATCGACCCCGGCAAGGGGGTCTCGCAGTACCTGGAACGCCAGGGTCTCCCGCACGTCCTGGACGCCTGTCAACGTGGCAGCACAGGCTCCACGACAAAAGGAACGAAACCCCATGGCGGACAGCCGATTCACCACCCACGCGGACCTTTTCGACCTGCGGGGGAAGAACGCCCTCGTCACCGGCGGCACCAAGGGCATCGGGTTGATGATCGCGCGCGGCCTCCTGCAGGCGGGTGCCCGCGTGATCATCAGCTCGCGCAAGGCGGACACGTGCGCGGAGGCCCAGCGGCTCCTGTCCGAATTCGGTGACGTCCAAGCCGTTCCCGCCGATCTGTCCACTCACGACGAGTGCCGGCGCCTCGCCGAGCTCGTCCAAGCCGGCTCGGATCGCCTGGACATCCTCGTCAACAACGCGGGAGCGATGTGGCGCGAGCCGCTGGAGACGTTCCCGGACGGGGCCTGGGACACCGTGCTCGACCTCAACCTCAAGTCGCCGTTCTGGCTGGTGCAGGCGCTGCTCCCGGCCCTTCGCCGGGCGGGCACCGCCGAGGATCCCGCGCGGGTCATCAACATCGGCAGCATCGCCGCCATCCACGTGGCCGAGTCGCCCAACTATTCGTACGCCAGCAGCAAAGCGGGACTGCACCAGCTCACCCGGGTGCTGGCCCGGGAACTGGGCCCCCAGCACGTCACGGTGAACGCGGTGGCCCCCGGACCGTTCCCGTCGCAGATGATGGCGGCCACGCTCGAGGCCGTCGGCGACGCGATCGCGGCGAAGGCCCCGCTGCGCCGGCTCGGCCGCGACGACGACATGGCCGGCGTCGCCGTGTTCCTCGCCGGCCGGGCCGGCGCGTACCTCACGGGCACCGTCATCCCGGTCGACGGCGGTATCGCCACGACCGCAACGGGTACCTAAGCGGCGTGCGAGGGGTGCGCAGCCGTCGGGGGGTACCAGCAGAACCTGCCTCCGCCCGCGAACAGGGCTTACGGTGAAGGGGTGACCAAGATCGATCTGCGCACCGAGATCAAGGAGTTCCTGAGCTCGCGTCGCGCGCGGATCCCGCCCGAGCGGGCCGGGCTGCCCGCCTACGGCGGCAACCGCCGGGTCAAGGGTCTGCGCCGCGAAGAGGTGGCTCTGCTGGCCGGGATCTCGGTCGACTACTACGTGCGGATGGAGCGCGGCAGCCTCACCGGCGCCTCCGACGGGGTGCTCGACGCGGTGGCCTCCGCCTTGCACCTCGACGAAGCCGAGCGCGATCACCTGTTCCACCTCGCGCGGCAGTCCCGGGCGCCCGGCGGTCCCCGCCGCCGGCGCCCCGCCGTGACGGTGCGTCCGGCGCTTCGGCAGGTGCTCGACGCCATCACCGACGCGCCGGCTTGGATTTGCCACGGCCGGTACGACGTCCTGGCCATGAATCCCCTGGCCCGCGCGCTGTATTCACCGCTGCTGGCCGACCCGCGACGGCCGGCGAACACCGCGCGGTTCGTGTACCTGGAGCCCGAAGCGGCGAAAACGTTCTTCGTCGACTACGACCGGATCGTCGGCGATGTGGCCGCGAAGCTGCGCATGGAAGCCGGCCGCAATCCGCACGACCAGGAACTGATCGCCCTGGTCGGTGAACTGTCGACACGCAGTGAACTGTTCCGGCAGCGCTGGGCGTCCCAGGACGTCCGGTTCCACCGGTCCGGACGCAAGCGCCTGCACCATCCGGTGGTGGGCCGGCTCGACCTGGACGTCGAGTCGATGGAGCTGCCCGCCGACCCCGGCCTGCTCCTCAACGTCTACACCGCGCCCGCCGGCACGGCGGCCGCGGACGGTCTGGCCCTGCTGGCGTCGTGGGCGGCCGGCCAGGAGACGCCGGCGACCGAGGTCCAGGAGATGCCGGCCGGGCCCCCGCAGCCGGGGCGCGGGCAAACCCGGTGACCGACGGCCGTTCGCCGTTGCGGTGCTAGTCCCTCGTGCGGCGGGTGCCGTCGCCGAGGGGCTCGGTCCGCCCGGCGGCGTCGAGGCGTTCCAGCAGCGGGATCATCACCCGGCGGGTGCTGTCGAGGGCCTTGCGCGCCTCGGAAACCGTGAACGGCTGGGGCACCCGGCGCAGCTCCTCCACCGCCCGCTCCGCCACGTCCGGGCCGAGCACGACCCCCTCGGCGAGCGCGGTCAACCGGCCGAGGCGGACCGCCGCCGCCAGCTCGCGCCGGCCGAGGCCCAGTGCGCGCAGCTCGTCCGCCTCGGGCGCGCGGAAGGGGTGCTCGGCGAGCCGTTTCGCCACCGTTTCCAGGGCCTTCTCGACGGCGGGGGCGAGCCCGGCGCCGGGCCGGCGGACCAGGCCGCCCGCCACCTCGAAGCCGGTGCCCCGCACCACGGGGACGACCAGCTCCGGGGCGGGCAGCCCGAGCCGCTGCCGCAACGCCTCCACCGGAACGCCCGCGGCCGTGCTGTCCCACGCGCCGACGACTTCGGCCGCCTGCGTGCGCGACGCCGCGAGCCGATCGTCGTCCGCGTACCACTCGCCCAGCCGCTCCCCCGTCGCGGGCAGGCCCATCGCCGTGAAGTCCGCCGCACGCACGAAACCCTTGCGGCGCAGGTAAACCCGGGCGAGGTCGGGTTCGGCCAGCTCGCGGCCGCGGGCCCGCGCCGCGCCGCGGCGGGACAGGGCGGGCGGGTCGACGTCGAGGACGTCGAACCCGGCGGCGATCCGGTGCTCGCCGGGATCGCGCACCAGGCCGCGGTCGCCGGTGCGCAACGGCAGCGCGGTGGCCGTGGTGAGCCGCGCGGTGTCCGTCCCGAGTGGACGGACCCGGACCGGCACGGCCGCCGTGCCCAGGTGCAGCACCAGTTCGCGGTGCAGGTCCGCGGCGGCCGCGCCGCGCAGCCGGACGTCGAACTCGGCCGTGGTGCGCCACCGGCCCGGGGTGAGCAGGACGTCGCCGCGGCGGACGTCACCGCGCGGGGTGCCGCGCAGGTTCACCGCGACCCGGGCCACCGCGCCGACCCGGTCGCGGGGTTCGCCGAGAGCCTGCAGGGCGCGGATCTTCACCCGCGCCGAACCCAGCAGGAACTCGTCGCCGGCGGCGATCGTGCCGGCGGCCAGCGTGCCCGTGACGACCGTGCCGGCCCCCGAAACCGTGAAGGCCCGGTCGATCCACAGCCGCACGTCGGCGTCCGGATCGGGCGCCGGCAGCCCGGCGGTGAGCTCCCCGATCGCCGTGCGCAGGCCGGCCAGGCCCGCGCCCGTGGTGCCGCTGACGGCGACGCTCGGGACGGCCCCGAGCGAGGTCGCGGCGATCTCCCCCAGCGCGACGGCCGTCGCGGCGGCCGGGTCGGCGCGGTCGGCCTTGGTGACGACCAGCAGCCCGCGGCGGACGCCGAACGCGTCCAAGGCCGCGAGGTGTTCGGCCGACTGCGGCATCCAGCCCTCGTCCGCGGCGACGACGAACAGCACCGCCGGGGCCGGCCCGGCGCCGGCGAGCATGTTCGGCACGAACCGCTCGTGGCCCGGCACGTCCACGAACGCGACGTCCTCGGCGCCGATCCGGGTCCACGCGAAGCCGAGGTCGATGGTGAGGCCGCGGCGGCGTTCCTCGGCCCACCGGTCCGGTTCCATCCCGGTCAGCCGCCGCACCAGCGTGGACTTCCCGTGGTCGACGTGCCCGGCGGTGACGATCACCCGCATCGGCGGACGGCTTCCCGCAGCCGGTCGTCCTCTTCCGGCCGCACGGTCCGCAGGTCGAGCAGGCAGCGGTCCTTGACGACCCGGCCGGCGACGGCGGGTTCGCCCGTGCGCAGCGCGGCCGCGTACCGGGCGGGCAGGCTCACCGCGGCGCTGGGCAGTTCGACGCCCGGCGCTCCCCCGCCGCCGACGGCCGCCACCGACGCGACCACCTCGGCATCGGCGTTCTCGAGGGACTTGACCAGCGCTTCGGCGCGTTCGGTCAAGCTCGCGACGGACACGTCGAGCGCGGCCCGCACCGGGGGTTGCGGCCCACGCAGCGTCGCTTCGAGGGCGGCGAGGGTGAGCTTGTCGACGCGCAGGGCCCGCGCGGCCGGGTGCCGCCGCAGCCGTTCGACGACGTCCGCGTCGCCGAGCAGCAGGCCGGCCTGCGGACCGCCGAGCAGCTTGTCCCCGCTCGCGGTGACGATCGTGGCGCCCGCCCGCAGCGCGCTCGCCGCGTCCGGTTCGGCCGGCAGGAGCGGGTGCGGAGCCAGCAGGCCGGAGCCGATGTCGGCGACCAGCGGCACGCCGAGCCCGGCCAGCTCGCCCAGCGCCGCTTCCGCGGTGAACCCGGTGACGCGGTAGTTCGACGGGTGCACCTTGAGCACGAACCCGGTGTCCGGGCCGATCGCCGCGGCGTAGTCCCGCGCCGACGTCCGGTTCGTGGTCCCGACCTCGCGCAGCCGCGCGCCGGCCGATTCCAGCAGGTCCGGGATCCGGAAGCCGTCGCCGATCTCGACCAGCTCGCCCCGGCTGACGACGATCTCCCGGCCCGGGGCCAGCGCGAGCGCGCAGAGCAGCAGGGCGGCCGCGTTGTTGTTGACCACGTGCACCGCACCGGCGTCCGGCACGGCCGCCCGCAGCGCCGCGAGGGCGCCGCGGCCGCGGCGGGCCCGCTCGCCGGTCGCGAGGTCGAATTCGACGTCGGTGGCGCCGGCGGCCGCGACGACGGCGTCGCGCGCGGCCGCCGAAAGCGGGGCGCGGCCGAGGTTGGTGTGCACGACGACGCCGGTCGCGTTGATCACCGGCCGCAGCGAGGAGGCGCCCGCCGGGAGCCGGGCCAGCACGGTGTCGACGACGTCGGCGGGGGCGATCTCCCCCGCCCGCACCGCCTGCTGGACGTCGTTGACCACCGCTTTGACCAGGTCCCGGCCGAGCGTCCCGGCGGCCTTGGCGATCCGGGGCTCGGCCAGGACCGCGTCGGTCCGCGGGACCGCGCGGCGCGGGTCAGGCATGGCGGAGGCGGACGGGAATCGAACCCGCCAGCGGCAGAACCTGCCGTTCGACGGTTTTGAAGACCGCGCCGGTCACCAGGCCGGATACGCCTCCCTGCACCATGGGGGTCATCCTGCCAAGTTCGCGCCCGGCGGGCACGATGAACCGGTGGGTTACCGACTGACGCAGTACGCGCACGGCGGCGGGTGCGCGTGCAAGATCCCGCCCGGCGAGCTGGAAGCGGCCGTGGCCGGCCTGACCGGCGCCGTGCCCGTCGATCCCCCGGGCGAGCTGCTCGTCGGCCTGGACACCGGCGACGACGCGGCCGCGGTCCGGATCTCCGGCGGCACCGCGCTGATCGCCACCACGGACTTCTTCACCCCGGTCGTCGACGACGCCTACTACTGGGGCCGGATCGCGGCCGCCAACGCGCTGTCCGACGTCTACGCCATGGGCGGCACGCCGGTGGTGGCGGTGAACCTGCTCGGCTGGCCGCGGGAGACGCTGCCGTTCGAGCTGGCCGCCGAGGTCCTGCGCGGCGGCCTCGACGTCTGCGCCGAGGCGGGGTGCCACCTGGCCGGCGGGCACAGCATCGACGACCCGGAGCCGAAGTACGGGCTCGCGGTGACCGGCATCGCGGACCCCGCGCGGCTGCTGCGCAACGACGCGGGCCGGGCGGGCGTGCCGTTGACGCTGACCAAACCGCTCGGCATCGGCGTGCTCAACTCGCGGCACAAGGCCACCGGCGAACGGTTCCCGCAGGCCATCGATGCGATGACGAAGCTGAACGCGGGCGCGAGCCGGGCCGCGCTGGCCGCCGGGGCCGTGTGCGCCACCGACGTGACGGGGTTCGGCCTGCTGGGCCACCTGCACAAGCTGGCGCGCGCGAGCGGCGTGACGGCCCGGCTGGACCCGGCGGCGGTGCCGTACCTCGAGGGTGCGCGGGAGGCGTTGCGCGACGGGTACGTCAGCGGCGGCACCCGGCGGAACCTCGACTGGGTCCGCCCGCACGCCGAGCTGTCCCGCATCTCGGCCGACGAGGCGCTGCTGCTGGCCGACGCGCAGACGTCCGGTGGCCTGCTGGTCGCCGGGGAGCTGCCGGGTCACCCGGTGATCGGGTCCCTGGAGCCGCGGTCGGAACACACGATCGTCGTCGGCTGAGTTTCCCTGCCGGGCTGCCCGGGTACGCGGGGCAGGAGAAACGATCAGGAGGTGTTCCATGCCCGCTCCGGACCGGACCAGCCTCGAGCAGCACCTGTCCGAGACCGAGTACCCCTGCGGCCGCGACGAGCTCCTGCGCCGCGCAGCCGCGGCGGGCGGCGGCGATTCGGTGCTGGGGTCGCTCGGCGGGTTGCCGGACAGCGACCGGTACGACGACTTCGACGCGGTGTGGGAAGCGGTGTCGGCCAAGCACATCGGCGGGGCACCTAGATGAGCCGCTCCACGGCGTCCCGGGCCTCCTTGAGGTCGGCGCCGGTGCGCTCGCGGTAGGCCTTGATCGCCTGGATCTTCTTGCCCTGCCGCAGCAACGCGCTCACCTCGGCGAGTTCCGGCTCCTCGGTGGACACGCCGAGCCGATCGGCGATCGCGTCGAGCTTCCGCTCCACCCGCGCGAGCCGCCGGTCGACCCGCCCGAGCTTGCGCTCCGTCGAGGACGACGCCAGCTCGACGACGGCGACCAGCACGACGACACCGAACAAGAGCATCCCGTAGTCCATGCCGGGCATGCTACTTCGCGGAAATTGTCGGTACCGGTGGCTAGGGTGGCGTCATGACCACACTGACCGGCCGTCGGAACACTGCCCTGCTCGTCATCGACGTGCAGAACGGCGTGATGGAGACGGCACACGAACGCGAAACCGTCCTGGCCAACATCGTCACGCTGGTGGACCGCGCCCGCGCCGCCGGCACCGAGGTGGTGTGGGTGCAGCACACCAGCGGCGAGCTGCCGCGCGGGAGCCAGACTTGGGAGTACGTACCGGAGCTGGTGCGCGCGGAGAAGGAACCCCTGGTGCACAAGGAGTACGGCGACTCCTTCGAGGACACGGACCTCGAGGAGGTGCTGGCGGACCGCGGCGTGGGATCCCTGGTGGTGGCCGGCGCGCAGACGGACGCCTGCATCCGCTCGACGTTGCATGGCGCACTTGCCCGGGGTTATGACGTGACGCTGGTGGCGGACGCACACTCGACGGAGGACCTGACGGCTTATGGGGCCCCGCCGCCCGGGCAGGTCATCGCGCACACGAACCTGTATTGGAAGTACCAGACCGCACCGGGCCGGACGGCCGGGACAGTGGAGACGGCCGAGGTGGAGTTCGGGGTGAAGGCACCAGCCTGAGCGGCGGATTCCGGTTGGCGGGTTTCGGGGCGCGGCTGGTCGGCGAGGGTGCTCCCGGGCCGGGCGGTCGGCAGCTTCAGGGCGCGCGGCCGGGGCGGCAAGGTTGCTCCCGGGCCGGATGGTCGGCGGCATGGGAGCGCGGCCGGGACAGCTGGGCGGCGCCCGGACCGAGTCGATGGCTTCGGAGCGCGGCAGGGCGGCAAAGCTGCTCCCAGGCCGGGTGATCGGCGCCTTCGGAGCGCGGCCGGGCGGCGAAGTTGCGCCCAAGCCGGGCGGTCAGCGCCGTCGCAGCCCGGCCGGAGCAGCGAAGCTGCGCCCAAGCCGGGTGCTCGGCGGGTGAAGGTGCGTCAGGCCCAGCCATGGCGGGGCTGGGCGGTGCGCTCGCGAGCGTCCGCCGGGCGGCCCGGCGGTCGGCTCGAAGCCGCGCTCACCCCGGACCTTCCTCAGCCGCCGCGCAACTCGTCGCGCAAGGCGCGCGCCACCCGGGTCATCAGGACCTCCGCCTCCGGCTGGACCGCCGCCGGCACCCTCGACTCCGTCAGCGCCACCACCGCGAACACCCCGCCGTCCGCGTGCTCGACCACGCCCATCTCGTGGCGCAAGTTCAGCAACGTCCCCGTCTTCGACGACCACCGGGCCGCGTCGGAAGCGAACTCGGGGGTCAGCCGGTGGCGGATCACGTTGTTCGCCATCAGCTCGCGCACGCCCGCGGCCACCGCCGGGTCGATCTTCGACGGGGTCCACAGCGCCTCCAGCAGTGAGAGCAGCGCCCGGGCCGACGCCGAGTTCGCGCGTGTCACGTCGAGCTGCGGGAGGCGGTGGCCCTGGCCCGCCGTCGACGCGCCGATGGCCAGCGCGTGGGCCAAGTCCGCCTCGGCCGCGTCGAACCGCTCGGCCGGGGTCTGCACCAGGTCGCGCATGAGGTGGCGCACCGCGATCCCGGGAAGGCCCCACTCCACCAGCATCCGCGTGATCTCCGGCGGCGGCGTCAGTCCGAACAGGACGTCCGCGGCCGTCCCGTCGCTCAGGGACGTGCTCAGATACACCAAGTCGCCGACAGCCACGCGCGCCGGGTGGCGGAAGCGGGTCAGGCCGGTCGGGCCCGGTGTCGTGACGCCGCCGGGTGGGACCTCCAGCTGGGTGGCCGCGTCGAGCTCGCCCCGGCGGATGCGGTCCAGGGTGACCGCCGCCAGGGGGACCTTGACCAGGGAGGCGATCGGGTACTCGCGGTCCGGGTCGATGCCGAGCTCGGCGCCCGAGCGCAGGTCGCGGACCAGGAACGAGCCGCGCAGGCCGCCCTCGTCCAGGGCCGCGCGCAGGTCGCGGAGCAGCGAGGCGGTCACCGGCCGGCTCCGAGGCACCGGCCGACCGCCGCGCGCAACGTCGTCCGGAGGCGGTCCGCGTCCTCGGCCAGTGCCGCCGTGACGGCGAAGCCGCGGGCCGGCGCCAGCTCGCCGATCGGGCGCCAGGACAGCCCCAGCTCCTCCGCCTGGGCCACCGAGCACAGCAGCAGGTCCTCGGACGCGAACACCTCCGCGGCCGCCGACGTCAGTGAATCGGCCACCGCCACCTGGGCCGGGGACAGCCCCACCGCGTCCCGCACCCGCAGCACCCGGTCGCGGACGTGCGGGACGTCGTCCTCCGGCTGGATCCAGACCCGGCGCCGCACGCCGGTGGACCGGCCCACCCGCAGCGTCTCCAGGTGCACGACCCGGCCCGGCAAGGGCGCCACGCCGGCGACCCCCAGCGGCACCGACCACACGGCTTCCTCGGCCGGGACCGCCGTGAGCGCGGCCCGCACCTCGTTCGTGCGGACGAGCTCGGCCCGCTCCCCCGGCCCCGCCGCGCGGAACTCGAGGTGGATTTCCTGTGCCCGGGCTTCGGCGGCGAGCGCGGCGAGCTCCCGCACCCCGCACGTCGCCGGCACGGCCACCCGCACCGGCCGCAGCCGGGCCCGCTTCGCGTCGTGCTCCATCGCCTCGGCCAGCTGCACCAGCCGGCGGGCCGAGGGCAGCACGTCCCGGCCGAACGGTGTGAGCCGCGCCCGGCGGGTCGAGCGGTCGAAGAGCCGCTCGCCGAAGTGGCGTTCGAGCGCGGCGATGCGCCGGCTGGCGACCGGCTGCGGGATCCGCGCGAGCGCCGCGCCGGCCGTGAAACTCCCCGTCTCGCTCACGCTCACGAACGCCCTGCAGCCGCCGACCAGGTCCACGACCTCATCTTATGCCGGTTCGGCATCAAACCGCACAGTTCCGTCTTGGACAGCATGAACGAACGTCGTGAGACTGCGGAGGACGATCAAGAAGACCGGAAGGAAGCCCTCGTGCCGTTCCCCCGAGCCCGGCGGGCCGCGCTCGCCGCGCTGCTCCTCGTTCCGCTGGCCGCCTGCACCGCGGAAGCACCCAAGCCGGCACCGCCACCGGCACCGGCGACGGCACCGGCGACGGAAGTGGCAGCAGCACCGCAGCCGGATTTCGCCCCGCTCGAACGCAACTTCGACGCCCGCCTCGGCGTGTACGCCCTCGACACCGGCTCCGGCCGCGAGATCGCCCACCGCGCCGACGAGCGCTTCGGCTACGCCTCGACGCACAAGGCGTTCTCCGCCGGGGCCGTCCTCCAGCGCACCGGCCTCGACGGGCTCGCGAAGAAGCTGACCTACACCCGCGCCGACCTGCAGCCGAACTCCCCCGTCACCGAGAAGCACGTCACCACCGGCCTGTCGCTGCGCGAGGCGATCGACGCCGCCCTGCGCTACAGCGACAACACGGCCGCGAACCTGCTGTTCCGCGAGCTCGGCGGCCCGGCCGGGCTCGCGGCCGCACTGCGCGGGGTCGGCGACACGACCACCCACGTCGACCGGATCGAACCGGGCCTCAACGATCTCGCGCCGGGCGACGTCCGGGACACGAGCACCCCGCGCGCGATGGCCGGCAGCCTGCGTGCCTTCGCCCTCGGCCCGGCGCTGCCGCCGGAGAAGCAGACCGTGCTCACGGACATGATGCGCGCCAACACGACCGGCGCGGCCCTGATCCGGGCGGGCGCGCCGGCCGGCTGGGCGGTCGCCGACAAGACCGGGACCGGCAGTTACGCCACGCGCAACGACATCGCGGTCGTCTGGCCGCCGGAGCGGGCGGCGATCGTGCTGATCGTCATGTCCAGCCGCCAGGCCGAGAAGGCCGACCACGACGACCGGCTCATCGCGCAGGCCGCGAAGCTGGCCCTCGACGCCTTCCGGAGCTAACCGAAGAGGCGCCGCACCTCCGAGGAGACGTCGTCGAGCCACGCGGCCCGCTGCGCCGCGCCGGCGTCGGCCACCACCCGCAGCACCAGCCGGTGCACCTCCGGCTCCCCCAGGTAGGGCGCGAGGCAGCGCCGCCAGATCGCGTCCAGCGGGTCGCCGAACAGCGTCCGCTCCCGCTCCTCCGGGGTGTCCGACGTGTTGACCACCAGCACCCGCCGCAGGGACAGCAGCGACTCGGGCGCGCCGCCGGCGTCGTCGAGCCGGTAGGCCACGCCGGGGACGAGGATCCGGTCGAGCCAGCCGCTGAGGATCGCCGGCGGCTTGCCCCACCAGTTCGGGTGGATCGCGACGAGCCCGCCCGCGGTCCCCAGTTCTTCCCGGTGCCGCCGCACCAGCGGGTCCGGTTCGGCGGCGAGGAACTCCTCCGCCCGGGTCCCGCTGGTGTAGGCCTCTTCCGCGGTCAGGACCGGGTCGAAGCCTTCGGCGTACAGGTCGTGGAACCGCACCGGCACCCCGGCCCGGTCCAGCGCGGCGACCACTCGCGAGGCGAGCGCGTGGTTGAAGCTGCCGGGTCGCGGGTGGGCGAGCAGCACCACCACCGGCTTGTCGTCGATCCCCATGATCGCGCCATCCTGCCACGGCGGCCCGCGGCCGAGCCCGCGAACACCTCAGCCCGCGTTGGCCAGGAAGCCCTGTCCCGAAGGGGCGCTGCGCACCAGGCACGCGTGGCACGGCATGCCGCACAGCCCGTCGAGCACCTCGGCTTCGCCCGGGAAGATCGCCTCGCCGCACAAAGCCGTCAAGTGCTCCGGCACCGGGCCGGCGGGCACCGGGATCAGGTGGCAGACGCGTCTGCTTTCGCCGACGACGCCTCGGCGTAGCCGCACCAACGCGAGCATTCCACCGTTCTCACCCATAGCCGGAAAACTAGGCCAAAAGGCGGATCAAGGCTTCGTGCCCGCGACCCAACGATCTTGGGCACCGGTGGTCCGGGACACCAAAGTCACGCCGGGGAAAGCACCGCCGAGCCCAGCCGGCGGCACAGGGCGAGCGCCAGCTCGACGTCCAGCCGGTCCTCCCCGAGGCCGCGCGGCAGCAGCTCCTGCGCCTTGCGGACGCGGTACTGCACCGAGTTCTTGTGCATCGTCAGCTCCGCGGCCGCCGCCGTGTAGCTGCCGCCGGTCGTCAGGAACACCCGCAGCGTCTCGCGCAACCGGCTGCCGTTCTCGTCGTCGGCGGCCAGCGGCCCGAGCGTGCTCGCGACCCACAGGCGGGCCGCGTTCAGGTCGCTCGTCATCAGCGCCACCGTGCCGACCTCCCGGAAGGTCAGCACGCGGTCGCAGTGCTCCCCGGCGGCCAGCGCCAGCGCGTGCACCCGGCGGGCCTGCTGGTGGGTGTCGCGGAAGCCGGCGACCCCGGTGCCCGGGTCGCCGACGGTCACCCGCACGCCGGCTTCGGCTTCGGCGAGCGCCGCGTCGAGGGGGGCCCGGCCGATCGTCGCGCCCGGCGCGAGCGGCAGCCACACCCACGCGCTGGCCTCGTCACGCGGCACGAACAGCGGACGGCCCTGCCCGTGGACGCGTTCGAACACCGCGCCCGCGACCGACTCCAGCAACGACAGCGCGTCGTCGACGAAGGCCTCCGAGGCGTGCCAGACGATCATGCCCACGTGCGTGCCGCGCAGGCGGTAGCCGATCACCGCCTCCGCGGCGTCGACGTCGGGCGGCTCGCCGTTCCCGTCGAGCAGGTCCGCCACCTTCGCCGCCCGCGCGGCACTGCGGTTGAGCAGCCAGCGGTCGCGTTCGTCCTGGTAGATGCCGACGAGCTGGCGGACGACCCGGGTGATGAACTCGTAGGCGACCCGCAGCAGCCGGCGCATCATGGCGCCGAGCAGGGCCGCGTCGTCGACCAGCCGGATGCACTCCTGGAACCCGAAGTCGAGCATCGCGGCCTGCCCGAGGTCGTACGCCCGGATCAGGTCGAACACCGGGGTGCCGCGCTGCGCCAGCCGGCGCGCGTACTCGACCGCCGCGGCCGGCGGCTCGACGCCGGCCGGGTCGATGCCGTGCCGGAAGATCTGCAGCGCGGTCTCGATGTTCTGGTACACGCTCGCCGACAGCAGGCTCACCATGCGCTCGTCGTCGTTGACCAGCTGCGGCAGATCGGTGGCGTACAGCTGGACCAGCTCGCCGGTGAGTTCGCCCGCGCGGCCCTCGAGGGTGGCGGCGATCTGCCGGATGCGCTCCGAGACGGCTTCTTCGTCCACCATGGAGCCACCTTAGGGGGTGACACCTCAAGCTAGGCGAGGAACTCGTCGATCAAGTCGAACGTCCTTTCCGGAGCCTGCAGCGCCGGCTGGTGCCCGGCGCCCGCCACCACCTCGAACCGCGCGTCGGCGAACGCGGCCGCGTACGCCTTGCCGAACGCCGGCGGGACGACGACGTCGTCTTCGCCCCAGATCAGCAGGGCCGGGAGCCGGACCCGGGCGAGGCGGCGCAGCAGCTTCGGGTCGGCGAGGTCCGGACCGGCGTAGGTCCGCATCGCGGCCAGATCGGCCGGGTCCGGGCCCGGCGCCCCGGGCGGCGGCTGCGGCAGCCGCACCGGCCGGCCCGCGATCTCCGGGCCGATGGCGTCGAGCAGGACGAGCCGGCCGAGGCGGCGGCCGCGGTCCCGCACCGCCAGTTCGGCCGCGACCCAGCCGCCGAACGAACTGCCCACCACGACGACGTCCGCCAGGTCTTCGTCGTCGAGGAGGTCGAGGTAGGCCAGGGCGAGGTCGTCGACGCCGGTGAACGCGGCCGGGCGCGGGGTGCCCGACCAGCCCGGGTGCGTCGGCGCCAGCACCCGGGCGCGCGGCGCGAAGTGCTCGACGATCGAGGTGACGCTGCGGGGTCCGGCGCCACCGTGGAGGACCAGCACGGCGCGGTCGCCGCCGCCGGTGTCCAGGAGGTCGAAATCCATGGGCTTTCCTTCCGTCAGTCCTGTCATTACCGCGTGGCGAAGCGCGTCATCTGCTCGACCATCGCGTCGGGCGCGCCGGCGGCGAAGCACGCTTCGAGGTTGTCCGCGGAGTCCCGGGCGGCTGCTTCCGCCCGGGGGAACATGGCGGTTTCGTAGGCCGAGAGAGCGCTTTCGACGTCGTCGTGGTCCGCCAGCGCGAGGGCCAGCTCGGTGGCGTCGAGCATGGCGAGGTTCGCGCCCTCGCCGGCGAAGGGCGACATGACGTGCGCGGCGTCGCCGAGCAGCGTCACCCCCGGCACCCGCGCCCAGCGGTGCCCGACCGGCAGGGCGTGGATCGGCCGCGGGAGCAGGGGACCCTCGCTGTCCGCGACGAGCGCCCGCAGGCCGGGGGCGAAGCCGGCGAAGGCGTCGAGCAGCCGGTCCCGCTCGGCCAGCCCGGTGACGGCATCGGCGTCCTCCGTGCGGACCGCGGCGTACACCCGGATCCGGCCGCCGCCGGTGCGCTGGGCGATCAGCCCCTTCCCTTCGGCGAGCGCGAACATCGAACCCGGCCCGACCAGCGCGGCCACCGCCGGGTGCCGGACGTCCACGTCGGACAGCCGGGCCTCCACGAAGGACAGCCCGGAGTAGCGCGGCACGGCGCCGGACAGCACCGGCCGCACCTTCGACCAGGCGCCGTCCGCGCCGACCACCAGGTCCGCTTCCAGGACGTCGCCGGTGGCCAAGGTGACCTTCCCCGGCGACACGGCGGTCACCTTGGCGCCCCAGCGGACCACGCCCTCCGGGAGCGACCCGGCCAGGATCCGCTTGAGCTCGCCGCGGTCGACCTCCGGCCGCGTCCCGCCGCCCTCGCCCGCGCCATCTTCGAACCGGACGGCACCGTGGCGGTCGAGGATGCGCAGCGCCTCGCCCTCTTCGCGGACGACGGCGCGGAACTCCGCCGTCAGCCCGGCTTCGGCGAGCGCCCGCTGACCGGATTCCTCGTGGAGGTCGAGCGTGCCGCCCTGGTCTCGGGCGGCCGGCCCGGTTTCGAGTTCGCAGACGGCCGCCGGGATCCCGCGCGTGTGCAGGATCCGGGCCAGCGTGAGGCCGCCCAGCCCACCGCCGACGATCGTGACGGAGGGGCTCATCGGGTCTCCCCGGGTCCGGGGCGCGGGGTGGCGAGCGCACCGTTCAGCAGCGCGTCGAACGCCCACCTCGCGCGGGCGGGGCCGGGCCCGGACACCAGATCGGGGCCGAGCGCGGCGATGTGCGGGTGGGTCCGCGGCGAAACACCCGCCAGGGACTCGGTCATCTCCTCGTGTTCACGGGCGGCGCCGGGTTTCTCCCGGCGGGTGCCGTGTTCGACGGCCGTCGCCGTCGCGGTCAGCAGCAGGACGTCGACCGCCCACGCGGCCTGCCCCGGCGCCACGCCGCCCTCGTCGAGCAGCGCGAGCACGGCCTCGACGAGCGCGAGGTAGTGCGGGCCGCTCAGCCGGGTCACCAGCGCGACCCTGGCCAGGGTGGGGTGCGCGAACAGCACCGCGCGGTAGGAGTCCAGCACCGCCCACAGGCGTTCGCGCCAGTCGCCCTCGCCGGCCGGGCCGACCTCGGCGAGCAGCTCGTCGAGCACCGCGGCGTGCAGTTCCTCGGTGTCCTTGACGTAGACGTAGAGCGACGCCGGCCCGGTGTCGAGCTCCTTGGCCAGCCGGCGCATGGTGACGCGCTCGACGCCTTCGGCGCGCATCACCGCGACCGCGGTCGCCACGATGCCCTCGCGCGTCAACGCGGGTTTCGCCGGGCGCTCCCGGCGGTTGTAGGTGCTTCCCGGAGTCATGCCCTCACCGTAACGAACATGTTCGTTACGAGCAAGTTCGTCGCGAACGCGTTCGTCCGACTCGGCATCCCGGGAATCAACACATCATTCGGGTGCGTGGCATACGACATTCGGATCCACCATTTTGTTAAGTCGACTGTTAAGCAGCCACATCGAAAGACTCGAAAATAATCCCGAAAGAGCGCGCCGGATTATTCCGCGGTCCAGACCACTGGGGAAAGATCACCCGTACGGCGGCTTTCCGTTGCGCCACAAGGCAGCGGTACCGCGACGACCAGCGAGTTAACATTTTTGAAACGCGCTTACACGACATTTGGCGCTTGTGGCAACTCTCCACGACCGGTATATCTGGGTGACCGGAATTCGACCGCGGCCGGCCGCACCACCGGCCGGTTCGCCGCTGCTCTCTCCCCGCTCCCCGGAGGCACCATGCACCGCCTGGACCCGGCCCGCGAACACGTCCTCGGGCTCTACCGCATCATCGTCGGCTTCCTCTTCGCCTGCCACGGCCTCAAGACGCTCTTCGGCCTGTTCGGCGCGAAGTCCGCCGCCGCCGTCGGGTCCTGGCCCGGCTGGTGGGCCGCGGTCATCCAGCTCGTGTGCGGCGTACTCGTCTGCGTCGGGCTCGGCACCCGGGTCGCCGCGGTGATCGGCTCCGGCTCGATGGCCTACGCGTACTTCGTCGTCCACCTGCCGACCGGCCTGTTCCCGATCCAGAACGGCGGCGAAGCGGCCGTGCTGTTCTGCTGGTCGCTGCTGCTCATCGCGTTCGTCGGCGCGGGCCGCTTCGCGCTCGGCAACCTTTCGGTCCGGCAGCGGTCTTCCGAGCCGGCACCGGAGCGCGCCACGGTCCAGAAGGTCCAGAACGTCTAGGAGGTGCGGGAGATCCCGACGCCGCTGCGCGCGTCGGGACCGTACTTCGCCAGTTCCCGCGCGAGGTCCAGGTGCCCGGTCGACGCGCCCTTCGCGCGGTCTTCGTCGGTCAGCAGCTCGCGGGGGATGATCCAGACGACCTCGAACTCCAGCCCACTGGGATCCTTGGCGTACAAGGATTTCGTGGTTCCGTGGTCGGCCGAGCCGACCAGCGCGCCCGCTTCGGTGAGCCGGGCGGCGAGCCGCTCGAGGTCCCCGAGGGTGTCGGCCTCCCAGGCGAGGTGGTAGAGCCCCACCGACGTCCGCCCGGCCCCGGAATCCGCCGCGGCCGCGCCGATCTCGAAGAGGCCGAGGTCGTGGTCGTTGGCCGACCCGGGTGCCCGCAGGAACGCCGCACCCCGGTGCGCGTCGCCGCCGTCGATGTACCCGAAGCCGAGCACGTCCCGGTAGAACGCCACGCTTTCGGCCAGGTCCCGGACGTAGAGCACGGCGTGGTTCAGGCGGAAGATCGACATCGGGGCTCCGTGCTGCGCGCAGTTCGATTGAAGTTTCAACTTAATGTTAAGCGCGTGTTCAGCACGGGTCAACCCACCAGGACCGCGCCCCACAGCCGGCCGAGCCAAGCCGCGTAGCGCTCGTCGGACCACTCACGCCGCTCGACGAACTGGTGCCACAGCGTGCCGTCCGTCGTGGACCACAGCACGTCCCGGCATTCGGCTTCGGACACCCCCAGCCGCCCGGTGCCCGCGGCGGCCCTGGCGTGCTCGGCCATCGCCGCCAGCCGCTGCCGGTCGATCTCCTCGAGCATCACCGCCGCCGCGGGTTCACTCGCCGCCGCGCCGCGCACGGCCAGGTGCAGCTTCGCGGTCCGCCGCATCACCGCCGTGTTGAAGACGGCGAACGCGGCGAACCGGGTCCGCAGGTCGGGCTCGGCGAAGACGGCCCGCAGTTCGGGGCGCTCCAGCAGCGGCACGTCCTGGTCGTCCCCGCCCACGGCCACGTCCCACGCGCGGTGCAGCAGCGCGGGCTTGTTCTTGAACGCCGAGTAGACCGTCTCCGGGGCGACCCCGGCCTCCGCGGCGACGTCGGCGATGGTCGTCCGGCCGTAACCGCGCGTGACGAACAGGGCGTGGGCCGCGTCCAGGATCCGCCGCCGGTTCTCTTTCGCCTGCTCCCGGCGCCGGCTCGACGCGTTCCTCGCCGACGTGCTGCCGCGGCAGACCGCCGCCGAACGGGCCATCCACGAGGGTGAACAGGAACCGCGCGCCACCCTGTGGTCACAGGCTGACCCGGTGAGCCTGTTCGGGGCCTGGCTGCCGATCCGCACCGGCTGGGCCGACGTCAGCGCGGCCTTCAAGCGCGTCGCGGCCCAGTTCTCCGACTCGCGCGAATACCGCTTCGAGGTCATCGCGGCCGGCGCGAGCGGCGACCTCGCCTACACCATCGGCTTCGAGCACAACACGGTGTCGCTCAACGGCACGCCGACGACGTACACCCTGCGCGCCACCCACGTGTACCGGCGCGAGAACGGCGAGTGGAAGATCGTCCACCGCCACGCCGACCGGCCCCCGGACGAGCCCGCGCCCGAAGCGGGGTTCACCGGGACCCACTCTCGGTAGGCCCGCCGACCGACCGGGCGACAAACCTTCGACACCGCATCGAGGCCCTGGTCAGGGCCCCGGGCGGTTCGTAAGGTGAGTCCACCGCAGGACACCGTGTCAGCTGTCCCGCGGACGGTGGTGCCCCCGGATCCGACCTTTCCCCGAAGCCAAGTCCCGGGGCACCACCGCTTCACTCAGCGGATCGTGCCGCTCTCCCACCACCAGCTCTCTGCTAGCCGTGTTCCGGCTTCCCATGAATCGCTGTCACATTTACATACATACGCCATGTATGTAACCTGGCCGCATGACGAGGCGCAGTGAGTCTCTCGGTCAGGAGCACCGCGTCCGGCTGCCCGCCGGCGAGGTGCGGTACTGCGAGCGGGGCACGGGAGCGCCGGTGGTGTTCGTGCACGGGGTGCTGACGAACGCCGAGCTGTGGCGGAAGGTCGTTCCCGACGTCGCCGCGGCCGGGTTCCGGTGCCTGGCGCCGGATCTGCCGCTCGGCTCGCACGAGCTCCCGATGCACCCCGGCGCCGACCTCTCCCCCACCGGCAACGCCGAACTCATCGCGGACTTCCTCGACGCGCTCGACCTGCGGGACGTCACGCTCGTCGCGAACGACACCGGCGGCGCGTTGACGCAGATCCTGCTCAGCCGCCGTCCCGAGCGGGTCGGGCGGGTCGTGCTCACGCCGTCCGACTGCTTCGAATACTTCTTCCCGCCGATCTTCAAGGCGCTGCCGCCGCTCGCCCGGATCCCCGGGTCGATGGCGGTGCTCGGGCAGCTGCTGCGGATCCGCGCGCTGTACCCGCTGCCGATCCTCTTCGGCCGGGTCGTCAAGCGGCCACTGCCGGACGCGGTCGCGCAGGCTTACCTCTCGCCGCTGCGGAAGTCCGCCGGGGTGCGGCGCGACCTGCGCAAGCTGCTGCGGGAGGTGCACCCGCGGCACACGCTGGCCGCCGCCGAAGCCCTGCGGACGTTCGACCGGCCGGTGCTGCTCGCGTGGGCACCGGAGGACAAGCTGTTCCCGATCCGGCTGGCCCACCGGCTCGCCGCGCTGCTGCCGGACGCGAAACTCGTCGAGGTGCCGGACTCCTACACCTTCCTGTCCGAGGACCAGCCCGCGGTGCTGGCCCGCCACGTCGTCGAGTTCGCGGGCGCCATGGCAGATTAGGCGGGTGCGACGTACCCAGCAGGACCGTTCCGCCGGCACGAAGGCCGCCTTGGTCGCCGCCGCGCGCGAACTGTTCGCCGCCCGCGGCTACCAGGCCGTGCCGGCCGACGAGATCACCCGCGCCGCCGGCGTGACCCGCGGCGCGCTGTACCACCACTACGCCGACAAGCAGGGCTTGTTCCGCGCCGTGGTCGAGGACCTGGAACGCGAGCTGACCGAAGAGGTGCGGACGGCGTTCGCCGCCTGCCCGGACCCGCTCGCCGGCATGCTGCAGGGTCTCGGGGTTTTCCTCGACGCCTGCCTGCGCGAGGAGGTCCGCCGGATTTCGCTCACCGACGCGCCCGCCGTGCTCGGCTGGGACGTCTGGCGCGAGATCGAGGCGGAGTACGGCCTCGGCCTGCTCGTCGCCGTGCTGACGCAGGCCAGGGCGGACGGGCAAATCGTCGACATGCCCGTCCACGCCCTGGCACAGCTGGTGCTCAGCGCGGTCATGGAGGCGGCCCGCATGATCGCCGCGGCCGACGACCCGGCGCGGACGCGCGCCGAAGTCCAGCAGGTCCTCGGCGGGTGGCTCGGGAGCCTCCTGCGGACCTAGCGCGTCCGGTAGGTGCTCAGGTTCGCGGGCCCCACCTGGGTGGTGGAGACCAGTTCGAAGTGCACGACGTCGTCGAAGAGCCGCCGGCCCGCGCCCGCCACGCTCGGGAAGACGAGCAGGCGGTACTCGTCGACGAGCCCGTGCCGGGCGAGCTGCTTCGCCACCTCGACCGAACCGATGACGATCACGTCCCGTTCTTCCCGCTCGACCGCGTCGGCGAGTTCTCCTTGCAGCAGCGCGGAGTTCTGCCACGCAGACACCTCGTGGAAGGTCCGCGACGCGACCAGCTTCGCCGCGGCGTTGAGCCGGTCGGCGAACTCGCCCGTGCGGCCGGGCCAGAGCTTCGCGAACAGCTCCCACGTGGTCCGGCCGAACAGGAGGACGCCGGTGTCGAGCAGGGCGCCGAGCCGGAACTTGTCCCCGGACACCGCCTCCCGCCCGTGCCGGAACGCCCAGCCGCCGGCGGGTGTGCCGCCGGAGCCGTCCGGGTCCTCGACGACGCCGTCCAGGGTGATGAACTCGACGACGATCACGCTCATGGTTGCTCCCGGTGCCTGGTCGCCGCGCCCCGGTGGCGCGGCCGCACCGGTACCTACCGGCGGCGGCCGCCGGATTCATCGGCCGCCGCCGGAGGAACTTCCTACGCCGTCACGAGCGACACGCCGTAGGTCTGCAGGATCTCGTTGACCGGCTGGAACCACGTCTCGCCACCGGAACCGCAGTTGCCCCAGCCCCCGGAGGTGACGCCCTGGGCCTGGTCACCGGTGATGAACGAGCCGCCGGAGTCGCCGGGCTCGGCGCAGACGTTGGTGCGGGTCATCTGGTAGACCGCGCCCTGGGCGTAGTTGACGGTCTCGTTCTGGCCCAGCACCGTGCCGCAGTGCCAGTGCGTGGTCGAGCCCGAGCGGCACACCGACGTGCCGACCGGCGCGACCCAGGACCCGCGGACGAGCGCGTCGCTCACCGTGCCCCAGCCGAGCACGACCGGCGCGGTCCACCAGCCGCCGCCGATGCGGATGAACGAATAGTCGTTGCCCGGGAAGGAGGAGCCGGCGAAGGTGCCCATCCACGAGCCGTCCCAGCCGACGACCGAGCTGCCCGCGCCACCGCAGTGCCCGGCGCTGACGAAGCCGCCCTGCACGGAGAAGCCGATCGAGCAGCGGGTGTTGCCGTTGATGTAGTACGGGTCGCCGCCGACGGTGCCGGCCGAGAAGGGCTCGGCGGCCGGCGCGGTCGCCACCGTGACCGGGCCGGCCTGGGCCGCCCGGACCAGGAAGGCGTCGACGTCGGCGCCGCGCGCGCCCGGTCGCACGGTGACCACGACGCTGCCCGCGCGCGGGTCGGCGCGCCAGCCGCTGACCGCGGCCGGGGCGGGTGCCGCCTTGGCCGAGGCGTCGATCGCGGCCTTCGCGGCGTCGAGCTTCGCCGCGCTGGTCGAGGCGGCCACGGGTTCGGCCCCGGCCTGCCGGACGGCGGCGGCCGCGCCCGGGTCGGTCACCCCGACGACCAGCTTGCCCCGGGCGGGGTCGAACCAGGCACCGCCGAACGCGGCGCCGGCGGCCCGTTGCGCACCGGGCAGCACCCGGGTGGCCGTCATTTCCTGGGTGAGCCGGGCCGACGCCTGGGCGGCGGTGAGCCCGAAGTCCCGCTGCATGGCGGCGATCAGGCCGGGCGAGGCCTGGGCGGCCGCGGGGGTGAGGGAGGCGGAGGCGAGTGACGCGGTGAGGACGGCGGCGCCGCCGAGAGCCAGGGCGATTCTTCGACGCATGGGAACTCCTCCAAGGCCGGGGGAAAGAAACACACCGTCCGCCGAGTGTGCGGTCGCGACCCGCGCCGGGTCCAGATTTGTCCGGTCTTCTGTCCGGAACTCCGCGCGATCCCTCCACTATGGACTTTGTAGACTGCTTGTCACGCAAGGCTTTCGACGCGCACGACCGAGGCGCGGACCGGCCGACAGGCCCGCCCGCGCCGTCTCACCACCCCTTCTTCGCGGCGTTGCAAAAAGGTCTGAACCAAGTAGAACACGGCTTCGAGGCCACGAGCCCAGACGGGAGTCTGCCGGGCACCGGACGTGCCCGGCAGACTCCCGTCCGGCGCACCGCAGCGGTGGAAAGCGACGCCGGAATCCGGGCACGACGCCGCCCGGCCATCGGGAAACGACGGCCGGGTGGTTCCGCAGGGCACCGGAAGACCGGCCGCCGGCCCGGCCCGGCCGACAGACCGAACAGGGACAACACCGCGATCGCGAAAACCGCGCATTTCCTTCGCACGACCATTCCTCACCCGTCGAGAACCCGACATCCCGAGGGCAGAAGTGCGCGAGAACTACCGGCAATTCATCGGGCCAGTGAATTCCCGCAGCGGAAAGTCACCCCACTGCTCCATCCGGGCCGGCCTCACCCCGCGCGCACCGGGAGCGTCCGAAGAGGACGGTCAGCGGGCGAAGGCGTTGAGGAAGCGGTCGCGGAAGGAGTCCATCTTCCAGATCGGCGCCTGCGCACCCGGGTGGAGGCCGTCCTGCCAGCCCCAGCCGGCGATCCGGTCGAGGACCTTCGGGTCCTTGGCCACGATGGTGATCGGCACGTCGTGGACCGCGCCCTGCGGGGTGACCACCGGCGGCTGGTGGTCACCGAGGAACACCAGGACCGTGTTTTCGTCGCCGTACTGCTTGACGAACGAGATCACCGTCTTCAGGGAGTAGTCGGTCGCGTCGCGGTAGGCCTCGCGGATCTTCTCCGGGTCCTTCCAGACCGACTCCGGCGCTTCGCCCGCCGCGGGCTGGGGGTTGAAGACCGAGCCGTCGCCGACCTGGTTCCAGTCGACCAGCCAGGGCCGCGGCGACCAGGGCGCGTGGCTGGAGACGAGGTCGACCTCCGCCATCACCGGCTGCTTCGCCGCGTTCGCGAGCTCCTTGCGCTGCAGCATCGAAAGCGAGAACTGGTCGGGCATGGTGGCGTAGGCGTAGCCCGGCCCGTGGTACCCGATGGAACGGGCGTCGTAGTAGGCGTCCGGGTGGTAGAACTTCTGCCCTTCCGGCCAGTCCTTCGTGTGCGCGGGCACGTCCCAGACCGTCCGCCAGCCCGCCCGCTGGAACGCCCCGCCGAGGGTCAGCCGGTCGCTGGCGAGGAGGTCGTTGTACCGCTGCTGGTTGTCGATCCACATCCCCGACTGCACGGTCGAGTGCGCCAGCCAGCTGCCGCCGCCGAACGTCGAGGACGACAGGAACGCGCTCTTCGCGCCGATGCCCGCCGCGCGCAGCTCGGCGGTGCCCGCGTCGAGCGTCGGGCCGATCTTCGCCCCGATGACCGGGTCGTCGAGCGCGACCCGCCCGTAGCTCTCCACGAAGGTCAGCACGACGTTCTTGCCGCGCAGCCCGTTCAGCAGCTGCGCGCCCGGGGTGGCCCGGAACGCGTCGTCGGCGGCCACCTCCCCGAACGGCCGCTGGTCCCGCAGGTCGGCGCCGACCTGGCGCAGATCGCCGTAGGCCAGCGCGGCGGCGCTCTGCGCGGCGACCGGCTGTCCCGGCGCGAGCTCGACACCGAACACCGAGGCGACGATCCAGACCACGGCGAGGACGGCCACCACCCGGGTCGCGCCGGTCCGCCGTCCGGCGGCGACGCGGCTCAGCCGCAGCATCGCGAGGACCATGAGCACCATGACCGCCACGGCGAGCAGGCCGGCGGCGATCAGCGCGGCGATCGTGGCCGCGTCCCCGATCTGCCCGGCCAGGAACTCGACGCCGGCGTGGAAGAAGCTCCAGTCGTAGATCGGGTCGAACGGCTTCTCGAGGGTGGCGTAGAAGCCGGTGTCGAGGGCCTTCATCAGCGTGAGCAGCCCGAGCCCCAGCCCGGCGAGCACGGCGGCGACGCGCCGCGGCCGCGGCGGCAGGACCAGCAGGAACGCCCCGATGACGAGCCCCTCGACGGGCACGCGCACGAGCGCCGCGGCGGAGAACGAGCTGAGGTCGTCCGGGGCGAGGAGCCCGAACAGCACGAGCAGCGCGGCCAGCACGGTGAGCACCCGGCTCGCGACGACGTGGCGCCGCCGTCCGGGCCGGGGCAGCCCGAAGTCGGGCAGGGCCACCCCCGGGACCGGGGTGCGGCGGGCGCGCCGCCCCGGCGGCAGACCGATGTTTCCAACCATGGCGAGCCTCACGTCGTGGTACACGGTGACCGCCGGCCCGTGCGGCGGGGCGGCGATCGTCACCGGTTATACGAGCCGGGGCGGCGCGCGGTTCACGCGCCCCGGTCTCCTCACACCGCCGGCGGCCGGAGGTACTCCTTCGGCGCCGCTCGCGAAAAGGATCGCCGTTACCCGCGCCCGGAGGCCGCAAACCCCCGCACACCGTCTTTCACCCGCGGAAACGCCCGGAATCCCCAGGACGAGGGAAGGAGCGTTGCGGGCCCGCGCCGCCGGTGTTCTCCTCGGGGAGTCCGAAGATCGGCTTACCGATGGAGGCCCACGATGAATCTGTTCGACAAGGCGAAGGACGCGCTCGGGAAGCACCCCGACCAGGCCGACCAGGGCGTCGACAAGGCCGCCGAGGCGGCCAAGCAGCGCTTCGGCGACCACGCCGACAAGATCGACCAGGGCTCGGACAAGGTGAAGGACTACCTGCACAACCAGGGCGGCGGGCAGCAGGAGGCGCCTCCGCAGTAAGCCCGGCCCGGTGCGCGCCCAGTCGTCCGGGGGAAGCACGCTTCGCTTCCCCCGCGGCTGGGTACCACCGGCTCCGTGGTCGCCACCTATCTCGTCCCCGTCCGGACTGCCCTGCTCCTCTTCCCGCTCCTCGTGCTGGCCGTCATGCTCCCGGCCGCCTTCGTCAGCTACCGCCGCCGCGGCCGCGCCGGCGGGTGGCCGACGTTCGTCTTCTACACGTTCCTGTACTACCTGCTGGCGATCGCGACGCAGACGGTGCTGCCGCTGCCGGCCGACCCGGCGTACTGCGCGGGGCACACCTACGCGAGTTCTCCGCAGTTGCGGCCGTTCTACTTCGTCGAGGTGATCTCCCAGCGGGCCCGCGGCCACTGGAGCCCCGGGGCGCTGCTGCACAACCCGGCGGTCTGGACCACCGCGCTCAACGTCGTGATGCTGGCGCCGCTGGGGTTCTACGTCCGGTACGCCCAGCGCATGCGGCTGGTGCCCGCCACCCTGATCGGCTTCGGCCTGTCGCTGTTCTTCGAACTGACGCAGCTGACCGGCCTGTGGTTCCTCTACCCGTGCCCGTACCGGCTCTTCAGCGTCGACGACCTGATCCTCAACACCGCGGGTGTGGTCGTCGGCTGGCTGCTGGCCGGCCCGCTCGGCCGCCTGCTGCCCTCGGCCGAACCCGAGCACGACCGGCGCTACGCCGCCCGGGTCACCTTCACCCGGCGGCTGTTCGCGCTGGCCACCGACCTGCTCGGGTTCGCCGCGCTGCTCGGGTTCCTCTTCGGCCTGCTGACGCTGTTCGGCGAGGACCTGCGCCACCGTGACACGCCGATCGTCATCCTCGCCCTCGTGTGGTTCGTGGTGCTCCCCGCCGTGACCGGGTCGACGCCCGGGAAGCGGGCGATGCTCCTGCGGGTGACGCGCCGCGGCGGCCGCCGGGCCGGACCGATCGCGCTGCTGGTCCGCAACGGCGTCCTGCTCTCGCCGCTGTGGCTCACCTGGCTGCTGCTGGAGCTGGACCACTGGGACCTGGGCCACCACCCGGAGCGGCTGCTCCTGCCGGTCGCGCTGGCCGCGTCGGTGTTCGTCGTCGGGGTCTGGACGCCGCTGGCGGTGCTGCTGGACAGCGAGCACCGGGCGCCCTACGAGCGGCTGACCCGCACCGTGAACGTCGCCGTCGTGCCGCCGGCCGCCGCGGAGCCGGTCCCGGCGCCCGCACCACCGCAGGAAGTCCTTAAAGGACGGTGAGGGGACACCGTGCTGCCCGGGGCCGGCAGCGCTGGTAGATTGCCTCCGGACGGGGTTGAACCGCCAGCCCGGATCCCGGTTTCCCCATCCTGGAGTTGTTCATGACCAGCGACGCAGCGCGGCCCCGGCGGCGTCCTCCGGCTGACGGCTGGTCGCTCGAACCGCGCGAACCGGCGGGCGTCCCCGCCGGCGAAGCGGTCGAAACCTCCCAAGGTGCGACATGACGACCTCGGACACGCGTGTCGGCGAGGCCGGTTTCGGGCATGAAGAAGGGGAGAGCCTCCCCGCGGAGGCCGGCACGGCGAAGGAGGCCGACGTGAAACTCCGATTTACCCGGCACGAACTCGGCATCTCCCCCGAGCTGTCCGAACTGGCGCGGGTCCGCCACTGGGTCCGCACGGTCCTGCGCGGCTTCCCGGCCCACGTCGTCGGCACGGCGGTCATGGTGGTGGACGAACTGACGTCGAACGCGCTGCGCCACGGCCGCGCGCCCTACCACGTCCGCCTGCTGCCCGGCGCCGCCAAGCTCCGGATCGAGGTCGACGACAGCGGGGGCGAGCCCGCTCGCCGCCGGGCGCCGTCCGACCACGGCGGGCGGGGGCTCCTGCTGGTCGAACGCTGCGCCGCGGCTTGGGGCCAGCTGCGCCGGCCCAGCGGCAAGACCCTGTGGGCGGAACTGCCCACCGACCCGGATCCGGCGGGTGCCTGTGGCTGATCCGGCGCGCACCGCGCCCGCCGTCGCGGTCGACGCCGCCGGGGGCTGGGCGGCCGCGCCGGCCGCGGCCGTGGTGATCGACCGTTCCGGCACGATCCGCGCGCTCAACGAGGCCGCCTGCCTGCTGTTCCCCGCCGCCGGTGCCGGCTGCCCCGCCTCGGGCGCGGTCGCGGACTGGCTGGCCGACGCCCACGACCGCGGCTCGGCCGAGGTCGTCCGCGGCGAGGTCGGTGAGCGTGCCTTCGCCGCGCACCCGGTCCCGCACGGCGAGGCGGTGACCTGGTGGCTCGTCGACGAGACCGACGCCCGCTCGGCGCGTGAGGCGCTGGCCCGCGAGCGGGAGCGCACCACGTTCCTCAGCGACGCCTCCGCCGCGCTGCTGGGCTCGCTCAACCTGGACCGCTGCATGGAGGTCGCCGCCCGGCTGGCCGCGCAGCACCTCGCCGACGCCGCGCTCGTCCTGGCGCCCGCGGCGGGCGTCAGCTTCCCGGCCGTCTCCTGCGTGCGCGGCGGCGAGCCGGCCCGGGCCCGGCTGGTCATCGACCCGGACGAGCTGCCCGGCCTCGGCGAAGCACTGCAGGGTTTCCCGCCGGTGCCGTCGCGCTGGCTCGACCCGGCCTCGGCGCCGTCCTGGGTGCTGCCGGACGGCTTCGGGCCGGTCGGCTCGATCGTCGTGACGCCGCTGCCCGGCCACGGCGTCCCCGCCGGCGCCCTGGTCCTGCTGCGCCGCGGCGACCGGGCGTCGTTCACCGAACAGGAAGAACTCTTCGCCCGGCTGTTCGCGGCGCGGGCCGGGGCGGCCATGTCGGCGGCGCGGATGTTCGCACTGCAGGCGTCGATCACCGACACGCTGATGCGCGAACTGCTCCCGCCGGCCCTCGAGCAGCTCGGCGGCGTGGAGTTCGCCGGCCGCTACCGCCCCGCCCGCGACGGCGAGCGGATCGGCGGGGACTTCTACGACGTCCACTCGGCGATCACCGTCGAGGGCGAGGAGTCCCTCGCCGTGCTCGGCGACGTCTGCGGCAAGGGCCTCGACGCGGCGGTGCTGACCGGCAAGATCCGTACCACGCTGCGGGCGCTGCTGCCGATGGCCGGCGATCACCACCGGCTGCTCCGCCTGCTGAACCGCACCCTCGGCGGCAACGCCGACGCCCGGTACGTCACCCTCGTGCTGGCCTCCGCGCGGCGCGAAGGCGCCACCGTCCGGCTGCGGGTGACCTGCGCGGGCCACCCGCCGCCGCTGATCGTGCGGGCCGACGGCCGGGTCGAGGAGGCCGACACCCGGGGCAGCCTGATCGGGGTGCTGCCCGAGATCGAGTCGGTGAGCGCGGACGTCACGCTGGCGCCCGGGGAGACCTGCCTGCTCTACACCGACGGGATCATCGAGGCGAAGGGCGGCCCGCTCGGGGACGCCATGTTCGGCGAAGACCGGCTCAAGCAGGCCATGGCCGAGTGCGTGAGCATGCCGGCCGACGCCGTCGTCGAGCGCGTGCAGATGCTCGCCTCGCAGTGGGTCGGGCGCGGCACCCACGACGACATGGCCGTGCTGGCGATCACCGCGCCGCGCGGCCAGCACCTCGCCGCGGTGGGCGGCCACGGGCGCGGGAGGTACACCGCATGAGCACCGCGACCCGCGGCACCGGGGTGGCCGAGCACGCCGAACGGCTCTGGGACGCCGTCACGACCGGCGACGAACACGCGGCGGGCGACACCGTGGTCCGGGCGCTCGGCGACGGGACCGACCCGGAGAGCGTGCTGCTCGACGTGATCGCCGCGGTGCAGCGGCGGGTCGGCCGGGAGTGGGCGGCGAACCGCCTCACCGTCGCCCAGGAGCACGCGGCGACCGCGATCAACGAGCGCGTCATCGCCACCTTCGGCTACCTGGTGAGCCGTCCGGAGCCGCACCTCGGCCGGATCACCGTCGCCTGCGTCGACGGGGAGTGGCACGCGATGCCGGCCCGGCTGCTGGCCGAAGTGCTGCGGCTGCGCGGGTTCGGCGTCGACTACCTCGGCGCGCAGGTGCCGGCCCCGCACCTGGTCGCCCACCTGCACCGGACCGGCCCGGACGCGGTGGCGCTGTCCGGTTCGCTCGCGACCCGGCTGCCGGCCGCGCACGCGACGATCACGGCGTGCCAGGCGACCGCGACCCCGGTCATCGCGGGCGGCGCCGCGTTCGGGCCCGACGGCCGGTACGCCCGGCTGCTGGGTGCCGAAGCGTGGGCGCCGGACGCGCGGGCGGCCGCCGACCGGCTGGCCGAGCCGCTCCCCCGGCCGCAGATCGCCCCCCAGCCGCTCGACGTCCTGCCGCACCTGGCCGACCAGGAGTACACGCTGGTCACCCGCGGCTCGGGCCGGCTCGTGAAGACCGTGCTGGCCGGCCTGGTGGAGCGGATCCCGGCCGTCCGGGCCTACACCGACCTGCAGCGCCAGTACGCGGCCGAGGACCTCGCGCACATCGTCGAGTACCTGGCCACCGCCCTCTACGTCGGCGACGGCGAGCTGTTCACCGGGTTCCTGAGCTGGACGGCCGGGATCCTCACCGCGCGCGGTGTCCCGGCGGCCTCGCTCGGGCCGGCCCTCGAACTGCTCGAAGCGGAGTTGCGCGACTTCCCGCGGGCCACCGGCTTGCTCCGCATCGCACGAACGCACCTGGCGGAGCCGGCCGCCGGATCGGAGCGACCGGCATGACCACCGGCCTGACCTGCACGTGGACCACCCCGAAGGAGGGCACGGCCCACGTGACGATCACGGGCGACCTCGAGTTCGCGACGACCGGCACGCTCCTGCGGCTGGTCACCGAGCGGCTGCCCGGCCACCCCGGCGTCCGCGAAGTGCGCCTGGACTGCGGCGCACTCCGCTTCTGCGACTCGTCCGGGCTGTCGGAGCTGATCAAGGTTCTCGTCGTCGTCGCCGACGCGGGGGCCCGGCTGCACCTGGACAACCGGCAGGCCGCCCTGGAGCGGCTGCTCACCCGCACCGGCACGGCCGCGTACCTCACCGGCGACGCCCTGGACTCCCGGGCCCGCCGCGACTCCTGAGCCGGTCCGGCGCCTCAGCGGTAAGGGCCCTGGCCGACCGGGCGGACGAGGATTTCGTTGACGTCCACCGTGGCCGACCGCGTAGAGGACCGCGCGAGCCACGTCGGCGGGGTCGAGCTCGGGGTCCTGGGAGCGTTCGGGCGGAATGCCGCCGGTGTCCACCAGGCCGGGCTGCACCAGGGTGCCCCGGACGCCGGTGCCCACGCATTCGGCGCGGATGGAGTGGGCCGGCCCGGTGACCGCCCACTTCGTGGCCGAACACAGGTTGCCCGGCCGCACCCCGCGGCCCGCGGCCGAGCCGGTCAGGACCAGGTGACCGCCGGACTCGACCAGCGCCGGGAGGGCGGCACGCCGCCGGCGCGTCCTACGCTTCTTCGCGCGCCAGCTTCGACGGCCACCAGATGCGCCGCCCGACGTCGACGGTCAGCGCCGGCACCAGCAGCGACCGCACCAGCAGGGTGTCCAGGAGCACGCCGAACGCGACGATGAACGCGATCTGGGCCAGGAACAGGATCGGGATCACCGCGAGCGCCGAAAACGTCGCCGCCAGCACCACGCCGGCCGACGTGATCACGCCGCCCGTCAGCGACAGCCCGCGCAACGTCCCGGCCCGCGTTCCCCGGGTCAGGGCCTCCTCCCGCACCCGGGTCATCAGGAAGATGTTGTAGTCGATCCCCAGCGCCACCAGGAACACGAACCCGAACAGCGGCACCACCGGGTCCGCGCCCGGGAAGCCGAAGATGTGGTTGAACACCAGCGCCGACACGCCCATCGTCGCCGCGAACGACAGCACGACCGTGGCGATGAGCAGCAGGGGCGCCAGCAACGACCGCAACAGCAGGGCCAGGACCAGGAAGATCACCAGCAGCACGATCGGGATGATCAGCGCGCGGTCGCGCTTCGACGTCTGCTGCGTGTCCAGCTGGATTGCCGTCGGGCCGCCCACCTCGGCGTTCGCCTCCGGGACCGCGTGCACCGCGTCGCGCAGGCGGCCGACGGTGGCGACCGCCGCTTCCGAGTCCGCCGGGTCCTTCAGCACCGAAAGGATCTGGACGCGGCCGCCGACCTCCTTGGGGCGGCCTCCGGGGCCCGGCAACGGAAAAGACTGTGCCACTCCGTCTATTGTGGACGCCTTCAGGACCGCGGGCAGCGCGCCGGCGTCGGCGATGGTGATCGCGGGTGCGCCGAGCCCGCCCGGGAAGTGGCGGCCGAGGATCTCCTGGCCCGTCCCCGATTCCACCTCGGTCAGGAAGACGTCCGACTGCGCGGTGCCGGACGCCTTGAGCTGCGGCACGAACGCGACGCCGATCCCCAGCACCAGGGCCGTCACGACCCAGACCGTGCGCGGCCGGCGGCCGACCAGGCGTGCCACCCGGCCCCAGATCCCGGCCGTTTCCGGGTGCGGCGAGCCCAGCGCCGGCTTGAACGGCCAGAACGCGCCGCGGCCGCACAGGGCCAGCGCGGCCGGCAGGAACGTGGTGGACGCCAGCAGTGCGGCGCCGATGCCGATCGCCGCGACCGGGCCGAGGCCCTTGTTGGAGTTGAGGTTGCTGAACAGCAGGCACAGCACGCCGAGCACGACGGTGCCCGCCGAAGCCGTGATCGGTTCGAGCGTGGCGCGCCAGGCGAGCTTCACGGCGTCGAACCGGCTCGGCGTGTCGCGCAGCTGCTCGCGGAACCGCGCCACCAGCAGGAGCGCGTAGTCGGTCGCCGCCCCGAAGACGAGGATCGAGAGGATGCCCTGGCTCTGGCCGTTGAGCGCGAGGACGTCGTGCTCCGCCAGCAGGTAGACGACGAGGCTGGCGAGGCCGAGCGCGAACACGGCCGACAGCAGCACCAGGAACGGCAGCAGCGGACTGCGGTAGACCGCGACGAGGATCAGGGCGACCACGCCGCCGGCGACGAGCAGCAGGATGCCGTCGATGCCGCCGAAGGCCTTGACCAGGTCGGCGATCTGCCCGGCCGGCCCGGTGACGAGCACGGTCAGGCCGTCCGGAGCGCCGCCGAGGCGCGCCCGGACTTCCTTGACGACGTCGGCGGGGTTGCCGTCGGCGAAGATCGGCACGGCGAGCTGCGCGGCCTGGTCGTCCCGCGGCGCCTGCTCCGGTTTGCCGAGCGGACCGGCCACGCCGGGTACGCGCCCCAGCTCCTGCGCCTTGACGTCGAGGAACTGCCGGTCCGCGGCGGTCAGGCCGCTCGTGCGCTCGGCGACGACGGTCGCGGGCAGCACCTGGCGCGGGGTGAACGCCTTCTGCTCGTCGGCGACCTCCGTGGCCTCGGCCGAGCGCGGCAGGAAGGCGGCGTTGTCGTTCTTCGCGACTTCGCTGAGCTTGCCGGCGAACGGCCCGCCGAACCCGCCCAGGCCGAGCCAGGCGATCACCAGCAGGGCCGGGATCAGCCAGCGGAGGCGGCGCGGGTTCTCGTTCATGGTCGCTAAGGTCCTTTCAGGCGCGAACACGCCCAATTGTTCAGCAAGCTGAACATTTTGCACGACGACCCGGAGTGACGGTGAGCACAACCCCCGAACCCGACCTCGGCACCTGGCCGACCGGCCGGCTGCTGGCGGTGGCCGCGCGGCTGGTGGAACAACGCTGGGTGGCCGTGCTCGACGGCATGGGCCTCACCCACGCGGGTCTCATCGCGCTGCACACCCTGCGTGACGGCCCGCTCCCCCAGCGGACGCTGGCCCAGCGCTGCCAGGTCACCGACCAGACGATGAGCCGCACCCTCGACCGCCTGGCCAAGGCCGGCTTCGTCAGCCGGGCGGCGGACCCGGCCGACGGCCGCCGCCAGCTGACGCGGCTGACCGCGCCGGGCCGGGCCGTGCACGAGCGGGCCGTGCGGGCCGAACCCGCCCTGCTCGGCGGCCTCGGCGACGACGACGCGTTCCGCGCCGGCCTGCTGGATCTGATCACCCGGCTGTCCACGGGCGATTGAGAGCACGCGGGGCTGGGTAGCTATTCCTCCATGTGGATCGCGGTGAGCACCCCAGTGGCCGTCCTGATCGCCACCGTTCTGATGGAACGGTTCGAACGCCGGTTCCGCTTGGCGCCGAGCGCCGAGACCGAACGCGGTGCGGCCCCGAGCTGACCGGGCACGCTCTCGCGTGATCCGCGTCTCACTCTCCGCCGGAGAGAACCTCGCGTGCCCCTCCGCCGACTGACCGGGTAGCTCCGGTTCGCGGAGAACCGGGCGCGAGGGAGGCAGCGATGACGCACGAAAACCAGCCGCCGAAGGGCGCGCGAGCCACGGTGCAGGTGAGCCCGAACCCCACCACGCACCGGGGCCAGGAAGTGACGATCACCGGGACCTGCGGTGGGGGCACCGGACTGAAGTCCGTGCTCGGCGGGTTTCCCGACCGGCCCGCCCTGGAAAACGTCCGGATCCTCGAGTCCGGGCCCGACCGGTTCGTGGCCACGGCGAACGTGGCCGGGCACATCGGCAACGGAGTGGGGCCCGTGTTCGTCGACTGCGGCGGCGAGGCGGGCGTGACGTTACTGGTCACCCACGTCTGAGAAAACAGCAAAAGGGGTACGGCAAACCCGCTCACCGGCTCAAAGCCTTCAGTCGGCGAGCGGGCACCTCGGCCATGACCGCCGTAATTCAGCAGGTCTTCCACGCGAAGTGGTAAATCGTGTCCACGCTCGCGTGTTCGGAATCCATTTCGATGTAACTGCCGCCGGCCGAGGAACCGGCGTCCGCCCGCAGTTCCGCATTGATGTTCAGGTTGCGGCTCTCCCCGCACGGGGCGAACACCAGCTCGGCCACGTCGGTGGTGTCGGTGGCCCGCCACACGCCGTGGAACGGGCCGGGGAAGGTGTGCCGCACCCGGGCGGTCGGCGACGTCCCGGTGAAGTAGTAGTTGGCTTGCTCGAGCGCGCTCGCCCCGCTCTCGATGTGCGCGAAGCCGCGGTACTCCACCTCGGCGATCGCGTACGTGAATCCTTGCGGCACGTGGACGAGCACGTTGATCTGGCAGTTCTTCCGGCCTTCGAGCGCGGACACGCCGCCGCCCGCCTTCGCGGTGAAGTTCGTGTAGCGCACCGTGAACGAGGTGTTGTCGGACGCGACGTCGGCCGACGCGGTGGCCGTACCCGCCGGGCAGCCGGAGCCGTTGATCGTCTTGATGTCGAGCGTGATCTTTTCGCTCGGGGCCGAATCCGCCGTGGCATCGACGGGAGCGGCGAGGGTGGACAGAATCAATGCGCCTACGACCGACATACCGAGCATGACGCTCCTCCAAATGGGCCACGGTGCCTGGTGGTGATGATGATCGCGCGCGGAGAGGATCGTAGCGCGATCGCAACCTTTTCGACGGCCACTGAATGGAGTAACACGAACACGCAGCGAGCGCGGGAAATCCATTTCCCGCTAATTCACGTTTCCCGGGGCTCGATATTCGGAGAATCGAAGGTCAAGACGCCTGGTTCAGACCACCGACGCGGAGGGACCGCGGCGGGGTGCACCCGCCGAGCAGCGCTTCGGCGTCCAGCGTCGCCGCCCCGCTCCCCCGCTCCGCGAACCGCCGCGCCACCAGGGCGCCCGGGTCCTCGACCGGGTCCGCGCGACCGGACAGGAACGCCCACTCGTGTTCGTCGGAACCGAAGTACAGCACCGCGCCGAACACCTCCCGGAACCGCCGCCAGGACGCCCGCAGCGTCTCGTTGCGCCACAGCGTCGGGCAGCCCGCCTGGCAGGTCACCACCCCGCCCGGCGCCAGCAGGCGCGCGCAGCGGGCGAGGAAGTCCGTGCCGTACAAGCGATTGTGCTGGGCCTCCGGATCGGTGTTCTCGTCCGGCAGGTCGATGACGATCACGTCGTAGTGCTCGCCCCGGCTCTCGGCCGCGGCGAGGAAGGCCCAGCCGTCCGCATAGGACACCCGGACCGGCCCGTCGCCGCGTTCGGCCCGCGCCAGCTCCGCGGTGGTGTAGCCGTAGGGCAGGTGCTCGGCGCACGCGCGGACGGCGTCCGCGTCGATGTCCACGTGGTCGACCAGCGAAGCGCCGGCGGCGACCGCGAGCCGGCACGCGACCCCTTCGCTCGAGCCGACGACGAGCACCCGCCGCACCCGCTCGGCCAGCAGCAGCGCGGGCACCATCAGGGCTTCGTGGTACACGAGCTGGCTGGCTTCGGTGCTCTGGCGCTCGCCGTCGCAGAACAGCGAAACCCCTTGCGCCGTCGTCCCGATCAGCACCTCCTGGTACGGCGTGCGCTCGTGGAACCGCACGTCACCGACCTCCCAGACGCGGGTGAGGCCGTCGCCGACCGGTTCGTGGATCAGGGGCATCAGCGTTCTCCCCGGTGGAGGACCGACAGGTGGACCGAAGCGGCGTGCAGCGAGGTCGCCAGCAGCCGCAGAGCGTGCTCGGGATCGGCGCGTTCCCCGCAGGTGAACACGTCGGCGAAGAGCGACCCGTGCTCCGGGTAGGTGTGGACGGACGCGTGCGACTCGGCCAGCAGCGCGATCACCGTGGCGCCCTGCGGCGCGAACCGCTGCGCCACGACGTCGAGGACCGTCGCGCCCGCTTCCGTCACCGCGGCCCGCAGCAGCTCCCCGAGGCGCTCCGGGTCGTCGAGCAGGCCCGGGTCGACGCCGTGCAGCTCGGCGAGCACGTGGCGCCCGGTGAACCGGCCGATGTCAGGCATCTCCCCACCGCCCGACGCAGTACGTGCGCAGCGGCTCGATCCCGTTGAACCCCACCGACGCGTAGCTCGCGGTGTAGGCCCCGGTGCCCGGCAGGTCGAGCCGGTCACCGGTCCGCAGCGAGCGGGGCAGTTCGTACCGCGTCCGCTGGTAGAGCACGTCGTCGCCGTCGCAGGTGGGGCCGGCGAGCACCACCGGCCCGCTCGGGCCGTCGTGCCCGTCCACCGGCTCGAACCGGTAGGCGATCGCTTCGTTCTCGGCCTCGGCCAGGCCGTTGTAGCGGCCGATGTCGAGGTACACCCAGCGCCGGCCGTCCCGGTCGGCGACCAGCACGACCTCGGTCCGCAGCAGGCCGGCGTCCGCGACGAGGACGCGCCCGGGCTCGAGCAGCAATTCCGGGCGCCCGGCCGGGAAGGCCGAGTCCAGCGCCGCCCCGATCGTCGCCGCGTACGCGGCCAAGGGCGGGACGGCGGTGCGGTGGGCGGTGGCGAAGCCGCCACCGAGGTTGAGCCGCGTCATCTCGACGCCGTGCGCCGCGGCTTCGGCGAACAGCTTGGCCGCCGTGGCGACCCCGATCTCCCAGGCGGTGACGTCCGGTTGCTGCGAGCCGACGTGGAAGGCGATCCCGGGCCGCAGCCCCAGCGCGGCCGCGCGCAGCACCAGGTCGAGGGCCTCGGCCGGGGCGCAGCCGAACTTCCGGCCGAACGGCGTCGCCGAGTCCGGCGCGTCGAGCACGACGCGGATCGACACCGCCGCGCCCGGCGCGTACCGGCCCAGGTGGTCGACGTCGGCGGGCGCGTCCGAAGTGAACTCCCGGACGCCGCGTCCGAACGCGAAGGCGATGTCCCGCGGTTTCTTGATCGGGTTGCCGTAGGCGATCTCCCCCGGGCGGGCGCCGCGGCCGAGGCACAGCTCGAGCTCCGCCGGCCCGGCCACGTCGAAGCCGATCCCGGCCGCCACCAGCGCGTCGAGCACCGGCGGCGCCGGGTTGGCCTTGACCGCGTACCGGATCAGGGCGCCGGGGAACGCCGCGCCGAACTCCGCCGCCCGGGCCGCGACGGTGTCGGTGTCGACGACCAGGCACGGCGTCGGCGGGTCGCGCTCCTCGAGGAAGCCGCGGATCCGGGTGAAGTCGGCGCACACGGCGCCAGTGTCGCAAACGGCGTCAGACGAACCGCCAGAGGTGGTCCGGCGACCCGTTGTCGTCCCACTGCGTGACCTGCGCGCCGTCCGCCGTGGACTGCTGGTCGACCGCCATCACCTTGCCGCTGCGGACGTTGACGAGCTTCGACCAGCCGTCGCCCACGTCGACGATCCGCCAGTTGTGGTCGGGGGTGCCGTTGTCCTGGTACTGCTGGACGTGGGCGCCGTTGTCGAGGCTCTGGTCGTGCACGGCGAGGACCTTGCCGCTGTTGCGGTTGACGATCCGGACCGTGCCGTCGCCGCTGTCCACGACGGCCCAGAGGTGGTCGGCGGTGCCGTTGTCCGACCACTGCGTCACCTCGACGATGTCGCCCAAGGACATGTTCGAGACGGCCAGGACCTTGCCCGACCGCTGGTTCTGCAGCTTCCGCCACACGGTCGTCGACGCGGCCGGGCGGGTCAGCAGCGCCAGGTAGCCGCCGGCGACCGGGCGGGCCTGGAAGCCGCGCTGGGTGGCGTCGGCGACGACGTACCAGTCGCTGAACGGCACGCGCTGGGGCGTGGTGTTCGCGTAGCTGTAGACGCCCTCGACGAGGGTGGTGCGGATGTTCGGCTGGTCGGTCAGCCACGCCGCGGTCCACAGCTCCCAGTCGGCCTTCGTGTAGTTGTTGCGCGGGTCGAGCACGACGCCGTGGGCGCCCGCGCGGGCCTGGTACCAGGCGGCCTCCTGCGCCGCGACGCCGGCCGGGACCAGGTCGAGGCCGAGCACGCGGTCGGCGAAGCCGTTGTACTTCAGGCTCCAGGTACCCGGCTGGTCGTAGGCGAGACGCAGGTGCTGGCCGTCCTCGGCGAGCGTCACCCACTGGCTGACGTAGCTGCGGGAGATCGACCGGTACCGCTGCACGTCGGCCGCGTTGCCGGTCGCGGCGGCGAGCACCCCCATCGCCCCGACGCCGATGATCCCCTTGAGCGCGAGGTTCGCGCTGTGGGCGATGAACCCGGTGAAGTCGTCGGTCTGGTTCTGGAAGCCGGGGTCGAGGGTGTTGGCGACCAGGTACTCCGCCCACTGCCGGAGGATCCGGTAGTGGGCGGTGACGAACGCGCTCGCCTCCGCCGAGGGCAGCCGCTGCACCAGCGCGGCCGCCATGATCAGCAGGTTCGCCGACTCCTCGACCGGCATGCTCTCCTCGTTGCCGTCGTTGTGCCCGGTCGCGTCCGGGTAGTGCGTGCCGAGGTCGTGTTCGGCGAACGCCATCGGCCAGCCGCCGCGCTCGGCGTAGTCGAGCAGGGGCTCCAGCAGCAGCCGCAGGTAGGTGGGCGAGAGGTAGAGGTAGGCGGGGAACGCCGGATAGGTGACGTCCACTGTGGACATGTTGCCGTTGGAGGAGATCTCCTTGAGGAACGCCCAAGGCGCGCCGCCCCGGTCGACCAGCTCCGTGCCGCCGAACGCCTGGCGCAGGGCGAGCGCGCAGATCCCGGCGTAGTGCTCGCCGGTACCGCCGCCCCCGGCCGCGGCGACGGCGTCGTCGTGCAGCCGCTGGTCGATCGCGGTGGCCGCCGACAGCGCGGCGGCGTAGTCGTTCGCGAACCACACCGCCATGTCCTGCCAGCTGCCCCAGTAGTGCGTCCACCAGGGGCGCAGCTCGGTGCCGAGGTAGCGGACGGCGGGGGTGCGGACGTGCCCGATCGCGAGGGTGAACGGGGTCGCCGTGCCGCCGGCCGGGATCGTGCCGAGGTTCTTGTTGAAGGCCAGCACCGGCCAGCGGTCGTTGATCGCGCGCGGCTGCGCGGTGTCGCTGGTGTTGCCCAAGGCGCCCTGGCCCGCCGACGCGGCCCGCACGACGGTGTCCGGCCCGATCTGCCAGCTGACGCCGGCCGCCGGCGCGGCCAGGACGAGCGAGCCCCAGCTCGCCTGGTCGCCGTTTTCCTGCAGCACGCCCGGGCTCGCCGGGGTGCAGCTGAGCAGGGTGTAGCCGGATGCTTGCTGCAGCTGCCAGGTGACCGGGGTGGCGGAGTTGCCGTGCACCCACTCGGCGGAGGTGTCGAAGTGCAGGTCGACGGTGTGCGCGCGGCCGTCGGCGCTCGCGGCCTGGATCGTGACGTACCCGAACGGGACGCACTGGCGTTGCAGGTCGGCCGGGTCGACCGGGGAGAAGAACGTGACGGTGAGGTTCACGCCGCCGCCGGTGAGGACGTAGCTCGAGCGGGTACCGGTGACCTGCAGGCTCACCTGCGTCATCGGGGTCAGGGCCGGCCCGGACGGCAGGGCGGGCGCGCCGGCGAAGACGTAGGCGGCGCCGTCGATGCGCGCGAGGCCGCACAGCGCGGTGGTGTGCCCGGTCCAGAAGCTAGACCAGGTGCCGGGGAGGGTGTCGGCGGGCTGCCAGGTCGAGAGGTAGGGCGAGCGGACGATCAGCGGGGTCGCGGGCGGCCGGATCGGGCTGAAGGTCCCGGCGGCAGCGGCGGTCCCGGGCAGCCAGAGAGCGGCGGCAGCGGTGCCCCCGGCGAGCCGGAGCAGATCGCGGCGGGTGAGGTGATCGCGTTCTCGGGAGGACATCGGTGGCCCCTTCCAACGGCGGGCGAGCCGGGCAGAGACTTTTTTACATCGTTGGTACAACGTTGTAAATCCGCCGAAGGGTCGGCGGGTCGCGGGGTGCGGACCAGCGGAGCCACAGGTCCGGTGCGGTTTTGATGCCGCTCGCGGGTGGTGGCGGCCGAGCAGGCCGGACTCGGGCCGCGCGGGCCGCCCCGATGCAAGCACCCCGAGCGGCTTCAGGCACCGGCTCGGTCTCGATGCCGCTCGCGGACGGCAGCGGCCGAGCAGGCCGGACTCGGGCCGCGCGGGCCGCTCCGATGCAAGCACCCCGAGCGGCTTCAGGCACCGGCCGCCGCGTCGGCTCAGGCCGTCCGGCTGGGGCGGTCCGAGGGCGGCCACACGTACGGCAAGTCCGGCGGCACCCCCGGGAACCGCGTGCCGTAGTGGTCGGGGTCCTTCCGCACCAGCGCCGACTGGTGGCTGCGGTGGAGCGCTTCGTCGCCCAGCCACGGCGGCACCTCACCCGCCGCCGTGAGCTCGGCCTGCGTGCGGATCTCGCGACTGCCCACCGACCGGGTGAACTCCTCCCCCAGCTTCCCCGCGCACGTGTCCGCCGCGCCCAGCTCGCACCACACCGCGCAGACCTCGAGGCCGTAGCGCGTCAACGCCTCCTCGTACCCGGTCCACATCTTCGCCGCCGGGTGGTGGCGCCAGCCGTAGCCGGGCACGACGAGCGCGCGCAGCACCTGGAGCGCCTCCACGCGCTGCTTGCCGAGCCGGCGGCGGTCGAGCGTGCGGGCGCTGGCGGTGAAGTCGGCGCACGGCAGGAACGTCTGCATGCGGGCCGGGTACCCCGGCGCCCGCTCACCGACGCGGGAAAGATCCGCCCGCGCCGGCCGCGGCCCCGACCGCGGGTTCGGGGCCGCGAAGGCGACGATCACCGGGGGCCGCCGGCCCCCCGGGTCGTGACGGCCGCTTCCGGTTCGACGCTCACCCGCGGGCGCAGGGGCCGGGCTTCGAGGCCCTCGACGTCGATCACCAGGAACCAGTGGGCGTTGGCCGGAATGTGGATCTTGAACATCGGTGCGGTGGCCACCCCGCCGTGCATCCGGTAGTACTGCCGGCGCCGGTAGGCCTGGAAGTTGACCGCGGTCAGCAGCCTGACGTTGGCCATCGCGTCCAGGCGGACGGTGACCACCGCGTCTCTTCGCACCTTTCCCAGGTCGAACACGCTCGCTTCCATTTCGTCCCTCTTCCACGCGTGGTTGTTCGATTCGAGTACGACGGTCGCGGGCAGCGCGGATCGCGCCGCGGAGCACACGACGGCGGAAGATCGGAACGCGACTAACCGGGCCCGGTGCCCGGTTCGGAGGGCCGCCACAGCGGCACGAAGTCCCCGTGCGTCCAGGGGGACGCCCGGAAGTGGTGCGGAGTGTGGCTTGCGGTCAGGAAGGCGGGCGGGAAGCTCGAGCCGCCGCCGGAGACGACGTCGGAGGAGGACACGGGCGCGCCGGGATGCACCGGGGCCGGCCCGGGACGGTGGCCGCCGAGCCGGGATGCGGCGTGGTGAACCGCACCTCGGCGCGGACCGGCTTCGGCGGTGGCGGTGGTCGCGGTTGTCCGGGCGCAGGCGGGACCGATCGCGTGTGCCTGCGCGTCGGCGGCCGCGGGGCCGCCGGCCACCGTGGGAACGAGCTGCTGGTCCGCCGGCGGGCCGGTCACCACCCGGGCGAGCGGGAGCACGGCCTGCACGGCGAAGCCGGCCTCGGGCGCCGCGGCGACCTCGGCCACGGGACCCCCGTCGGCGCCGGGGGTGAGGACGTCGGTCAGGACGGGTGCAGCGGTGCCGAGCACGGGCCGGGCGACGGGCGCCACGACGCTGCCCAGGGCGTCGCCGAGCCCGGTCACGGGCGCGGCGACAACGGCAACGACCGGTTCCACGAGCGCGGCGGCGGTCTTGGCCAGCGGGGAGAGCAGCGCCTTCGCGGCGCTCGAGACGGGCGCGACCACCGGCACGGCCGAGCGCACCACGGGCCCGGAAACGGCACCGGCGGTCGCGCTCACCGGAGCGATCACAGCCCCCACGGCTCGAGTCACGGGCTCGGCGGCACGTGCGGCTCCCGTCACTGGCGCCAGAACAGCGGCGGTGGTCTCACGCAACGGCGAGGCAACCACCCCCGCAGCGCGCGCCACCGGCGCAGCCGAACCTCCAAGCCTTGCCACCGGCGCAGCAGCCACCCCAGCGGCGCGCGTCACCGGCCGAGCGGCAGAACCGCTCGCCGTTCCGGCGGGCACCGCCACCTTCCCCGCGCGCGAATCCGCCCGCGCAGCCGCACCGACCGCCACCGGCCCCACCGCATCAGCGACCGGTCGAGCGAGCTGAGTGGCCACCCGTTGCCCACCCCGGGGCACAGCAGCGACCTTCGCCTGGGGGGCATGGTCCGGCGGGGCCAACACACCCACCACGGCCCCGATCGGATCGACGGCCCCAGGCACGCCCGAGGGCGCCGCGTCGGCGTTGCCGGACGTCAGCCATGACACCAGCCAGAAGCCCGCCACGGCTCCCGCCAGTACCAGCAGCCGGCGAGCGGCGACGGACGCGCCGCCCACCTCGCGAGCCCGGGTCACGTCGGCGAACCTCCACGATGAGAACAGGCCTGGGACGTACCCTCCAACGCCGCCGGTCACACCCCTGCTACGGGCCGTCCGGCGCGACCACTCTTCCGGCCTAGTCGTGAAACCGAATCGAGACTCCAGTCGGGTGAGGTCGATGGACCGGGTGACCGCTCGGCGATACCTCCGCCGCATTTCAGGCTTCCTGCGCCCGCCGCTGTCCCGAAAGCGCGCCGAGTGCCGTGACGCCGTGCTGCAGGCCTTCGCGGAACGTCGCGCGCTGGCCCGGGCTCAGGTCGGCCAGGAGCGCGTTTTCCAGCTCCGCGACCGCCGGCGCGCACCCCGCGAGCAACTCGCGGCCGGCGTCGGTGAGGCCGGCCAGCAGGACCCGCTTGTTGCCCGCTTTGGGAGTCCGCGCGATCAGGCCGCGCTTTTCCAGCGTCAGCACCATTTCGTGCATCGTCTGCGGCCGCAGGAACGACCGGCGCGCCAGCTGCGCCGAGGACAGCGCGCCGCTGGCTTCGAGCACGGTCAGCGCCGTGTACTGCAGCGTGGTGAGCCCGAGCGGCCGCAGGGCGTCGTCGAGCAGGGCCCTGATCACCAGCTCGAGCCGCTTGACCAGGTAAAGGGTCAACGGCGCGCCGGCGGGGTGCTCCTGGGCGGAGGTGCTCACGGCGCCCATCATGACACGCGGCCGCCGCTATGCTCCGATCATGGACCTCGGTCGGCAGACGCGCGTGCGGCAGGCGTTCGACACCTTCTTCGGAGCCGCGGAACCGCCGTCCGGCGACCACGTCCTCGAACTCTTCCACCGCACCGCGGAAACCGTGCCCGCGTACCGGAAGTTCCTGCGGGACCACGGGATCGAGCCGCAGGCCGTGACCACGATGGCCGACTTCGCGCGGCTGCCCCTGACCGACAAGGCCGGCTACCACCGGAAGTACCCGCTGCCCGAACTGTGCCGCGGCGGCACGTTCGACGAGCTCGACATGATCGCCGTCTCCTCGGGCTCCAGCGGCCACCCGACCGTCTGGCCGCGAGCGCTCGAAGACGAACTGCACGTCGCCCGCCGCTTCGAGCAGGTGCTGATCGACGCCTTCGGCGCCGATCGGCGCCGCACCCTCGCCGTCGTCTGCTTCCCGCTCGGCACCTGGGTCGGCGGCCTGTTCACCACGGCGTGCGTGCGGCACCTGGCCGCCAAGGGCGCCCCGATCACCGTCGTGGCGCCCGGCAACAACAAAGCGGAAATCCTGCGGGTGCTGCCCGAGCTCGCGCCGCACTTCGACCAGGTGGTGCTGCTGGGTTATCCGCCGTTCGTCAAGGACGTCGTCGACACCGGGCCGGCCGAAGGCGTCGACTGGCCCGCGTACGCGATCAAGCTGGTACTGGCGGGCGAGGTGTTCAGCGAGCAGTGGCGCGAGCTGGTGGCCAAGCGGGCCGGGATCGCCGACCCGGTCCGCGACATCGCGTCGCTGTACGGCACGGCCGACGCGGGGGTGCTCGGCACCGAAACCCCGCTGTCGGCGAGCATCCGGCGGTTCTTCGCCGGCCACCCGGAGCCGGCCCGCGAAGTCTTCGGCGACGCGCGCCTGCCGACGCTGGTGCAGTACGACCCGGCGAGCCGGTTCTTCGAGGCGCACGAGGGCACCCTCGTCTTCACGGCGGACGGCGGCATCCCGCTGATCCGCTACCACATCGCCGACGACGGCGGGGTCCTATCGCACGCCGAGCTGCTCGCCCACTGCGCCCGGCACGGCTTCACCCCGCCGCCGGGCCCGGAGCTGCCGTTCGTGTACGTGTTCGGCCGCTCGCTGTTCACGGTGTCGTTCTTCGGCGCGAACGTCTACCCGGAGAACGTCACCGTCGGCCTGGAGCAGCCCGGCATCAGCGACACGGTAACGGGCAAGTTCGTCATCGAGTCGGTCGAGGACGCCGACCGCGACCGCCGCCTGCGCATCACCGTCGAGACGGCACCGGGCGCCACCGCCGACGCCGGCCGGATCGCGGCGGCCGTGCGGGCCCAGCTGGTCCGGCTGAACAGCGAGTTCGCGCACTACGTCCCGGCGGAGCGGCAGCTGCCGGACGTCGTCCTGCGCCCGGCGGGTGACCCTGAGTATTTCCCGATCGGCGTGAAGCACCGCTACACACGGCCGTCCTAAGGGGGCGGCTTCATTCCGAGCGTCGAGGAAAACCACCGCCGCTGGGCGAACTACGAATGGTCCGGCCCGGGCGCGCACACCCTGGAGATCGCGCCCGGGTTCGGCCGCGCGCGACGAGTATGTCGGCCGCCAAGTTCCAGCGGTTCTCGGCGGCGGCCGGCCTGCGGTGCGTCGCCCAGAAGCTGATCCCGTGGGGCGGCACCGACTTCACCGACCGCATCTCGGTGTTCCGGCGTGCGGCCGGGCGCTCCCGCACCACCCAGATCCGCTCTACCGCGCCGCCGCCTGACCGGCCGCCCGGGTCCGGGCCGCCGGAAGCCGAGGCTCGCTAAGGACGCGCGAGCTTGCGGAACCGTTCGCGGCGCTCGTCGGCCGACGAGCCGTCGGCGATGTCGTCGTCGAACCACGAACACAGCGCCGCCCACAGCTCCGCGCGGGCCGCGAAGTCGTCCGCCGCCCCCGGGGTCTGCTCGAGTTCCGCCACGTCCGCCACCAGGTGGTCCAGGCGGCGGTCGCAGAGGCGGACGTACTCGCGCACGACGATGTTCGCGTCGAGGCCCGTTTTCGCGCGCGGGCCCGCCGCGCCGCGCAGCTGGGCGTGCAGGCTTTCCTCGCAGTACCGCGGGAAGCCGGAGATCGAGCCCGGGTAGCCGCAGTCGGCCGCCCACTCGCGGAACGCGCAGATCGCCTGGTAGCGCGTGTACCAGTCCTGTTTCCCGGCCGCCAGGTTCGCCAGCTTCCGCCAGGCGTCGCGGTCGGCCGAGCGCCAGCGGTCGAGGGTGCGGCCGTCCGGCCGCGGGCCCTCGTCGAGCGCCCGGAGGCGCCAGAAGTGCGCCCGGCAGCCCGCGATCTCGGCGACGAGCCGGCGGACGTACCCGACCTGTTCCCAGACGTGGGCGCGCTGCGGCCGCAGCGGTGCCGCGCGGTCCGGGGAGAACGTCACCATCTCGAACACCCGGAACAGCTCGTGCCCGCGCAGGGCCGCCAGGTCGGGGTCCTCCCCCATCACCCAGGAACGGCGCTCCGGCAGCCGCCCGCTGTGGCTGATCGTCGCCGCGTGGTAGAGCTCGCGGACCGCGCGGCGGGCCACCTCGTCCCGCGATTCGCCGAGCAGGCGCGGGTTGCGCGCGCGGTCGCGCAGGTCGCGTTCGCCACGCGGGCCGACTTCGAGCATCGCGACCGCGTACACGCTCGCCGCGTTGTAGCACTCTTCCCACGAGCGGCGGGGTCCGGCGGCTTCGACGGTGGCGTCGAGCGCGCCCGGGTCCGGCGGCCAGCGCCGGTCCGGGCAGACGTCGGCCAGCCGGACGCGGCTGCCGGGGTAGGCGGGCTGGGGCTCGGGCACCGCGCCGGTGGTCGGCTCGACGTCCGCCATCGCGCGCCGCACCACCGACCAGACCAGGGACAGGTCGAGCGCGCGGTTCGTCAGCTGCTGCCAGCTGCGGCGCCAGCGGCGGCCGAAGCGCCGGTAGTCCTCGATGAGCCGCTCGATCTCGTACTGCGACAGCGCGCCGAAGTACGACCGCATCTCCGCGGCGCGCTGGTTGTACTCGGCCAGCTGCGCCGGGGTCGCGTCGCTGACCAGGAGTTCGTCGACCGGCACGCGCAGCACGCGCCGGTGCAGCTCAAGCCGCTTCTCCCGCGGGATCGCGTACGGCCGCGTCCGGACGTCGAGGTCGACGTACCGGCGGAAGCGCAGCTCGATCGCCGCCCGCAGCTCGGCGCGGCGCTGCGCCCGCGCGTCGCCGGGGGCGCCCGCGGTGGTGCGGCGGACCCACCAGGACCCGGCCACGGAGTCGCCGTGGCCGAGCACGAGGGCGTGCCGGTAGCGGGCGATGAGCAGGGCGACGTCGCGGTCGCGCCCGGCGTGGCGGGGCTGGCGCGCGAAGTCGGGGCCGATCCACCAGCGGGCCAGCCGCGGGTGTCCCCGGCTGCAGACGGTGATCACGTCGTCGTAGGTGGCGAGGGCGTCGAGGTGCAGGTCGAGCTGTTCCTGCAGGGCGGCGATTTCGAGCCGGATGTAGACGTTGGCCGGGTCGAGGCTGACCGCGCGGTAGTACTCGGCGAGGGCCTCGTCGTAGCGGCGGTAGGCGATGAAGTGGTTGGCGCGCTGGTAGGCGTCGAACAGCTCACACGGGATCTTCGCGCCGCGCCAGGCGGCCCAGTGGATGTTCGTGCGGACGTAGGCGCTGCGCGGGATGACCAGCGCGGCCACGGAGTTGGCGGCGCGGTGCAGCACGCGCGCCCAGTTCGCGTCCTCGATCACCAGCGGGCTCGCGGCGAAGCGCGGGACGCGCACGAGTTCCAGGATGAGCTGGTGGCGGCCGGGGGTGTTGCCGGGCCGGACGGTGCCGGTGACGGTGAACGCGGCCGGGGGCTGGGCGAGCCGGATCAGCTTGGTGACGGCCTTCCACCAGCCCTCCGCGGCATCGCCGGCGTGCTCGACGATCTGGAGGAAGTCGTAGGAGCTGCCGGCGCCCGGGACCGGCGTCGGGGTGTAGAGGCGGGAGTCGTTGAGGAACCGCTTGAAGGTGGCGGTGAGCTCGACGGCGGAGTCGATCTCGCGGTCGTGGCTGCCTTCGGGCCGCTCGTCGACGAACACCCGGATGTCGATCTGGTTGGCCCGGTAGGCGGCGGACTCCAGCCGCGCCTTGCCGATGAAGTAGAGCGTCAGGACGGCGGAGACGAGCACCACGGACGTCTGCAGGACGGTCCAGGTGATCACGGTGGCGACCTTCGGGTCGCGCACGAACGTCCAGGCCTGGAAGAACGGCAGGTACGGCACGACGGCGAAGCCGGCCGCGACGAGCCCGGCCGCCACCGCCGCCAGCCACCACCGGATCCGGTGCGCAGCGGGCAGTTCGGCCTGGTCGAAACCCCCGAGCCGACGCGCGTGCATCAGCGATCACCCCCTCGTGTCAGAGTACTCGCAGAGGGGGTGCGTTTCGTTACGGCCCGTTATCCGCGAATGCGGCGATCACCTGGGCGTGGCACCGGTGACGTCGTTCGTCCGTTTCCCACCGGGTAGCTCACCATCCGGTTACACCCGATGGTTCATCTAGTGCAGATGCACTATACTGAAGGCTCACGGTTGAGCCGTCAGCCGCTGCCGGACGTTCCGCGTCCGGGCCGGCAGGCTGCCGCACGTCCGGCATCCCCGGCCCGCACCGTCCGGTCCGCTCCCGCTGCCCGATGAAAGGGTGTGCCGCGATGGTTCCGGAACCACGCTCGGCCGACCACCAGCTCACCGCCGACTGGCTGACCGCCGGCGGCCACATGTCCGTGCGCCTGCGTTCCACCGGCACCCGCACCCTGCTCGTCGAGGTGAGCGGCGAGGTCGACCTCGGCACCGCCCGCCGCCTCGACGCGGTCCTGCAGGATCGGGTCGACGGCGATGTCGGGGAGCTCGTCATCGACCTCAGCGGCGTCACGTTCTTCTCCGTCGCCGGGCTGAACTCGCTGCTGCGCGCCCAGCTGCTCGCCGACTCGGCCGGAGCTCTCCTCACCGTGGACGCCGGGCGGTCCCGCGCGGTGCGGCGGCTGTTCACGCTGCTGCCGACCGACTTCGACAGCGTCGCGAACGTCCGCCCGGTCCCGTGACCACTCACCCGGCCGCCTGACGGCCCAGCCGCCGGACGGCTTCGACGATCGCCGCGTTCGGCACGCCCTTCACCAGGTACTCGGTGACGCCGGCCGCGGCGAGCCCGGCGATCGAGGCCCGGTCGGCGTAGGCGGAGAAGGCCAGGATGGCGGTGCCCGGGCTGCGCCGGGCGATCTCGCGGGCCGCCCGCGCCCCGCCGCCGCCCGGCATCCGGACGTCGAGGACGGCGACCGCGGGCCGGAGCCGCTCGGCGAGCCGGATCGCCTCGTCGGCGTCGCCGGCCACCGCGACCACGGCGATGTCGGCCTCGGAGTCCAGGACCTCCTTCAGGACGTCCCGGATCATCCCGTCGTCGTCGGAGATCAGCACGCTCAGCTCGGTCACGGTTCGAGCTCCGTCGCGTCGGGCAGCAAGGGGAGCCAGAACTCGACGACGGTGCCCACGCCGGGCCTGCTGTCCACGGAGAGCCAGCCGTGCGCGGCTTCGGCGCGCTCGTGCATCTCGACCAGCCCGAAGTGGCCGGCGCCGGCGTCGTCCCCGGCCGTGCCGACCCCGTCGTCGGTGATCCGCACCAGGGTGCCGTTGTCCACTGTGGACAATGTGACGCCGACCCGGGTGGCGCGCGCGTGCTTGTGGACGTTGCTGAGCGCCTCCTGGCAGATCCGGTACACGGTGATCGCCGCTTCGGGGGACGGCTCGGCCGTGAGCTCGTCCCGCACCTCGTGCGCCAGTCCCCAGCGGCGCGCGACGTCGTCGGTGTAGGCCGAGACCGCTTCGACCAGGCCTTGCTGGTCGAGTTCCGGCGGGCGCAACCGGGAGACCAGGCCGCGCAGCCGGGCGACCGCGGCGGTGACCGACTCGTCGAGGGTGCCGATGGCGCTCGCGTGCGGTTCCGGCAGCCGGGAGGCCAGCAGCTGCAGGCGCATGCCGACGGCGACCATGGACTGGATCGACTCGTCGTGGACGTCCCAGGCGATCCGGCGCCGCTCCACCTCCTGGGCCTCGACGAGGTGCCCGACCAGCCGGCGGCGTTCGCGCAGGGCCTGCTCGGCGTTGCGGCGTTCGGTCATGTCGCGGGTGACCTTCCCGAAGCCGTGCAACCGCCCCTGCTCGTCGTACAACGCCGTGATCACCACATTCGCCCAGAACCGCGTGCCGTCCTTGCGCAGCCGCCACCCCTCGTCCTCCAGCCGCCCCTCCGCGGCCGCGACCTCCAGCTCCCACGCGGGCTTCCCCGCCGCCACGTCCTCAGCCGGGTAGAACACCGAAAAGTGCTGCCCGATGATCTCCGCGGCC
>NZ_PPHF01000117.1 GCF_002904335.1 Amycolatopsis sp. CA-126428 | reverse complement strand
CGGCTCGACGTACTGGGTGCTCTCCCCGGCCGACGCCGGCGCAGCGGGCTTCGGCTCCGGCGGCTCGACGTATTGAGTGCTCTCCCCGGCCGACGCCGGCGCGTCGGGCTCGAGCTCGGCCTGCTCGACCCGGATGTACTGGGTGCTCTGCGCGGTGGGTTCCGGCGCCGGGGGCTGCTGGGCCGCCGGGGGCTCCTGGGCCGCGGGCTGCTGCTTCGCGCGGCTGCCGAGGCGGTCGGCGAGGTCCTGCTTGGCCGGGGACGGCGGGGGCGGCGGCTCCTCCACCGGGGCGTTGAGACCGGGAACCGGCTCGGGCGGGACGTTCGGCGCGAACCACGATCCCTTCGGCGCCTGGCTGCCTGTGACCTTGGGCACGCCGGAGCCGCCCGGCGCCCCTTCCGGAGGGTCCGGCAGGGACATCGGAGTGGTCTCCCGCGCGCCGGACGACGAGCGGTCTTCGTCCGACGAAGGCCACATCGGCTGGTCGTTTTCCGGCACCCACCACTCCTTCTCACCTGCCCCGGGAGGGGCCAAGCTCACATGCCGCGAGGCCGACATCGATGCGACCCCCGGGCAGGGCGTAGTCCACACTAGGAGACGTCAAGACAGTCATGAAGGTTGCCGCCCGCGACGCGTGGCATGCCGGGGACCTATGAAGAAGCAGTGAGGACAGGCGTGGAGTTCGACGTCACGATCGAAATCCCCAAAGGGGAGCGCAACAAGTACGAGGTCGACCACAAGACCGGCCGCATCAAGCTGGACCGGACCCTGTTCACGGCCACGCAGTACCCGGCTGACTACGGCTTCATCGACGACACCCTCGGCCAGGACGGCGACCCGCTGGACGTGATGGTGCTCGTCCAGGAGCCGACCTTCCCGGGCTGCCTGATCCGCTGCCGCGCGATCGGCATGTTCCGGATGACCGACGAGAAGGGCCCGGACGACAAGGTCATCGCCGTTCCGTCGAACGACCCGCGCCTCGAGCACCTGCGCGACATCCACCACATGAACGAGTTCCACCGGCTGGAGATCCAGCACTTCTTCGAGGTCTACAAGGACCTCGAGCCCGGCAAGAGCGTCGAAGGCTCGAGCTGGGTCGGTCGTACCGAGGCCGAGGCCGAGATCGGCCGGTCGTACGAGCGCGAGACCGACCGCCTGGCCAAGGAAGCGGCCAACGGCGGCTCGGCCCACTAGCCCGCACGCGAAAAGGCCCTTCGGGAAGCTTCCCGAGGGGCCTTTTGCGTTGCGGTCAGTGCGCGAGCGCGAGGGCCGGAGCGGCTTCTGCCTCGGCCTCCGCGCGCTGCTCCATGGCCGACTTGTCCGACAGCGGCTTCTCCTTGAGGAACCACACCAGCGCGAAGCCGACGGTCAGCACGATCCCGCCGACCAGGAACACCGTGCTCATCGACTCGGCGAAGCCCTGCAGGATCGGCCGGGCCAGCGTCGGGTCGAGCGTCGACAGGAACGACGTGTCGTTGACGTCGAGGCCGCTCTGCATCTGCCTCGCGAACTCCGGGTGCTGCGCCAGCGCCGCCGTGTAGGCCGGCGTGGTCATCGCCGAGCGGATGGCGTTCGCGATCCGGTCGCCGACCGTGCCGAACAGGATCGACAGGAACACCGCGGTGCCCGCCGTGCCGCCGATCTGCCGGAAGAACGTCGCCGCCGAGGTGGCGACGCCGATGTCCTGCGGGCGGACGTCGTTGGTCGCGGCCAGCACCAGCGTCTGCATCGAGGCGCCGAGGCCGAGGCCGATCACGAAGGCGATCACCATGACCAGCGCCAGCGAGGTGTCGACGGTGATCGTCGCCAGCGCGAACAGCGCCGCCGCCATCAGGCCGATCCCGGCCACCGCGAACATCTTGTAGCGCCCGGTCTTGGAGATCAGGCGGCCGCTGGTCAGGCTGGCGATCATGATGCCCAGCGTCAGCGGGAGCATCTGCAGGCCGGCCTGGGTCGGCGTCGCGCCCTTGACGATCTGCAGGTACAGCGGCAGCGACATCATCGCGCCGAACATCCCGGCACCCTGCACGACGGTGACGATCGTCGACATCCGGAACACCGGCCGGCCGAACAGGCGCAGCGGCAGCAGGGCGGCGTCGCCCATCCGGCGTTCGATCCGGACGAAGGCGGTCACGCCCAGCGCGCCGACGACGTACATCGCGATCGAAGCGGCGGAGCCCCAGCCCCACTCGCGGCCCTGCTCGGCGACGATCAGCAGCGGCACCAGGCCGGTGGCCAGCGCGACGGCACCCCAGTAGTCGACCTTCTGGTCCACGCGGTTGTGCGGGAGGTTCAGCACCTTGGTGACGACGACCAGCGCGGCGAGCGCGATCGGGACGTTGACCAGGAAGACCCAGCGCCAGCCGGTGATGCCGGCGAAGGAGTCGACCCCGGCGAAGAAGCCGCCGACGACCGGGCCCAGGACGCTCGAGACACCGAAGACGGCCATGAAGTAGCCCTGGTACTTGCTGCGCTCACGGGGCGCGGTGATGTCGGTGATGATCGCGAGGGCCAGCGACATCAGGCCACCGGCGCCGAGGCCCTGGAAGGCGCGGAACGCGGCGAGTTCGTACATCGACGTCGCCATGCCGCTGGCCAGCGAGCCGACCAGGAACAGCGAGATCGCCGTCAGGTACATGGGCTTGCGGCCGTAGAGGTCGGACAGCTTGCCGTACAGCGGCGTCGAGAGCGTCGCGGTGATGAGGTAGGCGGTGGTCGCCCAGGCCTGCAGGGACAGGCCGTGGAGCTCGTCGGCGATGGTGCGCATCGAGCTCGAAACGATGGTCTGGTCGAGTGCGGCGAGGAACATGCCGAGCATCAGCCCGGACAGCACGGTCAGGATCTGGCGGTGAGTCAGTTTGCCGTTCGTAGCGGCCGCTCCTTCCGCCGTGGTGGTGTCGCTCATGGTGGTCTCCCTCGGGAAGTCTCCGCGTAGTTGCTTGTACCTCTCAACTACTTGCTTGAGCCAAGTATTCCCCGGGAAGCTTGTAGAGTGCGATCAAATTTTCTGTGACGCCCGTCTCCGAACGCGCCGAAGGCCGCCTCCGGAGCTTCAGAGACGGCCTTCGGTCAGCTGGGCTCAGGCGGAGTAGCCCGGGATCGGGAAAGGCGCCAGGAACTCGCGGATCTCCGCGGCGATCGTGTCCAGCTCGGCTTCGTCCTCGGCGGCCGCCGCGGTGATCGTGCGGTCGATCCACGCCGCCACCTCGACCTGGTGCTCCGGCCGCAGGCCGCGGGTGGTGATCGCGGACGTGCCGAGCCGGATGCCGGACGGGTCGAACGGCTTGCGCGGGTCGAACGGCACCGTGTTGTAGTTCAGCTCGATGCCCGCGCGGTCGAGGGCCTGCGCGGCCGGCTTGCCCGCGACCCCCTTGTTCGTCAGGTCGATCAGCAGCAGGTGGTTGTCGGTGCCGCCGGACACGAGGTCGTAACCGCAGGCCAGCAGCGCGTCGGCCAGGGCGCGGGCGTTCGCGACGATCCGGTGCGCGTACTCGCTGAACGACGGCTGCTGCGCCTCGCCGAGCGCGACCGCGATCGCCGCGGTCGTGTGGTTGTGCGGGCCGCCCTGCAGCCCCGGGAACACCGCCTTGTCGACGGCCTTGGTGTGGTCGGCGTCGGAGAGGATCATCGCGCCGCGCGGGCCGCGCAGGGTCTTGTGCGTGGTCGTCGTGATCACCTGCGCGTGCCCGACCGGCGACGGGTGCGCGCCGCCGGCGACCAGGCCGGCGATGTGCGCGATGTCGGCGACGAGCACCGCGTCCACCTCTGCGGCGATCTCGGCGAACGCCGGGAAGTCGATCGTGCGCGGGATCGCCGTGCCGCCGGCGAAGATCAGCTTCGGCCGGTGCTGCCGGGCGAGGTCGCGCACCTGGTCGAGGTCGACGCGGCCGGTCTCCTTGGCGACGCCGTAGCGCACGGGGTTGAACCACTTGCCGGTGGCGGACACGCTCCAGCCGTGCGTGAGGTGGCCGCCGTCGGGCAGCGCCATGCCGAGCACGGTGTCACCCGGCTGGGCGAAGGCCAGGTACACGGCCAGGTTCGCCGGAGAACCGGAGTACGGCTGGACGTTCGCGTGGTCGGCGCCGAACACGGCCTTCGCCCGCTCGATGGCCAGCTGCTCGACCTGGTCGATGAACTGCTGGCCCTCGTAGTACCGCTTGCCCGCGTAGCCCTCGGAGTACTTGTTGGTGAGCACGGTCCCGGTGGCTTCGAGCACAGCCTGCGAGACGTAGTTCTCCGACGCGATCAGGCGGATCTTGTCGTGCTGCCGCTTCGCCTCATCCTCGACGAGCCTGGCGATGGCGGGGTCGGCGGCGGCGAGTGCGTTCAGTTTCGGCTGGTGTGTCATGGCGTACTCCGGCTCTGGAGTGGCCTTCACCCAGGCGCGCGGTGCCGGCCTCGTCGTCGCTTCCCGGTGGTGCTCCACCTCGATGGCGCCAGTCGCTGCTGCGGGAACAAGCCTAGTCCACGCCACTCGAAGCCCGGTGCACTCAATCCACGACCACGACCCCCATGGACCGCGCCGTGCCGGCGATCGTGCGCATCGCCGCCTCGACGTCGGCGGTGTTCAGGTCCGGCAGCTTGCGCTCGGCGATCTCGCGCAGCTGAGCCTCCGTCAGCTTGCCCGCGACCTCGTGCCCGGGCCGCGAAGAACCCTTGTCCCCCAACGCTTTCTTGATGAGGAACGACGTCGGGGGCGTCTTGAGCCGGAGCGCGAACGAGCGGTCCTCGAACACCGAGACGACCACCGGCACGATGTCGCCGCGCTGGGCCGCCGTCGCCGCGTCGTAGGTCTTCTTGATTTCGACGAGGTTGACCCCGGTCTGCCCCAGCATCTTGCCGAGGTCGACGACCGGGGCGTTGCCCGCGGTGAGTTCCAGGGTGACCTGGTGGGTGAGTTTCTTCTTCGGAGCCATGCCCCGAAGCTAGAGTCTCCAGTTACTGGAGGGTCAAACCGGTTTGGTTCCCGCGCGGTGCCGGCGCGCCAGCTCCTGGTAGATCGCCGCGTTGTGCTCGACCCACATCCGCGCCGAGTCGGTCAGGGGGACGAACTTCTTCGCCGGGCTGCCCATCGCGATCACCTCCGGCGGCACCTCCGTCGCCGGGGTGACCGTCGCCCCGGCCGCGACCAGCGCCCGCGCGCCGATCTTCGCCTTGTCGAGCACGGTCGAGCCGTTGCCGATCAGCGCCTGCTCCTCGATCGTGCAGTCGTGCACCAGGCACTGGTGGCCCACGGTGACGTTCTTGCCCACTTCGCAGACGCCGTCGTTGACGTGGATCACCGAGTTGTCCTGGATGTTGGCGCCCTCGCGGATGACGATCCGGCCGAAGTCGGCCCGGATCACCACGCCGTACCAGATCGAGGCGTCCTTCTCGACGACGACGTCGCCGATGAGCGTGGCGGTGGGCGCGATCCAGGCGTCCGGGTGGACCTGCGGGCTGAGCCCTTCGAACGAGAACAGAGGCATGCCCGCACCCTAAACCGCGCAGGCCTCCTTCCCCGGCTCAGCGGGGAAGGAGGCCGTTCGCGAGCCGCGGCCGGCTGCTGGGGGTCAGCCGGTGATCGCGGCGTTGATCAGGATGTCGACGGCCTGGTCGTTGCGCGTGGTCTGCGGGACGATCTGGGTGTCACGCGGGTAGAAGCCCGGGCTGCTGCCCTTCGGGTACATCTCGAAGGTGAAGCTCCAGATCTTGTGCGTCGCCCACATCCAGTCGTTGACGCTGCCGTCGGTGATGTAGAGGTCGCTGGACTGCTCCGGCGTGTAGCCGTTGGTCGCGGCCATCTGCTTCCCGAGCGTCTGGAACTTCTGCGCCTCGGCCGCGGACAGGCCCGGCGCGGTGTCGGCGTAGGTGTAGCCGAACGGCCAGAGCACCAGCTCGGAGTAGGTGTGGAAGTCGATGTGCGTCTTGATCTGCTGCACGCCGCCGACCACGCGCGAGTTCACCCAGTTCGAGACGGCCCGGGTCTCGGGCGCGGAGAACGCCGCCGTGCCGCGGTAGGTCTCGCTGGACGTCGAGCCCGAGGAACCGCCGCAGCAGCCCCACTTGTAGCCCCAGTTGCGGTTGGTGTCGGTGCCGGGGCCCTGGCGGTTCTTGCGCCAGCTGTGGAACGTGCCGCCGGAGATGTCGTACTCGGAGCCGTCCGGGTTGACGCTGGGGATGACCCAGATTTCGGTGCTGTCGACGAGCCGCTTGATCGCGGGGTCCGTCGCGTACCCGCTGGTCAGCCGCTGGACGATGTGCAGGCACATCTCCGTGGTGAGGTGCTCGCGCGCGTGCTGGTTGCAGGTGAAGAGCACCTCGGGCTCGTTCTCGTCGGTGGCGGCGTTGTCGCTGATCTTGATCAGCGAGAGGGCGCGGCCTTCGTACGAGGTGCCGGCGCTGCCCAGCTTGGTGAGCGACGGGTAGTTGGCGACGGCCTTCTGCAGCTCGGTCTGCGTCTCCGCGTACGTGTGGTAGCCGGTGTAGCCGGCCGGGAAGTCCTCGACGGTGGCGGCGCCCTGCGGCCGGTTCACCTTGCCGAGCGCCTTGACACCGAAGCCCAGCGCGCGCAGCTGGGCCGCTTCGCCGGGGTTGGCGATGACCGTGGTCGTCGCGCCGTCGGCGTCGAGGATGTCGGCGCCGGTCCGGGCGACCTCGGTGCGCTGCTGGGCGGAGGCGGCGCCGGTCACCTCGTACACCTGCGGTCCGTCGGGCTGGGCGGCACCGGCCTGGCCGCCGGTGGTGAGCACCAAGAGGACGGCCGCGGCCGCTGCCATGCACGTTCGTGTGCGCATCACGTCTCCTGCTCTCGGGGGTTCCTTGACCTTGGCGGGAGCCGGACGTAGGGCGCAATCCGGAGCAGTACGGATCTATTGGCGGTTTCTACCCGTAGTTCGCGAAGCAGAGCGCCTCGATGTCGGCACGCAGCGTGGCGAACGGCCGCGGGCGCACGCGCTGCTGGACGACCGTGCCCAGCAGGTACGACAGCAGCGCGCGGGCCCGGGCCCGCGGGTCGTCGACGTCGAGCGGGGCGAGGAGCTCGGCCAGCAGCTCGGTGAGCGACGTCAGCATGACGTCGATGGCCTGCGGGTGCTGCGCGCGGCCGGCGGCGATCCAGTACTCGAACCAGAGGAAGGCGGCGTTCGGGTTCGCGGCGAAGACGCTCAGGTACTCCTCGAGGACGGCGAAGAGCCGCTCGCGGGGTTCGTCGTGCTTCGCGGCGACCTCGCGCAGGCCCGCGGCGAAGGCGGTGATGTGCGCGGCCATCGCCCGGTCGATGAGGACGTCGATGTCGGCGAAGTAGTAGTGGATCGCGCTCTTGGTGAGCGGGCCGGCGTCGGCGATGGCCCGGACGGTGCACCCGGCGAGCCCGTCGCGGGCGAGGACGACGCGGGCGGCCTCGACGATCTGTTCCTGCTTGGCCAGCTGGTTCGGCGAGAGCTGCTCGCTGCGGCCGGGGACTGCGCTCACGGTGATTCTCGTTACCTTCTTCCTGGACGCCGGACCCGAAATCCTAGGGCAGACGTCCTGTGAGCGGCTTTCGGGTGAAAAACCGGATTGGCCACCCCGGTCCGCGCGGCGGACAATGCCCGGCATGGTGATCTCAGGGGACAAGGGGCTCAGCCCGGCTGCGCGCAGCCAGCTGGAGAAGGAAATCGAGAACTTGCGCGCGCAACGGGCAGCCCTCGCGCCGCAACCCGGCGAGCAGGAACGCACCGGGGACGCGGCGGACCAGGCGGACGTGATCGACCGGGCGGAGGCCGCGGCCCGGCTGGACCGCCAGATCGCCGACCTGGCGGCCAAGATGGAGCACGGCGGCTACGGCAACAGCCAGCTCCCGGACGGCACGGTGGTCACCCTGCGCTTCCCCGACGGAGACGAAGAGACGTTCCAGGTCGTGACGGTCCCGGGCGAGGACGCGGACGCGATCACCTCGGACAGCCCCCTGGGCCTGGCCCTGGTCGGCGCCAAGGCGGGCGACGAGATCACCTATCGAACCCCCCGCGGCGACGCCAAGGCGACGGTGGTGAAGGTGACCCCGCCGAAGTAAACCCGTCCCTGCCGAAGGCCGCCTCCGACCCCGGAGGCGGCCTTCGCTATGCCCGGGGATGCCCCAGACGGGTGGTTCCGGAGCTGTAATCACGGTTGACAACTGATAGCTACTTGCTGTCATCAACGAGCAAGACTTGCAGAACCTTGCGCCTCTCCTCCTCGGCGACCATCCAGGACTCCGGCGACACGAAACTGCTCCGCCGCAACTCGACTCCCACTGCCCTCACCCTCCAAAGCAGCAATCGAGGCAAAGTTACAAAAATTCGCCCATAAAACCCATGATCGCGCGAACGCCACGGTGGACTGAGATTCACCAAGTCCACATAACAAAATTCCCGCTCCCTTGGATATGCGGCAACCGCAAACATCAAAGTCATGGACAGAACAACCATGACCCCGCCGACGATTAATTCCAATACATTCAAAACAAAATCTTCAGATTTTGGGAAAATCGGCTGGAGGATCAGCCAGAAGACAAGAAAAAGTAGCAACAAGGCAGGAATTCGAGCGAGTAGCGGCGACTTCAACCTGCCAGGAGGAGTCAAAGTTGTTAGGAGCTCGATCCCGCTGACAACCGAACTCGCACCGCTCGGTGATTTCAGGCGCCTGGCGATGACCAGCGTCAAAGCATAGCTGTACATCGACGGCCCCAAGCGTTTCCGAGACCCGAAGAAGGATCGCTCCTCGACAGAAGGCAATTTACCATTGAAGTACCACCGGTCGGCCGGAGCCACGGTGCCGTTGACTTTCGACTGCAGGGGCGTTGGATCTCGATCAGCCAATTCGTGCGCGGCGGCCGCACTGTGCATGCCCGCATGTGCGAGTACGATACTCCACTGCTCCAGCTTTTCTTCGCTGCGCGGCCCCCTCGGGAGCTCCTCGAATCTCCGGATCGCCAACGACCGGAACACGGGGTCGTCGAAGCTTGCGATAACCAGGCCCGGACGCTCTTCCACGAGATCCATGCCCACCGCCTCAGCGAGACGGAACGCAGTCGAAGCGTCGGTTCTGGCGAAAGTAGCGAATACCCGGTTCAACCGGTTCTTGTCTGATTGGATCAACGAAGCGAAAAATTGCTCGCGGTGACGCTCGTCCGCGCGACCGAACAGCGTTCGCCACTCTCCCTCGTCGGCGAGGACCACGCTGAACAGGTGGAGCCGTCGAAGCCAATCCGCATCCCACTCGCTCGACGGAGCCGAAGCCAACGCTTTCTCCTCCCTCTTGCGGTAGTCCAGCCAGATGTCCATGTCGTACGCCTGTGTCTCCAGGAAGCACCGCCCCAGCGTCTCACTGTCCACCAAAGGCGCGAATTCGACCAGAGCTTCCGTTCTTTCCGAGCGATGGGTGGATGCCACACAAAACGGTATTACTTCGACCAGTCGACTCCTGAGTTGCACGCGATCGTTTTTTACGAAGTCGCGCTGAAGATCACACAAATCCTTCCATCCGCCGGCGATTCCTTGAGCGAACTCTCTAGCGGCAAGGAACTCGCAGAAAGTCAGATGAATGAACCGGAAAGACTCTCGTGGCCGCTCCACCGAGACTATCCCGGTTTCGTTCAAGATCCTCAGGAACTCTGCCTCGGCCACCGCCGTGGACGACTGCAGGACGTCCTGCACCACCTCGATCGCCTTTGACCACATCAGCGAGTTGGCCGGCTGCGCCGGGTCGGCGATGTTGTCACGAGCCAGTCGCCCAAGGATCGTCTCGCGCTGTTCCCGCAGCATCGACCGCGCCTGGACGCCGAGCTGCCGGCTACGCCGTCGGACCAACAGTTCCTCTACGACATTTGAATAAAACGCCGTACGCGTATCCGGCGCCCCGCCAGCATGCCTGCCCTCCACATCACTGGCGACGTACATCGCGAGCACGAGCGGATTCGAGCACATCTCCCGGAGCGTCGGCCGATCGGCCAGCTCGCCGTAGATCCGGGCGACATTGGCTTCGTGTTTGTCGTCGAACGGCCAGCGACTGAGGAACCGGTAGATTCCACTCGGGGTGAACGGCTGGATGTGCGCCACCATCGGGAAGCTGTCGTCGAAGTCTTCGCCGACCTGCTGGTGGAACTGACTGCGCATGGTCAACACGATCGAGTTGCCGTCACTCTTGTTTTCCAGGAGCTTACTCAACCCGAGGATCGCCTTGGCGACCCGAGGATAGGAATCGCCGGCCACCTCGTCGAGGCCGTCGAGGAGGACGACCAACCCGCGCCCGAACGCGTAGACGTCGAACAGTTTTTCCATTTCGAAGCCCTCGACAGCGGCAACAGTGCGGCGCAGTTCGCCGTAGGCCCACTCGCCCAGAGCCTGTTCGTCTTCGGCCGCGTCCAGCGGCGAGAACTTCTTCAGCTCGATCATGATCGGCAGCTTGTGCCGGGCGTCGCCATGCAGTCCCTGATCCAGCATCTGGCGGAACATTTTCTTGATCAGAGAGCTTTTCCCGGATCCCGGATCTCCGATGACCCGCACCTGCAGACCCTTTTCCAGAGCTTCTTCCATGAGGTCCTGCGACCCCATCTTCTTGCTGAAACTCAGCGGCACGAAGATCGAGTCCGTCTCCAAGGAGATAGAGGTCCGCCCCGGAACGGTGAGGTATCTGCTGCCCGATTTCCCCAGCAGTGTCCGGCAGTACCGCCGAAGGCTGACGCGACGCATCAACGCGGTCCGGAAGACCCGGCCGAGCGCGAAGAAGATCGCGTCGAGGACCGCTGAGGCGTGCTCTTTGAGAAATCTGACCAATCGGCGAGCCAGAAACAGGACGATCGGAGTTACGACGACGGAGATGACCGCCGTCGCGGGGTCGAACCAGTTGAACACCTGGACCACTCCTCCCGATAAAGCTGCGCCCACGTCGGCACCCGCGCACATGGTCGCTGACCATCGCTCCGCTGTTACCACAGAAGCAGACGAAAGCGGCCGCCCCGATCAGCGTTCCAGCAGTGAAGAGCGCTGGAGGACCACGAGGTGACCCAGAAGGCGCAAGCGAGCGGTTCACCTTCAAGCAAACCCCAGCGATCCCGGCGGCCCGGGAGCACATGGCGGAGGCGTTCTGGCGCGAGAACTACCAGGCCGTGATCAGCAGGCTCTCGGCCGACGAGTACGGCCGCTTGCCGGCAGACTCTGCGCCACACAGCATCGCTGTGACGGAGCTGGTCCATTGGAAGCGGATCCACCAGGTAGTCGAGTCGGGCGCGGTCGCGACGGGAAAGGTCTTACCCCCACACGGGTGGACCTGGGGGCTTCTCCGCCCCACCGACCAGGCGCCTATGGCACTCAGGTAGACCCTCACCAGACGAGTCAGGCCCCACCCGAGGTGTCTCGGATGGGGCCTGACCTGCGGAGCCGCCTAGGGGAATCGAACCCCTGACCTATTCATTACGAGTGAATCGCTCTGGCCGACTGAGCTAAGGCGGCGTGTCTCCGGCTTGCGCTGGCGACGACCGCAAGTGTAGCGGAAGCTGTCGTCGTTACTTTTCGGGGGGATCGTCGTTAGGGCCCTATGACGCCGGTCTCACTCCCCGGCCGACCCACTATGGAGGCTCTGGCACATGCGGCGAAGACTGCCCCGCTCGGCGGCCCTGCCGGCGGCTGCTGCGTTGCTCCTGCTCAGCGCGGCGCCGGCGACTGCCGACTCGACCTATCCGACTACGCCGATCCCGCAGCCGGCGAATCCGGGGCAGGCGCCCATCTCCGCGCCGATCGGGCCGCAGCCGCTGGGGCAGGCCGTCGGGGATGCCGGGACCGCGCTCGGGATCATCCGGCTGCTGCCCAACGCCGTGCCGACGAACACGATCCTTCCGGGGTTCGGGCAGACGTTGCCGAAGCAGTCCGCGCTCGAGGCCGGGATGGGTCTGTCCAGCGCGTCGGCGAACTCGGACGCCTACCTCAGCTACGAAAAGGCGATCGCGCAGGCGTCTCCCTTCGGGCTGTCGATCGGTGGGAACGCGCCGCAGACGCCGGGCAGTGTTGTGCAGACGGCCTTGCCGGACAACCCGCAGCCGGTCAGCGGGGGGCTCAACGCGCCGTCGAATCCGCTGCTCAACGTCGGTCTGCTCAACGGGAGCGCGCACGCGCGGTGGAGCCAGACGCTCGGCCCGTGCGTCGACACCATCGCCGACGCCAGCACGTCGGTGGCCAGCCTCTCGCTGCTGAACGTCGTGCCGTCGATGCCGAACCTGGGCCTGGACGCGCTGAAGCCGAAGCTCGACCCGACCTCGCTGGCGAGCGGGTTCGACCTGACCAAGGGGCTGCAGAGCCTCGGCGGCCTGCTGCAGGGCGGCGGGCAGACCGCCGCCGACGGCAACGGGTCGCTGCTGAGCCTGCCGAACACGCTGTCGTCGCGGTCGCAGGTGACGCTCGTCGACTTCCCCGGCTCGAAGAACAAGGCCGTGCAGTCGACGTCGACGCTGCAGGCCGCGGACATCGAGATCCTCAAGGGCACGCCGCTGGCGCTGAGCGTCAAGGTGGTCAGCCAGCCGACGCTCAAGGTGACCTCCACCGGGGACGCGAAGACGTCCAAGGTCGAGTACACCGCGCCGGTGCTGAGCATCGAGGCCGGCGGCAAGGTGCTGTACACGCTCGACGCGACGCACCCGACGAAGGACGTCCCGATCGGGCTGCCGCTGAAGCCGCTGAGCGACCAGTTCGGCACGCTGAAGGACCTGCCGGTGGTCGGCGGCCTCCTGGCGCCGCTCGACGGTCCGGTGCAGCAGGTCGGGACCACCGCCGGCACCGTGCTCGACCTCGGGGTGCTGCGGCTGAGCATCGCCGGGCTCGACCAGAAGTCGGCCAACATGACCACGCCGTTCGCGGGCTTCCAGCTGGGCGCGTCGGCGCGGATGTTCGACCTGCAGCTGCTGCCGACGACCAAGCTCAAGAGCCTGCTGCCGGACGACCAGGCGAAGAACCTGCCCTCGTCGCTGGCCCAGCTGTCGCTCGGCGAGCAGGTCGCCCGCGCGTACGCGCCGACCGGCGGTGTGGTCTGCGGGACCACGTCGACGCCGCCGCCCGCGGGCGGCGAGGCGCCGAAGGGGCCGGTGAAGAACCTGGCCTACACCGGTGGCGCGTACGACACGGTGCCGCTGTTCTGGACCGGCACGGCGATGCTGCTGCTCGGCGTGGTCATGGTGGCCGCGATGCCGGGCGGCCGCCGGCGCCCGCTGGCCATCGCCGTCGAGGAAAAGCCGTTCAAGCCGTCACCCCGTCCTCGCGAGTGACACGAGGGGTGTGAAGGAACCCGCCAGGTGCCGCCTGGCGGGTTCCTTTGCGTTCAGCGTTTCAGCGTTTTTAGCCTTGGCGAAGCGTCGTGACCATCGCCTCGACGGCGATGCGCGGCTTCACGTTCAGGTCGATCGCCTCGCGGCATTCGAGCACCGCTTCGAGGCGGCGAAGCGTCGACTCGGGCGTCCACGCCGAGGCCGCTTCGCGGATCTGGTCGGCGTGGTCCGGGTGGTTGAGCGTCGCGCCGGAGCCGGTCCCCACCACCAGGACGTCGCGGTAGAACCCGACGAGGTCGACCAGCGCCAGGTCGAGCGTGTCGCGCTGGGTGCGGGTCGCCCGGGACTTCTGCTTCTTCTCGAGCTGCTTGACCGCGGCTTCGGCGGCTCGCTTCGCGCCGGCGACGCCCTTGCCGATGCCGTCGCCGCCCATCGCGGTCCGCAGCTCGTTGCGCTCGTCCTCGTCGCGGGACTTGCTCGCCTCACCCGCGTCGGCCTCGGCCGCGCTGATCAGCTGGTCGGCGCACGTGAAGACGTCGCTCATCCGGCGGAGGCCGAGCGGGATCCGCAGCACGGTGGCCCGGCGCTGCCGCGCGGCCTCGTCGGTGGCGAGCCGGCGCGCGCGGCCGACGTGGCCGCCGCACACGGAAGCGGCCCACTGCGCCCGTTCGGGGTCGACGTGGTCGCGGCGCACCAGCACGTCGGCGATCGCCTCCGGCGGCGGCGTCCGGAGCGTCACCAGGCGGCAGCGCGACCGGATCGTCACCGAGACGTCCTCGGGGTGGTCCGACGGCGCGCACAGCAGGAACACCGTGCGGTCCGGCGGCTCTTCGACGGCCTTCAGCAGGGCGTTCGACGCGCCTTCGGTGAGCCTGTCCGCGTCCTCGATGACGACGACCTGCCAGTTGCCGGTCGTCGGGCGCCGCGCGGCGGCCTGCACCAGCGCGCGCATCTCGGCGACCGAGATCGACAGGCCTTCCGGCACCACGAGCCGGACGTCGGCGTGCGTGCCCGCCATCGTCGTGTGGCAGCCGGGGCAGGCGTCGCAGCCGGTGCCGGTGCTGCACTGCAGGGCCGCGGCGAACGTCCGGGCGGCCACCGAGCGGCCGGAGCCGGGCGGGCCGGTGAGCAGCCACGCGTGCGTCATGGCGCCGGGCGGCGCGGGCTCGCCCGCGACGATCTTGGCGGCCGCCGCCGCGGCCGCGCTCAGCGTCTCGACCGCGGGTTCCTGGCCGACGAGCTGGTTCCAGACGCCGATGCGTTCGGTCGTCGTCACTTCGCCTCCACGCGAGGCTCTTCCGGGGTCTCGATGGGCAGCGTGTCCAGCGGGAGCGTCACCGGCTTCGCCGAGGTCGGCGCCAGGGCGGACAGCCGGCCGACGAACACGGCGCGCAGCGCGGTGCGGATGCGCCCGGCGACCTCGACGTCCGTGCCGTCGGCGTCGACCACGACGTACCGCTCCGGGTCCGCGGCGGCCATCTCGGTGAGCAGGTGCTGGACGCGCCACTGGTCGTTCATCGCGGCCGCCTTGTCGCGCGGTGCGCCGTTCGGGGCGGAGTCCAGCAGGATCGTCAGGTCCGGGCGCAGGCGGCCGGTCGCCCAGTCGGCGAGGCCTTCGAGTTCGTCGCTGTCCAACCCGGCGACGGCGGACAGGTGCGCCAGCGGCGAGTCGACGAACCGCTCCATCACGACCACCGAACCGGCGTCGAGCGCCGGCTGGACGTGCCGCTCCACGATGTCGGCCCGCACCGCGGCGGCGGCCAGCGCCTGAGCCCGCGCCCCGGTGAGGGAGGCGCCGGAGACGAGCGCGGTGAGCCGCTGGTCGTCGAGCGCCGGATCCGCGGCGACGACGACCGGCCGGGTGCCGCCCCGCATCCAATCGGCGAGGTTGACGGCCTGGATGGCGGTGTTGATCGCGGTGGTGCCCTCGACGGCGATGAGGAAGCCGTTGACGCGCCGTGGCGTGCGGCGCAGCGCGTTGCGCAGGTCGGCGAGGATCGGCTCGGTGCGCTTGTCGTCCATCTGCCGGTAGGCGAAGAGGCCGGCGACCAGCGCGATCGCGGCGCCGACGAGCATCACCGGGCGCGTGCCGTCGATGGTGAGCGGGTTGCCCCAGACGGTGATCGTGTGCCGGTGCACCGCGCCGACGAGCAGTGGCACGGTGACAGTGGTGCCGAACAGCACCAGCTTCATCATCAGCTGGTAGATCGCGTTGATCCGGCCGCGGATGGCGTCCTCGACGCGCGAGCCGATGATCGTCACGCCGGTGAGGAACGCGGTGCCGGCGCAGATGCCGACCAGCACCACGGCGATCAGCGAGACGGTCAGGTGCGGGGACAGCGCCACCAACCCGAGCGAGATCGCGGCCGCGACGATCGAGAGGCCGAACAGCCGGTCGTGCGGGAGCCGGCGGGCGAGCTTGGGCGCGAACACCATGCCGGTGGCGAGGCCGAGGAAGACGGCGAGGACGAGCAGGCTGAACGCCGAGTCACCGGCCAGCAGGCTCGAGGAGTACGGCTTGGCCGAGCCGATTACGGCGCCGCCGGCGACGAACGCGCCGAACGCGCCCACCAGCAGCCCGCGCACGAGGGGTGTGCTGCGAATGAACCGGAAGCCGTCAGCGATCATCGCGCCGATGCCGAGCTTCTCTTCGTCGGCCAGCTTGACCTTCTGCTCCGGCGTCGCGTGGACGTTGCGCAGCGACAGCTCGGGGATCCGCGTGGCGATCAGGATCGCACTGGCCAGGTAGAGCAGGCCGGTGATGACCACGACCAGCTTCGCGATGTTGAGACTCGGGTCGCCTGGGAACAGGTGGAACGTCGTGTTGACGCCGGTGATGACCGCGTTCGCGCCGGCCGCGGTGATGACAGCGAGGCCGTAGGTCATCACCATGCCGAGCTGGTTTGCCGTCTCGACCTGGTCGGGACGGCGGAGCAGGTTGGGGACCGCGGCCTCTTTCGAGGGGATCCACATGCTCGACGCGCAGCCGACGAGGAAGTTGCCCGCGAGCAGCCACCAGGGCGCGCTGACGATCGCGATGGACAGCAGGAAGCCGCACCGCAGCAGGTCGGCGACCACCATGACCTTGCGGCGGTCGAACCGGTCCGCGAGCAGGCCGCCGATCGGGGCGAAAAGCAGCCCCGGGGCCAGGCCGGTCAGGACGACGCCGACGAAGGCGAAGTTCTGCGCGAAGTAGTTGTCCGTCAGCTTCGTGGCCAGACCGGTCAGGGCCAGGATGTTCAGCCAGTCGGCCACGCTGCACAGGTACGTGACGCCCCAGAGCCGCCGGAAAGGTTTGATCGCCAGTACCCGCCGGACCCGGTTCATCGTGGACGCCTCGGCGCCCGACGACGAACCCGGACCGGCCCCGGGTACCGATCGCACGCCCTCGCTGATACGCCCACCCCACTCATCACCGCGGTGCCGGACGTCCTCGTGAGGACCCGACCGTGAAGCCAGGGTAGCCCGATCGGCCCTTGGCACGCGGGACGGCCCCGTGGTGCGGGGCAGGCGGTGACCGGCGAAGGAACGCTAGTCGAACAGTCCGGTCACGCTGCTGACCAGGCTCGACACCATCTCGATGGCGACGAAACCGAACACGATCAGCAAGATGACGGCCAGCATGACCCCCGCGGCGCTCGACGACGGCCGGTTGATCGCCGGCATCGACATCGCCGGCATCCGTGGCAGCCTGCGCCGTTTGACGGGCACGAGTTCCACGTCGTCGAGGTCGTCCTCGGCGAGCGGATCCTGCCGGACGGGCCGCATCAGCTGCGGTGGCCGGGTCGGCCAGGTGCGCCGCCGGTTCCGCTGCCGGGGAAGCAAGCCCAGCGGCTGGCCCGCGCCCAAGGTGCCCGCCGGAGGAAGGGCTTCCGGCGCCTTCACGCCGGCTTCCTTCTCCTCGCGGAGCGTCTCCTCGACCATCCGGCGCACGGCCTCTTCGTCGGGCTGCACCGGCCCGGCCACCGCGATGGCGGCGGGCTCGTGGCCATTCGGAATCGCGCTGCGTGGCTCGGGCGCCGCGGTGACCAGCCCGGATACCGGATCGGCGAACATCTCGCCGGGGGCTTCGGACAGTGTGCCGTCGCGCTGAGTGAGCTCGGGGGCATTGAAGAAGGGAGCCTCACCGTTCGCGCTCATGGTGACCACCTCACTACTGAATGTCCTCGCCTTTCCAGGGTAGCGACACTGGCCGATAACGCATCCGCCCAATGGCTCTGTCTCCAGTGGATGATCCGTCACGGAGCGCAAGCCCGCATCCGAACCCCCTGCAGTGTCCAGCCCGCCGGTGGCCGGGTCGACCGCCAGTGGTGACACATCGTAGTGAGTCCGCTCACAGCGGCTGGACGAGCCGGTTGGCCAGAGGCCGGCCAGCGGGTGGCCAATCCGGCGGCGGAGCCCGCGTGCGGATCGGCCGGGCCGGAGGCCGGCGGACGGAACGGCACCGGGCCGAACACCGGCGCCAGGACCCGCTGGCCCAGCTCGCCGTCAGCGCGCAGGGCCACCTCGCGCTGGACCTGGTGCGCAAGAACAACGACGAGCTGATCCGCGGTGTCGAACGGGCGGTGTCGACGA
>NZ_PPHF01000116.1 GCF_002904335.1 Amycolatopsis sp. CA-126428 | reverse complement strand
GCACCCAGTACCCCGAAGGCGCGTTCGTGCCCGACGGCCGCGGCCCCGCGCCCGTCGACCACTACGCCCCGGCCGGCCGTCCCGGCACGCGCGTGCCCCACGCCTGGCTCGACGCCAAGACGTCCACTGTGGACCTCGCCGGGCCCGGCCTGACCCTGCTCACCGGCCCGGACAACGGACGCTGGATCGCCGAAGCAGGTCGTCTCGGCTTGCGCCTGGCCACGGTGTCGCACCAGCACTGGCTGGCCGAGGTCTGCCTGCCCGCCGACGGCGCTCTGCTGCTGCGCCCGGACGTCATCGTCGCCTGGCACTCGGCATGCGGCACGCCACTCGCCGAGGCATTGACCCGGGTGCTCGGCACCGCGGCCATCCCCGCATGACGGGCAAATCAGCTCCAGCGGAACCAGCCGCCGGTTGCGATGTGCGGTGCGGTCAGGATCCAGTCGCGCAAGGAGCGCCTCTCGATGGCCGCGGCGCGAATTCCCGCTCATCGGCTACTTGTTGAATGGCGGTACGACCGATGCCGGGCCAGGCTTGGTCGAGGTGTTCGACGGGTGGCTCTCTCATGGCGTTTCTCCCGTCGAGCACCGTGGCGGGGTGTGGCTCAAGAGGGGTCTGCTCAGCTCGAAGTAGCGTTGCCCACCTCGCCTGATACGAACCGGCCATGGCGAGGAGAACAGGCGGGCACGTGCTGCACGCCGGCCGGTTCGGCACGGATCACGACGGCTGTCACCGCATGCTGGCCGCTGGTCGCCGGCATGCGCAACGGGTGTGGGCGGTCGAGGGCGCTCAGGGCATCGGCCGTCATCTGGCGCAGCGCCTGGTCGTCGACGGCGAGACCGTGGTCGATGTGCCGGCGAAACTCTCGGCGCGGGCGCGGGTGTTCGCCACCGGCCAAGGCCGCAAGACTGACCCTGCCGACGCCCACTCGGTGGCTGTGGTCGCGTTGCGCACCAAAGGGTTGCGACAGGTTCAGGTCGATGACACGACGGTAGCGTTGCGGTTGCCGGTCGATCATCGGGACGAGCTGGGCCAGGCCCGTACTCAGGTTGTCAACCGGTTGCACCGTCTGCTGCTGGAGCTGCTTCCCGGTGGGGCGAAAAGGTTTCTGTCCGCTGCCCAGGCCCGCGCTCTGCTGGCCTCGGTGCGGCCGCGTGATGTTGTGGGCAGGACCCGTCGGCGGCTGGCCGCGGACCTGGTCACCGAGCTGGACCGCATCGACAAGCGGACACCGCACCGTTGGAGGCGTCGTCTGGTGATCGTCGTCGGCACCGGCTGTCGCGGGCGGGAAACCGCAGGATCACTCGGGTGCTGCACGTGATGGCCATCGTCCAGCTCTGCCACGACACTGCCGGCCGCGCCTACTACCGGCGGAGAGCGCGCGCCTGCCCGTCCGCCGCCGGCCGAATCGCGGCAGAAGCGGATGCCGACGGTTTCTGGCAGTGGAGATCCAGCAGCTCAGGTTGTCCTCGAAAATCCAGCCAGCTACCCGGTGCATGCCAGGATCATCCTCGCTCAGCCTTCGTCGTGCGCCGCAATTCGTTACGAACGTGCGTCCGGACGGACGACCGGTCAGCGGCATCACAGGACGTTGGGCTGGCATCGGTGCGGCTGTAGCCGTCGGGTGGTCGGCCGCCGAGGAACCTGCCTTGCACGCGGGACTGGACGTGCATCGCTGCCAGCACGCGGTGGCGAGTCCGCAGCACCTCGCGCCGTGACTGGGACCCGAGCAGGAGCATCAGTGCTCGGTCGTAGAGCGAGGCCAGCCGGATCAGGAGGATGCCGGTGGCTTCGATCGTCTGCGGGTCCATGTCGGCGTTGAGAATGGGCGTGCCGGTGTCGACGCCGAAGACGCCGACGTTGGTGATGGTCGTCGTGCCGCCGCTCTTGTTCGCCGGGCCCGGCCGGTGTGCGGCTACTCCGAATTCCGCAGCAGAGACAGGAATCAGACAGGTTGGCCAGAAAGTCTAGACCACAGGGGAGGCTCTTCTCACACTGGTGGGTGAACATCTCCCTGCCCCCGGAGGTGCTACCCAAAATGCGTCGAAAGGTTGCTTTCGCGTCCGGGGACGCAGTACTGCCGGCCCTTGCCGCTTCCGCCCCCCCTGACCTCATAGCCATCGGCCTGCTCCGACCGGAAAGAGCAGGCCGCCGATGTGCTTCCGCGGCTCGGATCGCGCTCGAAGCCGTCCTCGGCGGAGCCTGGTTCCGCCCGGCCCAGGTGAGCTCGCGGCCAATGCCGGCGAATACGTGACGGCGCCACGGCCATACAGCGCCTCGACCGCATCGGCACTGCGGCACTGCGGCACAGCGAGTTCTCCAACGAGATTCTGCAGAAGTCCAGCGTGAAGCCTGCTGCTTCCTGATCCGCGTGCGGGGCCGCCGGCCACGTGCGCCCCTCGCGCGCGCCATCGCCGGCGAGTGCGTCCCTTGCTTACTCACGCGCCGGACCTGGTGCTTGAGCGATGCCGTTTCAGACAAGGAGTTCTGATGCGAAAAGTTGTCATCGCGCTCTCGACCGTGGTATTCCTCAGCGTGCCGGCCACCTCGCTCGCGGCACCGTTTCCGATGGCGGCAGAGGACGGCGCCGTGGTCGGTGCAGCTGACGGCACCACCCAGGTCGCCGCAGCCGACCGGTTCCGGGAAATCCGGACCGGGCAGGCCGACCGCCGCACCCAGGCCACCAGCATCCACGACGACTGGGGTGTCTACACCGGTGGCAGCGCGGTCACCGGGCAGGACGCCATCCAGTCGGCCTACAACGACCTCACCGTCTCCAGCGACACCCTCTACGCCCCGACGATGAAGGCCCCGAAGTCCTGCGTGGAGCTGGTGACCGCCTATTCCGGTGGCGCCAAGCAAGTCTGGGCGTGGGACTGGTGCGTCGGTGTGCACGTAGCCAGGTCAGTCAACATCGATGCCACGTTCCGCACCAACTACGTGACTTCGGTCAACGGCCACGACTCCTACCGCGGCAAGGTCGAGCAGACCGACGCGAGCAAGAACACCTGGACCGCGTCGCTGTTCAACTACAACGCCAACCGGTGGGACACGCTCTACACTCAATCGGGCACCGACCAGTCCCGGGACAACCGCAGCTGGAACATCTTCGAGATCTACGCCACCGGAAGCACCACCGCGGCCTACTGTACCGCGCTGGGCACCCGGAACATCGAAAGCAGCAGCTACAAGATCAAGCTGAACGGCTCGTGGCAGGCGGCGAGCGCGGGCAACACCTCGGTGATCTCCAATTCCTCGACTGCGAACTTCCTGTGCCCGAACCTGTCTCGCACCGTGGTGCACGCCAACGATCAATGGCAGGTCCACCACTGACTGTCCACTGTTGACCGAGTGGGTTTCCGGGCTCAGAGGGAAAGCAAGCGCCGGGATGGGTGACAGAAGCCGCCCACCCCGCTTCGCTGGGTGAGGCCGTTTTCGTGGTGGGTCACGGGCTGTTTGTCAGGCGGGCGGTGCTGGTCGTCTGGGTTTCGGTGTCGAGCGTGTTCGCGGGCGGCGGCACCGCTGTGGCCCTTCCGGCTGATACGGGAACGGAACGGTAGCTGAATTCCGTTCGCGATGATTCCGTCCGGCCGGACGCGCGGGCGCAGACGCTGACGCGGGCGGAACGCGCGGAACGGCAGCTTGACGAAGCGGCGGCCGAGCCGCGGGCGTTGCGCCGTTAGCGGGAGAAGCGTTGTCTTCGGCCGTTCAGCCGCCGACCATTGAGCTGAACGGTCCAGGGAGGCGCGCGGTGGGTGTTCACGAACGTCGGTGCGACAGGTCCGGACACGAGCACAGGGCGAGTCCGGCGCCGGCCCGGACGGTACCGGCGCTGCTGCGGCTCCAGTCGCTCGCGGGCAATCGGGCGGTGGCCGGGGTCGTGCAACGAGCCGTCACGGCGGGCAAGTTCAACATCGTCGGTGAGCACCATGACGAGTCGATGGCGCGGGAGCCGGCGGAGCGGCAATACGCGAAGAAGGAGTTCGCGTTGGAGTACTGGGATGAGAAGGGCTTCGTCCACGACGACGTTCGTGGCGACGACTTCGTCCTCAGCGCGATTCAGGACGTGGGCTTCGTGTACACGCTCGCCCGCCATGCTCAGGCCGTGGCCGAGCACGTTCTGCAGATGTCACCCACCGGCGAGGAACTCACCGAACGCGTGGCGGCGATCGATCGCATGGTGCGCAAATGCGCCGACTTCGCCATGGACCTGTACAACACCAGAAATGAGATCCACGCGGTCGAACCGGAGTTCGCCGACCTGTGCAAGCCGCTGCCGGGACTCGCGAACGCGCTGAAGAACGCCACCGTGCCGCTCAGGTGGGAATCGCCCGGTGACACGGCAGCGAAGCTGGAGAACCTGGTCATGAAGGTTCCGGAGCTGATGCAAAGGGCCGAGCTCGCCGTGCGCGCGGTGAAAGGTCCCCGCAGTGTCCTGGACCACGACTCCAGCGAGGAGCCGGACGGCGACTCCGGCGAGGAGAAGGAACCGACGGACCCATGGGAGGTGCTGGAGGGGAACGCGTCGATATTTCAGGCACAGCACATGTTCGAGACTGCCTGCGACGCGGCTTCGGCGGGGGTGACCGCCCTGTGGAAGGTCGGCGACAGCCACGTCGAAGAGATGCGCTGGATGATCAGCGAAGACGAGCTGCAAGCCCAGGAGGACGTCGTGCTGACCAATCGACGCGAGTTCAACGACAAGTTCATCCCGTGGCAGGAGAAGAAGCGGGAGAAGAGGCGGGAGAAGAACCGACGAAGAGGTTCCGCATCCTGAGCGGCGATGGACGAGCTCAAGGACGACTGCGCCAACTGCTTCGGATTGTGCTGCTGGTGCTGCGCATGTATTCGGTCTCGCAATATTCGTCACGACCGCGTGGGCTGCGTCCCGATCTCCTGGCGGCGAGGCGCACCTCTTCGCCGGGGTCGCGGACCGGTGGCAACCGCAGGGCCGAGTGCTGGCGTGCGGCGCTGAACGCCATAGCGATCGTAACTCGCAGTACTCCCAGCCGCGGGTTGCCGGCGCAGCATCAGACCTCGTTTCTTGACTTTCAATCAAGAGAGTCTTAGCCTTCGCGTCCACTGGCTCTTGATCGCAAGTCAAGAGTGGCGGGCGAGCTGAGCAAGGTAGGCGATGGGGACTTCGGCGGAGAAGGACAGCCGCACTGCGCCGGTGCGGCGGGACGTGTGGTTCGAGTCCGGGGGCGTGCGGTGCGCGGCGTGGCTGTACGCGCCGGCGGCGGAGGACGGGCCTCGGCCGTTGGTGGTCATGGCGCACGGGCTGGGCGCGGTGCGGGAGTGGCGGTTGGACGCGTTCGCGGAGCGGTTCGCCGCGCAGGGGTGGGTGGTGCTGGTGTTCGACTACCGGTACCTGGGGGCCAGTGAGGGAGCTCCCCGGCAGTTGCTCGACATCGGCGACCAGCTCGAGGACTGGCGGGCCGCACTGGCGTACGGCCGGTCCCTCCCGGAGGTCGACCCCGGCCGGATCGCGGTGTGGGGGACCTCGTTCGGCGGCGGGCACGTGCTGCGAATCGCGAGCGAGGACCACGATCTGGCCGCGGTGGTGGCCCAGTGTCCGTTTACCGACGGTCCGGCGTCGTTGCTCTCCCGGTTCCGGTCCAGCCCGGTGAGCATGGCCGGGCTCATCATCGCCGCGCTGCTCGACGTCGCCGGGTCGGTGTTCGGGGCGAAGCCGGTGCTGGCTCCGGTGGTGGGGGTGTGGTGGATGCCCGCCTTCCTGGTGTCGCCGACCGCGATCGCCGCGGCGTCCAAGCTCATCCCGGCGGGGTCTCGGCTCTCGCCTCGCACCGCCAGGGTCCTTGCCCGGGTCCCAGCCGTGGGCAAGGTTGTCTGCGACCGTCGAGACGGGCGGGCCGCCGTTCCGCCCTGGCGACACCGCTGTCGGTCGCGACACGATCTGGGGTGTCATGAAGGGCTCGGACGGTGGCGGCGACAGCGCCAACGCGATCGCGGCGCGGCTCGCGTTGCGATTGCCGCTGTACCGGCCGGGCAAGGACCTGCGCAAGATCGCCGCGGCGACCTTGTTGTGCGTGTGCGACGACGACCGCGCCGCCCCCGCGCGCACCACGGCCCGCCTCGCGGCCGGGCAGGACCACGTCCAGGTCGACCACTACGAAGGTGACCACTTCGACATCTACGTCGGTGACCTGTTCGAGCGTGCCGTCGCAGACCAGATCCGGTTCCTCGCGGCGCGGTTCAGCCGGTAGCCGGCCTGCCGCATCACCTGGCGTCGGGGGAGCTCGGCACGGCGGCGATGCCGCGGGCACTGCGCACCAGCGTCTCGACGACGGCGCGATCACCTGCGGCATCGCCTGCGTGGGTCAGCATCCCTTCGACGACGAACACCCCGATCCGGGTCATCGCGTCCTGCTCGGTCTCCGGCACGCCCAACGCGGCCAGGTGCCATCGCAGGATCGCCTCCACCTGCGCGTGGAAGCCGTCGTGCCAGACCCGCAGTGACTCCGAGGCCGCGACCCTGGCGTGCACCGTCGTGATCAGCCGGTCGACCCGCCGCAACTCGGTGACCGCCCACAGCAACTGCTCGACCGGCGGTTCGGCCGAGCGTTCCGCCACGCCCGCCAGGAACTGCGCGAACAGCGCGTCCAGGACGGCGACCAGGACCTCGTCCTTGTCCTTGAAGTACCAGTAGACGGTGTTGGAGGTCACCCCCGCCTCGCGCCCGATCCGCGTCACCGTCGTGGGGTCGTAGCCTTCGTCCACGAACAACCGTGTGGCCGCGGCGACGATCTCACCGCGTTTCTCTTCCCGGTCTTGCGGGCGTCGGTTACGCGGCATCCCCCACCTGGCCAGATCGGTCACGCTGAAAGCCCACTGTAAAGGGGCACGGCGTCACAGGCGGTCTCGACCCCGCACCGCGCACCGGACCCCGCGCGATCGCCTGCCGGCCTTCACGCATCGTCGGCAGCGGACGACAGCCGCTCGGCCGCAGTTGTCTGCGGTGCGCCGGGGGAACTACGCCTGTTGCAGAGCGACACTTCGTCGTTTTCAGCAGGATGCGGGAGGTTGTTGTGGCGTGAGTGGAGCGGTGTGGCAGCAAGTCGCGGCGAGTGCGGTATCGGCAGCTGGGTGCCGGCGTTCGTTCGGTGTCGGGGTTTGGCTCGCGGCGTGATGCTGTTGACCGATGCGGCTGACCCCGTTCAACCCGGTACACCGGCGGAGGCGTCGTGGCCGGCGGTCACGTCGGGCCGTGGCGGAACGGATCTGGGCGACGCCGGGGCAGGTGGTGCGGATCGCCGAGCAGGCCGGTGTTCTCAGTGGGCCGATTGCGTGGCTGCGACGTGGTGTGATCGTGATCGATCCGTCGCTGGGCGCGTTGCATGAGTCGGGGTCGATGCGGTGGCTGGGTCCGCCGAGGACCCGGGCTTCGGCTCGGACGATCGTGTTGCCGCCGTTCCTGGTCGCGCTGCTGCGCGAGCACCTCGCGCGGCACCGGTATGAGTTCGTGTTCACCACGCCGAGCGGGACGTGGCTGTGGCGCTCGACGTTCCTCCGTCGGGCCTTCCGTCCCGCGGCCGACGGCAGCGACGCGTCCGGGACCAAGGCGGGCTGCGGCACAGCCACAAGACCTGGCTGATCGCAGGCGGCGCGCCGGAGATCGCTCAGGCCCGTCGGCTCGGTCATCACTTGGACAACCGGGTCATCGAGACCTACTCCCACGTCGCCCCGGAGGTCGAGCAGCGGCTGCTCGACGATCTTGAGCGCCGCTGGCACGCGGCGGCCCCGCCACCACCGACACCCTCACCGAGTGTGGTCGACAGTAGGCGGGTGGCGCCGGTCGTCCCCCTCTCGCCGAGGGTGGGGCAGTGCTCCAGTTTTGCCCCAGCAGGAGCACAAAGTCAGGCCGCAAGCTGATCACCGAAGATCGGACCCGGAATGCAGAAAACCCCTCCGACCAGCCAGGAAGGCTGAAACGAAGGGGTCCCTTACGAAGTGGAGCTAAGGGGACTCGAACCCCTGACCCCCTCACTGTCAGTGAGGGTCGATCATGGCCCTGACCTGCGACGATAGAGAATCGCCCAGTGAAATGATGCGCTTCAGTGCCGTTGCTTGCAACCCTGTGTTGTTGAGTGCGGTTGTGACAGAGGATTTGCCCCAGCTGTGCCCCAGTGAAATTTGGTGAGAGGATTTCGCCGATTGCCGTAACGGTGGCTGACTGCTCAGCTCCAGAGCCGAACCGATCCTGCGGTGAAGACTTGATCTCCACGGGCTTGGAGGTGGTGGCGGCCGCACGAACCGCCTGTAGGTTGCGCACGGCTTGGATCGTCGCTTGGTTCGCCTGTGATGCGCTGTCTCCGAAGAGGGAGACAGTCAGCCGGCTGATCGATGATCGGACGATTGCGTCGATGATGTGCTTGTCGTTCTTGCTGAACGACAAGCCGTACGCAAGGAGCCCTCCGCCGATGTTGGCCAGTGAGCGGAGGGCGTGGCCCAGGAAGTTGCTGGACTCGATTCGTTCGAGCTTCTCGGTGCTGATGCCTTCGGCCACGTAGAGGGCAGGCTTCGTTTGAGATTCATGTATACTATCGCGGCGCTGAAGTAGGTATCTATGGCAGCAACGGCTTCTTTAATAAGCATGGTATAGATGCGGCAAGTATATCGGTCCCAAATCAGGTTAATAACAGACTAAAGGGTATCGCGGTCGATCAAATGCGCAAAGTTGGCCAACTTGGCACGAATGAGAACATCAAGGGCGAGGCTTGGAAGCGCCCTATGATCGGAAGCGGTGCATGCTAAATGCGTTATATTAGGGTAGCTCGGGTTCTGGACGGCGTCCCGGCAAATGTCCTTGATCCGGAGCCGTATATTCGTAGGCTTCCCGAGATTCAGCAACAACTTCCGGTGGGTGCGCGTGCCTTTGCTACTGATCCAAATCATTATGACTTCGACAGTGAAAGATGTGTTAAAGATCTCCGTATTGGACATGTCTTGGTGAAGGAGTCTGGAAGCGCAAAGGTATCTGTTGAACTATCTCTGACGCCAAATAGATTCAAGCATCCTTCTGGTCTAATTGTCCGATATGATGGCGTGGCGAGCATGCACGTCGACGCGAGTGAGCCTACTGCTAATGGGAGAATTTGGCCTGAAACTCCTAGACTAGGTGACGTTCAGTTGGATGAGATACTGCCAAATAGTAATGGCTGCTCCCATGAAATAAAATTGACCGGCGGGACTATATTAATTACGTGTGAAGATTTGATTGCGCAGTGGGGGATGGGGGTTCGGGATTAGCATTTTATGCGCAGGATATGATGTTGGGTGCGAGTTCATGGCGGGGCGCTCTTGTGGTGTCGGCGGGGAACGCCTGAGCCTTGCGGCAGTCTGACTGAGTAACGCGCCATGCCGTCGCGGCGTGGCATTTCACCGATGATGACTGCACGGTGGACGCGGCGAACCTGGCCGTGAACAAGCGCTGGCAGGACCCCTACGGTGGTGACCGTGGGACGGCGGTGTCGACGTGGCCGGACAAGCACGGCTTCCTCGGTGGCTACCAGAACGCCACGGGTGTGACGCACATCGGTGCCCGTGACTACGACCCGCTGACCGGGCGGTTCATGACCGCGGACCCGGTACTCGACACGAGCGACCTGTAGGCGTTGAACGCCTACAGTTACGGCAACAACAGTCCGGTGTCGTTCAGTGACCCGACCGGCATGGTCCTCCAGGTCGACGGCCGGCCGGCGTATATCGGTTCGGACGCGATGAGCTCGATGAGCCCGGCAAACTGGGCGCGGGTTGTCGGCTTCGAGTCGCGTCGGGGTGATGCTGGTTCTGCCTCGTTCGATCGGGTGGCTTGGAGGTCGTCATGGCGTGGGTTGAGCAGACGGGTCAGGTTTCGTGGCGGGTCCGGTACCGCCGTGCAGGCGGGACGATTGGTTCAGCGCCGGGGTTCTCGAGTCGCCGGAGTGCGGAGGCGTACGCCGGTGACATGGAGTCTGATCAGCGACGGCAGGTGCGGATCGACCCGGCCGGTGGTCGGCTCGAGTTGCGGTCATGGGTCGACCGGTGGTTCCCGGTACAGGATCTGGATCCGCGGACGCTCGACAACTACGAGAGCTACTTGCGGTGCCACGTCCTTGTCCGGTTCGGCGCGACGCCGCTGGGGGAGATCACAGCGTTGGATGTGGATGCGTGGGTGAAGGAGTCGCGGGAGGCCGGCTACGCGGCGGCGACGGTGAGTTCGCAGCTGAACCTGTTGTCGATGCTGTTGACCGATGCGGCCGACGAGCTGCTGATCCCGTTCAACCCGGTACACCGGCGGAGGCGTCGCGGTCGGCGGTCGCGGCGGGAGGTGGGGGAGCGGATCTGGGCGACGCCGGAGCAGGTGGTGCGGATCGCCGAGCAGGCCGGTGCTCTCGGTGGCCCGATCGCACGGCTGCTGGTGATCACTGCGGCGTGGACCGGGTGCCGGTGGGGCGAGCTGGCCGGTCTGCATCGGGACAATGTCGATCTTCGACGTGGTCTGCTGGTGATCGATCCGCTGGTGGGTGCGTTGCATGAGTCGGGGTCGATGCGGTGGCTGGGTCCGCCGAAGACCCGGGCTTCGGCGCGGACGATCGTGCTGCCGCCGTTTCTGACCGCGCTGCTGCGCGAGCACCTCGTCCGGCACCGGTACGAGTTCGTGTTCACGACGCCAAGCGGGACGTGGTTGTGGCGTTCGACATTCCTGCGGCGTGTCTTCCGTCCCGCGGTCGACGGCAGCGAGGCGTCCGGGGCAAAGGCGGGCTGTGCGGCGGTCCGGGCCGGGTTGACGTTTCACGGGTTGCGGCACAGTCACAAGACCTGGTTGATCGCGGGCGGTGCGCCGGAGATCGCTCAGGCCCGCCGGCTCGGGCATCATCTGGACAACCGGGTCATCGAGACCTACTCCCACGTCGCCCCGGAGGTCGAGCAGCGGCTGCTCGACGATCTCGAGCGCCGCTGGTACGCGGCGGCCCCGCTACCGCCGACGCCGTCACCGAGTGTGGTCGACAGCGGGCGGATGGCGGCGGTCCCCCTCTTCGCCACGGTGGGGGTCACCCATCGGGAGAGCCGGGGAGCAGCGGGAATACCGCGCCGACGCCCGAACGGGGCTGGGGCGGTGCTCCAGTTTTGTCCCACCAGGAGCGCAAGACCAGGCCGTAAGCCGATAACCGAAGATCGAACCCGAAACGCAGAAAACCCCTCCGACCAGCCCGAAAGGCTGAAACGAAGGGGTTCTTCAAGAGTGTGGAGCTAAGGGGACTCGAACCCCTGACCCCCTCACTGCCAGTGAGGTGCGCTACCAGCTGCGCCATAGCCCCGAGGCGAAGGTGAACTCCGCATCTCGTATGCCCATACATTACACCCCGCCCAGACCCCCTCCGCGCGGGGGTCCCTGCAGCCCTGCAACACGACCCACAACCCCCTGACCAGCACGTTCACGCCTTATTTTTAGTCCTGTATTGACGTCCCACTGTGGCCGCCGTTACATTTTGCGCGGTTGTGACGCCGAGGTCCCCGCCCGTTACGCCGCGTCTTCAACTCGGGCACACCTCTCGATGACGCCGCGTGTGCGGCAGAGGAGGCTTCGATGACGAGACGGCGGGTGATGACGCTGCTCGCGGCAGTGTCGGTCCTGGTCGGAAGCATGACGACGACAAGAGCAGAAGCCGCTGTTACCCCGGATGGGTGGTACACCGTCGCCGCCGGGAACAGTGGGAAGTGTGTTGATGCGCGGGGTGCCGGCGCGGCCGATGGGACCGTTGTCCAGCAGTACACCTGCAATCAGACCGCCTCGCAGCAGTGGCAGTTCCAGTCCACCGGGGACGGTTACTTCCGGATCAACGCCCGCACCAACCCGGCCGCCGCCTGGGACGTCACGAACGTCTCGACCGCCGACGGGGGCCTGCTCCAGCTCTGGACCTACTCGAGCGGGGCCAACCAGCAGTGGCAGGCCGTCGACGAAGGGAACAACCGGTACCACTTCGTCAGCCGCAACAGTGGCAAGTGCCTCGACGTCCCCGGCGCCTCCACCGCCGATGTGCAGCTCCAGCAGTACACCTGCAACGGCACCGCCGCCCAGTCCTTCATGCTGGCCCCCGTGAACACGAGCCAGCCCGGGCAGCCCGACTTCGGCCCGAACGTGGTGATCTTCGACCCGTCCATGCCGAGCTCGACCATCCAGAGCCGGCTCAACAGCATCTTCAGCCAGCAGGAACGCAACCAGTTCGGCAGCCAGCGCTACGCCGTCATGTTCAAGCCCGGCACCTACGCCAACGACGTCAACGTCGGCTTCTACACGCAGGTGCTGGGCCTCGGCCTGAGCCCCGACGCCGTCACGATCAACGGTGCCGTGCACGTCGAGGCCGACTGGTTCCCGCCGCAGAACGCCACGCAGAACTTCTGGCGGGGCGCCGAGAACCTGTCCGTGAACCCGAACGGGGGCGCCGACCGGTGGGCGGTCAGCCAGGCCGCGCCCTACCGCCGCATGCACGTCCGCGGCGACCTGCAGCTCGACGACGGCGGCTGGGCCAGCGGCGGCTGGATCTCCGACACGAAGATCGACGGCCAGGTCCGCTCCGGCTCGCAGCAGCAGTGGATCTCCCGCAACTCGCAGTTCGGCAGCTGGAACGGCTCGAACTGGAACATGGTCTTCGCCGGGGTCCAGGGCGCGCCCGCCAACACCTTCCCGACGCCGCCCTACACCACCGTCGGCCAGACGCCGGTCGTGCGCGAAAAGCCCTTCCTCTACGTCGACGGCGCCGGGAACTACCAGGTCTTCGTCCCGGGCGTGAAGACCAACGCGTCCGGCACGAGCTGGGCGAACGGCACCGCGCCGGGCACGTCGGTCCCGATCGACCAGTTCTACATCGCCAAGCCCGGCGCCACCGCCGCGGACCTGAACGCCGCGCTCGCGGCCGGCAAGAACCTGCTGGTCACGCCCGGGGTCTACCACCTGAACCAGACGCTGCGCGTCACCCGCCCGGACACCGTCGTGCTCGGCCTCGGCATCGCCACGCTGGTCCCGGACAACGGCATCACCGCGATGACCGTCGACGACGTCGACGGCGTCAAGGTCGCCGGCCTGCTCATCGACGCCGGCACGACCAGCTCGAACACGCTGATGCAGGTCGGCCCGGCCGGCTCGGCCGCGAACCACGCGGTGAACCCGACGTCGCTGCACGACGTCTTCTTCCGGATCGGCGGCGCCGCCGTCGGCAAGGCGACGAACAGCCTGGTCGTCAACAGCAGCAACGTCATCGGCGACCACATGTGGATCTGGCGCGCCGACCACGCCGAGCGCAACGAGTACGTCGGCTGGACCACCAACACCGCCGACACCGGGCTCATCGTCAACGGCAACGACGTCACGATGTACGGCCTCTTCGTCGAGCACTACCAGAAGACGCAGGTGGTCTGGAACGGCAACGGCGGCCGCACCTACTTCTTCCAGAACGAAATGCCCTACGACGTGCCGAACCAGGCGAGCTGGATGAACGGCTCGACGCCGGGCTTCTCCGCCTACAAGGTCGGTCCGAACGTCACCAGCCACGAGGCCTGGGGGCTGGGCAGCTACTGCTACTTCAGCACCAACCCGTCCGTCGCCAGCGCGCACGCGTACGAGGCGCCGAACACGCCGGGTGTCCGGTTCCACGACATGGTGACCGTCTCGCTCAACTACCAGGGCACGATCACGCACGTGATCAACAACACCGGCCCCGCGACGCCGTCCGGGACCAAGGCCGTCGACCTGGTGAGTTACCCCTGAGCACCGGCGTGCGCCGTGGTGGCGGCCGCGGCGCACGCCGGTCCTTCGCCGGTACCCCCGAACGGGGTGTTCCGGGAGCCGGATGGGGTAACCGACGCGATACTGGAGTCCCTCTATCCGAGAGCGGCAGATGACCTCTTTCGCAGCGTTCACCGTCGTCGAACCCCGCAAAGCCTGGCCGATCGCCGCCGTCCGCGGCGGGTTCGCCGTGCTGTTCGGGCTGTTGGCGCTGATCTGGCCCGGCGCCACCGTGCTCGTCCTGGCGATCCTGTACGGCGTGTACGCGATCGTCGACGGCATCGGCGCCCTGATGCAGGCGTTCCGCCCGGGTGACACCGGGCACCGGGTCGCCTACGGCGTCCTCGGCGCGCTCGGCATCGTCGCCGGGATCCTCGTCCTGGTCTGGCCGGGCATCACCGTCCTGCTGCTGGCCCTGCTGGTCGGCTTCTGGGCGATCGTCACCGGCATCGCCGAGATCGCCGCGGCGATCCGGCTGCGCAAGCAGATCCAGGGCGAGGCCTTCCTCATCCTGGCCGGCGCGATCTCGCTGATCGCGGGTGTCCTCATCGTCATCAACCCCATCGCCGGCGCGTACGGCATCGCGCTGCTCGTCGGCATCTACGCCCTCATCTACGGCATCGTGCTGCTGGTACTGGCCTTCCGGCTGCGCAAGCTGGGAACGGGGGACGCGCGAACTGAGTAACGTGCGGGAGTGTCGACCCGCGAACTGGTGGTGCTGGGCACCGCGAGCCAGGTGCCCACGCGCCACCGCAACCAGAACGGTTACCTCCTGCGCTGGGACGGCGAGGGCATCCTCTTCGACCCCGGCGAAGGCACCCAGCGGCAGATGCTGCGGGCCGGCGTGGCCGCCACGGACATCACGCGGATCTGCATCACGCACTTCCACGGCGACCACAGCCTCGGCTTGCCCGGCGTGATCCAGCGGCTGTCCCTGGACAAGGTCGGCCACCCGGTCGACGCCCACTTCCCGGCGTCCGGCGCGCACTACTTCGAACGCATGCGGCACGCGACGGCCTTCTACGAGCAGGCCGAGCTGCGGGAACACCCGATCGCGGAGGACGGCCCGATCGCCACCGGGAAGCTCACCCTCGAGGCCAGGCGCCTCAGCCATCCCGTCGAGGCGTTCGGCTACCGGCTGACCGAGCCCGACGGCCGCACCATGCTCCCCGAGCGGCTGCGCGAGCGCGGCATCGCGGGCCCGGACGTCGGCCGGCTCCAGCGGGAGGGGCGCCTGGGGAGCACGAAAATCGAAGACGTCAGCACGCCGAGGCCCGGCCAGCGGTTCGCGTTCGTGATGGACACCCGGCTGTGCGACGCGGTGTACGCCCTCAGCGAAAACGCCGACACCCTCGTGATCGAGTCGACCTTCCTGGCCGAGGACACTTCCCTGGCGAAGGACTTCGGTCACCTGACCGCGCAGCAGGCCGCCCGGGTGGCCGCCGAGTCCGGTGTCCGGCAGCTCGTCCTCACGCACTTCTCGCAGCGCTACCCCGATCCGGAGCGCTTCGCGGCGGAGGCGCGAGCCGAGTTCGACGGCGAGATCGTCGTGGCGCAGGACCTGGAGCGGGTCCAGGTGCCGAAACGGCGGTCTTTCCCAACGGTGTGAGAAGCGCCGTAGGCTGCATCTCGTGAGCCAGCCGATCCTGATGACCGTCGACGACGATCCCGCCGTGTCCCGCTCGGTCGCCCGTGACCTGCGCCGGCGCTACGGGAAGGACTACCGCGTCATCCGCGCCGACTCCGGCATGGACGCGCTCGAAGCGCTGCGCGAGATCAAGCTGCGCGGCGACGCCGTCGCGGCCATCCTCGCCGACTACCGGATGCCGCAGATGGACGGGATCGCCTTCCTCGAGAAGGCGATGGACCTGTTCCCGCACGCCCGCCGCGCCCTGCTGACCGCCTACGCCGACACCGACGCCGCGATCCAGGCGATCAACGTCGTCGACGTCGACCACTACCTGCTCAAGCCGTGGGACCCGCCGGAGGAGAAGCTCTACCCGGTGATCGACGCGCTGGTCGAGACCTGGAAGGCGGTCGGCGACAAGCCGGTCGAGGAGGTCAAGCTCATCGGCCACCGCTACAACTCGCCCTCGTTCCACCTGCGGGACTTCCTCGCGCGCAACGCGGTCCCGTACCGCTGGTACTCGGTCGACGACGACGAGGGCTGCCGGATCCTGCAGGCCGCGGAGGCGACCGACAAGGACATCCCGGTGGTCGTCACGCCGGACGGCACCGTCCTCAAGAACCCGACCGGCAGCGAGATCGCCGACGCGGTCGGTTTGTCGACCCGGCCGGCCCAGGAGTTCTACGACCTCGTCGTCATCGGCGGCGGCCCGGCCGGCCTCGGCGCCGCGGTGTACGGCGCTTCCGAAGGCCTGCGCACGGTGCTCGTCGAGAAGAAGGCCACCGGCGGCCAGGCCGGCACCAGCTCGCGCATCGAGAACTACCTCGGCTTCCCCGACGGCGTCTCGGGCGCGCAGCTGACCGACCGCGCGCGGCGCCAGGCCCAGAAGTTCGGCGCCGAGGTGCTGACCGCCCGCGACGTCGTCGGCCTGGAGGCCCGCGGTTCGCAGCGGGTGATCACCTTCGGCGACGGCAGCGAGATCGCCGCGCACTCGGTGATCCTCGCCAGCGGCGTCAACTACCGCGCCCTGGACGCCGAGGGCATCGAGGAGCTGAGCGGCCGCGGCGTCTATTACGGCTCGGCCGCGACCGAGGCGCCCGAGTGCAAGGGCGAGCACGTCTACATCGTCGGCGGCGCCAACTCCGCCGGGCAGGCCGCGGTGTTCTTCTCCCGGCACGCCAGCGACGTCACGATCCTGGTGCGCGGTGCGTCGCTGGAGTCCTCGATGTCGCACTACCTGATCGAGCAGATCGCCGGGATCGGAAACATCCACGTCCGCACGCACACCACCGTGAAGGAGGTGCACGGCGACGGCCACCTCGAGCGGCTCACGCTGTGCGAGAACGGCGTCACCGAGACGGTCGACTCCGGGCACCTGTTCATCTTCATCGGCGCCGCCCCGCGCACCGACTGGCTCGGCGACGCCATCCACCGCGACGAATACGGCTTCGTGTGCACCGGGCCGGACCTCCTGAGCGCCGGGCAGCGGCCGGCGAGCTGGCCGCTCGACCGTGATCCGCACTACCTCGAGTCGTCCATCCCCGGCGTGTTCGTGGCCGGTGACGTGCGGTCGCAGTCGGTCAAGCGGGTGGCCTCCGCGGTCGGCGAGGGCGCGATGGCCGTGACGCTGGTACACCGGTACCTGGAGGAACAATGAGCGCACTGCCGCGGGAAGAGCTTCGCGGCCTCTTCCTGTTCGAACGCCTTTCCGAGGACCAGCTCGACTGGGTCGCCGCCAACGCCGTGCTCGAGGAGTACGAGGGCGACAGCTTCGTCATCCGCGAGGGCGACGAAGCGACCTGCTTCTACGTGATCCTGAGCGGCGCCGTCCGGATGACGCGGCTGGTCAGCGGCACCGAGATCGAGACGAACCGGTCCGACCAGCGTGGCGCCTACTTCGGCGCGACCCAGTTCTTCGTGCACCAGGAGGCCGAGCACCGCTACGGCGCCACGGTGCAGGCGCTGAGCGACCTGACGCTGCTGGCGCTGCCGTCGAAGGAGTTCTCCACCGAGTTCCGCCGGTGGTTCCCGATGGCGACGCACCTGCTGGAGGGCATGTACCTCGGGTGGCGCAACAGCGACACGGTGATCGGCTCCCGCCGCCGCCTGCTGGCGCTCGGCGAGCTCTCGGCCGGCCTGACGCACGAGCTGAACAACCCGGCCGCGGCCGCCGTCCGGGCGACGTCCGCCCTGCGCGAACGCGTCGCCGGGATGCGGCACAAGCTCGCCTTCCTGGCCAAGAAGGACATCGACCCGGAGCTGCTCTACCAGCTCATCGACGTCCAGGAACGCCTGGTCAAGCAGGTCGTGCAGGCCGAGAAGCTGACGGCGATGCAGCAGGCCGACCGCGAGGACGAGATCGGCGACTGGTTCGACGAACGCGGCATCGACGGCGGCTGGGACCTCGCCGACATCTACGTCCGCGCCGGGCTGACCACGGCCGACCTGGACAACGTCCTCGAGCAGGTGGGCGACACCTTCATCGACGGCGCCGTCCGCTGGCTCGCCTACGCGCTCGAAACCGAGATGCTGATGGGCGAGATCGAGGACTCCACGACCCGGATCTCCGCGCTGGTCGGCAAGGCCAAGCAGTACTCGCAGATGGACCGGGCGCCGCACCAGTGGGTCGACGTCCACGACGGCCTCGACTCCACGCTCGTGATGCTGTCGGGCAAGATCGGCGGCGGCATCCGCGTCGTCAAGGAGTACGACCGCAGCCTGCCGAAGATCCCGGCGTACCCGGCCGAGCTGAACCAGGTCTGGACGAACATCATCGACAACGCCCTGGGCGCGATGAAGGGCGAGGGCACGTTGACGCTGCGCACGTGGCGCGTCGACGACCAGATCCGCGTCGAGGTCGGCGACACCGGCCCGGGCATCCCGGCGGACATCAAGCCGCGGATCTTCGAGCCGTTCTTCACGACCAAGCCGGTCGGCGAGGGCACCGGGCTGGGCCTGGACATCTCGTGGAAGATCGTCGTCGAACGGCACCAGGGCGACCTGCGCGTCGAATCCGAGCCGGGGAACACCCGGTTCGAGGTCTGCCTGCCGACGGTCGAGCAGGCCTCGCTCTGATGGCTTCCGTCCCGACGGTCACGACCGAACTCGGGGCGCTGGTCGGGCTGGCGGGTGACGGCGTCCGCGTCTGGCGCGGGATCCCGTACGCCCGCCCGCCGGTCGGCGAGCTGCGGTGGAAGGCGCCGCAGCCGCCGTCGCTGTCGGGCGGGGTGCACGTCGCCACCGAGTACGGGCCGCACGCGATGCAGTCCCCGGACCCGATGAACCCGGCCGCCGTGTGCGACGAGGACTGCCTGTACCTCAACGTCTGCACCCCCGAGGGCCCGGCGCCCGACGGCGGGTGGCCGGTGCTGTTCTGGCTGCACGGCGGCGGCTACCGCGTCGGCCACGGCGAGCAGCTGGGCGACGGCGAGGAGTTCGCGCGCGCCGGGATCGTCGTAGTCACCCTCAACTACCGGCTCGGCTCGCTCGGCTTCCTGCACCTCGGCGGGATCTTCGGCGAGTCCGAAGTGGACGCCGGTGTCTGTGGCTTCCTCGACCAGGTCGAGGCCTTGAAGTGGGTGCGCCGCAACGTCTCCGCGTTCGGCGGGGATCCCGCGCGGATCACCGTCTACGGCGTTTCGGCGGGCGCCAAGAGCGTCGGGAACCTGATGGGCAGCCCGCTGGGTGCGGGGTTGTTCGCCCAGGCCATCAGCAGTTCCGGCGGCGCGGACCACGTGGCGACACCGGAGGCCGGGACGGCGCTGGCGCGGCGGCTGCTGGACGAGGTGGGCTGCCACGACGTCGCCGCTTTGCGGTCGCTGCCGGCCAAGGAGTTCGTCGAGGCGCAGGAACGGATCCTGAGCGGGTTCCAGGCGCTGTGGCTGTGGCGGCCGACGCTGCATCCGCGCGTGCTGCCCGAGGTGCCGATCGAGCCGATCCGGCGGGGGAGCGCGGCCGGGATCCCGTTGCTGATCGGCTGCAACAGCAACGAAGGCAGCACGTACGCGTTGATGCTCGGCGACGACGTCGCGACCGCGCCGGCGTCCGGTGTGCTCACGAGCATCCTCGGCGACGAAGGGGCATCACGGCTTCTCGAGACGTACCTTCGGCGCGTCCCCGACCTGAAGGCCGCCCGGATCGCCGCGATGGGCGACGAGCGGTACGGCATCCCGACGCAGCGGCTCGCCGACGCGCAGTCCGCGCACGCTCCCGTTTACCGCTACCGGATCGACATCGCCGCGCCCGGCGTGCCCGAGCAGCTCGACGGCGGCCACGGCACCGAGACCACGATGGCGTGGAAGGTCCCGCTTCCCTTGGCCGCGCAGGGGACCGCCGTGAATCCGGCGCGCGAGCGGGCGGCGCTGCTCATCCACCGCGCCTGGGTGCGGTTCATCCGGGACGGTGCCGCCGACGCGGACGGCCCCGAATGGCCGCCCTACGGCCCCGAACTCCGCCCGGTGCTGGTTTTCCGGGAAGACACCGATCTGGTGCTCGACCCACGCTCCGACGAGCGAAAAGCCTGGGGCGACAAGGAATGGGCGTCCGGGACCTGGTTCCCGATGACCTGAGACCGTTCCTTCACCCGCCGTTCACTTCGAACCGGCTCGCTCCCGCGTCCAATGAGCGAAAGCCCGTCGAGGGGAGTGGATCGGTGAAACGCCGGGTGTCGATCGGACTGGCCGTGGTGCTGGTGCTGGCCGTCGTGGGGATGATCATCTGGGGTCGCGGCGACGACAGCGCCGCGAGCGCCACGACGACGGTCCGCGGGGTGATCGGTTCGGAGAAGCAGGCCTTCTTCACCGACCGGCGCGTCGTCGACGCCTTCGCCCGCCACGGCCTGAAGGTCGAAGTGGACACCGCGGGATCGCGGCAGATCGCGACGACCGTCGACCTCGGGAAGTACGCGTTCGCATTCCCCTCGTCGTCGCCCGCGGCGCAGAAGATCCAGCGCGACCGCAAGGTGACCACGGTCTACACGCCGTTCCAGTCGCCGATGGCCGTCGCCTCGTTCGAGCCGATCGTTTCCCTGCTGCGGGCCGGTGGGGTCGTGCACAAGGGAGCCGGCGCGTACGACGTCCTCGACATCGCGAAGTACCTCGACCTGGCGAAGGCCGGGACGCGCTGGGACCAGCTGCCGGGCAACACCGCCTACCCGGCGCGCAAGAACGTCCTGGTCACCACGACCGACCCGCGCGAGTCGAACTCCGCGGCGATGTACCTGTCGATCGTTTCCTTCGTGGCCAACGGGAACACCGTCGTCAGCACGCCCGACCAGGAGGCGAAGGTGCTGCCGTCGGTGTCGAAGCTGTTCCTCGACCAGGGGTACACGCAGAACAGCACCGAAGGGCCGTTCGAGGACTACCTCTCGGCCGGCATGGGCAAGACGCCGCTGGCGCTGATCTACGAGTCGCAGTTCGTCGGCCGCGTGCTGAGCGGCGACGGCTCGATCCGGCCGGACATGCGGATGCTCTACACCGCGCCGACGGTGTACTCGAAGCACACGCTGGTGCCGTTGACCGGCGACGGCGACAAGGTCGGGCAGCTCCTCGCGACCGACCTCGAGCTGGGCACGCTCGCCGCGACCTTCGGCTTCCGCACGACCGACCCGAAGCTGTTCGCCCAGGTCGCCGCGCCGGCCCACGCGCCGGCCGACCTCGTGGACGCCGTCGAACCGCCGTCGTTCGAAACCCTGGAACGGCTGCTCGACGCCGTCGGCAAGCAGTACTGACATGGACTTCGCGCTCACGCCGCCCGAGCCGGTCATCGCGATTCCTTCCGAGCGCGCCGCCGGGCTGATCACCCTCAGCGAGGACACGCGGTCGGAAGTCGCCGTTCGCGCTTCGGCGTTCGCGTCCCGGCTCGAAGCCCTCGACGTCCGGTCGCCGGAGTTCACCGACCTCCTCGACGAGCTGCTGACCGTCGGCGAGGCCGACATGCGCGCGGCGGCCGGGGTCGCCGGAACGATGCTCGACCGGTCGTTGCGCAGTGCGGCGTCGCCCCAGGACGGGGTGACGACGAGCCTCGCGAGCCTGCGCCGGACGGTCGCCGAGCTGGACCCGGCGAAGCTGCCGCTCACCGGCCGGAAGCTGCTGGGGATGTTCCCGGCCGCGGGCGGCGCGAAGCGGGCGCTGGACCGCTATCGCGCGGCGAACGAGCCGGTCAACGCCCTGGTCGTCGACCTGCGCGGCCGCCAGGACGTCCTGCGCCGCGACAACGCCTCGATCAAGGGCGAGCGCGAGCGGCTGTGGAAGGTCATGGGCAAGCTCGCCGAAGCGGCCGCTCTGGCCGAGGCCGTCGACGGCGCGATCGAGGCCCAGGCTGGCGTCTTCGACCTGACGGATCCCGCGCGCGCCAACGCGTTGCGCGCGGACGTGCTGTACCCGATCCGGCAACGGCACCAGGACCTGCTGACCCAGCTCGCCGTCAGCGCGCAGGGCTACCTCGCGCTGGACCTGGTGCGCAAGAACAACGACGAGCTGATCCGCGGTGTCGAACGGGCGGTGTCGACGA
>NZ_PPHF01000115.1 GCF_002904335.1 Amycolatopsis sp. CA-126428 | reverse complement strand
GATTAGCTCAGCGGGAGAGCGCTTCCCTGACACGGAAGAGGTCACTGGTTCAATCCCAGTATCGCGCACCACATGTTTTCGCAGGTCAGAAGCCCTGTCCCTCCCCGGAGGGGCGGGGCTTCAGTCGTCAGATGGCGATGAAATGGCGATGGCACCCGGCGCCGGGATGGCCCGCCTGGATCGCAGGTGCGGGAACCAGGACACCAGCTTGGCCCGCTCCCCCGGGTACAGCGACGCCAGCGACCGCAGCCAGCGCTCCTCGAGAACATCCAGAATCTGGTTCACCATCGCCGGCGTCACGTGGTCGTAGACCCGCGCGATGCCCTTCATCTTCTGCCCCAGCCGCGCCCGGCGCGCTACCTCCGGGATCCCGTCCTCGGTCAGCCACGTGGCGTGCGTGTGCCGCCCTTCGTGGAAGGTGAAGGTCGGCAGAATCGGTGGCCGCCGCTCCCCCGCCCCAGACTCGTCCAGATCGATCCCGTCCCACGCCGGCCGCCAGAACCTGATCCGGAAGTTCGACCGCCGCCACGGATGCCCCTCCGGAGTGCACAGCACGAACGGATCACGGTGGCTGTCCATCAGCTCCTCGTAGAGCACCGCGATCCCCGGCGGGAGTGCCACGAATCGAGTCCCTGCAGGGGTTTTGGTCCGGCCCTTCTTGGGCCGGGAGTTCCCCCGCCTTGTCGGGGGCCGCTGGCGGCCGTCCGAGTGATGGTCATCACTCTTCCGGCCTCCTTTGTAGACCTTCCCGCCCACTTCTTTCAGCGGCGACCGGATCTCGATGCCGCGGCGCTCGGCGTCGTACTCATGCCGCTGCTGCCCGACAAGTTCACCCCATCGGGCGCCGGTATAGACATCCATCAAGCACAACACGAACCCCGACATCCCGAGCCCCAGCTCGTAGAGCCGCATCGCGGCCCTCAGCGCCTGGGCCGGCGTAGCCACCAGCCGCTCCGTGTCGAACTCTCCGTTGGTCACCCGTACGCCGTTGCACGGGTTCGCCGGAATCATCCGGGCCCGCACGGCGCCGTTCAGGATCGTCGAGAAGAGCGCGAAGTACGAGGACACGGACGACTCGGCGAACTCATCGTGCAGCTCCGAGAGCCACCGCTCGATCTCGACATACCCGTTGAAGATCGCGACCAACGGCCATGCCTTCCACTGCGGGAGCAGCTGGTTGTCGAGGAACGACCGGTACTTCGCGACCGTGTTCAGCTCCAGCCGCGGAGCCACCGCCTCGAGCCACTCCTCGGCGAAGTCTTCGAACCGCGTCTCGCCGTCGCGGCCTTGAGTGAGCGGGCGTCGCTGAAGCGTGTGCGATCGTCGCCGATCTCGCCCAGGACACGCGCGCCGGACAGATCAGCCAGGCCTGGGAAGCTGGTGATGATCGCATAATCCGGGTGCTGCTGGAACGCTGTGGTGGTGGACTCGGTGAGCTGGTCCGCGCTGGCGCACTCCGTGTCCAGAGTGGCCAGCAGCGCGAGGGATTGGCGGCCGAACACCTCCTCGACCACCCGCGGCTGCCGCAGCTGCGGCTTGCGCGGCTCGTCGAGCAACTGTGCTGCCAGGACATCTGTTGCGGGTCATGACGTTGGTGACGCGGGCGAAGGCCTGAGACGAGGGACGGGTCTTTCGGCGGCAGGATGAGAAGTGCGACCCACTCATCACGCCGAGCAGAAAGACCCGTCCATGCACCACCGTAATGCCCCGCTGTCCCTCGAGGGCCGCCGCCGGCTCGTGCAGCGTTGCCAGACCCGCCCGATCGCCCACGTCGCCGCGGAGATGGGCATCTCCCGCCAATGCGCATCCAAATGGGTCAACCGCTACCGACGCCACGGCGAGACCGGTCTGCTCGACCGGCCCACCGTCCCGCACCACCAGCCCACCGCCACCCACGCCGAGGTGGTGGCCCGGATCGAGCAGCTACGCCGCCAGCGCAAGTACTCCGCCCGCCGGATCGCCACCGAGCTGGCTGCCGAGGGCATCACCATCTCGGTC
>NZ_PPHF01000114.1 GCF_002904335.1 Amycolatopsis sp. CA-126428 | reverse complement strand
GTCCGGCCCCGCTCACGGAGTGGCTGTGAAGGTCCCATGACAGCCAGTGTGCACTAGAAGAGTCGTAGCTACCGTGACGAAGTACCGCAACGCCCGTAGTTCCACCGGCCCTCCCCTGCGACGATGCCATCAGGTTATCGCTGCGCAGCCGCTTCAGCCCTCGTTCGCCGTGGGCCGTCGTGCTGGAGTCAGGGCATGAGCATTGATCTCGGGCTGCTCGGCGCCCACCTGCGCGAGCACGAAGTCACCCCGGAGAGCGCGGCGGAGGCCGAGCGAGCCGGCTACGGCACCCTCTGGCTGGACGCCTCACCTCCCGCCGACCTCGCCCTCCCCGAGCGGCTCCTCGACGCGACCACCCGGCTGGTCGTCGGCACGAGCGTCGTGAACGCCTGGACCGCCGATGCGGACACCGTCACCGCCTCCTACCACCGGATCGAAGCCAGGCATCCCGGCCGGTTCCTGCTCGGCGTCGGCATCGGACACCGCGAGGTCCACGCAGAGTACACTTCGCCGTACGACACGCTTGTGTCCTATTTGGACATGCTCGCCGCCGGTGGCGTCCCGGCCGACCGGACGGTGGTCGCCGCGCTCGGGCCGAGAATGCTGCGCCTGGCCCGCGACCGCACCGCCGGCACCATCCCCGGCATGGTCACCCCCGACCACACCCGGCGGGCACGTTCGATCCTCGGCCCGGGCAAGCTCCTGCTGCCCGGGCAGTTCGCCCTCCTCGAGCCGGACGCCGAACGGGCTCGCGCGGTGGCCCGGTCCGCACCGCCCGGAATGGCGCTGGGCGTCACCAACTACGCGAACAACCTCCGACGGCTCGGCTACACCGACGACGACCTGTCCGATGCCGGCAGCGACCGCCTCATCGACGCTCTCGTCGCCCACGGCGACCCGGCCACCGTCGCGACGAAGCTCCTGGCCCACCGCGACGCCGGCGCCGACCACATCGGCATCTACCCCCTCGGCGACGACCCGGTCGCCACCCTGCTCACGGTCGCCGAAGCGGTGCACGCCGTCAAAGCCCGGTGACGCGCCGGAGGATCAGCTCGACGCATCCGCCCGCAGGCACCACGGCGGTGTCGACGATCAGGTGAGCACGATCCCACGGCTCGAGCACCAGGGACGCGACCGGCCAGCGTCAGAGCGTCGAGGGCACCGAAGGGCTCGTCGAGCAGCAGCAAGCCCGGTTCGCGAACCAGCGCCTTGTCGGCGAGCGCCCGGTCGCGGGACTTGGCGACACCGTCCTGGCGCAAGCCGAGGACGACATTGCGCCAGACCTTCCGCCACGGGAGCAACCAGGGTTGCCGGAAGGCGACGGAAACGGTGCCGTCCACCACGACGTGACCGTCGACGTCGGTGCGCAGGAGCTCCCGCGCGTTGTTGACGACGTAGCCGACGCCGGCGTCGGCGTTGACCGTCTCGCGACGATCAGGGCCAGCCAGGCGATGCCGAGCGACTGCCGCAGCCCGACGAGTGCCTGTGGCAGCGCGCCCGGGAGCACGACGTGCCAGAGTCGTTCCGCGCGGGTGAAGCCGAGCGCGCGCGAGGCGTCGACGAGGTCCGGGTCGGCGCTGCGGATTCCCGAATGGACGTTGAGGTAGAGCGGGAACGCCACGCCGAGCGCGACCAGCGCGATCTTGGTCTCTTCGCCGATCCCGAACCAGAGGATGAACAACGGGACCAGGCCGAGGAAGGGCAGCGTCCGCAACATCTGCACCGGCGGGTCGGCGAGCGCCTCGCCCCAGCGGGACAGCCCGGAAAGGACGCCGAGCACGAGCCCGACGGCGGCGCCGAGGGCGAAGCCGGCGCCGACGCGGCCGAGGGAGACCGCAAAGGCAGTCCCGAGCTCGCCGCTGCGGGCGACCTCGGCGCCGGCCCGCAGGACCGTCCACGGCGAGCTGAGCTTGTCGGGCGGCAGGACGCCGGTCGCACTGGCGACCTGCCAGGCGGCGACGAGCACCACCGGGCTGATCCAGCGCCGGAGGTCGAGCCGGCGCCCGGACTTGCGCGGCGGCCCGTCGGCGGGTTTCCGGACGCGGGTCAGCACGCCCGTGGTGGAAAGGGACTCGGATTTCTCCCGGGGACGGGGGATGTCCGGGCCGGCGTGGCCCGAGCTTCGGGGGGCCGGAAGTCAACATGCGGGAAGGGGTTCCCATTTGGTGAACGCTCCTGGTCCATCCCGTGGAACGAGGAGCCGGGGTTCAGCCGAGGATCGACCGGCCCAGCGCAGTCAGCACGGCGTCGTCCTGCGGGGTGTGCACCCGGCTGCACAGCACGTCGCGGTAGTGCCGCTGCAGCGGGTTGGCCCGCGTCAGCCCGGGATTCCCGCTCAGCGCGACGGCCTGTTCCACCGCCTCGATGAGCAGCCTCGTCGCGAGCACCTTCGCCACCCCCGCGTGCGCCGCCGCATCCGGGTCGCCCTCGTCGGCCCGGCGGGCGAACCCGGACAGGAGCTCCTCCGCTCCGGTGATCCGCGCGGCGATCTCCCCGGCCCCGGTCCGGAACCGCGGCAGGGTGGCCAGCGGTTTGCCGAGACCGCTCGGGACGCGGTTCCGCAGGAACCCGGTGAGCCAGTCGAGCGCGTTGCGCGCGACACCGACGTAGATCGCGGGCAGCGCCAGCGGGAAGGTGAGCACCGGCGGCCGCTGAGTGTCCGGTGTGGACAGCCCCAGCGGAGCCGCGGCCGGGACGTCGGTGAACACGACGTCGTGGCTGGCGCTCGCGCGCAGGCCGAGGTGGTCCCACGTCGGCTCGATCGCGATGCCCGGACTGTCCCCGCGGACGAAGAACCCACCCACCCGCGGCGAAGGCTCGTCGGTCCGGGCCCAGACGATCATCCACCGCAGGCCCACCGAACCGGTCGAGTAGATCTTGCGCCCGGACAGGCGCCAGCCGCCGGCGGTCCGGCGGGCGACCGTCGCGGGCAGGCCGCCGCGGGTCGGCGACCCGAGCTCCGGTTCGACGCGCAGCGCGTTGATCAGCACCGGCCGCTCGGCGGACTCCGCGAGCACCTCCCGGTAGAGCTCCTCCCGCCAGGTCGGCTCGGCGCCCTGCGCGGCGTGGACGAACAGCGTCATCGCGGTGACCAGCGCGACCGACGGATCTCCGCGCCCCAGCTCGGAAAGCAACCGGACGGTGTCGAGGACGCCGGCGCCCGGACCGCCGTAGCGTGGGTGCACGGTCGTGGTCAGCAGCCCGGCGGCGTGCACCAGCTCGACGCCCTCGTGCGGGAACGTCGCTTCGCGGTCGTGCTCGGCGGCCCGTGCGGCCAGCCCGGCGACGATCGACGGCAACGCGGACAGGTCCGGCTGCGGGACGGTGGCGACGGTCGTGGTCACGAAGGCCTCCGGAAGGGTCGGCGAGCGGGCCGACGATAAGCCGCCCGGATCGGAAGAAGCCAGCCACGTCCACCAAATGGACACCTGCGGATGCCCGATTGACACCGCGGTCCCGCGTGCCGTTCCCTGGCGGAGCGTTCTTCTTGCGGCGAAAGGAAAAGCAGATGCCCGTCGAGTTCGTCGGCATGATCGGCACCCAGGACGCGAGCGAGACCAGGCCCGCCAGAGGACCGGTGATCGACCCCGCCTACGTCCGCCGGTTCGCCCGGGCGCACGAGGACGGCGGGTTCGACCGCGTGCTCATCGGCTATGGGGCGGGCTGGCCGGAAGGCCAGCAGGTCGCCGCCTACGCGGCCGCCCACACCGAGCGCCTCGGCCTGCTCGTGGCCCATCGCCCGGGATTCGTCGCGCCGACGCTGGCGGCGCGCGCGTTCGCCACCCTCGACCACTTCAGCGGCGGCCGGGTGGCGGTGCACACCATCACCGGCGGCAGCGACGTCGAGCAGGCCCGCGACGGCGACTACCTGCCCAAGGACGAGCGCTATGAACGCACCGGCGAATACCTGGACATCCTCAAGCGCGCCTGGACTTCCGGTTCGGCGTTCTCCCACCACGGCAAGCACTACCGGCTCGACGACTACACGCCGCAGGTGCGGCCACTGCAGAACCCGCGGATCCCGCTGTACTTCGGCGGTTCCTCCGAGGCGGCGTACCGCGTCGGCGGCAAGCACGCCGACGTCTTCGCGCTGTGGGGCGAACCGCTGAAGGAAACGGCGGAGCAGATCGCGTCCGTCCGGGCGGCGGCGAAGGCGGCCGGACGCCTCACCCCGCCGCGGATCAGCGTGTCCTTCCGGCCCATCCTGGGCCCCACCGAGGAGCTGGCCTGGGAACGGGCCGAGCGGATCCTCGACAAGATCACCGCGTCCGGCACGGCGAAGGCGGCCCGCGAATGGCGTGACGGCGGCCCGCCCGCCAACGCCGGCAGTGTCCGGCTGCTGGCCGCGGCCGCGAAGGCCGACCGCCACGACCGTGCACTGTGGACACCCCTGGCCACCGCCACCGGCGCGGCGGGCAACTCCACGGCGCTGGTCGGCACGCCCGAAACGGTGGCCAGGGCGTTGCTGGACTACGTCGACATCGGCGTCACCACCCTGCTGATCCGCGGCTACGACCCGCTCGACGACGCCATCGACTACGGCAGGCACCTGCTGCCGCTGGTGCGCTCGGAGCTGGCCCGGCGCGAGCGGCAGCCCGCCACGGCGGCTGCCGTATGACCCGCGCCCCCGCCCGCTGGGCCCCACCGGAGGGCGTGGCGGTGCGCGGCACGGTCGTGCTGCTACCAGGCCGGGGCGAGCACCCGGGGCTGTACACCCGGCTCGGCACCCGGCTGGCCTTCGACGGCTACCGGGTGGTCGCCGTCGCGTCCCCGGACGACGTCGCCGGCGAACTCCGCGGGAACCCGGTGCCGGTGGTGCTGCTCGGCAGTGACACCGGTGGCCTGGCCGCCCTCGCCCTCGCCGCCGAGCTGCCGGTGCACGCGGTCGTGGCGGCCGGGCTGCCGCTGTCGGCCGACGTCACGCCGGATCGCTCCTGGGCAGCCGAACTCGACGCGCGGACGGCGTGCCCGGTGCACCGCGAGCTCCTCGGGGCCGACGACCGGCTGCGGCGCGGTGCCCTGCTTTCGGAGCCCGCCGGCATCCCGGCGGTGCTGCCCCGCACCCCGGTGCTGGTCCTGCACGGCGGCGCGGACCGGGTCGCGGACCCGAAGGCCGCCCGCGCGTTCGCCGAGATGCTCCCGGCGGGTGAGTTCGTGCTGATCGAGGACGGCCGGCACGACGTGCTCAACGACGTCGCCCACCGCAGCGTGGCCGCCGAGGTCGTCCAGTTCCTGGAGTGGCTGCGCGCCGGGACGCGCGGGCCGGTCCTGGTCCGGGGATGATGGCGGGCATGCGCATCTCGGCCAGGGCGGACTACGCGATCAGGGTGCTGCTGGAGCTCGCCGCGGACACCACGCGGCCGATCACCTGCGAAGCCGTCGCCTCCACCCAGGACATCCCGGCCCGGTTCATCAAGGCAGTCCTCCGCGACCTGCGCCAGGCCGGGCTGGTCCGCAGCCAACGCGGCTGCGAAGGCGGCTACTGGCTGGCCAGAGCGGCCGGCGAAGTCACCGTGCGGGACGCCGTGGTCGCGGTCGACGGCGAGTTCCTGTCCGTCCGCGGCGAGCCGCGCCCCGCGCTGTCCTACCACGGCACGGCCGCCGGGATGGCCCCCTTCTGGTCCGGCGTCGAAGCCGGGCTCGACGCGCTCCTGTGCGCGACCACGATCGCCGACCTGCTCGACGACGCGGCCCCGGCCCGCGTCGCCACCTGAAAGGACCTTTCGTGAGCGACCTCTGGCACCAGCCGCTGCGGCACATCCGCGGCGCCGACCTGACCGGCGACACCAACCAGACGACCGGGATGACCCGCCTGGAGGCCATCTCGGGCAAGACCGTCGGGTCGTCGAAGGTGTGGATGGGCGAGACGCACGTCGCGCCGGTGACCAACTCCGGCGACCACCACCACGGCGAGGCCGAGACGGCGATCTACGTCAAGGCCGGCCACCCGGTGTTCGTCTTCGCCGACGGCGAGGAGGAGGTCCGGATCGAGACCGGGCCCGGTGACTACGTCTTCGTGCCGCCGTACGTACCGCACCGCGAGGAGAACCCGACCGGCGAAGAGGCGATCGTGATCATCGCGCGCAGCAGCCAGGAAGGCATCGTGGTCAACCTGCCGAGCCTGTGGTCCCCGGTCGACGTGCCCGAGGAGTGAGGCGTGCCGCTCGAAGTCGTCGAGTACACCGATCCCGCCTGCCCGTGGGCGTGGGGGTCGGAGCCGAAGTTCCGCCGGCTGCGGGCGGAACTGCCGGTCGCCCGGTGGCGCCGGGTGTTCGGCATCCTCTTCGACGACGACGAGGACCCGGCCCCCGACCCGGCTGCCGAGGCCGCCTGGTACGCGAAGTTCATCGACGGCGTCACCGAGCACACCGGCGCCCCGAAGCCGCCGCACCTGTCGTGGGTGGCCCGCACGAGCTGGCCGGCCTCGCTGGCCGCGAAAGCCGCCGAAGCGCAAGGGGAAACCGTCGCCGACCTGGTCCTGACGCGGCTGCGCGAAACGACATTTCTGCACGGCACCCCGGCCGACGACGCCGACCGCGTGTTCGCCGCCGTCGAAGGCGTGCCGGGCCTCGACCTCCCCGCGTTGCGCGCGGCCATGGCGAGCGACGAGGTCCGGCAAGCCGTCCGCGAGGACTGGCGTGAGACGCGGAGCCCGTGCCCGGAAGTCCTCGACATCACCGCGCCCGGACCACACAGCGGCCGCGCGAAGCACCTCGAACACCACGTCCGCTACGCCCTGCCGACGCTGACCTTCACCGGACCCGGCGGCCGGTTCGTGGTGCCCGGCTGGCGCCCGCTGCGCGAGTACTTCGCCGCCGGGCGCGCCGCGTCGGTCCACAGTGGAATCCTTCCCGGCTCGTGGGAACGCGGCCGCGGACATTGACTCTCCCCCGCCCCGGGGGAAAATAGACACACGCCGGTGACCATTCAGCCCGGTCCCGCAGCCCGAATCTCCGCGGCCCGACACCGCATTGGGAGTTCCGCATGCCCTCGAAACCCCGGCTCGTCCTGCTCGTGGCCGCCCTGCTCGGCCTCACCACGCTCACCGCCTGCAGTTCGTCCACATCGGACGCTTCCGGCGAGGTGGTGCTGCGCGTGGGCGACCAGACCGGCGCCACGCAGTCCCGGCTCAAGGCGGCCGGACTGCTCGGCAACCTGCCGTACAAGATCGAGTGGTCGCAGTTCGCCGCCGCGGTCAACCTGCACGAGGCCCTGCGCGCGGACGCGATCGACATCGGCGGCGCCAACGACTCGCCCACCGTCACCGCGATCGCCGGCGGCTCCAAGATCAAGGTCGCCGCGGCCTGGAACAACGGGGGCAAGGGCACCTACCTCCTGGTGCCGAAGGACAGCCCGGCCCGGACCGTCGCCGACCTCAAAGGCAAGCGGATCTCCCCCACCACCCGCGGCAGCGTCGCGCACTACCTCGTGATCGGCGCCCTGAAGCAGGCCGGGCTGTCGGACAAGGACGTGACCCTGAACTTCCTCGCGCCGTCCGAGGCCAACGGCGCGTTCTCGACCGGCAACATCAACGCCTGGGCCACCTGGAGCATCTACGCCGCCCGGGCCCGCGGCGAACTGGGCGCGCGGGTCCTGTCCGACGGCGCGGGCATCAACTCCGGCCTCAACGTCCTCTCCGCGACGGACAAGGCGCTCGGCGATCCTCGGAAGCGGACGGCGATCCAGGACTTCGCGAGCCGCGTCGACAAGAGCTACGCGTGGTCGAAGGACAACCCCGACGCGTTCGACAAGTGGTACGCCGGGTTCGCCCACCAGTCACTGGAAATCGCCGCCCAGGTGCGTCCGGACGAGACGAACTACCAGCGCGTCCCGGTCGACGCCGCGCTCGCGGCCCAGCTGCAGAAGACCTACGACACGTGGGTTCAGCAGGGCCTCTTCCCCGGCGGCAAGAAACTCGGCGAGTACCTCGACTCCGGCCTGGATCCCCGGTGACCCGCGCCCTCACCCGGCCCGTCGCCGCCGGGTTCCGATTCCCGTACCGAGCCGTCTCGTGGCTGGCCCCGGTCGCCGTCCTCGCGCTGTGGGAGCTGCTCGCGCGGACCGGGCTCCTGCCGAAGCAGGTGCTGCCGGCCCCGAGCAGCGTGCTGGCCAAGGCCGGCGATCTGATCGCCGACGGCGAACTGCCCGCCAACTTGGTGGCCAGCCTGCAGCGGTCGGCCACCGGGTTCGCCATCGGCGCGAGCTTCGGTCTCGGGCTCGGTCTGCTCGTGGGACTGTCCAGAGTGGCCGAAGCGCTGCTGGACCGCAGCATCCAGATGGTCCGCGCGGTCCCCTTCCTGGCCATCCTGCCGCTCGTGATCGTCTGGTTCGGGATCGGCGAGGCCGGGAAGATCTTCCTGATCGCACTCGGCACGGCCGTCCCGCTGTACCTGACCACGGTGCTCGGCATCCGGCAGATCGACCCGAAACTCCTGGAGATGACCGACGTAGTCGGCCTCGGCCGGGCCGCGCAGATCCGCTGGGTCGTCCTGCCGGGTGCGCTGCCCTCGATCCTCGGCGGGCTCCGGCTGTCGCTGACGGCGGCCTGGCTCGCCCTGGTCATCGCCGAAACCCTCGGCGCCGACGCGGGACTCGGGTTCATGGCCACCAACGCCCGCGAGTTCCTGCAAACCGACGTCATCGTGCTCGTCGTGCTCATCTACGCCGTGATCGGGATCCTCTGCGATCTCGTCACCCGCCTGCTGGAACGCCGCCTGCTGCGCTGGCACCCCACCTACGCCCGCCTGACCGCCTGAGGAGCGCCATGACACTCTCCCGCCGCACGTTCCTGACCGCAGCCGGGCTCACCGCCCTCGCCGCCCCGCTCGCCGCGTGCGCCACCGGCTCGGCCGGCGGCGCCACGCAGGGCAAGGTCCGGCTGACCTACAGCACCATTTCCGTCCCGAAGGCCCGTGGCGTGCTCGAGAAGACGCTCAAGGACCAGGGCATCGCCGTCGAGTGGGTGGGCCCGTTCCCCAACCACGCGCCGACGCTGCAGGCCGTCGTCGGCGGCACGGCCGACTTCAGCTTCGGCGGCAGCACCACCCCGGCCGACCAGGCGGTCCTGTCCGGCGCCGACCTCGTCTACGTCGCCTGGGCGGCGTCCACCCCGCGGACCACCGCCATCGTCGCCGGTGCGCACACCGGCATCGGGAAGGTCACCGATCTCGTGGGCAAGACCGTCGCCGTCAACAAGGCCGGGCTCGGCGAGTTCCTGCTCGTCGCCGCCTTGGAGAAGTACCACGTCCCGCGCGAGTCGGTGAAGGTCACCTACCTCAACCCACCGGAGGCCTCCGCCGCGTTCGGGGCCGGGAAGATCGACGCGTGGGCCATCTGGCAGGGCTTCCGCGAGATCGCCGAAGTCCAGTACGGCGCCAAGCCCATCTTCGTCGACGGCGACGAGCTGGACTTCCAGATCGACTTCACCAGCTACCTCGTCCGCCGCGACTACGCCGAGCAGAACGCCGACACCATCCGCAAGGTGATCGCCGCGTTCCAGGCCGACTACGACTGGCAGAACCAGCGCTACAAGGAGTCCCTCGACATCGGCAACGCCGTCTCGCACTACCCGCAGGCGGTCCTGGACAAGATGGCCGCCAAGAACGTCCGGACGAAGCTGGCGCTGATCAACGACGACGGGATCGCGCAGCTGCAGCGCGGAGCCGACTGGCTCACGAAACGGAAGGTGCTCAGCGGCCCGATCACCATCGCCGACCACGCGGTGAAGCTGTGAGCACGGCCGTGCGCGTGCGCGCGCTGACCAAGAGCTTCGGTCCACGAACCGTCCTCAATGGACTTGACCTCGACATCGTGCCCGGCGAGTTCGTCGCGCTCATCGGCGAAAGCGGTTGCGGCAAGACGACGTTGCTGCGCCTGCTCGCCGGGCTCGACACGCCCGACGGCGGCGAGCTGACGGCCCCGGCCGAGCGGATGGTCGTGTTCCAGGAGCACCGGCTGCTGCCCTGGCGGCGGGTGTGGCAGAACGTCGCCGTCGGCCTGCCTCGCGAGGCCGCGGCCCGTGCGCTGACCGAAGTCGGCCTGGCCGGGCACCTCGACGCCTGGCCGGTCACGCTGTCCGGCGGCGAGGCCCAGCGCGTCGCCCTCGCCCGGGCACTGGTCCGAGAACCCCGGCTGCTGCTGCTCGACGAACCGTTCGCCGCCCTCGACGCGCTGACCCGGATCAAGATGCACGCCCTCGTCCGGGACCTGGTGGCCGCGCACCGCCCGGCCGTCCTGCTCGTCACGCACGACGTCGACGAGGCCATCCTCCTCGCCGACCGCGTGGTCGCGATGCGGGGCGGCCGGCTCGCCGCCGAGCATCGCGTGGCCTTCGACGGCGAACGCAGCCGCCGCAACCCCGAGTTCGAGGAGCTGCGCCACCGCTTGCTGGCCGAGCTCGGCGTCGCCGAACTGGCCGAGACCCGGTGAAAGCCGACGTGCTCGTCATCGGGGGCGGCCTCGCCGCGACCTGGACCGCCCTGTCCGCGGCCCAGGCCGGCGGGGACGTCGTGCTGGTGGACAAGGGTTACTGCGGCACCAGCGGCGTCACGGCTACGGCCGGGGTCACGCACTGGTTCGTCGAACCGGAAGACCACGAGAGGGCGGTGGCCGAGCGGCACGCGCACGCCGGCGGTCTCGCCGAGCCCGAACGGGCGCTGCGGGTCCTGCGCACGACGTGGGAGCGGCTGCCGACCCTGGACCGGTACTACCCGTTCCCGCTGCGGGACGGAAAGCCCGACCGGACGAACAACGTGCGCGGGCCCGAGTACCTGCGCGCCATGCGCGGGCTCATCCACCGCGCCGGCGTCCGGATCCTCGACCACCACCCCGCCCTCGAACTGCTGCTGCGCCCGGACGGTTCCGTGGGCGGCGCGGCCGGAGTCCGGCGGCAGGCGGGCGGGAACTGGCAGGTGCGGGCGGGCGCGGTCGTGCTGGCCACCGGCGGCACGGCCTTCCGCTCGCACCTGCTCGGCTCGCGCGGCAACACCGGCGACGGCCACCTCATGGCCGTCGAGGCCGGCGCGCGGTTGTCGGGCATGGAGTTCTCGAACTACTACACCCTCGCCCCGGCGTACTCGACGATGGCGCGGTCGATGACCTACCTGTTCGGCACCTACACCGACGTCGACGGCCGGGTCATCGAGCTGCCGCCCGGGCCGGACCGCAACCGCGTCCTCGGCGCGGCGATGCTGCGCGGCCCGGTGTTCACCACCCTCGATCGCGCGCCGGAGTGGGTACGCCGGAAGATGCCCGTGGTGCAGCCGAAACTTCCTGCTGCCGTTCACCCGCCGCGGGATCGACCCCTACACGCAGCCGTTCGAGGTCACCCTGCTCGGCGAGGGCACGATCCGCGGGGTCGGCGGGCTGGTCGTGGCCGCGGACTGTGCCACGGACGTGCCCGGGCTGTTCGCCGCGGGGGACGTCGCCAGCCGGGTGCCGGTGGTCGGCGCGATCTCGGGTGGTGGGTCGCCGAACTCCGCGTGGGCGGTGTCGTCGGGCACCTGGGCCGGGCGGGCGGCGGTCCGGCACGCCCACGGCACCGCCGCGGCTCCGCTGCGGCCGATCGGGCGGGCGGGCATCCGGCCGAGCGGACGCCGGGCCGCGGTGGACACGACCGCCGTGATCGACGTCGTCCGGGAGGAGCTGAACGCCTACGACAAGAACATGTTCCGCGACGAAGCCGGCCTCCGAAGCTCTTTGTCTACATTGGATACCTTGTGGACGGAGGTCGAGGCCACGCTGACGGGGGAAGGCCGCGACGCCGTGACCGCGCGCGAGACCGCGTCGCTGGTCGCCATGGGCCGGTGGGTCAAGGAAGCAGCGCTGCGCAGGCGGGAGTCCCTCGGCATGCACTGGCGCACGGACGACCCCACCTGGCAGGAGGCCGCCGCGTGATCGAACTCGTCCTCGCCGACCGCTGCATCGCCTGCGACAAGTGCGTGCGGGTGTGTCCCAGCGACGTCTTCGACGCCGTCCCGGACGCCCCGCCCGCCATCGCCCGCCAGAGCGACTGCCAGACGTGCTTCCTGTGCGAGCTCTACTGCCCGGTCGACGCCCTGTTCGTCGACCCCGACTGCCGCCACCCCGTGGCCGTCGACGAAACCGCCGTCCGGGCTTCGGACTGGCCCGCGCAGTACCGGCGCGACTCCGGCTGGGGCCGGGCGCGCCGCACCCACGCCAACGAAAGCTGGCGGATGAGCGACATCTTCGCCGCCGCCCGCGCCCTGGGACAGGAGACCCCGTGACGCTCGAATTCATCGGCTACGCCGCCGGCCGCCAGGCCAGCGAGATCATCTCGCCGGAAGGGCCGATCATCCAGCCGGAGTACCTGCGCGAGGTCGCCCGCACGCACGAGGAAGCCGGGTTCGACCGGGTGCTGATCGCCCAGTCGGCGAGCAGTCCGGACGGGTTCGTGCTCGCCGACCAGGTGCTGGCCGCCACCGAGCGGCTCGGCGTCCTGCTCGCCCACCGGCCCGGCTTCGTCGCGCCCACCCAGCTCGCCCGCAAGTTCGCCACCCTCGACGCGTTCCACCCCGGCCGGATCGCGCTGCACGTGATCACCGGCGGCGACGACGCCGACCAGGCCCGCGACGGCGACTTCACCGACAAGCCCACCCGCTACCGCCGCACCGACGACTTCCTGTCCGTGGTGCGCCGGACGTGGGACGCGGCCGAACCCTTCGACCACGACGGCGAGTTCTACCGGGTCCGGGGCGCCCGCTCCGACGTCCGCCCGGACGGCGGGATCCCGGTGTACTTCGGCGGCGCGTCCGCCGATGCGATCCGGGTCGGGGCGAAGCACGCCGACGTCTACGCGTTCTGGGGCGAACCCCTGGCCGGGATCGCCGAGCGAATCGACCAAGTGCGGGCCGCGGCCGGCCGGGACATCGCCTTCAGCGTCAGTCTCCGGCCGATCCCCGCGGCCACCGAAGCCGAGGCCTGGGATCGCGCTCGGGACATCCTGCGGCTGACCCGGGACCGCGTCGGCGAGTTCAAAGGCCGCCGCGACTCGAGCGAAGCCGTCGGCTCACAGCGGCTCCTGGAGGCCGCGGCGACCGGCGACGTGGTCGACGAACGCCTCTGGACGGCGGTCGCGAAGACGACCGGTGCCGCCGGGAACTCGACCGCGCTGGTCGGCAGCTACGAGCAGGTCGCGGACTCGCTGCTCGACTACGTCCGGCTCGGCGTCGGCACGCTGCTGATCCGCGGGTTCTCGCCGCTGGCCGACGCCCGCGACTACGGCAGGCTCGTTCGCCTGGTCAGGGAAAAGGCCGACGCGGTTACCGTCGGCGCATGAAGCCGAGCACATCGCACTGGGGTGCCTTCTCCGCCGAAGTCGACGCCGACGGCCGGCTGCGCGTCGAGCCGCACCCGGCGGATCCGGCGCCGTCGCCGCTGCTGGGCAACCTGGGCGCCGCGCTGGACCACCCGAGCCGGGTGGCCCGGCCGGCGGTCCGGCGCGGCTGGCTCGAAAACGGCCCCGGTCCGGACTCCCTGCGCGGTCACGACGAGTTCGTCGAGGTGCCCTGGGACGAGGTGCTCGACCGGCTCGCGGCCGAACTCGACCGCGTCCGGACCGAGCACGGCAACCAGGCGATCTTCGGCGGCTCCTACGGCTGGGCGAGCGCCGGCCGGTTCCATCACGCGCAAAGCCAGCTGCACCGGTTCCTGAACACCATCGGCGGCTTCACGGCGTCGCGGAACACCTACAGCAACGGGACCTCGTCGGTGCTGCTGCCGCACGTCGTCGGCGACACGCACGCCGTGTTGCGGCAAGCGTCGACCTGGCCGACGATCGCCGAGCACACCGAGCTGATCGTCGCGTTCGGCGGCGTACCGGAGAAGAACGTGTTCGTCACCCCCGGTGGCGTCACCGTCCACGGGACACCCGGGCACCTCGAGCGGCTGCGGGCCCGCGTCGCGCTCGTCAGCCCGCTGCGCGACGACCTGCCGTCCACAGTGGACGCCCGGTGGTATCCGATCCGGCCCGCCACCGACACCGCGCTCATGCTCGCGCTGGCCCACACGCTCGTCGTGGAAGGGCGGCACGACCGGGATTTCCTCGATCACTACTGCGTCGGCTACCCGGAGTTCGAGCGGTACCTGCTCGACAAGAATCCGGAGTGGGCCGCCGGGATCACCGGCATCCCGGCGGCTGAGATCGTCGCGCTCGCCCGGGAAATGGCCGCGCACCGGACGTTGCTCACGGTGACGTGGTCGCTGCAGCGCACCGAACACGGCGAACAGCCGGTCTGGGCAGGTATCGCGCTGGCCGCGATGCTGGGCCAGATCGGCCTGCCCGGCGGCGGCTTCGGGCACGGCTACGGTTCGATGGGCGACGTCGGCGACACCGGCCCCGAGCTGCGCGTCCCGCACCTGCCGCAGGGCGTGAACCCGGTGCGCGAGTTCATCCCGGTCGCACGGATCGCCGACCTGCTGCTGCACCCCGGCGACACCTACGACTACGACGGCGAAGTCCGCCGCTACCCGGACACCCGGCTCGTCTACTGGGCGGGTGGCAACCCGTTCCACCACCACCAGGACCTCAACCGCCTCCGCCGCGCGTTCACCCGCCCGGACACGATCGTCGTCCACGAACCCCACTGGACGGCCACCGCCCGGCACGCCGACATCGTCCTGCCCGCGACGACGACCTTGGAACGCGAAGACATCGGATCCGGCCGGCGCGACACCCACCTGATCGCGATGCACCGGATCGCGCCGCCCGCCGGCGAGGCACGCGACGACTACGCGATCTTCGCGGCTTTGGCGGCCCGGCTCGGCGTTGCCGAGGCGTTCACCGAAGGCCGCACCGCGAGAGAGTGGCTGGAACACCTGTACGGCTCCTGGCGCGACGAACCGGCGTTCGAGCGGTTCTGGGCCGACGGCGAACTGAAGCTGCCACCCGGCCGCGAGCACCACACGCTGTTCGCCGACTTCCGCGCGGACCCGGTCGCGCAGCCCTTGCGCACGCCGAGCGGCCGCATCGAGATCACGTCGGCGACCATCGCAGGCTTCGGTTACCCGGACTGCCCCGGCCACCCGGTCTGGCTCCCGCCGTCCGAATCCGGGCCGTTGTGGCTGATCGCCAACCAGCCGCACACCCGGCTGCACAGCCAGCTCGACGCCGGTGCCGTCAGCAGTGCGGGCAAGGTGGCGGGCCGCGAGCGGATCCGCCTGAACCCGGCCGACGCGGCGGCCCGCGGCATCACGACCGGCGACGTCGTCCGGGTGTTCAACGCCCGCGGCGCCTGCCTGGCCGGCGCGGTCCTCGACGACGCCCTCCGCCCCGGCGTGGTCCAGCTCCCGACCGGCGCCTGGTTCGACCCGGTCGACGACCACCCCGCCGGCCCGCTGTGCGCCCACGGCAACCCGAACGTCCTGACCGCCGACATTCCGTCGTCGCGACTGTCGCAGGGCTGCGCCGGCCAGCACGCGGCCGTCGACGTCGAACGCTTCACCGGCCCGGCCCCGCGCGTGCGGGCGCTGCATCCCCCGCTTCGGAAAGGACGCTGATGATCGACCTCCAGTCCGTGACGTCCGAAAGCCACCTGCGCGAAGCCTTCGGCTGCTTCCCCTCCGGCGTCACCGCGGTGTGCGCCCTCGTCGACGGCGCTCCCCGCGGGATGGCCGCGAGCTCGTTCACCTCGGTTTCCCTGTCGCCGCCGCTGGTGTCGCTCTGCCTCCAGCGGACGTCCTCGACCTGGCCGCTCCTGCGGGACCGCCCCCGGCTCGGCCTGAGCGTCCTCGCCGAAGGACAGGACGACGCCTGCCTCAGCCTGTCCGCCCGGCAAGGGGACCGCTTCCGCGAGGTCGAGTGGGAGTGCGGCCCGGACGACAGCGTCTTCATCAGCGGATCGAGCGCCTGGCTGGAGTGTTCCCTGCACGCGGAGGTCCCCGCCGGCGACCACGTGATCGCCCTGCTGGAGATCCACCGGCTGCGCACGGGCGAAACCCCGCCGCTGGTCTTCCACGGCAGCCGCTTCCGCCGGCTCGCCGCCGTCTGAGCCCTCACCCCGGACGCAGCCCGCCGATCAGCAGGTCGAGCTGGTATTCGAAGTCCTGCACGCAGTCGCCCGCCTCCAGCGCGGGCAGCACGCGGAGCAGGCTCGGCAGCTCCCCCGCCGCCGCCATCCGGCGAAAATACGCCACCACCGGCTCGTCCCGCACAGCCGGGGCGCCGGTCCCGGCGGTGCCGGTGAGCACCGAGCCGAACAGCATCCCCAGCAACGACCGGTAAGCGCGTGCCGCGGCCTGCTCGTCCAGGCCCGCGTCGAGCAGCGCCCGCAGGAGCGCGTCGATCACCCGCAACGCCCCGGCCGAGCGCGGGTTCGCGGCCTGCGCCGCCAGCGCCCGCACGACGACCGGATGCCGCGTGAAGCTCGCGTGAAGCCCTTCGGCCAGCGTCCGGAGCCGCCCGTCCCACGGCAACGCGGGATCCGGCAGGGACACCTCTTCGAAGACCCGCGCGGTGAGGCCGTCGAGCAGGTCGCCCTTGTTCTCGACGTGGTTGTAGAGCGACATCGCCTCGACCCCGGCCGCCGCCGCGACCTTGCGCATCGACAACGCCGCCAAGCCCTGCTCATCGGCCAGCCGCAACGCCGTCTCAAGGACTTTCTCGCGAGTCAGAGACATACTTACAGTGTACGCATACACTGTAAGTATGGACGCCGAAACCGTGCTCACCACCACCCGATCCGTCCGCCGCAAGCTCGACCTCGACCGCGAAGTGCCCCAGCACGTGCTCGACGACTGCCTCCGCATCGCCCAGCAGGCGCCCGCGGCGGGCACCTGATCAAAACGGCCACGTGCGCTACAACTCCGGCCGGCACGTCTCCGACAACGGCGGCGACCTCGTCACCCTGTTGACCCGGCTCGTCGCTTCACGGGCCGTGCCCGTCACCGACATCGTCCTCATCGGACACTCCATGGGCGCGCCTGGTGGCCAGAAGTGCCCTCTACCAAGCACAAGAGCGGAAGGCGCCCTGGCTGCCGCTCGCGAGCCGGCTGGTGCCTGGGCACCCCGCACACCGGAGCGCCGCTGGAACGCCGCGTCGCTCAGCTTGCCGGGCTGCTGAGCAAGTCATCCCTGACCAGCCCCCTGGCCCGCCTGCTCGCGAGCCGCGGCGACGGCATCCAGGACCTCGCCCACGGCTACGTCCACCGGACCCAGTGGGCGACCGGCGCCGAATCCCCATGGCCGCCGGAAGGTGACCCAGGAATCCGCCGGTTGTTCGTGTCCGCGACGCTGTCCCGGACCGAAGGAAGCACTCGGGGCCGCATCGCCGGCGACCTGCTCGTGTCACCGTCACCGACCACGACCTGGCCGAAGACGCCGACACCGCCTGGCTCGGCGGGCTGCACCACGTCAGCCTGCTCCAGGACGACGCCGTCTACGGAAACGCTTCTCGAGTGGCTAGGCACAGACAGCCGGCAGGGCCGTGGGGTCAGCGGTGGAAGCAATACTGCATCGGGCACGCTGAGCGACGAGCACGGCTGCGGCGACACGCGCTCGGTTGCGAGTGGCCGCGCTCGCTTCTGACCGGTCGCTCACGGCGTTGGCGCAGAACGTCGTGTCCCGTCGTGGGCGCGGGCTCGTGCTTCGTTCGAGCGCCGGTTTGGGCCTCACCCGATCGGGTAGTCGACGCGGACGGCCTCCACCGGGCCGCAAACCTGCTCCGGGGACGGTGTGTACATCATGACCAGCGACTTCGCGACGTTCAGCGACTGGCCGAAGGAGTGGCGGTCGTGACCGGGTCTTCCCGGCCCGAGCGTCTCGAGGTGGTGCTTTCGCACCGGGACTCCGGCGGCGCCGTCCTCGTGCTCTACGGCGAACTCGATGCGGGCACGGCCCTCAAACTGGAGCAAGCCGCCGCCCAGCTGTTCACCGCCGAGTATCCGCCCGAGGTTCTGCTCTTGGACTTGTCCGGCCTGGCCTTCCTGTCCGTCGCCGGGGCACGTGCGGTCCTCGCCGTGCACGAAAGCGCCGGCATGTCACGCGTGCGAGTGGTCACCGGGGACCGGCCCACCGTGCGGCAATTCCTGCACGCCACCCGTTTCGACGCGGTCCTGGACTGCTACCGCACTCGGGTCGGGGCCATCGCCGCGGGCAGCCGTGCCGAATTCGTCAGTCAGGTGAAGACCATCTGGGACGCCGGCTGACGGCGGCGCGATGAACCGAAGTGGACCCGCTTCCGCCCAGCGGAGGTCTGTGGGGGGTCGACCTGCGAGCGGAAGCGGGAGAACAGGGCCGGTGCGGGGGCACCTCTCGACGAAAGGGTCAACACGGCTCCGGCGTGACCGGGGTCTTTGAAAGGCAGAGCGTCACGCGTGACCTCCGTCGAGCTGATATTGTCGCTCGCCCCACCGTTTTCACCGGGCCGGTCAGGACGCGGCCGGTGGTCGCGTTCACTGTCGATGCCGCCGTCGGCGGTGTGGACCAGGTGGCCCTCCCGGCGCTTCTTCGCCGCCAGCCGGCCGGCGACCACGGCTTCGACGCGGCGCGGCGAGGTGTTCGACGCACGGATGCCGCCTTCGTCCCGGTTCTTCCACAAGCGGGGGTTCGGGGCCGGTTCGGTCCGTCGATGTTTCGCCGCTCGCGAATCGGGGTATGCGTCCGGCCCCGGCGTGAGGAGGCACGCGTGGACGCAGGTGAGCGCGGCGTGCGATATCCGCCGTGGTCGGCGGAACTCGTCCCCGCCGGCGAGCGACCGGTCGTCGTCGTCACCGGTGAACTGGACCTGAGTGCCGGGCCCGGGTTCGGTGACCGGGTGCAGGAGCTGGCCGCCGACCTCGCGGACCCCGTGGTCGACCTCAGCCGAGTCACGCTGCTCACCGCGTCCGGCGTCCGGCAACTGCACGCCGTGGCCGACGCCCTCGCCGCCGGCGGCCGGTGCTTGCGGGTGGTGTCGGGCACCGGCATCGTGCTGCGGGTCCTCCGTGCCGCGCAGGCCACGGACGTCATCGACACCTACGTGACGCTGGGCGCGGCGGAGAAAGCCCTGCGGCGCCTCGCCCCGGACGGACCGGCCGAGCTGGACCGGCTCCGGGACGAAGTCGCCGACCTGCGCTCGAAGCTCGCCACCCGGCCGGTCATCGCGCGGGCCCTCGGCATTCTGCAGGAGCGCTACCGGCTGGCCGACATGGACGAGGCGTTCCGGCTGCTGCGGTACGCCTCCCGAAACCACAACGTCAAACTGGTCGTCCTGGCGAAAGCACTCGTGGAACTGCCTCGTCCGCGCGACCGCACCTGGCTCATCGGCCCGTTGCAGCGCCAGGCGCCGTCGTTGAGCTTCGCCGTCGACCGCTCCGGAAAAACGCCGGCAACCGTCTTGGAGCTGCTGCTGCAAGTGACGCTGGACCGCACCGGCGCGGCGGCGGGGTACGCCCAGTTGCCGCACGAAACCGGAGCCGGGCTGCGCTTGGCCGCGGTCCGCGGGCTCGGCGCGGAGTTCACCAAGGCGTTCGCCCACCTCGATGGCGAGCAGTCGACGTGCACGGCCGCACGGGTCAGCGGCGCGGCCGTGATCAGCGCCCACATCGCGCGGGACCCGCTGTACTGCCGGCCGGACACCCGGCATGTGCTGCTCGGCGTGGGGTTCGCCGCGGCCTGCAGCATCCCGCTCCAGGGCCACACCGCAGGCTGTGCCGGCGTGCTGACCACCCTGCACGAGGCACCCGGCCCTGTCCTCGACGGCCCGGAGTGGGAGCGGGTGCACGATTTCTGCCGGGAGACCGGCGCCTGGCTGCACTGGTACCGCCACCGCGAAGTGCTCGCGGCCCTGCAGGACCTCCACGCCCGGGTGACGGCGGGGCAACTCCGGTGACCACGGGGTCACCCGATCGCCCGCTGGTGCTTCGCCCGGCATGCCCTCGCCGTCGAAAGGCCGGCCCGGCGGTCCGAAGAGGCGGTCATTCCGTTCCACCATCGCCCTCCTCGGTCCGGCGCAGCGGGCTGACGTCCCGCGCGGCCACGTACGCCGGCCGCCGGTCCGGCGCCGCAAACGGTGCGGCCGGCGGGTTGTCGACGCTGTTGAACACGACGAAGAGGTTCGAGCGCGGGTAGGGGGTGATGTTGCCGCCCGAGCCGTGCAGGACGTTGGCGTCGAACCACAGCGCGCTCCCGGCGGCCCCGGTGAACTGGTCGATCCCGTGCGCCGTGGCCAGGCGGGTGATGTCCGCCTGCGCCGGCACGCCGATTTCCTGCTCCCGCAACGAGGCCCGGTAGTGCTCGGCCGGGGTTTCGCCGGCGCACGGGACGAACGTGCGGTGCGACCCCGGGATCAGCATCAGCCCGCCGTTGTAGGGCAGGTTCTCGGTCAACGCCAGTGACATGCTGACCGCCCGCGGTGCCGGCAGGCCGTCTTCGGCGTGCCAAGTCTCGAAGTCGGAGTGCCAGGAGAAGCCCTTGCCCACGAAACCGGGCATGCGGTCGATCCGGCTCTGGTGGACGTAGACGTCCGAGCCGAGGATCTGCCGGGCGCGGTCCAGCACCCGCGGGTCGAGGACCAATTCCCGGATCAGCGGACTGGTCCGGTGCACCTGGAAGATCGACCGGACCGCCCCGGACCGCTTCTCCCGCACGACCCGCGGATCCGACGCCGACCCGGGATCCCCCGCCAGCCGGGCGAGCTCCGCCCGCAGGGCCGCCACCTCGATCGCGGCCAGTAGCCCGGGCACGACCAGGTAACCGTTCCGGTCGTAGCCGGCCAGCTCCGCCGCGGTGGCGGGCCCCGGCGGACCACCGGGCCAGACGACGGGGTGACTTCTGGGGATCGGTGTGGTGGGCTGCCCGGTTCTGGTCGGGTAACGGTCGGTGATCGCGGTCGCCGTGACGGACATGGTTTCCCCCGGAATCGATCGGGATGCACACCGACGCCGTGAGGGACGCTCATCACCGGGAACACGGACAAAGCCGCTCCTCCGGACGACGGTGCGGCGCGACGAGGCGCCGGCAAGCCAGTGGCCTACTACGACCACGTCGTGGTGGGCCGGCACGTCCGGAGAGCTGGAGACGGACCGGCAACAGTTCAGCAGCGTCCGCAACGGCCGGCTCCGCCTCGGCCTCTCGGCTCCGCAATGCAGCACCACCGCGCGACCGGCACCCTCGACCGGCCCGTCATCGACTCGGGCGGCGTGCGGGTCCGCGGCGCGGTGCGGGGCCCGCCATGGCGCTTACCCGAACGGAGACGACGCGGCTACTCTAGGAGAGGGCACCCGGAGGTGAGCCATGGCTGTCCAGCGGGATCTGGTGGTGATGGGCGCCTCCGCGGGTGGGGTGGAAGCCCTGCGCGTGGTCGTCCGGCAACTGCCCGCCGACTTCCCCGCCGCCGTGCTCGTGGTGCTGCACCTCGCTCCGTCCGCTCCCACTGCCCTGCCGCAGATCCTCAGCCGGGCGGGCCGGCTGCGCGCGGAGCCGGCCACGGACGGTGCGCCGCTGGTCCCTGGCGTGATCCAGGTGGCGCCACCCGACCACCACCTGCTGGTCGACGACGGCGCGGTGACCTTGGCCCGCGGCCCCACGGAGAACGGGCACCGTCCGGCGGTCAACGCCACCTTTCGCTCGGCCGCGCTCGCGGCCGGGCCGCGGGTGATCGGCGTGGTGCTGTCGGGCTCGCTGCACGACGGCACCAGCGGCCTGTGCACGGTCGTCGAACGCGGTGGCCTCGCCGTCGTCCAGGATCCGGCGGACGCGCTCTACGCAGGCATGCCCGAAAGCGCCCTCGCGCGCGTCCCGACGGAGCACGTCTACCCCGCCGAGGTACTCGGCAAGGCACTCGACCAGCTCGTGCGACAGCAGGTGGAACCGGTCGCGGTGGCGCCGCCCTCGCCGGCGTTGCTGCTCGATGACCGGATCGCGCGGGACCGGGTCCGGCGAAGCGCCCTGGCCGAGCACGCGCCTGCATCGGGCTACACCTGCCCGGACTGCCACGGAACCCTTCTCGAAGCCGGCGACGAGCCGGCCCACTACCGCTGTCGTGTCGGCCACGCCTGGACGGCCGAAGCCCTGCTCGCGGCGCGCGGTACCGAGTTCGAACGCGCCCTGTGGACGGCATTGCGCTCGCTCGAGGAAAAAGAGGAAATCGCCGAGCGGATGAAACGGGACGCCGAAGCCCGCGGGCATGCCGGCACCGTCCGCCGGTACACCGAAACCGCGCGAGAATGTGCCTCCGCCGCCGGAACTCTCCGCCAGTTCGTGTTGTCGCTCGGTCCCGAGGCGGAGCGATGACCGGCGTGCAGCTCGTCCCCGAGTTCCGGGCCGGCTCGGTCGCCGGGTAATGGACGGAGCCGAGCTGATCGCGACCGGCCTCGGGCTCCGGCTGGTCGCCCGGGCAGCGCGGCTCCCGGGCTGCGGCAGCCGGTCACGGGGCGGCGGAAAGGTCGTGTGGGCCGTGTTGCCCCGGCACGCCGGGAGGTGCGGCGGCGGGTAGCGTGTCGGAGCGTGACGGATCCCGTTCTGGAAGACGACGAGTTCGAGTCGGTGCTCGCCTACCTGAAGGAGTCGCGGGGCTTCGACTTCACCGGTTACAAGCGCAGCAGCCTGCGCCGGCGGGTCCTGCGCCGGATGAACCAGGTCGGCGTCGACAACTACGTCGACTACATCGACCAGTTGCAGGTCAACGCGGACGAGTTCGCCGCCCTGTTCAACACCATCCTGATCAACGTCACGGGCTTCTTCCGCGACCCCGACGCCTGGGAGTTCCTGCGCGAGCACGTCATCCCGGCACTGCTCGCCGAACGCAGCCCCGAGGAGCCCATCCGCGTGTGGAGCGCCGGTTGCGCCGGGGGGCAGGAGGCCTACAGCCTCGCGATCGCCTTCGCCGACGCGATCGGCGTGGAGGCGTTCCGGCAGCGCGTCAAGATCTACGCCACCGACGTCGACGAAGAGGCCCTCACGCAGGCTCGGCACGCGGCCTACACCTCCGCGGAGGTCGAGGGCCTGCCCGAAGCGAAGCTCGAGCAGTACTTCGAGCTGCAGGGCAGCCGGTACTGCTTCCGCAAGGACCTGCGCCGTTCGGTCATCTTCGGCCGCAACGACCTGGTGCAGGACGCCCCGATCTCGCGGATCGACCTGCTCGTCTGCCGCAACACGTTGATGTACTTCAACGCCGAGACCCAGACGAAGATCCTCGAACGGTTCCACTTCGCGCTGGCCACCCGGGGCCTTCTCTTCCTCGGCAAGGCCGAGATGCTGCTCAGCCACACACGCATCTTCGAGCCCCTCGACCTCAAGCGGCGGGTGTTCCGCAAGGTCGCCGGGACGCCCTCCGGTTACAGCCACTTCGTCACGCCCGGCGTGCCCACCCGCCGGGCGATCGACGTGTCCGGCCTCGAGGAGCTCCGGGAGAGTGCCTTCTCGGCGAGCCCGGTCGCCCAGGTGGTCGTGACGGCCGATGAAATCGTCGCCCTGGTCAACCAGCAGGCGGAGATCGCCTTCGGGCTCTCCGACCGAGACGTCGGCCGCAGCCTGTGGGACCTCGACGTCTCTTACCGGCCGGTCGCGTTGCGCCCGTACGTCGAACAGGCCCGGCTCGAACGCCGCTCTCTCCGGATCAAGGACGTCGAATGGCGGCGGGCCGGCGACGTCGCGTGGTACGAAGTGCACGTCAACCCGCTGGTGGACCGGGACAAAAGCCTCCTCGGCGTCTCGGTGGTGTTCCACGACGTCAGCTGGGCGCGGCAGCTGCTCACCGAGCTGGAGCACAGCAACCGCCAGCTCGAATCGGCCTACGAAGAGCTGCAGTCAACGAACGAGGAACTGGAAACCACGAACGAGGAACTCCAGTCCACGGTCGAGGAGCTGGAGACGACCAACGAAGAGCTCCAGTCCACGAACGAAGAGCTCGAGACGATGAACGAAGAGCTGCAGTCGACCAATGACGAGCTGCAGACCATCAACGACGCGCTGCGCGACCGCAGCCTGGAACTCGACGAGCTGAACGACTTCCTCGAGTCCGTCCTGACCTCGATCCAGGCCGGGATCATCGTGGTCGACGCCGAAATGCGGATCAAGGCCTGGAACCGGGGGGCGGAGGACCTGTGGGGCGTGCGGCGCGAGGAGGCCGAAGGCGCTCATCTGCTCAACCTCGACATCGGGCTCCCGCTGACGGAGCTGCGACCCACCGTCCGCGACGCGCTGGCCGAGCCCGACTTCCACGCGGAGCTCAACTTGAACGCGGTCAACCGCCGGGGCCGGTCGGCGACGGTCCGGCTCGTGTGCAGCTCCCTGCTGGCGGCGAACGGCCAGAGCCAGGGTGCTCTCCTGTTGATGGAGGAAGTGCGGCAGACTCCCTAAGCCGAACGCTGCGGCAGACCCCGGTTCGCGGCCGCCCCTGACGGCCACGCGGTCGGCCGGGCCCTCAGCCTCGACCGACCACTTGGCGCCGGAGCACGTCGGCGGCCTCGAGCGTCTCCCGTGCCTGGACGTCGTACCGCTCGGCGATCTGGTCGCTGCCGCGTTCGCGGGCCAGCGCGGCCAGCCGACGGCACAGCGAAGCCTTCTCCTCGAGGGCGCGCATGCCGGTCCACAAAGCGTGCTCGACAGCGTCGCCCTGGGCGGCGACCAGTGCTTCGGCGGTCCAGGCGTGCCCGACGCGGCAGCGGTAGCGGAGGCCGTTGTCGATGTCGGCGAGCACGCCGTGACAGTCGGGGCACGCGAACTCGGAGGGTCGGCCCACAGCACTCATTCCCTCTCCGAAGCGTCGCGCGCTCGCGATCTCGTTCTCCCACCGCAACGCCTCGGGCGCGGGTCCGGAATCCGCCTCGACCAGCTCAAGGGTGACCTTGGCAAGCACCTCGCCGATGCCGGCCGCCGCCACCACGTGGTCGGGGCTGAGCACCTGCAGCGCATGCTCCGGCATGGCGGGGTACAACGCGTCCCGCGGATCCTGGACCACCACGCGGGCACCCTGTCCGGCGAGCGCCTGCAGTCCCGCCACTCCGTCGTCCAGCATCCCGCTGAGCAGCACACCGGTCACCGCGGCACCCCGCGCCACCGCGGCCGAGCGGAACAAGGCGTTGATCGCGGGACGGTGACCGTTCTCGGTGGGCCCGTGCGACAGGGCGACAGCGCCGTCGGACACCAGCAGGTGATGGTCCGGTGGGGCGACGTAAACGCGCCCGTGTTCCAGCGGTTCGCCATGGCGCGCGACTTGGGCCGGCAGGGGGCCCGCGCGGTCGAGGATCGCGGGCAGGGCACTCGTGCCCCCGGCGGGCATGTGCAGCGCGACGAGAACGGCGGCCGGCAGGTCGTCGGGCAGCTGGGCGGCCATGGCGCGCAAGGCTTCGACACCACCGGCCGAAGCACCGACGACGACTATGTCCCGCGGCCGGACAGTCATGGGGGCCTCCTCGTGGTGGGGGTACCCACCTGAGGGCGAGCGAACCCCTGACGGCGGTTTCCGATCGTCAGCAGAGCACCCGGGAACCAATCGTGGCCGGCGCCGGCCGGTGACGGTCCTCCACCTCGGCGGCCAAGGCGCGGGGCGCGCCGTCGAGGACGATGTCGGCGGCGGACCGCGGAACCCGGACCTGAGCGGGCGGCGAGGACATCGTCGACGGGTACCCCGGGCCCACGGAGCTGCCGCGGTCGTAAGGGTTTGACCACCGGCGAGCGGCACGGTAGAGCGGCAGACGGCCGCCGTGATCGGCACCCGAGGCGGCGGACTCCCCGCTCGCCCGAGGAACCCACCTTGGCCCGGGGGCCCGCGCAGGTGGCCTCGGAGACCGTCGGCCCCCCGGTCGTCCGGACCCGGCCGCGGCGACCGGCCGGGGTCTTTTGCCACACCACGATCGCCGGGTTACGCAGGCGACCCCACGGGTACTCCATTCGGGTACGCCGTTCGGACAGCGGGGGAGGTGGGACATGAGTACCGGAGCCGAGGTCGTGGCGGTGGACGCCGAACAGGCCCTGATCCTGCGGGTAAGCGGGACGCTCGGGGCTGAAACGGCGCAGGCGACACTGGCCGAACTGCTCGACGCGACCGTCACCCTACCCGCCGCCGCACCTGGTGGTGCTCGACCTGCGCGACGTCGGCCATCTCTCGGCGGCCGGGGTCCGGGCACTCGGCGAGTTCGCGGTGCGCCGCGTGCAGGATGGCGTTCACACGGCGGTCCTGCTCGAACCGGACGCTCTCAACGCCAAAATCCTGCACAGCAGCCTGCCCGACGGCACCCTGCCGGTGCACGCCAGCGTGGAGGAAGCGCTCGCCGACGCCCCGGCGCGGGGCGGTGAACGGCACCTCGGTGCCCAGCTGGCGGAGCTCACCCGGATCCTGCTCGACGCCACCAGCGTCAGCCAGGCCCTGCAGCACGTGGTCGCCGCGACGACGGTCGTCATCCCGCACGCCCGGCTGGTCAGCATCACCCTGCGCGATCCCGGCGGACGCTTCTTCACCCCGGTCGAGATCCCCGACATTGCCGCCGACCTCGATGACGTCCAGTACCGCACCGGGTCCGGGCCGTGCTTGGACGCCGCCCGCCCCGACGGCCCCGCCTACTCCCTCGACCAGGACCTCTCCCGGACCTCGGCCTGGCCCCAGTTCGCCGCCGTCGCCACCGCCCACGGCCTCAACGCCGTCCTCTCCACCGCCCTGCTGCCCGCACAACGCGCCGGGGTCGGCGGCGCCCTCAACATCTACGCCCACCGCGGCGGCATCACCGAGACCGACCGTCACTGCGCCCTGCTCCTGGCCACTCACGCCTCACTCGCGCTCCAGCAGGCCCGCGGCGCCGAGATCGCCGACCTCGAACGCACCCACCTCCACCGCGCGATCGCCTCCCGCGACGTGATCGGGCAAGCCAAGGGAATCCTGATGGCGCGCCAGGGCATCGACGCCGACGCCGCCTTCCGCCTGCTGCGTCGCGCCTCCCAGGACCTCAACGTCAAACTCGCCGACATCGCCGCCGCCCTCGTCCGCAACCACACCACGCTGGCCCCCCGTCGAAGGCGAGTGACGCCGCCGAAGGAGAGCAGCTGCCGCCCCGGCCGAGATCGGCGCAGCGCGCCCGCCGAGGCGCGGCTCCCGGGATCGGCCTGCCTCACCCACTCGCCGGTGGTCTCGAACCCGGCAGCACCGCCGTCACCGGCAGCACGCCGGCCACCACCCCGCGGGGGCCCCGGCCGACCGACGTTCAAGCCGTGCCGACACCCGCGCTCCCGTGCCCAGTGGCCACCACAGCCGCTCGCGACCTGCAGGAATAAAACGGCCCGGACGGGTTAACCTGGGTCCAGGGAATTCGATGACGTGCCACTCCCCTGGCATCACGCTGCGGCTGCCCCGCGCCGCGGAAAGGCGAGGGTCATGGCCGAAGTGCAGATGGAACTGACCCGGCGGGCGCGGTCGACGGTGCTCACCGTGACCGGCACCCTCGACCTGCACTCCCACGCGACAGTGCGTGACGGCCTGCTCAAGGCCGCCACCGAAGCACCGGACGGCCTGATCGCCGACGTCTCCGGTCTCGGCTTCGCCCACGACGCGCAGCTGAGCGTCTTCACCCTAGTGGCCATGCGGCTGGGCGACTGGCCGGGCATCCCGTTCGCGCTCGTCACCCGGCAACCAGACCAGCACGCGGTGCTCCGCCGCTCGCCGATCACCCGTTACGCACCGGTACACCGGGACGCGGCCGAAGCCGAACGCGGGTTCGGCGACCCGGTGCGCCGGCGCGCGGTCCGCGACTTTCCCCGTGCCGACACGACGGCGGCCCTCGCCCGTGACTTCGTCACCGAAGTGTGCCGAGCGTGGGGTGTTCCCGCACTGATCGGAAACGCTCTCGTGCTCGTCACCGAACTGGTGGAGAACACCCTGCAGCACACCCGCTCCCGCCCCGAGGTCCGCATCGACCTGCGCCGCGGCATCTGCACGATCGCCGTCGCCGATGACGATCCGCGCCCGGCCGAGCTGCACGAGCGGCAGACGACGACGGAACCCGGCCTCGGTATCAAGCTCGTGGCCCAGTTCGCCCGGGCCTGGGGCTGCAGCCGGACGTGGGCCGGCGGCAAGGTCGTCTGGGCCACCCTGTGTGTTTCCCGGGACGTCGGAGAATAATCACGCCACGTTCCGGAAAACCGCCGCGATTCCCCTGAAAAGGTGCGTGCAGCAGCTCTTCTCGGCCAATCGGACGGATTGCCCAGTGGATGCCGGACGTGCAACAGCGGCTCGGCGGAATTCCTCGATGATGTGTCGCGCCTCGTCCACGAGTGCGGCTTCCGCGGCTCTGGTCAGCAGCTGCGGCAACCCGGGGCTCGCCAGAGCCAGCCCGGCCGCCTCTGGCCAGCTGGGGACCTACGGGGTCACTGACGGGCCGAAATCAGCCGCTGATTTGGGGGTGGTATCACCGGAGATCGGCCTGCAGTCGGCCCGCGCTGTTGCATTCGGCGACGATCAACGTGTCGCCTCGGTAGGCGATCAGATCGATCTCAGCGACGGGTGAGCTGCTTCGATGAACGTGATCTCGGCCAGGAGCGAGGAAGTCGAACGCGTGGAACGCGCCCGGCCGCACATGCAGCTCGGCGTCGCCGCCCGCCGCCCGCAACCGCCCGGCGTAGGCGACAGTCTCGTCCCGGAACGTCTCCGCCGATCCGACGTCCGGGTAAGCGGGCGGAAGGCCGGTCAGTCGGGTACATCAGCAGCTGGCCCGCGACCGCCACCTCGCCACGATCCCGGGCGAGCAGCGCGAGACCCGCGGCGAGATTGCTGCCCGCGCTGCCGCCGGCGAGCACGATCCGCCCGTCCCCACCGATCCCGGCCGCGTGCGCGGCGGTCCAGATCAGCCCGGCATAGGTGTCCTCCAACCCCGCCGGGAACGGGTGCTCGGGCGCGAGCCGGTAGCCGGCGGACACCACGACGACCCCGAGCCGGTGCACCCAGTCCAGGACCAGATCGATCCCGAACCGGTTGTTGCCCATCATCAGCCCGCCCCGTGGGTGGTGTACACGACCGGCGGACCGGCCGGCCGGTCCGCGGGACGGATGATCAGCAGCGGGACTCGCGGGCCACCGTCGGCGCCGCTTACAACGCGTTCCTCGACTTCCGGCCGGGAGTCGGCGGCGATTTCCGCGACGGAGGGCACGTCCTCCAGCAGGGCGGCTCGCTCGGCGGCCAGCATGTCGACGGTGATCCCGGTGGCGATGGACTCCAGTCCGGTGGCAGCGAGGGCCGCCCCGAGCTCGGGATCGAACGGGGGCGGTGGCGTGAAGGTGGTGTTCGTCATGGGTGCGAAGAGCACGGCGTCAAGCTCCAAAGGATGTTCCAACAGCGCCCCTGCTGAACAGGTCCTGGGGTTCTGCTGCTTGTCGGCGAAAAGTTCGGCGAGGTAGCCGAAACGTCGTCAAGAGAGTCGTCGCGGGGCCGGCGGGGTTCGAGTCGCTCGGCCGGCGGTGCGCGACGGTCAGCACCGACCCCGCGGTGCGCGGAACCCGGGCGGCGATTCGCCGGCAGCGCTTCCTGCGGGTGCGCGTCAGGCTTTCCTCGGCAGGTGGCCGTACAGGAAGGTGTGCACGCCCGCGCGGGCCCTGCGGTCGATCTCCGGTTCGAGGGCGGTGGCGCTGAACTCGGCGCGGCTGACCGTGGTGTCGGTGATCAACGCCATGAACTGCTGGGCGGCGACCTCGGGATCGCGGACCACGATCAGCCCACGGCCGGCGAGATCGGCCATCCGGGCGGCCAGGGCGCGCCGGGCCCGGAACGGCCCGGCTTCCTGCCAGCTCTCGACCAGGTCGCGGGGGAAGCGGTCGGACTCCCCGCGCAGCCGTCGTACGACGCGGAAGTGGTCCTCGAACTCCGGGTTGGGGCGAACCCACTCCTTCGCCAACGCGACCAGGGCGCTCTCCAGATCGGTCACCTCGCCGAGGTGCTGCTCGATGAGGGCCTCCCTGGTGACGGCGACCCGGGTCGAGCTCTCCAGCAGCACGGTGGCGAACAGTTGTTCCTTGTTCTCGAAGTGGTTGTAGATGGTCCTGGTCGAGACGTCGGCTTCCGCGGCGATCATGTCGATGCTCGCGCCGAGGTAGCCCACGCGCCCGAAGACCCGCAACGCCCCGTCGAGGATCGACCGGCGCTTCTGGGTGCGGCGACGCGGCGCGCTCGTGGTTTGTCCTGTCAAGGCCGCTCCCATCCTCCGGGACACCGTCGCGATCCCCCGCCTTAATTGCCATACACGTTGTACTTTACCTCAGACCGCTTCCGCCGCCGAGTTCCCTCGGCCCTCCTCTTCCACCGTGAGGCCTGCCGATGCGCACCGCCCGAATCCTGGGGACAGCCCTCATCCTGGCCGCCGCGGCCGCTTGCGCCCCGGGCCAAGCCGCCACCGGCGGCACCCTCTCGATCGCCACCCAGGCCGACCCGACCTGCCTCGACCCGCAGCAGACCGGCCAGCTGGTGTCGATGGACGTCTCCCGTTCCCTGGTGGACACGCTGACCGACCAGGACCCGAAGACCGGCAAGATCGTGCCTTGGCTGGCCGAGCAGTTCACCGTGCTGGACGGGGGTCGCAAGTTCAAGTTCGTGCTGCGCCAAGGCGTCACGTTCAGCGACGGCACGCCGGTCGACTCAGCCGCGGTCAAGGCCACGTTCGACCAGCTGGTCAAGCTGCCGGCCAACGGCGCGCCCGCCTACATCCGCGGCTACACCGGCACCACCGTCATCGATCCACGCACCTTCACCGTGGACTTCACCACGCCCAACGCCCAGTTCCTGCAGGCCACTTCGGGCGCCGGTCTCGGCATCCTGTCCAGCGCCACGGCGAAGAAGCCGCTGGCCGCCCGGTGCCGCGGCGACTACGTCGGCTCCGGGCCGTACGTGCTCGACCACTACACCGCCAACCAGGAAGTGGTGATCAGGAAGCGGCCGGACTACGCCTGGCCGTCGTCGCTTTCGCCGAACCGCGGCGCGGCGGCGCTGGAGCAGATCCGGTTCGCCTTCGTGCCCGAGGACGGCGCCCGGTCGACGGCGCTGCGCTCCGGGCAGGTGCAGCTGGCCACCGCGATCCAGCCGACCGACCAGGACCTGTTCCAGGGCAACGGGTTCAGCCTGCTCAGCGCCTCCTCGCCCGGCGCCGTCAATCCGCTCTCCCTCAACCACAAGGGAATCCTTGCCGACGAACGCGTGCGGACCGCGCTGCTGACCGGGATCGACCGCGAGGAGCTGGTCAAGGCCGTGCTGGGCAGCCGCGCCAAGCCCGCGACCAGCGTGCTGTCCTCTTCGACGCCGTTCTACCAGCCCACGGACAAGCTGCGGTACGACCCGCAGGCGTCCGAAAGGCTGCTGTCCGAGGCAGGCTGGGCGCCGGGCCCGGACGGGACCCGCGTCAAGGACGGCAACCGGCTGAGCCTCAACTGGCTGATCCCGGCCCCGATGCCGCCGGCCGACGAGGCGGTGCAGCAGCAGCTGCGCAAGATCGGCGTCGAGCTGAAGCTGAACGCGGTGCCCCCGGCCAAGTACGTCGAGCAGCAGCTGACGGCGGGCTCCGATGCCGAGCGCCAGCAGGCGGTCACGAACGCGGTCAACTGGATCATCGACCACGCCGACAGCGTCCCGCTGTACGAGAACGCCCTCGTCGACGGCGTGTCCGATCAAGTCAAGGACCTGGCGCTCGACGCGTCACTGCGGCTGCGGCTGCACGACGCGAGGCTCGGGTGACACCGTGCCCAGGTATCTGCTCGGACGCGCCGCGCAGGCGATCTTCGTGGTGTGGGCGGCGTTCACCGTCACCTTCGTCGCGATCCGCCTGCTGCCGGGTGATCCGGTGGCGCTCATGCTCAACGGCCGCGGCGGTGGCGAGGCCGCGTCCCCGCAGGACATCGCCCGCGTCTCCGCCGAACTGGGCTTCGACGGACCGATCGCCGGGCAGTACGCCCGGGCTCTGGCCGGCGCGCTGCACGGTGACTTCGGGCAGTCCATCCAGACCGGCCTTCCGGTGTCCCGGATGATCTCGGCGGCGCTGCCGCGGACGCTGCAGCTCGGGGCGGCGGCGCTGGTCCTGTCCCTGGTGGCCGGTACCGCGCTGGCGGTGGCGGCCAACCTGGTGCGCAGCCCGCTCGGCCGGCAGGCGCTGCGGTCCGTGCCGTCGATCGCGGTGTCCATGCCGTCGTTCTGGGTCGGGCTGATGCTGATCCAGCTGTTCTCACTGAAGCTGAAGCTCTTCCCGTCCCTGGGCGGAGACGGCTTGGCCGGCCTGGTGCTGCCCGCCTGTACGCTGGCCATCCCCGGTGCGGCGCTGGTCGGCCAGGTCCTGAGCAAGAGCCTGCACGCCACGTTGCGGGAACCCTACGCCGACACGATCCGCGCGACGGGCGCGAGCGAGCTGCGCGTGCTGCTCGGCCACGGACTGCGCAACGCCGCCATTCCCGCCATCACCGTCGTCGGCCTGCTGGCCGGGTACGTCATCGGCGGCTCCGTCGTGGTGGAAAGCGTGTTTTCCCGCCCTGGCATGGGACAGGACATCTTTTTCGCGGTCACCACCCAGGACCTGCCGGTCGTGCAGGGCGTCGTCGTCGTGGCGTCGATCGCCTTCGTGGCGGTGAACCTGGTGGTGGACCTGTTGTGCCCGGTGCTGGACCCGCGGATCCGGTCCACCGGACGGCCGGCGGTGGCCCGGTGAGGCGGCCCGGCTTCGTGGCGTCGGTCCTGGTGCTGGTCCTGGTCGTCGGCTGGGCGGTGACGCCCGGCCTGTTCACCGGCCGCGACCCGATCGACGGCACCATCGGGGAAAAGTTCCAGGCCCCCGGCCCGCACCACCTGTTCGGCACCGACCAGCTCGGGCGGGACGTCTACGCCAGGGTGGTCCACGGCGCCGCGCTGTCGCTGCAGGCCGCGCTGATCGCGATCGTGCTGGCCCTGGTCGCCGGGGCGGTGCTCGGCCTGGTCGCGGGGTACTTCGGCGGCTGGCTGGACGTGGTCGTCACCCGGGTGGTCGAGGTGCTGCTTTCGATCCCGCCGGTGCTGCTGTCGTTGCTGGTGCTCAGCGCGCTCGGCTTCGGCACGGTCAACGTGGCCGTGGCGGTCGGCCTCACCAGCGTGGCCGCGTTCACCCGGCTGATGCGGGCGGAGGTCGTCCGGGTGCGGACCGCCGTCTACGTCGAGGCCGCGGTGCTGTGCGGGGCGCGCTGGTGGCAGGTGCTGCCGAAGTACGTCCTGCCCGCCGCGATCGGCCCGGTGCTCGCACTGGCGGCGCTGGACTTTGGGCTGGTCGTGCTGGGGGTCTCGTCGCTGAGCTTCCTCGGATACGGCCAGCCGCCGCCGGCGCCCGAGTGGGGGTCTCTGGTTTCCGACGGCCGCAACTACCTGGGGGTCGCCTGGTGGCTGACCACGCTGCCGGGCTTGACCGTGATGGCCGTCGTGCTGGCCGCCAACCGGATTTCCCGGGTGCTCGAACGGGAACGGAGCCACGCATGACGCTGCTGAGCATCGACGGCCTCCGGGTCGCCTACGGGGACCAGATCGCGGTCGACGGGGTCAGTCTGGACCTCGAACCCGGCCGGATCACCGCCGTGGTCGGCGAATCCGGTTCGGGCAAGAGCACCCTGGCGCACGCCATCATCGGCCTCCTGCCCGGCACCGGGAAGGTGCTGGCCGGCAGCATCCGGCTCGACGGTGAAGAACTCGTCGGGCTGCGGGAGAAGGCGTGGCGATCGGTCCGCGGCCGCCGGATCGGTTTGGTGCCGCAGGATCCCGGCGTCGCGCTGGACCCGACGAAGCCGGTGGGCCGCCAGGTCGCCGAAGTGCTGAAGGTGCACGGGCTGCCAGGCGGTCCGCGCGTGGTGAAGCTGCTGGCCGAAGCCGGGCTGCCCGAGCCGGAGGTGCGCGCCCGGCAGTACCCGCACGAACTGTCCGGCGGCATGCGGCAACGGGTGCTGATCGCGATGGCGACGGCCGCCCGGCCGCGGCTGCTCGTCGCCGACGAGCCGACGTCGGCGCTCGACGTCACGGTGCAGCGCCGGATCCTGGACCACCTGGAGCACCTGGCGAACACCACCGGCACCGCGATCCTGCTGGTGACGCACGACCTGGCGGTGGCCGCCGAGCGGGCGCAGCGGATCGTCGTGATGCACAACGCACGGGTGGTCGAAGCCGGGCCGGCCGAGCAGATCCTGCACGCGCCGGGCGATCCCTACACCCGGCGGCTGCTCTCCGACAACCCCGCCACCGCCGGGCCGCGCCCGCGGCCCGCCGGACAGCCGGAGGTCCTGCTCGAGGTCCGCGGCCTCCGCAAGACGTTCCCGGTCCGGGGCGGCGGCCTGCGCAAGCAGCACCGCGTCGCCGTGGACGGCGTCAGCTTCGACGTCCCCCGGGGGCAGACCCTCGGCCTGGTGGGCGAATCCGGTTCCGGCAAGACCACGACGGCCCGCCTCGTCCTCGGGCTGGAACGGCCGACCGCCGGCATCGTGCGGCTGGGCGACACCGACGTCACCGGCGCCGGGCGGGCGCAGCTGCGCCGGCTGCACCGCCGGATCCAGCTGATCTACCAGAACCCGTACTCCTCCCTGAACCCGCGGTTCACCGTGCGGGACCTGCTGACCGAGCCGCTGCGCAACTTCGGCATCACCGACGGCCCGGGAGCAACCGAGCTCCTGGACAGCGTGGCGCTGCCCGCGGCGACCGCGGCGCGCAAGGCCGCCGAACTGTCCGGTGGCCAGCGGCAGCGGGTCGCCATCGCCCGCGCGTTGTCGCTGAACCCGGAGCTGGTCGTCTGCGACGAACCCGTCTCGGCCCTCGACGTCACCGTCCAGGCGCAGATCCTCGACCTGCTCGTCACACTGCAGCGGGACCGGGGGCTGTCCTACCTGTTCATCTCGCACGACTTGGCGGTGGTCCGGCAAATCAGCGACCGGATCGCGGTCATGCGGCACGGCCGGATCGTCGAAACCGGCGCCACCGAAGACGTCTTCACCGCCGCCCGCCACCCGTACACCCGGAGCCTGCTCGACGCCGTTCCCGGCATCACGGAGGAAGAAGCATCATGGACCTAGGGCTGATCACGTTCGGCAGCCTGCTGCCCGACGTCCGCACCGGCACCACCCTCAGCCAGCGGCAGCGGCTGCGGGATGTGGTCCGCGCCGCGAGGGAGGCCGAAGACCTCGGGTTCGCCTGGTACACCGTGGGCGAGCACCACTTCAGGGACCGGGACGTGATCCCGTCGCCCGCCGTGGTGCTGGCCGCCATCGCCGAGAACACCTCGACGATCCGCCTGGCGACCGGCACGACGCTGGTGGCCAACCGCGACCCGGTGCTGGTCGCCGAGGACTACGCGGTGGTCGACCTGCTGTCCGACGGCCGGCTGGAGATGATCGTCGGCGGCTCGTTCTTCCCCGAACCGTACGCGGTGTTCGACCAGGCCCCGGAAACCAAGGGCGCACGCAAGCGGGAGAACCTCGAACTGCTGCAGCGGTTGTGGACCGAGGACCGGGTCACCTGGCGGGGCGAGTTCCGGCCGCCGCTGGACGAGGTCCTGGTGCAGCCCCGGCTCGCGCAGCCCCGGCCTCCCCTGTGGGTCAGCGGCGGCACCAACCCGGACTCGATCGCGCTGGCCGTCGACCACGGCCTGCCCATGGTGTTCGGCACCACGGCCCGGGAGCCGGCCACTTTCGTGCCGTTCTTCGACGCCTACCGCGGCCAGTGGCGCGAACGCCGCGGCGACGAGCCCGGCCGGCTGGGCGCGGCCAGTCACGCGTTCGTGGCCGAGACGTCCCAGCAGGCACGGGCGTTGTGGTCGACGTACATCGAGAGCTACCTCAGCGCTCGCACCACCGGGCCGCTGGACTTCGACGGCCACATCGGCGTCAACGGCCCCGCGCTCTGCGGCAGCCCGGCCGAGGTCGTCGACAAGCTGGGCCGGTTGCAGCAGCTGTGGGGCCACGACCTGCACCTGCTGTCGGTCGACATCGGCGGCATTCCCTACGCCACCGTGCAAAGGGCGACGGAGCTGATCGCCGCCGAGGTGCTGCCCCAGGTCCGGCGCGGGACGGTGGCCGCCCATGCTGGCTGACGACGTCCGCGCGCTGGCGGCCGCGCGCAGCCTCGGCATCTTCACCACGCTGATGCCCGGCGGCCAGCCGCAGACCAGCGCCGTGTGGCCGCACTCGGACGAGCGGCACCTCCTGATCGGCACCAGCACCTCGCGGCAGAAGTACCGCAACGTCGTCCACGACCCGCGGGTGACGATCCTGTTGCTGGACCCCGAAAACAGCCGCCGCTACATCGAAGTCCGCGGCCGGGTCGTCGACGTCGAACGCGGCGAAGCGGCGCTCGCGCTGGCGCGCACCACGTTCACCAAGTGGACCGGCAAGCCGGAGATCCGCCCGGCCGAAGGCGATCGGGTGCTCCTGCGGATGCAGGCCGACCACGTGCACCGGAAGGAGTGATCATGGAAGAACCCGTCGTCGGCCTGGACCGGATCCGCCGGGACGACGTCACGCTCGTGGACGTGCGCTGGTACCTCGACGGGCGCAGCGGTGCGGCCGCCTACGAGGCTGGCCACCTTCCCGGCGCGGTCTGGGTGGACCTCGACACCGTGCTCAGCGGCCCACCGGACCCGGCAGGCGGCCGGCACCCGATCCCCACGCCCGAAGCCTTCGCCGAAGGCCTGGGCCGCGCGGGTGTCGCCGACGACGCCACGGTGATCGCCTACGACGACAACGGCGGAGCCTACGCGGCTCGCCTGGTCTGGTTGCTGCGGCTGCTGGGCCGGCCGGCGGCCCTGCTCGACGGCGGCCTGCAGGCCTGGCCGGGAGAACTGGAGCGGGGTGTGGTCACGCGGCCGCCGGTGACGCGCCGGGTGGCCGGCTGGCCGGCTGGAGCCTTCCACACCGCGGACGAGGCCGCGCGGGCGCCGGTCCTGCTCGACGCCCGGGCACCCGAGCGCTACTCCGGCGAAAGCGTGCTCCCCAGCGACGTCCGATCAGGACACATCCCGGGCGCGGTCAACGCGCCTTGGGCGGCCAACCTCGACGAAGACAACACCTTCGCCTCCCGGGAACGGCTGCGCGAGCACTACGGCGCGCTCGGCGTCACCGGCGACTCGGACGTCACGGTCTACTGCGGCAGCGGCGTGACGGCGTGTCACGACCTGCTGGCGCTGGAGCTGATCGGCGTGCGGGCCGCGCTGTACCCCGGGAGCTGGTCGGCGTGGTCGGCGGAGCCGGCCCGCCCGATATCGACAGGGAACCAACCACGATGAGTGCGATCCACGGTCAGCGGCTCGGCTTCGGCGCGGGCGGGATCTTCCGCGGCGCCGACCCGGCCCAGTTGCTCGACCTCGCGCAGAGCGCCGACGAGCTGGGCTTCGACCTGTTCAGCCTGAGCGACCACCTGCACACCGACCAGCCGGCCCTGGAGCCCTGGACGGCGCTGAGCTGGCTGGCGGCCAAAACCGAGCGCATCGAGCTGGGCACCAACGTGCTCGGCCTGCCCTACCGCGCCCCGGCGGTGCTGGCGAAGGCGGCCGAGACGCTGGACCGCGTGTCCGGCGGCCGGCTGGTGCTGGGTCTCGGAGCGGGCGGTTACGACCGCGAGTTCGAGGCGTTCGGCCTGCCGGTGCGCACGCCGGGACGCAAGATCACCGCCCAGCGAGAGGCGATCCGGATCATCCGGGGGCTGTGGGCCGGGGAGCCGGAGGTGTTCGACGGGCGGGAGTTCTCCGTGCGCGAGGCGCGCATCGAGCCGCGGCCGGCCCACCGGATCCCGATCTGGCTCGGCACGTACGGCCCCCGGGCGCTGGAGCTGACCGGGCAGCTCGCCGACGGCTGGCTGCCCTCGTTCGGGCGGATCGACCTGCCCCGGGCGGTCGAGATGCGGGACGTGGTGCGGAAAGCGGCCGCCGGCGCGGGCCGGGATCCCGGGTCGATCACCTGCGCGGCGAACCTGACCGTGCGGGTCGACCCGGCGCAGACGTCCTCTCCGGGCCTGGTCACCGGCAGCGTGGACGAGGTGGTCCGGCAGATCACCGAGGTGGTCCGGGCCGGGTTCACGTTCCTGCTGCTCGGCCCGCAATCCGTGGCGGAGCAGGAACTCCTGGCCCGGGAGGTGATCCCTGCCGTCCGTGCCGCGGCGGCCGGCTAGCCGGCCGCGTGCGTGCGGGCCACGTCGTCGGCGTTGACGACTCGGCGCATCAGCTCGACCAGCGTCTCCCGCTCGTCCTCGGACAGCACGCCGAGGAACTCGCGCTGGGACCGCTGCGCGGTCGTCAGGAGTTCGCGGGCGAGGGCCCGGCCGTCGTCGGTGAGGGTGACGCGCTGGCGGCGGCGGTCCCCGGGATCCCGTTCCCGGCCGACGAGTCCCCGGCTCTCCACCTCGTCGAGGTAGCCGACCAGGTGGCTGCGGTTGAGGCCGAGCCGGTCGGCGAGGTCGTGCTGGGCCAGCGGGCCGAAGTCGGCCAAACCGGTGAGCACGGCGAAGTGCGGCAGCCGCAGGCCCCGCTCGGCGAGGGCCCCGGCGAGCACCCGCCGGCCGATCTGGGCGAAGTGGCTGGCCAGGTACGACGGGAGGGCGAGCAGGGCCGGCGGGCGGATCCCGTCAGGTGACATGGCCGCAGCGTACTCGATGGACAGAACTATGTCGTCATGTAATGATGTCATACAGACACGATTTCTCCGGAGGAGCTGCCCCATGACCAGCCCGGCGCGTGCGGTGGCGGCGCCGTTCACCGCGTTGCTCATCGCTGTGCTTTCGTTCTCCCTGCTCCAGACCATGCCGGTGCCCGCGCTGCCGAACCTGCAGCAGGCGTTCGGCACGTCCACCACCACGGTCTCTTGGGTGCTGAGTGCCTTCCTCCTGACCGCGTCGGTCGCGACCGGCGTGCTCGGCAGGCTCGGCGACATGTTCGGCAAGCGGCGGGTGCTGATCGCCTGCCTGCTCGTGTCGGCCGCCGGCACGCTGCTCGCGGCGCTGGCCGGCTCGATCGGCGTGCTCATCACCGCCCGGGCCGTGCAGGGCGTCGGCGCGGCGACCTTCCCGCTCGCTTTCGGCATCGTGCGCGAGCAGTTCCCGCGCGAGCGGGTGCCGGTCGCGATCGGCTGGATCAGCTCGGTGTTCGGCATCGGCTTCGGCGCCGGCCTGGTCATCCCCGGCCTGATCGTGGACGCGCTGAGCTGGCGGTGGATCTTCTGGCTGATGCTGCTGGTGATCGTCGTGGGCGTCGCCGCGGTGGCGGTCTTCGTCCGCGAATCGCCCGTCACGTCACCGGGCCGGGTCGACTGGGCCGGCGCTCTGCTGCTCTCCGCCGCGATCGTCGCCCTGCTGCTGGCGATCAGCAACGGCCGGGGGTGGGGCTGGGGCTCGGCCGCGGTGCTCGGCCTGTTCGCCGCCGGGGTGGTGCTGCTCGTCCTGTTCGGCCTGGTGGAGCGGCGGATCGGCGCGCCGCTGGTGGACATCGGGCTCCTGCGCAACCGGACCGTGCTCGCGGCCAACGTCACCGCACTGATCATCGGCATCGGCATGTACGGCGCGTTCACCCTGGTCCCGGCCCTGGTCGAGACCTCGCCGTCGGTCGGCTACGGCTTCGGTGCGTCGGTCACCCAGGCCGGCCTGTTCATCATCCCGATGGCCGTGACCATGCTGTTCGCCAGCCCGGTCGCCGGGCGGCTGGGAGCCGCGCTCGGGTTCAAGCTGCCGCTGGTGCTGGCCTGCGTCATCGGCGCCGTCGGGTTCGTCGTGTTCGCGGCCGCCCACGACGCGCCGTGGCCCCTCTACCTCGGCAACGGGATCATCGGCATCGGCGTCGGGTTCGCGTTCGCCTCGCTGGCCAACCTGGTCGTCAGCGCGGTCGATCCCCGGCAGACCGGCGAGGCGACCGGGATCAACACCATCATGCGGACCATCGGTGGCACGCTCGGCGCCCAGATCGCGGCCACCATCGTCACGTCCACGCTGGTTCCCGGCACCCGGATCCCGGTGGAGTCCGGCTACACCACGGCGTTCACGTTGTCGGCGATCGCCATGGGCGTGGCGACGCTCGCGGCCCTCGCCGTGCCGGGACCGCTGCGGAAGGCCGCACCGGCACCGCTGGCCCGGGCCGCCGGATGACCGGCGGGGAGCTGGCCGCCGTACCCACGCCGGTGTCCGGCGCCCGGCTGAGCCGCCACCGGCTCTGGGACGAGCGAACGCGCCCGCAGGCACCGCCGCCCGAAGCGGGCCGTCGCTACACGCCCCGCGAACAGGCCGGCGGCACCCGGCTGATCGAGGTGCACGACTACCTCCGGGCCGAACTCGACCGGTTGCGCGAGCTGATGTCCGAGGTCGGCACCGGCACGATCGGACCGGCGGCCGCCCGGGCCCGGCTCCACCGGTTGACGTTGCGGCCCGTGGACGCGGCCACCGCCGGCTGCCGGGCGTTCTGCCGGATCGTGCTGCCGCACCACAACCGGGAGGACACCGACGTCTTCCCGCGCCTGCGGGAGTTCGAGCCACGGCTCGGGCCGGTCGTCGACCGGCTGGAGCAGGAACACCAAGCGCTGCACGGGCTCGTCGAGCGGATCGACCGGACGCTGGTCGCCGAACCGCTCGACGGGCCGGCGCTGCGGGCCGCGGTCGACCTGCTGACCGACGCACTGCTGTCCCATCTGTCCTACGAAGAACACGAACTGGTCGAGCCGCTGGCTCGGCTGTGGGGATGAGGAGATCGATGAGCACCACTGTTGCCGTCGTCGGTGGCGGCTACGGCGGCGTCACCGCCGCGAAGGCCCTCGACGAGTTCGCCGACGTCGTCCTGATCGAACCGCGGGACGCCTTCGTGCACAACGTCGCCATCCTGCGGCACCTGGTCGACCCGGGGTGGTCGGGGCGGCTGTTCTTCCCGTACGACCGGCTGCTGGCCCGGGGCAAGGTGATCCACGACCGCGCGGCCGCCGTCGAGGCCGGCGCGGTGACGCTCGGGTCCGGCGATCGGGTGCCCGCCGACTACATCGTGCTGGCCACCGGCTCCCGGTACCCGTTCCCGGCCAAGGTCGAAGAGACGATCGCCGCCGAAGCGGCGGACACGCTCCGCGACGCCCACACCGCGCTCGCCGCCGCGACCCGCGTGCTGCTGCTCGGCGCCGGCCCGGTCGGGCTGGAGCTGGCCGGCGAGATCAAGGCGGCCTGGCCGGACACCGCCGTGACCATCGTCGACCCCGCGCCGGACATCCTGGGCGCCACCGCCCTGCCCGGCGAGCTGCGGGCCGAGGTCCGCCGTCAGCTGGACGAGGCGGGCGTCGAACTGGTGCTGGGCACGGCATTGTCGGCGGAGCCGCCGCACGAACCGGGTCGCGGCGGTGCGTTCACCGTGACCACCCGGTCCGGCGAACGGCTTTCCGCCGACATCTGGTTCCGCTGCCACGGCGTCGTCCCGGCCACGGAGTACCTCGGCGGCGGCCTGGCCGACGCCCTGGACGAGAAAGGCGCCTTGCGCGTCGGTCCCGATCTGCGGGTTCCCGGGCACGCGGGCGTCTTCGCCATCGGCGACGTCACGGCCATCCCCGAAGCGAAGATGGCCAAGGCCGCCGAGCAGCAGGCCGCGGTCGTCGCCGCGAACATCCGGACCCTGCTCGAAGGCGGCACCGACCTGGCGACCTACTCCCCCTCCTCGCCCGGCATCGCGCTTCCGCTCGGCCCCCACGGTGGCGCGTCCTACAACGAGACCGTCGGCGTGCTCGGCGCGGAGGCGACCTCGAAGATCAAGGGCACGAGCCTGCGCGTCGAGTCCTACCTCGAACTGCTCAACCTGGACCGATGAGCGTCGTCGTCGTGGGAGCCGGTCCCACCGGCCTGCTCCTGGCCGGCGACCTCGCGGCCGCCGGCGTGCCGGTGACCGTGCTGGAGAAGCGGGACGAGGGCGTCAGCAACCTGTCCCGCGCCTTCGGCGTGCACGCGCGCACCCTCGAGCTGCTCGACGCGCGCGGACTGGCCGACGAGCTGGTGCCCACCGGGCAGGTGATCGGCGAGCTGCGGCTGTTCGGGTCCCTCCCGTTCGACATCACGCAGCTGCCGTCCCGGTTCCCGTTCCTGCTGGTGACGCCGCAGTACGAGGTGGAGAAGCTGCTGCTGAAGCGGGCGCACGACCTCGGGGTGGTGTTCCGCCACGGCACCGAGGTCACCGGCGTCCGGCAGGACGACGACAGCGTCACCGTGGCGACGAGTTCCGGTGAATTCGAGGCGTCCTACGTGGTCGGGGCCGACGGGGTGCGCAGCGCGGTCCGGAACGCGGTCGGCCTGCCGTTCCCCGGGCGGGTGCTGATCAGGTCCGTGGTCCTGGCGGACGTGAGACTGGTGGAGGAGCCGAGCATCACCGTCCGCGTGCACGGCGACAGGGACGCCTTCGGCTTCATCGCGCCGTTCGGCGACGGCTACTGGCGGATCGGCGGCTGGGATCGCCGCAACCGCGACGTCCCCGACGACACCCCGGTCGAGTTCGAGGAGCTGCGGTCCATCACCGAACGGGCATTCGGCACCGACTACGGCATGCACTCGCCGCGCTGGCTCGGCCGCTTCCACAGCGACGAGCGGCAAGCACCGAGCTACCGCGCCGGGCGCGTGCTGCTCGCCGGTGACGCCGCGCACCAGCACTCCCCCGCCGGCGGCCAGGGCATGAACACCGGCCTCCAGGACGCCGCGAACCTGAGCTGGAAACTGGCCACCACCGTTCAGGGACGGGGCCCGGCGGCGCTGCTCGACAGCTACCACGACGAGCGCCATCCCATCGGCAAGGCCGTGCTGCGCAGCAGCGGGCTGAACCTCCGGCTGGCGATGGCGCGCAACCCGGCCGAGGTGGCGCTGCGTTTCGTGCGGACCCAGGTGGTCAAGCGCGTCCCGGCGGTCAGCCGCGCGGCGATCGGCGAGATCACCGGCATCGGCTACCGCTATCCGGCTCCTCGCGGCGCCCACCGTCTCGCCGGCCGGCGAGCCCCGGACCACGCACTGGCCTCCGGCCGCCTCTACGAAGCCTTGCGAGCCGGCCAGTTCGTGCTCGTCCTGCCGCCCGGCACCGAGGCGAACGTCGCACCGGGGCAGGTCGTCACGGAGCACTGGCCGGACGACCGGCGCGACGCCCTGCTGGTCCGGCCGGACGGGTACACGGCGTGGGCCGCCGACTCCCCGGAAGTCCCCGAGATCGAGTCGGCGGCCCGGTTCTGGACCGGCAGCCGGAGCTAGACGAGTAATGCGTAAGTCTGGGTGTTGACCGGAGATGGGCGAAGGGTGTTCAAGATCCGTT
>NZ_PPHF01000113.1 GCF_002904335.1 Amycolatopsis sp. CA-126428 | reverse complement strand
AACGGCACCCACTACCGCCACCCCGAACCCACTCCCGTCCCCGCCGCGGCTTGACAACCACATAGGGACACCCCCCGGACCCCGAGGGCCCGGGGGCCCGGCGCTTCAGGCGGTCCACCCCGGGTTGCGGCCCAGGTACCGGAGCAGTGTCGCGACCGCGTCGTCGTCGGCTTTGCCCTCCAGGGCCGGGGCGTAGGCGAAGCCGCGCAGGGGCTCGGCCAGCTGGTGGGCTATCGGGAGCAGCTGCTCGGCCAGCTCCGGTGTCAGCGGGGACTGCTGGCCCGCCGCCCGGGTGATGTCCCATGCGTGGACCGCCGCGTCCAATGCCGCTGCTCCTACCGCCACCGGGGCCGGGAACGCTCCCTGGGGCAACGGTGTCGGGACCGAAGGGGCGTCCTGGGCCACCGTGGCGAATGCCGCCGCCGAGGCTGACAAGGTTGGCTCCAGGTACTCCGCCGCCGGGATCGGGAGCTCTCCCGACGGGGCGAACGGGTTGAAGTCCGGGCCGCCCGAACCCGTGATTGCTGCCGCGTAGCCCAGCTGGTCGCCTGCTGCGTGCTGGAGGACCTGGGTCACGTTCCACTCCGCGCACGGCGTTCGGGCCGACCAGTCCGTCACGCCCGCGATGGCCGACCGCAGGGCTTCGTGGGCTGCCTCCAGGACCGGCCAGGACGAGCCGCTGCTCAAGCCCGCGAAGAACTGGCGGATGTCGGTCACCAGGACCTCCGTGGCCTCGTGGGCCGCGTAGTGGCCGGCCGCGTCGCGGGGGCCGCCGGAGCTGGCCGTGACGTCGTAGCTGTTCCAGCTGACGATGTTCGCGTGGTCGCGCTCGGCGAACCGGCGGATCGACTGGAAGTCGCCCGCGAACATCGCCAGGGCCGTCGGGACCGTCGTCGGGCCCTCCGGGTGTGACGTCGTGTGTGCGTCCTCGTAGTAGAAGCGGATCGACGAGCCGCCGGTGCGGGTCAGCCAGTACAGCGCCACGTTCGCCAGGATGAACTCCGGGTCCAGGTGCTCGCCGAACAGCTGCGCGTTCCACGCCAGCAGGCCCAGCGGCGAGTCCGCGAGCGCGAACGCCAGCGTGTGCGGCTGCTGGCTGTGCAGCGTGTTGAAGGAGAACATGTTCTCGTAGAACCACTGCAGGTGCGCCAGCGCGGCCTGGTCGGCTTCGCTCAGGTCCGCCATCTCCGCCGGGTCGCCGGAGGGGAACGAGAACAGCTGCGTGACGTGCACCCCGACGACCTTCTCCGGCGCGTTCCGGCCGATCTCCGGCGAAACCATCGACCCCGCGTCGTTGCCCACCGCGCCGTACTTCTCGTAACCCAGGCGGCTCATCAGCTCAGTCCACGCCGCCGCCGTGCGGTGCGTGCCCCAGCCCGCCGACCGGGTCGGGCCCGAGAAGCCGAAGCCCGGCAAGGACGGGATGACCAGGTGGAACGCCGGCTCGCCGGCCGACGCCGGCTCGGTCAGCGGGCCGATCACGTCGAGGTACTCCACGATCGAGCCCGGCCAGCCGTGCGTCAGCACCAGCGGTGTCGCGTCCGCCCGTGACGAGCGGACGTGCAGGAAGTGGATGGTCTCGCCGTCGATCTCCGTCACGAACTGCGGGTGTGCGTTGAGCCGCGCCTCGAACGCCCGCCAGTCGAACTTCTCCAGCCAGTACTCGGCCAGCGCGCGGACCCGCTCGTTCGTGACGCCGTACTCCGCCGGCAGGTCGTCCGGCCACAGCGCCCCGCGCAGGCGGTTCTGCAGGTCATCGAGGGCGGGCTGCGGGATCTCGACGCGGAACGGGCGGAGGGCGGGGACCGTCATGACTGGCTCCTTCGGAGAGGGAACGGAATGCTTCGTTCCGAACTGTAGCAGACCGGAATGATCCGTTCCAGTGGTAATCTCGGGTCATGCGCGAGACAGCCCCGCCCGAGACCGCCCTGCCCGGCCGCCGAGGCCAGGCCGCCCGCAACAACATCGTCATCCTCGACGCCGCCCGCCACGTCTTCCTGGGCGACCCGAAGGCGCCGATCTCCCAGGTCGCCGAGCGCGCCGGCGTCGGCATCAGCGCGCTCTACCGCCGGTACCCGAGCAAGGAAGCCCTGCTCTGCCGCATCTGCCACGACGGGCTCCTCATGTACATCGGCGAGGCCGAAGTCGCCGCCGAGGAACCGGACGGCTGGGCGGCGCTGACCGGCTTCCTCGCCCGGGTCGTCGAACTCGACGTGCACTCCTTGACCGTCCACCTCGCCGGCACGTTCACCCCGACCCCCGAGATGGGCCAGGACGCGCGGCGGGCGGGGGAGCTGACGAAGCACCTGGTCGAGCGGGCGCGCGAAACCGGGCGCCTGCGGCCGGACGCCGTCACCGAAGACATCGGCATGATCCTCGAGTGCTGCGCCGCCATCCGCGTCGACGACGAGGAGCGGACGTCGCAGCTGCGGCACCGGTACCTCGCGCTGCTCATCGAGGGGTTGTCGGCGAACGGCCCGGATCTGCCGGGTCCGCCGCCCCGGCCCGGTGAGATGAACGGCCGCTGGCGGCCCGCCTGACGGAGGTGCCGGGGCGCGTCCGGATGCGGTAACGAATCCCGGGAGCGCGACGACTGATCAGCGTCGGCGTCCGAAAAGACCTGTGCAAGATCTGTCAGAGCGGCATTCCCCGGACTGGAACAGCGAGATGACGACTATGCAAAGAACCTGGCGACGGACCACGATCCTGTCCTCGGTGGCCGCACTGGCCACGGCGTTCATCGCCATCGCCCCCGCTGCGCAGGCGGACACGCCCACCAGTTCCGTCGAAGTCAGTCCCACCACGGTGCTGCCGGGACAGACATTCACGATCACGCAAACCATTCACAACCCCACCGATTTCACGGTGACTTTCGCGAAGGGCGCCATTTACGGCACGCCGACCGCGATCACCGACGTCGTCGACGTCGTGTCCTGCACCAATACGACGGCGGTCGGCTGTTTCCGGGCCGGGAGCAGTTACCGTGCCGCGTTCGGTGACCTCGAGGCGGGCGGCACGAAGACCACGGTGTGGACCTTGCGCGTCAAGGACACCGCGGCGCCCGGGTCGTTCACGCTGCAGCACCAGTTCGTCGGCGACAACTACGCGTTCGACACCCTCGACGGCCCGGTGATCACCGTCGCCGACCCGGCCGCGCAGGCCGACGTCAAGGTCGCGCTGGGCGCCATCGGGCACGGCGGGCTGAACGCGCGCATCGACTACACGGTCACCGTGACGAACACCGGCTCGGCCACGGCGACCGGAACCCGGGTCGTGGCCACGTATCCGGCGGGCCTGTCGTTCGCCAGTGGCTCCGGGTGCGCCGCCGTCAGCGGCACCCGGACCGTGAACTGTGACGTCGCTTCGCTGGCCAGCGGCGCGTCGGCGACACCGAAGTTCTCGGTGAACGGCGGCCTGCTCGCGCTCGGTTCGTACACCACGACCGCGAAGCGGACGGCGAGCTCGCCGTCGGATCCCAACGCCGCCAACGACAGCGCGTCGAAGACGTGCTCGGCGCTCACCGGGCTCATCGTGACCTGCTGAGGGTTCGCGAGAGGTGAACCGGGCTCGTGTCCTCCGCCAGGGACCCGGGCCCGGTTTCGCGTTTCGACCGCCGGAGCTAGACGAGTAATGCGTAAGTCTGGGTGTTGACCGGAGATGGGCGAAGGGTGTTCAAGATCCGTT
>NZ_PPHF01000112.1 GCF_002904335.1 Amycolatopsis sp. CA-126428 | reverse complement strand
CACACACGCCGCGGCGATCTCACCCTGCGAATGGCCGACCACGGCGTCCGGCTCGATCCCGTAGGACCGCCACAACGCCGCCAGCGACACCATCACCGCGAACGACACCGGCTGCACCACATCGACCCGAGCCAACATCTCCGCATCGGCGAGCACGTCGAGAAGCGACCAGTCGACAAATTGCCCCAGCGCCTCCGCGCACTCCGCCATCCGCGCCGCGAACACCGGCGAAGACTCCACCAGCTCCAGCGCCATTTCGACCCACTGCGCGCCCTGACCCGGGAACACGAAGACCGTCCGGCCGTCGACGTCCGCGCTGCCTTCCACCGCGCCCGCCCTGCCCTCGGCGAGCGCCGTCACGCCGGCCAGCAACCCGGCCGGGTCGGCGCCCACCACGACGGCGCGGCGCTCGAAGGAAGACCGCGCGGTCGCCAGCGAGAAGCCCACGTCCACCGGGCGGTCGGCCCGGTCGGCGAGCCGCGAAGCCAGCGATCCGGCCTGGGCACGCAACGCGTCATCGGAGCGGGCCGACAGCGGCCAGGCCACGACCGGGCGGGAGCCGCCGTCGCTCTCGGGCGCCTCGGCCGCGGGCGGTTCCTCCACGATGACGTGCGCGTTCGTGCCGCTCACGCCGAACGAGGAGATCCCGGCCCGCCGGGCCCGCTCGCCCGGCGCCCACTCCCGCGAGCCGGTCAGCAGCTCGACCGAACCCGCCGACCAGTCCACGTGCGACGAGGGCTCGGTGACGTGCAGCGTCCGCGGCAACGTCCCGTGGTGCAGGGCGAGCACCATCTTCATCACGCCCGCCACGCCGGCGGCGGCCTGGGTGTGCCCGATGTTCGACTTGATCGACCCGAGCCACAGCGGCGCGGTCCGGTCCTGCCCGTAGGTGGCGAGCAACGCCTGCGCCTCGATCGGGTCGCCCAGCGTCGTCCCGGTCCCGTGCGCCTCGACGACGTCCACATCGGACGGTTCGAGCCCGGCGTTCGCGAGCGCCTGGCGGATGACCCGCCGCTGGGAAGGGCCGTTCGGCGCGGTCAGGCCGTTCGACGCGCCGTCCTGGTTCACCGCCGAACCGCGGACGACGGCCAGCACCGGGTGTCCGTTGCGGCGCGCGTCCGACAGCCGCTCGACCAGCAGCACCCCGACGCCTTCGCCCCACGCGGTGCCGTCGGCGTCGTCGGAGAACGGCTTGCAGCGGCCGTCCGTCGAGAGCCCGCGCTGCCGGCTGAACTCCATGAACACCGACGGCGTCGACATGACGGTCGCACCGCCGGCGAGCGCCAGGTCGCACTCGCCGCCGCGCAACGCCTGCGCGGCGAGATGCAGGGCCACCAGCGACGCCGAGCACGCCGTGTCCACCGTCACCGCCGGCCCTTCGAGACCGAGGGTGTAGGAGAGCCGTCCCGACACCACGCTGGCCGAGCTGCCGGTGGCCAGGTAGCCGTCGACGCGGTCTTCCGAATGGTGCAGCAGCGAGCCGTAGTCCTGGCCGTTGGTGCCCGCGAAGACGCCGGTGCGGCTGCCCTTGAGCGACCGCGGGTCGATCCCGGCCCGTTCGATCGTCTCCCACGCGGTTTCCAGCAGCAGCCGTTGCTGCGGGTCCATCGCCAGCGCCTCGCGCGGCGAGATCTCGAAGAACGCCGGGTCGAAGTCCGCGACGCCGCTGAGGAAGCCGCCCTCCCGCACGTACGAGGTGCCGGCGTGGTCCGGGTCCGGGTCGTACAGCGATTCGAGGTCCCAGCCGCGTTCGGCGGGGAACGGCGCGATCGCGTCGGTGCCCTCGGCCAGCAGCCGCCACAGCGACTCCGGCGAGTCGACGCCGCCGGGGAACCGGCAGCTCATCCCGACGATGGCGATCGGCTCGTCGGCGGCGGCGGCCGCGACGACCGGGTTTTCCTCGGCGGCGGTGCCGGTGAGCTCGTCGCGCAGGTGGTCCGCGAGGGCCGCGGTGGTCGGGTAGTCGTAGATCAGCGTCGCGGGCAGGCTCAGCCCGGCCGCGGCGCCGAGCGCGTTGCGCAGCTCGATCGCGGTCAGCGAGTCGAAGCCGAGGTCGGAGAACGGCTTGGACACGCCGATGTCGTCTCCGGACGCGAAGCCGAGCACCCGCGCGACCTGCGCGGCGACCAGCTCGCGGACCCGGCGGGTCCGCTCGTTCGCCGAGAGCCCCGCCAGTTCGCGGCGCAGCGCCGGCTCGGCGGTCGCGGACCTCGCCCGCTCGGCCGCCGCGGCGACTTCCGGCAGGTCGGCGACCAGCGGGACCGGCGGTATCCGCGACCAGTCGACGTCGACGACGGCGAGCAGCGGCCGGCCGTCGGTCACCGCGCGCTGCAGGGCGGTGAACGCCGTTTCGGGCGTCAGCGGGGTCATGCCGGTGCGGTGCCGCCGTTCGGCGGCCGACTGCTCGGCGGCCATCCCGCCGCCGGCCCACGGCCCCCAGGCGATCGCGGTCGCACGCCGGCCCCGGGCGCGGCGGGCTTGCGCGAGCGCGTCGAGGGTGGCGTTCGCGGCGGCGTAGGCACCCTGCCCCGGCCCGCCGAACGTGCCCGCGAACGACGAGAACAGCACGAACGCGTCGAGGTCGAGGGCGTCGGTCAGCTCGTCGAGGTGGCGGGCGGCGTCGACCTTCGGGCCGAGGACGCCGGCGAGCCGCTCGGGCGTCAGCGACGCGAGCACCCCGTCGTCGACGACGCCGGCCGCGTGGACGACCGCGGTCAGCGGGTGCCGCTCGGGGATGCCGGCCAGCAGCTCGCCGAGCGCGGTCCGGTCGGCCGCGTCGCAGGCGGCGACGGTGACCTCGGCCCCGAGCTCCTCGAGCTCGGCCGTCAGCTCGGGCACGCCGGGCGCGCCGGGCCCGCGCCGGCTGGTGAGCAGGAGGTGCGCGGCGCCCGTGCGGGCGGCCCACTTGGCGGTCTGCGCGCCGAGCGCGCCGGTGCCGCCGACGACGAGGACCGTCCCGCTCGGCCGCCACGGCCCGGCTTCGGGCGGGTCGGCGAGTTCGGCGTGGGCGAGCCGGCGCACGAACAACCCCGCGTCGCGGATCGCGAACTGGTCCTCGCCGCCGGGGGCGGTCAGCACGCCGGCCAGGACGGCGACCGCGCCGGTGTCGATCCGTTCCGGGAGGTCGACGAGCCCGCCCCACTGGTCCGGCCGCTCCATCGCGGCGACCCGCCCGAGGCCCCAGATCCCGTTCTGCTCGGGGTTCCGGACGTCGTCGGCGGCCCCGACCGAGACGGCTCCCGTGGTGGCGCACCACAGCGGGGCGCCGAGGCCGGCGTCGTCGAGCGCGCGGAGCAGCACCGTGGTGGCCGTGAGCCCGGCCGCGGGGTCGAAAGCGGCGAGCGACAGGATTCCGGCGACCGGCTCGCCGCCGGCTGCGTCCCGCAGCCGCTCAGCGAGAGCGAGTGGCTCGTCACCCGGTCCCACCGGCACGATCCTGGCCCCGATGCCCTGCTGGGCCAGGTCTTCCGCGATCCGGCCGGCGACCTCGTCCTCGGCGGCGGCGAGCAGCCAGGACGACCCGGGTTCGGCGGTGCGCCCGGCGACCGGCTGCCACCGCTCCTCGTAGTACGTGGATTCCGCGGTGGTCGCGGCCCGGCCGGCCGGAGCGGCGTCGATCCAGTAGCGCTGGTGCTGGAAGGCATAAGTGGGCAGGTCGATCCGGGCGGTGCCGGTGAACAGCGCCGACCAGTCGACGTCCTGCCCGGCGACGTACAGCGAGGCCATCGCCGTCAGCAGGTTCTCTTCCTCGGCCCGGTCCTTCCGCAGCGCCGACACCACCGTGCCTTCGACGGATTCCGCCGCCATCGCGGTCAACACGCCGTCCGGACCCAGCTCCAGGAACCGGGTCACCCCGCGCTCGGCCAGATAGCTGACACCGTCGTGGAACCGGACCGTCCCCCGCACATGCCGGACCCAATACTCCGGCGAGGTCAGTTCTTCGGCGAGTGTCCCAGTGACGTTGGAGACGACCGGGATCGAAGGGGCGTGATAAGTCAACGATTCCGCCACCCGGCGGAACTCCGCCAGCATCGGCTCCATCCGCGCCGAATGGAACGCGTGACTCACCGACAGCCGACGAGTTTTGCGGCCCTCGAACTGCTTGACCACCGAGGCGACCGCGTCCTCGTCACCGGAGAGCACCACCGATGACGGGCCGTTCACCGCGGCCACCGACACGCCTTCGACCAGCAGCGGCAGCACTTCGGCCTCGGTAGCCTGCACCGCGACCATTGCTCCGCCGGTGGGCAAAGCTTGCATCAACCGGCCACGCGCAGCGACCAACGCACACGCATCTTCCAACGACCACACGCCTGCGACGTGCGCCGCCGCCAGCTCGCCGATCGAGTGCCCCACCAGGAAATCCGGGGTCATCCCCCAGGACTCGACCAGGCGGAACAAACCCACCTCGACGGCGAACAACGCCGCCTGGGTGTACACCGTCTGATTCAGCAGCTCGGCGTCGTCACCGAACATGACCTCACGCAGAGGACGATCCAGCTCACCGTCCACATGCGCACAGACCGCGTCCACGACGTCCGCGAACACCGGCAACGCGTCATACAACTCCCGCCCGGCTCCCAACCGCTGGGCACCCTGACCCGAGAAGAGAAACGCCGAACGACCACCCGACGCGACACCGGCCGCCGACTCACCGGCAGCCAGAGAAGCCAGGCCTGCCAGTGCCTCCGACCGGTCGGCCGCCAGCACCACCGCACGGTCCTCGAACACCGCCCGCGACGACACCAGCGCCGCACCCAGCTCGGCCAGACCCAGCTCCGGACGACCGTCCACGAACGACAGCAGGCGAGCCGCCTGTGCCCGCAGAGCCGCACCACCACGGCCCGACACCACCAGCGGAACGAGCGAACCCGCGGCCGCGGCCTCGGGCCGGGCCGGCTCCTCGGGCGCCTGTTCGAGGACGACGTGGCCGTTCGTTCCGCTGAGGCCGAAGGACGACACGGCGGCCCGGCGCGGCCGGTGCGTCTCGGGCCAGTCCCGCGCCTCGGTCAGCAGCCGCACGTTGCCGGCGGACCAGTCGACGTGCGGGGTCGCCGTCTCCGCGTGCAGCGACTTCGGCAGGACCCCGTGCCGCATCGCGAGCACCATCTTGATGATCCCGGCGACGCCGGCCGCGGACTGGGTGTGCCCGAGGTTCGATTTGACCGAACCGATCCACTGCGGAACGTCCCGGTCCCGGCCGTAGGTCGCCAGGAGCGCCTCCGCCTCGATCGGGTCGCCGAGCGTGGTGCCCGTCCCGTGCGCCTCGACGGCGTCCACATCGGACGGTTCGAGGCCCGCGTTCGCGAGCGCCTGGCGGATCACCCGCTGCTGCGACGGCCCGTTGGGGGCGGTCAGGCCGTTGGACGCGCCGTCGGAGTTCACCGCGGAGCCCTTGACGACGGCGAGCACCGGATGCCCGTTGCGCCGCGCGTCCGAAAGCCGCTCGACGAGCAGGACGCCGACGCCCTCGCCCCAGCCGGTGCCGTCGGCGGCGGCCGAGAACGGCTTGCAGCGGCCGTCCCTCGCCAGCCCGCCCTGCCGGCTGAACTCGATGAACCCGCCCGGCCCCGCCATCACGGTCACGCCGCCGACCACGGCCAGCGAGCACTCGCCCTGCCGCAGCGCCTGCGCCGCGAGGTGCAGCGCCACCAGCGAGGAGGAGCACGCCGTGTCGACCGTGACGGCCGGCCCCTCCATGCCGAAGGTGTAGGCGATCCGGCCGGACAACGCCGCCGACGACGTGCCGGTGAGCAGGTGCGCCGTCGCTTCGTCGGTGGGGTCCCACGCGCCCGCCGCGTACCCGGACGACGAGGCACCGATGAACACCCCGCCGGTGCCGCCGCGCAGCGTGGCCGGCGGGATGCCGGCCCGCTCGGCCGCTTCCCAGCACACTTCGAGCAACAGCCGCTGCTGCGGGTCCATCGCCAGTGCCTCGCGCGGCGAGATGCCGAAGAACAGCGGGTCGAACTCGCCGGCGTCGTACAGGAAGCCGCCGGTGTTCGCGTACGTGGTGCCCGGCCTGGTGGAGCCGGGGTCGTAGAGCCCCGCCAGGTCCCAGCCGCGGTCGACCGGGAAGCCGGCCACCGCGTCGGCTCCCTCGGACACCAGCTGCCAGAGGTCTTCCGGCGAGCCCACCCCGCCGGGGAAGCGGCAGGCCATCGACACGATGGCGATCTCGTCGTCCGTACCGGCTTTGGTCACGGGGGCAGCCACCGGCCGGTCCTCGATCGCCCCGTCCAGCTCGGCCCGCAGGTGCCGGGCCAGCTCGGCGGGGGTCGGGTGGTCGAAGACGAGGCCGACGCCGAGTTCGAGCCCGGTGACCGCGGCGAGCCGGTTGCGCAGCTCCACCGCGGACAGCGAGTCGAAACCGAGGTCGCGGAACGCGCGTGCGGAGTCGACCGCGTCCGCCGAGGCGTGCCCGAGGGCCGCGGCCGCTTCGGCGCACACGAGGTCGAGCAGCCGCCGTTCCCGCTCGGGCGCGGGGAGGGCCGTCAGTTCGTCGCGCCACGAGGACGGCTGCCCCGGAGTGGCGCCGGCCGAGGGTTCCCGGGCCGCCGGCAGGTCCGCGAGCAGCGCGCTCGGCCGGGCCGAGGTGAATCCGGTGACGAACGCAGGCCAGTCGACGTCGGCGACGACCGGCGCGGGCTCGGTGCGGCCGGTGGCGTTCAAGAGCGCGGTGAGGGCGAGCGACGGCGGCATCGCGGCGAGCCCGCGCCGCCGCAGTTCGGCCTCGGTCGCGTCGTCGGCGGCCATGCCGGCGCTCGACCACGGTCCCCAGGCGATCGACGTCGCGGCGAGACCACGGCCGCGGCGGTCGGTGGCCAGTGCGTCGAGGACCGCGTTCGCCGCCGCGTAGGCGCCCTGGTTGCCGCTGCCCCACACGCCCGCGATCGACGAGAAGAGGACGAACGCGTCCAGCTCCCGGCCGGCGAGGAGCTCGTCGAGGTGCCGCGCGCCGCCGGCCTTGCCCGCCAGCAGGCCGGCCAGCTCGGCCACGGTCGTCTCGGCGAGCGCGGTGAACCGGGTGGCCCCCGCGGCGTGCATCACCGAGCGCAGCGGCCGGTCCTCGGTGTCGATGCGGGCCAGCAGCTCGGCGACCGCGTCGCGGTCCGCCACGTCGCAGGCGGCGATGGTGACGTCGCTGCCGAGCGCGCTCAGTTCGGCTTCGAGCTCGGCGGCGCCGGCCGCGTCGCGACCGCGGCGGCCGGCCAGCACGAGGTGTTCGGCACCGCGCTCCGCGAGCGACCGGGCGAGGAGCGCGCCGAGACCGCCGGTGCCGCCGGTGATCAGCGTGGTCCCCGCGGGCTGCCAGCCTCCGGTCGGCTCCGGGCTGGCGTCCGTGGCGGGGACGAGGCGGCGGACCAGCGTGCCCGAGGGCCGGACGGCGAGCTGGTCCTCGTCACCGATGCCACGCAGGGCCGCCGCGAGCCGGGCGCGGTCCCGGCGGCCGAGGGTCTCGGGCAGGTCGATCAGCCCGCCCCAGCGGTCCGGGTGCTCCAGGGCGGCGCTGCGGCCGAGACCCCACGTCGCCGCCTGCCCGGGGTGGGCCGGCCGGTCCGACCGGCCGACGGAGACCGCGCCGCTCGTCGCGCACCACAGCGGCGCCGTGACACCGGCGTCGCCGAGCGCCTGGATCAGGGTGAGGGTGCCCGCGAGCCCGCGGGAGACTTCGGCGTCGCCGGTGGGGGTTTCGTCCAGCGCGAGCAGGGAGAGGACGCCGGCCGCGTCGGCGGCCACGTCGCGGAGGCGGTCCGGTTCGCCGGGAACCTGCTCGACGCGCACGACTTCGGCGCCGTGCTCGCGCAGCGCTTCCTCGACGTCGGCGACGAGGCCCGCGGCTGTCTCGGCGGGCGGCACCACGAGCAGCCAGCGGCCCGGCAGTTCGACCTTGTCGGCGCGCGCCTGGAGCACCGGCTTCCACCGGACCCGGTAGTTCCAGGATTCCACTGTGGACGCCGTTTGGGTGCGCCGGCGCCACGACGCGAGCGCGGGGGCCATCGCTTCGAGCGACGACCGCTGCTCGGGCGAGGACAGTTCCAGGGTTTCCGCAAGGGTGTCGAGGTCGGCGCGGTCGACGGCGCTCCAGAAAGCGTCGTCGACGACGGTGCCCGGCGCGAAGTCGACCGGCGCGGCGGTGTCGTCGGCGTCCGGCCAGTAGCGCTGGTGCTGGAAGGCGTAGGTGGGCAGGTCGACCCGGGCGGTGCCGGTGAACAGCTTCGCCCAGTCCACTTCGTGCCCGGCGACGTACAGGGACGCCACCGCGCTCAGGAGGCTCTCCGCCTCGGCACGGTCTCTGCGCACGGCCGAAACCAGCGTGCCTTCGACGGATTCCGCCGCCATCGCGGTCAGCACGCCGTCGGGTCCGAGTTCCAGGAACCGGGTCACGCCCTGCTCGGCCAGGTAGCCGACACCGTCGTGGAACCGGACCGTTCCGCGCACGTGCCGGACCCAGTACTCCGGCGAGGTCAACTCCTCCGCCAGTGTTCCGGTCACGTTCGACACAACGGGAATCGTGGGAGCGTGGTAGGTCAGCGTTTCCGCGACCCGGCGGAACTCCGCCAGCATCGGCTCCATCCGCGCCGAATGGAACGCATGACTCACCGGCAACCGACGAGTCTTCCGGCCCTCGAACTGCTCGACCACCGAGTCGACCGCGTCCTCATCACCGGAGAGCACCACTGACGACGGGCCGTTCACCGCCGCGATCGACACACCTTCGACCAGCAGCGGCAATACCTCCGCCTCCGTGGCCTGCACCGCCACCATCACCCCACCCGGAGGCAACGCCTGCATCAACCGGCCACGAGCCGCCACCAAGGCACCCGCGTCCTCCAACGACAACACGCCCGCACAATGTGCCGCCGCCAGCTCCCCGATCGAATGCCCGACCAGGAAGCCGGGTGTCACACCCCACGACTCGACCAGCCGGAACAAACCGACCTCAATGGCGAACAACGCCGCCTGCGCATACCTCGTCTGATTCAGCAGCTCGGCATCTTCGCCGAACATCACTTCACGCAGACCGTCCACCTGCGCGGACACCGCATCCACCACATCGGCGAACACCGGGAAGGTGTCATACAGCTCGCGGCCCGCACCCAGCCGCTGCGCACCCTGACCGGAGAAGAGAAACGCCGAACTCCCCTCCGCCACGACACCCGACACCACACCCGGAACCGGCTCACCAGCCGCCAGCGCCGCCAGCGCCGCGGCCCGGTCATCGGCCAGTACCACCGCGCGGTGCTCCAGCCGCGCGCGCGTCGAGGCCAGCGCGGAACCCACCGCGACCGGGTCTTGGGTGCCCACAGCCGGCACCAAGGCACCCGCCTGGGCCCGCAAGGCGTCCGCGGTCCTGCCCGAGAGCAGCCACGGCACCACCGGAGACCCGGTGGTGACCCCGGCCTCCGCTTCCTCGTCCGGAGCCTGCTCGAGCACGACGTGGGCGTTCGTGCCGCCGACGCCGAACGCCGACACCCCGGCCCGGGCCGGCTTGCCCGTTTCCGGCCACGGCTCGGCCTCGGTGAGCAGCCGCACGTCCCCCGCCGACCAGTCGACCTGCCGGGACGGCTCGTCCACGTGCAGCGTCTTCGGCAGCTGCCGGTGCCGCATCGCGAGCACGGTCTTGATCACCCCGGCGACGCCGGCGGCGGCCTGGGTGTGCCCGAGGTTCGACTTGACGGCGCCCAGCCGCAGGGGGTGGCCCGCCGGCCGGTCCTTGCCGTAGGTGGCCAGCAGTGCGTGCGCCTCGATCGGGTCGCCGAGGGTGGTGCCGGTGCCGTGGGCCTCGACGAAGTCGATGTCGGCCGGTTTGAGACCCGCGTTGTCGAGCGCCGCGGTGATCATCCTGCGCTGCGAGGGGCCGCTCGGTGCGGTGAGGCCGTTCGAGGCGCCGTCCTGGTTCACCGCCGATCCGCGGACGACGGCGAGCACCTGATGACCGTTGCGCCGCGCGTCGGTGAGCCGTTCGAGCGCGAGCATCCCGATGCCCTCGCTCCAGCCCGTCCCGTTCGCCGCCGCCGCGAACGCCCGGCAGCGGCCGTCCGGCGAGAGGCCGCCCTGCTCGCTGAACTCCTGGAACGCACCGGGGGTGGCCATCACCGTGACCCCGCCGGCCAGCGCCAGCGAGCACTCGCCCTGGCGGAGCGCCTGCGCGGCCAGGTGCAGTGCCACCAGCGACGACGAGCACGCGGTGTCCACCGTGATCGCGGGACCTTCGAAGCCGAAGGTGTAGGAGAGCCGGCCCGAGGCGACCGACGAGGCGTTGCCCGCGAGGAACCGGCCGGCCAGGTCCTGGTCCCAGTCCCGCCGGACGTAGGCGTAGTACTGGGTCATCAGCCCGACGAACACCCCGGTCCGGCTGCCGCGCAGGCTCGCCGGGTCGATCCCGGCCCGCTCCAGCACTTCCCACGCGCCTTCGAGCAGCAGCCGCTGCTGCGGGTCCATGGCGAGCGCGTCCCGCGGCGCGATCCCGAAGAACCCGGCGTCGAAGTCCGCCGCGTCGTAGAGGAACCCGCCGCCGCGGGCGTGCCCCGGCCCGGAGAGCGAGCCGAGGTCCCAGCCGCGGTCGGCGGGGAAGCCGGAGATGACGTCGCGGCCCTCGGCGAGCACCTCCCACAGGTCTTCGGGCGAGCCGATCCCGCCGGGGAACCGGCAGCTCATCCCGACGATCGCGATCGGCGCGTTCGAGGCGGTGACCAGCTCCCGGTTCTGTTCGCGCAGCCGCTCGACCTCCTTGAGCGAAGCACGCAGCGCCTCGACGATCTTGTCAGCGGGGTTCGGCATCGGTTTCTCCGTATCGGCACGCGGGGTCGGTCGCGGGTTCGGGCTCACGAGGCTGGTCCGGCGGCGCCGCCGTCCAGGGCCAGCGCGATGAGCCGGTCGGCGTCCATGTCGTCGATCGAGTCCACCGGCACGGCCGCGTCCCCGTCCTCGCCGTTCTGGTTCTTCCGGTCGGTGGGGTCGCCGCCCTCGGCGAGGCCGAGCAGCAGGTCGGCCAGTCCGGCCGAACGCAGCCGGGCCAGCGGGATCGACGCGAGCGCGGCGCGCAGCCGCGCTTCCTCGCCGTCCTCGGCGGTCTCGGGGCCGCCGAACAGCTCGGCGCCGAGGTACCCGGCGAGCGCTCCGGCGGACGGGTGGTCGAACACGAGGGTGCTGGGCAGCCGGAGACCGGTCGCCGCGGCGAGCCGGTTGCGCAGCTCCATCGCGGTGACGGAGTCGAAGCCGAGGTCGCGCAGCGCGCGATCGACGGGCACCTCCGCCGGCGTGCGGTAGCCGAGCACGGCGGCGGCCGCCGAACGCACGAGGTCGAGCAGCGCCGGTGCCCGCTGTTCGGGCGCCAGGCCGGCGAGGCGGCCCGGCTCGTCCCGCCGCGTGGGCGGCGCGGCCTGCCGGGCCCGCTTGACCTCGGGCAGGTCGGCGACCAGCGAGTCGGCCGCATCCGCGGCGGCCCGGGCCCAGTCCACGTCGGCGACGAGCGCGAACTCCGCGTCGTCGGCCAGCACCCGGTGCAGCGCGGCGAGCGCCGTCGCCGGATCCATCGGCGAGGAACCGCCGCGGCGCAACGCTTCCCGCCGCGTGCTCTGCTCCGCGAGGCCGCCGCCGCCCCACTGTCCCCAGGCGACGGAACAGGCCGCCAGCCCCAAGCCGCGGCGGTGCGCGGCCAGCGCGTCGAGGTAGGCGTTCGCCGCCGCGTAGTTCGCCTGCCCGGCGTTGCCGAGCGTGCCGGCGGCCGAAGAGAACAGCACAAACGCGGCCAGGTCGAGGTCCGCGGTCAGCTCGTGCAGGTTCCGTGCCGCGGCGACCTTCGGCCGCAGCACGTGCTCGAACCGATCCGGGGTGAGCGAGTCGAGCACGCCGTCGTCGAGCACGCCCGCCGTGTGGACGACCGCGGTGAGCGGGCCGGCGGCGGTGCTGTCGCGCACCAGTCCGGCGAGCTGCTCGCGGTCGGCCACGTCGCAGGCCGCGATGGTGACCTCGGCGCCGAGGCCGGTCAGTTCGGCCCGGAGGGCCTCGGCCTCCGGGGCGCCGGGGCCGCGCCGGCTCACGAGGATCAGGTGCTCGGCACCGTTCTCGGCGGCCCACCGGGCGACCCGGGCACCGAGGGCGCCGGTGCCGCCGGTGATCAGCACCCGGCCGCCGGCCGCCCAGCCGGCGTCCGGGCCGGTGGTCTTGCCCGCCGCCCGCGTCAGTCGCGGGACGAACGTGCCCGCGGTGCGCACGGCGACGGCCCGCTCGGTGCCGCCGAGGGCCTCGGCGAACGCCTCGCGCGCCGGCTCGTCGAACGCCTCGGGCAGGTCGGCGACGCCGCCCCAGCGTTCGGGGTGCTCGATCCGCGCGACGCGTGCCAGCCCCCACACCTGGGCCTGCGCCGGGTGGTCGACGCGGTCGCCGGGGCCGGTCGACACCGCGCCCGACGTCGTCAGCCACAGCGGCGCGTCGATGCCAGCGTCGCCCAGCGCCTGGATCAGCGCCGTCGTACCGCACAGCCCGAGCGACACCGAGGAAAACGCGGGGTGCGGACGCTCGTCGTGCGCGAGCAGCGAGACGATGCCGTCCGGTGGCACGTCCAAGTCGCCGAGCAACTTCGCGAGAGAGTCGCGGTCGACCTCGGTGACCGGCAGGACCGTCGCGTCGATTCCCTTGCCGCGCAGGGCTTCCCGCGTGCCCTCGAGGATCCGGTCCGGGACGTGGCCGCTGGTGACGACGAGCCAGTGCCCGGTGAGGACCATGCCTCCAGCGGCGGCCGCCGGCCGCCAGCCGATTTCGTAACGCCACGAGTCGACGATCGAGCTCTCCCGCCGCCGGCGTCGCCACGACGTCAGCGCGGGCAGCACCGCGCCCAGCTCGTCCTCGGGGACGGCCAGCTCGCCGGCCAGCGAGGGCAGGTCCGCGCGCTCCACGGCGGCCCAGAACTCGGCGTCGACCGGGTCCACGACCGGCGAGGGCCGTTCCGGAACGTCGAGCCAGTAGCGGCGGCGGTCGAAGGCGTAGGTCGGCAGGTCGACCGGTCGCGGGTCGTGCGCGGCGAACACCGCGTCCCAATCCGGGCTGA
>NZ_PPHF01000111.1 GCF_002904335.1 Amycolatopsis sp. CA-126428 | reverse complement strand
CACACACGCCGCGGCGATCTCACCCTGCGAATGGCCGACCACGGCGTCCGGCTCGATCCCGTAGGACCGCCAGAGCGCGGCCAGCGACACCATCACCGCGAACGACACCGGCTGCACGACGTCAACCCGCCCCAGCATCTCCGCGTCGGCGAGCACATCCAGAAGCGACCAGTCGACAAATTCGGCGAGCGCCTGCGCGCACTCGTCCATCCGCGCCGCGAACACCGGCGAAGACTCCACCAGCTCGACAGCCATTCCGGCCCACTGCGCACCCTGACCCGGGAACACGAAGACCGTTCGACCATCCACATCGGCCACACCGCGAACCGGATTCCCCAGCCCGGAAACCAGATCCGCCAGCTCCGAACCCACTACCGCGGCTCGACGCTCGAACATCGACCGGCCCGTCGCCAACGAATAGCCCACATCAACCGGCCGCACCGACGATTCGGACACCTGCGACGCCAACCGCGCGGCCTGCTCCTCCAGCGACTCCGCCGATCGTGCCGACAGCACCCACGGCACCACCACCGCCGGACCCTGCTCCGGGACCGGCTCCACACCGTCCGGAGCTTCTTCCAAGATCACGTGCGCGTTCGTCCCGCTCACGCCGAACGACGACACCCCCGCCCGGCGCACGCGCTCGCCTCGCGACCAGTCCCGCGAACCGGTCAGCAGCTCGACGTCACCCGCACTCCAGTCCACATGCGACGACGGCGCACCGACGTGCAGCGTCCGCGGCAACACCTCGTGCCGCAACGCCTGCACCATCTTGATGATCCCCGCCACCCCGGCGGCGGCCTGGGTGTGGCCGATGTTCGACTTCACCGAACCCAGCCACAACGGCTGTTCCCGATCCTGTCCGTACGTGGCGAGCAGCGCCTGCGCCTCGATCGGATCACCCAGCGTCGTCCCGGTCCCGTGCGCCTCGACGACGTCCACCTCAGACGGTCCGACACCCGCATCGGCCAGGGCAGCCCGGATCACCCGCTGCTGCGACGGACCGTTCGGCGCCGTCAACCCGTTCGACGCACCGTCCTGGTTCACCGCCGACCCGCGCACCACCGCGAGCACCGGATGCCCGTTCCGCCGCGCGTCCGAAAGCCGCTCCACCAGCAGCATCCCGACGCCCTCGCCCCAGCCGGTGCCGTCCGCGTCGTCCGAAAAGGACTTGCAGCGCCCGTCGGCGGCCAGCCCGCGCTGCCGGCTGAACTCGACGAACAGCGACGGGGTCGACATGATCGTCGCGCCCCCGACCAGCGCCAGCGTGCACTCGTCCCGGCGCAGCGCCTGCGCCGCGAGGTGCAGCGCCACCAGCGACGACGAACAAGCCGTGTCGACGGTCATCGCGGGCCCTTCGAGCCCGAGCGTGTAGGCGACGCGGCCCGAAGCGACGCTGCCCGCGTTGCCCATGCCGAGGTGCGCGTCGAGCCCCTCGGGCATCGAGTCGAGCTGGGTGAAGTAGTCGTAGTACATGAGCCCGGCGAACACGCCGGTCCGGCTGCCCTTGAGGGAGCGCGGGTCGATCCCGGCCCGCTCGACGGCCTCCCACGAGGTTTCCAGCAGCAGCCGCTGCTGCGGGTCCATGGCCGTCGCTTCCCGCGGGGAGACGCCGAAGAACGCCGGGTCGAAGCCGCCCGGCTCGTCGAGGAAGCAGCCCGCCCGCGTGTAGGTCTTGCCGGAGGAGTCCGGGTCCGGGTCGTACAGCGATTCGACGTCCCACCCGCGGTTGCCGGGGAACTCGGCGACGGCGTCACGCTCGTCGGCGACGAGCCGCCACAGCTCCTCCGGCGTGTGCACCCCGCCGGGGAAGCGGCAGCTCATCCCGATGATCGCGATCGGGTCGTCGACGGCGGCCGCCGCCCGCCGAGGCGCGGCGGGCGCGTCGGCGCCGGTGAGTTCCCGGGTGAGGAAACCGGCGAGCACCGCGGTGTTCGGGTAGTCGAAGACCAGGGTCGCCGGCAGGGACAGCCCCGTCGCGGCGCCGAGCCGGTTGCGGAGCTCCAGCGAGGTCAGCGAGTCGAAGCCGAGCCCCCTGAACGCCTTCTCCGTGTCCACCGCCTGCGTGCCGTCGTAGCCGAGCACGGCGGAGACCTGCTCCCGCACCATGTCGACCAGCACGGCCGTCCGGTCCTGAGTGGACAGGGTGGCGATCCGGGCGGCGAGCGAACCGGTCCGCTCGGCCGCGAGCTGCACCCGGCGGCGGCGAACCGGCACGAGCCCGGCCAGCCGGGCGGGCACCGGGTCGAGCCGGCGCACCGCGGCGAGATCGAGCTTCACCGGCACGAGCACCGGTTCGGCCGAGGCGAGCGCGGCGTCGAACAGCGCGGTGCCCTCGGCCGTGGCGAGCGGAAGCACGCCACCCCTCGCCAGCCGGGCCCGGTCGGCGGCGGTCATCGCGCCGGTCATGTCGCTCGCTTCGTCCCAGAAGCCCCACGCGAGCGACTTCCCGGGCAGGCCGGCCGCGCGCCGGTGCTCGGCCAGCGCGTCGAGGAAGGCGTTGGCCGCCGCGTAGTGGGCCTGCCCGGCCGCGCCGAGGATCCCGGCCGCCGACGAGAACACCACGAACGCGCTCAGCGCCGAATCCTCGGTGAGGGTGTGGAGGTGCCAGGCGGCGTCGACCTTGGGCCGCAGCACCGCGTGGACCTGCTCGGGTGTCAGTGCGGTCAGCAGCGCGTCGTCGAGCACCCCCGCGGCGTGCACGACGGCCGAGAGCGGCCGGTCCGCCGGAACCCCGGCGAGCAGGTCCGCGAGCGCGCCGCGGTCCGTCAGGTCGCAGGCGACGAGATCGACGGTGGCGCCGAGGTCGCGCAGCTCGGCCACCAATTCCGCGGCCCCGGGCGCGTCCGGCCCCCGGCGGCTGGTGAGCAGCAGGTGCCGCACCCCGCACGAGCGCACGAGGTGCCGGGCGAACACGGTGCCGAGCACGCCGGTGCCGCCGGTCACGAGCACGGTGCCGGCACCGAAGCCGGGCTCGGCCGCCGCCGCGCCCCGCCGGCCCAGCCTCGGCACGGTGACCGTCGTGCCGCGCAGCACGACCTGCGGTTCGCCGAGCCGGACGGCTGAAGGCAGCTCGGCCGGCTCGTCGACGTCGATCAGCAGGAACCGGCCGGGGTTCTCCTCCTGCGCGGACCGCACGAGGCCGCACAGCGGGGCGTGCGCGAGGTCGGTCGTCCCCGGGCCGGTCGCGTGGCTGGTCACGAACGCGAGCTTGCTGCCGGCGAACCGGTCTTCGGCGAGCCACGCGCGGGCGGTGTCGAGTGCGGCGAGCGTAGCGGCGTGCGCGGCCTCGGGCAGGTCGCCGGATTCGCCGCCGACGCAGGGAAGCACCACCAGCTCGGGTACCGCGGCACCGGCGTCGATCGCCGCCACCAGCTCCGGCAGACCCGCGTACACCTCGGCGGACGGCTGTGACAACCGGGGCTCCGCCCCGGGCCGGGGGCTTCGCCACCCGGACCCCCGAAAAGCGGGCCACACGGCATCGGCATCGGCGCCGAGCACCGCGACCCGCTCGACCGGGTCGGCCGGCGAGGTCACCGGCTGCCAGTCGATCCCGTAGAGCGCGTCCCTCGGCACGCCGCCGTCGTGGAGCTGCTCCTCGGCGACCTCGCGCAACACGAGCGTCCCGACCGTGAGCACCGGCGATCCGCTCTCGTCGGTGGCGGACAGCGTGATCGTGTCGGCGCCGGTCCGCCTCAGCCGCACGCGCAGCCGGCCCGCGCCGGTGGCGTGGATCGCGACGTCGGACCAGGTGAACGGCAACGCCGCCGTGGTCTCGTCGCGCAGCAGGGCGGCAGCGTGCAGGGCCGCGTCGAACAGCGCGGGGTGGAGGGCGAACGCGCCGGTGAGGTCCTCGGGCGGGTCGACCTCGGCGCAGACGTCGTCCCCGAGCCGCCACGCGGCGCGCAGGCCCTGGAACGCCGGCCCGTAGGCGAAGCCGGCCTGGGCGGTCCGGTCGTAGAAGTCGTCGACCGCCACCGGCTCGGCGCCCGCGGGCGGCCACTCGGCGGGCTCCGGCACCGGGGTCCCGGTTCCGGCGGCCAGGGTTCCGGTGGCGTGCAGCAGCCACTCGCCGGTGTCCTCCCGGCCGGAGTGGACGGTGATCGAGCGCCGGTTCTCCTCGGGGGCGCCGACCATGACCTGCAGGCGGACGGCTCCGTGGTCCGGCACGGTCAGCGGGGCCGTGAGCGTCAGCTCCGCGACGCGATCGCAGCCGACCTCGTCGCCCGCGCGCAGGGCCAGCTCGACCAGCGCCGCGCCCGGCAGCAGGGTCGTCCCGAGCACGGCGTGGTCGGCCAGCCACCGGTGCGACCGGAGCGAAAGCCGGCCCGTGAACAGCACGCCGTCGGAGTCGGCGAGCGTCGTCGCCGCGGCGAGCAGCGGGTGGCCGCCCGCCGCGAGACCGAGACCGGTCACGTCGCCCGCGCCGTCGGTGGCGTCGAGCCAGTAGCGGCGGCGGTGGAAGGCGTAGGTCGGCAGGTCGACCGGTCGCGGGTCGTGCGCGGCGAACACCGCGTCCCAATCCGGGCTGA
>NZ_PPHF01000110.1 GCF_002904335.1 Amycolatopsis sp. CA-126428 | reverse complement strand
AGAACCGGCCACAGCCGCCCCGCCCCGCCGGTCGGCGCCCTCAAGACCCCCGTTCGACACCAGCCACCTAGGCGTTGTCGCGGACCTTCAAGGCCCAGGCGATCAGGGGCCACTGCAGCGGCAGGCGGGCCCAGGCCATCGCCTGCTGCGGAGCCGGGGCCTTCTTCGAGGAAGCGTCCACGGCCATCTTGACGTTGCCCGGGAAGACGCCCAGGAACAGCAGTGCCGCCGCCAGGCCGCCGAGGCGGCGGGTGCGCGGGGCCGCCACCGCGGCCGCGATGGTCAGTTCCGCCACGCCCGACCCGTACGTCCACGCCCGGCGCGAACCCGGCAGCGAAGCGGGGATCAGGCCGTCGAACGGCTTCGGGACGGCGAAGTGCAGGACGCCCATCGTGCCCAGCACGCCGGCCAGGACGTGGGCGGGCCGTTGCGAGGTTGCCATGAACTCATCGTTTCACGCGGCGGCGCGGTCTCCGGTTCGGCTATCCTCCGGGCGTGAGTGACGCTCGACACGAGCCAGCATGAAGGCCCTCAAACGGTTGCCGCTGGGCAGTCTCACCGATCGGCCCGACCACGAGCTCGTCGGCGTCCTGCGGATGCCGGAACTGACGGTCAGCCCGCTCCGCGCGATCGTCAAGCGGATCATCGGTGCGGCGCTCGCGCTGCTGGCCACGGTGATCATCGTCTACGTCGACCGGGACGGCTACCGGGACGCCAACGGCGACGGCCTGTCCTTGCTGGACAGCCTGTACTACGCCACGGTCTCGCTGTCGACGACCGGCTACGGCGACATCGCGCCGGCCACGTCGTCCGCCCGGCTGGTGAACGTCCTGGTGATCACGCCGCTGCGGGTGCTCTTCCTCATCGTCCTGGTCGGGACCACCCTCGAGGTGCTCACCGAGCGTTCCCGCCAGGCGTTCAAGATCCAGAAGTGGAGGACGAAGGTGCGCGACCACACGGTCGTCGTCGGGTTCGGCACCAAGGGCCGGTCCGCCGTCAACGCGCTGCTCGGCGACGAGAACATCGCCCCGGGCCAGATCGTCGTCGTCGACACCGACCAGCAGGCCCTCGACGCGGCCAGCGCGCTCGGGCTCGTCGCCGTGCACGGCTCGGCGACCCGGTCCGACGTCCTGCGCGTCGCCGCGGTGCAGCACGCCCGCGCGGTCGTGGTCGCCCCGAACCGCGACGACACGGCGGTGCTCGTCACGCTCACCGCCCGCGAGCTGGCGCCCCAGGCGCACATCGTCGCGTCGGTGCGGGAGGCGGAAAACGTCCACCTGCTCAAGCAGTCCGGCGCCAACCAGGTCGTCGTCTCCAGCGAGACGGCCGGGCGGCTGCTCGGCATGGCGACGTCGACGCCGCTGGTCGTGGACATCATGGAGGACCTGCTGACCCCCGAATCGGGCCTGGCGATCGCCGAGCGGGCGGTCGAGCCGTCCGAAGAGGGCGGGTCGCCGCGGCACCTGTCCGACCTCGTCCTCGGCCTGGTCCGCGACGGCGTTCTCTACCGCGTCGACGCGCCGCAGGCGGACGCCATCGAGCCGGGCGACAAGCTGCTCTACGTCAAGAAGGTCACGCAGGCGGAGAAGATCGAGCGCTGACCAGGGCACCTGGGTTTTGCCCGCGGGATCTGGAACCATGACCAGGTGCCCCCGCGACCTCTCGCCCTCAAGTGGCCCACGGTGGCGATCCCCGCCGCGGCGGGCGTGCTCGTCGTGCTGCTCGCCTGGCTGGCCGGGCCCGGGCTGCTCGCCATCGGCAACGAAGTCCTGGGCGCGCCGGTGCAGGCCGAGGTGACCAAGCCGGCGCCGTGCGACCGGCCGGACGCGAAGGAAGCCGTCAAGTTCACCGTCGGCGGGAAGGCCCACGAAGGCACGCTCGACGGCTGCGGGCACGGCCCGGGCGAACGCGTCGAGGTCGCCGTGCCGGACGTGGTGCCGGACCAGGGCCCGGTCGCCGTCTACCTCGCGGACACGTCGATGGGCGCGTCGGACGCCCGTCGCCCGCTCGGCCTGGCGCTGCTGGTGTTCGCGTGCTTCTCCGGCGGGATGTTCGTCTACCTCTGGCTGAGCATCCCGCTGCGGCCCAAGACGGCCAGGCCCACGGCAGTCAGGCCCAAAACCGCTAGCTGACCTCGGACGACGGCGCCGCGAAGGTGTTGCAGTCGGAGATCCGGTTGCTCGTCGCGCCCGCTCGCCACCAGGACGCGTAGTGCGCGTTCGTCCCGTGGTCGTGGCTGCGGGAGGTGTTGTCGCCGCGGGTCTCCTGGTCGTTCCAGGCCTTGTTGTACATGTCCCGGGTGACCGTGCCGCCCTGGTCGACGTGCGCGCCGAGGAACATCCCCGAGAAGCACTGGGCCTGCAGTTCCTTGCGCCGCGACATCTCGAGCCCGGCCGGGCTGTTCTGGCCGGCCTCGTAGATCTTCTGCCAGGCCGCGTCCATCAGCCCGGCGACCTCCTGCACGTGGTGGCCGTACTCGTGGGCGAACAGGGCCAGGTAGACGCCGGGGTTGTTGCCGTACTGGTCGGTCTGCAGGCCGCGGAACGGGACGTACAGGTTGTTTTCGCAGTAGTACGCGGCCGTCGCGATGCCCACCTGGATGGTGCCGCACTCGGTCTCGAAGCTCGCGCCGGTCGGGAAGTGCAGCGACGGCGGCGTGAACGGCAGCTGGTAAGCCGTGAGGAAGGGGCCCCACGCCGCGTCGAGGCACTTGCTGGCCGCGGTGAAGAACGCTTCCGCGCCCGCCTGCGTGCTCTGCCAGGGCGGCAGCGTGCAGACGCGGTTCTGCAGGCCCGCGTTGGGGTCCTGCAGGACCGGGTGGTCGGCGAGCTTGAGGATCTTCTGCGGGCCGGTCGGGCTGGGCGTCGACAGCTCGGTCGACGGGCTCGATCCTGACGCCGGGGCACCCGCCCCGCCGGGCGGCAGCTGCTGCGGGGGGACGTCCTGCGACGACGGGACGTCGCGGAGGTTCGGGGTGGCCAGGGGCGTGTTGTCGCGGTTGAGGGCCACGATCGCGACCAGGCCGAGCACCAGCACGGCGACCGCGCCGAGGCACACGCCGATCACCGCCGCCGGCGAACGGCGCCGCGGTGCGGACACGGTGTGGGGGCGTCCCAGCCAGGGGAGATCCGGTTGCGCATCCGGCACCGGCGGCGGCTGGACGGTTCCGCGAGGCGGTACCTGGCCGTAGGGCGGTTGCGTCACTAGGCAGTCCCGAAGGGTCTCGGTACGGACCGGGGGTACCCGATCCCGCCATTCAGCATATCGGGGGAATGGGTCGGCTCGCACCCGTCCGTGCGCGTGCGGTCACGGCGCACCGACGTCACCCCAGGTCTGGCCGGGTGCAACCGGCTCTGAGAGAGTGAACGCAAGCAGGTACTGCAGGCGAGGGGCTTCGATGACAGACACCGGTGGCGCGCCCGGCGGCGAGGGCGCCGACACGCCGACTCCGAGCCAGGGCGTCCCCCAGGCTTCCGCCCCCGGATCGGGTGAGCCGAATCGGCCCGAAGATCACGCCGCGTCACCGGCGACGCCGCCGCGAGGCTGGCAGGCGCCGGACCCGCAGGCCGCACCGCCGACCCCGCCGCCGGGCTGGCAGCACGGGCCCGGCTACCGGCCGGAGGCGCTGCCGCCGTTCGGCGCCCAGCCCCAGTTCCAGCAGCCCCGGTTCCAGCAGCCGCGCTGGAACCCGCACGGGCTCGGCAAGCCTGGCGTGATCGCGCTGCGGCCGCTCAACATCGGCGACATCCTCGACGGCGCGATCACCGCGATCCGCCGGCACGCGCTGCTGGTCCTCGGCATCGGCGCGGTGATGGCGGTGATCGGCGCCGCGATCACGTTCGTCCTGCAGAAGTACCTGTTCACGGACCTCGAGAGCTTCACGTCGACGGTCCGCCTCGGTCCCGCCGCGACCGAGGAGGAGCTCCGGAACGCCGTCTTCGGCACGTTCGGCGACGCCGTCTTGGTGCTGGTCTCCCAGACGCTGGTCTCGACGTTCCTGCTGACCGTCACCACCGGCCTGATGGCCGCGGTGATGGGCCGCGCCGTGCTGGGCCGCGAGGTCACCTTCGGCCTCGCCTGGCGCGAGGTGCAGCCGCGGCTGCTGCCGCTGCTCGGCGTGGCGTTCGGCTACGCGCTCCTGACCACCATCGGCGTCATGCTCTGCATCATCCCGGGCGTGCTCGCCTGGGTGTTCTGGGCGCTGGCCGCCCCGGCCCTCGTGCTCGAGCGCGGGACGTTCCGGGAGGCGTTCGCGCGGTCGGTCAAGCTGGTCGGCGGCGCCTTCTGGCGGGTGCTCGGCGTGCTGCTGCTGGCCCGGATCATCGGGTCGTTCTTCGAGAGCATCATCCAGCTGCCGTTCACCCTCGGCAGCGGCGTGTTCGGCCAGATGCTCAACCCGGCCAAGGTGACCGTGCCGAGCACCGGCGACCTGCTGCTGGCCTCGGCCGGGCAGATCATCGCCGGCACCATCTCGATCCCGTTCATCGCGCTGGTCACCGTGATCGTGTACCTCGACCAGCGGATGCGCCGGGAAGGCATGGACATCGAGCTGGCCCGCGCCGCCGGGGTGCAGCCGCCCCAGGCGTGGTGACCTTCCGGCTCATCGACGTCCCGGTCGACATCGACCGGGACGCGGCCCGCCGCGCGGCCGAAAAGGAGCTGTCGGACCCGAAGTACCGCGACGCCCGCCCGGGTTTCCTGCAGCAGATCGGCCAGTGGCTCGGGGAGCAGCTGGAAAAGCTGCTGAACAGCCTGTCCTCGGACGTCCCCGGCGGGATCTTCGGGGTGGTGCTGGTCGTCGCGCTGCTGATCGTGCTCGTCGTGGTGATCCGGCTGCGCACCGGCAAGATGGCCGGCTCGGCGCGGGCCGATCGCGTCGTCTTCGGCGGGCAGCGCAAGAGCGCGGCCGACTACCGGCGGGCGGCCGGGGAAGCCGCCGCCGCGGGCCGGTTCGACGACGCCGTCCGCGATCGGTTCCGCGCCGTCGTGCGGGCCCTGGAGGAACGCGCGCTGCTCGACTCCCGCTCCGGCCGGACGGCGGACGAGGCCGCCGCCGAGGCCGGCGTGCTGCTGCCGAACGTCGCGGACCGGCTGCGGCAGGGTGCCCGGCTCTTCGACGACGTCCACTACGGCGGCCGTGAAGGCACCGAAGCGGCGTACCGCACGCTGACCGAGCTGGACGAACGCTGCCGCCGTGAGCGACCGGTCGCCGTGGCGGCCCAGTGAGCACCTCGGTCTCGCCCGACGTACGCCGGATCTGGCGTGGTGCCCGCGTTCCCCTGGCGCTCCTCGTCCTGATCTTCATCGCCGGTGCCCTGCTCCTGCTCGGCCGCGGCGAACAGACCCACGGCGCCCTCGAGCCCGGCTCGTACGAACCCGGTGGCGCGCACGCCCTCGCGAAACTGCTGAAGGACCAGGGCGTCGACGTCCGGACCGTGCACACGGTCGCCGAAGCGGACGCCGAAATCGGCGACGACGCGACGCTGCTCGTCACCGCACCCGATCTGGCCCCGGCGAAGCGGTTCGACGCGCTGCGCGAGCGCGCGGCCGACGTCGTCCTGGTGACGCCGGGGGAGCCGACGCTGCACGATTCGCTGCCGCTGGTGCACCAGGCCGGCCACAGCGACGTCGGGACGCTGCCGCCGCAGTGCACGGTCGCCGCGGCGGTCGCGGCGGGCGAGGTCACGCTCGGCGGCATCGGCTACGCCTCGCCCGGTGCGCGCTCGTGCTACCCCGGCGAGGACGGCGGCGGCACGCTGCTGCAGCTCGCCGACGGCGGCGGCACGACGACGCTGCTCGGCTCACCGGCCCCGCTGACCAACGCGCGGCTCGCCGAACAGGGCAACGCGGCGCTGGCGCTGCGCCTGCTCGGCGCGCACCCGAAGCTCGTCTGGTACCTGCCGACCACCGCGGACCCGGCGCTCGACGCCTCCCGCCGGTCGATCTTCGACCTCATCCCGGACGGCTGGTACTTCGGGGCCGCGCAGGCGTTCGTCGCCGTCGCCCTGCTGGCGTTGTGGCGGGCCCGCCGGCTCGGCCCGGTGGTCACCGAGCCGCTGCCGATCGTCGTCCGCGCGGCCGAAACGGCGGAAGGCCGCGCCCGGCTGTACCGGCGGGCCAAGGCGGCCGGGCACGCGGGTGAGACGCTGCGGGAAGCCGCGCGCGGCCGGCTGCGGACCGCGCTGGGCCTGCCGCGCGACGCCGACCCGGCGGCGCTGGTGGAGTCGGTGAGCACGCGGATCGGCAGGCCGGCCCGAGAAGTCGGCGCGATCCTCTACGGCCCGCCGGTGCCGGACGACCCCGCGCTGGTCCGGCTGGCCGGCGAACTCGATCAGGTGGAACGAGAGGCAGGGCGAACTTGACCAGCGGTACCGAGAACGCGACCGGGGCCCGCGACGCGCTGATCGCGTTGCGCGCCGAGGTCGGCAAGGCCGTCGTCGGCAACGAAGCCGCCGTCACCGGGCTGATCCTGGCGCTGCTCTGCCGGGGGCACGTGCTGCTCGAAGGCGTCCCGGGCGTGGCGAAGACGCTGCTCGTGCGGGCGCTGGCGGCGGCGCTGGACCTGGAGACCACGCGCGTGCAGTTCACCCCGGACCTGATGCCCGGCGACGTCACCGGATCGATCGTCTACGACGCGCACAGCGGCGAGTTCTCCTTCCGGGAGGGGCCGGTGTTCACGAACCTGCTGCTCGCCGACGAGATCAACCGGACCCCGCCGAAGACGCAGTCGTCGCTGCTGGAGGCGATGGAGGAGCGGCAGGTTTCGATCGACGGCAAGTCACGGCCGCTGCCCGACCCGTTCATCGTGATCGCCACCCAGAACCCGGTGGAGTACGAGGGCACCTACCCGCTGCCGGAGGCGCAGCTGGACCGGTTCCTGCTCAAGCTGACCATGCCGGCGCCCTCGCGCGAAGACGAGATCGGGATCCTGTGGCGGCACGCCCAGGGCTTCGACCCGCGCAACCTGGCCGCGGCGGGCCTGCGTGCGGTCGCCGGTGCCCCCGAACTCGCCGCGGCGCGCGAAGCCGTGGCCCGCGTGACGATCGGGCCCGAGGTGATCGGGTACGTCGTCGACCTGTGCCGGGCGACGCGGCAGCTGCCGTCGGTGCGGATCGGCGTTTCCCCCCGTGGTGCCACGGCCTTGCTCGCGGTGACCCGCGCCTGGGCGTGGCTCGCCGGGCGCGACTACGCGACCCCCGACGACGTCAAGGCCCTCGCCCGGCCCGCGCTGCGGCACCGCCTGGACGTCCGGCCGGAGGCGGAGCTCGAGGGCGTCACCGCGGACGGCGTGCTGGACCGCGTGCTCGCGTCCGTGCCCGTGCCGCGCTGACATGGCCGTCACCGGAAGGCTCGGGCTGCTGGCGCTGTTCGGCGCGCTGGTGGTCGGGCTGCTCCTGCCGTCGGGCACGGGGATGCTGGCGGTCGCCGCGGTGCTGCTGGTGCTCGTCGTCGTCGACCTCGTGCTGGCGGGAAGCGTGCGGGCGCTGAGGTTTTCGCGCTCGGGCGACACTTCGGTCCGGCTCGGCGAGCCGTGCGAGGTGACGCTGGTGGTCGCGAACCCCGGTGGCCGCGCGGTGCGCGGGCAGCTGCGTGACGCGTGGCCGCCGAGCGCGGGCGCGTCCGACCGCCACTCCCTGCGCGTCCCGGCGGGGGAGCGCCGGGCGCTGGTGACGGCGTTGCGGCCGTCGCGGCGGGGTGACCGGACGGCGGCGCGGGTGACGGTCCGGTCGGTCGGGCCGCTGGGCCTGGCCGCGCGGCAGGGGTCGCACGCGGTGCCGTGGACGGTCCGGGTGCTGCCGCCGTTCCACAGCCGCAAGCACCTGCCGTCCCGGCTGGCGCGGCTGCAGCAGCTCGACGGCCGCAACGCGGTGCTGATCCGGGGCCAGGGCACGGAATTCGACTCGCTGCGCGAGTACGTCATCGGCGACGACGTCCGGTCCATCGACTGGCGGGCGACCGCGCGGGCGCACGACGTCATGGTCCGGACCTGGCGCCCCGAGCGCGACCGGCACGTCGTGCTGGTGCTCGACACGGGCCGCGTCTCGGCGGGCCGGGTCGGCGACGCACCGCGGCTCGACGCGGCGATGGACGCGGCGTTGCTGCTGGCAGCACTGGCTTCCCGGGCCGGCGACCGCGTCGACCTGCTGGCCTACGACCGGCGGTTGCGGGCGGCGGTGCAGGGTTCGTCCGGCGCTTCGCTGCTGACGTCGCTGGTGAACGCGATGGCGCCGCTCGAGCCGTCGCTGGTCGAGACGGACGCGCGCGGCATGATCGCGGAGGTGCTCCGGCGCACCCGCCGCCGCGCCCTGGTCGTGTTGCTGACCGGGCTGGACGCGGCGCCGCTGGAGGAGGGCTTGTTCCCGGTGCTGAGCACGCTGACCGGGCGGCACGAGCTGGTGGTGGCGTCGGTGGCGGACCCCCGGGTGGCGGAGATGCTGGCGGCCCGCGGCGACGCGGAAGCGGTCTACGACGCGGCCTCGGCGGCGCGCACGACGGCCGAGCGCCTGCGGGTCACCGAACGGCTGGTGCGGCGCGGGGTGAGCGTGGTGGACGCGGTCCCGGAGGAGCTGCCGCCGGCGCTCGCGGACCGCTACCTGGCGTTGAAAGCCGCCGGACGGCTCTGAAGTCAGGCGGCTTCGGGCAGGGCGTCACCGGCGTCCCGGGCGTCGAGGTCGCCGACCTCGCCGTCCTTCGCCGCCCGGCGGCCGAGCGTGAAAACGTAAGTCAGGAAAGCGATTTCGGCCAGCGCGCCGATGCCGACGCGCAACCACGTCGGCCAGCCCGACGGGGTCACGAACGCCTCGATCACCCCGGACACCAACAGCACGCACGTCAGCCCGAGCGCCATCACCACCACCGACCGGCCCTGCTCGGCGAGCGCGGCCGTGCGCGAGCGGCGGCCCGGGTCGATCACCGTCCAGCCGAGCCGCAGGCCGGTGCCCGCCGCGACGAACACCGCCGTCAGCTCCAGGAGGCCGTGGGGGAGCAGGAGCCCGATCATCACGTCGCCGCGGCCGGCCGCGCTCATCGCGCCGATGATCAGCCCGGCGTTGAGCGAATTCAGCCAGAGCGCGCCGATCACCGGCAGGCCCAGCGCGACGCCGAGGAACAGGCAGGTCGCCGCCACCCACGCGTTGTTCGTCCAGACGCGCGCCGCGAAGGACGCCGCCGGCCCGGTCGAGTAGTAGTTCTCCGCCTGGCCGCCGGGCTTGGTCAGCTCGCTCAGCTCGGCCGGGGTGCCCAGTGACGCGCGCACGAGCGGATCGCGCGCGACCCAGACGGCGATCACCACCATCACCGCGATCGACGCGAGCGCGGCCGGGATCCACCAGCGCCGCGAGAGGTAGACCGCGGCGGGGAACCGGTGCGTGAAGAAGCGGGTGACCTCGCGCCAGGCCGGGTTGTGCGCCCCGGAGACCGCCGACCGGCCGCGGGCGACCAGATCGGACAGCCGGCCGAGCAGGGCCGGGTCCGGCGCGACCGATCGCACGATCGACAGGTGCGTCGCGGTCCGCTGGTAGAGCGTCACCAGCTCGTCGGCTTCCGGTCCGGTCAGCTTGCCGCCGCGCCGGATCAGCTCACCGAGCCGGGTCCACTCCGCCGCGTGCGCGGCGACGAACACGTCCACATCCACGCCGACCACCCTATCCGTCGATACGCTGGGCAGCGTGCACGAGGAATCCGAGCTGGTCACCGGCGAAGCGGTCGTCCTGGACCTGCGTGTGGCCAAGCTCGCCAGCCGCGCACTGGCGATGGCGCTGGACGTGCTCCTGCAGTTCGCGCTGCTGCTGGCGGCGATCATGGTGCTCTCGTTCGTGATGCCGGGCGCCGACGAATCGCTCGTCCTGACGGTGCTGCTGGTGTTCGTGGTGCTGATCATGGTCGGCTACCCGGTCGTGTTCGAGACGCTCTCGCGCGGCCGCTCGCTCGGCAAGATGGCGGTGGGCCTGCGGGTGGTGCGCGTCGACGGCGGCCCGATCCGGTTCCGGCACGCGCTGGTGCGCGGGCTGGCCGGCTTCGTCGTGGACTTCTGGGCGCTCGGGCTGTTCGGCGCGGTCGCGGTGATCGTGTCGCTGTGCTCGTCGAACGGCCGCCGCGTGGGCGACTTCCTGGCCGGGACGCTGGTGGTCCGCGACCGGGCCCCGTCGACCGCCGGGTACGCGGCGGTCGCCATGCCGCCGGGCCTCGAGGGCTGGGCGGCGCAGCTCGACCTGACGCGGCTGCCGGACGACCTCGCGCTGGCGAGCCGCCAGTTCCTCGCCCGGTTCCGCGAGCTGCGGCCGGAGGCGTCGCACGCGCTGGGCTGGGGGCTCGCGCAGCAGATGGGGAACGCGCTGGGCACGCCGGTGCCGCCCGAGGTGCCGCCGTGGGCGTTCCTGGCGGCGGTGCTGGCGGAGCGGCGCAACCGCGACCACGCCCGGGCGTTCCAGGCGTACGCGGCTCAGAACCGGCCCGGCTATCCGCCGGGGGCGCCCTATCCGAGGCCGACGGCGTCGCCATGGCCGCCGGCGGGGCCGCACCCGGCCGGCGTTCAGCCCACCGCGCAGCCCGAGCCCCCGACGCCGCCGTCCGGCACGCCGGTGCCCGTGGAGAACCCCTTCACCCCGCCCAGCTGACGGGCGCTCCTTCGCGACGAGAGCAATGAGCCGACGCCGCCTTGACCTATGTCAGGATCCTGACATACGGTGGTGCGTGTCAGGAACCTGACATGGAGCGAAAAGGAGCACCACCATGCCCGCCACCGGCCCCGACTTCATCTCGCTGCAGGCGCGCGATCTCACCGCGTCGCAGGCGTTCTACGAGCGGTACCTCGGCCTCGTCCGCTCGCCGGCCGGACCGCCGCACGCCGTCGTCTTCGAGACGAAGCCGATCGTGTTCGCGCTCCGCGACATCGTTCCCGGCACGGATCTCGCCTCCGTCGCCCAGCCCGGCATCGGTGCGGCGATCTGGCTCCACGCGACCGACGTCCAGGCCATCCACGACGCTCTCGCCGCCGACGGGCACCCCATCGTCTCCGCCCCGATCGACGGTCCCTTCGGCCGGACGTTCACCTTCGCCGACCCCGACGGCTACCACGTCACGCTCCACGACCGCGGCTGACCGGCGCTACGAGACGTCACCCGATGGCGAAAGCCACGTGTTGCACTGCTGGTTCCGGTTTTTCGAAGCACCGTGCTGCCACCAGCTGATGTTGTGCTTGGCGCTGCCGTGGTCGCGTTTGCCGTTGCGGGCGTAGTCGTCGCCGCGGTCCTGGGCGTTCCAGGCTTCGTTGTAGATGTTCTTGTCGACCGAGCCGCCGGAAACCGAGGCCGAGCCGAGGAACATCCCGGAGAAGCACTGCGCCTCGAGTTCCAGGCGCCGCGACAGTTCCAGGCCGGCCGCCGAGTCGGCGCCCGCGTCGTAGCGCTGGTTGGCGAAGGCCTCGGTGATGCCGGACATGTTCTGCACGTGGTGGCCGTATTCGTGGGCCAGGATCGACAGGTACGGGCCGGGGTGGTTGCCCCACACGTCGAGCTCGATCCGGTCCATCGGCATATAGATCGTGTTGTTCGCCGAGCAGTAGAACGGCGTGACGCCGGTGGTGGTGCCGCCGCTGCCGCACGGGGTCGACGATTCCGACAGTGACCGCGGCACCGACAGGTTCGGCGTCCGGAACGGCAGGTCGACGGCGCCGAGCATGCGCGACCACATCGCGTCGAGGCAGGCGATGCCGGACTGGAAGAACCGCGTGACGCTGCTTTGGTCGGTCGCCCAGCGGCTCAGGGAGCACGGGACGTTCTGCAGGCCGTAGTCCGCGCCGCCGAAGAGCGGGTTGTCCCCGGTGGCCACGACCGAGCGCGGCCCGGCCGGGGGCCGCGACGTCGGTGTCTCGCGCTCGGTGGTGCGGGCCGGGCGGGTGGTCGGTTCCTCGGTGGCGGAGGTGGTCGCGGTGGTGCTCGCCTCGGTGGTGGTCTCGTCGGTCGTGGTGGGGTAGGTGCTGGAGTAGCCGGCGTCGGCGACGTGCCGCTGGTGCTTCCCGGACAGCGCGACGGCGGCGACGAGCCCACCCGCGACGACGACGACCGCGAAGAGAGCGACCGCGACGATCACCCCGGCGTTCGACTTCTTGGCGACGTAGGGGGTGTAGCCGGGCGCGAACCGCGGCCCGAAGGAGGGCGGCCCGGCATAGCCCGGGACGAAGACGGGCGCAACGGCGGCGGCCGGCGGCGGCAGTGGGGCCCGCGCGGGCGGTGGAAGGGGATGGCGGTACGGCCCGTAGGGAGTTTGCGGCGGCTGCGGGACACCCGGCGCGCCGAAGGGGCCTTGCGGTTGCTGGCCGGGCGCACCGAAGGGGGTTGGCGGCCCGGGTGCTGCGGGTGGCCTGGCTTGCCCGGGCCCAGAGCCTGGCGGCGGCTGCTGCCCAGGCGCACCGAAGCGGTTCGGCGGCCCACCCTGCCCCGGCAGCGGCCGCACCCCCGGCGGCGGCAACGGCCGCGCTCCCGGCGGCGGCAACGGGCGGCGCGGGTCCTGTGGACCGGGACCCTGCGGGCCGTGCGTCATCGAGTGGAACCCCCCGTGCGATTTCCCCGTCGGAAGCGGCGTACCTGCGATGATCGCGCCGTTCCGGGCGTCAGCATAGATCGAGTGCTCTAGGGTGTGGTGCTGTGCCGATGAAATGGGGGACCGCCGCCGCGATCGCCGTCGCGGGGGTGCTGGCCGCCGGTGGGCCCGCGGCCGCGCAGGGGCCGTCGGCCGGGCCCGTCCTGCCGAACCTGCCCGCCGACCAGGTCAAGAAACCCCAGCTGCTCTCCGGGCAGGACGTCCGGCCGCCCGAAGGGGCCACCGCCGACGTCGCCCTCAAACTCCTGCGCGACGGCACCCTCTCCGTCACCGAACGCGTCACCGTCCCCGGCGGCCGGCAGCTCGTCTCGCGCGTCCCCCTCAAGGTCCCCGCGAGCGACGAGCAGGACCGCGTCTTCGCCGTCCGCGACGTCAAGACCGACGGCGCCGCCACCGGCGAACTGACCGGTGACCAGCTCGTCCTCACCTTCGCCGGCGGCACCGGGAGCGCCACGTTCACCGTCGACGGCGCCGTCGCCGACCAGAACGGCCGCCAGCAGGCGCGCTGGCAGGTCGCCGGCGGGTTCGACTCCCCGCTGGCCAAGCTCACCGCGTCGCTGCTCGCCCCGAGCACCCATTTGTCGCCTGTGGACTGTTTCGCCGGGCCGGTCGGCTCCGGCCAGCGCTGCACCCTCGCCGAGGTCGACCACACCGGGGTCGTCCGGCTCGAACAGAACGACGTCCGCCCCGGCGACCGCGTCGACCTCCTCGTCGGCCTGCCCGCCGGCACCACCCCGGCGAACGCGGAGTTCGCCGGCATCGGCCTGCTCGCCAACGCCTTCGCGCTGACGCCGCTGACCGGGATCGCCTTCGCCGTCCTGCTCGCCTTCCTCGTGGCGGCCGCGCTCTTCGTCCGGCGGCGCCGCCAGCAGGACGCCGGCGCGCTGCGCACCGCCAGCGGCCCGGTCGAGGTCCTCCTGCGCGACGGCGACCGCGTCTTCTTCGCCAGCCCCGACGGCGTGCTGCCCGGCCAGGTCGGCACGGTCGTCGACGAGACCGTCGACGTCGTCGACATCAGCGCCACCGTGGTCGACCTGGCCGTCCGCAACTACCTGTGGCTGGCCGAAGTACCCGGGCCCGACTGGCAGCTCACCCGCCGCAACCCGCCGGACGAACACCTCCACGACTTCGAGCGCGCCGTCTGCGAAACCCTGCTGCCGCCGGGCACCGACACCGTGCTCGTGTCGCAGTTGCGCGCCCGCGGCGGGCTCGACCTGCGCCGGATCAGCGACGCGATGTACGCCGACGTCGTCACCAAGCGCTGGTTCTCCCGCCGCCCGGACACCGCCCGCGGCCGGCTGACCTGGCTCGGCGCCGGGATCTTCACGCTCGGCCTGGTCACCACCGCGGTGCTCACCTTCACCGCCGGGTACGCGCTGCTCGGCGTCGCCGTCGCGCTGGCCGGGCTCGCGGTCGTCGCGGTGGCCGCGCTGCTGCCGTCCCGCACCGCCCGCGGCCGCGCCCTGGTGGGGCAGGTCCGCGGCCTGCTCGACTACCTGCACACCGCGAAGGCCGAGGACATCCCGCCCGCCGACCGCGAGCTGGTCTTCTCCCGCTCGCTGCCGTACGCGGTCGTCCTGGGCGACACCGAACGCTGGCTCGGCGCCTTCGCCGCGCTCAACCCCTCGGCGGACGGCTCGGCCGGGCTGTACTGGTACGGCGGCATGGAGGCCGAGCACGACCTGCGCCGCTTCGGCGCGCACTTCCCGTCCTTCCTGACCGCGCTCGACGGCGTGCTCACCGCCGCCGCGGCCCGCTGACCGTGCTCGCGGGGGCGCTCCTGGCGCTCGCGCTGGCCGCCGGCCCCGCCGACCAGCCGCCCCTGCCCACCGTGCCGCAGAGCGCCGAGATCCAGCTCAAGGTCCAGCGCGACGGCTCGCTGTCGGTCGCCGAAGCGATCTCGGTCCCCGGCGGCGTCACGATGGATCGCCGGGTCGCGCTGCGGGTCCCGGCGCCGCACCACCGCGACCGCGTCTACGGCGTCCGCGACGTCGTCCTGGAAGGCAGCGGGACGGCGAACGTGGACAAGGACTTCTTCACCGTCCACCTCACGCCCGGGACCTCGATCGTCCGGTACACAGTGGACGGTGCGGTCGCCGGCGACCGGGTCACCTGGGAGCTGGCCGGCGGGTGGAACGCCGAGCTGAAGTTCCTGCGCGCCTCCTTCGCCGCGCCGAAGATCCCCACCGCCGTCGACTGCACCATCGGCGATCTGCCGTGCGAGGCCGCGCAGATCGACCACGCCGGGCTGACCCGGTTCAGCCAGCAGAACCTCGCCGCCGGTCAGCGGATGATCGCCACCGTGGAGCTGCCGGCGGCAACCGTTCCGGCCAACGAAGTCCTGGTCCCGGCGAAGACGATCGCCGGCGCGTTCGTGCTCACCGCCCCGGTCGGCTGGGCCTGGACGGCCTTCGGCGCCCTGCTCCTGGTGCTGGCCGCGCTGGTCCGGGCCGCTCGCCGCCGAGATGCCCGTACCGCAGAGCCGGAGGAAGCGAGCCTGCTCGCCGCGAACGGCGAGTTCACTTCGCCCGCCGGGGCGCTGCCGGGCCACGTCGGCCTTCTCCTGCGCGGCCGGGCCGGGCCGCTCGACCTGGCCGCGATCGTGCTCGACCTCGCCGTTCGCAACTACCTCTGGGTGAGCGCCGAAGACGGCGGCTGGCGGCTGGCCCGCCGCAATCCGCCCGACGAGCACCTCACCGCCTTCGAACGTGCGGCGTACGAGGCCGTCGTCCCGGACGAGCCGGTGACACTCGCCGAACTGCGGCGGCGGCACGTCGAAGTCCCCCGCGCCGAGCTGGCCGCCGACCTCGTCCGGCGAGGCTGGCTCGCGACGCGGCGGCTTCGCCGGGCCGGGATCCGGATCGCCTGCTACGGAGTGTTCCTCACCGTCCTGCTGGCCTTGACCGTCGGCTACGCCCAGCTCGGCGTGATCCTCGCGCTGGCCGGGGTCGCCGCCGTCGCCACCTCGGCCGCCCTGCCTGCGCGGCGGCGAGCGGGCGCCGAGGTCGCTCGCCGGCTGCGCGGCGTCACCGCCACCCGGGCGAACGACCTCGGCGAGCCGGAGCGGGAGCTGGTCTTCTCCCGCGGCCTGCCGTACGCGCTCGCTCTGGGCGAACTGGCTCCCTGGGTGGCCGCCTTCGACGGCCTCGAGCACCCACCGCCGGTCTACTGGCACGCCGGCGAAATCAGCCCTGACCAGGCCGGAGCCTTCGCGGCGGCGGTGTCGGGCACCTTCGCGGGCGCCCACCGCGGCCACCTGATCGAGCTCGTGAGTGGTAAGGAGGGTTCTAACACTCTTTACCACTCACGAGCCGGGACGCAGGCAACGGCCGAGCCGTCGTAGGGTGGGGTCATGGCCGATCCCGAGCTCGTCCGATACACCCTCGACAACGGTCTGCGGGTGGTTCTCGCCCCCGACGCGACCGCGCCGGTGGTCGGCGTCAGCGTGCACTACGACGTGGGTTTCCGCTCCGAGCCGGAGGGGCGCACCGGTTTCGCGCACCTCTTCGAGCACCTGATGTTCCAGGGCTCCGAGAGCCTGGAGAAACTCGCGCACTTCCGGCACGTGCAGTCCAGCGGCGGGACCTTCAACGGGTCCACCCACCCGGACTACACCGACTACTTCGAGGTGCTCCCCAGCGCCGCGCTCGAGCGCGCGCTGTTCCTCGAAGCCGACCGCATGCGCGCGCCCAAGCTGACGGCGGAGAACCTGGCGAACCAGATCGACGTCGTCAAGGAGGAGATCCGGCTCAACGTGCTGAACCGGCCCTACGGCGGGTTCCCCTGGATCACCCTGCCGCCGGTGCTGTACTCGACGTTCCCCAACGCGCACAACGGCTACGGCGGCTTCGAGGACCTCGAAAGCGCCACGGTCGAGGACTGCGCGGCGTTCTTCGACACCTACTACTCGCCGGCGAACGCGGTGCTCACGGTGGCGGGCGACTTCGAGCTCGACAACGCCAAGAAGCTGATCGAGGACCACTTCGGCGACGTCCCGCACCGGCCGGCGCCGCGGCGGCCGTCGTTCGCCGAGCCGCTGCCGACCACCGAGCTGCACGGCGAGGTCGAAGACGCGCACGCCCCGCTGCCCGCGCTCGGGATCGGCTACCGGATGCCGGACCCGATCAACGACGTCGACAGCTACCTGGCCTACCTCGTGCTGGCCGGCGTGCTCACCGACGGCGACGGCTCCCGCCTGCAGCAGCGGCTGGTGCACCGCGAGCCCCTGGTCGTGGACATCGGCGCCGGCGCGGGGCTGTTCGGGCCGTTCGAGGCCCGCGACCCCGACACGTTCACCATCACCCTGATCCACCCGCACGAGGTGTCCCGCGAGCGGGTGCTCGCCGCGCTCGACGACGAGCTCGAGAAGCTCGCCGAGACCCCGCCGAGCGAGGAAGAGCTGCGCAAGGTCACCGCCCGCTGGGCGGCGAGCCTGCACTCGGAGCACGACAGGCTGGTCTCCCGGACCCTGGCCCTCGGCTCGTTCGAACTGCTCTACGGCGACGCGTCGCTGGTGTACCGGCTCGCGGACCGGATGTCCGCCGTCACCTCGGAAGCCGTGTCGGCGGCGGCGAAGGCGCTGCGCCCGGACGCGCGCGCCGTGCTGGTGGTCAAGCCCGCTTCGGAAGGGAACAACGAGCAGTGACTTCAGCAACGCACCGCAGCGCCGAGGAGATCGGCCGCACCGCGCGGGGACCGCGGCCGCTGCCGCCGCTGGGCGAGCAGCGGGCCGCCGTCGATCTGTCCCATGTGGACACGACGCTGGCGAACGGCCTGCGCGTGGTGGCCGTGCGCAAGGCGACCGTGCCGATGGTCGAGGCCCGGCTGTGGATCCCGTTCGCGGGTGACGACGCGCTGCACCCGGCGATCGCCGAGGTGCTCGCCGAGACCATCCTGACCGGCACGGCCCGCCGCAACCGCATCGAGATCGACGCCGAACTGGCGCTCATCGGCGGCGACATCGGCGCCGGCGTCGACCCGGAACGCCTGGTGCTGACCGGGTCCGCGCTGGCCGACAAGCTGCCGACGTTCCTCGACGTCCTCGGCGACGTCCTCACCGGGGCGATCTACGCCGACGAGGAGATCGCCCGCGAGAAGGAGCGGCTGGTCGAGCGGATCGCCGTCTCGCGCACCCAGCCGCGCACGATCGCGCGGGAGGCCCTGCAGAAGCACCGCTACGGCGACCACCCGGCGACCCGCGAGGTCCCGCGCGCCGAAGACGTCGCCGTCGTGACGCCGGAGCAGGTCCGGGCGCTGCACGAGGCGTCGGTGCTGCCGCGGGGTTCGGTCCTGGTGCTGGTCGGCGACCTCGACCCGGCCGGGGTGATCGGCGAGCTGGAGAAGGTGCTCGGCGGCTGGGCGTCGGACCGCTCGGCCGTGCGGCTGCCGCCGCTGCCCGACCTGACCGGGCCGGACGTGCTGCTGGTGCCGCGCGCCGGCGCGGTGCAGTCGCAGATCCGGCTCTCGGCGCAGGCGGTTCCGCGCACGGACCCGGGCTACGCGGCGCTGCAGCTGGCGAACCTGGCCTACGGCGGGTACTTCTCGTCGCGGCTGGTCGAGAACATCCGCGAGAACAAGGGGTACACCTACTCCGCGCACTCGGGATTCGAGTTCACCGACGGCACCGCGGTGGTCAACGTCGACGCGGACACCGCGACCGACGCGACGGCCCCGGCGCTGCTGGAGACGCGTTACGAGCTGGGCCGCCTCGGCCAGGTCCCGCCGTCCGGTGACGAGCTGGAGTCGGTGCGGCAGTACGCGATCGGCTCGCTGCTGACCTCGACGTCGTCGCAGGCCGGGCTGGCCGGGCAGGTGCTGGCGCTGGCTTCGACCGGGCTCGGCCTGGAGTGGCTGACCGAGCACCCGGCGCGGGTGGCCGCGGTGACGGCCGAGGAGGTGGCGGAAGCGGCGCTGAAGTACTTCGCGCCCAAGCGGTTCACGGGTGTGGTGGTCGGCGACGCGGCGGTGCTGGAGCGCAAGCTCCTGGCGCTCGGCGACGTCGTCGTCGGCGAGCCGGCCTGATGTCCGTCCCGTTCACCCTCGGTGCCCTGCCGACCCTGTCCCGGTCCACAGTGGACCGCCAGGAGGACTTGCGCACCAACCCGTCGCGGCTGGTGTCGCGGTGGGCCGACGCCCGGGTCGTCCTCCTGGACGACGCCGGGCGCACCCCGGTGGCCGAAGGAGCGTCGACACTGGCGTTCCGGAAGGCCATCGACTTCGGCGCTTCACCGCCCGCGGACGCGGTGTTCCTCGGCGAGTGGCAGGACGTCGACTACTGGTCGCTGCCGGGCGGCCCGTCGGGCGAGGCCGACACGGTGAAGATGGCGGGCAGCTGGGGCTTCGTGGAGGAGGTCCCGCGCGCGGACGGCGAGGTCTGGGTCGAGCTGCGCGGCTACGGCGACCTCCTGGACGACACGTCGGCCGGGCTGTTCACGACGGCACAGGCGTTGCGGTTCTGGCGTCGCCAGGCGAAGTTCTGCACCCGCTGCGGCAGCCCGACGGAGCTGACCCAGTTCGGCTGGGCGAGCAAGTGCACGGGCTGCGGGCGCGAGGAGTACCCCCGCACGGACCCGGCGGTGATCTGCCTGGTGCATTCGCAGGAGGGCGTCAACGGCTCGCACGTCCTGCTGGCCCGCCAGCCGATCTGGCCGGCGGGCCGCTATTCGGTGTTGGCGGGGTTCGTGGAGGCGGGGGAGTCCCTCGAGGCGTGCGTGGTCCGGGAGATCCACGAAGAGGTGGGCGCTTCGGTGTCCGACGTGCGGTACCTGGGCAGCCAGCCGTGGCCGTTCCCGAGGTCGATCATGCTGGGGTTCACGGCCCGGGCGGATCGTGCCGCCCCGCTCGTGCCGGCGGACGGGGAGATCGAAGAGGCGCTTTGGGTCTCGCGGGCCGAGGTGCGCGCGGCGTTCGAGAACAGCGCGGTGCGGGGCGAGGGTTCGAAGCCGACCCCGATCGCGAATGGGGCGGCGGAGATCATCCTGCCGGGCAATTCGTCGATCGCCCGCGTGATGCTCAAGGCCTGGGCGGACGCGGAGGAGTAACCGCCCCTCCACAGAGCGCGATGACGAACGGTCCCGGCTACCCGCCGGGGCCGTTCTCGTTCCAGAGCCTTCATCGCAGGTCTCGGCGCTCGATCATCGAGCGGGTCGGCTTGCCCGTGAAGTCCGCCGGCCCGCCGTAGGCCAGGTTCAGCGGCGTCTCCAGCCGGTAGCTCCACTCGCTGCCGCACGAGCGGTCGGCACCTGGTTGCGCACCACAGCCGCGGGCCCGCCCCGGGATCGCTTGGTCCAGGTGGTCCGCACCCGCTGTGCCACGACGTCCACAACGACCAGCATCCCCGGTGCCGCAACCCGAAATTCGCTGACCAGAACTGCCGGCACCGGCGCAACTGGTTCACCGGTGTTTCGGCCACGTGGCCCAGCGGACGAGCAAGCGTTACCTGGCCGTTTCGCGAGACCGTTGACGGCTGTGCCGCGGCTCACTACAGTCCCCGGAAACCGTCTGTAAAGTATCCTAATTAAGTCCGGAGGAACGAGTGCGAGCCGGTAGCCCGCGGATGCTGCGCGAGATCAACGATCGCGCCGCCATCGAGGTCCTCCTCCGGGAGGGGCCGCTCACGCGCGCCGAACTCGAGCTCGCCATCGGGCTCTCCAAGCCCGCCACCGCCCAGCTGCTCACCCGGCTCGAACTGGACGATCTCGTGGTCAAGGCCGGGGTGCGGGGAGGCGGTCGCGGGCCGCGGGCCCAGCTCTGGGCGGCCAACGGCGGCCTCGCCTTCGTCGCCGCCGTCGATCTCACGCCGCACGTCGCCGACTTTGTCGTCGCCGACGTGGCCGGGGTCGTGCTCGCCGAGTACCGGACGCCGCTGCCCGTGCACGCGGGTGCCGACGTCGTCGGGGCCTTCGGCGAGGCTCTCCAGAAAGTCGCCGAAGAAGCCGGGATCCAGCGGGAAGACCTGGCCCACGTCGTGATCGGCGCGCAGGGGGCGTTCGATCCGCGGACCGGCCTGCTCTCCTCCGCGCCGCACATCCCCGGCTGGCTGGGCTTCGACGTCCCGCAGAAGCTCAGCGACGAACTCGGCGTCGACGTCCTCATCGAAAACGACGTCAACCTGGTCGCCGTCGAGGAGATGACCGCCGGGCTGGCCCAGGACGTCGACGACTTCGTCATGGTCTGGCTGTCCGAAGGCGTCGGCGGTGCCGTCGTGATCGGACGGCGGCTGCTGCGCGGGGCCACCGGCGGGGGCGGCGAGATCGACTGGATGCGCGTGCCCGATCCGGCCACCGTGGACACCGGGGACGTCTGGCCCGAGGCCGGCGCCCGGTTCGGCAACCTGGTCGACTCGCCCGCCATCTGCCGCCTCGCCGCCGCCCACGGCATCCCGGCCGACACCGCCTGGGAAGCCGTGGCGAAGACCGGATCGGACCATCCCTTCCGACACGATCTCGCCAGGCGGGTCGCCGGCGGTGTCGCCAACCTCGTCGCCGTCGCTGACCCTCAGCTCGTACTCCTCTGCGGCGACACCAGCCGGGCCGGCGGGGAGGACTTCGCCGCGCTCGTCCAGGAAAAGCTGCACGAACTCGTCCTGCCGCGCACGCCCGTCGGCTGCGCTTCCGTGCAGGGCAACGCCGTTCGCGCGGGCGCGCTGCAGTCGGCGCTCGCCACCACCCGTGAGGACGTCTTCGGCGTCGTCACCCCCACGCTCCTCGGGTCGCGCAGGCCCGAGGGCGACAGCACCCGTCCCCGACCGAGTAGCCCCAACCGATGAGGAGGAGGGCCATGCCCCTGACCACCCGGACCCGCCGCGGCGCCCTGCTGGTGGCCGCCGCCGCGGCGTCCGTCCTGTTGACCAGCGCCTGTTCCGGCGCCGCTGCCCCCAGCGGCGGTGACGCGGCCGCCGCGCCCGGCAAGGACGACAAGATGACGATCACGGTCTACAGCAAGTTCACCGACCGCGAGTACGGCGTGGTGACGGCGGGCCTGAACAAGCTCAAGGCGAAGTACCCGAACATCGAGATCAAGCACGAGGGCAACCAGGACGACGACAAGCTCACGCAGTCGATCCGCGGCGGCAACCCACCCGACGTCGCGATCTCCTTCTACACCGACAACCTCGGTGCCTGGTGCTCCACCGGCAGCTTCCAGGACCTCAAGCCCTACATCGACCGCGACAAGATCGACCTGAACCAAATCCCCGAAGCGGTCCGCAACTACACCGAGTACCAGGGCAAGCGGTGCGCCATGCCGATGCTCGCCGACGTCTACGGCTTCTACTACAACAAGGACATGTTCGCGGCGAAGGGCGTCACCTCGCCGCCGAAGACCACGGACGAGCTGCTCGAGGACGCCAAGAAGCTGACCGAGTACAACGCGGACGGCTCGATCAAGGTCGCCGGCTTCCTGCCGTCGATGCCGTTCTACGCCAACCAGGCCCAGTACTGGGCGCCGAACTTCGGCGCGCCGTTCCTGGGCCCGGACGGCAAGTCGGACCTCGCCACCAACCCCGGCTGGAAGGCGATGTTCGAGTTCCAGAAGAAGCTGATCGACGCGCTCGGTGGCCACGACAAGGTCGAGCAGTTCAAGGCGGGCCTCGGTGACGAGTACTCCGCCGACAACGGCTTCCAGAAGGGCAAGCTGGCGATGATCTACGACGGCGAGTTCCGCACCGCGTTCATCAAAGACCAGGCGCCGACCCTGAACTACGCCACCGCGCCGGCCCCGGTGCTCACCACCATGGCGGACAAGTACGGCAGTGCCTTCACCACCGGCACGATCATCGCCATCCCCAAGGGCGCCAAGAACCCCGGCGCCGCGTGGGAGCTGATCAAGCAGGTCACCCTGGACACCGACACCCTGGTGGACATGGCCAACGGCCTGAAGAACGTGCCCAGCACGAAGGCCTCGCTGACGTCGCCGCGCCTCGACCTGCAGCCGCAGTTCAAGACGTTCCTCGACATGTACGACAGCGGCAAGCTCGTGTCGAACCAGACCACGCCGATCGGTGACGCGCACCTCAAGGCGGTCAACGACTTCGCCGAGAAGTGGCAGGCCGGTTCGGTGCCCGACCTGACCGAAGGCCTGAAGAAGGTGGACGCGCAGATCGACGACGAACTGAAGCAGAAGGGCGCGGGCGGATGACTCTGTCCGATGGGGTCTCGGCGGTGACGAGTACCTCGCCCCGCACCGCCGTCCCACTCAAGACCGACGGCTCCCCGTCCGCGCCTGCCAAGGCGCGGGCGGGGGCCCGCCGGGCCAAGCGCCGCCGGACCGTCCTGTTCTTCATGGCCCCGGCCTTCCTCGGGTTCCTGATCTTCTTCGGCTACCCGCTGATCGCCACGGTCTACTACTCCTTCACCCGCTACGACCTGATCAACCCGCCGCAGTTCATCGGGTTCGACAACTACATCCGGATGTTCACCACCGAGCCGCTGGTCGGCACGGCCGCGTACAACACGCTGTGGCTGGTGGTCGTCCTGACGGTCTGCCGCGTGGTGTTCTCCCTCGGCATCGCGTCGGTGATCTCCCGTCTCAAGTCGGGCGTCGGCCTGGTCCGGACGCTCTGCTACCTGCCGACGCTGGCCCCGCCGGCGGCGGCCACGCTGGCGTTCGTGTTCGTGTTCAACCCGGAGTTCGGCCCGGTCAACCGGTTCCTGCGGCTCGTCGGCATCGACGGCGGGCTCTGGTTCAACAGCCCGGCGATGTCGAAGCCCGCGCTGACGCTGCTCGCGCTGTGGGGCTCCGGCGAGCTGATGATCATCATCCTCGCCGCGCTGCTGGACGTCCCCACCGAGCAGTACGAGGCCGCCGAGCTCGACGGCGCCGGCCCGGTCCGCCGGTTCTGGCACGTCACGCTGCCGTCGATCTCGCCGGTGCTGCTGTTCGGCGTGGTCAACTCGATCATCTACGCGCTGCAGTTCTTCACCCAGGCGATCGTCGCGGCGTCCGCGAGCGCGGGCACCGCCGACGTCGCCGGCAACTCGAAGCTCATCGGGGCGCCGCAGAACTCGACGCTGACGTACCCGATCTGGCTGTACGTCCAGGGTTTCCGCTACTTCAACATGGGCTACGCGGCGGCGATGGCGGTCCTGCTGTTCATCGTGTCGTCCGGATTCACGTGGATTCTCGTGCGGCAGCTGAGGAAGTCCCAGCACCAGGAGGAGGGGGCATGACCGCACTGGCCGAAGCGCCGCAGAAAGCGGCGGGCGTGCCGCCCAGGACCAGGTTCAAGCGCAACTGGGACAAGCGGCTGGGCTTCATCGCCACCCACGCGATCGGGATCGCGCTCGGCGTGATCTTCGTGCTGCCGCTGCTGTTCGTGTTCCTCACCGCGGTGATGGCGAGCGACCAGGCGATGACGTCGAGCCTGTGGCCGACCGAATGGCACTTCGAGAACTTCGTCAAGGTGTTCCAGAAGGCGCCGCTGCTCGAATACTTCGGCAACAGCCTGCTGTATTCGGCGCTGGCGACGGCGGGTGCGCTGCTCTCGGCGATCCCGGCGGCGTACGCGCTGGCGAAACTGCGGTGGCGCGGGCAGAACCTGTTCTTCATGCTGACCGTGGCGGCGATGCTGCTGCCGCCGCAGGTCACCGTCGTGCCGCTGTACGACCTGTGGGTGCGGATGGGCCTCACCGGCACGCTGGTTCCGCTGATCGTGCCGTACTTCTTCTTCGACGCGTTTTCGATCTTCCTGCTCCGGCAGTTCTTCCTCACCATTCCGAAGGACTACCTCGAAGCGGCGAAGATCGACGGCTGCAACGAGTTCCAGGCGATGTACCGCGTGCTCATCCCGATGGCCAAACCCGGGATCGCGGCCACCGCCATGTTCTGCTTCCTGTTCACCTGGAACGACTACTTCGGGCCGCTGCTCTACACCGGCGAGAACCAGGACCACTGGCCGCTTTCGCTGGCCATCGCGTCCTTCCGCGGCATGCACCACGTCGAGTGGAACATGACGATGGCGGCGACCGCGCTGATCATGGCGCCGGTGATCGTGCTGTTCATCTTCGCCCAGAAGTCGTTCGTCAAGGGCATCACATTCACGGGGGTCAAGGGATGAAGCTGGCAGTCGTCGGTGGCGGGTCCACCTACACGCCGGAGCTGATCGACGGGATCGCCGGCCGCCGGTCCACTTTGGACGTCGACGAGATCGTGCTGGTCGACCCGGACGCCTACCGCGTCGAGGCCGTCGGCGGGTTCAGCCAGCGGCTGCTCGACCACGCCGGGCACCCGGCCCGGGTCCGCACGACGCAGTCGCTGGAGGAAGGCGTCGACGGCGCTTCCGCCGTGCTGATCCAGCTGCGCGTCGGCGGGCAGCGGGCGCGGCGCTCGGACGAGACGTTCCCGCACGCCTGCGGCTGCGTCGGGCAGGAGACGACCGGCGCGGGCGGGCTGGCGAAGGCGCTGCGCACGGTGCCGGTGGTGCTGGACATCGCCGACCGCGTCCGCAAGATCGCCGGCGACGACACGTGGATCGTCAACTTCACCAACCCGGTCGGCATCGTCACGCGCGCCCTGCTCAACGAGGGGCACCGCGCGGTCGGGCTGTGCAACGTCGCCATCAACCTGCAGCGCCAGTTCGGGAAGCTCCTGGGCGTCGGCGCGGACGACGTCAAGCTCGTCCACACCGGGCTGAACCACCTGAGCTGGGAGCGCGGCGCGCTCGTCGGCGGCGTCGACCGGCTCCCGGAGCTGCTGGAGGAGCACCTGGACTACCTGTCGAACGAAGTCAGCGTGCCTCAGATGTGGCTGCGGCGGATGAACGTCGTGCCGTCGTACTACCTGAAGTACTTCTACGCGCACGACGAGCAGGTCACGAAGCAGCGCACCGAACGCCCGCGCGCGGACGTCGTCAGCGACGTCGAGGAAGAGCTGCTGAAGATCTACCTGGACCCGGAGCAGAACACCAAGCCGGAGTCGCTGGAAAAGCGCGGCGGGGCGTACTACTCCGAGGCCGCCGTGCAGCTGGTGCACGCGCTGACCGCGGGCGGGCCGGCCGAGGAGCACGTGGTGAACGTCCGCAACGAGGGCACCTTCCCGTTCCTGCCGGACGACGCCGTCATCGAAGCCCGGTCCACTGTGGACTCGAAGGGCGCGACGCCGATCCCGCAGCCGCCGGTGGAGCCTCGGTTCTCGGGCCTCATCGCGGCGACGACGGCGTACGAGTTCCTGGCTCTGGAGGCGGCGCTGAAGGGCGGCCGCGACCGCGTGGCCGACGCGCTGCTGGCGCACCCGCTGGTCGGCCAGTACTCGAAGGCCGACACGCTCGCCGACTCCCTGGTGCAGATCAACCGCGAGTACTTGCCCTGGGCGCGCGGATGAGGCCTGCGATTATCGCGATCGACGGCGGCAACAGCAAGACCGAGGTCCTGGTGATCTCGGAAGACGGCGTGGTGCTGGGGAAGTCGAGGGGCCCCGGTGCGTCGCCGCAGAACATCGGCGTCGCGGCCTGCGTCACGGCGCTGGAGGGCCTGGTCCTGGAGGCGTTCCCGGACTTCGGGGAGAAGCCGTGCGCGGTGCACACCTCGGCGTACCTCGCCGGGCTCGACTTCCCGCGCGAGGAAGAGACGCTGCACGCGGCGCTGTCCGCGCGCGGGTGGAGCGACACCCTGACGGTCGGCAACGACACCCTCGCGCTGCTCCGGGCGGGCAGCGCGGGGGTCGGCGTCGCGGTCGTCTGCGGCGCCGGGATCAACGGCGCCGGTGTCGGCCCCGACGGCCGCGTCCACCGCTTTCCCGCGCTGGGCAAGATCTCCGGCGACTGGGGTGGCGGCTACCGGCTCGGCGAAGAGGCGCTGTGGTGGGCCGTGCGCGCCGAGGACGGCCGCGGTCCGCGGACGGCCCTGATGCCGGCGGTGGCGGCCTACTTCGGGAAGCCGACGCTGCTGGACGTCGTGCAGGGCCTGCACTTCGAGGAGATCGACCCGGCGTCGATCCACGGCCTGTGCCCACTGCTGTTCGAAGTCGCGGCGGCGGGGGACGAGGTCGCCCAGGACATCGTGACGCGGTTCGTCGAGGAGGTCAGCGTCTTCGCGGCGGTGATCCTCCGCGAGCTGGACCTGACCGCGGACGCCCCGGAGATCGTCCTCGGCGGCGGCGTGCTGACCGGTGTCGGCGCGCCGGTGATCGCGGAGATCGAACGCCGGTGCCTCAAGGTCGCGCCGCGCGCGGTGGTCCGCGTCGTCGACGTGAACCCCGTGGTGGGCGCGGCGTTGTTCGGACTCGACACGCTGGGGGCGCCCGAGGCCGCCAAGGCGGCGCTCAAGGCGGCGACCCAGCGCGTCTGAAAACTCTGGCGTGGCCCGTCCCGAAGCGGCGCGGGACGGGCCACGCCAGACCCCCTCACGGCGCCGGGACGATGGTTTCGCCGGTCTCCAGCAGCGACTTGAGGTCCGACAGGATCCAGGCCCAGCCGCCACCCGCGTTCTCGTTCGGCGGCGCGTCCAGCCGCTCGAGCGAGCCGCTGACCATCGCGGCCATCGCGGGGGCGCCGGTGACGTCGTGGGTCACGGTCAGCCGGGTACCGGCGGTCTTGGACTCCTCGATTTCGTACGTGAGCGTCGTGTAGGGCTCGTCGGCCACGTCCTCCGGAGCCATCAGCAGCTTCCAGGTGATGACCAGCTTCCGCGGCGGGTCCACCTCCAGGACTTCGCCGTCGACGACGTCGCCGGTGATCCCGGCGTCGATGAACGCCTGCGTCGGGCGGGTGCGGTGCTTGCCGCCGGGCCGCAGGTCGAAGTCGGCCAGTCCGGTGTAGCCGTACTTCTGCGTCCACTCGGGCTTGGTGATGGCGTCCCAGATGCGCTCCGGGGACGCCTTGATGTAGACGCGGTAGACCTGCACGGTGTTCGTCACGGTTCTTCGCCTTCCAGCTCGTTCTTGAGGTCGAGGAGCGCGGTGACCCGGCGCTCGGTGTACTTGTCGATCCACCGGTCGTGGATCTGGCGGATCGGGACGGGGTTGAGGAAGTGCCGCTTCTCGCGGCCTTCCTTCCGTGCGACGACGAGCCCGGCCTCTTCCAGGAGCTTCAGGTGCTTCATGACGCCGAAGCGGGTCATCTCCACCTGGGTCTCCAGCTCGGTGAGCGTGCGGCCGTCACGCTCGAAGAGCAGGTCGAGCAGGAACCGGCGGGTCGGATCCGCCAGCGCCTTGAACACCAGGTCGTCGTCGGGCACGTCAGCGAGAATAGGTGACCAAAAGGTCACATGTCAACGGGCGCGAAAAAGGCCGCCACCCCGGCAGTGGGGTGGCGGCCTTGTCGTTCGGGTGGTGCCTAAACGATCAGCGACAGCGGCAGGATCAGCGTGATGGCGACCACCGAGATGAGCGTCTCCATCACCGACCAGCTCTTCAGCGTCTGCCCGACCGAGAGCCCGAAGTACTCCTTGACCAGCCAGAACCCGGCGTCGTTGACGTGCGAGAAGAACAGCGACCCGGCGCCGATCGCCAGCACCAGCAGCGCGCTGTGGGACGGGTCCATGCCCGCGGCGAGCGGGGCCACGATGCCCGCCGCCGAGACGGTTGCGACCGTGGCCGAGCCCGTGGCCAGCCGGATCGCCACCGCGACCAGCCAGCCGAGCAGCAGCGGGGACAGGTTCGCGTCCTTGGCCAGGCCGGTGATGACGTCACCGACGCCGGCGTCGACCAGGGTCTGCTTGAACCCGCCGCCCGCGCCGACGATGAGGATGATCCCGGCGATCGGGCCGAGCGAGTCGCCGACCACTGTGGACAGTTTGTCCCGGCCGAGCCCGGCCGGGCGGCCGAGCAGGACCATGCCCACCAGGACCGCCGCGAGCAGCGCGATCAGCGGGTCGCCGACGAAGTCGAGGATCTTGCGGGCCTGGTTGTCCTTGGCCAGCAGGATGTCCGACAGCGCTTTCGCCAGCATGAGCACGACCGGCAGCAGCACCGTCGTGAGCGTCGCGGCGAAGCTGGGACGCGGCTTGCCGGTGTCGGCGCGTTCCGGGATCAGCCGCTCCGGCGGCGCGGCGTCCGGCACCAGCCGGGCCGCGAGCTTGCCGAACAGCGGACCCGCGACGACCAGCGTCGGGATGCCGACGAGCAGGCCGAACGCCAGCGTGATGCCGACGTTCGCGTTCAGCGCGCCGGCCGCGGCCAGCGGGCCGGGGTGCGGCGGGACCAGCCCGTGCAGCACCGAAAGCCCGGCCACCGCGGGAATGCCCAGCAGCATCAGCGGTTTCCCGGTGCGCTTGACCGCGAGCAGCACCACCGGGATCAGCATGACGAGCCCGATCTCGAAGAACATCGGCAGCCCGATCAGGGCCGCGACGAGCGCCATCGCCCACGGGAGCGCGCCGCCGCGGGCCCGGCCGAGCACGGTGTCGACGATCTGGTCGGCGCCGCCGGAGTCGGCCAGCAGCTTGCCGAGCATCGCGCCGAGGGCGATCAGGATGCCGACGGACGCGACCGTGCTGCCGACGCCGGTCGTGAAGCTCTTGAGCAGCTTGTCGACCGGCATCCCGGCGGTCAGCCCGAGCGCGAGCGAGCCGAGGACGAGCGCCAGGAACGGGTGCAGCTTCACTTTCGTGATCAGCACGACGATGACGGCGATCGCGACGACGGTCGCGATGATCAGGCGCGTGTCGTGGCCGGTCCAGCCGGCGGCGAGGACGGCGTTCACGCGTGCTCCCGGAAGGCGGCCAGCGCGGCTTCGGTGATCTCGGCCGGCGTGCCCGCGGTGTTGTCGAAGACGGCCCCGGCCTCGTCCGGCTCCAGGGGCTCGAGGTCGGCGAGCTGCGAGTCCAGCAGCGACACCGGCATGAAGTGGCCGGTGCGCGTCTTCATCCGCTCGGCCAGCTGCGCGCGGTCGCCGTGCAGGTGCGCGAACCAGACGTCGCCGCCGGTGCGCAGGACGTCGCGGTACCGGCGCTTGAGCGCGGACGACGTCACGACGCCGCCGGAGCCCTCGTGTTCGCGGATCCAGCCGGCGATGGCCTCGAGCCAGGGCGCGCGGTCCTCGTCGGTCAGCGGCGTGCCGGCGGTCATCTTGTCGATGTTGGCCTTCGGATGGAACGTGTCCGCTTCCGCGTACTCGACGCCGAGGGCCTCGGCGAGCGCCGTGCCGATCGTCGTCTTCCCGGAGCCTGACACCCCCATCACCACGATGACGGTCATCCGCACCTCCCACTTCGTTGTGCCCAGGTGAGTGAAGCTCAAAAGTACTACTTATTCAAGTTGAAGTACTACTTAATCGAATCAGAGGGTTAGCCTTCCGTGGTGAGACACGAGCAGGTCCTGGATGCCCTCGGCGCGGCGATCGCGAACGGATCCCTGGCCCCGGGCACCGTGCTGCGCTCGGAAGACCTTCAAGAACGCTTCGGCGCTTCGCGAACCGTGGCCCGCGAGGTCGTCCGCGTGCTGGAGACGATGCAGCTGACCACCAGCAAGCGCCGGGTCGGGGTGATCGTCCGCGAGCCGGCGGCGTGGAACCACTACGACCCGCGGCTGATCCGCTGGCAGCTCGACGGCCCGGCCCGCCCGGCGGCGCTCGCCACGCTGAACGAGCTGCGCTCGGCGATCGAACCGTGCGCGGCGCGGTTCGCGGCCCTGCGCGCGACCCCGGAGGAGCGCGGCCGCCTGGGCGCGCTGGGGGAGCGGCTGGCGCGGACGGCCCGGGCCCGCGACCTCCCGGCGTTCCTCGACTTCGACATCGCCTTCCACGACCTGCTGCTCACCGCGTCCCGGAACCCGATGTTCGGGCAGCTGTCCGAGGTCGTCGCGGAGGTGCTCACCGGGCGGACCGGGCACGGCCTGATGCCGCCGGAGCCACAGCCCGAGGCCGTCGCGCTGCACGCCGAGGTGGCCGCGGCGGTGGCCGCCGGGGACGCGGACCGGGCGGAACGGGCGATGCGCGACATCGTCGTCCAGGCCCGTGACGAGATCGCCGCCCTGGTGGCCGAGGGGCCTTCCGACGGCGAGTAGCCTCCGCGGGAGAACTGGACTTTCTTTCCGCCGGGGGGCACGGGTGAGCGCGGCGCGCGCGATCGGACTGGTGTTGGGCGTGGCGGCCGACGGCGCCCTCGGTGACCCCCGCCGCCGTCTCCCGGTGACGGCGTTCCGCCGGCTCCCGCACCGCTCGGGCGTCCTCGTCGCGGGCGCGCTCGTCGTGGGCGGGACGTTGCTCGAGCGGGCGAGCCGCGGCCGCCCCCTGGCGCAGGCCACGGCGACAGCGGTGACGACGTGGGCCGTCCTCGGCGCGGCGGGCCTGGCCCAGCAGGGCACGGAACTGGCCCGCGACCTGGAGGAGTGCCGCTTCGAGCCGGCGCGCGCGACACTGTCCGAACTGGACCCCCGGGTGGCCGGCGGCCTGGGCGCGATCGCGCTGTCCCGCGCCTCGGTGGAGACGCTGGCGGAGAACACGTCCGACGCGGTGGTGGCCCCGCTGGTGTGGGGCGCGCTGGCGGGCGTGCCGGGCTTGCTCGGGGCACGGGCGGTGAGCTTGCTGCGCCGATCCCGCGCGGGCCGCCGCGGCCACTGGGCGGTGGACCGGGCCGACGAGCTGGTCCACCTGCTGCCCACCCGCGTGGCGGCGGCCTTGACGGTGGCGGCGGCCCCGGTGGTCGGCGGCTCGGCGGGCGGCGCGTGGCGGGCGTGGCGCCGCGACACGATCGCCCACCCGAGCCCGAACGCGGGCCGCGTGGAGGCGGCGTTCGCCGGCGCGCTCGAGGTCCGCGTCGGCGGCCGGACGGTGTACCCGCACGGCGTGCTGGAGCTGCCGGTGCTGGGGGTGGGCCGGAACCCGGACGCGGGACACGTGACGCGCGCGGTGGAGCTTTCCCGGGTCGTGGGCTGGCTGGCCGGGGCGACCTCGGTGGTGGTCGCCGTGCTGACGGGCTTCCGGCGCCGGGAGCTGTAACTCTCCCGCGTATCGACGAGCGTAGGCAAACGCTTCGCCGAAAACTGGGAGGAACCTTGCGGTACAAGCACATGGCGGCCGGCGTGGTCGCCGCGAGCCTGCTCACCCTCGTCGTCACCGGGACCGCCGAAGCCAAGGACCGGCGCTGCGGCCCCACCTACGAACAGGACGGCTTCGGCAGCCTGGGCACGTCGTTCACGCTGAAGTCCAAGCACGACGACGACGGCCCCGCCGGGTCGCCGTTCGTCGTGGGGGAGGAGTTCGAGATCCACACCAACGTCGCCGGCCAGGTCTGGACCATCACCTTCGCCGACAACGGCAAGGTCTTCTTCACCGGCGACGACGTCTCGGCGACCACGGGGATCCGGGAGCAGCACCCGACCGCCAACCAGCCGGGCGTCACCCAGCACATGACGGCGGACGCGCTGAACCACACCACCGGCGAGACCATCCACGGCTTCCTGGACGTGCTGCCGGTCCCCCGCTGCGGCGGCTGAACCGCCCGCCGCGGCTGGGGTCCCTCAGCCGCGGCGGCGCAGCTGCTCCAGGGCCTGCGCGTCCAGCGGCCCACCCCGCTCCGCCAGCCGGGCCCCGATCCGCTCCCGGTCTTCCGCCGTCCGGTTGCCGCCGAACTTGAACTTCGCCCGGACCCCGGTGACCGTGAACTCGATCCCGCGGATCCCCGGCAGCAGCCGCCGGTCGGGCGCGTCCGGGGCGGCGCTCACCGGTGCCCGGGCGCCGTCCGGCTCGAAGTGCCGCAGCTGTTCGTCGAGCAGGGCCGCCTTCGCCGCCGGGTCGTCGACCAGCCGGATGTCCCCTTCGAGCTGCACCGTCGCGTAGTACGACGTCGGCACGCCGTAGGCCGGGTCCGCGGTCGCGTTCCAGTCCGCGCGGATGTACGTGTAGTCGCCGATCACCGTCAGCAGGGCCCGCGGGTGCTCCTCCAGCAGCGGCCAGATCGGGTTCGGGCGGGCCAGGTGGGTGACGATCGTGCGGTCGCCGTCGAACGCGAAGTGCGCCGGCGTCACCACCGGCAGGTCGCGGCCCCGGCCGCCGGCGATCAGCTGGCCGAAGTCGTGCCCGGACAGCCACTCGCGCCACTCCGGATCGGAAGCGGCGGCGTCCCACGGGTGGATCAGCATGACCCGAGTATCACCCGGGCAAGTGGCCTCACCGCAGGGCCATTCGCGGCCTACTTCTGATGGCCACTTTCGGCGAGCTCGTCTTCCGCGAGGATCTCCGCGACGGACTTCCGCCGCGAAGGGGCTTCGGACGCGTCCAGCGCCCCGCCCGGCTTCAGCTCGCGGACCGTGAAGTACAGCCAGCCGAGCAGCGCCATCGCGCCGAACGCGATCCACTGCAGCGCGTACGACAGGAACGGCCCCGAGTCCGTCTGCGGCAGCGGCAGCGCGCCGAGCACCCCGGGCTGGCCGGCGTCGAGCTGGAAGTAGCCCGGCCGGATGTCGAGCCCGCCCGCCCGCGCGACCACCCGGGAGTCGACGACGTAGCTCTGCAGCCGCCCGCCGGTCGAGGCGTCGGCGAACGCGTCGCGGTTCTTCGGGTCGGTCTCGTCCGCCCGCACCCGCGCGGTGACCTGCACGGTCCCGGCCGGCGGCGGCGGGTACGGCGGCACGGCCGACTTGCTGTCCAGGGGCACGTAGCCGCGGTCGATCAGCACGATCGTGCCGTCGGTGGTCCGCATCGGCGTCAGCACCTCGAAGGCACCTTCGCCCTGGACGGTCCGCAGCCGCGCGACGACTTCCTTGTCCGGCAGGTACTGGCCGGTGACGGTGACGAGGTGCCACTCGGTGTACCGGCCGGGCACGCTCCCGGGCGGCAGCAGCTGCGCCAGCGGCACCGGAGCCGCGGTGAACGACGTCTCGAGCGCGGCGTTCTGCTGCTCGCGCTCGGTGTTGCGGCTGAACTGCCACGGCGAGAGCAGGGTGAAGCAGCAGATGGCGAAAGTGAACACCACCGCCGTCAGAGCCAGCCACCCGGGCCGGAGGAGGAACCGCAACCGCACCCCACCACGGTAGCCCGTGCCCCCGGCGGGCCTTCGCGGGCTGTGACCGCTACCTCCGCGAACGCACCCAATCCAGCAAACCGGGCACCGAGCGTTCGATCATGCCGAGGACGTCTTCGAAGCCGTCGTCGCCGCCGTAGTACGGGTCCGGGACCTCGGCGCCCTCGGGCGCCGACGGGTCGAACGACCGCAGCAGCCGCACCTTCGCCGGGTCCTCGACCCGCGATCGCAGGAACTCGAGGTGCCCCTCGTCCGCGGCCAGCAGCAGATCGGCGGCGAGGTCCTCGCCGGACACCTCGGACGCGACGTGCGCGGTCGGGTAGCCGTGCGCCTTCAGCGTGGCACGGGCCCGCTTGTCGGCGGGCTCACCGGCGTGCCACGGACCGGTCCCGGCGCTGGTCACCCGGACGGAGTCACCGAGCCCGGCGTCGTCGAGCCGCGCCCGGAACACCAGTTCGGCCATCGGGGAGCGGCAGATGTTGCCGGAGCAGACGAAGACGATGTGCGTCACGCGCCGAGGGTAACCATCGGGTTCGCCAGGTCACCCGTCCGCCTGACGTGGCCGGGGTGAGAACGTGACCGCCGCGTGGTTCTGCGGGCTGGTGGGGCGCAGAGGCTGCTCGCTGGCTCGCCACGGTGAGTGGGCGCGATGCCCGCGGCCCGGCGGGCGGCGCGAGTGGGGCTGTTCGCCGCGGTCGGGGCGATGCGCTCGGCGGCCCGGCAGGCGGGCACGAACGCTGCTCGCTCGGCCCGAAGGGATCAGGCGGGGTGCGATGCGCCCCAGCGGGTGGCGCGCGAAGGCTGCGACCCCCGCCATCAGCCCGGCGATAACCCGCCCCCCACCAGGCATCCCCCGCCGCGGCGCCGCCCCAACCGCCCCGAGCGTAACCACCGCATTCACCCGGTCACCCGCCCACACGGCGGTATCCGCGGCCCACAGCGCCCACTTAGCGTCGATCGGGCGAGGACGCGAACCGGAAGGAGAGCGATCATGCACGGGTGCTGCTCGAAGTGCACCGGCCAGGGCTGCGGCTGCTGCGGCAACTGCAACTGACCGTTCCCGGCGCCCGCGGCGGCCTGGTGCCGCCGGGGCGCCTCCTTGCGGCCGCGGTTGTGCAGGCCCGGACCGCTGTCACCGTGACGAGCAACGACCGAAGGCGCACGGCTCCGGACCGTGCATGCGAAAATCACCGCGTGCCCGCCCTTTCCGAAGTCATCTCCGTGCTGGAACAGGTTTATCCGCCCGAGCTCGCCGAGTCGTGGGACGCCGTCGGCCTCGTCTGCGGCGATCCGGCCGAACCCGTGCGCCGGGTGCTGTTCTGCGTCGACCCGGTCGCCGAGACCGTCGACGAAGCCGTCGAACGCGGTGCGCAGCTGATCGTCGCGCACCACCCGCTGCTGCTGCGCGGCGTGCACGGCGTCCCCGCCGACTCCGCCAAGGGCGCCCTCGTGCACCGGATGATCCGCGAAGGCATCGCCCTCTACTGCGCGCACACCAACGCCGACTCCGCCGACCCCGGCGTCTCCGATGCGCTCGCGCAGGCGATCGGGCTGCGCGTCACCGGCCCGCTGGAACCGAAGGCCGACGGCGTCACCGGCATCGGCCGCCTCGGCGAACTGCCCGAGCCGGAGCCGTTCGCGGTGTTCGTCCAGCGCGTCGCCGACGCCCTGCCCGCGACCGTGCCCGGCGTGCTCGGCGCGGGTGACGCCGGCCGCCCGATCCGCACCGTGGCCGTGTCCGGTGGGGCCGGGGACTCCTACCTGAAGCAGGCCACCGAGGCCGGTGTCGACGCCTTCGTCACCGCGGACCTGCGGCATCACCCCGCCGGCGAGCACCTCGCGGGCCGCGGCCCGGTGCCCGCGCTGGTCGGGCTGACCCACTGGGCCAGCGAGTGGCCCTGGTGCGGGCAAGCCTCGGCGCTCGTGGCGCGGGCCTTTGCGGGTAACGTCGACGTTCACGTCTCCACGCGGCGCACCGACCCGTGGAACGTCCGCGCCGAGCGCACATCGATTTAGAGGAGCACCGTGAAGGCCGAACCCGCCGTGCAGCGCCAGTTGCTCGAGCTCGCCAAGGTGGACGCCGAGCTCTCGCGCACCGCGCACCGCCGCCGCACCCTGCCCGAGCTGGCCGAGATCGACGCGGGGGAGAAGACCGCCCGCGAGCGTCGGGACGCCCTCGTCTCGGTGGAGACCGCCGCCTCCGACCTCGACCGCGAAATCGCCCGGCAGGAGAAGGAGATCGAGTCGGTGCGCGCCCGCGAGGACCGCGACCGCAAGCTCCTGGCCTCCGGCTCGGTGAACTCGAAGCAGATGACCGACATCGAGCACGAGCTGCAGTCGCTGGAGCGGCGCCAAAGCGCGCTGGAGGACGACCTGCTGGAGCTGATGGAGCAGCGCGAGGCCCTCGGCCTGGACGCGCAGCGCACCGGCGCCGAGGTCGACAAGGCCGAGGCCGAGGTCGCCGCCGCGATCGCGCGCCGCGACGAAGCGTTCAAGGACCTCGACACCACCCGCGCGCGCCGCGAAGAAGACCGCGTGAAGCTGGTGCCGCGCTTCCCGGAGCCGCTGCTCAAGCTGTACGAGCGCGTCCGCGAGCACAAGGGCATCGGGGCCGCGCTGCTCCGCGCCCGCCGCTGCGGCGCCTGCCAGCTGGAGCTCGACCGCAACACGGTCAACGAAATCAAGGCCGCGCCGGAGGACGACGTCATCCAGTGCGAGAACTGCGGCGCGATCCTGGTCCGGACCTTGGAGTCGGGTCTGTGACGTCGCATGTCGTGGTCGAAGCCGACGGCGGCTCACGGGGCAACCCCGGTCCCGCCGGCTACGGCGCCGTGGTGAAGGACAGCGATGGCCAGGTCCTCGCCGAGCGCAAGGAAAGTCTCGGGGTCGTCACCAACAACGTCGCCGAATACAACGGCTTGATCGCCGGCCTGGCCGCCGCGGCCGAGGTCGGTGCGTCCACTGTGGACGTCCGGATGGACTCGAAGCTCGTGGTGGAGCAGATGTCCGGGCGCTGGAAGATCAAGCACCCGGACATGCAGCCGCTGGCCGAGCGGGCCAAGGAGCTGGCCGGGGGCTTCTCCCGCGTCAAGTACGAGTGGATCCCGCGCGCGCAGAACTCCCACGCCGACCGGTTGGCCAACGAGGCCATGGACGCGGCGACCGGCAAGCCCGCCGCCGGCCGCCCCGGCGCCGCCACGGCCGGCCGGGCCGGCCGGGTCGCCCGGCAGACCGGCGTTCGCGGACCCGCCGCGGCCGAACGCGAGTCCGGTGTCCCGGAAGCCACCGCGCCGAAGCTGCCGACCCGCAAGCCCGACCGGTCGGCCGTGCCCTGGACCGGTGCCCAGGGCACCCCGACCCGGCTGCTCCTGCTGCGCCACGGCCAGACCGAGATGTCGGCACTGCGCCGCTACTCCGGCCGCGGCGACGTCCCGCTGACCGAACTGGGCCGCACGCAGGCCGCCGCGGCCGCGAAACGGCTGGCCGCGATGGAGGGCCTGGTCGTCGACGGCGAAGCTGTCCCGATCGTCTCCTCGCCGCTCACCCGCACGAAGCAAACAGCGCAGGCCGTCGCCGACGCGCTCGGCGGCCGCGTCGAGACCCACCCCGGTCTGATCGAGACCGACTTCGGCGAGTGGGAAGGCCTGACGTTCGCCGAAGCGGCCGACCGCGACCCCGCCCTGCACCGCTCCTGGCTGGGCGACAGCGCGGTGGCGCCGCCCGGCGGAGAGAGCTTCGAGGTCGTCCACCGGCGCGTCCGCAAGGCCCGCGACGAGCTCATCGCCGAGCACGGCGGCCGGACGTTGGTGCTGGTCAGCCACGTGACGCCGATCAAGACCCTGCTCCGGATGGGCCTCGACGCCGGTCCGCAGCTGCTGTTCCGGCTGCACCTGGACCTGGCGTCGCTGTCGATCGTCGAGTTCTACCCCGATGGGAACGCGTCGGTCCGCCTCGTCAACGACACCTCGCACCTGGCCTGACCGGCGCCGGGATATTCACCGAAGTGTGGGGCGGATCACGCTCGACCCCGACGCCTGGCGGACCCCGGATGGGGTATTGGCTACAGTGTCTCGACCGCGTCGCCGCGGTGTCGGGTCCGGCCTCCGGGTCCAGCAAGGGGGCGCCGGCTCGCGCGTATCCCACCGGCAGAAGCCTGCGGGCGGAACAGTGACGAGGACATGACGGCTAGCGCACTCACCGAGACCTCCCCGAGCGACGTCCCCGAGGACCCGGCCACCACCACGGCCACCCGCGGCTGGGGCGCGCGCCTGGCGCCGGTGCTGGCCGTGCTCGCCGGTGTCGCGGCCGTCGCCGTCCACGCGACCCGCTACGGCCACTGGATCGTCGACGACGCCGCCATCACCTTCTCCTACGCCCGCAGCTTCGCCGACGGCCTCGGCCCGGTGCTGCAGCCGGGCGCGCCGCCGGTCGAGGGCTTCTCCGACCCGACGTGGATGGTGCTGCTCGGCCTCGGCAAGCTCGTCGGCCTCTTCGACCACGGCGCCCTCTTCGGCCTCCCGGACTACGTGTTGTTCCCGAAGGCGCTGGGCCTGCTGTTCACCGGCGGCGTCCTGACGGCCTGCCACATCGCCGCGAAGCAGATCTTCACCCGCTTCGCGTGGCTGGCCACGCTGGTCGTCGGCCTGACGCTGGCGACGATCCCGTCGTACGTCATCTGGGTCGTGTCCGGCCTGGAGAACTCGCTGTTCGCGTTCGTCGTCGTGACGCTGGGCGTGACGCTGTTCGTGTCGGTGCGGCGGGACAAGCTGCTGACGCCGAAGGTCGCGCTGTGGGCCGGGGTGCTGGTCGCGTTCGCCGCGCTGACCCGCCCGGAAGGCCTGATCTACGCGGGCGCGTACCCGCTGGCGGCGCTGTTCCTGCTGCGGTCCGGGCTGTTCTGGAAGAGCTTCCGGCTCGCGCTGCTGTCGGTGGCGGCGTTCGCCGTGCCGTTCGGCGCGTACGTCGTCTGGCGGCACTCGGAGTTCGGACGGCTGCTGGCCAACCCTTCGGTGGCGAAGCAGCAGGGCCTGCCGGGGTTCGACGCACTGAAGCGGCCGTTCGAGCTGGTCGGCTACGCGGGCTGGGCCGGCGTGGTCGCGCTGGCGCTGGTGATCGTGTTCGCGCTGGTCAAGGCGCCGTGGCGGCGTCCGCTGATCGCGCTGCTGGTGCCGCTGGGGCTCGGGATCGTCGCCTACGGCGTGATGGTCGCCGACTGGATGTACCAGCACCGGTTCGCCAGCCCGATCTGGCCGCTGGCGGTCCTCGCGGGCACGCTTTCGGCCGGTGAGCTGCTGCGCCACCGGCGGGCGCTGCTGCGCGTCGGCGTCGTCGTGGTGCTGGTGGGCGCGTTCGTCCCGTCGGCCATCGGGTTCGCGGCCGCGGCGGACAAGTTCGCGAAGAACCCGAACATCACGGCGTGCCTGGTGGCCGACCGCTTCGGCCGCGGCTTCAACACCTACGCCGACATCCTCGGCGTGCGGAAGGCGTCGCTGCTGCTGCCCGACCTCGGCGGCTCGTCGATGACCAGCCGGCTCGAGCTGGTCGACATGGCCGGCCTGGTGAACAAGCCGATCGCCGACCTGGTGCACGAGAACGACCTGGCGGGCCTGCGCAACTACGTGTTCGACACGGTCAAGCCGACGTTCATCCACTCGTGGGGCCCCTGGGCGGCGGGCAACGGGATTGCGCTGGACCCCCGCCTCGACCGCGACTACGTGCTGATCTACAGCTCCCCGATCGAGGGCCTCCGCAACGGCGACTGGGTCCGGCGCGACGCGGTGACGGACCCGGCGAAGCTGAAGGCGGCCCAGGAGTACGCGGCGAAGACGATCCCGGCCGTGGCGGCGGACCGTTTCGGCGGCCCGCTGGACGACTGCGGCGCGACGATGAAGCCGGGCCAGACGATCACGACGCCCAGCTGAGGCCGGTCGCCGTCAGGTCGCGAACCCGAGGCTCAGCCAGAGCGCGACGGTCGCCGCGGCCAGGCTCAGCGGGGTCGTGAGCGCCCCCAGGGCGTGGAAGGTCCTCGGCGAGGGCGGCTTCGGGAGCGTCCGGCGCCACAGCAGGGTCGCCAGTGAGCCGAGGTAGGTCGCGTTCGGGCCGATGTTGACGCCGAGCAGCACCGCCAGCAGTACGCCGGGCGCCGGGTGCGGGCCGAGCACCGACAGCAGGATGAGCGTGGCCGGCAGGTTGTTGACCAGGTTGGCCAGCAGCGCCGCCACGCCCGCGGCCACCAGCAGGTCGACCAGGCCGGTCGCGGACGGCAGGACCTCGCGGAGCACCCCGCCGAGGACGTGCTCCGACACGGCCTCGACCACGACGGCCAGGCCCAGCACGAACAGGCACAGCTGCGGCGCCGCCTCGGTGACCAGCCGCCACGGCCGGATCTTGCCCCGCGCCACCGCCCGCACACCGAGGATGAGCGCCGCCAGCGCGGCGATCCAGACCGGCTCGACGTGCCCCAACTGCCCGACCGCGAACCCGGCGAGCGTGAGCCCGAGGATGACGAGGGCGAAGGTCGGCGTCTCGAGGTGCTGGCGCGGTTCGGGCGTCTCGCGCGGCCGCAGGTCGGTCTTGAAGAACCACAGGAACACGACCAGCTCGACGGCGATCGTGACCAGCCACGGCAACGCCATCAGCGCGGTGAACCCGGCGAAGGTCAGCCCGGAGGCGGCGAAGGCCAGTAGGTTCGTCAGGTTGGACACCGGCAGCAGCGTCGACGCCGAGTTGGCCAGGTGCGCGCAGGCGTAGACGTGCGGCCGCGCGGGGAGCTCGAGGCTGCCGGCGGTGGCGAGCACCACCGGGGTGAGCAGCACGACGGTGGCGTCCAGGCTGAGGATCGCGGTGACCCCGGCGGCGGCGGCAAAGGTGAGGACGAGCAGCCGCCGCGGCCGGCCGTGACACGCCTCGGCAAGCCGGTTGCCGAGCCAGGTGAAGACGCCGTCGACACTGGCCAAAAAGGACAAAAGCAGAATCGCGGCGAGAAAGCCGAGAGTGGGCAGGATTTCCACGGCCCGCGCCCCGGCGGCGGCGGGCGGCACGAGCCCGAGCAGGAGCACGACCCCGGCGGCCGGCACGGCGGCGACGGCTTCCGGCCACCCCCGCGGCCGGACGATGGCGAAGACGAGCACACCGGCCAGGAGCAGCAGGCTGGCCGCGCCCGCGAGGATGTTCACGCGTTCACGCTAACTGCGGCCCGGTTCTGTCGGTGCTGCCGGGTAGTGTGGAAGACGGGGGCGCCCCCGCGGGCGGGAGTCCAAACTGGACATAGCTGCCCGAAGCGGTGGGCCGAAGTGCGGGCCGAACTGCGACCTTGCGCGGCCTTGGCTCAGCGGATCTCCGGGGGCTGCGCGGCCTTGGCTCAGGGGGCCTCCGCGGGCTGCGCGGCCAGGCTTGCGGGGTCCGGGGACGGTTCAGCGCCCGCTCGCGCTTGCCGCCGTGCCCGCAGCCCTACGCTGCCTCAGGCTCAGCGCCGGGGTGCTGCATCGGCCGAGCCTGCGGGGTCCTGGAACAGCTCGGCACTCGTCCGCGTGCCGCACTGGTCGAGCTTGCGGATCCCGGAAACGGGTCAGCGACCATCCACCCGCTGCGAAGACTTCGCCAGCGCCCCACCGAGCTCCGCCCGCCCGGGAATCCCGAGCTTCCGGTACGCCCCGGACAGGTGCAGCTCCACCGTCCGCCGCGTCAGGTGCAGGGCCGTGGCGATCTCGCGGTTGGTCAGTCCCTGGGCCGCCATCACCGCGATGCGGTTCTCCTGCCGGGTCAGCCCGTGCTCGTTGTCCTTCGCCGGCGTCAGCGCGCGCCGCGAGGACCGCAGCTCCTCCGCCGCCCGGCGGGCCAGTGGGCGCGCTCCGCACTGCTCGCTCAGCTCCACCGCCTGCCGGAGCGTTTCGATGGCCTTTTCGGACTGGCCGTGCCGGGACTGCAGCGTGCCGAGCTCCGTCAGGGCCGTCGCCAGCTGCAGGCGGGCCGGGGACGATCGCAGTGTCGTGATCGCCTTCTGCAGCGCCCGCTCGGCCTCGTCGTCCTCGCGGACCAGCCCCAGCGTCGTGAGCGCCGTGCCCAGTGGGCGCGCCGCGCCCCAGCGGGCCGAGGCGTTGATGTCCTCTTCGGCCAGGCGGGCCGCGTCGTCGGTCTGGCCGAGGGCCAGCGCCGCCCGGGCCGCGTGCGCCCGCCACGGCACGAACCCCGGGAACCGCATGCCGTGGTGCGCCAGGCGCCGCCCGCAGCTGAGGAGGTCCTCGAACCCGAAACGCGTGTACCCCGTCGCGACGCGCAGGCGGCCCCGCGCGTACAGGAGGTACGTGTGCGTGAACAGGCCCTGGCTCGCGACGAAGTCCATCCGGTCCAGCAGGGACGTCGCCGCCTCGAACCGGCCGAGGTCCACCCAGCACTCGACGAGCTTCGCCGCGCACAGCACGCCGACCGGGCAGGTCGTCGTCCCGCCGCGCTCGTCGAAGCGGCGCAGCAGGGACTCGAAGTGCACGCTCGCCCGCTGCAGGTCGCCGCTGGCCTGCAGCGCGATCCCGCGGGCCAGGGTGGGCAGCGCCCCGTGCGGCACGTGCACGTCCCACGGCTCGCGCTCGACGTCGAGGACCCGGCACAGCCGGTCGACGTGCGCCGGCTCGTCCGCGAGCACCGCGGTGGCCAGCGTGAAGAAGTAGTGCTGCTCGAACAGCTCGCCGCCGTCGTCGCTGTTCAGCCTTCGGGGGCTCGGGCTGTCGGGGGCGCCGGCGCGCGGCGGCGCCCCGGCCTGGCTCAGCGCGTCCGCGAAGTGCCCGACGGCGTCCGGCGCCGACTCGCCGCTGCGGACGGCGTCCAGGGCCAGCAGCGCCGAGCGGCTGCGCTGGGCCGCCGGGTCGGTCAGCGGCGCCCACTGCTCCTCGAAGTCGCGGAACTCCGGGGGCGGGCCGAGCCGGCTGCCGGCCTCGGCGAGGTAGGTCATGCACAGCAGCGGCCACACGGCGTCCGGCCCGCCCGCGTCGAGCCGCGCCGCGATCTGGCCCGCCGCGCTGATCCCGAGCCGGGCGTCCTGGCCGCCGCAGAGCGACAGCAGCATCGCCGTGGCGATGTACGCGGCCGTCTCGCGGTTGCCCACGGTGTCGACGGCTTCCCGCACCCGCTTCGCGGCGCCGGGCGGGTCGAACTGGAACTCCGCGTGCGCGAGCTGCAGCAGCACGGCCATCCGGCGCCCCGAGGTCAGCCGCTCCTCCAGCGCCCGGCGCAGGTGCCGGGCGGCCAGCTCGGACCGCCCGGAGAACACCGCGTCGCGCGCGCTCAGCCGCAGCACGTCCACCGCCCACGGGATCCGGATCGACGTCGCTTCCAGCAGGTGGGCGGCCACGCGCTCGGGCGGCGCCCCCGCCTCCGTCAGCAGCTTCGCCGCCCGGGAGTGGTTGACCGCCCGGGTGGTCTGCGGCATGTCCTTCAGCAGGGAGTTGCGGACGAACGAGTAGGTCAGCGTCGGCTGGTCGCTGTTGTTCAGTACGTGCAGCCGGACCAGGGTGTCGATCGCCTGCAGCGCGTCGAGCTCGTCGACACCGGCCAGCCGGGCCAGCAGGTCGAAGCCGGCGTCCTCGCCGAGGATCGCCGCCGCGTGCAGGATGGCCGGCGCGTGCGGGAACTCCTGCACCCGCGTGGTGAGCACCTGCCCGATCAGCGACGAGCCGAGCTCGTGCGGGTCCGCGCCGGGCAGCAGCCGCGGCCGCAGCGCCTGCAGCAGCACCGGGTTGCCGCCGGTCGCCTCGCGGCAGGCGGAGGCCAGCTCCCCGGGCGCGAGGCCGAGGATCTCCGCCGCGGCCGCGTCGCCGAGGCCGTTCAGCGTGATGGTGACCGGCGTGCTCCCCACCATGTCCAGCAGCGCGACCTCGCGGTGCGGGGGATAACCGATGACGGACGTCAGGACGAGCAGCACCGGCAGGTCGAGCACGCGGCTGCGGAGGTAGGCCAGGCAGCGCATGGACCAGGCGTCGGCCAGGTGGATGTTGTCGATGCCGAGGAACAGCGGACCCCGCTCGGCCGCGTCGCGGACGATCCGGAAGAAGAGGTCGAGCGCTTCGCTCTCGCCGGCCGCGCCGCACAGCTCGGCGACGGGCGGTCGCGGGGGCGCCCCCGGCCCTTCGAGCGCGTCGGCGAGCTGGCGGACGAGCCCGCCGGCCAGGTGGCTTTCCAGCCGCGACCCGGTGGCCGTCGCGACGGTGAAGCCCGCGTTCGCGGCCAGCGCCCCGGCGGTCCGCAGGACGGCGCTCTTGCCCATGCCGAACTCGCCGGCCAGCACCGCGCTGGCGGCCGCGCCGCCCAGCACGACCGGGAAGAGCCCGGTCAGGCGGCCGAGCTCGGGCTCGCGGCCGGGGAGCCGCGGGGCGGGACGCTTCGGTACCGAAGCCCCGCTGGCGGGGTGCTCGGGATTTACTTCGGTATCCACCGTAAGGACTTTCATGTTGGGTTGGGGCAGACTACTGGAAACCGGCCGACCGCGGGAGACACCGCGGACCGCGGCCGGTACCGGCGACGACCTGACCAGGGGAGACGATGGACGCAGTGGATGCGAACCGGGTCCTCCCCGCGACCGGCCGGGCCCCGCAGAGGGCCATCGTCGCCACGCCGAGCGCGAGCAGCAGCAGCGGGCCGGCCACCGGTCCCCGCAGGGCCGCCGCCCCGGCCGACTTCCGGCGCCGGGCCGCACCGTCGCCCGGCGGCAGGTAGCCCAGCCGCACCGCCTCCGCCAGTGCGCCGGCCACCGGGGTGAACCCGGCGACCCGGCTCCGGCAGCGGGCACAGCCCAGCAGGTGGGCTTCGAACTCTTCCGGATCATCGTGGACACCGAGCCCGTAGGCTGCGGCGTCCCCCTTCCGCTCCCTCATCGGATCGTCACTTCCCCGAGCGCCTTCCGCAATTGCCGCATCGCCGTGTACAACCGCGATTTGACAGTTCCCTCGGGAATTCCGAGAATTTCCGCCGCCTGTCGAACGGTGTTTCCCGCGAGATACGTCTCGTAGATGACCGACTGATATTTGGCGTCCAGTTCCCGCAATGCCCCAGTAATCGTTAGCGCGGCTAACGAGCTGTCCGTGCGGTCCGTGGACTCGGCGTTTTCCGGGATCTCCAGAGCGACCTCCTGCGGGCGGACGCGGCGATTCCTCCAGCCGTCGATGACGATCCGCCGGGCCACCGTGAGCAGCCATCCGCGCAGCATTCCGGGCTCGCGTTCGAGCGTGTCGGAGTGCTGCCAGGCGCGGATCATGGTCTCCTGCACCACGTCTTCCGTCCACTGTCGATCATGGTTGGTCAGGCTCATGACCTGCGCAAACAGGGTGGCGCGGAAGTCTTTGTAGAGCAGTGGGACGAGATCGTCTCCCGCGGCGAGGCCGGTGTCGACCGCGGTCGCGGACGACGCGTAGCCGACGTGGCCGCGACCTTCTCTTCCCGGTGCTTCCATAAAGCTCGCAACCTCACCTGACTGGCGGACCGTGGGGTCATCGGAGCGTAGCGCAAAATCACTTAATAGGCCATATGTATTAGTTTCACGCCTCAATTCGAGGCAGTGCGGGCGTGGGTCGTCACGGACCGGTTCACAATGCGTCTTGTGATACACATCACAGGTCACTAAAGGGTGACGGCGAGAACCGGATCGCACCTTCTCCCCGTAACAGGAGGTGAGGACTCCTTTGCGAAGGGACAACGGGGATGCCGCTCCGATTCGTGGCGTTGCTGGCCGCTGCGACCGCGCTCGTGCTGGGCTGTGCCGTGCCGGCGTCGGCCGGGGAACTGCAGCAGTCCGACCGCGCCCTGCTGACCCGGCTCAAGCAGCACACGCTGTGGTCCGTGCCGTCGAGCAGGCTCGCCGCCGACCGGGCCACCAACCGGCGGGTGCGGGCCGTCGCCGTCCGCATCGCCGACGACCAGGCTCGCCTCGACGTCGCCCTGCGCTCGGTCGCCGACCGGCTCGCCGTCACCCTGCCGGGGGAGCCGACCGACCAGGAGCGCGGCTGGGCCGGCGAGATCGCCGCCGGCTCCGGCGACGCGTTCGACCGCGCCTACGTCAACCGCCTCCGCGCCGAGTACGGCACGCTCTTCGGGCTCGCCTCCGACGTCCGCGCGGGCACCCGCGACGACGATGTCCGCGCGTTCGCCCAGACCGCCGTCGACACCTCGCTCGGGCACCTGACGCTGCTGGAGAGCACCGGCCTCGCCGAGACCACGTCCCTGCTCGTCTCCGCCACCGAGGACGACACCCTCGGCGGCGGTGCCCTCGCCGCCGGCGCCGTTCTCGTGGCCCTCGCCGCCGTCGCCACGTTCGGCCTGCTCCGCCTGCTCGGAACCCCCGGCAGGCCCTCGCCGCGCACCCGGAGGTAACCCGCCCCATGTCCCTTTCCGCCGCGCTGATCCCGGTGTCGCCGCACGACACCGGGATCGCCGAGGCTGCCGCGCTCTCCGGCCGCCTCACCTACCTCTGCATGTGCCTGACGCTGTGCTGGGGCGTGCTGGCCGCCACCGGCTGGGTCCGCCGGGTCAGCGGCCAGGACGCGATCCGCACCGGGCACGTCGTGCTCGCCGCGTTCACCCTCGCCACCGGGACCATGCACGGGCTGACCTTCCTCTTCCTGGAGGACGACCCCTTCGGCGTCGCCGACCTGCTCCTCCCCTTCTACGACGGCACGCCGCGGCACGCGCTGGGCATCGCCGGCCTCGAGCTCGTCATCGCCGTGTCCGTGACCGCGGGGCTGCGCCGCAGCGCCGGCGAGGGCCGCTGGCTGCGCTTCCACCAGGCCGGGTACCTCGCCATCGGCCTGCTGGCGGTGCACGCCTGGCTCGGCGCCATCGCGAGCGGGCACCTCGCCGTCGTCTGGCTCACCGGCATCACGCTGCTCGTCCCGCCGGTGCTGCTGTCGGTCCTGCGCGTGCTGCCCGCCGCGGTGCTGGCCCGCGCCGGCCTGGTGACACCGCCGCCCGCGGGGGACGACCCGGAGCCGGCCACCGTGCGCGTCGACGTCGACAGCGAGCGCTGCCACGCCTACGGGGTCTGCCAGTCCGAGGCGCCCCAGGTCTTCCAGCTCGGCCTGGACGGGCAGCTCGCCTACGAGAAGCGCCCGGGTGCCCAGCTCGTCCCGCACGTCCAGGCCGCCGCGCGCGCCTGCCCCATGAGAGCCATCCACCTGTTGGGAGCCACCCGATGAGCGAACGCATCGTCATCGCCGGAGCCGGCCTCGCCGGCCTGCGCGCGGCCGAACGGCTGCGCGAACTCGGGTTCGACGGCGAAGTCGTCGTCCTCGGCGCCGAACCCGACATCGCCTACCACCGGCCGGCGCTGTCCAAGCAGCTGCTCACCGGCGCGGTCAGCCGGGCCGACACGCTGCTCGCCGACCCCCTCGAGGTCGACGCCGAATGGCGGTTCGACACGCCGGTCACCGCGCTCTCGCCGAACCGGCAGGTCGTCCACCTGCGCGACGAGGAACTGCACTACGACGGCCTGATCATCGCCACCGGCGTCGAACCGCGCCGGATGCCCGGCGCGCCGCACGGCCACCCGCGCGTGGTCGTCGTCCGCACCCTCGCCGACACGATCGCCCTCCAGCGCGCTCTCGCCACCAACCCCGGCCCGGTCGCCGTGATCGGCGACGGCTTCATCGGCTGCGAAGTCGCGTCCAGCCTCCGCGAGATGAACCGCGAGGTCGTCCTCTTCGGCCGGGCGAGATCCCTGCTGGCCGACGTCCTCGGGCCCGACATCGGCGAGTGGCTGACGGCGCTGCACACCGCCCGCGGCGTCCGCCTCGAACTCGGCACCACGATCCGCCGCTGGCGGCCCGCGCCCACGCACGTCGGCCTGGAGTTCGCCGACGGCCGCGCCCTCGAGGTCGCCTGCGTCGTCGTCGCCGTGGGCAGCGTCCCGGCGGTCTCCTGGCTGCGCGGGGCCAAGCTGCCGCTCGACGACGGCGTCGTCTGCGGACCCACCTGCCACGTCGTCGGCTCGTCGACGATCGTCGCGGCCGGTGACGTCGCCCGCTGGCCCAACCTCCGCTTCGACCCCACGCCGCACCGGGAGGAGCACTGGCTCAACGCCGTCGAGATGAGCCGCGCCGCCGCCCAGAACCTCCTCGCCGGCCCGCAGGGGTCGCCGGCCTACACGCCGGTGCCGCGCTACTGGTCCGAACAGCACGGCGTCCGCATCCAGGTCGCCGGCCGGCCGTCCCTGGCGACCGACACCGTGCTGCTGGAGTCGCCGGTCCCGGGCACCCGGCCGATCACCGGCTTCGTCCGCCAGGGCCGGCTCGTCGGCCTGATCGGCCTCGACAGCCCCGCCGCCGTCCTGCACTGGACGGCCGAACTGGCCCGCCAGCACCCGGTGCCCGCCGAGCCCCCGCCCGAGGTCCGGCCGCGCCACCGCACCGGGGCGGTGGCCGGCTACTGAGCTACGATCCAGCACGCGGACGAGCTGGCAGGGCGGTCGCGGGCCGGGGCGACCCGGCCCGAGGAAAGTCCGGACTCCGCAGGGCAGGGTGGTTGCTAACGGCAACCCGGGGTGACCCGCGGGAAAGTGCCACAGAAAACAGACCGCCCCCGTTCGTGCTTCATTCGGACGGGGGTAAGGGTGAAACGGTGGTGTAAGAGACCACCAGCGTCCCGGGCGACCGGGACGGCTCGGTAAACCCCACCCGGAGCAAGGCCAAGAGGGAGCCCCCGGGCTCCTGCGCAGGCGTTCGAGGACGGCCCGTCCGAGCCTGCGGGTAGGCCGCTGGAGCCTGCCGGCGACGGCAGGCCGAGATGGATGGCCGCCGCCCCGGAAGCCGCAAGGCGACCGGGGAACAGGATCCGGCTTACATGCCAGCTCGTCCGCCTCCAGCCCGTGACTGGAGCGTCGACACGCGTGACTGGAGGGTCGACACGCGTGACTGGGGGGTCGACACGGCGGAACCCGCAGCCCGAGCTGTGTCGCCCCCTCAATCACGCGAGTTGACCCCCCGATCACGCGTGTCGACCGCCCAGTCACGCGTGATTCCCGGTTCGGCCTGGCGAAGTGTGGTTCCGCCGGGTGGTTACTCGGTAGTAGGGTGCCGGTATGTCGGGTGACGAGAAGCGGTTCAAGGCGGCTTTCGATTCTTTGCACGCTTTCTCGTACTTCGCGCCCGAAGTCGATGCCGCGCTCACCGGCATCGGGCTGCGGCCGGGCCGGATGCCGTACTTCGCGAGCCGGTCGGCGGCCATGGGGGCCGTCGGGCCCGAGGTCGTCGCGGCCACCTTCTACAACTTCAACCCCGAGGTCGTCGCCCGCGTGATCCCGCGCGCCTGGACCCTGGCGACGCCGGAGCAGGTCCTGGACGCGCGGCTCGAGGGCGTCGACCAGGCGCTGACCCGCCTGCTCGGCGACCACGTCAAGAGCGACGAGGTCGCCGAAGCCGCCGAACTCGCGCGCGAGGCGAGCGACGGGTGCACCGGCGAAGGACGTCCCCTCTACGCCGCGCACGCGGGGCTCGCCTGGCCCGGGGAGCCGCACCTCGTCCTCTGGCACGCGATCACCCTGCTCCGCGAGCACCGCGGCGACGGCCACATCGCCGCCCTCCTCCTGAACGGCTTGAGCGGCTTGGACGCCCTGGTCACCCACGTCGCCACCGGCCGCGGGTTCGCCACCGCCCCGGCCAAGCTGACCCGCGGCTGGAGCGACGAGCAGTGGGCGGCCGCCGAGGCCGCGCTGACCGGCCGCGGCATCCTCGACGCCGAGGGCGGGCTCACCGAGGCGGGCACCGCCGTCCGCGCCGCCGTCGAGATCGCCACCGAGTCCGCCGCGCGGGCGCCGTGGCTCCACCTCGGTGCCGAGCGGACGGCCCGGCTCGAAGAGCTGTGCCGCGGGCTCAGCCGCCGGATCGTCCAAGCCGGCGCCTTCCCGGACGGCGTCTTTCGCCGGCCCCTGAGCTGATCGACCAGTCAAGATCACGCTATGTAGTGAAAAAGTTGTGAAGTTTCGGGCACCCCGTGACGGACAGCACTCGCGTCGAAGATCGACATGGCCGCCGACCGGCCAACCGTTGTCACAGAGCGGACTCGGGGGACGCGGCCGTTCGTGTCATGCAACACTGTTCCAGGCCGCACAACGGCCAGAGCACCAGTACCCACAGTGAGCAAATCCCGAGCAATGGGGTGAGTTCGTCAGCACACTGAGAAGTATGGGTGGCCGGGGTTCAACCCGAGGGCCCTTGCCGCGATGATGGTGGGCGTGGAGATTTCGTGTGCCATCCGCGCCACGCCGGTTGACGAGCCAGCCGGTCTCTACGCTGTGCACTTTGACCACTACCCCTCGTAGCCCCCATGATGTTGTTCGAAGCACCGCCTGAGCCAGAACCGCGCGGGCTCCACCGCGCACCGGGAGTATCGCGATGATGACCTTGACCACCCTCGACACGCTGGCCGCCGGCGAACTGGGCACGGGCAACGTGCGCCAGTGGCTGCTCGACAACGTCATCCCCCTGGTGCTGCTGGCCGTCGCACTCCTGCTCCTGTGGCTGGGCGGCGGTAAGGGCGACAACGCCGGTGTCATGCGCCGGCTCGCCGGCGTGGTCATCGCGCTCGCCATCATCGGTCTCGCGGTCAGCGGCGCGGGCGTGAACGTGGGCCAGTGGATCGCCGGCCTGTTCACCGGCTGAGACGGGGTCCGCGTGCGCATCAGGACCGACGACGAGGTGTACCGGGTCGACGCCGTGTGGCTCGGCCCGCCGAAAGCGACTTTTCCCTGGAGAGCCCGGTACGTCGCGTGGCTCATCGGCATCCCGACGTTCTTCGTGGTCCTCGGCGTCGAACGCTGGGCCGGGTGGAGCTTCGGGTTCTTTTCGACGGCGTGGGGCTTCATCGCCACCATCGCGATCACCCGGCTGCTCACGGCCAAGATCAGCCACGAGCGCCCGCTCGGCACCGTGGTGGCGATGGCGGGCCGCGAGCTGAACACCCCCCGGGTACGGACCACGGGCACCGGCGGCGCGGTCAGCGCCAGCCGCGTCCGGGTGCGGGCCGAGCGCCCGCTGCCGAAGCACCGCCGCAGGCGGCAGTACCAGCACCACGGCGGCCCGCCGGGTGCCACTCCATCCATGCCCCCGCCACCACCCTCAACGGGGGCGCTTCGCGCGACTGCGCCGGTTTACCAGGGAGCACCACGAGCGCGCCGGAGCCGGGGCAACTCGGCTCGGGCCGGGAGGTAGTCGTTGTTCGGTCGCGGCGGTAGCCGAGGAAAACGGGGTCGGGACACCCACTCGGGCGGATGGCAACCGCCCGAGCAGGTCCGCGCGTCGCGGAACGGCTCGGGGAACAAGGCGCGCCTGCCCGGTGAGCAGGCGATTCCCGCGTACACCCCGTCGATCGCGGTGCGCAGCATCGACGGGCACCTGGTCCGCACCGGCGTCGAGGTCTACGCCTGGTACCGGCTGGCGCCGCAGCGCTGGTCGTTCCGCTCGGACTCGCAGCGGCGCGACCTGATCGCGGCCATCGCCGGCCAGTACGCCGAGCTGCAGGGCCGCTGGCTGCACCTGCGCGTGACGAACCGCCCGTACCCGATCCGGATGTGGGCCGAGGCGCACGTCTACAACGCGCACGGCCGCCCCCACGACGTCCCGGGCGCGCTGTCCTTCGACGACTACCTGATCGGCGAGCAGCAGCAGCTGATGGGCCGCTCGATGGCCGAAAAAGAGGTCTACATCGGTGTCCAGGTGCAGACCCGGCGGATGGTCGACCGCGCGGTCGAGCGGGCCGCGCCGGTGCTGCGCAAGATCCTGCCCGAGGCCGTCGACGCCGAGCTGACCGCGCTGGACTCCGAGGTCGAGCACCTCGACCAGGTCATCGGCAGCGCCGGGCTGGAAGGCCGTCCGGTGCACGCCGAGGAGATGTCCTGGCTGATGCACCGCTCCTGCTCCCTCGGCCTGCCCGCGCCGCGGAACATGCCGGCCGTGCCGGGCGCGGCCTGGGAGCCCGAGGACCTGGCCAGCTTCACCGACGCCGCCGACTACTACGCCGACCCGTACGCGCCGACGGTGACCGTCCGCGGCCGCACCGGCTCCAATGCCGGCGTCTCGCGGCACCTGGCCGTGCTCACCGTCGGGCAGATGCACGGCCTGCAGATCCCCGAGGTCGACGACCCGTGGATCCAGCACGCCGACCGGCTGCCGGCGGCGGTCGAGGTGTCCGCCCGGATCTACGTCCGGCGTCCCGAAGAGGTCGCCAGCGAGCTGCAGCGCCAGATGAACAAGGTGCGCTCACAGGTCAAGCACTACACCGACGAGCACGAGCTCGAACCGCCGCAGTCGCTCTCGCGGCAGGCCGGCCGGGTGCTGGAGATCGACGACGAGATGACGTCGGGCTTCACCGCGCTGGCCACCCGCGTCCGCTCCTGGTGGCGGCTGGCGGTGTCCGGCCCGACCGAGCGCGACGCCCTGCGCCTGGCCCAGCAGCTGCTCGACCTGTACAAGCCGAAGATCGCCATCGAGCACCCCGAGGCCCAGTACGCGATGGCCCGGGAGTTCATCCCGGGCGAGCCGCTGGCCTCGGCGGCGTACATGCGCCGCGGTTCGGTGGTCTGGGCGTCCTCGGCGGTCCCGACGGCGACCGCGGAGGTCGGCGACCGCCGCGGCATCCTGCTCGGCGAGACGTGCACGGCGACCCGGCGCCCGGTGGCCTGGGACCCGTGGATGGCCCAGGAGATCCGCGACGGCTCCGGCCTCACGGCCATGGTGGCGGGCCTGGGTGGTGGTAAGTCGTTCCTCGGCGGCGGCATTGTCTACAAGACGCTGCGCGCCGGGGCCAACTGGACGATCCTCGACCCCTCCGGCCCGTTGTCGCGGCTGTGCGACCTGCCGGAGCTGCGGCCGTACGCGCGCCCGATCAACCTGCTCAACGCCCAGCCCGGCATCCTCAACCCGTACCGGGTGGTCGCCGAGCCGCTGATCGAGCACTTCATGGACGAGGACGACCCCGAGCGCTCCTGGCGCCGCGAGAAAGCCCTTGCCGGCGCGACGCGACGCCGTCTGGTGCTCGACGTGCTGAGCGGTGTGCTGCCGTACGAGGTCTCGCGGATGGCGCAGACGCGGATCGTGCTGCTGCGCGCGGTCCGCGCCGTCGGCGGCCGCTTCGACGCCGATCCGGGCCAGGTAATCGATGCCCTGCGCCGGGATTCTTCGGAACACCACGAGCACGCGGGCGTCGTCGCGGACTTCCTCGACGAGATGCGCGAGCGGATGGCGCTGCTCATCCCGGAGACGGACGCGGACCCGTACTCGGAGACGCGTGACGACCGCCTGACGGTCCTGACGATGGCCGGGCTGACCCTGCCGAAGGACGGCGTCCCCCGCGAATACTGGACGGACGCGGAATCCCTCGGCGTCGAGATGCTGAACCTGGCGGCGTGGCTGACCCAGCGGTCGGTGTACGAGAAGCCGAAGGAGATGCGCAAGGGCGTCTGGATCGACGAGGCGTTCTTCCTGTCCGAGGTCCCGACCGGCCGCGTGCTGATGAACCGCTTCGCGCGTGACTCGCGCAAGTGGAACGTCCGCGTGCTGCTGTCGTCCCAGATCCCGGCGGACTTCCTGAAGATCCAGGGTTTCGTGGCCCTCCTGGACTCGGTGTTCGTGGGCCGCTTGGACGACGACGACGCCCAGGCGGACGCGTTGCGGCTGCTGAAGGTGCCCGTCGGAGTCGGCTACGAGCAGGTCGTGGCGGCACTGGGCCGGCGTCCGGGCGCCCAGCAGCGCGGCTTGGAGCGAGACATCGAGCCCCGCCAGTTCATCTTCGGCGACGGAGCAGGGGGCGTGGAGCGCATCCGCGTCGACTTCTCCGGCCCGCACCTGGACCACCTGCGGGCGGTCATGGACACGACCCCCGGTTCGAAGGACGCGGCACCGTCACGGCGTCCGGGCAACGAGCTGGCGCTGCCCCCGGAGGAGAAGAAGCCGTACGTCGCGGTCCCGCCGGAGGACGACATCGAGCTGGAGCAGGACTTCGAGCTGGCGGCGGAACTGGAGGTCGGCCTGGCCGACGAGAACCTCCTGGGCGCACCGGACCCATTGGCCTCCGAGACAGGCGAAGTGGAGGGCGGCGTCCAGCCGTCGAACGGGCAGCAGCAACACGCCCGGTCAGGCGGAAAGGGCGGCACCGGCCGGGACGCCGCATGAACACCGTGCTGACGCTGGCGGTCCTGCTGACGTTGGCCGCGGGGTGGCACTCGCTGAAGCGGCGGATCAAGGAAGGTCCGCGGCCGGGGCGGCGCACGCCGGGGCGCAAGGCGACGATGTTCGCCGTCATGCTCGTTTTCGGCCTGCAGGCCATCGCGACCGCCCCGGCGGCGAGCGCGGCGGCCTGTGGCGAGGCCCCCAACCCCGAACGGCCCGGCGCGGGCATGGTCGGCGCGATCGACCCCGCCGAAGGCCACGGCGAGGCGGGCAGCCCGTACGTGGACTACAGCTACGCCGGGTTCGTCTGGAACACCTTCGAGACGAACTGCTCCGGCATCAGCCTGACGCCCCCGGGCTCGACGCTCGACACCTGGGGCGGCAACCAGCTGTTCAACCTGGGCAAGAACATCGTCGGCGCGACGAACTCGCTGCACTACACCGTGCTCGAGGGCGGCTTGCTCAATCCGCTCTACAGCGCGGTGAAGTCGGGCGCGGAGAAGGTCTACAACAACATCTACGCCCAGCTGTTCGGGCTGGTCGCGCTGGTCATGTCGATCATGTTGTTCCGCAACATCTGGCGCGGCGACCTCGCCGCGGTCAGCAAACGGGCGCTGTACGCGATGGCGGGCGTCTGGCTCGCCGCGTCGTCGCTGGCGATGCTGCGGTACTTCGACCCCATCGACAAAGCGATCGTCCAAACGACGACGAACATCCAAGCCGGGTTCGTCGACGACGCCGACAACCGCGTCGTCCGGCACGTGCTCCCGACGAGCCTGCACAACGAGATCGTCTACAAGAACTGGATCCGCGGGGAGTTCGGTTCGCCGACCGCGCCGCAGGCCGACCAGTTCGGCCGTCCGTTGCTGGACGCGCAGGCCTTCACGTGGGCGCAGTTGCGCAACGGCGACGACGGCAACCAAGGCGTCATCGACGGCAAGAAGAACGCCTACAAGGACATCTCCACCAAGCTCGGCCCCGCCACCGGCTACTTCACCGGCGAGGCCGGCGGCCGCACCGGTGCCGGCTTCCTCTCCCTCGGCCAAGCCCTCGTCTACTCGCTCTTCCAGCTCCTGGCCAAGGCCAGCGTCCTCCTGGCCCAGGTCCTCATCCGCCTCTTCGCCCTCACCGCCCCGCTGATCGGCCTCGTCGCCCTCCTGCACCCGGAGATCCTGCGCCGCGCGCTCAAGGTCGCCGGCGGGGTCGCCTTCAACCTCGTCGTCCTCTCCGTGCTCGCCGGCGTGCACGCCCTCCTCCTGCAGGCCATCTTCGACGCCGGCAACTCGCTGAACATGCTCACGCAGATGGTGCTCGCCGGGCTCATCACCGTGCTGCTGTTCATGGTCGGGCGGCCGGTGCGGCGGCTGTGGCAGATGGTCGAGATGTCGGTCAGCATGGTCGGCGCCGCCGTGCCGTCGCCGGGCGGCGGGATCTTCTCGCGGTTCCGGCGCAACCGCACCGGGCCGACGCCGCAGGACGAGTTCTGGCAGAACGTGCGCGACACCGACGACGTCGTCGACGGCGAGCAGCGCGGTCCGCTCGGCGCCACCGCCGGTGGGGGCCGGTTCCGGCCGGAAGCCACGATTTTCGCCAACGCCCAGCGCCTCGACAACTCCTCGGGCGCGTCCCGGCCGGCCGCCGCCTGGTCGGGTGCGTGGCCTGGGGCCGTCCGAGCCGGCGGCTCCGCGGGCGCGCTGCCCGCGGGCGGCCGCCCCGGCGCCCCGGTGTTCGGGCAGTACAACCCGGCCAACGGCGACGGCGGCGAGTACGTCGTCGTCGGCGCGGGTGGCCGTCCGACGACGCGGGAGGAGAGCCGGCGCGTCGACACCTCGCCGGTCGCCGACCGGCGCTGGAGCGACGAGCCCGAGCCCGTCGTCGTGCCGTCCGACCTGCGCGCGCCCGAATCCGGCTTCAGCGACTTCCCGGCGCAGGACGCGCCGCGGGTGCCGGGTGTGCGCGCCCAGCCGCGTCGCGTCGACCCCGAAGTCGTCGCGGGCAAGCCGGTCTTCGTGCTGTACCGGCCGTCGCGGGGCATCGAGGTCCGCGAGGAACCGCGGGACACCGACCACGTCATGGGGCGGTGACCGATGCCGATCCGCACCAACCGCGGCCGCGCCGCGGTCTACCGGCGCCTGTGGGGCTGGCCGCTGCGCTCGCCCCGCCACCTGATGGGGACGCTGATCTTCCTGGCGATCCTGGTCACCGCGCTCGGCATCGTGCTGCCGAAGGTCGTCGGAAAACCGCAGGCCAAGGCGTCGCCGCCGGGGCCGGGGACGACCACCACGTCGATGACGACGACCGCCCCCGGCGTCGCGGCGCCGGTCGCGACGTCCAACCTGCCGACCCGGCTGTCCACGCCGCTGGCCACCCCGACACCGACGACGCCGAACGCCGACGCGCTCCGCGTCGCCAAGCAGTGGGCCACGGCCTGGGTCAACCACCCGGACGGGATGACCTCGGAGCAGTGGCTGGCGCAGCTGAAGCCGTTCACCACCGAGGAGTACCTGCCGGTGCTGGCGACGGTCGCCCCGGAGAACATCCCGGCGAAGAAGGTCACCGGTGAACCGGTTGCCGGTACGTCGTACGCCAAGTCGGTCCAGGTCACCATCCCGACCGACGGGCCGAAGCTGGCCATCACGGTGGTGAGCACGAACGCCGGCTGGCGGGTCGCCGACTACGACCAGGCGCACTGACCGTGCGGCGCCTGGGGTTGTGGCTGGGGCTGGTCGTGTTCGTCGCGATCGGCGCCCTGGTCGTGACCGCGGTCGCCGCCAAGGTCGTCATCGACAACCAGCAGGCGCAGGCCCGGGGCGTGTCCCTGACGAGCTGCGACGCTTCGGTCGGGCCGACGCAGCCCGGCCAGGGCGACCGCGGCACGGTCGACGCGTCGAAGCTGGACGACGAGCAGCGCGGCACCGTCGCGGTCATCATCTCGATCGGCAAGCAGCGGTCGCTGGCGCCGCGCGCGTGGCAGGTCGCGATCCAGGCCGGGATGGCCGAGTCCGGGCTGCGCAGCCTGACCTACGGCGACCGCGACTCCCAGGGCATCTTCCAGATGCGGCCGTCGATGGGCTGGGGCTCGGTCGCCGAGATCACCAACCCGACGTACGCGGTCAACAAGTTCTACGACGTGCTGCTCGCGGTGCCGGACTGGGAAAACCGGCGGCCCGGCGAAGCGGCGCAGGCGGTGGAGCGCTCGGGCTTCCCGGAGGCCTACCACAAGTGGGAGCCGATGGCGGCGACGCTGGTGCAGAACGTCGGCCAGGTCGCCGACGTCGTCGCCTGCGGCACCGGCATGGGGGCGCTGCTGCCGCCCAGCCAGGCCGCCGCGAAGGCGATCAGTTTCGCGCTGGGCGAGCAGGGGAAGCCGTATGTGTGGGGCGCCACGGGACCGAATTCCTACGACTGTTCGGGGCTGATGCTGCGGGCCTACGAGTCGGCGGGGATCATCCTGCCGCGCGTCTCACGCGACCAGTACCACGCCGGCGCGTACCTGCCGGTGCGCGACGCGCAACCCGGTGACCTGCTGTTCCTCGCCACCGACCCGGCCGACCCGTCCTCCATCCACCACGTGATGATGTACCTGGGGGACGAGAAGGTCGTCGAGGCGCAGCAGACCGGCGTCCCGGTGCACACCCGGGCCTTCTCGTTCGGTGAGCGCGAACTCGTGCCACAGGCGGTCCGCCCCGGCGTTTAGCATGGGTCGCGAGGGCCTGGACAGGATCGCACCGATTCACCCGACGTCGCGGCGCCTTCCACGAGCAGGTGGCCGCGTACTGGCAGAGGATGAGCACGTGGGACGCAAATTCGGCAGGCGGGGCAAGCCCGGAGCGGGCGAGCCCCGGGACCCGGCGGCGCTGTTCGGCGCGCCTCAGCCGCCCCGGCAGAGCGCCCGGCCCGCGTCCAGCACCCCGCTCGCCGACCAGCTCGGCCAGGGCTACCCGGGGGTGGACGCGGGGTACGTGGTGCTGCCTCGTTCGCTGGCCGAAGGCATGTCGCTGCCGTGGCAGCACCAGATGGCGGCGCTGCTGGCCCAGTTCCACGCGGAGCACGCGGGGCTGGCGTGGCCCATTTACCGGGTGGTGCCCTCGCGCTACGAGAAGCTCGCGGACCTCGACGAGGAGCAGCTCGCGGAGGCGGGCTACCTGGTGGAGATGGACGCGGACGGCGAGATGGTCTACCGCGAGCGCAGCGGCCGGAAGGTCGAGGATCCCGAGAACACGTCGGTGCTGGTATCGAGCCTGGACCCGATCCCGAAGCCGGCCCCCCGCCAGGCACCCCCGGCGGCATCCCCGTCCGGCCACGTCCCGGCGGCGGCCCCGGCACCGATGAACATCGGCCCGGCGCCGGTGTGGCGGACGGTGCCCTATCCGGCGCCGGCGGCGCCGTCGCCTGAGCAGCACGGGTGGGCACGTTCTGTTCCGGAGGAGGCACCTCAGGCGGGCCGCCGCCATGATCCGGTGCCGCCGGCTTCGGCTTCGGCGGAGCCTCAGTGGTCGGTGGCGGCCGAGTCGGAGCTGCCGGGCCCGGTGAAGGCACCGCAGTCGTCCCCACGACACGCGGCGCCTGTGCAAGCGGAGCGCGGCGTGGCGGGGGAGCAGTGGTCATCGGCTGGGGAGCCGTCCGCGCGTTCGGAAGCGCCTGCTGCGCCCCTGCCCGCCGAGCCGACCACCCGGCCTGAGAGCTTGGCGTCCGAGCGTGGGGTGTCGTCGTCGCCCGAGACGGTGGCACCTGAGCAGCCTGCGGCTTCGGTGGGCGAGCCTGCGGCGGGAGAGATGCCTCGTTCCGAGCCGCGGCCGCGCGGTGCCGAGCCGGAGGCTGCGGTCTCGGCATCGGGTGAACACGCGGATCGGCAAGAGGTCCCGGCCTCGGCAGCAAGCGAGGCGGTGTCGCAAGAGACGGATCGGCCGGAGACCGCCCCATCCGCCTCGGCGCCGTGGGATGTGAGCCGGTCCGAGGCTGAGCCAGAGTCGGAGCCGGGCTCCGACCAGCCGGAAGTTGCCGTGCCGCGCGAGCCGTCCGAGGATGCGGTATCGGCATCCGCCGGACCGGCGCCGCAGGAAGCTGCTGACCCAGAGGCGGCGGACCAAGCGGCGCCGTCGAACGATCCCCCAACTGAGGCGGCTGCAGCCACGCCCGAGCCCCCGGCGGCCGAGGCGGGCCTTCCCGAGGCGCCCGCGCCCACTCCGGTGGAACCGGAGCGGGTCCATCCGGTGGGGCTCGACTCCCAGCCGAGCTCATCCACCGCGCCGCTGGAAGTGCCGCCTGTGACTTCGCCGGCTGCGCCCGGTGGAGCGCAACCGGCCGCCGAAGCACAGGCGCCCTCCGATGCGGTTGCGCAGCCGGCGGAGGCTTCGGCCAGCCCGCCCCCCGCCCCTGAGCCGCCCGAAGCGATTTCCCAGCAGACGGCCGCCTCGGGAGTGCAGCCGCCCGCCGAATCGCAGTCACCTGGTGCCATTTCGCAGCCGACGGTTGCTTCGGGCGGCGTGCCGCCAGCCGAATCGCAGGTGGCGCCCGATGAGGCTTCCCAGCCGATGACGGCCCCGGGCGATGCGCCTCGGCCCGCTTCTCCGGAGGCGCAACCTCCGATGATCGGCTCGCATCTGCCCAAGCCGCCTTGGGGAACCGCCGACCTTCCGGCGCCCGGTTTCAGCTCGGTGCCGCACTCCGTGCCAGGTGCTGCCCCTGCGCGAAGCACGGGCCTGACCGGTCCCGCGCCAGTACCCAGCTCCGCGCCGGCCGCTGGCCAGGCCGGTTCTCCGACGGCACCCGGCAACCCTCAGACGCCCGGCTCGGCGCAAGGCGCCGGCCCAGCAGGTTCCTCGATGTCGCCTGGCAGCAGCCCGGCCGCTACTCCCGCGGCACCCGGCACCACCCCGGATCTCCCGCACGGTGCCACCCCAGCGCCCGGCACCACGCCAGTTCCCCACCCCGGGCAAGGCACCACCTCGGCACCGGGCACCACGCCGATTCCCCACCCCGCGCAAGGCATCACCCCCACCCCCGGCACCCCGCCAGCACCCACCCCACCCCAGAGCCCCACCCCGCCCGCACGCCCCAAGCCGGTCTTCCCGGGCCCGGAATCAACCCCCCAGCCGTTCCCCGCCCGGCACGCCGCCCCAGCCCGGCCGGTCTTCCCCGGCCCCGGCACCATGCCGCCCGTTCCGCCTGCCGCGCCGAGTGCCCGGCCCGTTTTCCCCGGGAAGGACACTCCGCTTCCGCAGCCCTCGCGCCAAGAGCCCGAAACCCCGCCCCGGGGTACCGCGCGTGGCTGGTTCGATGAATTCCCCGAACGCAAAGAGCCCCAAGAGCCCGAAGAACCCCAGGACTTCGGCCCCACCGGGCTGCCGACCGAGATCCCCTACCGGTACAAGCGCTGAAAAACCGGCCCGCGGGTGCGAACCTAGGACCATGTCCAAAGACCCGAACCCGGACCAGGGGTGGTACTACAACACCCGCACCCACCAGGTCGAGCACCTCGAACGCAGCCGCAGCATCGACCTGCTCGGCCCGTACCCGGACGAGGCCACCGCCCGGCGCGCCCTCGAAATCGCCCGGGAGCGCACCCGGCGGGCCGATGCCGAAGACGACTAAACCGTCAGCCGCGGGCTGAGGACGAACTCCGGGTCCACCTGCGAGACGAGGTCGGCGCCCGCCCAGGCCTGGGCGTTTCGCAGGTGGAACTCGACCGCTTGACGCTGGTAGCGCGCCCAGTCGCGCTGCTCCGCGTCCACCGTCGCCTGCATCGAACGCAGCGTCGAGAGGTTGCGCGGCTCGAGCTCGGTGATCGGCCGGGCCGTGCCGCGCTCCGCCGCCCGCACGTGCCCCGACGCCGACATCCAGCCCAGCAGCGCGCCGCCGACCTGGTCCTGCAGGAACTCGACGTCGTCGGCGTCCGTCACCTTGTTGCCCACCACCACGAGCCGCACGCCGAAGTCGCGGGCGTAGTCCGCGTACTGGCGGTACACGCCCACACTGCGGATCGTCGGCTCGCACACCAGGAACGTCACGTCGAACCGGGTGAACAGCCCCGAAGCGAACGCGTCCGCGCCCGCCGTCATGTCCATCACGACGTATTCGCCGTCGAGGTCGACCAGGTGGTTCAGCAGCAGCTCCGCCGCCCCCACCTTCGAGTGGTAGCACTTGACGCCGAGGTCGTCCTCGTCGAACTGGCCGGTGACGCCGAGCCGCACGCCGCCCAGCTGCCGGAAGCACGCCGAAAACACCGGGTTGTCCTCGAACGGCCGGACCAGCCTCGACCCGCGGCCCGGCGGGGTCGTCTTGATCATCGACGCCGCGTCCGGGATCCGCGGGTTGTCGCCGCGCAGGTAGTCCTTGATCAGCGCCATGTTGTCGCCCAGCGTCGGCCAGGCGAGCGCTTCCTCCTCGGTCGCGCCGAGCGCCACCGCGAGGTGCTGGTTGATGTCGGCGTCGATGGCGAGCACCGGCAAGTCGGCGTCGGCGAGGTACGCGACGAACAGCGACGACAACGTGGTCTTGCCGCTGCCGCCCTTGCCGACGAACGCGATCTTCACGGGAAAACCCTTTCGGTAATGATGACGGTTTTCATTACTACCGAGAAACGTACACCCGACCGGCCCGCGCCCGATCGGGCGATCTCCGGGCCCGGAGCGGGTTAGGGTTGGGGGGTGCCTCCCCTCGTGATCAGGACACACTCGGCGGGCGGGGACTTCGGCCCCCTGCGTGCCGAGTTTTCGCTGCCGGAGTCGTTCGGGCCCGACGTGCTGGCCGAGGCGGAGGCGGCGGTGCTGGATCCGCTGGCCAGCGCGGGTCCCCGGGAGGACGCGACGGACCTGCCGCTGGTCACCATCGACCCGCCCGGCGCCAAGGACCTCGACCAGGCGATGGTCGTCGAGAAGACCGCGCACGGCTTCCGCGTGCACTACGCCATCGCCGACCTCGCCGCGTTCGTCCCGCCCGGCGGTGCGCTCGACCGCGAGGCGCGCCTGCGGGGGCAGACGCTCTACCTGCCCGACGGCAACGTCCCGCTGCACCCGCCGGTGCTGTCCGAAGGCGCGGCGAGCCTGCTGCCCGGCGAGGTCCGGCCCGCGGTGCTCTGGACCATCGAGACCGACGACGCCGGCGAGCCGACCGCCACCCGGGTCCGCCGCGCGCTGGTCCGGTCCACCGAGCAGTTCGACTACGAGACGGTGCAGGCCGCGCTCGAAGCCGGGAACCCGCACCCGTCGGTGGCCGCGCTGCCCGAGCTGGGCCGGCGGCGCCGCGAGCTGGCCGTCCGGCGCGGCGCGGTGGAGCTGCAGCTGCCGGAGCAGGAGATCACCGGCGACCCGGACGGCGGCTGGGTGCTCGCCCGCCGCCCGCGCACCGCCGTCGACGCCTGGAACGCCGAGATCTCGCTGCTCACCGGGATGGCCGCGGCGCGGATCATGCTCGACGCACGGATCGGCGTCCTGCGGACGCTGCCCGACCCGGAGCCCGAGGCCGTCGACTGGCTGCGCCGCTCGGCCGAAGCGCTGGGCATCGCGTGGGCGCCCGAGGCGACCGTTTCGGAGTTCTTGTCCCGGCTGGACCCGGGTCAGCCGGCGTCGATGGCGCTCTACGCCGACACGACCCGCCTGCTGCGCGGCGCGGGCTACACGGCGTTCGACGGCGAGCTGCCGGCCCTGACGACGCACGCGGGCATCGGCGGCGCGTACGCGCACGTCACCGCCCCGATCCGGCGGCTGGTCGACCGGTTCGCCACGGAGATCTGCCTCGCCGTCTCGGCCGGCCGCGAGGTCCCGGACTGGGTGCGCGCGGCGCTCGACGACGTCCCGGCGCGGATGAGCGCGTCGGACACCCTCGCCGCGAAGGTCGAGCGCGCGTGCATCGACCAGGTCGAGGCGTGGGTGCTGGCCGAGCACGTCGGCGGCGAGTTCAGCGCGGTGGTGCTGCGCGCGGACGAGAACAAGGCGGAGATCCTGGTCGAGGACCCGACGGTGATGGCGAAGTGCGCGGGGGAGCGGCTGACCGCGGGCGAGCGGATCGCCGTCCGGCTGACCGCGGTCGACGTCGACAAGCGGAAGGTGTCGTTCGAACGCGCATGACCTACCTCGTCGACGATCTCGGTGAGCCGGTGCCGCTGTCCGGACCGGCTGCACGGGTGGTGTCGCTCGTGCCGTCGCTGACCGAAGCGGTCGAGGTCAGCGCGCCCGGCCGCCTCGCCGGCGCGACGGACTACTGCACGCATCCCTCCACTTTGGACGTGCCGCGGGTCGGCGGGTCGAAGTACCCGAAGCTGGACCGGGTGCTCGACCTGGCGCCGGACCTGGTGCTGGCCAACGCGGAGGAGAACCGCCCGGAGGACGTGGAACGCCTGCGCGCCAACGGGATCCCGGTGTGGGTGATGGCCGCCGCGGCTTCGGTGCCCGCCGCGCTGGGTTCGCTGCGCCGGATCCTGACGCAGGCGTACGACTTGGACGAGCCGGACTGGCTGGTCGCCGCGGAAGGCGTCTGGCGCGAAGTCCGGCCGGTGCGCTTCCACGCGGTGGTCCCGGTGTGGCGCAAGCCGTGGATCGTCCTGGGCCGCGACACGTTCGCGGGCGACGTCCTGCGCCGGGTGGGCGTGGCGAACGTGTACGCGACTGCGGAGGAGCGTTATCCACGGCCGGACGTGGAGGAACTGAGGGCGCAGTTCGCGGCGGACGCGGACTTGCTGGTGCTGCCGGACGAGCCGTACGCGTTCACCGAGGAGGACGGCCCGGACCACTTCCCAGAGGCGCCGTACGTGCTGGTGTCGGGCCGATACCTCACCTGGTACGGGCCGTCGCTGGTCGACGCGCACGCCGCGTTGACGGAGGCACTGGCCGGGCGGTGAAGGCGAAGCGACCCCCGGGCTCGCACGGCTGGAGGTCGTCGTGCCGCGCCGGGGCCGGGTCAGGGGCGATCGAGTTTCCGGAGCCAGGCTTCGAGGCGCTCGAAGTGCTCGCTCGTCAAGCCGCCCCCTGGCCTGGTTCGACGGCGACTTCGACCTGTTCCTCCAGACCCGGCAGGTGTTCCTCGGCCGCCGCACCGAGGTGCCGGCCGAGCAGGCCGGCTCAGCGGGCCGTCCACGTCGAGCAGGATCAGCGGTCTCACACGGCTTACAGCGTCAGACCGGTCAAGACCGTTACCCGCTCCTCCGTGAAGTCCGCCATCGCCGCCGCCGGGCCTTCGCGGCCCACGCCCGAGTCCTTCACCCCGCCGTAGGGCATCTGGTCCGCGCGGAAGCTCGGCACGTCGCCGACGATCACGCCACCCACGCGCAGCGCGGCCGACACCTCGAACGCCGTCGGCAGATCGCGGGTGAACACGCCCGCCTGCAACCCGAAGCGGGACGCGTTGATGCGCTCGATCCCCTCGGCCACCGAAGAAACCCGGACCAGCGAAACCACCGGCCCGAACACCTCCTCGGCCAGCACCGCCGCCTCCTCCGGGACGTCCGCCAGCACCGTCGGCTCGACCGTCGCCCCCGAGCGGGCACCGCCCGTCAGGAGGCGGCCACCCGCGGACACCGCCGCCGCGATCCACGACGAAACCCGGGAAGCGGCGTCGACGTTGATCAGCGGGCCGACGTCCACGCCCTCCGCGCGCGGGTCGCCGGTGCGCAACGCCCGGACCTCGGCCAGCACCTTCGAGGCCAGCGCGTCGAAAACCGAAGTGTGCGCGTACACCCGCTGCACCGAGATGCACGACTGCCCGGCCTGGTACATCGCGAACGTCGCGATCCGCTGGGCCGCGAAGTCCAGGTCCGGCCAGTCCGGGCAGACCAGGACCGCGCCGTTGCCGCCCAGCTCCAGCGCCACGTGCTTGCGCGGGACGCGGTCGCGGATCGCCCAGCCGACCGGGACCGAGCCGGTGAACGACACCACCGGCAGCCGCGGGTCCTCGACGAGGCGAGCCGACGTCTCGTTGTCCACCGGCAGGATCGACCACGACCCCGCCGGCAGATCCGCGCCGGCCAGGATCTCGCCGAGCAGCAACGCCGTCAGCGGGGTCGCCGGCGCGGGCTTGAGCACGATCGGCGCGCCCACCGCGATCGCCGGGGCCACCTTGTGCGCCACCAGGTTCAGCGGGAAGTTGAACGGCGTGATGCCCAGCACCGGGCCGCGCGGCACCCGCCGCACCAGCGCCAGCCGGCCGGTGCCGCCCGGGTCCGTGTCGAGCCGCTGCAGCTCGCCCGAGAAGCGGCGGGCCTCCTCGGCCGCCCAGCGGAACGTCGACACCGCGCGTCCCACCTCGCCGCGCGCCCACTTCAGCGGCTTGCCCGACTCCGCCGTGATGAGCGCAGCGATCTCCTCGGACCGCTCACCCAGCGAACGGGACACGTGGTCCAACGCCCCGGCGCGGACGTGCGCGGGCAGCGTCGCGAACTCGTCGGCGACGTCGTGGGCCGCCTGCACCGCGGCCTCGACGTCCGACGGCGAAGGAACGAAGTGGGACCCTGCCGAGGAACCGTCGTAAGGATGCTCGACCGAAGCGATCTCGCCGCCGGTCACCGGCTTTCCGGCGACCCAGAACGGGAACGTCACGCGCGAACCTCCGTCCGGACCGCGTGTTCGAGCACCGAGAGGCCCTCGTCGAGCAGGTCGTCGGCCAGCGACAGCGGCGGCAGCAGCCGGACGACGTTGCCGTAGGTCCCGCAGGTCAGCACGACGACCCCGGCGCGGTGACAGGCCGCCGCGACGCGCTTGGTGAGGTCGGCGTCCGGCTCCGCCGAACCGGGTTTGACGAACTCCGCGGCCAGCATCGCGCCGCGCCCGCGGACGTCGCCGATGACCCCCGTTTCGGCGGCCAGCGCCCGCAATCGCGGCAGCACGACACCTTCGATGCGCTTGGCCGACGCGGCGAGGTCCTCGGCCTTCATCGTCTCGATCGAGCCGAGCGCCGCGGCGCAGGCGATCGGGTTGCCGCCGTACGTACCGCCGAGGCCGCCCGGCGGGACGGCGTCGAGCAGCTCGGCGCGGCCGGTGACGGCGGACAGCGGCAGGCCGCCCGCGATGCCCTTGGCCGTCGCGATCAGGTCCGGCACGACGTCTTCGTCGGTGGAGGCGAACCACGAACCGGTGCGGCAGAAGCCGGTCTGGACCTCGTCGGCGACGTACACGACGCCGTTTTCGCGGCACCAGGCCGCGATCGCGGGCAGGAAGCCGCGCGCGGGCTCGATGAAGCCGCCCTCGCCCTGGATCGGCTCCAGGACCACCGCGGCCACCTGGTCACCGCCGATCTGCTTCTCGATCCGGTCGATGGCCAGCGCCGCCGCTTCGGGGCCGGACAGGCCGTCGCGGAACGGGTACGAGCCCGGCACGCGGTAGACCTCGGGCGCGAACGGGCCGAAGCCGTGCTTGTAGGGCACGGATTTCGCGGTCATGCCCATCGTCAGGTTGGTGCGGCCGTGGTAGGCGTGGTCGAACACGACGACGGCCTGGCGCCCGGTCGCCACCCGCGCGATCTTCACGGCGTTCTCGACGGCTTCGGCGCCCGAGTTGAACAGCACCGACTTCTTCGCGTGGTCGCTCGGCGTCAGCTCGGCCAGCGCTTCGCAGACTTCGACGTACCCCTCGTACGGCGTGACCATGAAACAGGTGTGGGTGAACCAGCAGGCCTGCTTGCGGACGCGGTCGACCACCGCCGGCGCCGAGTGCCCGACGTTGGTCACCGCGATGCCGGAGCCGAAGTCGATCAGCACGTTGCCGTCGGCGTCGGTGAGCAGGCCGCCGCTGGCGGAGGTGACGTAGACGGGCAGCACCGAGCTGACCCCGGCGGCGACGGCGGCGGTGCGGCGCTGCTGCAGCTCGCGCGAGAGCGGGCCGGGGATTTCGGTCCGCAGCCTGCGCTGGCGGGGCGCCGGGGCCTGCGGCGCGGCGGTGGTGCTTGCGGTCACGGCGTGCTCCTGGGAAGTCGGTGGACGTCCTCAGGATGCGGGCCGGTCCGGGCGCCGTCAGCTGGACGTTCCGGCCAATTCGGCGCGTAGGATTGGCCGTTATGGCACTCACCCTGGCCGGGCTGGCCGCCGAGCGCCCGCTCGGGCTGCGGGTGCTGACCGGCGAAGACGTCCTGGACCGCCCGATCGGCTGGGTCCACCCGACGGAGCTGACCGACCCGCAGGCCTTCCTGGAGGGCGGGGAGCTGCTGCTCACCACCGGTCTGGCCCTGGACGAAGAGACGGCACCGGCCTACGTGCGCCGTCTCGTGGACGCCGGGGTCGCCGGCCTCGGCTTCGGCGTCGGGCTGAGCCACGACGAGGTCCCGCGGGCCCTCGTGGCGACGGCGGCCGAGGTGGGGCTCCCGGTGCTGGAGGTGCCGCGGAAGACGCCGTTCATCGCGATCACCCGCGCGGTTTCGCGCGCGGTGGCGGCCGACGAGTACGCGACGACGGTCCGCATCGGCCGCGCCCAGCAGGACCTGACCCGCACGGCGGTCGGCCAGGGCGGCCCGGCGGGGGTGCTGCGCAAGCTGGCGAAGCTGGTCGACGGCTGGGTGCTGTTGCTCGACACCGCGGGCACCGAGGGATCGGCCGGCGCCCAGTCGTACGCCGAGGAAGTGCGCGAAGAGCTGAAACAGCTTCGCTCGGGCACCCGGGTCTTCGAACTCGACGGGCACGAAGTCGTGCTGCAGACGCTCCACACGCGGGTGCGCCGGGCGCTCGCGGTCGGCACGGCCGAGCCGCTCGACACCGCCGGACGGCACGTGGTGAACACCGCGGTCGCCCTGCTTTCCCTGGCGCTGGAACAGGATCTGAAGCTCACGCATGCATGGCGGTTCCTGCGGACCGGCGTGGTCGACCTGCTGGCGGCGGGGCAGCACGAGCTGGCCTTAGGGGTGATGACCACCGTGTGGGGCGATCCGCCGGAGCCGCCGTGGGCGCTGGTCGCGCTGGTGGGCAACCCCGGCCAGCGGCGTCGGGTGTGCGATGCGCTGGAGGGGGAATCTTCCCTGTTCTTCGCCGAGTCGGGCTCGGCGGTGCTCGTGGCCGGCCGGTCGGGCGGTGATGTGCTGGACCGCGCGCTCGCCGCGGCCGCGAGCGTTGCGCCGATGTACGCGGGCCTGGCCGACCCGGTGCCGCTCGAGAACTTCGCGGCCGGCGCGGAGCAAGCCGACCTCGCGGCACGCGCGGCCGAGGCGGAGGGCAAGCCCCTGGTCACCTACGCCGAGCACTCGGCCCGCGGCCTGCTGTCCCTCATCGACCCCGTGGTGGCCCGCATCTACGGCGAAAACCTCCTGGCCCCGCTGCGCCGCCACGACGAAACGGGCCGCGGCGACCTCGTCGAGTCACTGCGCTGCTGGCTGGAGCACCACGGCCACTGGGACGTGGCGGCCGCGCGGCTGGGGGTGCACCGGCACACGCTGCGGAACCGGATCACCAAGGCGCAGGAGCTGCTGGGCCGTGATCTGGACTCACCGGGCGTGCGCGCGGAACTTTGGGTGGCGCTGCAAACCTGAGCAACGCCGGAGCCGCGCCGGGCGTCCACCTCTCGTGGCCTACCGACTCGCAGCCGCCGCGGCCGCCGGCGGGCTCGTCCTCGCCGCCGGCGGGGTCGCCTTCCTCCCGTGGACGGCCAACCACTTCGGGTACGCCCTTCCCGGCGAGCACGGTCTGCCCTACCGCATCCACCACGCCGGTCGTGACTACCGCAGCTACGTCACCTGCGCCGGAGCCGGCTGGTGCCACGACGAGCCGTACTGCGCGCCCGTGGCCGGCGACTCCCTGGCCCCGGTCGACGAGGTCGGCACCTGGTTCGGTCCGTCGCACGTCGTCTACGCCGCCGAGCGGTCCGACGGGTCCCCGATGGGCCTGCTCGTGCAAGCCGGTCCGGGCTGCTTCGTCGGCTACACCTTGATGGGTGGTCCCTAGCCGGTCACCAGGACGATCGGCGAATCCCCGCACCGCCGCAGCCCCGGCCCGGGCGCCGCGCCCGCCGACCACCACGCCGGGACGTCGGCTTCGCGCACCAGCGACCCCGTCGGCTGCCGGACGCTGTTCGACACGATCACCCGGCCCTGCGCGTTCAGCAACGCCGCCCCGCGGCCCAGGGACCGCAGCCGGGGGCGCACCGCGCGTTCGAACTCGCGCACGTAGACGTCCGCCCCCACCACGCCCGCGAACGAACCGCCGCGGACGACCGGGATCGTGAACGTCAGCGTGTACTCGTCGGTGCACAGGTAATCCACGTACGGGCCGTTGATGTGCCGCCGCCCGGTGTCGCGGGGGACCGTGAACCACGACTGGCGCGTGTAGTCCAGGAAGTTCTCGCTCGCCGGGTCGAGGCTGATGAACAGCTGGGCCGGGGGAGATCCGGCCGTCCACCACTCGAAGCCGAATTCCGAGTCGGCGAGCACGCGCGGAGCGCTGACGAAGCCCGCGCCGATGATCAGGCCGCCCAGCGCTTCCGTGATCTGCGGGCGGATCCGGTGCAGCGCGGCGGCGGCCGGCGTGTCCGCCAGCACCGACTCGGCGGCCGCCTGCACGGGCTTGAGCCGCTCGAAAACCCCTTCCACCAACGCGGAAACCTGCTCGACGACCTCGTCGCCGGCCAGCGTGCGGGTGTCGTTCACGGTGCTCACCTCGATGCGCGGAGTAGCGGAAGTTTACGGGGTGAGCAGGGCGAGGTGCACGTCCGCGAGCCGGTCGAGCGCGGCCAGCAGGTGCTCCCCCGTCAACTTGCGGGCCAGGTCGCCGTCCGCGGAGGAAATCGCCGCGGTGATGGCCGCGTGTTCCTCGCACGAGGGAGCCGCGGGCCCGAGCGGCAGCCACAGCAGCCCGCCGAGCTCGCTCTGCAGGTGGACCTCCTCGTGCGTCAGCCGCGGTGACTGCGCGGCCGCCGCGACCTCCAGGTGGAACTGCCGCTCCGCCCGCGTGAAGTCGAGGCCGTGGGCCGTGCGGAGGTCGTCGGTCGCCAGCCGCAGCCGGGCGACGTCTTCGGGGGAGCTGCGCTCGGCGGCGAGCTTGGCGGCGGCCCCGGCGATCGCGAGGTAGTGGTCGCCGACGTCCCGGAGGTCCGACAGCGACACCTCGCGCAACCGCGAGCGCCACGCGTCCGGCGGCGGGTTGGCCGGCGCGCGGACGAAGCTGCCGCCGCTGCGCCCTCGCCGCGTCTCGACCAGCCCTTGCTGGCGCAGGGCCACGAGCGCTTCCCGGACGGTCACGGTCGAGACGCCGAACTGGGCGGCCAGGTCGGCTTCGCTGGGCAGCTGTTCGGAGTCGGCGAGCAGGCCGAGCGTAATGGCGTCGACCAGCCGCGCCGCCACCGCCTCCGCCCGCCCGACCTGGCCGAGCGGGGCGAACATGGCGGATCGCGCGCTGTGCGACATGCCCTTGCGCATCGTGATCCTCGCCGGTCGGAGTACCCGTTCGCACCAATCTTGCCCCATCCCCTTGTCCTATTACATATGAAGTCATATGTTTTAGCTCCCGTCGGCACCGAGGAGTGAGCGTGCAGGAGCTGAAGCACTACGTCGGCGGCGCGTACGTCGAGTCCAAGTCGGGCCGGACGGCCGAGATCACCGACCCCGTCACCGGGCGCCCCTACTGCACCGCCCCGATCGCCGGACCCGAAGACGTCGACAACGCGCTGCAGGTCGCCGCGACCGCGTTCGAGACCTGGCGCGCGACCACCCCCGCCCAGCGCCAGCTCGCGCTGCTCAAGCTCGCCGACGCCCTCGAAGCCCGCGCCGAGGACCTGGTCAAAACCGAGTCCGCGAACACCGGCAAGCCGATCGCGCTCACGATGTCCGAAGAGATCCCGATGGTCCTGGACCAGGTCCGGTTCTTCGCCGGGGCCGCGCGGGTGCTCGAGGGCCGCGCGGCGGGGGAGTACATGGAGGGCCACACGTCGTTCGTGCGGCGGGAGCCCGTCGGCGTCTGCGCCCAGGTCACGCCGTGGAACTACCCGCTGCTGATGGCCATCTGGAAGATCGCGCCCGCGCTCGCCGCCGGCAACACGGTCGTGCTCAAGCCCTCCGACACGACGCCGGCGTCCTCGCTGCTGCTCGCCGAGATCGCCGGCGAGTTCTTCCCGCCCGGCGTGTTCAACGTGCTTTGCGGCGACCGCGACACCGGCCGCGCGCTGGTCGAGCACGACATCCCGGCCATGGTGTCGATCACCGGCTCGGTCCGGGCGGGCATCGAAGTCGCGAGGTCCGCCGCGAACGACGTCAAGCGCGTGCACCTGGAACTCGGCGGCAAGGCGCCGGTCATCGTCTTCGGCGACGCCGACCTCGAAGCGGCCGCGGAAGCCATCGCCGTCGCCGGGTACTTCAACGCGGGCCAGGACTGCACCGCCGCCACCCGCGTGCTGGTCGCCGACGACGTGCACGACACCTTCGTCGCCGCGCTCACCCGGCAGGCCACGCAGACCAAGACGGGCAAGCCGGACGACGAAGACGTCGCCTACGGCCCGCTCAACAACGCCGCCCAGCTCGAAAAGGTGGCCGGGTTCGTCGACCGGCTGCCCGCCCACGCGACCGTCCACTGTGGAGGGCATCGGATCGGCGGCGAAGGCTACTTCTACGAAGCCACCGTGGTCTCCGGCGTCCGCCAGGACGACGAGATCAGCCAGAACGAGATCTTCGGCCCGGTCATCACCGTCCAGCGCTTCACCGACGAAGCGGAGGCGTTGAAGGCCGCGAACGCCGTGCAGTACGGCCTCGCGTCCTCGGTCTGGACCCGCGACCACCAGCGGGCGATGCGCGCCGCCGCGAAGCTCGACTTCGGCTGCGTCTGGATCAACACGCACATCCCGCTGGTCGCCGAGATGCCGCACGGCGGGTTCAAGAAGTCCGGCTACGGCAAGGACCTCTCGCTCTACGGCCTCGAGGACTACACGCGCGTCAAGCACGTGATGAGCGCACTGTGAGGCTGGCTGTGCCGAACCAAGCACCCACCACCGAGTCCCGGGAAGAGCCCGTGGCACCCGAGAGCACGCGCCCGGCCATCCGGCTTTCCGGGCTGCGCAAGCACTTCGGCGACGTCCACGTGGTCGACGGCGTCGACCTCGACATCCCGCCGGGCGAGTTCTTCTCGATGCTCGGCCCGTCCGGCTCCGGCAAGACGACGGTGCTGCGCCTGATCGCCGGGTTCGAGCTGCCCACCGAGGGCACGATCGAGCTCGACGGCCACGACGTCAGCCGGCTCGCGCCGTTCGAGCGCGACGTCAACACGGTGTTCCAGGACTACGCGCTGTTCCCCCACATGAACGTGCAGCAGAACGTGGAGTACGGCCTGCGCGTCAAGCGCGTCCCCAAGCAGCAACGCCGGGAGCGCGCGCTCGAGGCACTGAAGACCGTGCGGCTGGAGGACTACGGCTCGCGCAAGCCCGCGCAGCTCTCGGGCGGCCAGCGCCAGCGCGTCGCCCTGGCCCGCGCGCTGGTGAACCGGCCCAAGGTGCTGCTGCTCGACGAACCCCTCGGCGCGCTCGACCTCAAGCTGCGCCAAGCCATGCAGCTGGAGCTCAAGCAGATCCAGCGCGACGTCGGCATCACGTTCGTCTTCGTCACCCACGACCAGGACGAGGCCCTCACCATGAGCGACCGCATCGCGGTGTTCAACGACGGCAAGATCGAGCAGGTCGGGCCGCCCGAAGAGGTCTACGAACGGCCCGCGAGCGCGTTCGTCGCCGGGTTCGTCGGGACGTCGAACCTGCTGGGCGGGCGCGGCGCCGAGAGCGTCATCGGCCGGCCGGGGCTGTTCAGCATCCGGCCGGAGAAGATCCGCATCGACGGCGACCTGTCCCAACCCGCCGCGGCCGGGCACACCAGCGCCACCGGCACGGTCACCGACGTCGTCTACGCCGGGGCGACCGTGCGGTACGCCGTCGCGCTCGACGCCGGCGGGCAACTCTCGGTCGTCCGACAGAACACCGATGGCGCCGCCGGGTTCGGCGACGGGCGCGTCCGGCTCAGCTGGCGGAACGAACACAGCTTCCAGGTCCCTGGTCAGTGAAAGGGTTGCCATGAAGAACAGGAAGACGCGGCTCGCCGGGGTGCTCGGCGCCAGCCTGCTGTTGGCTGCATGTGGCACGTCCGGCTCGAACTCCGCCGCCCCGCCGGGCGCGCAGGGGTTCACGCCGCCGAAGCTGGAAGCGCTGAAGGCGCTCGGGCAGCCGGAAGGCCAGCTGAACGTCCTGGCCTGGCCGGGGTACGCGGAGAACGGCTCGAACGACCCGAAGGTGAACTGGGTGACGCCGTTCGAGCAGCAGACCGGCTGCAAGGTGAACGTCAAGCCGTTCGGCACGTCCGACGAGGCCGTCACGCTGATGAAGACCGGGCAGTACGACGTCGTGTCCGCCTCCGGGGACGCGTCGCTGCGGCTGGTCGCCTCCGGCGACGCCGAGCCGGTGAACACCACGCTCGTGCCGAACTACGCCGATGTCCAGCCGTTCCTCAAGAACAAGCCGTGGAACAGCGTCGGCGGCGTCTCCTACGGCATCCCGCACGGCTGGGGCGCGAACCTGCTGACCTGGCGCACCGACAAGGTGACGCCGGCACCGGCGTCGTGGTCGGTGATGTTCGACGCGAACTCGCCGTACAAGGGCAAGGTGATCGCCTACGACTCGCCGATCTACCTCGCCGACGCCGCGCTGTACCTGCAGGCCCACCAGCCTGACCTCGGCATCAAGAACCCGTACGCCCTCGACGACAAGCAGTTCACCGCCGCCGTCAACCTCCTCAAGCAGCAGCGGCCGCTGGTCAGCGAGTACTGGTCGGACTACCTCAAGGAGTCCCAGGCGCTGAAGAACGCCGATGCCGTCGTCGGGACCGCCTGGCAGGTCACGGTCAACCTGACCAAGGGCGAGGGTGCGCCGCTCGAAGCCGCCGTGCCGAGCGAGGGCGCGACCGGGTGGTCGGACACCTGGATGGTCGCGGCGAAGTCGCCGCACAAGACGTGCGCGTACAAGTGGCTCGACTACATCGTCAGCCCGAAGGTCAACGCCCAGGTCGCCGAGTACTTCGGCGAGGCACCGGCCAACCCGGAGGCGTGCGCGGAGATGACGGACAAGACGCTCTGCGACACCTACCACGCCAACGACGCCGGGTACGCGGCGAAGATCGCGTACTGGACCACGCCGATCCAGCAGTGCCTCGACGGCCGCACGGACGTCAAGTGCAAGGACTACGGCGAGTGGACCCGCGCCTGGACCGAAATCAAGGGCTGACCCCAGACCCCGGACGCGGCGGGCTGTGTCCCCCCACTCCGCCCGCCGCGTCCGGCCTCATCCTGCGAGGCAAGATGACCGCCTTCTTCTACCGGAGACCCAAGCTGCGCCTGGGTTTCCTGTTGTCGGCGCCGCTCCTTTGGCTGGGCCTGGCCTACCTGGGCGCGCTCGCCGCGCTGTTCGTCACGGCGTTCTGGCACACCGACAGTTTCACCGGCCAGGTCGTCATCGACTGGTCGCTGGGCAACTTCGAGACGCTGTTCACCGACGCGGTGTACCGCACGATCACCTTCCGCACGGTCGGGATCGCGGCGCTGGTGACCATCATTACAGCCGCACTCGCGTTCCCGATGGCGTACGCGATGGCCAAGCTCGCCTCGCCGCGCGCGCAGCGGATCCTGGTGATCGCGGTGATGACGCCGCTGTGGGCGAGCTACCTGGTGAAGGCGTACGCGTGGCGGTCGATGCTGTCCGGCAACGGCGCCCTGAGCTCGATTTCGCCCGGGTACGGCGTCACGGCGACGATCATCACGCTCTCGTACCTGTGGCTGCCGTACATGATCCTGCCGATCTACGCCGGCCTCGACCGGCTGCCGGATTCCCTGGTGGACGCTTCCGGCGACCTCGGCGCGCGCTCGTTCCGGACGTTCCGCTCGGTGATCCTGCCGCTGACGTTCCCGGCGATCGTGGCGGGCTCGATCTTCACGTTTTCGCTGTCCCTGGGCGACTACATCGCGGTGAAGATCGTCGGCGGCACGTCCCAGATGCTCGGCAACGTCGTCTACGACAACATCGGCGCGGCGAACAACCTCCCGTTCGCGGCCACGGTGGCGACCGTGCCGGTCGTGATCATGCTCGGGTACCTGGCCGCGGTGCGCCGCACCGGCGCGCTTGACAACCTCTAGGAGCCTTGATGCGTACCTCCCGGGTGTTGTTGTGGACGGCGCTCGGCCTCGGCTTGGCGGTGATCTACTTCCCGCTGGTGGTGGTGCTGCTCAACTCGTTCAACGCGGACACGACGTTCGGCTGGCCGCCGGCGCGGTTCACGCTGGAGTGGTGGAGCCGGGCCGCGTCGAACGAAGGGGCGTTGCACGCGCTGTGGACGAGCGTCGAGGCGGGCCTGGCGGCGACGGCGATCGCGCTGGTGCTCGGCACGATGGCCGCGTTCGCCTTGCAGCGCTACCGGTTCTTCGGGCGCAACCCGGTGTCGCTGCTGATCATCCTGCCGATCGCGCTGCCGGGCATCGTCACGGGCATCGCGCTGAACAACGCGTTCCGGACCATCCTGGGCATCGACCTCGGCCTGCTGACGGCGATCATCGCGCACGCGACATTCTGCATCGTGGTGGTGTTCAACAACGTGGTCGCGCGGCTGCGCCGGCTGGGCGGCAACCTGGAGGAGGCCTCGATGGACCTCGGCGCGACCGGCCTCACGACGTTCCGGCTGGTGACGTTCCCGATGCTGCGGTCGGCGTTGCTGGCGGGCGGCCTGCTGGCCTTCGCGCTGTCGTTCGACGAGATCATCGTGACGACGTTCACCCTGGGCACGGGCATGGAGACGCTGCCGATCTGGATCTACGACAACCTGTTCCGGCCGAACCAGGCCCCGATCGTCAACGTGGTGGCGGCGGTCTTGATCGTGGTGTCGACGGTCCCGGTGTACCTGGCCCAGCGCCTCTCCGGCGACACGGCTTCGGGTGGCCGCCTCTAGGCGACCGACCGGATCGTGCCGCCGTCGACGCGGATCGTCGCGCCGCTCACGTACGCCGCCGCCGGGCTGACCAGGTAGCCGACCGCGGCCGCGATCTCTTCCGGGCGGCCCAGCCGGCCGACGTCGTTCGGGACCAGGTCGCGGGCCGCGGCGCGCTCGATGTCCTCCCACGACGTCCCCCACCCGTGTGCCGGGGCGATTTCCGTGAGCAGGTCGCGCACGGAGCCGACCAGGATCGCGCCGGGGGACACCACGTTCGACGTCACGCCGGTGCCGGCGAGGTCGCGGGCGAGGGAGACCGCCAGGTTGTGCCGCGCGGCCAGCGTCGCCGTGTAGTGCGGCTGCATCGCCAGGGGCTGGATCGCCAGGCCGCCGCCGATCTGGACCACCCGGCCCCACCCGCGCTCGCGCATGGCTGGTACGCAGCGCTGGATCATCCGGACCGCCGAGACGACGTTCGCCTCGTACATCGCGGTCCAGTCCGCCGCCGTCGCGTCGGTCCACCCGAGGTGGTCGTACGCGCCGGCGTTGTTGACCAGGATGCCGACGTCCCCGGCCGCCTCGGCGACCGCGTCGGCTCCGGCGTCGGTCGACAAATCGCCCAGGGCGACCCCGGCCGCGCCGATCGCCGCCGCCACCTTCTCCGTGCGGGCCGCGTCCCGGCCGTGGACCACGACCGAAGCGCCTTCCGCGGCCAGCAGCCGCGCGATCGCCTCGCCGAGACCCGCGCTCGAACCGGTGACAAGAGCGCGTTTACCTGCGATTTCGAGATCCATGAAGCACCCTATCCAGAGGTATACAACTGTAGACTTACGGCAAGTCTACACTCGTATACATGAGACCTCGCAACGCCGCCGCGACCCGGGAAGCGATCCTGGCGTCCGCGCTCGAAGCGTTCACCCGGGCGGGCTACGACGGCGTCGGCGTGCGCGAGATCGCCGAGGCCGCCGGCGTCACCGCGATGCTCGTCAACCGCTATTTCGGCTCGAAGGAAGGCCTCTTCGCAGAGGTCGTCGAGGCGGCGATGGCCGAGCGGACCGTGCTCACCGGCGACCCGGCGACGCTCGCCGCGGACCTCGCGGCCTCGCTCGTGCGCCGGACCGCTCCGGAGGCCGCGCGGCTCGACCCGTTCCTGCTGATGCTGCGTTCGGCCCCCAACCCGCGGGCCGCGGACATCCTCCGCGCGGGCATCGAGCGGCACGTCGAGAAGCACCTGACCGACCTGCTTCCGGGGCGGGACCCGGCGGGACCGGCGCTGGCCCTGTCCGTCATCGCCGGCTTCTGGGTGATGCGCACGCTCCTCGGCAGCACCGCGCTCGCGCACGCCGACGAAGCCGTCGTCGTGGCGAAGCTGGAGAAGGTGTTCGAGGTGCTACTCGCGGAATGAGTCCGTCGCCGCTCGCAGGGCCGCCAGGACGCCCGGGTCCGTCACCGCGTGCCCGGCTCCCTCGAGCAGCTTCAGCTCCGAACCGGGCCACGCCCGGTGCAGCTCGTACGCCGTGGTCGGCGGGCAGACCGTGTCGTAGCGGCCCTGGACGATCACGCCCGGGATGCCCGCGAGCTTGCCCGCGTCGCGGATCAGCTGGCCGTCGTCGAGCCAGGCGCCCTGGGTGAAGTAGTGGACCGCGAGCCGGGCGAACGGCCACGCGAACGCCGGGTCCGCGTACTGGCGGATGAACGACTCCTGCGGCAGCACCGAAACCGTCGCGCCCTCCCAGGTGCTCCATGCCACCGCCGCGTGGTGGCGGACCTCCTCGGCCGGGTCGTCGAGCAACACCGCGTACCCCCTCAGCGGGTCGTCCCGGAGCCCCGGCGGGAGCGGGGCGAGGAACGCTTCCCACTCGCGCGGGAACAGGTGGGCCGCGCCGCCGCGGTAGATCCAGTCCAGCTCGCTCTGCCGCACGGTGAACACGCCTCGCAGGATGATCTCGCTGACGCGTGCGGGGTGCGTCTCGGCGAAAGCGAGGGCGAGGGTCGCGCCCCAGGAGCCACCGAAGAGCTGCCAGCGCTCGATGCCGAGCCGTTCGCGCAGCAGTTCCATGTCGGCGACCAGGTGCCACAGGGTGTTCGCGGTGAGATCGCCCGCGTCCGGCGTCGACCGGCCCGCGCCGCGCTGGTCGAACAGGACGATCCGGTAAGCGTCGGGGTCGAAGTGCCGCCGGGCCATCGGGGCGATCCCGCTGCCGGGACCGCCGTGCAGCACCACGACCGGTTTCCCGGCCGGGTTGCCCGCCTCCTGGCACCGGATCCGGTGCCCGTCACCGGTTTCGAGGAATCCCTCGGCGCGCGGGGAGATCGGCGGGTAGAGCTCGTCCATGCGAGTCACTGTGCCGTATGAGATGACTGCCTGCTCCCTACGACGATCTGCCTCATGGAGGTGACACTTTGCCGTAGGGCCTCGGCAGTCGCCCCGGCGCCCCGCCGCCGGGCGCCGGGACGACGGCCGAGAAAGGTGGGGACCCGCCCCCGCCGCCGGGCTGAGCGGGTCCCCGGTTCAGGGGGGTCAGCGGGGTCGGGCAGTCCGCTCACGCATTTCGATCCTCCTCGTCGAGGGTGCGAAGTTCGTCGTGGCGGCGACGGGCTAAACGCTAAGCCACGAGCCGAACGCCAGTCAAGAACATGATTGAAGTTCATATATGTGAACATCAGCTGTGGGGACGCTGAGCCGGGGCGTCCCCCTTGCCTCGCGCTAACGAAAGGGCCGGTAGCTTCCGTGTCGGGATTCGGCGAAAAAGGGGTACGGAATGTCCGCGGTGACCTATGTCGAGGCGATTGTCGTCGGCGCCTTGCAAGGGGTGTCGGAATTGTTTCCGGTGTCCAGTCTCGGCCACAGCATCCTGCTGCCCGCCTGGCTCGGCGGCTCGTGGCAGCGGGACCTGAGCATCGGCAAGGATTCGCCGTACCTCGCGGTGCTGGTGGCGATGCACGTCGCCACCGCGCTCGCGCTGGTCCTGTTCTTCCGCAAGGACTGGGTGCGGATCATCCGCGGGCTGTGGACGTCGATCCGCCACCGCGAAGTGCGCACGCCGGACCAGCGGCTCGCGTGGCTGCTGGTGCTCGCCACCATCCCGGTCGGGCTGGCCGGGCTGCTCTTCGAAAGCCTGCTGCGCGACTACCTCGGCAAGCCGGTGCCGGCGGCGATCTTCCTCGCCCTCAACGGCGGGGTCCTCTACGCCGCCGAGAAGTTCTCCAAGCCCGGCAAGGCGGCTGCGGAAGAGGACACAGTGGACTTTTCGGCCGAGGACACGATGGTGATGCGGGCGATCAGCGTCGAGGAGCAGACCGACGTCCGGCTGGCGAAGCTGCGGGTCGGCGAGGCCGTGCTGATCGGCGCCGCCCAGATCCTCGCGCTGCTGCCGGGCATCAGCCGCTCGGGCATCACGATGGTCGCCGGCCTGCGCCGCGGGCTGGGGCACGAGGACGCGGCGCGGTTCGCCTTCCTGCTCGCCACGCCGGTGATCCTGGCCGCGGGAGTGCTCAAGATGCCGACGCTGTTCGCCCCCGAAAACCACGCTTCGCTCGGCCCCGCCCTCGTCGGCAGCGTCATCGCCGGGGTCGCTTCGTACATTTCTGTCCGATTCCTCACCGGATACTTCGAAACGCGTACTCTGACCCCGTTCGCTATTTACTGCGTCGTCGCCGGAATCGGCAGCCTGATCTTCTTCGCGGTCTGACGTGCCGCTGACGTTCGACCCCCCCGGCGGTCCTCGGCGTGCTCGCCGCGGGCACGCTCTACGTCCGTGCGGCCCGCCGCCGCGGCTGGCCGCCGGGCCGCACGACGGCGTTCCTCGCCGGGCTCGCGACGATCCTGGGCGTCACCTGCTCACCCCTGGCCTTCTACGACACGACGTTCTTCTGGGTCCGCGCGGTCCAGACGGTCACGCTGCTGATGATCACGCCGCTGCTGCTCGCCCTCGGCGCACCGATCCGGCTGCTCCTCGACACCGTCGAAGCGCCGTGGCTGCGGCGGCACGGCCGCGGCCCGCTCGCCCGCGCGCTGACGTTCCCGCCCGTCGTCACGGTCGTCCTGGTCGCCCCGGTGCTGGTGCTCTACCTGACACCGCTCTACGACCTCACGCTGCGCTCACCGCTCGTCGACGGCCTGGTCCGGCTGGTGCTCGTCGGCGCCGGCTTCACGTACTTCTGGACGCGCCTGGGCCTCGATCCGACACCGCGGGAGGACCCGCACCTGGTGTCGGTGTGGATCGCCTTCGCCGAAGTCATCTTCGACGGCGCGCTCGGCCTGGTGCTGTGGCTCGGCCCGCTGCTCGCCCCGGCGCACTACGCGGCCGCGCACCCCGGCTGGGGCCCCGACCCGCGCACCGACCAGGTCATCGGCGCGGGCGTGCTGTGGATCGGCGGCGACGTCGCCGGCCTGCCGTTCGTCGTCGCGTTGTTCGTGCGGTGGGCCCGCGACGACGAACGGCGGGCGAAGCAGCTCGACGTCCAGCTGGACGAAGCGCCGCCGACCGGCCTGTGGTGGGAGAACGACCCGGCGCTCGCCGAACGGTTCAAGCGCCGATGACCGCCGTGGTCGGTGTCTCAGTCGTGGAACGCGTGCTCCGGGGCCGGGAATTCACCTCGGCGGACGTCCTCGGCAAACGCGGTCGCCGCGTCCTGCAGCACCGTCGCCACGTCGGCGTAGCGCTTGACGAACCGCGGGGCCTTGCCGCGCCGCAGCCCGGCCATGTCCTGCCAGACGAGCACCTGGGCGTCGCAGTCCGGGCCCGCGCCGATGCCGACCGTCGGGATCTTCAGCTCCGCCGTGACGCGCTTCGCGGCCTCGGCGGGCACCATCTCCATCACCACCGCGAACGCCCCGGCCTCCTGCAGCGCCAGCGCGTCGGCGAGCAGCACGTCCGCCGCTTCGCCGCGCCCCTGCACCCGGTAGCCGCCCAGGTTGTGCTCACTCTGCGGGGTGAAGCCGATGTGGCCCATGACCGGCACCCCGGCCGAGGTCAGCGCCTCGACGTGCGCGGCGAACCGCCGCCCGCCTTCGAGCTTCACGGCGTGCGCGCGGCCCTCCTTCATGAACCGCACCGACGTCTCCAGCGCCTGCTGCGGCGAGAGCTGGTAGGAGCCGAACGGCAGGTCGGCGACCACCAGGGCCCGCTTGACCGACCGGGTGACCGCCCGGACCAGCGGCAGCAGCTCGTCGACCGTCACCGGCAGCGAGGTGTCGTAGCCGAAGACGTTGTTGGCCGCGGAGTCACCGACGAGCAGCACGGGGATCCCGGCCTCGTCGAACAGCGCGGCGGTGTACATGTCGTACGCGGTGAGCATGGGCCACGGCTCGCCGCGTTCCTTGAGCTCGCGCAGGTGGTGGACGCGGACCTTCCGGCCCGGGGCGGGTGCCGCGGGAGCGGCGGCTCCGGTGCCGTAGGGGGCGGGTTCTTCGGCGCTGGCAGACATCGTCGTCGACCGTCCTTCCCTCGAGGCCTCGTCGAGGTCCCCGGGTCGTGGAGCAGAGGTGTCTCAAAGAGTGACACGCGCCCGGACCGCCCCCAACCGCGTGCGACAAGCTTCACACCCCCGAGGACCACGGGCCGTCAGCCTTCAGGTTGATGCCCGGGGACAACCAACCCGGGTTCACTTACGTCAAGAAGAGGGCATGCCCACCGACCGGCCGCGAAAGGCGACGAAACCACCCATGGGAAACCTCGCGAGCTCGCGCCTTCGCCTCCCCGCCTGGAAGGCGAAGGCGGGCGGCATCGTCGCGACCGTGGTCCAGCTGGCCGCGGTGTTCTCGGTGATCCTGCTCTTCGCCGGCGGCGCGCACGGCCGCCTGCTCAACGGCATCGACATGGCCTTCTCCGGCTTGAGCGTGCCGACCAGCGAGAGCCTGACCATGGTGCTGCTGCTGGTGGTGCTCGGCAGCGCCCTGCGCCGCCGCAAGAAGGCGGCGTTGTACACGCTGGTGCTCTTCCAGGTCGGCGGGCTGCTGCTCACCCTGGTCCTCCAGGCGACCCTGCTGTGGTCACCCGAACTGCTGACGCTCGGCCCGAAGCAGGTCCGGCACATCCCCTCTCAGCTGTGGGTGCTGACCGTCGCCGACGTCGTCTCGATCGCGATGATCGTCTTCCTGCTCGCGCTGCGCCCGGCGTTCCCGGCCCGGCTCGCGCCGACCGCCTGGCGCGACGGCCTGAGCATGCTGTGCGGCGGCGTCGCCGTGGTCATCCTGGTCGGCTGGGGCCTGACCGAGGCGTTCCCCGGCCACCTCGGCGACACGTGGGAGCGCTTCGCCTGGGTCGTCAACCACGCCACGGGCGAGAACCTGCAGCTGCGCCGGATCGGCGTGGGCGACGGGCCCGGCTGGCTGGACCTGCTCCTCGACCTGAGCGCGACGGCGGTCGCCACCGCGGCGCTGTACCTGCTCTTCCGCGGGGTGCGCAGCCGCGCCCTGCGGACGGACGAAGACGAGCTGCGCCTGCGGAAGCTGCTCGCCGAACACGGCGAGGACGACTCCCTCGGCTACTTCGCCACCCGGCGCGACAAGAGCGTCGTCTTCGCGCCGAACGGCCGCGCGGCGGTGACCTACCGCGTCCTCGGCGGCACCAGCGTCGCCAGCGCCGACCCGGTCGGCGACCCGGAGGCGTGGCCCGACGCGGTCCGCGCGTGGCTCGACGAGACGCGCACGTACGGCTGGACCCCCGGCGTGCTCGGAGCGAGCGAACGCGGCGCGAAGGCGTACACCGGGGCGGGCCTGCGGGCGCTGGAGATCGGCGACGAAGCGGTGCTCGACGTCCGCGAGTTCAGCCTGGCCGGGCCGGAGCGGCGCTCGGTGCGCCAGGCCGTCAAGCGCATCCAGCGCGCCGGGTACACCTCGCGCGTCCGCCGCCACGGCGAGATCCCCGCAGCCGAGATGACCGAGCTGCTCGCGCGGGCGCAGGCCTGGCGCGGCGCCGAGACCGAACGCGGGTTCTCGATGGCGCTCGGCCGGCTCGGCGACCCCAGCGACGGCCGCAGCGTGATGGTCGAGGCCTACGACGGCCACGGCGAGCTGCGCGGGCTGCTGTCGTTCGTCCCGTGGGGGCGGCGCGGGCTTTCGCTGGACCTCATGCGCCGCGACCGCGACGCCGAAAACGGCCTCAACGAGTACATGATCGCCGAGACGGTCGCGGCCGCCCAGCACCTCGGCGCGCAGCGGATCTCGCTCAACTTCGCGATGTTCCGCGCGGTGTTCTCCGAGGGCGAGCGGATCGGGGCGGGCCCGGTGCTGCGGGCCTGGCGCGGGATCCTGAGCGTCTTCTCGCGGTTCTTCCAGCTGGAGTCGCTGTACCGGTCCAACGCCAAGTACGGGCCGGACTGGGAGCCGCGCTTCCTCTGCTACTCGTCGGCCCGGCGGCTGCCGCGCGTCGGCATCGTCGCGGGCGCGCTCGAAGGGTTCGTCCCGACCGGACGGGCGCGGTCGCTGCGGCTCGAGACGGTCAGCGAGGACTTCGTCGCGCGCGTCAGGGAGATCGAGGAGTCGGCGGCGGCACCGGCGCCGAAGGCCTGGCGGCGGCCCGAACAGGTCCGCGTCCGCATCGCCAAGCTCGACAAGCTGCGCGAGGCCGGCATCGACCCGTACCCGGTCGGTTTCCGCCGCGACGACCACATCGGCGACGTCGTGGCGAAGTACGGCGGCCTGGCCCCGGACACCACCACCGGGCACCGGGTCCGGATCGCCGGGCGGGTGCTGAACCTGCGCATCCTCGGCGGCCTGTGCTTCGCCCGCGTCAAGGACTTCAGCGGCGAAATCCAGCTGATGCTGGAGGCCGGCGAGCTGGACCTGACCCGCTGGCGGACCGGCGTCGACCTCGGCGACCACGTCGGCGTCGGCGGCCTGGTCGTGACGTCGAAGCGCGGCGAGCTTTCGGTGCTCGTCGACGAGTGGACGGTCACCGCGAAGTGCCTGCACCCGCTGCCCGACAAGCGGAAGGGCCTCACCGACCCGGAGACGCGGGTCCGGCAGCGCTACCTCGACCTGGCGGTCAACCCGGACTCGACGAACATGCTGCGGCTGCGGTCCACCGTGGTCCGCGCGGTGCGCGACCGGCTGCACCACGCCGACTACCTCGAGGTCGAGACGCCGATGCTGCAGACGGTCCACGGTGGCGCCAACGCCCGGCCGTTCGTCACCCACATCAACGCTTACGACATGCGGATGTACCTGCGGATCGCGCCCGAGCTGTACCTCAAGCGGCTGTGCGTCGCCGGCGTCGAGCGCGTCTTCGAGCTCAACCGCAACTTCCGCAACGAGGGCGTCGACGCGACCCACAACCCCGAGTTCACGATGCTCGAGGCCTACCAGGCGTACGCGGACTACGACACGATGCGGACGCTGACGCGCGAGCTCGTCCAGCACGCGGCCGAAGCGGCGTACGGCGCCCAGGTCGTCCGGCGGCCGGACGCCGACGGGAAGGTCGTCGAGCACGACATCTCCGGCGACTGGCCCGTCGTGCCGGTCCACGAAGCCGTCTCGGCGGTGTTCGGCGAGCAGATCGACTCGGGGACACCGGTGACCGACCTGCGCCGCCTGTGCGTGGCCACCGGGGTGCCGGTCGGGGAGGACCCCAGCCACGGCGACCTCGTGCTCAAGGCGTTCGAGCACCTCGTCGAAGGCGCGACCGTGCTGCCGACCTTCTACACCGACTACCCGACCGACGTCTCGCCGCTGACCCGCCAGCACCGGGAGGACCCGCGGCTGGCCGAGCGCTGGGACCTCATCGCGTTCGGGTCCGAGGTCGGCACGGCCTACACCGAGCTGACCGACCCGATCGAGCAGCGGCGGCGGCTCGAGGGGCAGTCGCTGCGGGCGGCCAGCGGTGACGTCGAGGCGATGGAGCTGGACGAAGATTTCCTGCTCGCCCTGGAGCACGGCATGCCGCCGACCGGCGGCCTCGGCCTGGGCGTGGACCGGCTGCTCATGATGCTCACCGGCGCCTCCATCCGCCAGACGGTCCTGTTCCCCTTCGTCCGGCCGCAGGCATAACGACTCGGTGGACCTGATCACGGCGACGGGCCGTGGCGCGGCTCGTCGCTTACGCTCTGCCTCGTGCGCACGGCTCGGATCGCCTCGGCCCTCCTGATGGGGGTGGCCGTCCTGGCGTATTCGGGCTGGCTGCTGGAGTTCTTCCTGCCCACCGGCGTCTCCCCGGTGGAGGACCCGGCCGAGGCGCTGCTGCTGACCGGGCCGCCGGTGTTCCGGATCCTGCTCGCGGTGTCCGGGGTCGCGTTCGTGCTCGCCGGGCCCCCGCTGCACCGGCTCGGGCCGGTCCAGTGGTCGGCGCGGCTCAGTTCGATCTCGGTGAGCGCGTTCGGCGTGCTCGTGCTGCTTCAGGCCGCCTACCCCGAGCGCAGCGACCTGCTGTCGTCGCTGCTCAACGTCGTCCTGGTGGCCGGGGTGATCAGCCTGATCCTGTGGTGGCCGCCGGGCTGGCGCGCGTTCGCGGTGGTGGGCCTGGTGCTGGTGCTGGCCACCTGGGTGGCCGTCGTGCTCGCTCGGCAGCTGGACGCCTACGAAGGCGTCTTCACGCGGGCCCAGCTGGTGGTCCGCGCGGTCCTGTACGCCGCCGGCGGGACGTACGCCTTCGTCAAGCCCGCGCCGCGGCACGCGCACCGATAGCCGGATTCCGTCCCGGAATGTCGGTGGTGGGTGGCACGATCGCCGCAGGTGTCCCAAGGCGGAAGGATCGACATGGCGGGAAACGTGCGCCCGGTGGCCGACGAGCGTGACGGGCTGCTGAGCTTCCTGGAGCAGCAGCGGTACGTGCTCAGACTCGCGGCACACGGGCTGACCGACGAACAGGCGAGGCTCGCCTCGACGAAGAGCACGCTGTCGGTGGGCGGCCTGATCAAGCACGTCGCGGCCACCGAGTACAGCTGGATGGACACGGTGCTGCAGGTGCCGCAGAAGCCGTTCGCCGAGGCGGTGGGGGAGTGGGAGGCCGCGCACCGCCTGGGCGAAGACGAGACCCTCGAAGGCGCGCTGGCCCGCTACGACGAGGTGGCCGCCCGCACGGCGGAGGTCATCGCGGGCATCGACGACCTCGGCCAGGCGGTCCCGGTGCCGAAGGGCGTGCCCTGGTTCCCGAAGGACGTCGAGGCCTGGTCGGTCCGCTGGGTCCTGCTGCACCTGATCCAGGAGACGGCCCGCCACGCGGGCCACGCGGACATCATCCGCGAGCACATCGACGGCGGCACGGCGTTCCCCCTGATGGCCGCGGCCGAGGGCTGGCCCGAGTCCCCCTTCATCAAGCCCTGGACCCCAGCCCCCCAACCCGCCTGACCCGGCTCGGCTCGCGGCCCACCCCGCGAGCCGACCCTCCAGGCACGCGCCCCGACCCTCCAGGCACGCGGGCCGACCCTCCAGATCCGCGTGTCGACTCTCCAATCACGCGAGTCGACCCCTCAATCACGCGAGATGCCCTTTCAATCACGCGAGATGCCCCTCCAATCACGCGTGATGCCTCCCCAGTCACGCGTGATGCCCGTCCGATCACACCGCGAGGACCTCAGAACAGGGTCGGCTCGTCCGCCAGCGCGCCCTCGATCACGAGCATCCGGCGTTTCGTCCCGACCCCGCCCCGCGCCGAGAACCCGCCATCCTTCCCACCCGCCGCCAGCACCCGGTGGCACGGGACGATGATCGGGAACGGGTTGTGCCCCATCGCCTGCCCGACGGCCTGCGCCGACCCCGGCTGCCCGAGCCGGTGTGCGATGTCCCCGTACGTCAGCGTCTTGCCCGGCGGAATCGTCCGCGCGACCTCGTACGCGCGCCGGTTGAACGCCGGCACCCCGGAAAAGTCCAGCTCGACCGTGGCCAGCTCCTGACGCGCACCGCTCAGCAACGCCACGATCCCGTCGACCGCGGCCCGCACCGGTGCCGGCGGCGGACCTTCGACGGCGTCCGGGAACCGCCGGACCAGCCAGGCGCGGGTCCGCTCCGCACTGCCCTCGGGCAGCGACGTCCCGATCACGACGTCGTCGCGCCAGGCGAGCCCGCACGCGCCGATCGCCGTGTCGAACACCGTGAACCCCGTCGTCATGCCGTCCAGCCTACGACCGAAGAGGGGTACCGCCCTGCCGCGAATGATCGCTAAGTTCGGTTTGGGCGAATTCGAGGAGGACGCGTGCGGCGAATCATCCTGGCCACCGCGCTGATGCTGGGCCTGATCGCGACTCCGGCGGCCGCCGACCCCCTGGTCATGCCGCACGTCGTCGTCGCGCACCACACGGGGTGGGCCGAATTCGTCGTCAGGCAGGCCGGTGGGACGGTCGTCGCGAGCTACCCGCAGATCGGCGTCGTCGTCGCGTACACCGCGAAGGACGGCTTCGCCGCGAAGGTCCGGAAGACGCCGGGCATCGACGCCGTCGGCGCGACGCGCACCGCGAAGGTCCCGAAGGAGTTCTTCGCGCCCCGCAAGGACCTCCGCTACACCGGCCCCGGCTCGCCGAACTCCGGCCAGGTCCCACCCGAAGGCACCGCCTGGGACGTCCCGGCGCTGCACCTGCCCGAAGCGCACCAGGTCACCGACGGCCGCCGGCGCACCCTCGTCGGTGTCCTCGACGTCGGCGTTGACGACACCCACCCGGAGCTGAAAACCGCGTTCGACAGCCGGAACTCGGTCTCCTGCCTGTCCGGTTGGCCCGATCGCGGCCCCGGCGCCTGGCGGCCCACGCTCGACGGCCACGGCACGCACGTCGCGGGCACGATCGCCGCGGCCCGCAACGGAACCGGCGTCGTCGGCGTGGCGCCGGGAGTGCGCATCGCGGCGGTGAAGCTCGCCGAACTCGACGACACCGAGACGGCCGAGAGCATGGTCTGCGGGTTCGTCTGGGCCGCCGAGCACGGGTTCGCCGTCACCAACAACAGCTACCGCTCGATCCCGTGGCGCTACAACTGCGACGACCAGCCGGACCAGGCCGCGGCGAAGCTCGCCGTCGGCCGGGCGGTCGCGTACGCGCAACGCCGGAACGTCCTCGTCGTCGCCTCCGCCGGCAACGCCGGAATCAACCTCGACACCCGCTCGGTGGACAAGGAGAGCCCGGCCGACAGCACGCCGGTGGAGCGCCGGATCGACCCGAGCTGCACCCGGCTGCCGCACGAACTGCCCGGCGTCGTCGGCACCGGCGCGCTCGACGAAAAGCTCGTCAAAGCGAGCTTTTCGAACTACTCGGCGTCCCGGATCAGCGTCGCCGCGCCCGGCGCGCGCGTCTGGTCGACCTGGCCGAACGGCGAATACCGGTCGGCGAGCGGGACGTCGATGGCCGCGCCGCACGCGAGCGGCGTCGCCGCCCTGATCGCGAGCGAGCACCCGCACTGGAGCGCTGAGCGGATCAAGCGCGCGCTCTACGCCACGGCGACGCCGCTCCAGTGTCCCGACGTCGTCTGCCGGCCGACCCGAGACGGGACGACCTACTACGGTCACGGCATGGTCGATGCGGCGAGCGCCGTCGGCGCGGGATGATGGCGCTCGTGCTCGATCACCTCGTCTACGCCGGTCCGGACCTCGCCGACGCCGTCGCCCGGGTCACCGCCCTCACCGGAGTCACGCCCGCGCCGGGCGGCCGCCACATCGGCGTCGGCACGGCCAACCACCTCGCCGACCTCGGCGCGGGGATGTACCTGGAGGTCATCGGCCCGGACCCGGCCCAGCCGGACCCCGAAGCGCCCCGGCCGTTCGGCATCGACGAGCTGACCGAGCCCGCGCTGGTCGCCTGGGCCGTCCGCACGACCGACATCGACGCGACGGTCGCCGCGGCCCGCGCCCGCGGCTTCGACCCGGGCGACCCGAGGGAGATGTCCCGCGAAACCGGCGACGGCGAAACACTGCGCTGGCGCCTGACCCCGCCGGGCGTCCCGGGCACCCTGCACCCGTTCCTTATCGACTGGGGCAGCACCCCGCACCCGACGACGCGGGACCTGCCGTCCCTGCCGCTGCTGATGGTCACCGGCACCCACCCGGACCCGGATTCGGTGCTGACGGTGATGGACGCGCTCGGCTTGGAGCTGCTGGTCCGCCGGGCCGCGAAGGCCGGCCTGACGGCGGCCCTCCGGACTCCGGAGGGCCGCCAGGTCGCCCTGTGTTGAAACCCCTGAGCTAGACGAGTAATGCGTAACTCGGTTAGTGGTCGTAGGCGGTCAGGGATCGGGTGATGGGTTGGCCGGTGGCGCGGTTGTGCCAGATGGCGGCGGTAA
>NZ_PPHF01000011.1 GCF_002904335.1 Amycolatopsis sp. CA-126428 | reverse complement strand
CGGCTGGCGCCCGGCTGGGCCGGTCTGCGCGCGGCCGAGCCGGTCTGGCGCCTGGCTGCCGCTCGGCTGGCGTCCGGCTGGGCTGGGCTGGGCTGCCGCTCGGCTGGCGCCTGGTCTGCCGCCGAGCCGCCGCCAGTCCGCGCTCCGCTACTGCACCGGCCGCTCGAACGTCACCAGCAGTCCCTCGACCCCGCCGGGCCCGACCCGGCCCTTCACCTCGGTGGCCGTGATCGCCTTCAGCTGCCACCCGTCCTCGGCGTGGTCGTTCAGCAGTTTCTCCAGCTTGCCGCCCGACATCTTGCCGCCGAGCAGCTTCTCGCGGACCTCGACGACCTTGTACGCATAACGCTGCATACCTCCGATACTGCCCGGAATGCCCGGCGGCGGCTGTTCATCTCACCGTGTCGGAAGGCTTGCGTTCCGTTTAGCAGTCGAATCTGGCACCCTGGAGCCCGTGTTGCGGCTTGCAGGTGCACGGCTGCTCGATGATCGGGACTATCCGGCGGTCCGTGCCGCGCTGGCCGCCGACCCGGTGGGCAGCTGCATGGTCAGCGCCCGGGTCGAGGCCGCGGGCCTCGACCCGTGGCGGCTCGGTGGCGAGCTCTGGGCCGCCGACAGCCGTCCGGTCCGGGCCGGGCGGCTCCAAGGGCTGTGCTTTTCCGGGCCCAACCTCATCCCCCTGCGCGGCAACGCGCCCGCGTTGCGCTCCTTCGCCGACCGCGCCCTGAGAAGGCAGCGCACCTGCTCCTCGCTCGTCGGCCCGGCCGAGCAGGTCCTCGGCCTGTGGGACGAGCTCGAAGGCGAGTGGGGCCCGGCCCGCGAGGTCCGCGGCGACCAGCCGCTGATGGCGCTGGACAGCACCCCGCTCGTCGCCGCCGATCCGCAGGTCCGGCCCGTCCGGCCGGACGAGCTCGAGCGGTACCTGCCCGCGGCCGTCTCGATGTTCATCGAGGAGGTCGGTGTCGATCCGCGCAGTGGTGACGGCGGCGCCAGCTACCGCGCCCGGGTCACCGAGCTGATCGGGGCCGGCCGCGCGTTCGCCCGCTTCGAGGACGGCGAGGTCGTCTTCAAGGCCGAGATCGGCGCCATGTCGGCCACCGTCGGGCAGATCCAGGGCGTCTGGGTGCACCCCGACCGCCGCGGCGACGGGCTCGGCACCGCCGGCACCGCCGCGGTCGTGAACCGGCTCGTCCGCGGCCTCGGCCGCACCGCCAGCCTCTACGTCAACGCCTTCAACACCCCCGCCCTCGCGGCCTACCGCAAGATCGGGTTCGAGCAGGTCGGCCAGTACGCGACAGTGCTGTTCTAAACCTGTTCCAACCACCCTTCCGTGGCGGTGTTGCGAAGCCGCCGCAACGCCCTGACCAGGCATCATCCGGCCATGAGTGCACGTCGACACCGTGCTCTCGCGGTGCTGCTGCTCGTCGCCGCGACCACGGCCGGGTGCTCGGGCGACAGTCCCGAGGACGCCCTCTCCGCCTTCCTGGACGCCGTCGCGTCCGGGGATGTCGCCGCCGCGGCGGCGAACACCGACTCACCGGACGCCGCCAAAGCGGTCCTGAGCCAGGTCCGCGGCGTGCTCGACCCCGAGGCCCTCGACGTCGACGACGAAGAGGTGAAGCAGCCCGACGGCGACGTCGTGACCGCCGGCTACCGGCTCACCTGGCACCTGCCGCACGGCCGCACCTGGTCCTACCGCGCGGACGCCCAGCTGCGGGCGGCCGAGAACGGCTGGCAGGTGCACTGGCAGCCGACGGTCGTGCACCCCCAGCTGGCCGTCGGCCAGACTCTCGGCCTGCTGCCGCAGCTGCCGGAGACGGCCCCGGTCCTCGACCGCGACGGCGGGGCGCTGATGCGCCCGCAGACGGTGATCGGCGTGGTCGTCGACCCGCAGAAGGCCGGCGACGCGAATGCCGTCGCCGGGACGCTGGCCAAGGCGCTGCACCGGTACGAGCCGTCGGTCACCGGCCGGTCCGTGCTGGACGGGATGAGCAAGACCAAGCCCGGCGACGCCTACCCGGTGATCACCCTGCGCGCCGGCGACTACCAGCGCGTCAAGCCGGCGATCTACGACCTGCCCGGCGTCCGCTTCGCCAGCCAGGAGCGGCTGCTGCCGGTGACCCGCGGGTCGGGGCAGCAGGTCCTGCCCGGCATCCGCGCGCTGGTCGAGCAGCAGCTGGCCGGGGCGGCGGGCTGGCGGATCGTCACCCGCGACGTCACCGGCGGCGAGGCCGCCGAGCTCATGGCCGAGCCGCCGCGGCCCGCGCCCGCCGTCACCAGCACGCTCAGCGCGAAGATCCAGGCCGCCGCCGAGAAGGCCCTCGAACCCGAGCCGTACTCCGCCGCGCTGGTCGCGATCCAGCCCTCGAGCGGGGACATCCTCGCCGTGGCGCAGAACGCCGCCGCCGACGAGGAGGGCTCGCTGGCCCTGTCCGGGCGCTACCCGCCGGGTTCGACGTTCAAGATCGTCACGGCGGCGGCCGCGCTGTCGGCGGGGGAGGTGGAGGCGGGCAGCCCGGTCGACTGCCCGGGGACGACGACGATCGAAAACCGCGTCGTGCCGAACGAAGGCCGGTTCGACCTGGGCCGGGTGCCGCTGAAGACGGCGTTCGCGCGGTCCTGCAACACGACCTTCGCCCGGCTCGCCGCCGGTCTCGCCGGCTCGTCGCTCACCGACACCGCCCGTTCCTTCGGCCTCGGTGCCGACTTCGTCGTCCCGGGCCTGACCACGGTCACCGGCGACGTCCCGGCCAGCGACTCCGCCGTCCAGCGGGCGGAGAACGGCTTCGGCCAGGGCCGGGTGCTGACCAGCCCGTTCGGCATGGCGCTGGTCGCGGCCACCGTGCAGGCCGGGAAGGTGCCGTCGCCGTCCATCGTCAAGGGCATGCCGGCGGCCACGAAGAACGTCGGCGATCCGCCGTCGCAGGAGGTCCTCGACGCGCTGCGCGGGATGATGCGGGACGTCGTCACGGTGGGCACCGCGACCGGGCTGCGGGACATCCCCGACGTCGCGGGCAAGACCGGCACCGCCCAGTTCGGCGACGGCTCCCACTCACACGGGTGGTTCGTCGGCTACCGCGGCGACCTGGCGTTCGCCGTGCTCCTCACCGACGCCGGGTCGTCCAAACCGGCGGTGCAGGCCGCACACCGGTTCCTGGCGGGGATCGGTTGACCGGACCGTCGTAAGGTGGAGGCATGTCCGTTCGTGCCCCGCTCGTTCCCGGCGTCCAGACGCCGCGCCGTGACGTCCCCAGTTCCATCGCCCGTCCCGAGTACGTGGACAAGCCGGCGCCGAAGCGGGACACCGGCAACGGCGTGCGCACGCCCGAGGTGATCGAGGCGATGCGGATCGCGAGCCGCATCGCGGCCCAGGCCCTGGAGGAGGGCGGCAAGGCCGTCAAGCCGGGCGCCACCACGGACGACATCGACAAGGTGGTGCACGAGTTCCTGCTCGACCACCACGCCTACCCCTCGACGCTGGGCTACCGCCGGTTCCCGAAGTCGTGCTGCACCTCGCTCAACGAGGTGATCTGCCACGGCATCCCGGACTCGACGGTGATCGAGGACGGCGACATCTGCAACATCGACGTCACCGCCTACATCGGCGGCGTCCACGGCGACACGAACGCGACCTTCCTGGCCGGTGACGTCTCGGAAGAGGCCCGCCTGCTGGTGGAGCGCACCCGCGAGGCGACGATGCGGGCGATCAAGGCGGTCCGGCCGGGGCGCCAGCTGAACGTCATCGGCCGGGTCATCGAGGCCTACGCCAAGCGCTTCGGCTACGGCGTGGTCCGCGACTTCACCGGCCACGGCGTCGGCCCGGCGTTCCACACGCCCCCGACGGTCCTGCACTACGAAGAGCCCTCCGTCGACACGATCATCGAGGAGGGTATGACCTTCACGATCGAGCCGATGATCACCCTGGGCACCATCGACTACGACATCTGGTCCGACGACTGGACCGTCACCACGAAGGACAAGAAGTGGACGGCCCAGTTCGAGCACACCCTCGTGGTGACGGCCGACGGCAGCGAGATCCTCACGCTGCCTTGAGTCAGTGGCTGGTGGCCTTCTTGTAGCAGCGCACCGAGAGCGGCACGAAGACCACCAGCAACACCGCGATCCACAGCACCGAGGCCAGGAGCGCGTGCTGCATCGGCCAGACGTCGCGCGGCGGGAGGGCCGCGCTCGTGTTGCCGAACAGCTCCCGCGCCGCCTGCGTGACCGCCGAAACCGGGTTCCAGTCCGCGATCGCGCGCAGCGGGCCGGGCAGCCGGCCGCTGTCGACGAAAGTGTTGGCCAGGAACGTCAGCGGGAAGACGACCACCATCGAGACGTTGTTGAACACCTCGGGCTTGCGCACGGCCAGGCCGAGCGCGCCCATCACCCACGACAGCGCGTAGGAGAACGCCAGGAGCAGGACGATCCCGCCCAGCGCCTCGAGCACGCCGGTGTGGATGCGCCAGCCGACCAGCAGGCCGACCAGGCCCATGATGAGCAGGCTCGCCGTGCTGAGGATGAGGTCGGCGGTGGTCCGCCCGATCAGGACGGCGGCCGGTGACATCGGCAGTGAGCGGAACCGGTCGATGATGCCCTTCTGCAGGTCGTCGGTCAGCCCGTAGCCGGTGACGATGCCGCCCATCGCCACCGCGAGGGTGAAGATCCCCGGCAGCATGAACTCGCGGTAGGACAGGCCGGGGATGTCGATCACGCTGCCGAACACGTACCCGAAGAGCAGGACGAACATCACCGGCGTGAACACGAGGGACCCGAGCAGGTCCAGCGACCGGAAGATCTTGATCGAGTTGCGCTTGGCGACCGTCACGCCGTCGGTCACGGCCATCTGCACCGCGTTCATCACACGGCCTCCTTCGCGAGTTCGGCGGGCTCGGCCGTTTCGCGGCCGGTCAGGGTGAGGAAGACGTCGTCGAGGGTGGGGCGGCGGACGCCGACGTCGCGGACGTCGACGCCGTCGGCCGCCAGCAGCGCCAGCGCTTCGGTAAGCGCTTTTGCGCCGTGGGACACGGGCACGGTGAGCCGGAAACCCTCGGCCTGCGGCTCGCCGCTGGCCAGCCGGGCCAGCGCCCGCTGCGCGACGGCGACGTCGTCGTGCGTGCCGACGGTCAGCTCGATCCGCTCCCCGCCGACGAGGTCCTTGAGCTCGTCGGCCGTGCCGCGGGCGATCACGCGCCCGTGGTCGACGACGGCGATGCTGTCGGCCAGCCGGTCGGCCTCCTCCAGGTACTGCGTGGTCAGCAGCAGCGTGGTGCCGCCCGCGACCAGCTCGGAGATGACGTCCCACAGGTCGGTGCGGGCCCGCGGGTCGAGCCCGGTGGTGGGCTCGTCGAGGAACAGCACCGGCGGGTTGGCCACGAGCGCGCCGGCCAGGTCGAGGCGCCGCCGCATGCCGCCGGAGTAGCCCCTGACCGGGCGGTCGGCGGCGTCGGCCAGGCTGAACCGGGCGAGCAGTTCCCGGCCGCGGGCCTTGGCCCGCTTGGTGCCCAGGTGGTACAGCCGGCCGACCATCTCGAGGTTCTCGGCCCCGGTCAGTTCCGGGTCGACGGCGGCGTACTGGCCCGAAGCGCCGATGTGCGAACGCAGCTCGTGCGCGTCCTTCACGACGTCGAACCCGGCGACGGTCGCCCGGCCGGCGTCCGGCTTCTGCAGCGTCGTGAGGATCTGGACGGTGGTGGTCTTCCCGGCGCCGTTCGGCCCGAGCACGCCGAGCACCGTGCCTTCCGGTACCGACAAGCTCATCCCGTCGAGCGCGGTGACCTTCCCGTACTTCTTGACCAGTCCCTCGGCCACGATGGCGTCTGCCATGGATCTTCCCCTTCGTGTGTGGAGTCTTCAGGCCCGGCGGATGACGATGTCGCCGGTGTAGGTGTGGGCTTTGACCTCGACGGTCTCGACGCCGGCGCCGGGTCCGTCGGCGGCGCTGAGCGTGTTGCGCACGGACCCGGTCAGCGAGTTCAGCTCGAGCCACGCGGCACTGCCCTCGCGGATGCCGACCTCGATCTCGCCGACGGCGGTCTCGAGGACGACCCGGTCCCGCACGACCTCGCCGAGCCGGATGTCGCCGGCGGCGGTCTTGGCGTGCACGCCCGCGTGGGCCAGGTCGACGAGGATGTCGCCGTTGGCGGTGCTGACACGCAGGTCGCCGGTCACTTCGCCGACGCGGGTCTCGCCGTTGGAGTTCTTGAGGACCGCGGTGCCGTCGATCTCGCGGATCCGCAGCTCGCCGGAGCCGGTGCCGAGCTCGGCGTGCCCGGTGGCGCGTTCGACGGTGACGTCGCCGGTCGCCGTGCTCGCCTCGACCCGGGCGGCTTCGTCCAGGTGGATGTCGCCGACGGAGGTCTTGAAGCGGCTGGGACCGACCCGGCCGGTGACGCGGAAGTCGCCCATCGCGGCGGTGCCGCTGATCTGCGAACCGGCCGGCAGCTCGACCGTGACGTGCAGGGCGCCGCCCTTGCCCCAGAGCTTGGTGACGTACTTCGGGCCCTTGACCAGCAGCTCGCCGCCGGCGAACTCGACGCGGGTCTTCGCGACGGCCTTGACGTCCTCGTTGTCGCCCGGGTCGGCCGGGGTGACCTCGACGGTCGTTTCCGTGCCGTCACCGGCGACGATCCGGACGTCCGCGATGCTCACGTCGATCGTGGCCGTGATCGGCTCGGGGGTGGGGAAAACAGGCATGGCTGCGCCCTCCTGGGGTGCTCGGGTGGCGTCTCCGCAGGTCGGAGACGTGAAGGCAGAGGCGAAAAGGGGGTTACTGCACCCAGCCGGTGTACTTCTCGCCGAAGACCGACCGGCGCTGGGTGGGGCGGCCGCGGTCGGTGCCCAGCGCGCTGCTCGCGGCCCGGACGAGCCAGGCGTTGATGGAGATGCGCTCCCGGCCGGCGGCTTCCTCCACGCGCTGTTTCAGCTGGTCGGGGAGCCGCAGGTTGATCCGGGAGACGGCGCCGTCGTCGGCCTCGGGCGGCGGCGGGACCTCCGCCGGAGCCGGTTCGGGCGCCGTGGGCACGGAAACCGCGAACTCCGGTTCGCGGCGGCGAAGGCGTACTTCGACGGAGCCGGGAGCGAGGTCGCGGGTGATCTCGTCGGCCGCGGCCGACAGCGCGTCGAGCAGGGTGAGCCGGATGGCGGACTCCAGCGGGGAGGCCAGCCGTTCGGCCAGGGTGACAGCGTCCTCGCCGGCCGCCTCGGCGGCGACCGCGAACTCGCGGCGGAGGCTGTCCACGAAGGGCGTCAGGTCCATGGCACTACTGTGGCACCGCAGTGGTGCCACGACAACCCCGAAATGGCACCCTTAGGGGTCATCGACCAAGAAAACCGCAGTTCAGGCCTGTTCGATGCGTTCCAGAAGCTCGTCGAGGAACCCGCAGGCCTCGGCGGCAGCGCGGTCCGGGTTCCGGTCGGCGATGGCCCGGGCGAGACCTTCGTGCCCGATCTCCGGCGAGTGGTCCGCGCCCGGCGCGATGCTGGACGTCGTCGCGATGCTGGCCGCGATGACCTCCGTCAGCCCGCGGTAGAGCTCGGTCAGCAGCCGGTTGTGGCCGGCGCCGACGACCGCGCAGTGGAACTCGGCGTCCGTGCGGGCGAAGTCCTGCCAGCGCCCTTCGCGCAGCTCGACCTCGCGGCGGCCGAGCAATGACCACAGCGCGGCGACCTCCTCCTCGGTCCGCTCGACGGCGGCGAGCCGCGCGCCTTCGACCTCCAGGGTGCGCCGGACCTGCAGGACCTCTCGCAGCTCCGAGCCGCAGAGTCGCCGGATCGCGCCGGAGACCTCGCTCGTGGCGCGCACGTAGGTGCCGTCGCCCTGCCGGACCTCCAGGAGCCCGGTGTGCGCGAGCGCGCGGACGGCTTCGCGGACGGTGTTGCGCCCGACGCCGAGCTGCTCGACGAGCTCGGCTTCGGTCGGGATGCGTTCGCCGATCGGCCATTCGCCCTGCGTGACCGCGGTCCGCAGCTGGTCGATGACCTGGTCGACGAGGCCTGCTCGGCGCGTGGTGGCCAGAGGCACAGGATTATCCCTTCATCCAATCATCCTACGTATGCGATAGTAGCGGGCATGCGCGTCGAACACCGTGGACCCGAACTGGACGCCGCCGCCGAGGTCCGGACGCCCGGCGTGGTCGCCGCCGGGGCGCTGCTCGCGGTCGCGGTGGTGCTCACCGCCCTCAACCTGCGTCCGGCCATCACCGGCGTCGGTCCGATGCTCGCCGAAATGCGCTCCGACCTGGGCACTTCCGTGGTCTGGGCCGGCCTGCTCACGACGTTGCCGACGCTCTGCTTCGCCGGGGCCGGGCTGGCCGCGCCGCTGCTCGCCCGCCGGGCCGGGGTCGGCGCCGCCATCGCGGTCGCGCTGGCCGCCCTCGCCGCCGGGCTGGTGCTGCGCGTGCTCGACGGCCCCGCCGTGGTGCTCGGCGGGACGCTCGTCGCCACCGCCGGGATCGCCCTGATCAACGTGCTCATCCCGGTCGTCATCAAGGACTCCTTCCCGGCTCGCATCGGCCTGCTGACCGGCGTCTACACCGCCGCGCTGCAGGGCGGCGGCGCCCTCGGCTCGGCGGTGACGCCCCGGCTCGGCGACGCCCTCGGCGGCTGGCGCCCGGCGCTGGGCGGCTGGGCCGCGCTGGCCGTCGTCGCGCTGCTGGCCTGGATCCTCGCAGCCCGCGGCACCGGCCGCGCACCGCGGCCCGCCGACGGCGCCGAAGGTGGCCGCTCGCTGCTGCGCAACCGGCTGGCCTGGATCGTCACGGCGTTCTTCGGCCTGCAGGCCTTCTACGCCTACGCGGCGATGGGCTGGTTCCCGCAGGTGCTGATGGACGCGGGCGTCCGGCGCGACGACGCCGGGCTGCTGTTCGGCCTGGTTTCGCTGATCGCGGTGCCGATCAGCCTCGTCGTCGCGCCGATGGCGGCCCGGCAGCGCGGGCAGAGCCGGTGGATCGTCGGGCTGGGCGTGTTCGGCGTCGCCGGGACGGCCGGGCTGATGCTCGCGCCGTCGTGGTCGCCGCTGCTCTGGAGCATCCTCGTCGGGCTCGGGATGAGCACGTTCTCGCTGGCCCTGACCGTGATCGCGCTGCGCGCGCGGACCGGCGCGGACACCGCCCGGCTGTCCGGGATGGCGCAGGGCTTCGGCTACCTGTTCGCCGCGCTGGGCCCGTTCCTCTTCGGCCTGCTGCACGACCTCGCGGGCGGCTGGACCGTGCCGCTGGCCATGCTGCTGGGCCTGCTCGGCGTCCAGCTGACCTTCGGCGCCCTCGCCGGCCGCCACCGCTTCGTCTGAGCCCTGCGTCCGGGTCAGTCCAGGGGCAGGTTGAGCAGCGCGTTCTCGATCAGCTCCGGCATCGCCGGGTGGATCCAGTACTGGCCGCGCGCCATGCTCCGCGCGTCGAGGCCGAAGCTCATCGCCTGGATGAGCGGCTGGATCACCGACGACGCCTGCGGGCCGATGATGTGCGCGCCGAGCAGCTGCCCGGTCGCCGGGTCGGCCAGCAGCTTCGCGAAGCCCGTGGTGTCCTCCATCGCCCAGCCGTAGGCGATCCCGGCGTAGTCCTGCTTCGAGACCACATAGGACACCCCGAGGTCGCGGGCCTTCTGCTCGGTGAGGCCGACCGAGGCCACCTGCGGGTGGGTGAAGACGGCGTGCGGCACGAAGCGGTGGTCGGCGGTGATCCGCTCGTCCGGGTGCAGGAGGTTGTGCTGCACCACGCGGGCTTCGTGGTTCGCGACGTGCTTGAGCTCGTGCGGCGACGAGAGGTCGCCGAGCGCGTAGATGCCCTCGACCGCGGTCTGCTGGTAGGCGTCGACCACGACGTGCCCACTGTCCATTGTGGTCACCCCGGTGGCGGCGACGTCGAGGAGGTCGGAGTTCGGCTTCCGGCCGGTGGCGATCAGCAGCACGTCGCCCTCGACGGTCTCGGCGCCCTGCGGTCCTTCGAGGTCCAGCGCGATGCCGCTCTCGGTCTGGCGCGCCCGCACCGTCTTGCGGTCGAGGCGGACGTCGAACCGCTCGGCGGCCAGTTCGGTGAAGCGCGCGCTGACGTCTTCGTCTTCCGAGCGCAGCAGCCGTCCGGAGCGGTTGACCAGCGTGACCTGGACGCCGAAGGAGGCGAAGACGTGCGCGAACTCGGCCGCGATGTACCCGCCGCCCAGGATGACGATCCGCCCGGGCAGCTCGTCGAGCCGCATCACGGTGTCGGACGTGTGGTAGCCGACGTCGTCCAGGCCCGGGATGTCCGGGATGACCGGACGGCCGCCCGCGGCGAGCACGAACTGTTCGGCGGTCAGCACCTCGTCGGGGCGTCCGTCGGGGAAGCTGACCCGCAGCTCCTTGAGGCCGGTGAAGCGGCCCGTGCCCTCGTAGACGTCGACGTTCGCGTTGTCCTCGTGATGGCGGCGGTACTCCGCGCCGCCCGCGGCGATCGGGTCGATCCGGCCGAAGACGCGGTCGCGGATGTCGCGCCAGCGCACGCCCTTCAGCTCTTCGTCGACGCCGTACTTGGCACTGTGCGAAGGCGTGTACGCGACGTCGGCGGCGTACACGAACATCTTCGTCGGGATGCAGCCCACGTTGAGGCAGGTGCCGCCGAAGGTGCCCCTCTCCACGATCGCCGTCTTCTTGCCGGCGAAGTCCGGGCCGAGGATGGAGTTCCCCGATCCCGTCCCGACGATCACCAGGTCGTAGTGGGGCACTGCATCCTCCGCGGGTCCGGGTCCGGTCGTTTCACCCTAGCCAACCTCGGCGCGGAGGCGGGTGTTCCCCGCTGTGCTTGACGTCGTATTACGTGGTCAGTGGCCGGTCGCGGTGAAGTGCATCCGGTCGGTCGGGCTGTGCCAGTTCCCGCCCCAGCTCCACCCGATCGCCGCGAACGCGCGCACGGTCGCGTCGCCGGCCAGGACCATGCCGGGCCGGTGGCGCGAGCGGTCGACGTACGCCGACGCCAGCTCGGGCAGCACGAGATCGCCCTGGGTGTAGGGGTTGCAGAACGGGTTGACGTCCACGGCGAGCCCGGAGGCGTGCGCCGACCACGTCGTCTGGCCTCGCGCCGGGCGGCAGACGAACGCGCTGGTCGAGTTGCCGTCCCCGGTCGGCGGCGCGGTGAGCTCGGCCGGGCCGGTCACGCGCATTTCTTCGAGCGGGAAGCGCGCGGCGAACAGCTGCCCGAAGACCTTGGTGATGCCCGCCGCGCCGGTGGCGTTCACCAGCATTTCGCCAGTGTGCGCGCGGCCGTCGAAGCCCCAGAAGGACATCGTCAGGTAGCGCAGGTCGGCCGCCTTGACGGGGCAGCCGGGTTGCCAGGTGCTGCGCGCGAGGACGTCCGCGGGCACGGCGCTGATCGTCGACGCGTACGCGGCGCCCGCGGGTGGGGGAAGCACGTCTTTTGTCGGAAGTGCCCGATTCACCAGTTCGGGTGGCGTCGGCTCGACCTCGCCGAAGCCGTCGGAACGGCGGGGGAGCGGCCGCGCACCCACCTGCCAGCCGGCGGCCGGTGCGCTCGACACCGTCGCCGGCCGGGCCGCGGTGCCGGGCGCGCTCGTCGTCGATGTTGTCGCCGCCGTCGTCGTCGGCGCAGGTACCGGCGGTGGCGCCGGTGGCGCTTCCGGCGAGCACCCGCTCACGGCGAGGGCCAGCACCGCCCCTGCCGCCGCTTTCCGCCACATCCGGCCAGCTTGGCAGAAGCGGTCCCCGGGCGGAGACCACCCGTTCCAGTGACACCGTTTTGGGCCCCCTCGGCTTAGGGTATTGAGCGGACGTCGTTCACGCACCGGAGTCGTCCGGGTGCCGAGTGCTCAGCTTCGTGCTGCGCCGAAAAGTGCTGCTTCGAAAAGTGCCGCGTCGAAAAGGGGAAGACCCATGTCCGTGAAGTCCCGCCGATCCCTGCTGTTCGTGAGCGGCGCGCTCCTCGCGGTCGCCGCGGTCGCCGTCCCGGTCGTGGTGGGCACGGCGGCGGCGGACCCGGCTTCGGCCAACCAGCCGCGCATCGTGGGCGGCAACCAGGCTTCCCTGGCCGACCACCCGTACGCGGTGTACCTGACCGACGCGGGCGGCAACCAGTTCTGCGGCGCGGTGATCGTCAGCTCCACCTCGGTCGCGACGGCGGCGCACTGCGCCAAGGCGGTGGCGAAGCAGGACATCCGCGTGGTGGCCGGCCGGGAGGACAAGCGCACGAGCGACGGCCAGGTCCTGGGCGTGTCCAAGGTCTGGGTCAGCCAGAGCTACACCGACCCGACGAAGGGGGCCGATGTCGCGGTGCTGACCGTGCGCGGCCAGTTCGACTACCGGCCGGCGAAGCTGCCCGGCAGCGGCGACACGGGGCTGTACGCCAAGGACACCCAGGCGACCGTGCTCGGCTGGGGCCGCATCGCCGACGGCGGCGCCCGCTCCGACTACCTGCGCAGCGGCGAAGTCCCGGTGGTCTCGGACAGCGAATGCCACAGCGACTACAGCGTCTACGACCAGCGGACCATGGTGTGCGCGGGCTACCCCGAGGGCGGCGTCGACGCCTGCCAGGGCGACTCCGGCGGGCCGCTCGTGGTCGGCGACACGCTGATCGGCATCGTCTCCTTCGGCGACGGCTGCGCGAAGGCGGGCAAGCCGGGCGTCTATACGCGCGTCTCCACGTACGCCAAGGACATCGAGGCCCAGGCCAAGCCCCGCCTCCTCGGCTGAGCGTGCTAAGCAGGGGTATGCCGACCCTGTTCGACGCGACCGGTCCCGAGCTGACCGCCGCCCAGCTGCACGACGTCCTCCGCCTGCGCGTCGACGTGTTCGTCGTGGAGCAGAAGGCCGCGTACCCGGAGCTCGACGGCCGTGACCTGCGCCCGGACACCCGTCACCTGTGGTTCGAGGCCGACGGTGCGGTCCTGGCGTACCTGCGGGTCCTGCTCGACCCGGGCGGCATCCGCCGCATCGGCCGGGTGGTGACGGCGGCTCCTGCCCGCGGCGCCGGCCTGGCCGCCCGCCTGATGGACGCGGCCCTGACCACCCCGGGCGAGTACGTCCTCGACGCCCAGACGTACGTCCAAGGCTTCTACGCCCGCTACGGCTTCGTCCCCGAAGGCCCGGAGTACACCGACGACGACGGAATCCCCCACATCAAAATGCGCCGCCGCCCGTGATCAGCAGGTCGACTCACGTGTTTGAAGGGTCAACTCGCGTGATTGGAGCGACGACACGGCAGGCGCCCCCGGCCCACGTCGTGTCGACCTTTCAATCACGCGTGTCGACTCCGGAATCACGCGTGTCGACCCTTCCGGTACGGCTCAGGCGATCGCGCCGCGCGGGGCGGTCGCGGTGATGACCTTCACCGCACGGTCCACATCGGACTCCGTGAGGTCGGCCCGCGCGGTCAGCCGCAGCCGCGAGATCCCGTCCGGCACCGACGGCGGCCGGAAGCACCCGACGCGGATGCCCTGCTCCGCGCACGCCGCGGCCCACGCCACCGCCGTCTCCGCGGACGGCGCCTGAACCGAGATCACGGCGGCGTCCGGCACGCTCGCCTTCAACCCGGCCGCCTTCAACGACATCGCCAGGTTGCCCGCGTTCTCGAGCACCTTCCCCGCCATACCCGGCTCTTCCTTCAACGCGTGCAACGCCGCCAGCGCGGCCGCGGCGCTCGCGGGCGCCAACGCGGTGTCGAAGATGAAGCTGCGCGCCGTGTCGACGAGGTGCTTGATCACCCGGCGCGGCCCCACCACCGCACCACCCTGGGCGCCGAGGGACTTCGACAGCGTCAACGTCGTGACGACGTCGGGCGCGCCCGACAGCCCGGCCGCGTGGACCGCGCCGCGGCCGCCTTCGCCCAGGACGCCGAAGCCGTGCGCGTCGTCCACCAGCAGCGCCGCGCTGTGCGAACGGCAGATTCCGGCCAGTTCGTCGAGCGGGGCGAGGTCGCCGTCGACCGAAAACACCGAGTCCGTCACCACCAGCGCCCGCGGCTTGCGGCGGGTCGCCAGCGCGTGCTTGATCGCCGACGGCGTCGAGTGCGCGACCGCGGCGACGTCGGCCCGCGACAGCCGGCAGCCCTCGATCAGGGACGCGTGGATGTACTTGTCGGTGACGATCGCGGACTCGGCCCCGGACAGCGCCGTCACCGCGCCGAGGTTCGCGGCGAAGCCGGAGGAGAACACGAGCGCCGCCTGCGCGCCGCAGAACCGGGCGAGCTCCAGCTCCAGCTCGGTGTGCAGCTCGGTCGATCCGGTGACCAGCCGGGACCCGGTCGACCCGGCACCCCAGCGCAGCGCGGCGGCCGCGGCGGCCCCGGCGACGCGCTTGTCGCGGGCCAGCCCGAGGTAGTCGTTGCCCGCCAGGTCGAGCTCATCGGCCTTGGCGGGACGCGGTCGCAGCTGCCGCACCAGTCCCGCGCTCGCCCGCTTCTCCGCTTCGACGTCGAGCCAGTCGAAAACCTCTTCGGGCGGGAGCGTCGGCGGCGTAGTCACGTCCCGCAGTCTCCCATCCGAACCTCGAAGCTCCGCCAAGCGGGCCTGGAAACGCCGGAAGCCCCGGACCGCGAGGTCCGGGGCTTCCGAATGGTGCGAAAGAGACGATCAGCTGTCGTAGCCGCGACGCGGGCCACGGCTCGGACGGCCGTAGCCACCGCCGTTGCCCGTGCGGGGCTGACGGCTGCGGCCGCCGAAGCCGCCGGGACGGCCTTCGCGGTCGCCGCCGCGGTAGCCACCACGGTCGCCGCCGCGCTCGCCACCGCGGTCACGGTCGCCGCCGCTGTGGCTGCGCTCGCCGCCGCGGCTGTAGCCGCCGCCGCGCTCGCCGCCACGGTTCGCGCCGCCGCCGAAGCCGCGGTCGCCGCGGAAACCGCCACCGCCACCACGACGCGGGCTCTCGCGCCGCCGCTCGATGACCGGCTCGCCGCTGGGCTCCTTGGCGCCGGTGATGCGGGTCAGCTCCGCGTCGCCCGGGCGGACCGTGGTCGACTCGGCGCGCACGCCGGCGCGGTCGGTCAGCCGGCGGACCATCCGGCGCTGGTCGTGCGTCGCCACCGTGACGACGACGCCGGACGCCCCGGCGCGCGCCGTGCGGCCCGCGCGGTGCAGGTAGTCCTTGTGGTCGGCCGCCGGGTCGACGTGCAGCACCAGCGAGATGTCGTCGACGTGGATGCCGCGCGCGGCGACGTCCGTGGCGACCAGCACCGGGGTGTGGCCTTCCTTGAAGTCGGCGAGGACGCGGTTGCGCTGGCCCTGCGTCTTGCCGCCGTGCAGCGCCGCCGCGTTGACGCCCTGCTCACGCAGGCGCTCGGCGAGGCGGTCGACGTGGTGCTTGGTGCGGACGAACATGATCGTGCGGCCGTCGCGGGCGCCGATCTGGGTGATGACGTCCTGCTTGTCCTGGTGCGAGACCTGGAGCACGTGGTGGTCCATGGTCGTCACGCTGGCGGTCGACGGCGCGACCGAGTGCGTGACCGGGTCGGTCAGGTACTGCCGGACCAGGCGGTTGACGTCACCGTCGAGGGTCGCGGAGAACAGCAGCCGCTGGCCCCCCGGCGGGGTGAGGTCCATGATCTCGCGGACCTGCGGCATGAAGCCCATGTCCGCCATCTGGTCGGCCTCGTCGAGGGCGATGAAGTTGCAGTCGCCCAGGTGCGCGGTGCCCTGCCGGACGTGGTCCGACAGCCGGCCCGGGGTGGCGATGAGCAGGTCGACGCCGCGGGACAGCGCGTCCGCCTGGCGGGCGAAGGCCATCCCGCCGACGGCGGTGCGGCACCACAGGCCGAGCGACTTGGCCAGCGGGGTCAGCGAGTCGGCGACCTGCATGGCCAGCTCGCGGGTCGGGACCAGGATCAGCGCGCGGGGGCGCTTCGGGCGGGCCTTGCCGTCGGCGAGCCGGGCCAGCATGGCCAGGCCGAAGGCGAGGGTCTTGCCGGAGCCGGTCTGGGCGCGGCCCAGCACGTCGCGGCCGGCCAGCGCGTCCGGGATGGTCGCCGACTGGATCGGGAAGGGGCTGTTGATGCCCGCCTCGCTGAGCGCGCGGAGCAGCGGCTCCGGCAGGCCCAGCTCGGCGAAGGTCTTGGTGGCCACGAGCTCGACCGCGTCGTCGCGGAGCATGTCGCCGCCGGCCGGGCGGGTGCGCGGCTTGCGGTCGGGACGGCCCGCGTGCGCGGACGTCGAGGAAGGGCCGGAGTTGAACGTGACGGTCACAAATGCCTCTCGGACGTGGTTCGTCGCAAGGGAGGCCCGGGCAGCCCGCGCGCAGGCAGGGCAAGATGGTGTGCGATGGGCGTTCACAGGGACGGACCCGGCACACCGTGTCATCGCTTGCCGACACTGCGCGCCGCTTGGGTTACTTCGGATCACCGCGAGCCATTCGGTGGCTGTGCCTTCTAACGACTCTGGAGGCGACGGACACCAACTCATCCACGCCGCCGGTTGCGGTCTGTACTCACTGTACCCGAACCGGAGCCAGGACTACTCATCGAGGGCACCGGTTGTGGGCGGTGTCGCAGTCGTGGTCCAGGCCACAGCCGCGACGCCGCCCACGATTCACTCCAGCCCGGCGGCGGAAACGAGCTCCACCAGCAGTTCTCCAGTCCTCGTCACGTCTTCGCCGAGACCCCGGCCGTGGAACCACCCGGCCAGGTTGCGCACGTCCCGAGCAAGGAATTCGACGCCGCCGGGGTTGGCCACGACGTCGACGACTTGCGGCAGGTCGATCACCATCACCCGGCCGCGGTGCACGAGCAGGTTGTACGCCGAGAGGTCGCCGTGGGCGAGCCCCTCGGAGGCGAGCAGTTCGAGCGCGGCGGTGGCCTGGAACCACAGGTCCTTCAGCTCGTCCGGGTCCGGGCGGACCTGGGCCAGCCGGGGCGCGGCGGTGCCGTCGTCCTCGCCGAGGAACTCGAGCAGCAGTTCCGTGCCCTCGCGCTGCACCGGGTAGGGCACCGGCGCGCCGAGCGTCCACAGGCGACTCAACGCGGCGAACTCCGCGACCGCCCACTGTTCGGCGATGAGGTTGCGGCCGAACGCGCTGCGCTGCGCCATCGCCCGCATCTCGCGGGAGCGGCGCATCCGCCGTCCTTCGAGGTAGCCGGCGTCGCGGTGGAACAGCTTGTGTTCGTCGCTGCGGTAGCGCTTCGCCGCGAGCAGCGTGCCCGGCGTGCCGGGCAGCCCGCGCCGCAGGAGGTGGACGTCCGCCTCCTTGCCGGTCTTGAGGACGCCGAGATCGGTGTCGACCGCGGCGAGCTCGGTGACGACCCAGTCCGGCCGGGGTGACGGACCGTGGTCGGCGTCGTCCCAGGTGGACCAGCGGTCGGCCCCGTCGGGCAGCTGGTTTTCGGTGTAGGCGTCGTCGCGCAGTTTCGTGAGGCGGACGCGTTCGGCTTCGGTCAGCCGGCCGCTGCGGGTGGGTTCCGGTTCGTCGGACCGCCCGCGGCGGCGCGAACGCGCCTGGCGGCGGGTGGGCTGATCGTCGAACAGGTCGAAGTCTTCGAAGTCGTGCTGGCGCACTGGTGGGGTTCTCCTTGTTCAGGGCTGCCCCACCGGGCGCGTGATCAGCCTCGGGGGGCGGGTGGGCGAGGGCGCGAAAGGGCCCGGACAGTCATCACGACAGGCACCTCCCGTTCTCATCCACCGGCTCCCTGCCGGCCGCGCTCAGCTTGCCGGACCGGTCACGCTCCGCGCAACCGAATAGCGCGAACGGTCCATTCGTGACGTTTCCTTGAATTCGGCCCGGCGCCATGGTCACGATGAAAGGGCAGGCCGAACCAGGAAGGGCGGCAGATGGACAGCTACGACGTGGTGATCGTCGGCGGCGGGCACAACGGCTTGGTGGCGGCCGCGTACCTGGCGCGGGCGGGCCGGTCGGTGCTCGTGCTCGAACGGCGGGATGAGACCGGTGGCGCCGCCGTCTCGTTCCGCGCGTTCGAGGGCGTGGACGTCCGGCTTTCGCGCTACTCGTACCTGGTCAGCCTGCTGCCGAAGAAGATCGTGGCCGACCTCGGCCTCGACGTGGAACTGCGACGGCGCCGGATGTCGTCCTACACCCCGTCGGGCGGCTCCGGTCTCCTTGTCGACAACGACGACGCCGTCCGGACGGCGTCGTCGTTCCGGGCGGTCACCGGGTCCACAGCGGACTTCTCGGCCTGGCAGCGGTTCTACGAGCTGACCGAGCGCGTCGCCGGGCGCGCGTTCGGGACGCTCACCGAGCCACTGCTGTCCGAAGTGGACTTCCGCGAGCGCCTCGGCGACGCCGAGGCGTGGTCCTTGCTGTTCGAACGGCCGATCGGCGAAGCGCTCACATCGTGGTTCGTCGACGACACGGTGCGCGGCGTGGTGCTCACCGACGCGCTGATCGGCACGTTCGCCCCGGCGGACGGCGAGGACCTGCGGCAGAACCGGTGCCTGCTCTACCACGTGATCGGCAACGGCACCGGCGACTGGGACGTCCCGGTCGGCGGCATGGGCGCGGTCACCCGCTCGCTCGCGGCGGCTGCCGCCGCGGCGGGCGCGCGCCTGATGACCGGTGCGGAAGTGCTCTCGGTCGACCCGGACGGCGAGGTGCGTTACCGGCGTGACGACACCGAACTCGTCGTCCGGGCCGGGCACGTCCTGGCGAACGTCGCGCCGGCGACGCTCGCGCGGCTGCTGGGCGAGGAACCGGCGGAACGCCCGGAAGGCGCACAGCTGAAGGTGAACATGGTGCTGACGCGGCTGCCGAGGCTGCGTGACGCGAGCGTCGATCCGGCCGACGCGTTCGGTGGCACCTTCCACGTCAACGAGACCTTCACGCAGTTGGAGGCGGCGTACCGCGAGGCGGCGGCGGGCAGGATCCCCACGTTGCCGCCCTGCGAAATCTATTGCCACTCGTTGACGGATCCGTCGATCCTCGGCCCGGCCGAACGCTCGGCCGGCACGCACACCCTCACCCTGTTCGGCCTGCACATGCCGGCCCGCCTCTTCGAGGGGCGCAACGAAGAGGCACGCGAAGCGGCGTTGCGCGCGACGCTGGCTTCGCTGAACAGCGTGCTGGCCGAGCCGATCGAGGACTGCCTGCTCACCGCGCCGGACGGCAGGCCCTGTGTGGAAGCGAAAACCCCGTTGGACCTGGAAGCCGAGCTGGGCCTTCCGGCGGGGCACATCTTCCACCGGGACCTGTCGTGGCCGTACGCGGAGGATCCGGCCCAGGCGGGCAGCTGGGGCGTCGAGACCGCCCACGAACGCATCCTGTTGTGTGGCGCGGGTGCCGCGAGAGGAGGTGGTGTCAGCGGCATCCCCGGCCACAACGCGGCGATGGCGGTGCTCGGCGCCCCAGGTGCTTGACCGGAATCGGTGATCCTGAATTGCCCGCGCTCCATATCCGGTGAAAAAGACACTGTTTCCGCCGAATCGGCGCTGCCCCATGCAGGTGCATCGCGCGGAGCGGCGTTGACACCCGGATCCGCCGGTGCTCCCATGAAATGGCCGGCGGCGGTGGGGCGCGGGAGGGGTCACGATGGACGAACACGCGGCATTGACGGATTTCCCGCTCGAGATCAGAAGGCGCGCGGCGAGCTACCTCGGCGTGACCGCCCGGGCCGGAATTCCCGAATCGTCACGGATCGGGTCCGAGGGGACCGAGAGTTCCGAAACCAGCGAGAGTTCCGAAGGGAAGGAAGGCACCGAAGGAAGCGAGAGCACCGAGCGTTCCGAGATGACGGAAACCAGCGAGAACACCGAGACCAGCGAATCCGCGGAGCGGTATGCCGGCCGGTTCCGCTGAAGGTGACGGCGGCACCGCCGCGCCCGGCGAACCGTTCATCCCGGCTGAAGCGCGGCCCCCGGTCGCCGACGAATTGGCGAGAACCGCCTGGCAGGTCGCGGCGGCCCTCGAGGTCTGGGAAACCAGCGGGCGATGACGCTCCTGGTCATCGCCCCGGACACGGACGAGACGGCGGCCCGGTTCGCCGGTTTCGCGGCCGGGCAAGGAATTCCGGCGGTCGTCGCGCACGGGTTCGGCCGGGTCGGCGTCTCGGTGCGGGCGACCCGGGAGCGAGTCTGCCGTGCGCGGCTGACGTTCGACGGCGCCGAGGTCGGCGGGATCCTCAACCGCGGAACCGGCGGCTGGGGTGACGAGCCGGATCCGGATCGCGCGTTCGCCGCGGCCGAGACCTACGCGGCGTTGTGGTCGGCGGTGGCGCTGTGGCCGGGGCCAGTGGTCAACCGGCCGTCGGAACACGGCTTCCTGGCGCGCCTGGACCCGCTGGAACTCGCCGGCGCCGGGGTCGTCGAGCCGCCGCGCACGGTGATCCTCAACGACGGTTCGGCGCCAGGACGGGAGGTGCACCGCATTCCCGAGTGGACAGTGGTGGATCCCGACGCGCCGCGCAGGCGGTTCGACGTCGTCCAGATCGCCGACCCCGGCCGCACGCGCCGGTTCGTCGTCGCCGGAGCCGAGGTCTTCGAGCTGGGTGCCGCCGGAGGACGGCTCGCCCGGGAAACGGCGGACCGGGTGGCCCCGATCGTCGGCTGGCTCCGCGGGCGGGGCACGGTGTTCGCCGGCTTCCGCGCGGAACTGGGGGCCGCTGTCCCGCGGCTGGCCGACGTCTCGTGCTGGCCGGGGCACGAGCTGTTCCCGGACCTCGAGGACCAGGTCTACGCGGCGCTGCTGGCCGGGCTCACCCCGTGATCCTCTGCCTCGGTGTCGCGGCCGACCCGACGTTCACGGCCGGGCTGCGGGCCCTGCGCCGGGCCGGGATCGCGTTCCGGCCGGTCGACCTGCTCTCACTGGCGATGCGCGGCAGCATCCGGATTTCCCTGGAGTGCCCGGCCGAAACCGTGGTGTCGCTGGACGGCGAGAGCCACCGGGCCGGGGACTACGCCGCCGTCTGGTGCCGGCTGGTGGCGGTCGCCTCCGCCGCGCCCACCGACGAGCTGGCGGCGGCCTCGGCGGGCCAGACCGAGGCGCTGGCGCGGATTCTCGAATTCGTGCCCGGCAAGGTGATGAACCCGCCGCTGCGCGAAGCGTCGGGATTCACCAAGCTGCTGCATTCGGTGGCCCTCGGCGAAGTCGGCGGCTGGCGGATTCCGGAAACCTGCCTCACCTCGGACCCGCAGGAGGCACGGGACTTCGTCCGCGGCTGCCGCGCCGGCGCGATCTTCAAGGGCGCCAGCGCGACGAAGACGTGGGCGACAGTCTTCGAACCGCACCACGAGGCCCGGCTGCCGCGGCTCGTCCACCTGCCGGTGCTGTTCCAGGAGCGGATCGTCGGGCCGGACGTCCGGGTCCACGTCGTGGGCGGCCGGTCGTTCGGCGAGCAGATCGACTCGCCGGTGCTCGACTACCGGACCGTCCGCGGGACCAACGACTACCGCCCGTCGGTCCCGCCCCCGGAGATCACCGAAGGCTGTGCGCGGCTGACCGCGCACTGCGGCGTCCCGTTGCTGGGCGTCGACTTCAAGATCGACCGTGCCACCGGCGAGTGGTTCTTCCTGGAGGCCAACTCGATGCCGTGCTTCGAGGGCTACGACGAGCGAGCCGGCGGCGCCATCTCGCGGGCGATCGTCGAGTGGCTCGTCACGCCGTGACGTCGTGTTCCGTGCAGAGGCAGCCGATGCCCGGCTCGATCCACTCCCGGCCCGCCCACTCCGGATGGCGCTCGACGAGCACCGCCCGGACCTCCGCGACGAGCTGGTCGGAGTCCATCGCCGAGTCCCGGCGCCGCCAGGTCTCGTCGCGCAGCTCCCGCAGGTAGTCGCGGACGTCGGTGAGCACCGGCAGGCCGCCGATGTCGCCGTGCCCGGGGACGACCACGCGGGGCCCCGCCGACACCAGCCGGTCGAGGACGGCGAGCCAGCCGACGCCCGAGACGTCCGCGTCGTGCGGCGGGAACCACGGGAAGATGGCGAACTGCCCGGTCTCGGCCAGGTCGCCGGTGAACAGGACGCCGGCGTCCGGGACCTCGACGACCTGGTCCCCGGCGGTGTGGCCTCGGCCGGTGGGGCGCAGCCGGACGGTCCGGCCGCCGAGGTCGAGGTCCCGCGAGCCGTCGTAGACCTCGTCGGGCGCGGGCACGTGGACGCCGTCGAGGCGGCGGGCGATCGTCTCGCCCAGGCCGCGGAACATCGCCAGGTACCCCGCGCCCCTGGTGGCGAGGTCCTCGGCCTGGCCGCGGTTGACCAGGTAGGTGGCCTCGCCGGCGAAGACCTGCGCGCCGAACGCGTGCTCGGGGTGGAAGTGCGTCGTGGTCAGGTACAGGCGCCGGCCCTTCGCCACTTCGCGCGCGAAGGCGAGCACCTGCGCCGCGTTGGCGGTGCCGATGCCCGTGTCGACGACCAGGACGGCTTCGGTGCCGCCGACGACACCGATGTTGGGCACCAGGTCGACGTGGTCGTTCGGGATCACCAGCAGGTCGGGGGCGATCTCGCGGGCGCCGGAGACGCGCACGGCGGGATCGGTCAGCTCGGTCATGCCCCGATTCCACCGCCGCCCGGGCACGGGCGTCCAAGACCGGTTCGGTGGTGCCGATACCGGGCGCATATCGTCGCCGGTCATGGAGCTGCGCACGCTGCGGTACTTCGTCGCGGTAGCTATGGCGCTTCTAGTGCACACTCGATGTCATGGGACCTTCACAGCCACTCCGTGAGCGGGGCCGGACGCTGATCGAGCACGCCCCTGACCAGCTAGTTTGGATCCTTCAAGCCCGTGAGTCCAGGGTAGTGCCGGGCCAGGATGCTCCAGGTGAGGGACAGGTCGACTACCAACTCAGCGACCTGCGGAAGTTCGTGAAGACGCTCGGGGGTCGGGTCGACCGTGAGGTTCCCGAGCCCAACGTGTCGTCCTTCAAGCGGCGGCGCGTGCTGCTGCCCGATGGCACCTACGGCTATCGCGTGGTCCGCCCGGACTGGGAGTCGATTCTCACCGCCTTGCGGCGGGGTGAATGCAATGCCCTTGCCTCTGCCGATATAGACCGGGCGACCCGTGATCCGCGAATCCTCGAAGACCTCATTGACGCGGTCGAGTTGTACGGCATTTACGTCGTCAGCATGACCGGTAATATCAACCTGACCACCGATGAGGGAATCGACTCCGCGCGACGCCTGGTCAACCAACGAAACGCCGAATCCCGTAACACGTCGCGTCGCGTTACCGACGGAAAGCGTCGGGCTGCACAGGCAGGAAAGATTCACGGCGGCCCCAATCGGCCGTTCGGCTGGCGCAAAGACCGAATCACGGTGAACAAGCGGGAAGTGAAACACATCTTGGCGGCTGTCCCGCGCATTATCGCCGGGTTGAGTCCGCTGACGTTGGCGAACGAATGGAACGATCGCAAGATTCCAACTGTGACCGGTGTGGAGTGGCGGGCGGCAACCGTCCGGAACATGTTTACTCGCCCTCGCATGTGCGGAAAAGTCGTCTACCGTGGCACGGTTCTGACCGGGGAGGACGGCGAGCCGGTTCGTGGGCAGTGGGAGCCGATTCTCACCGATGACCAGCACGCGGCCGTCGTGCGCGCCTGGAGTCCCGTTCAGGAGCAAGAGCAGTCACGCGTAGGCGGGAAGGGGCGAGGGTATCGGACTAATCATTTGCTGTCTCCGTTCGTCCGGTGCGGCAAGTGCAATGCCCGCATGGTCGGTTCCAGTAGGCGTAACCAGCGATCCGGCGAGCTGGTCGAGATCTACCGGTGCCCGTCGAAAGGGCAAGGGGGGTGCGCCAGCACCTCGCGAGACGCGGCACCCGTGGACGCCTACATCCGTGCGCTGGTGCTTGCCGATCATCGGAAGATCCAGTCCCGGAAGCTGGAGAAGCTACCGCCGTGGCCGAAAGAGAAGGAACTCAGCGACCTGAAATCCCGGATGCGGGATTCAGCGATGCGGTATGAGGCTGGCACTTACTCGGCGGAAAGCTACTTTCCCAGCCTGGCGCGCATGGAAGCCACAGAGGCCACTTTGAAACGCGAGAAACGTAAGTACGCGGCTCGGCAGGATGCCCGCGACGCGGCAGTCGCGAACCTTGACGAACAGTGGGAAAAGCCGAGTTTCACCATCGAATTGAAGCAAGCGGCGATTGCCGAGACCCTTACCGCCGTGGTGATCACGCCCGCCGGGAAGGGCGTCCGGTTCCACCCGGACCAAATCAAGCCGATTTTCCGCGACGAACCCGGCTGACGTTCCACATGGGACGCGCCACGGCAGGGCATCGGGCCAGTAGGTCCGATGCCCTGCCGCCCTGCGTCACCTGAGAGCAATGGAGCGACAACAACCGACCAAGCAAAGCCTGAGGAGTCAGAACGCCAGCGACACGGAGGCGTTGATGCTCCCATGAACTCCGCTCATGCCCACGCTAATATCGACACAAACAGTTGCGCATATCTTCGCGTTACCTACGCCTTTGCATACGGTAAAGCACTTCTTGAACTCTTGCACGTCGACCTCTGGCCCACGCGTTGGAACAGGCGGATAAGAAATTACAACTGTTGTCCGATCCGTCGAGTTCGCGATCGCGTGATCGTCTTTCAAAACCTCGATTGATGCACCTTTTAAGCCTGAAGGAATCGGTAACCGGAGAGCGTGAGCCAGTTGCTGAGCATCCTTTTCTTTGACTTTGGCACCTTGCAGGCGTTCCGTAACGGCAACAAAGAAACGGCCAGCGTCTGCAAAATTGTCGAGGTCCTCATGAAAGTCGGTCACTGCTGCCATTTTTACCTCCTCTATGCCCCCATCATGCGCCAGCCGCACATGCTGGGGCTTCTGATCAATAATTGCACCTGATTTCATCGAGGAAGCTTGATCGACTGATTAATGATGATATTGATGGCCGGTCACCCCCTCCTGCGTGGTCTTTACGGTATGCCGTGAACCTTTGCCGCGACACAAGCGTGGCGCAAGAGCGCATTTCAATATCTTTTTCAATCTGAGGACACGATGACCAACTCTCGGGGCCATCCGGGTGACAGGGCTGCGGGGGTTGGCCCCCGCATTTGATCGTCGGTCAAATGTTCGGCGCTGGTGGCGTTGTCGCAGGTAGAGGCGCATCCTGGGGATCATGGGCGGAAAAAAGTTCACAGACCGTCTGGTCGCTGCCGGAGAGCAGAAAGCAGCGCGGGACCAGGACCGGAATCGGCGGCGGGAGGCGATTGAGCGCGCCGTACGGGTGCCCGTGCTGATCGGTGCGGGGATTCTCGCGCTGGTGGCGTGGTGGCTGTCCGGTTGGGCGATGTGGCCGTGGTTGTTCGGCGGTGTCGGCGGTCTCGTGGCCGTGTTGGTTGTGGCCCGGCGGATGCCGCCGTTATGGCGTGTGACGGTGCCGCTGCTGGTGGTCGCGGTGTGGTTGCTGACCTATGTGAACCCGTGGTGGTGGGTGCTGCTGGCGGGGGTCGCGGTGACCGGTGCCGGGGCCGCTGCACTGGTGATGTTGCGGCTACGGGTGCGGCGCTGGCGGACGTCGGGGGCGCTGGCGCTGGGTGTGGTGATGGTGGCGGCGGGGTGGGTGATGCTGGCGGTAGATGCGGCCCGCCAGGCTCGGCAGACGCAACAGGAACTGAATCAGGCTCACGATGACGCCGTGGCCCGGATCTTGCCCCGGACCCCGGGGAGCATGGTCAATTTCCTGGCGGAACGGATCGCCCGGCCGACGCCGGATGCCGTCGCCGATGCGTGTTTCGTCTTCGCGCCTGTCGCCCGTCAGCAACTCGCCGACGCCCGGCGCGTGCCGGACTGTCCGGCCGCGATCCGTGCGATGGCCGCCGAGGTGACGGCGGCGGGCGACTACGTGAACAACCTGTCTCTCTCGGGGCAGGCGTCCCAGTCCAATCCGGACGGCACGCTGTCCGTGGACGCGTGCCACCTGGATTTTAGCGGGCTCACCGACGACACCCCGCACACGAACCCCGGGCCGCAAATCGGGCGGTTGACGCTGGCGCAGCAACGTGGACAAGGGCACCTGATCGTCAACTACCGGCCGTGCTGAGCGGTCCGGCAACAGACCCGTGCAACGACAACGGCGGGGCGACCAGTCGACCGGTCGCCCCGCCGTGGCGTATAGCGGGTTGCTTCTCCGTGGTGTCAGTCTGCGGGCAGCTCCAGCCCGTAGATAGCCGCGACTTTCGCGGCCCATGCACGTGAGCGCTCGGGAGCGTGTTTCACCTGTTCTTGCGCCCACTCCTCCGGAGTTGGGGTCAGGCGCGGCGGGACTGCCCTCCTTCGTGGTCGGCCCGCAGCGGCTCCGACGCGTCGAGACGCCGCGTCGGTCGTGCGGTTCGGCTGTGACGGTGTCGAGCCGTCTCCGGCCCGCTGAGGCCGTCCTACGGTGGTGCCCTGCCGGGCAGGTCGGGGCCGGTCGCTGTCCGACCGGTCTCCGCCGTCCGGGCCGTCGGCACGATCACCGTCTGACGTGCTCCCCCCGTTCGATGCGCTCTCGTGGGTCGGACGGCCGTCCTCTGCGTCGCGGTGGCGGTCATGGTCGCTGCCTTTCGGGTCCTGCCGTGTGGTCATCTGCGGGGCGTGGGCTGGGTGGTCGGGCAAAGGGCGGCTCACCTCCCCCTGTCCGGTCGGCGGGGAGACAGGGAGGGACCTTCGCCCGTCCCGGAATCACCCGGGTTTCGGCCAGATTCCGGGTCTGGCCGGCGGCTGGTCCCTGCCATCCCTGACCCGTGTTTACGCTGGTCAGAGGAGGGACTTTCGGTCAGGGACCCGTCAGGGATAAGTCCCTGAGTCCCTGCCGGCTCCCTGCCCGCATCCCTGCCGTCTCCGTCCCCGGGTCCTTCGTCGTCGCGGTCCCGGCGGGCGAGTGCGGCGGCCACGTCGTCGGCGCGGATGACCTTGTTTCCGTCCGACTTGACCGGCGCGACCCCATACGGTGCAAGCGCGGCCGTGAGGTCGCGGAACGTCCACTCCCCGTACTCGCCGGGATCGTGCCGGGCCAACCGGGTCAGGACCACCTGAGTCCGGACTCGTTTCTCCCCGTCCAACACCGCCACGACGTCGGCCAGGTGGTCGGCGACGACCGGTGCCGCGTCGAGCTGCCGCCGTGCGCTGGACTCGACCGCCCGTCCCATCTCCTCAATCAGCGCCACCGCCCGTGCGATGACCGGACTCACGTCGTCGGCCCCGTCCTCGAACGGGACGTAGAACGTGCGCACCAGCTCGAACGTCTCGTCCGTGATGCCGACCGCGACACAGGTTCCCCGGTCGGTGTTGATCCGCAGTTCGGTCGCGCGGATACCGGCCGCGTACTTCCCCGACCCGAGCAGCCCGTCATTGGCCACCTGATCGGCCACCGAGAACGCCACTCCACACGAGACGTTGCGGGTGACCTCCCGAGGGATGCTGTCCTTCGTCGGTGATTGGGTGGCCAGCAGCAACACAATCCCGTACTTGCGTCCTCGCTTGATCAACCTGATGGCCAGTTCGGCGGCTTTCTTGCCGTACTTCGGGTGTTGGAACAGCTCGTGACACTCGTCGATCCCACACACCAGCGGATGCAGGCCAAGCCCGGCCTTATCGGCGAGCTTGCGCGAGACCTTCGGCGGGCGGCCCGGCTGCTCCCCGAGGATCTTGCCGCGTCGCTCCATCTCCGTCAGCAAGTCCGCCAACGCCTGCGTTGCCGCTTCGGCCACGCTGTCATCCATCCCCATCCCGTAGCGAGACAGACGCGGGCGGAACGGTTCGAAGTCGGGCGACTCGCCCATGACGAACGCCCACAGTTCGGCGGTGGGGTCGAGT
>NZ_PPHF01000109.1 GCF_002904335.1 Amycolatopsis sp. CA-126428 | reverse complement strand
AGAACCGGCCACAGCCGCCCCGCCCCGCCGGTCGGCGCCCTCAAGACCCCCGTTCGACACCAGCCACCTAGGTCGCGTCCGGGTCGATCGGCGGGCGCTCGCCGGGCTTGAGCGGCTCCGGCGCGGACTGGGTCTGGCCGGCCAGGTAGCCGTTCGAACCGTTGGCCCCGTTGGCCGGCGTGCTGCTGCCGTTCGTGATGCCCTTCAGGCCGAGCGGGTCGGCGTCGCCGTCGAAGAGGTGCTGCGTCACGACCCGCTTCGGGTCGAAGTTGCGCAGCCCGCGCAGGTCTTCCAGCGGCTTGCGGAGCTGGTCGAACTCCGGGCCCATCTCCTCGCGGAGCTGCTCCTTCGCGCCGGTCGCGAAGTCGCGGACCTTCTTCACGCTCTTCGCGAGCCAGGACGCCGCTTCGGGAAGCCGTTCCGGGCCGAGGATGAACAGACCGGCGATGATGAGGACGAGGATTTCCCCCCATCCGACACTCTCGAACACCCGTCTACCTCCACTCGGAACCTACCCGCCCAGGGTACCCGCCCCCCGCCGTGCTCCGGCAGGCCGAACGCGGGAACTCAGTCGGAAGCCAGGGTTACGTCCACGACGAAGCTGGCGCCGTCGCGCGCCAGCGACACCGGGACCACTTCGCCGACGTCGTGCGCGCGGACCGCGACCGTCAGTTCCGCGGAGTCGCGGACGAGCCGGTTGCCGATCTTCGTGATCACGTCGCCCTCCTTGATGCCGGCGTTCGCGGCCGGGCCGCCGGGCGCGACGTTCTTCACCTGGGCCCCCATCGTGGACGAGCCGGCGACCGTCGAGGAGGCGTTGATGCCGATGTCGGCGTGCTGGACCTTGCCGTCCTTGATCAGCGCCTTCGCGATCTTGATCGCGTAGTCGCTCGGGATGGCGAAGCCGATGCCGATGCTGCCGCCGTCCGCGCCCGCCGAGCGGATCGACGAGTTGATGCCGACCAGCGCGCCGGTGGAGTCGACGAGCGCGCCGCCCGAGTTGCCGTGGTTGATCGCGGCGTCGGTCTGGATGGCCTCGTAGGTGACCGGCGGGGCGCCGTTGTCGCCGCCCGCGGTGATCGGCCGGTTCAGCGCGCTGACGATGCCGGCGGTCACCGAGTTCTGCAGCGCCAGCGGCGAGCCGATCGCCATCACGGTGTCGCCGACCTGCAGGTCCGCCGACTTGCCGACCTGCAGCACGGTCGGGTTGGTGACGTTGACCTTCACGACGGCGAGGTCGGTCTTCTGGTCGCCCCCGACGAGCTTGGCTTCGGTGCGGGTGCCGTCGATGAAGACGGCCGTGACCTTTACGCCCGGGTCCGCGGCGGCCGAGGCGATGACGTGTTCGTTGGTGAGGATGTAGCCCTGCGGGTCGATCATGACGCCGGAGCCCTGCTCGCCGGACTCGGCGCCGGGCTTGAACACCTCGAGCGAGACGACGGCGGGCGCGACACGCTTGGCGATCTCGGCGACGGACCCGGCGGGACGTTCCTTGCCGGCCTCGGCTTCGGCGATGGTGGCGGAGCCGGTGAGCTCGGTCCCGGTGTCGGCGACCCACCAGCCGACCAGGCCGCCGACGGCGCCGACGAGCAGCGCGACGACGCCGAGCAGGACGAGCGCTTTCGGCTGCACCCGCCGTCCGAACAGCACCTCGGGCAGGCTCAGTAGCGCACCGGGCGGCCGCTTGGCGGGCTGCGCCTCATCGTCGGCGGCCACTGCGGGCCCGGCGAGCACCGCGGCGGCCCCGGGATCACGCCAGGGATCCCGGGTGCCGGTCCACAGGGGCGGTTCGGCGTCCGGCACCTCACCGGTGGCTTCCCGCGGCCGTTCGAGCAGCACACCTTCGGCCCCGGGCGGCCGCCGGAAGGCCTCGGCGAGCGACTCGGGCGCGGGCGGGGCGAGGTTGACGCCGTTGGTCTTCTGCGGGGAGTAGAGCTGGTCGAACGCACCATCGACACCCTGCGGCCGGCCGAACACGGCGGCCTGCGCCGGATCGACGGCCGGCCGCGCGAGCGGCCGCGGGCCAAGCCGATCGGCCTCGGCTTGGGCCTGAGCCTGGGCCGCAGCTCCGGCCTGGGTTTCGGTCCGGGCTTCGGTCCTGGCTTCGGCTTCGCGTGCGCCGGGCTGCTCGGGATTCACGTTCGGCTCGGTCATCATTCCCCGGTGCAGAAGATCAGGTGGCTGGGCGTGACGATACCCAAGCCCAGTGCTCCGAGTCTGCCGGTCCAGGGGTGAAGTGGCTGTTTCTTGAGCCACTTGTCCACAGGGTCGAGGTGATGTGGACAAAACGGCCGGGAGGGGCCTTGAACGGGGCTTTTCGTCCGGGGGTGGCGATAGGCTGGACAAGGGCACGGCCCCCCAGCGAGGGCGGGGTCGCGCGAGGGTGGGGTCGCGCGAGGGCGGGGCTGCGTGCGGGCGGGGCTGCGTGCGGGCGGGGCTGCGTGCGGGCGGGGCTGCGTGCGGGCGGGG
>NZ_PPHF01000108.1 GCF_002904335.1 Amycolatopsis sp. CA-126428 | reverse complement strand
CTCGTCGCTGGTGCGGCGTTCGGCCAGCGCGTCGAGCAAGGCGCTGGCGCGGGTGCCGGTCTCGTCATCGAATCTGCCGTTCAGCTCCCAGACCCCGGACCGCTTGCGCCGCAAGAACAGTTCACGGGTGGGGGTGGCGGGTTCGGTGTGGTCGGGTTCGGTGCCGTCAGGAGTGAGGTGGGCGAGGATGCGGGCACCAAGAGCCGCAACCTGTTTGTGCCCGGCATCGGTGGCGAAGGTCAGAAGGTCGGCTTCTACGTTCGCGTGATGCTCGGGTGGAACTTGGGTGAGCACGCCGGTGATTACGTCGATCATCGGGTTGCTCAACCGTCCAGCGCGCGCAGCAACACCCACAGCCGGCGCGAGAGCAGGAATTGGGCTGCCGTCGAGGTTTCGGCCCGGGTTGAGAGCGCGGGCGCGTCTCACCATCCGTTCGCCAGCCTGCTTAGGAACATCGCCGACATGTTCCAACAGTCGGGCGACAGAGCGGTAACCGAACAGCTCCATCACTCCACGCTGCTCGATTTCCACAAGCAGCGCACCAAGTTCGGCCTCAGCAGAACGCATACACGCAAGCAGCTCGCCGATGCGGTCGGCGATGGCCACCGCTTCGGAGGAGAGAGCCGCGTTGTCGGACATAACTCAAGATTACCGAGCATCGAACATGAGTTCATCACACGAAAGGGGTAACTGTTCAGGCCCTTTTCGGGCTGTGAGTGGGCTTGTGGGATGATCTTGTTGTGGGGGAAGGTGTTCGTCCGTCGTATGACGAGCTGGCCGCGCTGGTCGCAGCGCAGGCGGTGGAGCTCGCGCGTGCGCGCGAGGAAATCACCGCGTTGCAGGACGAGGTCGCCCAGCTGAAGCGTCGCCTCGGGATGAATGCGGGAAACTCGTCGATGCCACCATCGTCGGACCGGTTCAGCAAACCCGCTCCGAAGTCGTTGCATGGCAGGACCAACCGCAAGCAGGGCAAGCAGCCGGGGGCGCCGGGGGCGAGCCTGTCGCTGGTCGAGGACCCCGACCAGGTCGTGGATCATGTGCGGTCGTCGTGCTCGGGATGCGGCACCGGGCTGCGCCGGTGCGACGAGGTCGGGGTGACCCGCCGGCAGGTGGTGGACCTGCCCGAAGTGCGCCCGGCCGTGACCGAGCACCGGCTGCGGTGCCGCGGCTGCCGCCACGTCGCCACCGCGACCGGGCCGGCCGAGGCGACCGCGCCCGCCTGCTACGGGCCGAACGTGACCGCGCTGGCCGTATATCTGCTGACATACCAGCACATCCCGGTCGCACGAACCGCGCAACTGCTGGCCGATGTGCTGGGGTTGCCGGTGTCGACCGGCTGGGTCGCCGGTCCTCACCCCCGTCGCCGCCAACCTCGACGGATTCGCCCGGCGAATCGAGCAGGCTTTGCGGGCAGCGCCGGTGGCGCACTTCGACGAGACCGGTATCCGGGTCGAAGGGAAGAACTGGTGGCTGCACGTCGCCTGCACGCCCCTGCTCACCGCATATCTACCGCACCCGCAGCGTGGTGGTGAGGCGATGGACGAGTTCGGGATCCTCACCCGGTTCCGTGGTGTCGCGGTCCACGACGGACTGATGTCGTATCAGGACTTCGGACGCAACCACGCCCGCTGCAACGCCCACCACCTGCGCGAACTCATCGCGGCCGGCGAAGCCCACCCCGAGCACACCTGGCCCACGATCGCGTTCAAGACGCTCGAAGCACTCAACACCGCCGCCCATGCCGCACGAGACGCCGGCCAAGCCACGATCCCCGCCCACATCCGCGATCCACTGATCTCGAGGTTCGTCCGCACCATCCACCTCGGCCTGCTGCTGCACCCACCCAACCAAAGCCGCAAGCAAAGCAAGACCCGCAACCTGCTGGTGCGCCTACGCGACTACCAGCACCAAGTGCTGCTCTTCGCCCGCGACCTCACCGTCCCCTTCACCAACAACCAAGCCGAACACGACCTACGCATGATCAAAGCCCAGCTGAAGATCTCCGGCGGCTGGCGCACCCAGCACGGCACCCAAGCCTGGCTACACGTCCGCGGCTACATCTCCACCGCCCGCAAAAACGGACTCCACATCATCACCGCACTGCGCGACGCAATCACCGGAAACCCCTGGCTGCCAACAACTATCGAAACGACCTGAACAGTTACCGAAAGGGTGCAAGGGCGCTTCCGGACTAAAGCCGATGCGACACCCAGACGTTGGCTTCGACGTAGACAGCATAATCATCCACAGTGGACACAAAGACCGGAGCAAGAGCGCCGGGAACCACAACCAGCCCGTCACGATCGAACGGCAACCCGGTCCACCGCCGCCAAGCGGCCAGCGGAGCCTGCACGGTCGCCGAACACGAAGCGACACACTCGACCCGCCCCCCGGCGCGGACATGCGTGCGCAACCACCGATCCACCGGCAACCCGTCCGGCCGAGCCGCGAAGGCGTACGACTCCATCGACTCCCTCGGAACCAAAGCCTTGTCCGGCGGCCGAACCGGAATGACAAGAGACGCGAGCCCCGCCGCGGCAACAGCTTCCCGCATCCCGGTCAACACGACAGACGACAGACCACGCCCTTGGTGCGAAGGATGCACGGCGATCTCCAACGCACAAGCGGTATCGGGAGCGACGCCGTCAAGAGCGTCCTCGGCCGCCCACACCGCCACCTCGTCCCAGCCGCGGGCAGGGAAGGGCGAGCGACCGCGGAACGGCACCATGATCCCCCGCGCCACCGGCGATCCGTCCTCCAGCAACGCCACCACCAGGTGCGGCCACCGCCGCGCCACCCGCCGCCCCCGGACCAGCAAGCTCGTGAGGCTGCCCTCCATGAACCGAGGCGACTCCGGCGGATAAGGAATGGCGTACACCGCGTCGGCCAGCTCCGGGCGCTGCGCCAGCGTCACCGTCTCCACGGCTACCGTGACCAGGATTCCAGCGCGATCAACGTCTTCGTCCCCGTCACCTGGTGGTGCCGGCGGATCTCGTCGATCGTCTTCTGCAGGTGGGCCATGTCCCGGACGCGCAGCCACACCAGCGCGTCCGGGTCGCCGGCGATCGTGAACACCGCCTGGGCCTCCGGCATCCGCGTGGTCGTGCGGAGGATCTCGGCCACCTTCGTGTTGCCCACGAACCGCAGCTCGGTGAACGCCTCGATCCCCCAGCCCAGTTTCGCGTGGTCGACCTGGACCGTGAACCCGGTGATCACGCCGCTCTCGCGCAGCCGGTCGATGCGGCGCTTGACCGCCGCCGTCGACAGCGTCACCCGGCCCGCGATGTCGGACAGCGTGCGGCGGGCGTCCTCGCGCAGCAGGCCGAGGATCTCGTGGTCGGTGGCGTCGAGCAGCTCTTCGGGCATGCGCAAGCCTAACCACACGCAAAAAACGGCGTCAAACGACGCCAAAATCATAATAAGGTTGCGTGGGAGGCCCCAAAACGACGCTGCCTGTTGCGTCGGTGTGGCCCACGTCGCACCCTCCCCCGAAGCACACCGAGGCGAAAGGAGCCGCGCGTGGAGACGTTCACGCTGGAGGACCGCTACCTGCGGGAGGCGGGCACCGTGCACCTGACCGGGGTGCAGGCCCTGGTGCGGCTGCTGTTCGACCGCGTCCGCCACGACCGCGCCCGCGGCGGCGACCCCGCCGTCTTCGTCTCGGGCTACGAGGGCTCGCCACTGGCCGGCTACGACCTGGAACTCGGCCGCCGGGCGACGCTGCTGGAGAAGCACGACGTCGTGCACCGGCCCGGCCTCAACGAAGAGCTGGCCGCGACGTCGGTCATGGGCAGCCAGCTCGTCGCCGGTGCCGGCGGGCAGCGGGGCGTCACCGGCTTCTGGTACGGCAAGGCACCCGGTCTCGACCGCGCCAGCGACGCCCTCCGCCACGCCAACCTGGCCGGCACCGATCCGCGCGGTGGCGCGGTCGCGCTCGTCGGGGACGATCCCAACGCGAAGTCGTCCACCGTCCCCTGCGCGTCCGAGCTCGCCCTGGCCGACCTCGCCATCCCGGTGCTCTACCCCGCCGACGCCCAGGACGTCCTCGACCTCGGCATGCACGCCGTCGAGCTGTCGCGGGCCAGCGGGCTGTGGACGTCGCTGAAGATCGTCGCCAACGTCGCCGACGCGTCCGGCACCGCCACGGTGAGTCCTCAGTGGACCGCACCCGGGATCCCCGGCTACCGGCACCAGCCGACGTCACGGCTGCTCGGCACCAGCCTCGCCGAGCTGGAGCGCAGCCTCTTCACCGTCCGGCTCCCCCTCGCCCTCGACTACCTGCGTGCGAGCAGGATCAACCGGATCACCCGGCGCGGACCGGCCGACCGGGTCGGCATCGTCGCCGCCGGCAAGTCCTACCTGGACCTCCGCCAGGCGCTGCGCATCCTCGGCCTGGACGAGGAAACGCACGGCATCCGCGTCCTCAAGCTCGGCGCGATCCACCCCCTCGAGCCCACGATCGTCCGCGAGTTCGCCGACGGCCTCGACGACATCGTGGTCGTCGAGGAGAAGCGGGCGTTCGTCGAAACCGCGCTCAAAGAGATCCTCTACGGCATTCCCCACGCGCCGAGGATCATCGGCAAGAAGGACCACGACGGCCGGACGCTGTTCACCGAGCTGGGCGAGCTGGCCCCGGACGGCATCGCCGCCGGCCTGGCCAGGGTGCTGCCGCAGGGCATTCCGCCGGTCGAGGCCTACCGAGGACGACGCCGTCGCGAGCGCATCGCCGTCCCGCTGCTCGCGCGCACGCCGTACTTCTGCTCGGGCTGCCCGCACAACTCGTCGACGAAGGTCCCGGAAGGCACCCTCGTCGGCGGCGGCATCGGCTGCCACACCATGGCCTTGTTCATGGAGCCCGACCAGGTCGGCACCGTCCTGGGCGTGACGCAGATGGGCGGCGAAGGCACCCAGTGGATCGGCATGGCGCCGTTCGTCGAGGCCGACCACTTCGTCCAGAACATCGGCGACGGCACGTTCACCCACTCCGGCAGCCTCGCCGTGCGCGCGGCGGTCGCCGCCGGCGTGAACATCACCTACAAGTTGCTCTACAACTCGGCCGTGGCGATGACCGGCGGCCAGGACGCGGTCGGCGGGCTGCCCGTCGAGAAGGTCGCGGAACTGCTGCTCGTCGAAGGCGCGAAGCGGGTCGTGATCACCAGCGACGCACCGGCGAAGCACCGGAAGCCGCCGGCCGGCGTCGAAGTCCGTGACCGCAGTGAACTCCTGCGCACCCAGGAGGAACTGGCCGCGATCAAGGGCGTCACCGTGCTGATCCACGAGCAGGAGTGCGCGGCCGAGAAGCGCCGGAAACGCCGTCGTGGCAAGCAAACCGCGCCCGCGACGCGCGTGGTCGTCAACGAGCGCGTGTGCGAGGGCTGCGGCGACTGCGGCACCAAGTCGAACTGCCTGTCCGTGCAGCCCGTGGACACCGAATTCGGCCGCAAGACCGCGATCCACCAGTCGTCGTGCAACGTCGACTACTCCTGCCTGGCCGGGGACTGCCCGTCGTTCGTCACCGTGGTGCCGAGCGGACGGAAGCAGCGCCGGAAGGCCGCCGACCTGGCCGCCGACGCGGTCCCCGCACCGGAAATCCCGAAGAAGGACTTCACCGTCCGGATCACCGGGATCGGCGGCACCGGCGTGGTCACCGTGACGCAGATCCTCGCCACCGCCGCGGTGCTCGACGGCCGGCACGTCCGCACGCTCGACCAGACCGGGCTCGCGCAGAAGGGCGGCGCCGTCGTCTCCGACCTCAAGGTGACGGCGGAGCCGGTCGAACAGGCCGCGAAGCTCGCCGCCGGCGAGTGCGACCTCTACCTCGCCTGCGACGCGCTGGTCGGCGCGGACGCGGCGAACCTCGGGGTCGCCGACCCGGCCCGCACGACCGCCGTCGTCTCCACGACCGAGGTCCCGACCGGCCGGATGGTCGTCGACACGACGGTGTCCTTCCCGGATCCCGCCGACGTGCTCGCGCCCATCGAGACCGCCGCGGCGCGCACGGTGTCGCTGGACGCGCGCGGCCTGGCCGAGGAGCTCTTCGACGACGACCAGTTCGCCAACGTGCTGCAGCTCGGCGCGGCCTACCAGACCGGCGCGATCCCGCTGCCCGCGCCGGTGATCGAGCGCGCCATCGAACTGAACGGCACGCAGGTCGCCGCGAACCTGCAGGCGTTCCGCCGCGGCCGCCTGCTCGTCGCCGAGCCGCCGGCGAAAGCTCCGGAGCCGGTGATCGCCGCGATGCCCAGCGCGGTGCGGGCGCTGGTGCACGCCGAGCCCGGCTCCGAACTCGCGCGGCTGCTCGACATCCGCGTCCCCGAACTGATCGCCTACCAGGACAAGGCCTACGCTCGCGCGTACGCGGAGTTCGTCGAGCGGGTGCGAGTGCTCGAGGACGGGCCGACGGAGGTCACCGAGGCCGTCGCGAAGCACCTGTACAAGCTGATGGCGTACAAGGACGAGTACGAGGTCGCCCGGCTGTCGCTGGACCCGGCGTTCACCGACGGCCTGGAGGACCGGTTCGGCGTGGGCACGAAGTACGCCTACCGGCTGCACCCGCCGGTGCTGCGGGCGCTCGGCATGCGGCGCAAGATCAGCCTGGGCCCGTGGTTCCGCCCGGTCTTCCGGCTGCTGCACGCGCTGCGGCGGCTGCGCGGCACCCGGTTCGACCCGTTCGGCCGCGCCGAGGTGCGCAAGGTCGAGCGCGAGCTGATCGAGGACTACCGCAGTGTGGTCCTGCGGGCGTTGCACGCCGGGGAATTCGATCAGGCACGCGTATTGGCCGAGCTCCCGGACGGGATCCGCGGCTACGAGGACGTCAAGCTGGCCAACGTGGCCCGGTACCGGCAGCGGCAGGCCGAAGTCCTCACGCCCGCAGGTAGCTGAGCATCGCGTGGGCCCCGTCGGGGACGCGCAGCTTCGCGCTGACGTCCCCGGCGTGCTGCCGCGCCGCGGCGGTGCCGATGCCGAGCAGCCGCCCGATCGCCGGCACCGAATGCCCTTCGGCCAGCAACGCCACGACCTCGCGCTCGCGGGCGTTCAGCGTCGCCACCGGGTCGCCGGGCCGGGGCCGGGCCAGCTGGACCGCCACGACGTCCCGGTCCAGGACCGTGCCGCCGGCGGCGACGCGCCGCAGGGCGTCGAGGAACTCGCCGGGCTTGCCGACGCGCTCCTTGAGCAGGTACCCGGCTCCGCTGCCGCCGGCGGCCAGGAGGTCACCCGCGTAGCCGTCTTCCACGAACGCCGAAAGCGCGAGGATCGCCAGGCCGGGCACGCGGCGCCGGGATTCGAGGGCGGCGCGGAGCCCTTCGTCGGTGAACGTCGGCGGCATCCGGACGTCGACGACGGCCAGGTCCGGTTCCACGGCCTCGACCGTCGTCACCAGGTCGCCGGGGTGGTCGACGGCCGCGGCCACCTCGAACCCCTCACTGCGCAGGAGCAGCACCAGCCCTTCCCGCAGCAGGGCGTCGTCCTCCGCGATCACGATCCGCACGACGGCTGCCTCCTCACGTCCACGTCACCCCCTGCCTGGATGCACGGACGCGCGACGGAAAGCGTTCAGCTCTGGCCGGACCAGCCGCTCAGCCGGGTCAGCAGGCGCTCGAGGACCTCCGGGTCCGCGGTCACCGGGTCGCCGGAGACGGGCTCGTCGACCAGCGTCCGGCGCTCCTGACGCCGGGGCAGGCGCACCTGGCGCGCGGTCATCCCGCCCGGCAGCGGCAGTTCGCACCAGGTGGTGCGGCCGCCGCCGTCGGCGGGCGCGACGCCCAGCCGCTCGCCGGGCCGGGCCTGCGGGTCCGGCCGCCCGGGGACGTCGTCGTCGACCTCGATCGAGAGCACCTCGGCGCGCAGCCGCAGCCGCAGCGTGACGAAGGCGGGGGCCTTGGGGTCGCTGGCGTCGACGACGGCCTCGACCAGGCGTCTCGCGGTGGCGGTCACCTGCTCCAGCATCGGCAGCAGGGACCAGTCGGTGAGAATCAGGCGGACGAACAGCTCGGTGACCGGCAGCGCGCTGGGCTGCGCGACGAGCCGGATGTCGTCCATCTGGGAGGTGTGCGCGCTCAAACCCGACCTTCCTCGCCAGGTGCGGCCCGTGCCACACCACCTCAGTCCGCCCGCCGCGGCACGCTACCGCCCGGGCCGGGCGTGGCCGCCGTCGGGGTTGCGGGTGCGAGGTCCTCGCGCGCCGGCCGCGCGGACTCCGCCGCGCGGCCGGCCACCCGGCCGGGTCACACCCGGGCGGGCACCCACAGCTCGTCGATGATGCGCTCCGCCGTGGCCAGGCTCGCGTCGGCCAGCGGGATGAGCTCCGCCATCGCCGGGTTCACGTGGGCCAGGGTGAGTTCCGCCGTGATGAACCGCGGCTCCAGGCCGGTCAGCGAGACGCCGTGCGGGAGCCACTGCTCGGCGTGGTCCCAGCCTTCGCGGGGCGTGCCCTCGCCGTAACCGCCGCCCCGGGACGCCAGCACGATGAACTCGCGGCCGCCGAGGAGGCCGGTCTGCGTTTCGTGGTCGACCGAGAGGCCCGGCGCGATGAGGTGGTCAACCCAGGTCTTCACGCTGCTCGGCGCGCCGAAGTTGTAGAGCGGCAGGCCCAGCAGCACGGTGTCGGCCGCCTTGATCTCGGCGACCAGCTCGGTGGTCCGCGCCCACGCGGCCGCCTGCTCGGGCGTGTGCTGGTCCGGCGGCACCATCCCGGCCAGGCCGCTCGCCGCGTCGATGTGGGGCAGCGGGTGCGCGCCGAGGTCGCGGTAGGCGACCGTGCCGTCCGGGTGCGCAGCGCGCCACGCCGCGGCAGCCCGCGCGCTGAGCCGGCGGCTCACCGAGCGCTCGCCCTGGATGCTCGAGTCGATGTGGAGGAGATGCGCCATGTCGTTAGCCGTCCGTAGATCGTTGGTGTAGGACAAACTATTGATAGCACATCGACCATCAGTCTGCCCATATACTGGGCGCATGACCTCGCTCCCGGTCGTCAACCAGCCCCCGCACCGCTGCGGCGCGCTGGTCGACCACCTCGCGCGCCGGCTGCGGCTGCGCAGCGAGTCGGTGCTGGCCCCGCTCGGGCTGCGGCCGCGGCACCTGATCGCCCTCACGGTGTTGCGCGACCAGGGCGGCAGCGCACAGCAGGACCTGGCGAAGATCCTGGAGATGGACAGCACGAACGTGGTGAGCCTGCTCAACGAGCTGGAGACCGAGAACCTGATCGAGCGACGCCGCTCACCGGCGGACCGCCGTCGGCACCTGGTCGAGCTGACCGACGTCGGCGCGAAGCTGCTGGCCCGCGCGGAGTTCGCCCTGGCCGCGGTCGAGGACGAGGTGTTCAGCGCACTGGACGGCGAGCAGCGCGAAACCCTCTACACGCTGCTGCAGCAGGCGACGAGCAAAACGGGCGTGGAAGCCTGCCGGGAAACGCCGCCGCCCTGCTGAGCGGTCAGGCGCGAGGAAGATCCACGCAAGCGGTCATCCTGGCGGGTGCGGACCGGGAGTGCCGAGCGGTTCCGGCGGGAAGAGGCGCGGCATGAACGCCAGCATCAGCGCCGACCAGACCACGTGCGTCAGCACCGGTGCCTGGACCCCGCCCGACCGGCCGCGCTGCCACGCGAACAGCGTGCCCATCACCGCCGACGCCAGCACCAGCGCGGGATTCCGGGTCGCCACCGTCGAAACGACGTACACCGCCGTCGAAGTCCGGGCTCCCGCCGCGTCGTAGAGCGCGCCGCGGAAGAACACCTCTTCCGCCGCTCCCGTGAGCAGCGCCGTCGCCGCCACCGAGGCCTTCGGGCCGCGGTGGGCGTGGTCCAGGACCCCGGTGATCGCCCGGCGCAGCGGCGGGATGTGGCGGGCCACCAGCGCGCACCCGTAGAACACGCCGAACGCGCCCGCTCCCGCCACCACCGGCTGGACGACGTCCCGGCGGCCGCGGGTCACCGGTCCGGCCGCCTGTGCCCCGGCGAGCCACGTCGCCGCCACCGAGGCCGTGAGCACGTGGAAGCGGCGGGAACCGGGACGGCTGGCCAGTGACGCGCCGAGCAGGCCGGACCCGGCGGCGGTCACCGCGGCGAGGAACGGCTTCACGCCGGCCGCCGGCTCTTCGCCCGCTCGCCCAGGGCCTGCAGGACGGCTTCGTCGTAGCCCATCGGCTCGAACTCGACGATCCGGCGGATCGCGTCGTCGCGGACGACGACCTCGTTGGTCATCGAGTCGATCAGCGCCCGCCCGGTGGTGACGTCGATGTCGGTGACGAGCGAAAGCCAGTACGACGACAGGCGCGGGGAAAGCAGCGGGACCGGCAGGATCAGCAGCGGCCGGCCTTCGATCGCCGCCACCCGCTGCAGCATGTCGCGGTAGGCCAGCACTTCGGGGCCGCCGATGTCGAACGTCCGGCTGGCGGCCTCCGGGTGGTCGAGGACGCCGGCCAGGTAGCGGACGACGTCGGCGATCGCGATCGGCTGCGTGCGCGTGCCGACCCAGCGCGGGGTGACCATCGCCGGCAGGTGCTCGACCAGCTGCCGCGTCAGCTCCCACGACGTGCCGCCGTGCCCGATCACGATGCCGGCGCGAAGCACCGTCACCGGCACGCCGGTCTCCCCCAGCAGCCGTTCGACCTCGCGGCGGCTGGCGAGGTGGTCCGACAGCGCATCGGCGTCGTCCCCGAGCCCGCCGAGGTAGACGATCCGGCACAGGTTCGCGTCGGCCGCGGCCCGGGCGAACGCGCGCGCGGCGTCGGCGTCGCGGCGCTTGAAGTCCGCACTGTCGAGTGAATGCACGAGGTAGTAGGCGGCTTCGACGCCCTTGAGCGCGTCCCGCAACGAGCCGACGTCGGCGACGTCGCCGCGGACGGCTTTCCCGGCGCCGCGGTACTTCGCCGGGTGGCGCGTCATCGCGAGCACCTCGTGCCCGGCCGCTTCCAGCGCCGGGCACAACCGGCTGCCGACGAACCCCGACGCCCCGGCCACCAGCACTCGCATGCCCGCGACGTTAGCCGGGACGGCCTTCGCGCGCAGAACGTCCGCTGCCGGCGAAGCAGACCGCGGCGACGACGCCCGCACACCCGATCAGCTGGGCCCACCCGGGTGTCTCCCCGAGCAGGCCGACGCCGAGCAGCACCGCGCCGACCGGCTGCAGCAGCATCAGCGTCGACCCGGTGGTGGCGGACATCCGGGGCAGCGCGGCGGAGATGAGCAGCCAGCCCGCCAGCTGGCCGACGCCGGCGAGCGCGAGCAGCCAGCCGAACGCGGGCCAGCCCGGCGCCAGGTCGAGCGTGCCGGTCGGGACACCCAGCACGACGGCGACCGCGCCGGCGGAGACGGTGGCCAGCACCAGCGAGTGCGCCTGCGTGCCCGTGCCGCCGCTGAGCCGGATCAGGAACAGGTAGCCGGCGTACCCGGCCCCGGCGAGCAGCGCCGCGACGGCGCCGGTGACCGGGTCCGAGCCGAACGAGCCGGTGCCGGCGAACCCGCCGGCCAGCACGATCCCGCCGAGCAGCACCGGCACCGCGGCGAGGAACCGCTTCGCCGGCCGCTCGGCCAGGAACGCGAACGCCAGCAGCGGCACGATCACCACCTGCACGGCGAGCAGCACGGTCGCGATGCCGGCGCCGACCCGCGGGATCGCCTCGCCCCACAGCACGAAGTCCAGGCCGAGGCCGGCCCCGGCCAGCAGCGGGAAGAGCACCCGGCGGCGTGGCGCGGGGCCGGCCTTCCGCCGTTCGCGCCCGGCCAGCAGGAGCAGCACCGGACACGCGAGCAGGCAGCGCCAGAACGCGCTCGTGCTGCCGCTGACGTGCGAAACCTTGATGAAGACCGACGACAGCGAGATGCAGAAGCTGCCGAGCGCGGCCAGCAGCCGCGGGTCGAAGCGCCGGGTGAACGTCGGGGCGTCGGTCGTGAGCACGACTCCAGCGTGCGGTGGGCGACTGTCAAGGACAAGCGAATGTTTCTGCGTGGAATTCGGTAGCATCGCTACCGTGTACGGACTCGAGCGGATGCGGGCGTTGCACGCGGTCGCGACCCACGGCTCGGTCGCCGCGGCGGCCGAGTCCCTGCACGTCACGCCGTCCGGGGTGTCGCAGCAGCTGGCGAAGCTGGAACGGGAGGCCGGGCAGCCGCTGCTGGAGCCGCGCGGCCGCGGCGTCCGGCTGACGAAGGCGGGCCAGGTGCTGGCCGGGCACGCGGAGCGGATCCTCGCGCAGGTCGCCGCGGCGAAGGCGGACCTGGAGCTGCTGCGCGAGGACGTCATCGGGCCGCTGCGGATCGGCGCGATCCCGACGACGGTCCACGCGCTGCTGCCGCCCGCGCTGGCCACCCTCGCCGACCGGCACCCGCGGCTGGCGGTCACGCTGCACGAGGGCGAGGCCGAGCAGACGCTGCCCCGCGTGCTGGCCGGCGACCTCGACGTCGGCGTGCTGGAGAGCTGGCAGGACCGCCCGACGGTGCTCCCGCCGTCGATGACCAGCATCGCGCTGTTCTCCGACGTCGCGGACCTCGCCCTGCCCGCCGGGCACCGGCTGGCCCACCGCAAGGCGGTCGATCTGTCCGAAGTGGACGACCTGCCGTGGATCGGCTGGAGCGCGGGGTCCGGGTGTCACGCGTGGCTGGTGCAGGTGCTGCGCAAGCAGCGGCTGGAGCCGCGGATCAGCTGCACGGTGGGCGGCTACCCGACCCAGCTGGCCCTGGTGGCGGGCAACGTCGGCGCGGCACTGGTCCCCCGGCTGGCCCGCGACCGGCTGCCGGACGGGGTGCGGATCCTGGCCACGCGCCCGGCCCTGACCCGCACGATCTACGCGGTTTGCCGGGCCGGGGAGGAGGACCGCGGCGCGGCGCGGGCGTGCCTGGACGCGTTGCGGTCGGCGTCGGCGCGGTTCGAAAGCACGGGCCGTCCGGTGGGCTGAGTCACCGGCTGAGCCGCGCCACCATCTCGGTGACCAGCGGACCAGGACGCCGGTGGTGCACCAGAAAGATGTCCCGAGCCGGCTGGGCGTCCGCCGCGTCGCGCACCTCGACGCGGGCCGCGCCCACCCGTTCGAGCACGCTCTCCGGCACGAACGCGATGCCCAGCCCGGCTTCCACCAGCGCCAGGATCACCTGGTAGTCCCGGGTTTCGTACGCCACCCGCAGCCGGACACCGGCGGCGTCGGCGAGCTGCTCGAGACACGCGCGGTTGGGCACGCCCGGGCTGCCGGAGATCCAGTCCTCCGCGGCCAGCGTCCGCAGGGTGAGCCGGCGGGCGCCGGCCTTGGCGTGCCCTTTCGGCAGGATCAGCCGGAACCGCTCCGAGCGCAGCAGCGTCCGCTGCAGGCCCCGCGGGTCGGGCAGCGGTGCGCCGGGGTAGCGGTGGGTGATCAGCAGGTCGAGTTCGCGGGAGCTGACCAGGCCGTACCCGTCCGGTGGCTCCAGGTCCAGCAGCCGCAGCGCCACGCCGGGGTGGTCGCGGCGGAACCCGGCGAGCGCGGCGGGCACCAGGGTCATGCCCGCGCTGGCGAACGTGCCGACGGTGAGCTCCTCGTCGAGCAGCGCGCGGACGGTCCGCTCGGCTGTCCGCAGCTCCCCGGCGATCGCCTCGGCGTGGACGAGCAGCGCCTCCCCGACCGGCGTGAGCGTGACGCCGCGGGCGTGCCGGTCCAGCAGGCGGGCCCCGGCGTCGCGCTCCAGCTTGGCCAGTTGCTGCGAGACGGCCGACGGCGTGAACGAAAGCCGCTGGGCGGCCGCGGCGATCGAGCCGGCGTGCGCGACCTCGGCCAGCACGGCCAGGCGGTGGGCGTCGAGCACGGGAGCCTCCAGCCGTAAGTTCTGCTAACTCCAGCATAGGAGACGTCGCTGGTGCTTACGTCGGCCCGCGCGCATGCTGAAGCCATGATCAGCACAGCGGATGTCGAACGGGCGGCGGCACGCATCGAGGGCCGGGTCCGCCGGACGCCGGTGCTGGCCCGCGCCGGGCGAACGGGTCGCCGTCCTGCTGTGCGGCGCCAACACCGACCCCGCCACGCTCACTTCCCCGACAGCCGCGCCACCACCGGGGCGAACTCCTCGAGGAACGCGCCGTTGACGCTGAAGTAGGACACGCCCTGTTCCGCGCGACGGCGTTCGAGCTCCGCCACCATGTCGTCGACGCCGCCGCGGAGCAGGCCGAGGGAGTCGTGCTCGATCAGCGTCTCGGCGTCGACGCCGAGGAAGCCGCGGATCCACGGCGGGACCGTGTCGCCGACGACCCAGATGTTCATCGCGAACTCGAGGTCGCGATCACCGGCCGCCGAACGGACTTCCTCGACGTACCCGGTCATTTCCTCCCGGGTGGTCAGCACGCCGCCGGCCATCGTGACGATGCCGGCCTTCCTCCCGGCGAGGCGGCGGACCTTGGGGCCGCCCGCGGCGATCATCACCGGCGTGTGCCCGTCGCCGTCCAGCCGGCGGACGTGGTCGATCGTCTCGGAAATCGAGTCGAGGCGCTCCTGCCCCGAGCCGTACGGCAGCCCGAGTTCTTCGGCCTGCTGCCGCATTTCCGGCCGCCCGGTGCCGAGGCCGAGCTCGAACCGGCCGCCCGTGACGACGGTCAGGCTGTGCGCCTCCCAGGCCGCCGCCCGCGCGGTGCGCAGCGGGCTCGCCAAGACGAACGAGCCGACGCGCAGCTCGGTCGTGGCCGCCGCGGCCGCCGCGAGCGCGGCGGTCGGCGTCGGCATGTTCAGGTTGTCCGGGCAGAGCAGCGTCGAATAGCCGAGCTCTTCGGCCCGGCGAGCGGTGGCGAGCCAGCCCGCTGCGTCATTGGCGCCCGCGACCACGCCGAACCGGAACGCCTTCTGCGGCATCGGAGCACCCCCACGTCGTTGGTCCTTCGATCAAACCACCGGTGGGCCCGGCCGTGCCACCACGGCCGGGCCCACCCCGGCATCAGCCGCGCTGGTACTCCTCCCAGGTGACCTTCGCGACCTGCGGGCCGTCGTCGGCGCCGCGGCCGGCCAGGCCGTTCATGCCCAGGTAGTAGTCGCCGGTCTGGTGCTGCGCACCCGACGACAGATCCGGGTCGGAGATCGCCATCGCGTGGATGTGGTAGTCGAAGCCCTGCGCCGGCGTGCGGTACCAGGCCGCGAACCCGACGTTGCGCAGCGCCTTCAGCAGGGTGGTCCGGGTGGTCGAGGACATACCGGACACCGAGATGTCCATCGCGCCGCCGCCGTCGTGCGTCCCGGCCGAGGCGTCGACGCCACCGGGGTTGTACGAGCCCTGCGTCAGGCTGACCTGGAAGCCCGCTTTTCCTTCCGCCGCAACGAGCATCGCCTTGGTGCGCGTGTTGAGGGTCTTGCCGTGGTAGGTCACCTGGCTGCCCGCGGAAACCGCGTTCGTGACCGTGTACCGGCCTTCGCCCAGCTTCTCCAGCGAGGTCTTGCCCGGCAGGCCGGAAGCGTCGAGGCCGGTGTAGCCCAGCGACTTCTGGTACTGCGAGTACGCCGTGATCGTCGTGGTGCCGAAGTAGCCGTCGACGTACTGGCTCGCCAGCAGTCCCTTCGCCTGCAACGCCTGCTCGACGAGCAGGACGCTGTCGTGCGCGCCCGGCGTCAAGGTGTCGTCGGCGCGGCGCGGGTCGATCTGGGCCGCCTTGAGCACGGCCTCCATGTTCGCACCGGGCAGCACCGTCGTGGCCGCAGTCTCGGCCTGAGCCGGTGCGGCCACGGCGAACGCAGCGGCGGTGAGCGCCGTGAGCACGGCGGCCTTCGTGAACATCCTGGTCCTCCATGGGTCGGAATCGGTACGGCCATGAGGATCACGCAACCCGATACAAGGGACGTACAAACCGGTTTCACCCGGCCCGGACCAGATTGCCCTTGATCATCCGCAGCGTCCGGCGCGAAACCGGATCGCGGCGTCGGTGCTCCGCAGATACCCTAGGCGGGTAGGGTAATCAAGGCGGTGACGGCATGTAATCCCAGCCACAGTCGAGCACGGCCCCGCTGGTCCAGGCGTGTTAATCGACGTCACGGAGAGTTTCCGGCGACCCGCCCTGGACGTACCCGTGCTCGTTTCGTAACCTGTTCGAGATCTCGCGGCCCCCGGTCGTCCCCAGACGGCGACGCGAGATCGCCGCCGATACCCCCCTGCCGGGTACCGGACCCCACGCGGGCTCTTCCTGTTGCGGTCGAGCGCGCCCTGGGCACGGGCGAGGCCCCCGACTCGCCGTCCCGGTACCCGCCGGCGGCCGATCAGCAAAGGAGACCCGCGCGAGAATGCGTTCGCATCCCGTCAAGCGCGTGGTGTCAGGTGCCCTCGCCGCGGCCTCGGTGATCACCCTCGTCACCATGGCCCAGCCGGTGGCCACCGCCGCCCCCGTCCCCGTCCTCCAGGCGCCCCCCGCCGGCTCGGACGCCCTCGCCAAGTACCGCGATCTCGCGGCGCAGGCGGAAAAGCTCAACGAAGACCTGCTCCGGGCCCAGGACGACCTGACCGCGAAGCAGGGTCAGCTCGACAAGGCCAACGCCGACGTCGACGCCGCGAAGAAGTCCGGCGCCCAGGCCATCGAGGCGAAGCAGCAGTACCAGTCCGAAGTGGACAAGTTCGCCGGAGCGTCGTTCACCAGCGGCGTCCAGATGAACAAGCTGTCGGCGCTGCTGGCCGGAACGTCCACTCAGGACTTCCTGGACCGCTCGGCGGCGCTCGAGGTCATCGCGACCGACAAGAACGCCGCGATGGGCAACCTCAGCGGCGCGGCGGCCAAGGCCGCGGCGGCCGAGAAGTCGGCCGCCGACGCGGCGAAGCGGGCGCAGGACGCCCGGGACGCGGCGGCGAAGCTGGCCTCGGACATCGAGGCCAAGAATAAGGACCTGCAGGGCCAGATCGACCAGATCGAGGCGCAGAGCCGGAACCTCAGCACCTCCGACAAGGCCGCCCAGAAGGACACCGGCGGTGCGGCGCCGACCGTGAAGGCGCCCAGCGCGGCGGCCCAGAAGGCGGTCGACGCGGCGCTCAGCAAGCTGGGCAGCGCCTACGTCTGGGGCGCGACCGGGCCGAGCACGTTCGACTGCTCGGGCCTGATGCAGTGGGCGTACAAGCAGGCCGGCATCACCCTGCCGCGCAACTCCGCGGCCCAGGCCGGCTTCGGCACCCCGGTGTCGCGTTCCCAGCTGCAGCCCGGCGACCTCGTCGCCTACTACTCGCCGGTGTCCCACATCGGGATGTACATCGGCGACGGCAAGATGGTGCACGCGCCGACGAGCGGCGACGTCGTCAAGATCTCGCCGTTGATGAGCGAGTACGCGGGAGCGACGCGCCCCACGTCCTGAGGTAGCACGGGTGCCCCGTTCCGCGAAGTGTAGAAATCGCGGAACGGGGCACTTTGCGCGCATGGACGAGAACCCTGACGCCGGCACCGTCGAAGCCGTCGGCAAGGTGACCGAGGCCCTCGAGACGATCGAGCGCGCTCGCGGGCACCTCTACTCCTTCCACCAGCTCACCGGCAGCGCGGACCTGGCCCTCGGCGAGGCCGTGGAGCAGCTGGAGAAGGCCGGCCACGGCGACTGGGCGCGGCGGATCTCCGAAGAGCTCATCGGGCTCAACGTATTACCCGATCGGTGGACTTTCCAGGTCGTCGAGGAGTACGACGACGGGTACTACAAGGCGTGCCGCGACCTTGAGCGTGAGCTGCTCACTTCGCTCACCGGAGGGCGCCGCCACCTGCACGAACAGCAGATGAAGGACGACCGCCGAACACACGGCCGGCCAGGCCACGAGGCGGGCGGCCCGAGCACACCCCCGGCCGGCCCGTGAGCGGCGATTGTCGGACCCCTGCGCTACAGTCGACCGCAGGCGAACAGATGTTCGATTGGAGTTGAGATGACCGATCAGGTGGAACCGAACCCCGAGAAGGACCCGAGCGACTGGACCACCGGTGATGAGCCGATGACCGGGCCGCAGAAGTCGTACCTGCAGACGTTGGCGCAGGAAGCCGGTGAAGAGGTGCCGGACAACCTGACGAAGGCGGAGGCGTCCGAGCGGATCGACGCTCTTCAGAAGACGACCGGCCGCGGCACGTGAGGGGCGCGGGGCCGGGTGCCGGGCAAGGCTGCCCGACGCGTGGCAGTGGGCCACCAGTGGGCCGGCGAGGGGTGGTGCCCCAGCTCTGGCGCAGGTGAGCCCTGCGCTCGCCCGCCTGGTGGGGTCGGCGGGGTGCGGTGCCGCGCACGCGAGCCGACCGGTTCGCGCCGGTGCGGTGATCCCGCAGCCGCTGGTGTGCCCGACGCCACGGCTTGTCCCTCGCCGGTGGGGGTAGTCATCCGAGAGATGCCCTACTCCCCGATGGAGGACATCCCGTGTACCTGACCGTGCTGCTCGTCACCCTCGCCGGACTGCTCGTGCTCGGTGGAGTCGCCGTGCGGGAGCTGCCGAAGCCGTATCCGCTCACCGCGAAACGGACCCTGGTCGCCGCCTGGGTGGTGGCCGCCGCCGGGGTGGGGTGGTGGGCCCTTGCTCCCGGGGCCGGGCCGCTCGTTGTCACCGTTGTCGGGTTCGGGTTTCTCGTGGCCTCCCTGAACCGCGGGCCCGAGCGGCCTTCGTACCCGCGGGCGACCCCGTACCAGCCGCCCCGATGAGTGGAAGCCGGCGGACCGGGTACCTCTCGGGAATGTCGCATCCGAACGAGCAGCAGCCCGAGATCGCCCGGCCCGACACCGAAGATCCCGGCCGTGCCGAAGACCGGCTCTACCGTCGCGGCGAAGGCGAAGCGCCGGACAACCCCGAGGAAGCCGACGGCGTCGGCGCGAAAGTGATCGGCGAACTGCGCGAGCGTCGCGAAAACTGAGCGCTCAGGCCGCTTCCGGCAGCGCCGCACCCGTCACGCGGAGCAGGAACTCGGCGTTGGAGCCGGTCTTGCGGAGCTGCTCCAGCAGCTGCTCGATCGCGTGCGGGCCCGGCAACGCCCGCCGGACTTCGCGCATGGCCGCGAGTTCGCCCGGGGTGACCAGCAGTTCTTCGCGCCGGGTGCCGGAGGCGGCCACGTCGACCGCCGGGAAGACGCGCCGCTCGGCCGTCTTGCGGTCGAGCTTGAGCTCGGCGTTGCCGGTGCTCTTCAGCTCCTCGAAGAACACCGTGTCGGCCAGCGAACCGGTTTCCACCAGCGCCGACGCGATGATCGTGAGCGAACCGCCGCCCTCGACGTTCCGTGCAGCGCCGAGGATCCGCTTCATCGGCAGCAACGCGGCCGCGTCGACGCCGCCGGACAGCGTGCGGCCGGACGGGCGGGCCGAAAGGTTGTACGCGCGGCCGAGCCGGGTGAGCGAGTCGAGCAGCAGCACGACGTCTTCGCCGTGCTCCACCAAGCGTTTCGCGCGCTCGACGGCGAGTTCCGCGACCGCAACGTGTTCGGCCGGAGGACGGTCGAAAGTGGACGCGATCACCTCGCCGCGCACGGTCCGGCTCAGCTCGGTGACCTCTTCGGGACGTTCGTCGGCGAGCAGGACCAGCAGCCGGCAGTCGGGGTGGTTGACCGACAGTCCGTGGCCGATTTCCTGCAGCACCGTGGTTTTCCCGGCTTTCGGCGGCGAGACGACCAACGCGCGTTGTCCCCGGCCGAGCGGGGTGACGAGGTCGATGACGCGGGGCAGCAGCCGCGCCGGCGTGGTTTCGAGCAGCAGCCGGCGATCCGGGTGCACCGGCACGAGGTCGGCGAAGCGCGGGCGCGGCTCGTCCGGGTCGCGGCCGTTGACGCTGGTGATCTTCTCGGCGGTGCCGGTGATCTCGTCGCCGGGCCGCAGGTTGTGCTTGCGCACCAGGGAAAGCGGGATGGCAACGTCGTCGGGCGCGGGCCGGTAGCCGGGCCGGGCGAACGGGGTTTTGCCGGACAGGTCGAGGAGTCCGTGAAAAGACATGGGTGTCTCCTGAGATGGTGATGGGGCCCGCGCACAGACGGCGAGACCGGGAAGAAGGAAAGAGGCCGACTGGCCTGGATCCGGGGAGCTACCTCTGGGCGGCCGAGGGGCCGACATCCACGAGGAGCGTCTCCACTGTAGCGACACATCTCACGAAGCACAACGGGTAAGACTCCGTGGCGGTGGGTAGTCCAGGTGAGAAGCCCGCTGCAACGGGGGAACCGCGGCTGAACGATGGGAGCGGATCGTGTATCGACATACCCCGGAAACTGGCGTCGATACGGGCGAGAGCACCGACGCCGACCAAGCCGGGACCACGGCCCCGGAGCGCTTCACCGCCGGAGCCGTGGTCGCCCCGGCATTCGAAGAACTGGCGCCGGCCCTGCCCAACGAGATGGCCGGCCTGCGCCGCAAGCTGATCGAGTGGCTGAGCGAGTTCCCGCTCGACCCGGACAGCCAGCACGACATCACGCTGGCGACATACGAGGCCCTGGCCAACGTAGCGGCCCACGCCTACCCGGACGGCCACGGCTGGGCCCGCTTGCAGGCCCGCCGAGAGGGCGACGCGATCACGGTGACGGTAACGGACACCGGTTGCGGCATCCCGGCGACGCGCCCGCGCAAAGCGGCCCTGCGCACCTCAGGTGGCCGCGGTCTGCTGCTGATCGACCAGGTGACGGACCAGTCCGACATAGACACGAGCACCACGGGAACAACGGTCCGCATGACGTGGCGCCCGCCCGCCCTCCGGGACGCAGGCTGACGGCCGCCCCGCGACGCGGGCCCAGCTGAGAACCGAGGAAACCGCCGGTTGACTGGCGCGGCAAAGCACCAGTCGACCCCACCCGCCGGCTCGCTCCCAGCGCGCCGGCGGGTTTGTGCCCGGCGGCATCCCGGCGGGACTGTTGGGGCGGCCCGGTCGGCAACACGCCAGCAGGTCGCGCCCAGCGGCGGCCCGGGCGGACCGCAAGGGTCGACCCAGTCGGCAACACGCCGGCGAGAGGGTGGCCGCCGACTCACCGGCCGAACCCGCTTGACCAGCCCGGCCTGCGCCGGCGAAATGCCCCGAGGCCCCGGGCACGCACTCCCGCGATCGGTGCGCGGTGGTTTCGCGCCGGCACTCACTCCAGCGGCCGCTCAACCCCTCTCGCCGCCCACCGGCCAGGTGCCCGCTCCCCCACACCCCTCTTCCCGGCGCCCCCTCAACCTCCCCCAGCGACCTCCCCCACACCCCTCAACCCCTCTCTCAAGCCGCCTCGGCCAGGCGGATCAGCCTGTTCCTCGGGTACGAAACCAGCTCTCGCTCTTCATCCGTGGTGAAGATCTCGACGGAATCCTCCCGCAACTCCGCCGAATTCACCTGCAGCTGCCACGCGGGCAGCCCCGGCGCCGGCTCGTGCCAGAACCACTGGCCCTTGGTGAGCTGGTGCGCCGGGACTGTCGCGTCGTCCGTTTTCATGCGCTGAGGCTATCCGTCACCACCGACAGTTTTCGCAGCACCTCGACCCTGTGACGACGACCACTATGGACTCGCGCAGGTCACCGTCGGGTCGGTCAGGTTGCCGCCGTGCTGGACCGTGAAGCCGATGACGTTGCCGCTTCCGTTGGGCCTCGCCGTCAGCACGTAGCCCGTGCTGTCCCACGTTCCCGTGTAGTTCCAGCTGCCGATCACCTTCTGGGGTGCGTGGAACGTCACCGTGAGCACCCAGTTGTTCGCCCCCGACACCGTCACCTGGCCGTTGAAGCCGACGTTCCACTCCGCCGTCTTGGCGTAAGCGGCCGAACAGCCACCAGGTGCCGGAGTGGTCGGGGTAGTCGGGGTTGTGGTGGTCGGGCCGTCGTCCGGGGGTGCGCCGGCGTTCAACGCCTCGAGCACCGCCGTGTAGGCCGCCTTCTTCTGCCCGTTGCCGTCGAACAGCAACGGTGTTGCCGACGCCCGCCACGAATCCGTGTCGCGGATGCCCCACACCGTCATCCCGGTGCAGCGCGCGACCGCCATGCACGCCGCAGTGACCGTGCCGAAGTTGCTTGCCTGCGCCGTCCCCGAGCCTTCGATGTCCAGCTCGGTGATCTGGACGTCCACGCCGAGGTTCGCGAAGTTCTGCAGCGTCGTCCGGTAGTTCGACGGCACCGGGCTGTTCGGGTTGAAGTGCGACTGGAAGCCCACGCAATCGATCGGGACGCCGCGGGACTTGAAGTCCTGGACCATGCGGTACACGGCCTGGGTCTTCGCCTGGTTCCAGTCGTCGGTGTTGTAGTCGTTGTAACACAGCTTCGCGTCCGGGTCGGCCGCCCGCGCCGCCCGGAACGCCGCCTCGATCCAGTCGTCGCCCGTGCGCTGCAGGTTCGAATCACGCCGGGCGCCCGAGCCGCCGTCGGCGAACGCCTCGTTCACCACGTCCCACGCGTAGATCTTGCCGCGGTAGTGGGAGGCGACCTGGGTGATGTGGTTCAGGATCGCCTGGCGCAACGCCGAGCCTTCCATGCCCTGCATCCAGCCGGGCTGCTGCGAGTACCAGGCCAGCGTGTGCCCGCGCATCCGGGCGCCCTGGCCGGTCGCCTGACTCACGATCCGGTCCGCGTTGGCGTACGAGAACTGGCCCTGCGAAGGCTCGGTCGCGTCGATCTTCATCTCGTTCTCCGGCGTGATCATGGAGAACTCGCGGCTCAGGATGCCGGTGTACACGCTGTCCGACAGTTTGCTCGCCGAGACCGCCGTGCCGAAGTAGCGCCCGGTCCGGGCCGCCGCGCCGCCGAGTGTGCTGCCGGCGGGCGGCACCGACGACGTCGTAGTGGTCGGCGTGGTCGGCGTGGTGGTCGTGGTCGAACCGCTGTTCAAGCCCAGGAACGCGATCGCGTACTGGACCATCCCGTTCTGCGGCAGCGCGTGCCCGGCACCCTGGACGCTGATGCCCTCGACCGGCGGCTGGGTGCCGGTGGCGCCGTAGCGGGTGCGCGTCCAGCCCGGCTGCGGGGAATCACTCGACGACGGCGTCTGCCCGATCCCCTGCAGGTTCGTCCACTGCTTGATCTCCTCCCCGAAGTTCGGGTAGCGAAGGGTGTCGTCCGCCGTGCCGTGCCACAGCTGCATCCGCGGGTACGGGCCGGTGCGCCCGCCGCTCATCTGCCGGGCCTGGTCACCCCACTGCTGCGGGGTCTTGGTGAGCTGCCCGTTGGCGCACTGGCTGTTCCAGCCCGACCCGTCGGTGGTCGCGAAGCAGCCGGCGGGCACGCCCATGAACGCCGAGCCGGCGGCGAACACGTCCGGGTACTCCGCGGCGAGCACGTTCGTCATCATCGCGCCCGAGGAGAAGCCGGTGACGTACACGCGGGAGGAGTCGACGTTGTAGCGCTGCTTCGCCCAGTTGACCATCGACAGGATGCCGACGGGGTCGCTGCCGCCGCCGCGGGTGAGGGCCTGCGGCGAGGAGACGTCGAAGCACTGCCCGCTGCGGGTGGCTTCCGGGAACACGATGACGTACCCGTACTGGTCGGCCGCGGTGACGTAGTCGCGGGCGTAGCCGTTGTAGATCGCCGACGCCGAGCCGGTGCAGTAGTGGACGGCCACCAGCAGCGCCGGGCGGGCCGCCACGTGGTCGGGGACGTAGGTGTACATGTTGAGGTTGCTGGGATTGCTGCCGAAGTCGGTGACCCTGGTCAACGTGGCCGCGGACGCCGGCTGCGCCGCCACGACCAGCACGATCGCCGCGGCGATCGCCAGCACGGCGGCGGAAAGGGCGGTGAGGAGTCTTCGCACTCGAGGAAATCCTTTCCGGGGGCGGGAACGCAGCTGGGACGATGGTTCGTCCCGCCGCCCGGCCGGTCAACGATTATCGAAACCTTTCGGGAACTTTCGAGCGAGTAACCGATCGGCCGCCCCGGCCGACTTCTGGCAGGCTTCCGGGATGACCGAGCTGCTGCTGGGCCCGCTACTGCGGCACGTCGACGCCACGTCGGCGACCATCTGGGTCGAGACCGGCGCCGCGTGCGAGGTCGGTGTCGGCGACGCCACCGCCCGCACGTTCGAGGTCGCCGGCCACCACTACGCGCTGGTCGTGCTCACCGGGCTCGAACCCGGGCGGAGCACGCCGTACGAGGTGCGGCTCGACGGCGACGTCGTCTGGCCCGAACCGGACGGTGACCGGCCGCCGAGCCGCATCCGGACGCTGCGGCCCGGCGACCCGCGGTTCCGGCTGGTGTTCGGGTCCTGCCGCAAGCCGCGGGAGGAGGACGCGCTGGGCCCGGACGCGCTCGCCGCCTACGCCCACCGGATGACCGCCCTCGACGAGGACGAGTGGCCGGAATCGCTGCTGTTGCTGGGCGATCAGGTCTACGCCGACGAGACCACCGAAGCGACGCAGGAGTGGCTCGCCACCCGGCGTGATACCAAGAAGCCGCCCGGTGACGAGGTCGCCGACTTCGAGGAGTACTGCCACCTGTACTCCGAGGCCTGGTGCGACCCGGCGGTCCGCTGGCTGCTCTCGACCGTGCCGACGTCGATGATCTTCGACGACCACGACGTGCGCGACGACTGGAACACCTCGCAGGCCTGGCGCGCGAAGATGGCCCGGACGTCCTGGTGGCCGGAGCGGATCCGCGGCGCGCTGGTCTCCTACTGGGTCTACCAGCACCTCGGCAACCTCGGTCCGCGCGAGCTGGCCGAGGACGAGCTCTACCAGCGGGTGCGCGAGTCGGGGGAAGACAACGCCGAGCTGCTGCGCGAGTTCGCCGACCGGGCCGACCGGGAGGCCGACGGCGCCAAGGGCACCCGGTGGTCCTACCGGCGCGACTTCGGCCCGGTCCGGCTGCTGGTGATCGACTCGCGGGCCGGGCGGATCCTCGAGGGCGGCCGGCGCTCGATGATCGGCGACGAAGAGTTCGGCTGGATCGAGGAGCAGGCGACCGGCGAGTTCGACCACCTGCTGATCGGCACGTCGCTGCCGTGGCTGCTGCCCACCGCGCTGTCGGCCGCCCAGTCGGTCAACGAGCGGCTCTGCGCCCGGCCCGGGCCGGTCGGGCGGGTCAGCGAGTTCATCCGGCAGCTGGTGGACCTCGAGCACTGGCCGGCGTTCCGCGCGTCGTTCGAGCGGCTGGCGAAGCTCGTCGCCCGGGTCGCCGACGACGGGCCGGCGTCGGTCAGCGTGCTTTCCGGCGACGTGCACCACGCCTACGTGGCCCGGGCCGAGTTCCCCGGCGGCACCGCGGCGCCGGTCCACCAGCTGACCTGCTCGCCGGTGCACAACACCGTGCCGTGGTACATGAACCGGCTGTTCCGGGCCGGCTGGTCGCGGGGCCTGACCAGGGTCAGCGAGGGGCTGGCGCGCCGCACCGGGGTCCGGCCCGCGCCGCTGTCGTGGCACTGCGTGTCCGGGCCGCACTTCGGCAACGCGGTGATGACCTTGGACGTCGACGGGCGCACGGCCACGGCGACGCTGCTGCGGGCCGAGCCGGGCGACGACGAGGAGCCGGTCCGGCTGGTCTGAGGGTGGGTGCGGCACGGCCACCCAGGTGCGGCGATTCCGGGTTAGCCTCGAAGCATGGTCAAGGACAACACCCTCGGGGAGTTCCTCCGGGCCCGCCGTGAACAGGTGGGGCCGGAAGAGCTCGGCCTGCCTCCGGGCGGGTCACGCCGGGTGGCGGGCCTGCGCCGCGAAGAGGTGGCGCTGCTGGCCGGGGTCAGCACCGACTACTACGTCCGGCTCGAGCAGGGCCGGGAGCGGAACCCGTCGGCGCAGGTCGTCGACGCGCTCGCCCGCGGGCTGGCCCTGGACGAGGACGCCTCGGCCCACCTGCACCGGCTCGCCCAGCCGGCGCCCGGCCGCCGGCGGCGGGCCCGGCGGCCGGAACGGGTCAGCCCGAACCTGCTGCGCCTGATGGACGGCTGGCCGGACACGCCCGCGCTCGTGCTCGGCCGCTGCCTCGACGTGCTGGCGCACAACACGCTGGGCCAGGCGCTGTTCGCCGGGCACGCCCACAGCGGCGACCTGATCCGGCTCGTGTTCCTCGACCCGGACGCCCGCGAGTTCTACCCGGACTGGGAGCGCGTGGCCGTCAACACGGTCGGCGGCCTGCGGGCGGCCGCCGGGATCGACCCCGACGATCCGCAGCTCATCGACACCGTCGGCGAGCTGTCGGTCAAGAGCGCGGACTTCCGCCGGCTGTGGGCCCGCCACGACATCCGGCAGAAGACCCACGAGACCAAGCGGTTCCGGCACCGGCTGGTCGGCGAGCTGGAACTGAGCTACGAGGCGCTGACCGTCAACAGCGCCCCGGGCCAGCAGCTGATCGTCTACCAAGCCGAGCCGGGCAGCCCGTCGGAAGCGGCACTGGCCCTGCTGGGCAGTCTCGCCGCCTCCTGAAACCACTTTCCCCATCCTTCCACAATGGACGGAGTACTTCGTCGTGCCCGAAAACTTTCCCGAAAACACCGTCTGGTTCATCACCGGCTGCTCCACCGGCCTCGGCCGCGCACTGGCCGAAGCCGTGCTCGAGCGCGGGATGCGCGCGGTCGTCACGGCCCGCGATCCGGCGCGCATCGCCGATCTCGCCGAAGCACACGGCGACCGCGCGCTGGCCCTGCCGCTCGACGTCACCGACCACGCCCAGGTCGTCGACGCCGTCAAGCGAGCGGAATCGGCGTTCGGCCGGATCGACGTCCTGGTCGGCAACGCCGGCTACGGCTACCTCGCCGCGGTCGAGGAAGGCGAGGACGACGAGATCCGGAACCTGTTCGACACCAACGTCTTCGGCCTCGCCGACGTCACCCGCGCGGTCCTGCCGGGCATGCGGGCGCGCCGCAGCGGCCACATCGTCACCGTGTCGTCCCTCGGCGGCCTGGCCGCGTTCGGCGCCACCGGCTACTACCACGCGACGAAGTTCGCCGTGGAAGGCTTGTCGGAGTCACTGGCCGCGGAGGTGGCGCCGCTGGGCATCAAGGTGACCATCGTCGAGCCCGCCGCCTTCCGCACCAACTGGTCCGGCCCCTCGATGCGGGAGTCGGCGATCCGCATCGACGACTACGCCGAGACCGCGGGCGCCCGCCGGGAGGCGACGCTCGCGACCTACGGGCGACAGCCGGGCGACCCCGTCCGCGCGGCCGAAGCGATCCTCACCGCCGTCGGCAGCGACGAACCGCCGCTGCGCCTGCTCCTCGGCCGCGCCGCCTACGACATCGCCACCACCCGGCTCGACTCCCTCCGTTCCACGTTCGACACCTGGCGCGAGACCACCCTCGGCGCCGACTTCCCGGAAGGAACCCAGTGAAGACCGTCCTCATCACCGGCGCCAGCAGCGGCATCGGCCGCGCCACTGCGCTGCGCCTGGCCGCCGAAGGCCACCACGTCGTGCTCGGCGCCCGGCGCGAAGACCGGCTGACCGAGCTGGCGAAGGAAATCCACGACGCGGGCGGCACCGCGGACGTGCACCGCCTCGACGTCACCGACCGCGCGGACGTCGCCGCGTTCGCCGAAGCCGCGGTCGAAGCCCATGGCCGGCTCGACGTCTTCGTCGCCAACGCGGGCGTGATGCCGTTGTCGCGGTTGGACTCGCTGCACGTCGGCGAGTGGGACCGGATGATCGACGTCAACGTCCGCGGCCTGCTGCACGGGATCGCGGCCGCCCTGCCGCACTTCCGGCGGCAGGGCGGCGGGCACTTCGTGACGATCGCCTCCACCGGCGCGCACGAGGTCGTGCCGACGGCCGCGGTCTACTGCGCCACCAAGTACGCGGCCCGGGCGATCACCGAGGGCCTGCGCCTGGAGGCCGACCCGGGCCTCCGCGTGACGACGGTCTCCCCCGGCGTCACCGAGTCCGAGCTGGCCGACACCATCACCGAGCCCGGCGCCCAGGAGGCGATGCGCACCTACCGCGCGGTGACCCTGCCGGCGGACGCCATCGCCGGAGCGGTCTCCTACGCGATCGGGCAGCCGGAGGGCGTGGACGTCAACGAGATCATCGTGCGGCCCACCGCCCAGCGATGACGCCGTGTCGTCCGCCGAATCACGCGTGTCGACCCTTCAATCACGCGTGTCGACCCTTCCGGCACGGCGTCCGGAGGGGCTCGGCGTGATTACCGGGCCGACACGCGTGATCAGGAGGTCGACACGCGTGATCCGCGGGTCGACACGGCTCAGCGCTCCAGCTCGGCGATGACCCGCGGGATCTCCACCACGAGTTCGCGGGCCAGCAGGCCGGTGCTGCCGGTGTCCGGGATCAGGCGCTGGCCGGCCACGGCGTGGACGTGCGTCGCCCAGCAGGCGGCCTGGTCCACGGCCGCGCCGCGGGCCAGGAAGCCGCCGGTCAGGCCGGCCAGCACGTCGCCGCTGCCGGACGTCGCCAGCCCGACGTGGCCGCTGCCGTCGCGCCAGGTGCGCCCGCCCGGCTCGGCGACCACGCCCATGAGCTGCACCACGCCGCCGTAGCGGCCGGCGATCCGCACCGCCGTTTCCAGGTCGTCGACGTCCTTTTCCTCGCAGCCGTCGAGGAAAGCGGCTTCGACCCGGTTCGGGGTGAGGAGGAGCCGGCCCGCCAGGGGTTCGGCGAGCGCGGGGTCCCGGCTCAGCGCGCCCAGCGCGAACGCGTCGAGCACCACCTTCGCGTCCGGGGCGATGGCGGGGACCAAGCCGCGCAGCAGCTCTTCGGTCTCCGAAACGCCGGTGAGGCCGGGGCCGACCACGACGGTGCCGGCGTCGGGGAGCACCTCGGCCAGCCGGTCGACGGCCTCGGCGGCGATCGCCCCGGTGCCGGTCTCCGGCAGCCCGAGCACCGACGACTCGGGCACCGAGACACCGATCGCCGTCGCGTGCCGTTCGGCGACCGCCAGTTGCAGCGTGCCGGCCCCGGCACGCAGGGCGGCGGTGCCGGACAGCGCCGGCGCGCCGGGCACGGTCCGGGCGCCGCCGACGACGAGCACGGTCCCGCGGTCGTCCGGGCCGATCCGCCAGTCCCGCAGCAGGGCCGGGCTGATCGGCGCCGGGTCAGGAGAGCTGCTGCGCGGCATCGTCGTCCGCCGTCGGCGGGGTGTCGGTCTCGTGCAGGTGCCCGACTTCCTGGGCCAGCACCATCGTGAACCCGCCGTCGGAGTCGCGCTCCCAGGCCGTCACCGAGCCGTTCGGGACCTCGGTGGCGTCGGCGGCGCGCAGCAGGTCGGGCTCCGGCAGCCCTTCGAGCAGGTAGCGCAGGGCGAAGACGGTCATCTCGTGGGCGGCCAGCAGAACGCGCTTTCCGGCGTGTTCCACGCTCAGCTCGGTGAGCAGGGACCGCAGCCGCAGCACGACGTCCGCCCAGGATTCGCCACCCGGCGGCCGGTAGTAGAACTTGCCGAGCCGCCGTTTGCGCCGCAGTTCGTCGGGCCACCGCTCACTGACGCCGTGCGAGGTCAGCAGGTCCAGCACGCCGAGCTCGCGGTCGCGCAGCCGTTCGTCCGGGATGATCGTCACCCCTTCGGGGGTGGCCAGCCGGGCGGTGTCCCACGCGCGGCGGTAAGTGGAGGTGATGACGACGTCCGGCGGTTGCTCCGCGAGGAACTTCCCCGCCGCCGAAGCCTGCTCCCGCCCCAGATCCGTGAGCGGCACGTCGGCGTCGCGTTCGGCGATGTCGATCACGTCCGCGCCGGCCGACTCCGCCTCTTCCCTGGCCACGTTCCCGGTGCTCTGGCCGTGCCGCAGCACACCCACCCAGTCCAAGTCGACGTTCACGACGGCCTGGTACCCCGGGAGACCCGCCGTCGAAACCCGGGATGGTTAGGCCCGCAAAGGAGTTGCGGCTAGGGTCGTGCCATGTCGCGAAGTCTCGACGCCCAGAACCGGCTGCAGCAGCTGGAGGCGATCATCGGTGCGCCGGCCACCCACCTGGGGCTGGCCGAGATGCTCGCCGAAACCCTCCAGCGGCTGCGCGAGGTCATGGCGGTCGACACCGCGACCGTGCTGCGGTACCAGCCCAGCGGCCGCCAGCTGGTGGCCTTCGCCGCGGCCGGGATCGAGGAGGAGGTCCACCAGGGCGTGCGGGTGCCGGTGGGCCGCGGGTTCGCCGGCCGGGTCGCGCTCGAGCGGGCGCCGGTCATCCTCGACCACGTCGACGAAACGACCGTCGTGAACTCCCTGCTGTGGGAACGCGGGCTGCAATCCATGCTCGGCGTGCCGATGATCGCCGGCGGCGAGCTCGTCGGCGTGCTGCACATCGGTTCCGTGGCGCTCCGGCAGTTCGGTGAGTCCGAAGTGACCACCATGCAGCTGCTCGCCGACCGGCTGGCGATGGCCGTCCAGGTGGAGGCGCTGGAGGAGAACCGCACCGCCACCATGGCGCTGCAGCGCAGCCTGCTGCCCAACAGCCTGCCCGACGTGGCGGGCCTGGCCTTCGGCGCCCGGTACGTGCCCGGCGCGGAGACCGGGCTCGGCGGGGACTGGTACGACCTGTTCTCCCTGCCGGGCGACCGGCTCGGCGTCGTGATGGGCGACGTCTCCGGGCACGGCCTCGACGCGGCCGTGATCATGGGGCGGCTGCGCAGCGCCCTGCGGGCCTACGCCCTGGACTGCGAAAGTCCCGCCGAGGTGCTCGCCAAGCTCGACCGCAAGGCCAACCACTTCGAGCACGGGGCGATGGCCACGGTGGCCTACGGGATCATCGGCCCGGACCGCGAAGCGCTGACGCTGTCCCTCGCCGGGCACCTGCCCCCGGTGCTCGCCCTGCCCGGCGAGCCGGGCCGGCTGGTGGACTCGCCGCCGGATCCCCCGATCGGGCTGACCATCGGCGTGCCCGAGCGGCGCACCACCGTCGTCGAACTGCCGTCCGACGGCGTGCTGGTGTTCTACACCGACGGGCTGGTCGAGCGCCGGGACCGCCCGGTGGACGTCGGCATGGAGCAGCTGGCGCAGGCCGTGCGCGCCGGGGACCCCGAATGGGTCTGCGCGCAGGTCATGGCCGCGATGATCGGCAACCGGCCGGCCCAGGACGACGTCGCCGTGCTGGCCATCCGGCGCCGTGACGTCCCGGCCGGCGCCTGAGGCAGGGCCGGGACGATCCGGGTCAGGATCCGATGAGCGCCGCTTCCCGGGTCGGGAACAGCGACAGGCTTTCCTCGAGCCCGGTCAGCTGGATCGGGCGCAGGGTGGCCCGGCCGGACGCGACGATCCGCACCGCGGTGCCGGTTCCGGCGTTGCGGTGGATGGTCAGCAACGCCGTCAGGCCGGGCGAGGCGAGGAACTCGACCCGGCTCAGGTCGACCACCAGGACCGGCGGCTGCTCCGCCAGTACCTCGTCCGCGGCCTGCACGAGCGCCGGTGCGGTGGTGGTGTCCACGTCCCCGGCGACCTCGACGACGATCGCTTCTCCCTGCTCCGCCCGGGCGATCCGGAACTCCCCGAACGGCACAGCGGTGGCCGAGCTTTCGAAGTGGGTGTGCTCGGTCATGGCGTTTGTCTCCTCGCCTTCGGCAGCGCCCCCGGCAACCGGTGGGCGTGCGTGTTCACGAAGGCTGTTTGCTCAACCACGGTCAATCATGCCTGCCCGGGCGGCACACCGCCGTCTCAGCACCCCTCCGCTTCCGGTCGCGGCCCCGAACAGGCAGGATGTCGGCATGGGCGAACGGGACGTGACCGGGGACTCACTCGACGACGCCGCCGGTTCCGCGGGATCGGTCGCACTGGAGAGCCTCGACGGCGCGGTGGTCCTGCGCGTCGACGGCGCTCTCGACCTCGCCCTCGCGCCGAAACTGCGCCGGCTGGCCGAACGGGCGGCGCGGCTGGGGCCGCCGCTGCTCGTCATCGACCTGACCGGCGTCACGTTCCTGGCCTCGGCGGGCATGGCCGAACTCGTCCGGGCGCACCGCGGGCCCGCCACGTCGGCGCCGCTGCGGGTGGTGGCCACCGGGCGGATCACGCTGCGCCCGCTGGAACTGACCCGGCTGGCCGACGAACTCGCCATCTACCCGTCGCTGCCGGAAGCGCTGGCGCCCTGATGACGCCCGAACCGGAATTCGACGCGATCCTGGACGCCGTGCGCGGGGCCTTCGCCGGCCGCGACGGCGCTCCGGCGGCCACCGCGGTCCGCGCGCTCGGCCCGGCCGAGGTGCGCGCGGTGCTCGGCGACCACGTCGCGCTGGCGGTGACCGATCGCCCGGTCCTCGCGGACCTGGTGCCGGGCACCGAGATCACCCACGCGATCGCCGTCGCGGCCGACGACGGCGAGCACGGCGCGTTGGTCTACACCACCGAGGAGATCGGCGGAGGTCCCCCGGCCGTCGCCGCCGCCATCGAGGCCGCCACCGCCGGCCTGGCGGCCACCGTCCGGCGGCTGCGGAGCGAAGCCGCGGTCCTCGACGCGCTGCACTCCACGGGCCGCGAACTGACCGCGCACCTCGACATCGACCGGATCGTCCAGGAGGCGACCGACGCGGCCACGAAGGCGACCGGAGCCGGCTTCGGCGCGTTCTTCTACAACCTGATCGACGAACTCGGTGAGTCGTACACGCTGTACACGATTTCGGGTGTACCGCGCGAGGCCTTCTCCCGGTTCCCGATGCCGCGCAACACCGAGGTGTTCGGGCCGACCTTCGACGGCACCGGCACCGTGCGCAGCCCCGATATCACGCAGGACCCCCGGTTCGGGAAGAACGCGCCGCACCACGGGATGCCGGACGGGCACCTGCCCGTGTGCAGCTACCTCGCCGTCTCGGCGATCAGCCCGACCTCCGGCGAGGTGCTGGGCGGGTTCTTCTTCGGCCACCCCGACCGCGACCGGTTCACCGCCCGGCACGAGTACCTGGCCGAAGGCATCGCCGCCTACGCGGCCATCGCGCTGGACAACGCCCGGCTCTACGAACGCGAGCGCAACCTCGCCACGGAACTGTCCCGCAGCATGCTGCCGGTGGCCCCGCCCACCCCCGGCCTCGACGTGCTCACCCGGTACCTGCCCGCGGCGACCGGGAGCAAGGTCGGCGGCGACTGGTTCGACGTGATCCGGCTGCCCTCGGGCGCCACCGCGTTCGTCATCGGTGACGTCGTCGGCCACGGCGTCACCGCCGCGACGGTGATGGGCCAGGTCCGCACGGCCGTCCGCAGCTACGCCCTGCTGGAGCTGCCGCCGTCGGAAGTGCTGCGCAACGTCTCCGAGCTGACCGCCGGTCTGTTCGGCGAAAGCTTCGTGACCTGCTTCTACGCGGTCCACCAGCCCTCCGCCGGGACGCTCGCCTACGCGAACGCCGGCCACCTGCCCGCGATCCTGATCCGCCCGGGCGAGCCGCCAGAGCAGATCGGCGAAGCGCTGGCGCAGCCGCTGGGCGTCGGCTCGGTCTTCCCGCAGCGCACCGCGGGCTTCCCGGTGGGCGCGGATCTGGTGCTCTACACCGACGGACTGGTCGAAAGCCGCACCCGTGACCTCACGCTGGGCATCGAATGGCTGCTGGCGGGTATCCCGGGACTGCTGACCGCGCCCGACCTGGAGCCGGCGTGGGACAAGCTGGTCGACGAACTGACGCGTGGACGGCACGACGACGACATCGCCGTGATCCACGTGCACCACCGCGGAGAGGACACGCCATGACGGACCCCCTCCCCCCGGACGCACACGCTCCCCCGGTGTCGTTCCACCGGCGCACGGCCGCGATCGCCGAACGGCTGCCGGACCTGCGCGAGGCCCTGGCCCGGTGGCTGGCCACGCTGGGCCGGTTCAACGTGCGCCTGAGCCTCGAACGCCGGGAGGACATCGTGCTCGCCGGGTACGAGGCGATGGCCAACTCGGCCGAACACGCCTACCCGCGCGGGCAGGCCGGCCCGGTCGAGGTCCGGGCCGAAGCGCAGCCCGGGCGGGTGACCGTGACGGTCACCGACTACGGCACCTGGCGGCCGCCGGTGGCCTCGAACGGGCTGCGGGGCCGCGGCCTGCCGCTCATCGACACCCTCGCCGACCACAGCGCGCAGGTGCACCGCGACGACGGCACCACGGTCACCATGACCTGGCTGACCGATTGACACACCCGGCGGCGGGGAATCCCGTCGAGTAGGCTCATCCGGGGCCGCGTGAACCTGGAGTGTGATGAGCGTCGGGGAAGAGGCCGGGCACCGCGCCGTGTTTCCCGGCGGCAGCCGGATGGCCGCCCGGATGCGGGAGTTCGACTGGACGTCGTCCCCGCTCGGGCCGCCGCGGGACTGGCCGGCCAGCCTGACGACGGCGGTCCGCATCTGCCTCACCTCCCGTTTCCCCATGATCGTCTGGTGGGGGCCGGAGCTGCGGTTCCTCTACAACGACGCGTACCTGCCGCTGCTGGGCACGAAGCACCCGGCACTCGACAAGCCGGGCTCCGAGGTCTGGGCCGAGATCTGGCACATCATCGGGCCGATGCTGGACAGCGTGATGACCACCGGCGAGGCGACCTGGTCGGAGGACCTGCTGCTGCCGATGAACCGGCACGGCTACTGGGAAGAGACCTACTGGACGTACTCCTACAGCCCGGTGCACGACGACCGCGGCGCCGTCCGGGCGGTGTTCACCGCGGTCTCGGACACGACCGAGCGCGTGATCGGCGCCCGCCGGCTGGCGACGCTGCGCGAACTCGGCGCCCGGGCCGGGGTCGCCCGCACCGTGGACGAGGCCTGTGAGCTGGTCGCCGGCGTGCTGGGGCGGGCGGCGGCCGACGTCCCCTACGCCGCGATCCACATCCGCGGGGCCGAAGGCGAACTGACGCTCGCGGCCGTCACGCCCGGAGGGGCCGGCGCGGGTGACGAAACCGCGTGGCCGCTGAAGGACGTGCTCGCCGACGGGGTCGCGCGGACGGTGTCGGACGGGGTGTTCGGCGAGCTGCCCGGGGGCGGCTGGTCGACGCCGCCCACCGAGGCGATGGTGCTGCCCCTGCGCGGCGACGCCGGTGATGCCGCCACCGGGGTGATCGTGCTGGCGGCGAGCGCCGGGCGCGCGGTCGACGAGTCCTACCGGACGTTCCTCGGGCTCGTCGCCCAGCAGACGACGGCGCTGGTCAACGGCGCGATCGCCTACCAGGTCCAGCAGCGGCGCGCCGAAGAGCTGGCCGCCCTGGACGCGGCGAAGACCACGTTCTTCGCCAACATCAGCCACGAGTTCCGGACCCCGCTGACGCTGATCCTGGGCCCGGCCGCCGAGCTGCGCGAGGCGCTGGCCGGCGCCGACGAGCGGGTGCGGGAGGAGGTCGACGTCATCCAGCGCAACGCGTTGCGGCTGGGGCGGCTGGTGAACAACCTGCTCGACTTCTCCCGGATCGAAGCCGGCCGGATGCAGGCGCGCTTCGAACCGGTGGACCTCGGGACGTTCACCGCGGAGCTGGCGAGCGTCTTCCGCGCCGCCGTCGAGCGGGCCGGGCTGGCGTTCGACGTCGACTGCCGCCCGTCGGACGAGCCGGTGTACGTCGATCGCGGGATGTGGGAGAAGGTCGTCTTCAACCTGCTGTCCAACGCGGTCAAGTTCACCTTCGACGGCGCGATCCGGGTGACGAGCTTCGTGGAGGCCGGGCACGCCGTGATCGCGGTGTCCGACACCGGGATCGGGATCGACGCCGCCGAGCTGCCGCGCCTGTTCGAGCGGTTCCACCGGATCCCGTCCGCGCGGGCGCGGTCGAACGAGGGCAGCGGCATCGGCCTGGCGCTGGTGCGCGAGCTCGCCGGCATGCACGGCGGCAGCGTCACCGTGGAAAGCACGCCGGGCACCGGGACGACGTTCCGGGTCCGGGTGCCGCTGGGCACCCGGCACCTGCCCGCCGAGCACGTCGTCGAGGAAGCCACGACCGGCCAGCTCACCGCGGACTCCGCGGAACCGTACGTGCAGGAAGCCCTGCGCTGGCTGCCGGACGGCGACAGCGCCGCCGACCCGGCGGTCGCCGGAGACCGGCGCCTGGGCGCCCGCGTGCTGGTCGCCGACGACAACGCCGACATGCGCGACTACCTCGTCCGGCTGCTGCGCGACGACTACGCGGTGACCGCGGTGCGCGACGGCGTCGAGGCGTTCGCCGCCGCCTGCGCCGAGCCGCCCGAGCTGATCATCAGCGACGTCATGATGCCGCGGCTGGACGGCCTCGGCCTGCTCGCCGAGCTGCGGGGCGACCCGCGCACCGCCGCGGTACCCGTTCTGCTGCTCTCGGCCAGGGCCGGTCAGGAAGCCGCCGTCGACGGGCTGGCCGCCGGGGCCGACGACTACCTCGTGAAGCCGTTTTCGGCGCGGGAGCTGCTCGCCCGCGTCCGCACGACCGTGCAGCTGGCGAGGCTGCGCACGCAGCACGCCCGGTGGCGCGCGGCGATGATCGACTCGCTGCAGGAGGGCTTCTTCGTCTGCGACGCCGAGGGCCGGGTCGTGGAGATCAACACGGCGTTCACCGAACTGCTCGGCTTCGGCACCGGCGGGCTGCCCTACACCCCGCCGTTCGCGTGGTGGCCCGATCGGGAGGCCGAACCCGCCGCCCACCGCCGGGTCGCGGCCGCCTTCGGTGGCGCGTGGGACGAGCCGGGCGGCAGCTTCGTGCTGCCGATGCGCCACCGGGACGGGCACCGGTTGTGGGTCGCGGTCGCCTACAACCAGCTGCAGGACGACGAGGGCCGCCGCCGGCTGGTCGGCACGATCCGCGACGTCACGGCCGAGCACTACGCGGTCCAGCGCGAAAGCACGCTCGCCTCGATGAACCAGCGCCTCGCCGGGATCAGCGGGGCGCCGGAGGTGCTCCGCACCGCGCTGGAGCTGCTGCGCGAGCTGTGGGACGTGCAGCGCGTCCTCGCGGTGACCTGGCCGCGGGACGCCGAGCCGGAGCTCGCGTCCACCGATCCCGCCGACCGGACCTGGGCGGACCTCGCCGCGCCGCTGCGCTCGACCCTGGACCACCTCCGCTCACTCCCGGCGTTGCACGCGACCCCGGCCGACAGCGGCGCGGGCGCCACCGTCGACCACCCCGGCGGCCGGCTGACGCTGTGGGTCGAGCCCGCGCCGGGGCGCCCGCTCGGCACCGAAGACCGGACGCTGCTGGCGCTGCTGGCCGGGACGCTCGCCCACGCCCTGCGCCGTGCCTACCGCGACGACCGGCAGCGGGAGGTCGCCCTCGCGCTGCAGCGCTCGATCCTCGGGCCCGCCCGGCTCCCCGACGGCTTCGCGGTGCGCTACGAGCCGGCGAACCCGCCCCTGGAAGTCGGCGGCGACTGGTACGACGTCGTCGCGCTGGCCGGCGACCGGATCGGCATCGTCGTCGGCGACTGCGTCGGCCGGGGACTCGCCGCGGCCGCGGTGATGGGCCAGCTCCGCAGTGCTTGCCGCGCGCTGCTGCTGGAAGCCAGCAGCCCGGCGCACACGCTCAGCGCCCTCGACCGCTTCGCCGGGCGGCTGCCGGGTGCCCTGTGCACCACCGTCTTCTGCGGGGTGCTCGACCCGGCCACCGGCACGCTCACCTACAGCAGCGCCGGGCACCCGCCCGCCACCCTCGTGCACCGCGACGGCACGGCGGAGTTCCTCGACGAGGGCGGCAGCCTGCCGCTGGCCGTCGGGGTCACCGGGTCGCGCCCGGAAGCCACCGCGGTCGTGCCGATCGGGTCGCTGCTGATGCTCTACACCGACGGGCTGGTCGAGCGCCGCCGCGAGTCGCTCGACGAGGGCATGGGCCGGGCCACCACGGTCGCCCACGACACGCGGGACGCCGAGCTCGGCGAGCTGGCGACCGCCCTGATGGACCGGCTCCGCCCGGCCGAAGGTTACGAGGACGACGTCGCGCTGCTGCTCTACCGCCGGTCGGTCCCCCCGCTGGACTTCGCGTTCGCCGCACACCCGGACCACCTCGCCTCGACCCGCCAGTGGCTGCGCGCCTGGCTGGAGAACGCGGCCCTCGAGCCGGACCTCGCCCAGGACGTGCTCGTCGCGGCCGGCGAAGCCTGCGCCAACTCCGTCGAGCACGCTTACCTGGACGGCCCCGAGGCGACCGCGCACCTCTCGGCCCGGCTCACCGGCGCCCACCTGGTCGTCACGGTGACCGACCGGGGCCACTGGAAGCAGCCGCCGCCGGACAACCACGTGCTGCGCGGGCGCGGCGTGCCGATGATGGAAGCGCTGGCCGACGCGGTCACCTTCCGGTACGACGCCGTCGGGACCACCGTCACGCTGGAATGGAGGATCGGTTCGTGACGACGGCACTCACGCTGGTCAGCGGCCCGGGCGACCACGGGGACCGGGTCCTGTCCGTCACCGGGGAGATCGACATGAGCAACGCCGCCGAATTCGGCGCGGCGCTGGACGGCGAACTGGCGGCGGGCCCCGCCGTCACCGTGGACCTCACCGGGGTGTCCTACCTCGACAGCGCCGGCGTCTCGGTGCTGTTCGACCGGGCCGCCGAACACGACCTGCGGCTGGTCGCGCCGCGGCTGCTCGACCGCGTACTGCGCGTGTCCGGCCTCACCCAGGTAGTGAAGGTCATGATCCGCTGAACGGTTGACTTCCGGCTCAGGGGGTACGCAAACCGCAGCGACGGCGGCTGGGGTGGATTGCGCTGCCGTCCGTCGCCAGGTGGCTCCGGCGCCCACCCACGACGTTCAGCAGCGAGCGCCGGCCCGGAGCCACCGCCCCCTTCCCGGAGCGGAGTGCCGCGACGGTGTGGCTGCGACGATGTTTGCCGCGGCGGTGTTGCGGAAGGCGCACCGGACGCGAGTAAGGTTTTGCCGTTCCGTTGAAGCAGCAGCGGTCCGGCACGAGCCGCCGCCGTCCGGGACGGAGATGATCGAGTGACCGGTGAGCCGATCCTGCCCGAGCACCTCGACGAACTGACCGCCGCGATGGCGGACCTCACGGGCGCCCTGGAGACCGAACCAGCCGAAGCGGAAATCCTCGACGCCGTCTGCGCCGAAGCCGTCCGGGCCATCCCGGGCGCCGACATGGCCAGCATCACCGCGATCCGCGACGGCGAGCCGAAGACGGCGGCCAGCACGGACGAGCGCGCCGTCAAGATCGACCGCGCCCAGTACGCGGCGGGCGCGGGTCCCTGCCTGCAGGCCGCGGAGACCGGCGAGATCGTCCGGGTGCCGCTCGCCACGGCCGGGACGGCGTGGCCGGAATTCACCCGGCGTGCCCAAGAACTCGGGGTCGGCAGCTACCTCGCCGCGCCGCTGCGCGTCGACGAACACCTCTCCGGGGCGCTCAACCTCTTCGGCTACGGTGACCACGGCTTCGCGGAGACCGATTCACGGCTCCTGCAGCTCTACACCACGGTCGTCTCGTTCGGGCTGCGCACCACGCGGCGCTACCACCAGGCCCGGCAGCGCACCGTCGAGCTCGAAGCGGCGATGCAGTCACGCGCGGTGATCGAGCAGGCCAAGGGCATCCTGATGGCCGTGCACCGGATCAGTGCTGACGACGCCATGAAGCGGCTGGTCACCGAGTCGCAGCACACCAACGTGAAGCTCCGGGACATCGCGACCCGGTTCGTCGAAGACCTGTCCTCGACGAAGTCGCCCTGAACCTCAGGCGCTGCGGCGGGCCGGGAACGGCCAGGTGAGCGTGATGACGGTGCCGCCGTCGGTCGTGCGGACGTCGAGCCCGTCGACCAGGGCCTGGATCAGGCGCAGCCCGCGGCCGCCGTCCGCCCGCTCGGCCACCGACTCCCAGCGGCCCTGGTCGGCGACGGTGACGATCAGCACGTCCTGGTCGATCCGGGCCCGGACGTCGATCAGCCCCGGCCGGCCGTGGTAAGCGTGGCCGAGCACGTTGGCCATCGCTTCCCAGCAGGCCAGCACGACGTCGTCGGCCTGCCGCCCGACCTCGTCGCCGGCGCGCCGCCGCAACCACGAGACCAGGTGCCGGCGCAGGCTCGGCAAGGTCCGTGGCGAAATCGTGCCGCGGTACCGCCATCCGTCCGATCCCAGCTCTTCCACGTTCACCTCCTCGGGGGATATCAGGTTTGCTACCCACCGGTTCGGATTCTCAATCACCGGTAAAGCCGCCCTGGCGCCGTTCGGACCTGGTGCCGCCCCGGGCGGTCGTGGTCGGATGGGCGGATGATTCGGTCGACGTCGTCCGTGGTGCTGTGCGCGGTGCTGGCCGCGGCCCTCCTGCCCGCCGTGTCCACCACAGCCGGCGCGGCCACCGCGGCGCCGGGCCCGGGCGCCGTCTCGCACTTCGGCCTGGCCCGCAAGGACTGCCTGGGCACCGCGCGGAACACGGCGAGCAAGGCGTGGTTCACCGTGGCGGGCGGCGTCCTCTCCGACGTCTACGCGCCGGTGATCGACAACACGAACGTCGAAACGCTGCAGTTCGCCGTCACCGACGGGCGCAGCTTCACCGACCTGCAGGCCCGGGACATGACCTACACGGTCCGCACGAGCGCGGGCGGGATGGCGTGCGAGGTGACGTCGACCCCGCGCAGCGGGCGGTACCGGCTGGTCACCGAGTACCTGGCGGACCCGGCCCGGACCGGCGTGCTCATCCGCACCCGGCTGGAGCCGCTGCGGGACTCCGGGCGGGACCTGAAGGTCTACGTGCGGTTCGACGCGAGCGTCAACGGCAACGGCGGAGGCGGCCCGGCCAACGGCGGCGGCGACACCGCCACGGTCGACCCGGCGACGTCCGCGCTGGTCAGCGCCGACGCGAACACCGTGTCCAGCGCGCCGGCCCGCGACTACGGCACCCCGCTGGCCGCCGCGCTGCGCGCCGACCACCGGTTCCTGGCCACCGGCAGCGGCTTCGCCGGCACCGCGGGCGACGGCCTGGCCCAGCTGGACCGCGACCACCGGCTCAGCGACACGACACCGTCGGCGGCGAACGGCAACGTCGTGCAGACCGCGCAGCTGGACCTCCAGCCGCGCCGCCCGGCGGTGCTGGCGCTCGGCTTCGGCGCGGATGCGCGCGCCGCCGTCGCCACGGCCGGGGCGAGCCTGCGCACGCCGTTCGAGCAGAGCTACCGCCAGTACGCGCGCGAATGGCGTGACTACGACAATGGCCTGATCCCGGTGCGGGGCAAGGACTCCGACGCTTACTACCAGTCGGTCAACGTGCTGAAAGCCAGTGAGGACAAGACCTTCCCGGGCGCGGTCGTCGCTTCGCTGGGCAGCCCGTGGGGTCAGGCGGTGTCCGCGGGTGACGCGCCTGGCGGGAAACCGGTCTACTTCGGTTCCTACCGCGAGATCTTCGCGCGCGACCTCTACGAAAGCTTCTCCGGCCTGCTGTCCGCCGGCGACCGCGAGACGGCGCGGGCGAGCGTCCGGTGGCTGTTCGCGCGGCAACAGCAACCGGACGGCCGGTTCCCGCGCAACTCGCTGCTCAACGGCAAGAAGGCCCCCGACTCCGGCGGTGACCAGCTCGACGAGAGCGCGTACCCGATCCTGATGGCCTTGCAGGCCGGGCTCGACCGCGACCGCACCCTCTACACCGACCACATCCGTGCGGCCGCCGACTTCGTCGTCGCGCACGGGCCCGCGTTCGGCTCGGAACGCTGGGAAGAGCAGGGCGGCTACTCCCCCTCGACGATCGCCGCGGAGATCGCCGGCCTGGTCGCCGCGGGCGTGATCGCCGACCGCAACGGCGACAGTGCGCGCGCGAACGTCTACCGCGCCACCGCCGACCACTTCCAGCGCAGCATCAAGGGCTGGACGGTGACGCGGAACGGGCCCTACGGCGGCCGGTACTTCCTGCGGCTGACGAAGAACGGCGATCCGGACTCGGAGTGGAACTACAACCTGGGCAACGGCTCGGTCGACGCCGACCAGCGCGCGGTCGTCGACGCCGGCTTCCTCGAGCTGACGCGGCTGGGCGTGCTGCCCGCCAACGACCCGGACGTCGCCGCGTCGCTCGGCGTCGTGGACCGCGTGATCAAGCGGGACACCCCGGCCGGGCCGGGCTGGTACCGCTACGGGACGTCGACGCCGGGCAGCGAAGACGGCTACGGCGACTGCTACGAACCGGATCCGACGAACTGCGCCCCGACCGGCGCTCCCTGGCCGTCGACGAACACCGGGTCCGGGCACCTGTGGCCGGTGCTCGCCGGCGAACGCGGCGAGCAGGCCGTGCAGACCGGCGACCGGGCCGGAGCGGCGGCGCTGCTGCGCGCGATGCGGGCGCAGACCGGCGGCACCGGCCTGATCCCCGAGCAGATCTGGGAGAACCCGGCGCTGCCCGCGTCGCCGTACGGCGCGGACCCGAAGACGGCGTCGATCGGCTTCACCCCGGGGCAGTCCGTCGGGTCGGTGGCGCCGCTGAGCTGGGCGCAGTCGCAGTCGGTGCGGCTGGCCCGGGCCCTCGACGACGGACGGCTGCCCGAGCAGCCCGCCGAGGTCCGCTCGCGGTACGTCCACGCACCACCTGCTTTGGCTGTCACCCTCGACGCACCCGCGTCGGTGTCCACCGCGACCGCCCAGGTCACCGGCACCGCGCCGGCCGGCAGCCGCGTCGACCTCGCCGTTTCGGCCACCGACGCGGGGACGACTTCGGTGCTGTCGACCCGGGCTTCGGCGGCGGGGACGTTCAGCGCCACGGTGCCGACGCCGCTCGGCGCGAACGTCGTCACGGCGGCCGCGACCGGCGCGGGAACCGGGTACGCGCAGAAGACGATCAGCTCGGACTTCGTCACCGGCACCGTCCTGCTGGACACCACGGACCCCGACGGCGACGACACCGGCCCGGGCACCTACACGTACCCGACGGCGGGCGACTTCCACGCGGGCGCGTTCGACCTCCAGCGGTTCCAGGTCATCGATTCCGGCACCACCCTGGTGTTCCGGGCGCAGGTGCGTGACCTGTCACCGACGTTCGGCTCGCCGCTGGGCGCCCAGCTGCTGACGATCTACGGGCACGACCCGGCCGCGACGGCGACGTCGACCGCGGCGCCGTTCCCGAGCCGGGCGTACACGATCGCGCCGCAGGACGCGTGGAGCCGGCGCATCGAGGTCCAGGGCTTCGCCGAGCCGGCGCTCGTCGACGCTTCGGGCGCTTCGCTGGCCACGCCGTCCGTGCAGGCTTCGCAGGCGACGCGGTACATCACGGTCAGCGTGGCGAAGACGGCCTTCGGGACACCGGGGCCGGGCTGGACGCTCGCCGTGGTGCTCACCGGGCAGGACGGCAACTCCCCCGACCAGGCCCGGCCGTTCACGCCGACGGCGGGCCAGTACACGTTCGGCCTCTGCGCGGCCGGCGGGACGGCCCCGATCTGCGCCGCGGACCCGGCGACCGCGCCCAAGGCGGTCGACGTGCTGACCCCGTCCGGAGTGGACCAGCAGCTCGAACTGGACCCGGCCCGCGGGCCGGTCGCCGTGCGCGCGGTGCCCGTGGGCTGAGTTCTGGCACCCTGGACGCATGATCGACGAGTTCGCGAAGCAGTACCTGCACGGCGACCTGCGTGAGATCCGCGAAGAGCTGGCCGGCAAACTCGACGGGCTCGGCGAGTACGACATCCGCCGTCCCCTGACCGCGACCGGCACCAACCTGCTCGGTCTCGTCAAGCACCTGACCCTGACCGAGGCGAGGTACTTCGGCGACATCTTCGGGCGGCCGTTCCCCGAGCCGATGCCCCGGTGGGACGACGCGAGTGCGCGCGGCACGGACATGTGGGCGACCGAGCACGAGACACGCGCGGAGATCGTCGACCGCTACCGGCGGGTGTGGGCCCACTCCGACGCGACGATCACCGAGCTCGCCATCGACACGCGGGGGCACGTGCCCTGGTGGCCCCGCCCGGACGTGCTGCTGTTCAACGTCCTGGTCCACGTGCTCACCGAGACCAGCCGGCACGCCGGCCACGCGGACATCCTGCGCGAACAGCTCGACGGCTCACTCGCCACCGACGGCCACCGCGACGCGGAGTTCTGGGCCACCCGGCGCGCGGAGGTCGAGCGGGCCGCCGAGGCCGCCCGCTGACGTCCACTGTGGACTGCCGGCCGGGGTGTCGCGCGACCTCTGGCGCGCGGGGTCAGTGCGGCAGTCCCGCGTTGAGGCGAGCCAGGATGCCGTGCGGGAACGGCAGGGCGGGCGCACTCACCTCCGTCAGCCGGGCCAGCTGGGCCTCGGTCACCTCAAGAGCGAGCGCGCCGAGCGTTTCGGCGAGCTGCTCCGGCGTCCGCGCGCCGATCAGCGGCGCGGGCATCGACGGGCGGGTCGTCACCCAGCGCAGCGCCACCTGGGCCGGGGTGGCGCCGGTCTCGGCCGCGACCTCGCGAACCGCGTCCAGCACCGCCCAGCGGGTTTCGGGCAGGGCGCGGAAGGCGGTGGCGTCCGGGCCCGCGAGCCGGCCGGTGCCGGTGCCGTCGCGGGTGTACTTGCCGGTGAGGAATCCGCCGCCGATCGCGCCCCACGGCTGGATCGCGATGCCGAACTCGGCCGCCAGGGGCACGTACTCGGCCTCGATCGCCCGCTCGACGAGGGAGTACTCCAGCTGCAGCGCCGTCACCGGCGGCCCGCCGAGCATGGCGGCCTTCGTCGCGTACCACGCGGGGACGTCGCTGAGCCCGACCGCCCGGATCTTCCCGGCGCGCACGAGGTCGCCGAACGCCGCCAGTACCTCTTCGGCCGGGGTGAAGCCGTCCCAGATGTGCAGCCAGTACAGGTCGACGTGGTCGACGCGCAGCCGCCGCAGCGACGCCTCCAGCGAGGCGATCATGTTCTTGCGCCCGTTGCTGCGGCGGCGCGGGTCCGAGTGCGGGGCCCCGCCGCTGAAGCCGGGCCCGGAGTACTTGGTGGCGAGCACGACGTCGTCGCGGGCGACGTCGCGGAGGAAGTCACCGACCAGTTCCTCGCTGCGGCCGCCGCTGTAGTTGTCCGCGGTGTCGACGAAGTTGCCGCCCCGCTCGACGTAGGCGCGGAAGATCTTGCGGGCGGTGTCGTCGTCGGCGCAGAAGGAGCCGGTGCCGAAGGTCATCGCGCCCAGCGCCAGCGGGGACACGCGCAGCCCGGAGCGGCCCAGCGGCCGGTAGTCGTCCAGTTCGGTCATCCCCCGATCGTGCAACCCGGAGCGCGGTCCGGGTCAAACCCCGATCGGGTGTACGCGGGCACCATCCAGGAGACAACCAGGCAGACTCCCGGCTAACACCGGATGACCATCCGGTGTGCGCTAACCTGCCGATCATGGGATCCGGCCGAGTGGGCCGGCGCGTCGAGGAGTCGATTTCGTGCAACCGAACCTGGGGCCAGGCGAAGACTTCCAGCTCCTGCTCGAGCGGCAGGTCCGGGAGATGCAGTCGAAAGCCGCCGCGCTGAACGAAGCGCTTTCCTCGGCCGGGGCGACGGTCCGCACCCGTGACGGCTCGGTCACCGTGACCCTCGCCCCGAACGGCGCGCTCACGAACCTCGAGCTCGGGCACCGGGCGTGCGAGCTGGGCCCGGCGCGGCTGACCGCGGCGATCATGGGCGCGGTGCGGGACGCGCAGCGCCAGACCGCCCGGGCCGTCGCGGATTCCTTCGCCACCATCAACGGCGACGGCGAGTCGACCGAAATGGTCCGGTCCTTCCTGCCGCCGGACCCGCCACCGGACGGCGGCTTCGCGGCGCCGGAAAGCGCCGAGATCGCCCCGCCGCCCGCACCGGCCCCGCCAGCTCCGCCTGCGCCGCCGGCACCGCCGTCCGCGCCGCGGCGGCGTCCCGCGGCCGACGAGCGTCCCGACGACGAATCGAACCCCTGGTGACCGGCGGGGGCTTCCGCGTCTCCTCGGAGCCACTCGCGAACTTCGGCAAGCACCTCGACGAGCTGCAGAAGAACCTGCAGGGCACCGCGGACCTCGTCGGCGGCATGACCTGCGACCCGGCATGTTCGGCATCAACCCGGCGTGCCAGCTGATGGCCGCCGGCGCGAGCACCTGGACCGACAAGGCGCACCACCAGTTCGGCGAGTACGCCAAGACCGTCGGCGAGTTCGCCGACAAGGTCACCGAAGCGGCGAAGCGCTACCAAGCGGGCGAAGAAGACGCCGTGAACTCGATCGTGAGGTTCGGATAGTGGGCGACGACTACCAGAGCAAGGACGTCAGCCTCCACGGTTCGGACCTGTTCAACGAGGACAACCGCGCGGCGGGCGCGGGCTTCTTCGAGGCGGCGACCGGCCTGGACAAGGCCGTCAAAGAGCACGACAAGGTCGCGATCGGCATCGGCTCGGCGGGCATGGCGCTGGAGACCATCGGTCTCGTGCTGGACCCGATCGGCAGCCTGCTGACGGCCGGGATCGGCTGGCTCATCGAGCACATCACGATCCTGCGGTGGCCGCTGGACATCCTGATGGGCGACCCGATCGGCATCGCGGCGGCCAGCGAGGCGCTCTCGGCGGAGAAGAAGAAGCTGGAGCAGTGGTCGGCCGACCACCAGCAGGCGCTCGACACGCTGATGAAGGAGTGGAGCGGGCAGGCCGCGGACCAGTTCAAGAAGGACATGGACGCGGTCACCCAGCAGCTGGGCTCCCTCGGCGGCTACCTCGACGAGGCCGGCAAGAACATGAAGATCGCCGGCGGCATCGTCGGCGCGTTCCGCGGCATCCTCCGCGACCTGATCGCGATGCTCCTGGCGACGATCATCAAGGGCGCCCTGATCGCGGCGGCCCTGGCCCCGGTGACGTTCGGGGCGTCGATCGCGATCTTCATCGGCACGACGATCGGCACGGTGGCCACGGCGCTGGGCAAGATCGGCGCGAAGCTGGCCCAGCTGGCGAAGCAGCTGGGCGAACTGCTGAAGGCGCTGACGAAGCTGGGCAAGGCGGGCGACGACCTGGCGGCGGCCAAGCCCCCGACGAGCAGCCTCACCCCCACGCCGACCCCGAAGCCGGACCCGGCACCCACGCCGAAGCCGGATCCCAAACCGGACCCCAAACCTTCGTCGGCGACTCCGGAGCCGAAGCCCGAGCCCAAGCCGGACCCCAAGCCCACACCCGAGCCCAAGCCGGACACCACTCCCTCGTCGGCCACGCCCGAGCCGAAGCCCGAGCCCAAGCCGGACACCACACCGGAACCCAAGCCCGAGCCCAAACCGGAACCCGCGCCCTCGTCCTCGTCGGCGACCCCGGAACCGAAGCCGGAGCCCAAGCCCACACCCGAGCCGAAGCCGGACACCACTCCCTCGTCGGCCACCCCCGAGCCGAAGCCCGAGCCCAAGCCGGACACCACACCGGAACCCAAGCCCGAGCCCAAACCGGAACCCACGCCCTCGTCCTCGTCGGCGACCCCGGAGCCGAAGCCCGAACCCAAGCCCGACACCACACCGGAACCCAAACCCGAGCCCAAGCCGGACACCACCCCCGAGCCCAAGCCGGAACCCGCGCCCTCCTCGGCCACCCCGGAACCCAAGCCGCACAAGCCGTTCACCGACCAGATGACCGATGTCATCAAGACCAAGCTGTCCCAAATGGACGGTGTGACGCCCGAGATCATGCAGAAGTTCGACAAGATCAGCAACTTCTCCGTGCACGAGCTCGGCAAGCTCTTCGGCAAGGAGGGCGCCGAAAAGTTCGAGTCGGCCATCAAGGTCATGACCGACCCGTGGTTCGGGAAGTCGGGCCTGGCCGGTAAGACCGTCGTCGACATGATCAAGGGCGTGCCCGCCAGCGTCGGCAACGTCACCGGCGGGGACGACGACTCCTAACCCAGCGGCTCCAGCCCGGTCAGCGCCACGCTTTCCGTCCACACCCGGGCGGCGGCCGCGTCGTCGGTCAGGTTGGCCCACCGCCGTTCGGGCCGCGGCCGGCCGCGCAGGCCGAACACGCGCGGGCCCCACAGCTGGCCGCCCTCGACGTCCGGGCCGAGCACCGCGCGGACCGCGGGCCGCGCCCCGGCGTCCTTGCCGTGCAGCACCAGCCGGGCGGGCAGCCCGCGCAGCCACGCGCCGGTCGTGCGGGTGTGCACCGGCGGCCGGGACGGCGTCAGCGAGTCGAGCGTGCCGCCGGGGTGGGCGAGCACGCTGAGCCGCGAATCGCCCGCCGCCCGCAGCCGCCGGTCGAGCTCGAGCGCGAACAGCATCTGGGCCAGCTTGGACCGCTCGTACGCGCGCTTCGGCTGGTAGTCACGCTCGCTGTGGAGGTCGGCGAAGTCGAGGTGAGCCGACTTCGCCGCGAAGCTGCCCGTGGTGACGATCCGGGCGGCCGGCGCCAGCACCGGCAACAGCCGGGCGACCAGGGCGAAGTGGCCGAGGTGGTTGGTGCCGAACATCAGCTCGTGCCCGGCCGCGGTTTCCCGGCGTGGCGGGGCGTCGAGGGCCACTCCGGCGTTGCACAGGACGGCGTCCAGCACCCCGACGTCCGGTTCGAGCGAGCCCAGGTCGGCCAGGTCCAGCCGGACGTGCGCCACCTTCGCCCCGGCGACCCGCGATCGGATCGACTCGGCCGCGGCCTGCGCCTTGGCCGGGTCGCGGCTGCCGATGACCACCTCCGCGCCGGCTGAAGCCAGCTGCTCGGCGGCGAAGTAGCCGATCCCCGCGTTGCCCCCGGTCACCAAGACCCGCACCGCGGCCCCTTCCCGTGTCAAGCTGTCCTTCGTGGACAACGCTACCGACGACCCGGCCCGGCCCGGCTACCGGCGCTCGGCCGGGTCGCCCCGCGGGGAGGCCCGGCGCCGGGACCTGCTGGCCAAGATCACCGACGACGTCGCCGAGAACGGGCTCGTCGACTTCTCGCTGCGGCGGGCCGCCCGAGCGGCGGGGACGACGCACAAGGTGCTGCTCTACCACTTCGAAGGCACCGAAGATCTGCTGCGGCAGGTGATCTTCGCGCTGCGCGAACGACGGATCGGCAACGCGCTGACGGCCGTCACCGCGGAGTCGCCGACGCTCGCCGGCCGGGTCCGGGCCGCCTGGATCAGCCTCCGCGACGAGGAAACGCAGCTGCGGCGGGTCCTCGACCAGGCGATGGGCCTGGCGATGTACGACCCGGGCCGGTACGCCGCACTCGGCCGGGGCGCGTCCCAGCAGTACCTGCCGACGCTGGTCTCGTTCTGCCCGCCGCACTGGCCGGAGCGGCGCAAGCTCGAGGTCGCCGAGATGATCCTCGCGACGCTGCGGGGTTTCCTCGTGGACCTGCTGACCAGCCCGGACGGCGAAGGCGCGGCGGCCGGCGTCGCGGCGCTGCTGCGGGCGGTCGAACGGGAGGAAACCGCGCCCTGATCCTCGACAGTTTGCGAACCACGTGGTTCACTTCTGCCCAGGGGACGTCACTGGGAGGCTGACATGCAGGTCGAGCTGTCCGCGGGCACGATCGAGTACACCGACACGGGCGGCGCGGGCCCGGCCGTCGTCTTCGTCCACGGCCTGCTGATGGACGGCTCGCTGTGGGACGGCCCGGTCACGGCCCTCGACGGCCTCCGGTGCGTCGTCCCGACACTGCCGCTGGGCGCCCACCGGCTTCCGATGCGCGACGGCGCCGACCTGTCGCTGCCCGGCCTCGCACGGCTGCTCACGGAGTTCCTGGAGCGGCTCGACCTGCGGGACGTCACCTTGGTCGGCGTCGACACCGGCGGCGCGCTGGTGCAGCTGCTCATGGCGGACGACGCCGCGCGGGTCGGCCGCGTCGTGCTCGCGTCCTGCGACGCGTTCGACAACTTCCCGCCCGGCCTCACCGGCAAAACGCTGTTCCTGACCGGGAAGCTCTCGCCACGCCTGTTCGGCGCGTTCATGCAGCAGATGCGGCTGCGCGCGGTGCGCCGGCTCCCGATCGCCTTCGGCCGGCTGACGAAACGCGGCGACGCCGTCACGGCCCGCTGGATCCGGCCGCTGCTGACCCAGGCCGGCGTCCGCCGGGACACCGTCCGCGTCCTGCGGGCGGCCGCCGCCGCACCGGGCATCCTGGTGGAGGCGGCCGGGCGGCTGCCGGGCTTCGACCGGCCGGCGCTGGTCGTCTGGGCCACCGAGGACCGCGTGATGCCCCTCGAGCACGGCCGGCGACTGGCCGAGCTGCTGCGCCAGGGGAAGCTCGTCGAGGTGGCCGACAGCTACACGCTGCTGCCGCTCGACCAGCCGGCGGAGTTCGCGCGGCTGGTCCGGGGGTTCACAGCCGGCTGAGGCCGTAAAGGATGCGCTTCATCAGGTCCATGCTCGGCCGGTTGCCGTTGCCGCGCTTCGCGGTGTGCACGGCGACGAGACCGCGGTCGGCGAGGTCGGAGAGCAGCACCCGCGCCACCCCGAGCGGCAGCCGCCGCCGCGCGGCGACCTCGGCCACCGACTGCGAAGTGCGGCACAGCACGCAAATTTCCGACTCTTCCGCAGTGCTCCCGCGCGTCATGGCCCGCCCGCGCGCGGTGGTCGAGACGAGTGTCTCGACGGGCAGGTCACGCGTCGGCCGGGTCCGGCCGTGGGTGCGGAAGTACGGACGGACGAGTCCCGCCGCCCCTCCGTCTTCGAGCGCGGTCCCCCAGTGCACAGCCAGCTCCTCACGGCGATTAATCCTTGTAGGCGATTATTCGACACCGTGATCGACTCCACCGCAATCGACCGAACAGGCTAACGGACGGTAAACTCCAGGTCAGGGCGGCACCGTTGAACGACACCACTCCGCCGGGCGAAGGTCATCCAGCGGGATTATCAGACTTTTGACAACTCGGCCGGCTTGCGAGCCTTCCGCGCGCGGGCCAGCAGGCGCGTCATCCGGCGCCGCCACCACCGCGCGGCGGCGAACTCCTGCTGGACCTCGGCGATGCGCGCGCGGAGGTAGGCGTCGGTGATCATCTCGGCTCCCCTGGTCGTCCGTGCCGCCACGGTGCGCCGGAGCCATTGGGAAAATCTTGAACGGACCTTGCCCGGCGGACGCCGATCCGCTACGCCTGAGCCGGGAGGGATCGGGCGTGGTGGAACTGCGGGTGCTGGGCGCCGTCGAGGTCGTGGCCGGCGGCACCCGGCTCGACATCGGGCACGCGCGGCAGCGTGACGTGCTGGCGGCCCTGCTCCTCGACGTCGGCCGGGCCGTCCCGGTCGACCGGCTCATCGACCGGGTGTGGGGCGAACGGCCGCCGCGGCAGCCGAAGAACTCGCTGTACGCGTACGTCTCCCGGCTGCGTGCGCTGCTGAGCGCGCTGGACGGCGTGACGATCGAGCGCGAGCGTGACGGCTACCTCCTCGTCGCCGATCCGCTGGTGGTGGACGTCCACCGGTTCGAAAGCCTCCTCCGGCGGGCGAGGGCGACGGCGGACGACCACGCCGCACTCGCGCTGTACGACGAAGCCTTGGCGCTGTGGCGCGGGACGCCGCTCAGCGACCTGGACTCGCCGTGGGTGGACGGGGTCCGCAGCGAACTGGAGCGCAAGCGCGAGGCAGCCGTGCTCGACCGCGACGACCTGCGGCTGCGCACCGGCGCCCACGCCGCCGTGCTCGACCGGCCCGTCGGTGCCGACGCCGGCGGCGAGCGGGCGGCCGCCCAGCGGATCGAGGCGCTGTTCCTCGACGGCCGTCCGGCCGACGCGCTGCGGGAGTACGAACGGGTCCGGGCCCGCCTGGCGGACGAGCTCGGCGCCGACCCGGGCCCGCGGCTGCGCGGCCTGCACGAACGCATCCTGACCGGCGGCGGCACCGGCCCGGAGCCGCGGCAGCTCCCGGCCGCGGCGCCCTCGTTCTCCGGCCGCACCGCCGAGCTGGCGGCCCTCGACCGGATGCTGACCCGCGACGGCGCCGTCGCGGTGATCTCCGGCGCGGGCGGTCTCGGGAAGACGTGGCTGGCCGTGCGGTGGGCGACCGACCACGCGAGCCGGTTCCCCGACGGCCAGCTGTACGTCGACCTCCGCGGCTTCGACCCGGCGCACGAACCGGTGCCCGCGGAGCACGCGGTCCGCGGCTTCCTCGGCGCGCTGGGCGTCGCACCGGCGTCGATCCCGCCGGAGCCGGACGGGCAGGCGGCGCTGTACCGCAGCCTCACCGCCCGCCGCCGGCTGCTCGTGGTGCTCGACAACGCCCGCGACACCCGGCACGTGACCCCGTTGCTGCCCGGCGGACCGTCCTGTTCGGTGCTCGTCACCAGCCGGCACGAGCTCGGCGGCCTGCTCACCACGCACGGCGCGAGCGCGCTGCCGCTGCGCACCCTCGACGAAGACCAGGCGCGGGAGCTGCTCGCGCACAAGCTGGGCGCGGCCCGGCTCACCGGCGAACCCGAAGCGGCGCAGGAGATCCTGGACCAGTGCGGCGGACTGGCTTTGGCGCTGGCGATCGTCGCCGCCCGCGTCGCGGCCGAGCCGCGGCGACGACTCGCCGAGCTGGCCGCCGAACTGCGTGAAAGCCGGCTGGACGCCCTGGACACCGGGGAGCTGGCCGCGAGCCTGCGGGCGGTGTTCGACGCCTCGTACCGCTCCCTCTCCCCGGCGGCCGCCTCCGCGTTCCGCCTCCTCGGCCTGGTCCCCACCGAGGACGTCGGCCGCGCGGCCGCGGCCGCGCTGCTCGGGGACGCCCGGGCCGTGCGCGTGCTGTGCGCGGCCCACCTCCTGGAGGAGCACCAACCGGGCCGCTTCCGGATGCACGACCTCGTCAAGCTCTACGCCGCCGAGCTCGTGGCGACGACCGACGACGCCGCCACCCGGCTGGCGGCGTCGACCCGGCTGTTCGACCACTACCTGAGCGCGGCGTCGGCGGCCATGGACCGGTTCTCGCCCCACGAGCCGTACCTGCGGCCACCGGTGGCCGGGCCGCGCCCTTCCTTCGCGTCCGACGAGGCCGCGCGCGCGTGGCTGGACGCCGAGCGGGCGACGATGCTGGCGTTGGCCACGAGCGCCCCGGAGGCGTTGGCGGGGCACGTGGTCCGCTTGTCGGCGACGCTCTGGCGGTACCTGCACATCGGGGCGCACCACTACGAAGCACTCGCCCTGCACACGACCGCGCTGGCGCTGACGCGCCCCGGCACGCGCGAACGGGGATTCGCCGACCAGGCCGTCGGCATGACCTTGATCTTCCTCGGCCGCTTCGACACGGCCGCCGAGCACCTCGCGCAAGCCCTTTCCCTGGCGTTGCGGCAGCGGAACGATCTGCTGGAAAGCATGACCCGCAACGGCATCGCCACGATCGAAGACGTCCGCGGCCACCGCCCGGCGGCCCGCGAGCAGCTCGACCTGGCCCTCGCGGCGGCGCGGCGGACGGGCCACGCGCTGCTGGAGGGAATAGCGCTGTGCAACATCGGCGAACACCACCGCTGGTGCGGCGACCACCCGAAGGCGGTGCAGTACCTGCGGCAAAGCGGCCGCATCGCCGAAGATCTCGGCTCAGCGGGGTTGGGCGGCCCGGTCCTGGCGGCGCTGGGCAGCGCGTACGCGGGCTTGGGCCGCCCCGGCGAAGCCGACGACCACTTCCGCCGCGCATTGGAGTTCGCGCGGGCGGGCGGGAACACGAACCTGGAGGTCACGGCCCTGAACGACCTGGCGGCGACGAAGTCGGGTGCGGAGGCGATTTCGTTGTACGAAAAGGCGTTGGCGCTGGCTCGCCGGAGTGGTCACCTTCGTGAGCGTGCCTTGGCCCAGCACGGGTTGGGGGTGGCCCACCGGGCTGCCGGGAACCACGCCGAGGCGGTATCGCACTTGGAAGCGGCGTTGGCCGCGTACACGGAGTTGAGGGCGCCGGAGGCCGAGGAGATCCGCGGCCTGCTCGGCGGGAGAGTCGAGCCGTCCCGCGCCGGACGTTCCGGCGGCGGCCTGACCTCAGGTTAGGATTCGGCCGGCAATCATGTTCAGACCTGGGGGGACCTTTCATGACGACGCCCGAAGACAGACCGCAGCAGCCCGCGCCGGAGGCGAATCCGTTCCGGCCCCCGACCCCGGGGGCGGCCCTGCCGCAGTACCCGCCCGCGCCGTACCCGGCGCCTCCGCCGCTCGGCTTGCCGCCCAAGAAGGGCGGTGGCCTCAAACTCGCGCTGCGGCTCGGTATTCCCCTCGTGTTCCTCGCGATCGTGGTCGTGATCGGGCTGACCTCGTCCACGCCCAAGAGCAGCAACGTCGGCGACTGCCTCAAGGGCAACGCGGACAACGCCGACAGCGTGACCTCGGTGGCCTGCGGCCCGGAGGCGAACTACAAGATCGTCGGCAAGGTCCCGGACCAGACGCGGCTGGCCCTGACCATCGGCGGCGGCTGTGACCGGTTCCCGACCGCGACCGTGGCGTATTGGGAGGGCGTCGAGGCCTCGAAGGGCACGCTGCTCTGTCTGGAGGACGTGAAGAACCCGGGCAAGGGCATGTCGCTGGTGGGCGACTGCATCAAGGGAGACCTCTCCGACGCCGCCCACGCCGAAAGGGTCCCTTGTGGACCGGACGCGGCCTACAAGGTCGCCGGCGTAGAGGACGGCGGCGCCCTGGGCGGCCTGACGACCGCGGCCTGCGTGAAGGTCCCGTCCGCGGCCGCCTCGATGGAGTGGAAGCGGCAGGGCAGCCTGTCGTCGAAGGTCCTGTGCCTGGAGGACTTGAAGAACCCGGACAACCGGAAGCCCGCCATCGGCGAGTGCATGGCGACCGGCGCCAACGACGAGCTCCACCTCGCCCCCTGCCAGAAGGGCGCGGCGAAGGTCCTCGGCCAGGTGGACGGCCTGACCAAGATGGACGGCCTGTCGAAGACGATCGAGGAGATCTGCAAGGACTTCCCCGGCTCGGACCAGGCGGCTTCGTGGAGCATGCGGGGCTCCCTCGCGGTGACCACCTACTGCATGCAGTCGATCAAGAAGTAGGGCACCAACGCGTGTTCGCCCCGCCGGCCGCGGCAGACGACCTGACGACGGCCTGGCGGGGCTGAACGCGATAAAACCGCAGCTCAGAGGCGGATCGCCTTCTTGTTCATGAACTCCTCGATCCCCAGCGGCCCCAGTTCCCGCCCCATTCCCGACCGCTTGATCCCGCCGAACGGCAGATCCGCCTCCGACCCTCCCGACTTGTTGACGTACACCATTCCCGCCTCGATCTTCCGCCCCACGCGGGCCGCGCGGGCTCGGTCGGTGGCGAACACGCTCGCCCCCAAGCCGAACGGGGTGTCGTTGGCCAGGGTCACCGCCTCTTCCTCCGTCTCCGTCCGGAACAGCAGCGCCACCGGGCCGAAGATCTCCTCGTGGTACGCCGCCATCCGGGGCGTCACCTCCGTCAGGACCGTCGCCTCCACGTACGCGCCCGGGCCCGGGATGCGGTGGCCGCCCGCGCGCAGCGTTGCTCCTTCGCGGATCGCCGTCGCTATCTGGGCCGCCACCTCCTCCGCCGCCGCCGTCGAGGCCAGCGGGGGCAGCGTGGTCGACGGGTCCGCCGGGTCGCCCGGGACGTAGTACTCCGTCACGCGCTGGGCGAACCGGTCCGCGAACTCCTCGTACAGCTCGCCCAGCACGATGATGCGCTTCGGCGCGTTGCACGACTGGCCGCAGTTGCGCATCCGGGCCGTCGCCGTGATCTTGACCGTCTCGTCCAGGTCGTCGGTGTCCAGCACGATCAGCGGGTCCGAGCCGCCCAGTTCCAGGACGCACTTCTTGAGGTTGCGCCCGGCTTCGGCCGCCACCGAGATGCCCGCCTGCTCGCTGCCGGTCAGCGACACCCCGGCGAGCCGCGGGTCCGCGAGCATCCACGGGACCTGGCGGCTCGACGCGAACACGTTCACGTACGCGTCCGCCGGCACCCCGGCGTCCCGCAGCACCGCCTCGATCGCCACCGCCGACCGTGGGCAGATCGACGCGTGCTTGAGCAGGATCGTGTTGCCCAGCACCAGGTTCGGCGCCACGAACCGGGCGACCTGGTAACACGGGAAGTTCCACGGCATCACGCCCAGCAGCGCGCCGATCGGCTCCTTCGTCAGCACCGCCTCGCCGCCGCGGATGGCCAGGGGCTCGTCCGCCAGCAGGTCCGGGCCGCGCTCGCCGTAGTAGCGGAAGATGTCGGCGACGACGCCCACTTCGCCGCGGCCTTCGTTGATCCGCTTCCCCATCTCCAGGGTCATGATCGCGGCGAGCTCGTCGGCGCGCTCGGCGAACAGCTCCGCCGCGCGCAGCACGATCGCGGCGCGTTCGGCGACCGGCCGGGCCCGCCAGGCCGCGTACCCGCGGTGCACCCGATCGATCGCCACGCGGACCTGCTCGTCGGCCGCGTTCGGGATTTCTTCGACCAGCTCACCCGTCGCCGGATTGGTGACTGTGTACACAGCGGCCTCCTTCGTCAGCCTACTGGATACTGTATACACTATGTGAGCAGTGATCGACACCCGCGCGGCGGTACCCGCGGCCGCTTGATCGACTATCGTTCCCTCCGTGACGCTGGAACTCACCGGCGGATCCGCTTTCGCCGCCCCGGCCCCGGAAAACCCGCGCTGGAACCGGTATTACACCGCCGCCGCGGTCACCTTCGGCTGCCCCTCGCGCACGTCGGAACGCGCGCCGCGCGTGTGGAGCGGACGCGGTCTCGGCCTGCCGGAAGCCGAATTGACGGAATTCGCCGCGCAGCTGCGCGGCGTCATGAAGAAGGACGTCTACTGGATCGCCCGGGCCGCCTGCCCGGACCGCCACGCGGGTGATGCGGCCGTCTGGTCTCCAGGCCGCTACGACGACGAAGACGGTTTCGTCTACTTCGCCGGCCCCTGCACCCACGGCGACCTCTGGCCCGGCTACCGGCCGGCGCGGGCGTTCACCATCGCGCTCCCCCGCGTCCGCGGCCTGCGGATCCGGGTGGCGGCGTACCTGGCCGGATGACACCGGCTCGCGCGGGGGCGGTCGCCGCCGTGGTCAGCGGGATACCGTCGACCGCGCACGCGCTCCTCACCGGCGGTGACGTCCTCGCGGCCACCCGCGCGGCGGGCACCCTGCTGCCGGGACTACGCGGCCGGCCCGGCGTCGCCGCCGGGCTGGTCGCGCACGTGATCGTTTCCGCCGCCTGGACCGGCGTGCTCACCGCGATCGCCCGGCACCACCGGCTCGGGGCCGGCCGCGGCGCGCTCGCGGGCCTGGCCATCGCGGCGCTGGACCTCGGGATCGCGGCCCGCGCGTACCCCGCCGTGCGGGCGCTGGCACGCGGGCCGCAGATCCTGGATCACCTGGTGTTCGGCGCCGTCCTCGGCGTGCTCCTCGACCGTCCGGATCGGACGGATCAGGACACGACCTCGACGACGTCACCCGGGTGCAGCGAGTTGTAGAAGGTCACCGCGGCGTCGTGCGAAAGGTGCACGCACCCGTGGGACTTGGCCTTCAGGCTGCCCTGGTGGAACGCGACTCCGGTGGTGGTGAAGAAAACCGAGTACGGCATCGGCCCGTTGAACTGCTTGCTGTAGTGGTCGATGTCCTTGTACTGCACGTGGAACTTCCCCAGCGGGGTCGGGTACTTCGGCAGTCCCACGGTGATCGGGACGCCGCCGTAGGTGACGTTCCCGGCGCCGTCGGTCAGCCACGCGGTATTCGAACTGCGCTGGACGCAGGCCTTCGCTTCGGCACTGCACGGCGTCGGCGCCGCTTCGGCCGTTCCCGCGAACGCCACGGTCCCCGCCATCGCGGCGACGCCGCCCAGTAGTGCGATCATCCTCCGGTTCATCGTGCGCCTCCCGTTGTCGTTCGGCTACACAAAGAGAGTGCCCACTCGGGCGATCTTCGAATCGGCGAGTCCGAAGAATGCGGAAATCAGTTCCGCGGTTGCGAAAGCCCGACGAATTCGGCCTGCTCGCGGTCGTAGCGGCGGGTCAGGCCGGTGCCGTAGCGGTCCCACCAGTTCTGCGTGTGCCCGCCCTGGGTGGTGGTCGTCCCGCCGTAGACCTGGCGGTCGTATTCGACGCGGGCGTCGCGGAATTCCTGCTGGAACTGCTCGGGCGTCAGCCCCTGGACGTGCTGGATGGTCGCGTCGCCCAGCGTCCGCGAACTGCGCACGATGTCTTCGCCCGCCATGTGGTTGAGGATCGCGCGGACACCGCCGGCGCCGCGCATGTGCGCGCCGGACATGATCGCGGCCTGGGTGCCGGGGTCGGTGAAGTTGAGCGCGCCGGCCGTGCGGGCGTTCGCGGTCATCAGGTCGGCGACGACCGCGCGTTCCTCGGCGCTGCCGATCCCGTACTGCTCGCGCGCGGCGATGATCCGGTCGTAGCCGTTGTGCATGTTCTGCCGGAAGCCGTAGGCCTCGGGCACGCCGCCCTGCTCCCCCGTCGCGCCCTCGGACCGCATGATCGAGTCGACGACCCGGGGGTCGAGCTGCGGCGGCGCCGCGGCGGCGGCACCGCCTCCGCCCTGCCCGCCGCCGCCGTAGGCCTGCGCAACGTCGGAGTCGGCGGCGCGGTACCCCTCCGCGGCCGTCCGGACGTTCTGGTTCACGTTCGTCAGGAGGTGCAGGAGCTTCTGCAGGGCGCTGCCCAGCGTCGAGTGCAACGCCGAGTTCGCGGCCGCGACACCGCTGCCGATCCCGGCGAACGACAACGCGTCCAGCACCAGGCCTTCCAGGTCGCGGGTGGCCGACAGGAAGGACGACCCGACGTCTTCGACCGCGTGGGCGATCGCCCCCATCTCCGCCGTTTCGGCGTGGTAGGCCCCGGCACTCATGTCTGCTCCCTCCGGACACCGGCTGTGCGCACCGAGAATTCCCCACCGCGCCGGACCGGTCCACGGCCGAATTACCCACTGGTCGCGGCCGGAGTGCCCACACCGGCGCTATGGTCGGGAGATGAGCACACCCGACGGCGACCCGAACGTGGTCGAGGGCGAGATCGTCGACGACACCCCCACCGCGGCGCTGGCGATCCCGTCGCCGCCGCTGCCGGACCCGGACTACAGCGAGGGCGGGGTGCCCAGCTTCGACTTCGTCCGCGACAAGATCGAGAACCGGTACACCATGTCGCTCGGCTCGGTCGACGTCGCCGGCCTCGGCACCGACAACACCGCCGAGACCCTCGACAAGCAGATCGCGGACCGCGACCAGGCGGCCAAGGACCGGCTGGCCGAGATCCGCCGCTCGATGCGCGGGGAGTGAGCCCGCACCATCACGTCCGGCGCGCGGCGCTCGTCCCGCACTCCGGCGCCCCGCTGCCGCGGAGGAAGTGCCCGGCCGCGTAGCCGGTGTGCTGCCCGTCGACCTGGCCGCGCAGCCACCGGTCGTCCCCGGACGCCGGCGTGCCGTGCGTCCAGCACTCCGCCTCGAACGTGCCGCCCTCGGCGACCCAGCCGGTCCGGCGGCAGGTCGCGGCCGCGCACGAGCGGACGTTGAGGCCGTTCTTGCCCGCTCCGGCCACGACGTACGGCGTGGGCGCGGTGCGCGCGAGCAGGTCACTGCCTCCGGCGGCGGGATTCGCGGGCGGCGGGCCGGATGAGCCCGCCGGGGCCGAGGTGAGGCCGCCGAGCAGCAGGAACAGCAGGAAAGCCGCGAAGCCGGTGGCGGCCAGCACCTTCATCAGCACACCCGGTCTCAGCACGACGAACATGGCGATTCCTTCCCCTCGGCGCCGTCCGCCGGGCCGGGCCGGTCCCCTGTCGTCGTCCTGGTGCGTCCTCACTGTCCTGGGTTCCGGGCCTGGCTCGGCCTTGCCTTGCAAGTGTCACTCCGGGATCGCAAGATTTGCAATTCCCACGTGGGAATCCCACTGTGAAACACCCGTTCGGCGCAGCAGGGGTTCTACCAGCGGAAATCCACCAATTGACGCGATCCCGGGGTGGCTTCCCACCGCAGGAGATCCAGAGGAGTATGGTCGCGGCGCGGTGGGAAACCCACGAGCTGGGTCCCATCGCGAACGGCCCACCGCGAGAACGAAGGTTCCATGGCCCCCACGCAAGGTCCGATCGTGCCGCGTCGCCGGATCGCGGACACGTTCAAGAGCCTGCGTGACGAATCCGGCCGGACCCTCGAGGAAGTGGCCGACGCGCTGCTGATCTCGACGTCGAAGCTGTCCCGGCTGGAGAACGCGCAGGGCAGCCCGCAGGCCAGGGACGTCCGCGACCTGATCCGCTTCTACGGCATCGACAACACGGTGCTGGCCGAGCGGCTGATGCGCTGGGTGAAGGCGTCCGGGCGGCAGGGCTGGTGGACCGACTACTCGCAGACCACGGCGACCCCCGGGCTCGACGCCCACCTCGCGTACGAGTCCGAAGCCTCGGTGGCCCGGATCTACACGATCCCGCTGCTGCCGGTGCTCCTGCAGACCCCCGGCTACGCCCGGGCCCAGTATTCGACGCACGAACCGTGGTGGTCGGCCGAAGAGGTCGACCGGCTCGTCGACCTGCGCGAGCACCGCAAGCACGTCCTCGCCGAACGCGAGGACATGGAGCCGCTGCGGCTGATCGCGGTGACCCACGAGTCCGCCCTGCGGCAGTTCGTCGGCTCCCGCGAGATCATGCACGCCCAGCTGGACCACCTGGTCGAACGGTCGACCGCGCCGAACATCGAACTGCGCGTCTTCCCCTTCGCCCATCCCCCGCTGTTCTCGATGAGCTGCATGTACGCCTACTTCGAGTTCGAGAACGAGCTCGACCGGGACATCGTGCACATCGAAACCCACGCCGGGTTCCGGCACATCGAGACCGCCAAGACGGTGGAGTACTACCGCGGCTACCACGACGCCCTCGTGGCCGCCTCCCTCGAACCCGACGAAAGCCGCGCGCTCATCCGCGAAATCCAGTCCGCGCAGTTCGGCTGATCCCCTTCCCTTCACGTTGGGACCCCCGCATGGCTTTCGACTTTCCCGTTCCCGCAGGCGAAGAACTCCCGCTGTACCGGAAGCGGCTCGACACCGACGGCTACCTCGTCGTCTCCGACGACGAGCTGGGCCTGCCCGGCGCACGCCTGCGCGAGCATCTGCTGCGCACGTACTTCACCCCGGACGTCCTCCGCCGCTACCCCGGCGACATCCCCGCCGACCGGGAACGGGCCCGGGACGTCGTCGAGTACGCGTGGGACGGCGAGACCCCGGTGCTCGCCGAGCACGCCGAAATCGCCATCGAGGACCGCGGCGGCCGCCCCGGGCGGCGCGAGTACGCCCGGACGCCCGTGGCCGACGATCCGCTGTTCGCGGCCTGGATCCGGGCCGCGCTCGGGCTCATCCCGGAAGGTCGCCGCCGGCGCCGGGGGACGTTCGGCGTCAACATCTTCCGGACGTTCACCAACGTCGTGACGCGCCCGCACGCCGACGGCGAGGAGTTCGTCTTCGTCTACGTCGTGGACCGCGCCGGCACCGGGGCGGAGACGGCGCTGTTCCGCCCCGAGGCCCCGGACACCGCGGTCCACACCCAGCGGCTGGAGCCGGGGCAGCTGATCGTCTTCGAGGACGCCCGCTTCCTGCACACCGCCAGCCCGCTGATCGCCCCCGCAGGCGGCCGCGCCCGCCGCGACGCGCTCGTGTGCACCGTCGACTACCCCCAGACCTACGGCCTCGGCTGACGCTCAGCAGAGCAGCCAGCGCATCTCGGCCGGCTGGTACCGGGCGATCGCGAGCATGCGGTGCGAGAACACCGGGACCTCGTCGGCCAGCCCGGTGCGCCGGACCACCCGCTCGACGTCTCCGCCGGGCGAGACGATCAGGCAGCTTGAGATCCCGCGCTTGCGGCAGACCTCGAACACACCCAGCAGGCTACGGACCCCGCGAGCGGACAGGAAGGCCAGCGGACCGAGGTCGATCACCAGGAGCCGGGGCCACGGCAATTCGCTCAGGGCGGTCTCCAGCACCGCCGCCCAGCGCGACACCGTCGTGATGCCCGGCTCGCCACGCATCTCGACGACCAGCACGCCGCCGGAGCGTTCCGAGGCGATGTCGTCGTCGCGCATCGCGCCTCCCGGGAGTCATCCCGTCCCGGGGCCCATCGTCCCACGTCACGTCAGGCTTCCGTAATACCCGCGTGGAATCATCGGGGGGCCGGAACAGTTGTAACGGGCGGTAGCACCGCACGAGGAGAAGGAGTGACGCCGTGACCACGTCAACCGAAAGGGCCGTCCTGGCCGGCGGCTGCTTCTGGGGCATGCAGGAGCTGTTCCGCCGTCAGCCCGGGGTGATCTCGACCCGGGTCGGTTATAGCGGCGGCGACGTCCCGAACGCCACGTACCGCAACCACGGCACGCACGCCGAGGCCATCGAGGTCGTCTACGACCCCGCGCAGACCACGTTCCGCGACCTGCTCGAGTTCTTCTTCCAGGTGCACGACCCCACGACGAAGGACCGCCAGGGCAACGACATCGGCCTGAGCTACCGCTCGGCGATCTTCTTCGAGAACGACGAGCAGAAGCGGGTCGCCGAGGACACGATCGCCGACGTCGACGCGTCGGGGCTGTGGCCGGGCAAGGTCGTCACCGAAGTCAGCCCGGTGGGTGACTTCTGGGAGGCCGAGCCGGAGCACCAGGACTACCTGCAGCGCATCCCGAACGGGTACACGTGCCACTTCGTGCGCCCGGGCTGGAAGCTCCCGAAGCGCGAGAAGACCGCCTGACACCAGCAGCACCGAAGGGCCCCTTCGCCGATTGTGGCGAAGGGGCCCTTCGTCGTCTCGGACGCAGGGAAGATCGTCCGAACGGCGGTGATCTCCCCCGAGTCCTCAATGGACAGACGACACCGCAGATCCCAATAATGTCAAATGTCCTTTTCGGGAAGTATTGCTCATTGCCGATAAGACCCCTACGTTCGTCGCTTGTTCACAGGGCTTTCACACCGGATGCTGATTTCCGCTAAGCCGCACCATTTCCCCGTCGTCCCCGTTCTCGGCCCGGCTCGACCCCGGGCCGGTTCGCCCTGCCCGGAGGAGATCCCCCGATGCACCTGAGACGTCCATTCGTCTTGGCCGCGAGCGGCGCGCTGATCGCCGCGGTGTGCACGACCACCACCGCCCAGGCCCAGCCCGCCACCCCGAACGCCGTCCCGGACGCCCAGACCCTGGCCGTGTCGGCGGCGGCCGGGCTCGTGGCGAGCAGGCCCGCCGCGCTGCACGCGAGCTCGGACGACGTTTTCCTGGCTCAGAAAGCGATTTCCGCGACCAACGGCCTGAAGTACATCCCCTACGAGCGCAGCTACAAGGGCCTCCCCGTGGTGGGCGGCGACTTCGTGGTGGCGACCGACTCGACGGGCCAGGTGCTCGGCACCTCCGTCGCCCAGGACCAGACGATCGACCTCGCCACCACCGCCGCGAAGATCTCGCAGGCCGCGGCCGAGGCGACCGCGCGGCAGCAGCTGTCCGCGGTGGACAGCGTGAGCCCGGCGCAGCAGGTCGTCTTCGCGCTCGGCTCCCCGACGCTGGCGTGGAAGAGCACCGTCGTCGGCCGCGACGCCGAAGGGCCGAGCCGGCTCGACGTCATCGTCGACGCCGCCACCGGGAAGGTGCTCAAGACCCAGGAGCACGTCCTCAACGGTGACGGCACCAGCGCGTGGAACGGCCCGAACCCGGTGCACCTCGACACCACGCACTCGGGCAGCACGTACTCGCTGAAGGACCCGACGATCACCAACACGTCCTGCCAGGACGCGGCCAACAACACCACGTTCAGCGGCCCGGACGACCTCTGGGGCAACGGCACCGCCAGCAACCGCGAAACCGGCTGCGTCGACGCGCTGTTCGCCGCCCAGACCGAGAACAAGATGCTCTCGCAGTGGCTGGGGCGCAACAGCTTCGACGGCAACGGCGGCGGCTGGCCGATCCGCGTCGGCCTGAACGACCAGAACGCCTACTACGACGGCAGCCAGGTCCAGATCGGCAAGAACACCGCCGGCGGCTGGATCGGCTCGATCGACGTCGTGGCGCACGAGCACGGTCATGGCATCGACGACCACACCCCGGGCGGCATCTCGGGTGCGGGCACCCAGGAGTTCGTCGCGGACGTCTTCGGCGCCTCGACCGAGTGGTTCGCGAACGAGCCCGCCCCCTACGACCAGCCGGACTTCCTCGTCGGCGAGCAGGTCAACCTGGTCGGCTCCGGCCCGATCCGCAACATGTACAACCCGTCGGCGCTGGGCGACAAGAACTGCTACGACAGCAGCGTTCCCAACGGTGAGGTGCACGCGGCCGCCGGCCCCGGCAACCACTGGTTCTACCTGCTGGCCGAGGGCACGAACCCGACCAACGGGCAGCCGACCAGCAGCACCTGCAACAGCTCCACCATCACCGGCCTCGGCGTGCAGACCGCGGTGAAGATCTTCTACAACGCGATGCTGCTCAAGACCTCCAGCAGCTCGTACCTGAAGTACCGCACCTGGACGCTGACCGCGGCGAAGAACCTGTTCCCGGGCAGCTGCACCGAGTTCAACACCGTCAAGGCGGCGTGGGACGCGATCAGCGTGCCGGCGCAGTCGGCCGACCCGACGTGCTCGGCGACCGGCACCGTCACGGTGTCCAACCCGGGCAACCAGTCGACCGTCACCGGCACCGCGGTGAACCTGCCGCTGTCGGCCTCGGGCGGCACCGCGCCCTACACCTGGTCCGCCACCGGCCTGCCGGCCGGCCTGTCGATCAACGCCTCCACCGGCACGATCTCGGGCACCGCGACCACCGCGGGCACCTCGAGCGTCACGGTGACGGCGAAGGACGCGGCCAACAAGACCGGCACGGCGTCGTTCAGCTGGACCGTCGGCACCACCACCGGCTGCTCCGGCCAGAAGATCGTCAACGGCGGCTTCGAATCCGGTAGCGGCAGCTGGACCGGCACCACCGGCTCCATCGGCCAGTGGGGCTCGCAGGGCCAGGCCGCGCACGGCGGCACCTACTCGTCGTGGCTCGACGGCTACGGCTCCACCACCACCGAGTCGATCGCGCAGTCGGTGAGCATCCCGGCGGGCTGCCACGCCAGCCTGACGTTCTACCTGCACATCGACACCGCGGAGACGACCACCTCCACCGCCTACGACAAGCTGACCGTGGCCAACGGCAGCACGACGCTGGGCAGCTACTCCAACCTGAACAAGGCGTCCGGGTACGCGCTCAGGACCATCGACGTCTCGTCGGCGGCCGGCGGCACCCTCGCGCTGAAGTTCACCGGCACCGAAGACAGCTCGCTGCAGACCTCGTTCGTCATCGACGACGTGGCCGTCACCCTGAGCTGAACAACTGAGTACCAGTAGCGGGGAGGCCGGGAAACCGGTCTCCCCGCTCCTGCGTTTTCGGGAGCAGAATCGGCGCATGGACACCGAGGAACTGCGGGCGACCCAGGCGCCGCTGAAGGACAAGTACCGGGACAACCCGGAAAGCGCGCTCATCACGCTGCACGCCGACGCCGAGCTGGACGGCCTCGGCATCTCCTGCAAGGTCGAGACCGGCCGCGCGGTGGTGGAAGCCGGGCTGCACCCGGCCACCGGCGGCGACGGCACCCTCGCCTGTTCGGGCGACATGCTGCTCGAAGCGCTCGTCGCGTGCGCGGGCGTGACGCTGCGGGCGGTCGCGACGTCGCTGGGCCTGACCGTCCGGGGCGGGCGCGTCCGGGCCGAGGGCGACCTGGACTTCCGCGGCACCCTCGCCGTCGCGAAGGACGCCCCGGTGGGCTTCCGCGCCATCCGGCTGTCGTTCGACCTCGACACCGACGCGAGCGAGGACCAGCTGGCGACGCTCAAGAAGCTGACCGAGCGCTACTGCGTCGTGTTCCAGTCGCTGCGGACGCCGCCGGAGTTCGCCGTCACGCTTTCGGCGAACTGAGCCGTTTCAGGGGAAAACCCGGAGGACAAATCGGGCAGCGTGGCCTAGCTTGTCGGGGTCACCTGAAGGGGGAGCCGTCATGCCACAGCCGGGACCGGACCCAGCCGTCCGGGTACGCGGGCTCGTGAAGACCTACGGTTCGACGCGCGCGCTCGACGGCGTCGACCTCGACATCCCGGCCGGGCAGGTGCTCGGCCTGCTCGGCCCGAACGGCGCCGGGAAGACCACCACCGTGCGCATCCTGACCACGCTGCTGCGCCCGGACTCGGGGTCGGCGCACGTGGCGGGGTACGACGTGCTGGCCGAGCCGGACGAGGTGCGGCAGCGGATCGGGCTGTCCGGCCAGTACGCCGCCGTCGACGAGAACCTGACCGGGTTCGAGAACCTCTACATGGTCGGGCGGCTCTACGGCCGGAAGAAGGCCGCGGCCCGCTCGCGCGCCCGGGAGCTGCTCACGCGGTTCCGGCTGGAGGAGGCCGCCGACCGGCCGGCGAAGGGCTATTCCGGCGGGATGCGGCGGCGCCTCGACCTGGCCGGCGCGCTGGTCGCCGAGCCGACCGTCGTGGTGCTGGACGAGCCCACCACCGGGCTCGACCCGGGCGGGCGGCTCGACACCTGGGAGGTCATCAAGGAACTCGTCGCCGACGGCACGACCGTGCTGCTGACCACCCAGTACCTCGAAGAGGCCGACCAGCTGGCCGACTCGATCGTGGTGATCGACCACGGCCGGGTGATCGCCCGCGGCACGGCGGACGAGCTGAAGGCCCAGATCGGCGGCGAACGCCTGGAGCTGGTCGTCGCCTCGGCCGCGGACCTGCCGGCGACCTTGGCCGTGCTGCGCGAGGTGGGCACCGGCGAGCCGTCCGGCGACGACCACACGCGGCGCGCCGAGATCCTGGTCGACACCGGGCCGAAGGCGCTGATCGAGGCGTTGCGGCGGCTCGACTCCCACGGCATCACGGTCCAGGACGTCGGCCTGCACCGGCCCACGCTGGACGACGTCTTCCTGTCCCTGACCGGCCACGGTGCTTCGGCGTCCTCGGAGGCTGCGAAATGAACGCGCTCGCGAAGGGCATTTCCGACGGCGGCATCGTCACGTGGCGCAACCTGACGAACGTCCGCCGCAACCCCGACTGGCTGATGGCGGCGACGCTGCAGCCGATCATGTTCGTGCTGCTGTTCGCCTACGTTTTCGGCAACGCGATCGGCGGCGAAGCGGGCGGCGCGGCCTACCGCGAGTTCCTCATCGCCGGGATCTTCGCCCAGACGGTGGCGTTCAACTCGGCGTTCACGGTCATCGGCTTCGCCAACGACCTGCAGAAGGGCATCATCGACCGGTTCCGCTCCCTGCCGATGTCCCGCATCGCGGTGGTCCTCGGCCGCACGACGTCGGACCTGGTGGTCAGTGTCGTGGCGCTGATCGTGATGTCGCTGTGCGGGCTGCTGGTCGGCTGGCGCATCCGCGGCAGCTTCTGGGACGCGCTGCTCGGTTACCTGGTGATGCTGATGTTCGCGTGGGCCCTGTCCTGGGTGGGCGCGCTGATCGGCCTGGCGGCGCGCAGCGTGGAGGTGGCGCAGAGCGCGGGACTGATCTGGATGTTCCCGCTGAGCTTCATCTCCTCGGCGTTCGTCCCGACGGACACGCTCCCGCCGTTCCTGAAGGCGATCGCGGAGTGGAACCCGTTCACGGCGGTGATCAACGCGACCCGCGACCTGTTCGGCAACCGCTTCGGCGCCCCGCCGACGGGCTGGCCGGCGGAGAACGCGGCGCTGTACGCGATTTTGTGCTGCTTGGCGATCATCGCGATCTTCGCCCCGCTGGCGACGGCGCGGTACCGCCGGGTGGCGAGCAAGTAGGCAGCTACTTCTGCAGCTGGATCTTGGTCAGGTCGAGGTGGCCCTGCAGCAGGAGGACGATTACGGCCACGAGGAGGAACAAACCCCAGGCGGCGGTACCGAACCGGGAGTAGCGATCGAGAGAGTCGGCGGCCCGTGCGATCAGGGAAATCCAACGGCGTTTCGGCGCTGATCGCACGGGATGAGGTGCACCGTCGTGGCCGAACGCGTCGACCTTCCGGGCCACCGAGGTCGCGAACTCGGGGTCGATCGGACCCGCCAGCACGATGACGGCGTCGTTGAGAACGGTGACCAGTTCCTCGGGATAGCGTCCGGCCAGCGACCTCGTGCTCGCCAGGAACAGGTGGATGTGCCGGCTGCAGGCACGCAGGATCGATGCCACCGGATGCTGAGCGAACGCCTGATCGATTCTCGCGGCGGCCGCGTCGAAGGAGCGCGTGGCCCGGACGAGCAGGACCCGCCGTTCTCCGAGCGGATCGATGATCCCCGCGCGGCGCTTGATGAATTCCGGCCTTCGGTACTCCTCCTCGGCGAGCAGGCACCGCTGAACGGCAATTGCGGCATGAGCGCTGGGCTGAGCGACGGCGATGACGCGTTTCAGCACGAGACCCACCACGAAGGTTGCGGCCGAACCCGCGAGGAGCAGCAGTTCGTACCCGGTTTCCGCGGTGAACGTCGGACCTTCCCAGCTATCGGACGCCGGCCGAGACAGGTCGATGAATGCGGCTGGCGTGGCGGCGACGCAATAGAGAACAGCAACTTTCCTGCAGCGATCCAGCCAGACGTAGAGCCAGACCTGGCGCAGGAAGTCGTATCGGGTCGCGATACCGAGCACGCCGGCGGGCAAATGAAGGTTCGGAAGCAACCAGATTTTCCGGTAGTTGCCGCTTGTGGTGTATTGGATCGCTTGGACGGCCAGCGCCGGACCGATGACCAGACCCACGTAGGCCGGCAACGGTGGTCCGCCCCACGCCGGAACGTCCTGTCCGTTCATCTTGCCGACGGCGCGCACGGGGCCCAAGGCGATCCAGCTCCCGTAGTACCCGACAACAGCACAGGCGACGACTCGAACCCCCGGGCCGACCAACGCTCGGACGCACTTGCTCCGCGGCTTTCCGGATTGCCACTGCGACCACCATGCCCGCGCCGACCACTTGGGGATGACCCGCGCCGCGACCTCATCCGGCAACCGCCTGCTGTTCTGCACATCGGCCAAGACGTACAACGCCAGGACAGCAGTACTCAACACCACGAATGTGACGAGCGCGGCGATCGGGGAAGCAAGAAGCAACAGGAGGACACCACGAGTGTGCACCGGCCTACGACTACCACACCCGAAGGCGTGGCAGGAAGGTCACCGGCCGTGACCGGCACTTCAGTCCTCTTCGGACAGTTCCACGATCGGGATCACCCGCCTGGCCTGCCGCGCCTTCGCCTGGTGATCCGCCAGGAACGGGTACTCCTTCTCCAGCTCCGTCCACGTCCGCACGTAGTCGGCCCCCAGCAGCGGCAACGCCTCCGCGTCAAAGGACCGCCCGTCCACCTCCACCCGCACCCGGGAATCAGCCTCGAGGTTCAGGTACCAGTCCGGGTGGCGGGGTGCGCCGATGTTGGACGCCACCACCAGCCACCGCGCACCGTCGCGGTGGACCATTATCGGGACCGTGCGCGGCTCGCCGGACAGCCGGCCCGTCGTCGTCAGCAGGGCCAGGCGCTCGCGGTGCATGCCCTCGACCTCGCCGCCGGCGCGGAACTGCTCGATCACCCGGCGGTTGGTGTCCCGGATGTCCATGACGGTCACCGGTCGTAGTACCGGGTCGGCGGGTCCTCCTGGGTCCACTGCTGCCGGGTCGGCGGCGGGGGCGCGCTCTGCTGGCGAGCCGGCGGCGGCGCGCTCTGCTGGGTGCGGCGCCGGTGCAGGGTCCGGGCGCTGGCCGCCATGCTGTTCACCACCGCCGCGATGACCAGGCCGATCACCAGGTTGATCGCCGCCGTGGCGATCTTTGCGCTCGGGGCCACCGTCAGGGTCAGCGGCAGCACCACGGCGATCAGTGTGACGAGCACCATGATCCAGCCGAAGAACTGGGACGGCGCCGGCGTCGCCACGCTCAGCAGGTGCATCAGCCCGGTGGCGAGCAGGGCCACCGCGGCGGCGACCAGTGCGTACGTCGTGGTGCTCGCGTTGCCCCAGACGCCTTCGCCTTTTGGGGCGAGCACTTCGACCTCGAAGATCCCGCGTGCGATCAGCAGCCCGACGACCGCGAGCAGGGCCGCGACCACCGCCGTGGCCACGCCGCCCGCCCACAGGCGGCGCGCGTCGATGCCGGGGCGGACGTCCTGGGGCTGGTTCCCGTAGTAGTCGGCCATCAGAGCCTTCCTGGGGTCGGCTGTGCCTCTCTCCCCGATTGTCCCCCGTTTCGGCCCCGGCCGCGATTTGCGCTGGAGTGCACTCCAGCTCGTAACGTCGGATCCATGACCACCGCACAGCACAAGATCGGTTCGGGCTTCGGCGCCACCACCACGGCCGCCGAAGCCGTCGCGGGCGTGGACCTCACCGGGAAGCTCGCCGTCGTCACCGGCGGGTATTCCGGGATCGGCCTCGAAACCACCCGCGCGCTGGCCGGCGCCGGCGCCCACGTCGTCGTCCCGGCCCGCCGCCGCGAGACCGCCGAGGAAGCGCTCGGCGAAATCGAAGGCGTCGAGGTCGACGAGCTGGACCTGGGCGACCTCGCAAGCGTCCGTGCCTTCGCCGGGCGTTTCCTGGCGACCGGACGGCGGATCGACCTGTTCATCGCCAACGCCGGCATCATGGCCTGCCCCGAGACCCGCGTCGGGCCGGGCTGGGAGGCCCAGTTCGCCACCAACCACCTCGGCCACTTCGCGCTGGTCAACCGGCTGTGGCCGGCGATCGCCGAGGGCGCCCGGGTGGTTTCGCTGTCCTCGCGCGGCCACCACTACTCGCCGATCCGGTGGGACGACGTCCACTTCGAGACCGGCTACGAGAAGTGGCAGGCCTACGGGCAGGCCAAGACGGCGAACGTGCTCTTCGCCGTCCAGCTCGACCGGCTGGGCGCCGAGAAGGACGTCCACGCGTTCGCGCTGCACCCCGGCGGCATCATGACGCCGCTGCAGCGGCACCTGCCGCGGGCGGAGATGATCGAACGCGGCTGGATCGACGAGGCCGGCAACTACCTGGTCCGGTTCAAGACCCCCGAGCAGGGCGCCGCGACCACGGTCTGGGCGGCGACCTCGCCGCAGCTGGCCGGGCTCGGCGGGCTGTACCTGGAGGACTGTGACGTCGCCGACCTCGCGCCGGAGGGCGCCGAGGGTCTCGCCGAGTCCGGGGTCCGCGGGTACGCCGTCGACCGCGAGCAGGCCGCGCGCCTGTGGACGCTGTCGGCCCAGCTCACCGGGGTGGACGCGTTCGCGCGGCCGTGATCGCGCTCTGAAATGTCACGTCGGCGGGGCTCCGGACGATACTTTCTTCGTGATCTTCCGACGTTTGCCGTCAGCGGGACCGGGGTATTTGGCGCCCGTGGCCGACGAAGCCGGGAGAACGGGGCGCCCGCCGACGAGCGACGGGGCGGGAGTCACCTGTGGCCGTTACGCACTCGGGGAATTCACCATCACCCCGCGCAGTGCCCTCGACGACCAGCGGCCGCCCGGGTTGCTGGGCGGGCGCTACGAGGTCGGCCGGCTGATCGGCAGCGGCGCCACGGCCCGCGTGTACCGCGCCTACGACGTCCGGCTGACCCGCGAGGTCGCCGTGAAGATCTACGACCGGGACGCGGTGGCGCTCGACCAGCGGCGTCGGCTGCGCGAGATGACGATCCAGGGCAGCATCAGCCACCCGGGCGTGGTGGCGCTGCTGGACAGCGGCGACGAGAACGGCCGGACGTTCCTGGTGATGCAGCTCGTCGAGGGCGAGAACCTCGCGGAGCGCCTGCTGGGCGGCCCGATGCCGGCGGCGGACGTGACGGCGCTGGCCGACGGGCTCGCCGAGGCTTTGGCCCACGTCCACGCACGGCGGATCGTGCACCGCGACCTGAAGCCGGCCAACGTGTTCCTGTCCGCGGACGGTCCCCTGATCGGTGACTTCGGCATCGCCCACGCGCTCGACACCACGCACATCACGGGCACGGGCCTGATCCCGGGGACGGCGGCGTACCTGGCGCCGGAGCAGGTGTCGGGCGAGCCGGCGGGCCCACCGGCGGACGTGTACGCGCTGGGCTTGATCCTGCTGGAATGCCTGACGGGACAACGGGAGTACCCGGGCACGATGGTCGAGGCGGCCATGGCCCGGCTGACGAGACCTCCGCGGATCCCGGAGGACGCGCCGGCGACGCTGGCCTACACGTTGCGCCGGATGACGCAGCGGGAGCCCGCCGACCGGCCGACGGCCGCGAAGGTGCTGGACATGCTGCACGCCCCGCCGCCGACGCTGCCGTGGAGCCGGACGGAGCGCAGCCCGCGGTGGCGTCGCCGCCCGGCGCGCCAGGAGACGGCTTCCGCCGCCAACGCGGGTGGCCTCGGCGGGGCTGCGGCCGGCGCGGATTCGGCCGGCACGGGTTTGGCCGGCACGGGTTTGGCCGGCACGGCTGCGGCCGCCGACCCGGCGCGCGCAGCTTCCGGCTCGGCGGGCCTCGGCCGGCCGGCTGTCGACGCGGTGCCAGCCCACGGCTCCCCCTCGGCCAGCGGCCCGATCGGCCACGGCGGCCCCGCGACCGGCCCGGAGCCGACACAAGACACTCGTATGGCCACCGGCTCAATCGGCCACGGCGGGCTCGCGCCCGGAGCGGTGCCGGCCCACGAGACCCCCTCGGCCGGCTACGACTGGCCCAGCGACACCCCTTCCACCGGCCATGACTGGCCCACCGACACCCCCTCCACCGGCCATGACTGGCCCGCCGACGATGCGCCGACCCACCTCCACCCCGTCGCGGCAGCCGCCACGGCCGTGCCCCCGGCCGACAGTCCCCGGCGCCGCCGGCTGGCCGCGGCGGCCGGGCTGACCGCCGCCGCCGTTGCCGCCGTGTCCGCGTTGGTGCTGATCAACCAGGACACCGGGACCAGCTCCCCCGCCCAGCCGCCCGCCGCGCACACCCCGGTGGCCACGCCCACACCGTCGTCGTCCACCCCGCTCGCCGACCCGGGCACCTCCGCGCCGCACTCCGACGCCGCCGGTGGCCGTGGTCCCGCCCCCAGCGGACCGGCGTCGCTCGAGCCCGCCGCCGTCACCCATGAAGCCCCGCCGCCCGCCGCCGAGCCGCCGAAGCAGGGCAAGCCCGAGAAGACCGAGAAGAACGAGAACCCCGGCAAGGGCAAAGGCAAGGGCCACGACTCCTGAGGGCGGGACCTCCGGCGCGCGAAACCGGGTCCAACGGCCCTAGTGCGGAAACCGTCCGGAACGGACGGTAATTCGATTCCGTGAATTGGGACTCGAACCAATAACGACAGGTAACCGGAGCCGCGTCCGGGCCGACACACACCACGTGCCAACTGCGCGTCGTTCCGCGCGGGCACGGCCGCCGGGAATCCCCTCCCGCCGGGTTCGATGATATTTCCGGAGGTCTGGATGAGTGTCCACGCTGCCCTCGCGCGGCCGGTTCTCCGCACACCGCGCGGCCGGCACGCCAAGCCCCGTCCCGCGTGGCCGCGGGTCGCCGGCCGGGCAGTCTTCCTGATCTCCGCCGTGTTCTGCGCCGTCGCCGTCGCCGGCTTCGGGTGGCCGCCCGTGCTGCTCGTGGTGCCGGCGGCCGCGTTCGCGCTGCTCGCCGCGAGCGTCGCGAAATTGCGGACGGCGGCCCGGAAGATCGACACCATCTTCGCCGAAGAACTGTCCGAACCGGAACAGCACTGAACGAAAAAACCCATTCGCCGCCCGGCTGCCGGCCGGTCGCCGGCGGACGGCTAGCGTGCGGTCCATGGAGTTCTTCTGCTACCACCGCGATCGCCCCGGGCATCGGCGTTGCGGCAGGAAACGCTGGAAGCGCACTGGGCCTACATGGACCGCTACGCAACCCGGATGATCGCCCGCGGCCCGACGCTGGACGACGCCGGCACCCCCACCGGCAGCGTGCACGCCCTCGACCTGCCGGACCCGGCCGCGGCCCGCGCGTTCGCCTTCGACGAGCCGACCTACCAGGCCGGTGGGTACCGGGACGTCCTGCTGCGCCGGTGGCGCAACGCCCTCGGCACCACGATGTGGGACTCCCCCGGCGACCCGGCCGGCTACCTGGTCCTCGGCCTCGGCGAAGGCCCGCCCGCCGACGTCGAACCGCCGGCCGGGCACGATCTCATCGCCTACGGACCACTCCTGTCCGACGACGGCACCGCCTGGCTCGGCACGGCCGCGCTGACGAGGGCGGCGACCCCGGGCGCGGCGCGCAGCATCCTCAGCCCGGCCTGGTACGCCGCCGTCGAAGTGCGCACCTGGCGGTTCGGCGGGCGGGTCACCGCAGGTCCAGCCACATGATGCGCAGCCCGACGTCCCCCTCGTCCGGGTGCCGGAAGGCGCCCGGCGCCGTTCCGAGCGTCACGAACCCCAGGCTTTCGTACAGGCGGATCGCGTGGTCTGCCAGGCGGCGTGCCCCCTGCCCGCGGCGATTCTCCGAGCGCCGCGGATCCGGTCGATGAGCCTGCCGTCCATGGTGGCGAAGGCCAATGGCTCCGCCACGGCGGCACGACCGGATTACCGCGCCGGCTCAGTCCTTCCGCAGCCGCAACGCCAAGGCCGGGCACGCCGCCGCCGCGCCACGCGCCTCCGCCGCCAGTCCCGCCGGCACCGGGCCCGGCGCCACCACCGGATAGCCCCATTCGTCGAGCCGCACCAGTTCCGGCAGCAGATCCGCGCACAACCCGTGCGCACGGCACCTGATCGGGTCGACTGTCACCTTCATGCGACACCCGCCGGGACCCGGCACCGGCCGCCGGCCTGGTGCGCGCGGACGTCGGCGTCGAACACCCGCAGCGCGCTCGCCGCGAGGCGGGCCGCGCCGTCCGGATGGGCGCACGCGCCGCGGCCGGTGAGCAGCGGGAGGCGCCGGGCCAGCCGGGGCGCCGACGGGCCGCCGTGGACCAGCTCCGCGAAGTCCGCCGCGATCGAGGGCAACCCGAACGTGCACGGCCCGCACTGCCGGGCCGACTCGGCCGCCAGGAACGCCAGCACCTTCGCGGTGTACTCGAGCCCGCACGCCCGCACCGGCAACGCGTGGACCGCCGCGATCCCCGGCACACCGCCGCCGAGCTCCGCCGTCCACGTCCCGCCGTAACCGCCGGCGAGCACCGCCTGCACCGGCTCCGCTTCGCCACCCGCCGCGGCCAGCGCGCCCGCCATGGACGTCCCGGCGGCCACTTCGACGACGCCGGGCCGCCGGACCGCACCGGTGACCGTGACGAGTTCGGTCCGGGCCGCGCGATAGTGGTTCGGACCCAGCAGCACCACCGACGCCAGCTGCGCCAGTGTCTCCACATTGGACACGAGCGTCGGGCGCCCGCGCACGCCGCGTTCGGCCGGCCGGGGCCGTTTGCCGAGCGGCCGCGCGTCCCCCGACGTCAGGTAGCGGACGAGCGCGGTCTCTTCGCTGGCGACGTACCGGCGCGGGATCTCCGCGACCCGCACCGGCACCCGGTCTTCGCGCTCGGCGAGGGCGGCACGGATACCCGGCAGCGCCGGGCTGCCCGCGTGCACGCAAAGGACGGCCTCGGCGGCACCGATGGCGTGCGCGGCGAGCTGCAGGCCGTCGAGGACGAGGTGCGGCGAAAGCGTCAGCAGCGCCACGTCTTTTCGGCTCAGCGGATCGCCTTCACACCCGTTCGCGACGACGATCGAGCGCTTCGACCGGGCCGCGCGCAGCTTCACCGCCGTCGGGAAGCCCCCGCCGCCGCGGCCGCGCAGGTCCGCCGCCTCGACGGCCTCGATCAGCCGGTCGCGGCCGTCGTCGCCGTGGTAGGCGACCCACGGCACGACGCCGTTGCGGCGCCGGTGGCCGGCCAGGTCGAGCCGGTGCGGGGGCAGGATGGTCATCGGGTGCCTCCCAGGGCAGCGAACTTGCGGACGTGGGCCGCGCGGTAGCCGGCGGACCCGAGCACGGCCAGCACGCACAGCACGTCGAGCGCGACGATCCAGCCGTACGCGGAGTCGTTCTCGGCCATGCCGAAGCCGTGCACCAGCGCGACCGGCCAGCACAGGTAGGCCAGCCAGTGCACGGTGCGCCACACGCGCGCCGGCAGGCGGGTGCGCACGAGGCTGGTGACGACGATCGCGAGCACCAGGTCGATCGCGACGGCCCCGAGCCCGACCCACAGCGGCCGGTAGTCCGCGCCGAACGGGACGACGACGTCGAGCCAGCCGAGCGGGACGTACCCGTCGAGGACCGCCGACGCGATGTGCGCCGCGAGGAACGCGAGGCTGGTCAGCGCCAGGTTCCGGTGCAGGGTGGCGACGGTGAACCGCGGCCACTCCCGCGTGGCGAACCGGCCGGCGCCGAGCGCGCCGAGGACGACGACGCCGGTGAACAGCACCAGCGAAACGAGCCCGGTCGCGCGGCTGAAGTACCACACCGCGGAGCTCATGCCGCCGCCCGCTCGCCGGGCCAGCCGGGTGTCGTGACGACGTCGCCGTCGACGCCGGCCAGCCGCGCGGGCAGGTGCCGTCGCTCGAGCCAGGCGGGTGCGCCGGCGCCGAGGACGATCGCCGCGGTGCTCGCGATGTTGGCGTCCACAGTGGACTTGGCGGCGACGGTGACGGTGCGCCACCGCGCTTCGGGGACGTCGCCGGTGCGCGGATCGACGATGTGGTGCACGATCCGGCCGCCGTGGCGCCAGCGCCGCCGGGTGGTCCCGGAGGTGGCGAGCGCGCCGTCCCGGTGCAGGGCGACGGTGGCGTCCGGCCGGGTGACGGCATCGGCGTGATCGTCGCCGAGCGCGACCAGCCAGCCGCCGACCGGCGGCGGCCCGGCGGCGCGCAGATCACCGCCGAGGTTCACGAGGGTCCCGCAGCCGACGGCGGCGTGGATCCGCCGCGCGGCCCGATCGGCGGCGAGGGCCTTGGCGGTCGCGCCGAGGTCGAGGTGGACACCGCGGGGCAGGACGACGACCCGCCGGACGGGGTCGAAGAGGATCCGGTGCCAGCCGGGCACGCGACCGAAGGAAGCCGCGAATGACTCATCCGGGACCGCCGAGGTCCCGAACGAGTCCTTCGCGACGTTCGAAACCGAGGTGTGCCGGTCAGCGGCAACCAAAGCGAAATCACGGTCGTACCCCAGCGCCCGCACCGCCGCACCCACCGTCGGGTCGACCAGCCCCTCCGTCAAGCGGGCCGCGCGCAACGCCACCCCCAAGGCCTCCGCCAGCAACGGCCCCACCCGGACCTCCCGCCCGGCCGCCTCGTGCAGCCGGGAGATCTCCGAATCCGGGCGGAACCGGCTGCACGCCGCATCGATCGCCGCCAGCTCCTCCCGCAACACCTCGACCGCCGTCCCCAAGCGGGCCGGGTCGGTCACCAGGAGCTCCGCCGTCGTGCCCAGGGCCGGGAAGGCCGTGGTCACGAGGCACCCGAGCCGGTGTGCGCGTGGCCGGAGCCGCTGCTCAAGCCGCTGTCCGGCGCCTCGAGCTGATCCTGAGAATCCGTCGAAGTGGTCGTCGTGTTCTGCGTCGTGTCAGCCGAGGCCGCCGACAGGCCGAAGCCGATGGCGCCGACCGCGGCCGCGCCCAGTACCGCGGCGGCCGCCGTCGCCAGTGCGGCCTTGCGGCGTCCCTGCTCGCGGCGGGCGGGTCCGGCCGGGGTGATGGGTTCCATGGCACCGAGTGTCGGCGCCGTTCCTTTGAACGAGCTGGGAACGACCTGTCAAAGCCCTGACGCCCCAACCAAAGGAGGTTGACACCGGAAAGCCATTCACCCACTCTTTCCGTTGTCCGCCGGAGGTTTCCCGGTGTACACGAACCGGACCACAGCACCTCACGCACCGGCCCCCCGCCGTGGGCACCATGAGGCGCCCACCCCCTCAGTGCTGGAGGACCCATGATCCGCAAGCGGATCTTCGCCGCGTTCGCCGCGGCCACCCTGGTCACCGCCGGAGTCGCCACGGCGGCCGTCGTCACCCGGACGGACGAGCCCGCCGTCCGGCCGACCGCCGCGGCCGTGCCGGCGTTCGACCACATCGTCCTGGTGATGTTCGAGAACAAGAAGTACTCCTCGATCAACGGCAGTTCCAGCGCGCCCTACTTCAACACCCTCGCCTCGCAGAGCGCGAAGTTCACGAACTCCTTCGCGATCACCCACCCGAGCCAGCCGAACTACGTCGCCCTCTTCTCCGGCGCGACGCAGGGCGTCACCGACGACACCTGCCCGGCCAACCTCGGCGCGAAGGCCAACCTCGGCCAGCAGCTGATCGGCGCGGGCAAGACCTTCAAGGGCTACTCCGAAGCCATGCCCTCGGACGGCTACACCGGCTGCTCCAGCGGCACCTACCGGCGCAAGCACAACAGCTGGGTCGACTTCTCGAACGTCCCCGCCGCCGGCAACCTGCGCTACTCCGCCTTCCCGAGCGACTTCACCCAGCTGCCGACCGTTTCGTTCGTCACGCCCGATATGTGCAACGACATGCACGATTGCAGCGTCGGCACCGGCGACACCTGGCTGAAGAACCACCTCGACGCGTACGCCCAGTGGGCCAAGACCCACAACAGCCTGCTGATCACCACCTTCGACGAGGACAGCGGCACGTCGGTCAACCAGATCTTCACGACGTTCACCGGTGCGAACGTCAAGGTCGGCAGCTACAGCGAGTCGATCAACCACTACACGGTCCTGCGCACGATCGAGGCGGCCTACGGCCTGCCCGGCATCGGCAACGCCGCGAGCAAGTCGCCGATCCTCGACGTCTGGCAGTAACCGCGTGTACCTGTCCACCAGCAGGGTCATTCCAGAGCATGCTGGGACGGTGTCCAAGCGCAAGTTCTCGGCGGTCGGCGCCAACGTCTTCGCGCTGGGCGCCGTCAGCCTGGTCACGGACGTCTCCTCGGAGATGGTCACCGCGGTCCTGCCGGTGTACCTCGTCCTCGGGCTGCACCTGAGCCCCGCCGCGTACGGGCTGGTCGACGGCCTCTACACCGGCGCGACGGCGTTGCTGCGGATCGTCGGCGGGTACGTCGCCGACCGGGTCCGGCGGCGCAAGGTCGTCGCCGGCGCCGGGTACGCGCTGTCCGCGGTGGCGAAGCTCGGCCTGCTCGCCGCCGGCGCGTCGGCGGCCGCGATCGGCGCGGTGATCACGCTCGACCGCGCCGGCAAGGGCCTGCGGACGGCGCCCCGGGACGCGCTGATCACGCTGTCGGCCCCCGAGCCGCTGCTCGGGCGGGCCTTCGGCGTGCACCGCGCGATGGACAGCGTGGGCGCGTTCGCCGGGCCGCTGGTCGCGCTCGCCGTGCTGGCCGCCGTGGGGGCCACCGACCCCGAAGCGTTCGACGCCGTGTTCGTCGTCAGCTTCTGCGTCGCCGCGATCGGGGTGCTGCTGCTGGTGCTGTTCGTCCGCGACCGCCGGACGCCGAAAGCGGCCGCGAACGCGGTCTCGCCGCGCGCGGCGGCCGCGTTGCTGCGCGGCAGCGGCGTGCGGCGGCTGCTGGTGGCCGCGTGCGTGCTCGGGCTGGCCACGGTCGGCGACGGGTTCGTCTACCTGCTGCTGCAGCACAAGGAGGACATCGCCACCGGCTGGTTCCCGCTGCTCGCGGTGGGTACGAACCTCAGCTACCTGCTGCTCGCCGCGCCGCTGGGCGTGCTCGCCGACAAGGTCGGGCGGCTGCCGGTGGTGCTCGGCGGCTACGGCGCGCTGGCGCTGGTCTACCTGCTGCTGGCCGGGCCGGTGTCCGGCTGGCCGCTGTTCGCCCTCGCCCTGGCGTTGTACGGCGCCTTCTACGCGGCGACCGACGGCGTCCTGATGGCGCTCGCCGGCCCGCTGCTGCCGGAGTCGTTGCGCACCACGGGGATTTCGCTCGTCCAGACCGTGCAGGCGCTCGCCTACTTCACCTCGTCCGTCCTCTTCGGACTGGCGTGGCAGTTCTGGGGCGCGAACCTCGCGATCGCCGTCGCCGCGGGCGGGGCCGTGGTCGCGATCGCCGTCACCTTCGCGGTGCTCTCCCCGCGGAAGGTGCCGGCGTGAAGACCCGGATCCTCATCGCGGTCGTCGGCGTGCTCGTGCTCGCCGGGGCGGCGGTCGCGTACGTCGGGTTCGCGAGCGCGCGCGGCCACGACGTCACCCCGACCGGCGCCGTCAGCCTCGACCCGGGCCCGCGGCTGCTGTTCCGCAGCACCGGCGACGCCGACCGCGGGCACGTCGCGACCGTGTCCGCCACCGACCCCGGCGGCCCGCGGACGGTGTCGCCGCTGTCGTGCGCGCGGGTGTACGCCGCCGGCGGCACCGGCCTCTGCCTGCGCCAGGACGGCGACCTGACCACCTACCAGCTGGCGGTGCTCGACCGGGGGCTGGCCGTGCAGCGGGAGATCCCGCTGGTCGGGCTGCCGAACCGGGCGCGGGTGTCGGCGAGCGGCCGGATGCTCGCGTGGACGGTCTTCGTCACCGGCGACTCCTACAACGGCGGCATGTTCTCCACCCGCGCCGGCATCCTCGACGCGGCGACCGGCGACCTCGCGGGCACGCTGGAGGACTACGCGGTGACGCTCGACGGGAAGCCGTACCAGGCCGCGGACCTCAACTTCTGGGGCGTGACGTTCACCCGCGACGACCGGCACTTCTACGCGACGATGTCGACGGCCGGCCACCGTTACCTGGTCGCGGGCGACTTCACCGCGCACACGATCCGCACGCTGCGCGAGAACGTCGAGTGCCCGTCGCTGTCCCCGGACGGGACGCGGGTGGCGTTCAAGTCCGCTGTGGACGGCGATCCGGCCAAGGGCTGGCGGCTGTCGGTGCTGGACCTGGCGGCCTCGAAGGTGACGCCGCTGGCGGAGACCCGCAGCGTCGACGACCAGCCGGCGTGGCTCGACGCCCGCACGATCGGCTACGGCCTGCCCCGCGGCCCGGGCCACGCGGACGTCTGGTCGGTCCCGGCCGACGGCTCCGGCGCCGCCCGGCTGCTGATCCCGGACGCCGAGTCCCCGGCGGCCCTGGGTTCGTGAACGTCGCGGCGGCCTCCGGCAGGGTGCCGCCGATGCGCCTTTCAATCGTCCGGAAATGCGGTGAACCGGATCGAACCGCCGGCCGTAGTACTGGGTGAGAGGCGCGGTCTACCCGCCGCGAAACCCGTGTTGAGCTGCAGTTTTACCGTCCGGACGGTCGACCCCGTTCGGCCGCTTGCGGGAGCGTCGGCCGTCATTCATGATGGGCTCGGGGTCCGCGAAAATTCCTTGCTGTCGAATATCCAGGTGTCGGCCATGCTGCGGAAGTACCGTCCGTCCGGAAGTGAACGTCATGCTCCTACCTGTGCCCGGGGCCGCCTGATGGCCGTCGACCTGCCGGGTCTCGCGATCGTCGCCGGGCTGCTGCTGCCGGCCCTCGCCGCGGCGGCCTGGGCGATCACCCTGGAGCGGCGGCCGCGCCGGTCCCCGGCCGTCCCCGACCCGGAGCCGGACTTCACCGTCGCCGGGATCCAGTCGCGCCTCCGCCGCGAGGTGGCCGCGCGGCAGCTGGCCGACGCGGGCACGGTCGCCCTGCCGACGCTGCCGATCCCGGCGCAGACCCGCCGCGAACCGGCCCCGGCTCGGCTGCCGTCCCGGGTGGCGGGCTTCCTCCCGCCACCGGCCCCGGCGACCGTGGGGTTCGCGGCCCCGCGGTTCGCGTTCGCCCCGCCGGACTCGGACCTGATGCGTCGCATCCTCGACGGTTTGCGCAACCTGGACTGACCGGGCGCTCAGCCCAGGTCACACGCCGTCGCCAGCTCCGCCGGGGTCGCTGCGCCCGGGCGGGCGATCGTCGCCGAGGACGGCGGGTGCACGCCGCGCAGCCAGCCCCCGAGGGCGTCGAACGCCGTCCGGAAGCACGGGCCCAGCGGGCGCAGCCGGTCCGGGAAGGCGTCGGCCAGCCCGTCGACGTGGTTGCCGCCCTCGATCCGGTAGTACCGGTGCAGTGCGCCGCGCCCCGCGGCCGTGATCATGCGGTCGTAGACGTCGGAGTCGCGGGTGATCGGCAGCAGCGTGTCGAGCGTGCCGTGCAGTGTCAGCAGCGGCTTGCCGATCCGGCCGGTCAGCGAGATCCGCTCGACCGCGCGCGCCACGGACGGCGGCCGGGACGCATACGCGTAGTCCGCGTCGCAGGACGGCGTTCCCGAAGCGCAGAACGGGGTCCCCGCCTCCAGCGGGCCGTCGAACGACGGGTCGACCTCTTCGCGGTAGATCCGCTGCGTCAGGTCCCAGTAGACGCGGTAGTGGTAGTCCCACAGGAACTCCGAGCCCGGCGCGAACCCGGCGTCCAGAATGGACTGGTGCGCCGGCTCCGATCCCGCCGCGTACGCCGGGTACGCGCGCAGCGCCGGGGGCAGGAACGTCAGCAGGTTCGGCCCGTCGGCCCGCCACAGCGTCCCTTCCCAGTCGACGCCGCCGTCGTAGAGCCACGGCCGGTTCTCCAGCTGCCACCGCACGAGGTACCCGCCGTTGGACAGCCCGGCCGCGAGGGTCTTCGTGACCGGACGGCCGTAGTGCCGGGCCGCGGCGGCACGAGCGGCGAGCGTCAGCTGCGTGACGCGGGAGTTCCACTCGGCCAGCGCGTCCCCCGGCCGGACGCCGTCGGTGAAGAACGCCGCGCCGGTGTTGCCCTTGTCGGTCGCGGCGAACGCGTAGCCCTCCGCGAGCGCCTGGTCGCCGATCGCGCGGTCGTTCGCGTACTGGCGCCGCACGCCGGGTGAGCCGGAGACGACCAGGCCGCCGTTCCACCGGGCCGGCAGGCGCAGCACGAACTGCGCGTCGTGGTTCCAGCCGTGGTTGGCGTTCGCCGTGGACGTGTCCGGGAAGTAGCCGTCGACCTGCACGCCGGGCACCGCGCCGAAGGTGGGCAGCCCCGCCGAGGTCAGCCCCGCCCAGTCGGCCTCGACGGTGTGCCCGGACGCGACGGTTCCGGTCGTCGTCAGGTCGTCCAGGCACGCCGCCACGGACACCTCGGCACCGGGCACGTGCACCGAGCAGCGCCCGGCCGAAGCCGACACCGGTGCGGGCAACGCCACCGCGAGCGCTCCCGCCAGAACCCCAGCCAGCCAACCCCGCACGCTCCACCTCCGCCTCGTCGCGATACCCGAACCCAACCGCGTGCGGCGCCCGGGAGCCATCCCGCCGGTCACCATGAACGGGCGAGCCGATGTGGTGGACGGCCACATGGTCCGCGGCCGGGCGGCCGTCTTAACGTCACCGGGACCCTCTCAACGACGAGAAGGAGCTCACCATGCGCAAGCTCGCCTTCGCCGGCCTCGCCGCGATCACCGCCGCCGTGCTCACCACCGTCGGGGTGGCCGCCGCCGATCCGCCGCCGTCATCGCTCGTCCCGGTCGGCAGTTTCGGCGCCAATCCCGGCGCGCTGGCGATGTACACCTACACCCCCGCCGGGCTCGGGACCGGCCGGCCGGTGGTCGTCGCGCTGCACGGCTGCACGCAGAGCGCGGCGGACTACTACGCCCACTCGGGCTGGCCCGAGCTGGCCGACCGCTGGGGGTTCGAGGTCGTGTTCCCGCAGCAGTCGACGGCGAACAACTCGCTGAAGTGCTTCAACTGGTTCTCCACCGCCGACGACACCCGCGGCAACGGCGAAGCCGCGTCCGTCAAGTCCATGGTGGACAAGGCGATCGCCGACCACGGCTCGGACCCCGCCCGGGTGTTCGTCACCGGCCTGTCGGCCGGCGGCGGGATGACCGCCGACCTGCTCGCCGCGTACCCGGACGTCTTCGCCGCGGGCGGGATCAACGCCGGGCTGCCCGCCCAGTGCGCCACGAGCGTCACCGAAGCGACGAACTGCCAGCAGAACGACCAGCACCTGACGCCGGCACAGTGGGCGGCGAAGGTCAAGGCGCAGTACCCCGGCTACGGCGGCCCGTGGCCGCGGGTCGCGATCTGGCAGGGCACCGGCGACTACACCGTCTACCCGGTCAACGGCACCGAGCTGCGCGACCAGTGGACCGCGGTGCACGGCGTTTCCCAGACGCCGACGAGCACGCAGTCCTTGCCGGGCGGCACCACGTTGACGGACTACGCCGGCAAGGTGCGGCTGTACTCGATCGCGGGCATGGGCCACGGCACCGCGGTCGACCCCGGCACGGGCGCGACGCAGTGCGGCAGCACCGGCGCGTACTTCCTCGCCGGGATCTGTTCGAGCTACTACACGGGCGTGTTCTTCGGGCTGGACAAGGGAACGGGCACCACGACGACGGCCACACCGCCGCCGACGACCACCACCACGACCACCACGCCGCCGGGCACCTGCGTGAGCGCGAGCAACTACGCCCACACGCAGGCGGGCCGGGCGCACCAGAGCGCCGGGCAGACGTACGCGAACGGTTCGAACCAGGCCATGGGGCTGTGGAACACCTTCACCGTCCACGCGCTGCGGGAGACGTCCCCGGGTTACTGGGTCCTCGCCGACGGGGAGTGCTAAAGGAACATCCGCATCGGGTTGAGGTCTTCGTAGGCGGTCGGCTCGGCCAGGCGGCCGAGCCGCACCGGCACGTCGTAAAGCCGCCCGGGCGCGAAGCGCCCCCAAAACCCGCGCAGGCCTGGGACGATCACCTTGACCACCGGCAGGCCGATGTCGGGCCGCGTCTGGTCGAGCACGAACACCTCCAGCCCGGCGGCTTCGAGCCTGGCCTGCACCAGCCGCACGTCCGCCAGCAGGTCGGGCGAAGAAAGGTCACCGAAGCGGGCCGGCCCCGCTGCGTGGTCCGGCCGGAGGTACGGCTGGCCGGCCACGGTCGCGTCCCGCAGCCACCGCGCCGCGTCCGGGTCGTCGCCGCCGTCCCACCCGTCGAGGAGCGGGGGCATCATCTGGTTCAGCTCGGTCAGCGCGCGCCGCACGGCGACGGCCGGGTCGAGGTGGGCACCGAACCCCAGCATGATCGCCTCGCGCGCGCCGCCGGTCTGCCGGGAGACCGCGGCCAGCACCGGCACGCCCAGGTCGGCGGTCAGGTCGAGGACCCAGAGCTCACGGCCCAGGCCCGCGTACGCCTCGCGCAGCTCGGCGATCCAGGGGTCGCCGAACGCGTCCGGGTCGACCGCCGGCTGCCGGGTGCGGTTGTACCACCACAGCGCGACGGCATCGCGTTCCACGACCTCGAGCAGCCCCTGCAGCGTGGCGTCTTCCAGGGTGCCGCCCGCGGCGTTGCCGTTGGAGTCGGCGAGCACGGACGGCGGCCCGGGTGCGCCGAAGTACAGCAGGGCGGTCGGGAACAGCCGGTGTTCGCCGCGGGTGAGCGACCACACCGGGGTCCAGTCCAGCACGGCGTCGTCGTCGAACGGCTCGGCGACGTGCTGGAACGGCCCGTGATTCGCGTTGGTGCGCACCCGGTCGGCGAACTGGCGTTCGTCGAACAGCTGGCACGTGTCGGGGTGCACCGCCTTGTCGCCCAGCGAACGGAAACTGGCCCGCACCCGTTCTTCGTCACCGTCGTGGTGGCCGCTGTGCCGTTCGAGGGCCTCGCACAGCGCGCCGACTTCGGCCTGGAGCGGGGTGACACCCTTGCCGCCGTTCTGGCTGCGCAACGCCGTGACCAGCCGATCGGCACCACGCCGGCCCAGGGCGATGTTGGGCCCGGAGCGGTACGACGCGAACAGCGCCGGGCCGCGCGTGTCGCGGCGCAGCTCCTTGACGACCCCGGTCAGCGGGCTGACCAGGTGCCGGTAGGTGCCGAGCACCTGTTCCGGCGGCAGCACGCGGTGCCCGCCGCCGTCGGTGCGGGACTTCGGCCGGGGCTCGAGCACCACCGGCCGGCGGGTCCGTTCGCGCACCAGCTCCGGGTTTCCGCAGGACGCGCACTGCGGCCGGGCGCGCACCTCGTGCCGTTCGCCGGCCAGGTCGCGGCTGTCGAACGTCCACAGGTGCCGCTGGCCCGGGTACCGCTGCCCGGCCAGCCACTTGACGGCTTCGATGGCGACGAGGTTGAGTGCGACGGAAGTCAGCGGCGTGAGCGCCACTTCCGGACGCGGCAGCGGCCCGGGCAGGCCGAGCGCGGCGCGGACGTGGGCCTCGGCGGGCCGGTTGCCCCACAGCCGGGCGGCCAGGCAGTGCCAGCACGGGCCGTCGCCGGGGGTGAAGAACGGGCCGAGCCACAGGCGCGTCCCGAGGGGTTTGGCGAGCAGCCACGGACGTCCGGACGCGCGGTGTTCGGCGTCCACTTCGGACAGTGTTTCGTCGAGGTAGTCGTGGCACAGCACGATGGACAGATCGGCTTTGTCTTCGGCCACGGTGAGCCCGGCCGAGCGCAGTACGTCCGCCGACGCGGGATCCCCACCGATCAGTGCCACCCGGCCGCACGCCGGTTCTGCGCCCACGGCGTCCCAGTAGGCCAGTTCGGGTGTGGAAAGGGCCGGGCGCAGGCCGATCAGCCCGGCTTCGGCGAGCCGGGTGAGCACCCCGGACGCCTCTTCGGCGGGGACGTCGGCGGGCAGGTCGCGGCGCAGGGCCGCGAAATCCCTGGTGCCGTCGAGCAACGGGACCAGGGACTCCAGGTGCGGCCCGCGCAGCGCCGTCGTGCTCTCTTCGGACAGCACGTAGACCGCGTCGCCGGGCACCACGGCGGTGCTGAGGTGCCGCTTGAACCCGACGACGGGCGGCGGCGGTCCGGTCACCGGCAGGGGCTGACCGACGGGCGAACCGGGTCCGCCACCCAGGTGTAGCAAATCGGCACCGGGCCGGCCCCGGTACCCGACCGGCCGTCGAGCTGGTCGATCGCCAGCCCGGGCACCGCGGCCGGGCCGACCTCGAACGCTGCCGCGAGCGCGCTTTCGAATTCCTTCACGAGACCCCCTCGATGTCGGTTTCGTCAACTTCCACCGTGCCGGGGCCGCCGGGGGTTCCGCTAGGGCCGGGCGGGGTACTTGCCGAGCCCGCGGGGGCGCCCCCCGATTTCCACGCTACCGGACAGCACCGACGAAAACGGGAGTCACCGCGAGGAACCGAGCCGGTGCAACCGCAGCGCCAGCTGGATTTCCAGGGCCCGGTCCGGCACCTGCCAGTCCTCCCCGAGCAGTGACGCCACCCGCTCCAGCCGCTGCACCACCGTGTTCACGTGGACGTGCAGCACGTCCTTCGTGCGCGCCAGCTGCGAGCCGTTCGCGAAGTAGGCCCGCAGCGTCGCCACCAGTTCCGTGCCGCGGCGCTCGTCGTAGTCCAGGACCGGCCCCAGCGTGCGGCGGACGAACGCGTCCAGGTCCGCGCGATCGCCCAGGAGCTGGCCGAGGAAACCCAGCCCCGCCATCGCCGCGCCTTCGCCCGTCCGGCCGAGCGCCAGCAACGCCCGGACGCAGCGCGCCGCCTCCGCGTGGGCCTCCGCGATCGCCGACGGGCCGCCTGCCGGGCCCGCCGCGCCCACCGTGACCGGGCGGCCGGTCGCCGAGCCGAGGTCGGCCGCGACGCGGCGGGCCAGCTCGTCCGGGTCGCCGGTCGCGAGCAGCACGACCTCCTCCGCGTGCACCCCGACCAGCGTCGCGTGCCGGGCGGCCGCGCTCGCCACGCGCCGCCGCGAGCCGCCGTCCGCGTGGGCGACCAGCACCGCGTGCGGGGCCGACAGGTCGATACCCAGGCGGCGGCCGCGGGCCAGCAGGGCCCGGGGATTGCGGCCGGGTGCGGTGAGCAGGTCGGTCAGCAGCTCGCCGCGGACCTCGTCCTCGGCGCGCACCACCGAACGCCGCAGCATCAGCAGCAACGCCGTCACGACGCCGGCGCGTTCGAACAGCCGCCGGTCGGGGTCGCCGAGCCCGGGGCGCCCGGCCAGCACCAGGCAGCCCAGCAGTTCGGGTCCGGCCTGCACCGCGCACACCCAGTTGTCCTTTGTGGACACGGCGCGCCCGGTGGTGCGCGCCGTGGCCAGCACGTCTTGGTCGAACGGAGCCGGGTCGAGCGCCACCGCGGCCGCCGAACTGGCCAGGAGCGTGCCGTCGGCGTCGTACACCGTGAGCTCGCCGTGCAGCACGGCCGCGACCGCGTCGGCCACGTCCGGCAGGTCGCCGCCGCGCAGGACGAGGTCGGTGAGCCGGTCGTGGGCGTCCTCGGCGCGTTCCATCGTCGCGTTGGCCTCGTTGAGTTCCGCGACCGCGCGGCGGGTCTGGTCCAGCAGGTTCGCGCTGTCCAGGGCGATCGCCGCGTGGTCGGCGAGCGACGACAGCAGCGCCACCTCGTCGGCGGAGAACTCCCGGGCGGCGCGGTCGGACGCGAAGAGCACGCCCAGCACCTTCGGGCCGATGGCCAGCGGGACGCCGAGGATGGCGGTCAGGCCCTCGTCTTCGACGCCGGAGTCGATGGGCCGGGTGTGCTTGAACCGGTCGTCGTTGAAGTAGTCCGAGGTCGCGTACGGCCGCGCGGTCTGCGCGACCAGCCCGCCGAGGCCCTCCCCCATGCCGAGCACGATCTGCTGGAACTCGGCCGACACCGAGCCGTCGCTGACCCGGATGTAGGTCTTGCCCTCGGCTTCGTCGTTGAGGCTGAGGTAGGAGACGTCGACGCCGAGCAGGGCCCGCGCCCGCCGGACGATCGAGCGCAGCACGGTGTCCGGATCGGACAGCGCGGCGAGCTCGCTCGCGGTCTCGAACAACGCAGTGAGCCGGGCCTCGCGCCGCCGGTGCTCGGCCAGGGTCTCGCGGATCCGCAGGGCCAGCTCGCCCGCGCTGGCCAGCGCGGCCAGGTCGGCCGCGTCGAGGTCGCCCTCGGCGCGGGCGGCCACGACGACGTGCGCCAGCTGCTCGGTGCTCGCCCCGGAGGCGAGCAGGTCGAGCAGCCGGCGCAGCGCGTCCGAGGGTGCGGTCACGGCGGTCATGCTAGGGCGAAACGACTGCCTTCTCCGCTTCGACGTCGTCGTGCAGCGATTCGCCGCGGGTTTCCCGGGCGGAAAGCAGCGCGATCACCGTGATCAGGCACATCGCCGTGACGTACAGCGACACCGGCACGGTGCTGCCCCAGCTGGAGAACAGCGCGACGGCGACCAGCGGCGCGACGGCCCCGGCGGCGATCGACGAGAGCTGCCCGCCGACGGAAAGGCCGGTGTAGCGCACGCGGGTCGGGAACTGCTCGGCGAAGAACGCGGCCTGCGGGCCGTACATCGCGCCGTGCAGCACCAGCCCGACGGTCGTGGCCAGCACGATCACCGCTGACGACTTCGTGTCGAGCAGCGCGAAGAACGCGAAGCTCCACAAGGCCATCCCGATCGCGCCGAACAGGTAGACCGGGCGGCGGCCGACGCGGTCCGACAGCGCGCCCCACACCGGGATCGTCACGAAGTGCACGGCCGAGCCGATGAGCACCGCGGTCAGGCCGACACCCTTCGGCAGGTGCAGCCCGGTCGTGACGTACACCAGGATGAACGCGGTGATCACGTAGTACGAGACGTTCTCGGCCATCCGGGCGCCGATGGTGATCAGCACCTGGCGCCAGCTGTTGCGGAAGACCTCGACGACCGGCACGTGCTTCTCGGCGCGCAGCTCGGCCTGGCGCTGAGCCGCGAGGAAGACGGGCGACTCGGAGACGGCCAGCCGGATCCACAGCCCGATCAGCAGCAGCACACCCGAGAGCAGGAACGGGACGCGCCAGCCCCAGGACAGGAACGTCGCATCGGACTGGGTGGCCGAGAGGATCGCCAGCACCGCGGTGGCCAGGAGGTTCCCGCCGGGCGCGCCGCACTGCGGCCAGCTCGCCCAGAAGCCGCGGCGGCGGTCGTCACCGTGTTCGGAGACGATCAGGACGGCGCCGCCCCATTCGCCGCCGAGCGCGAAGCCCTGGACGAGCCGGAGCAGCGTGAGCAGGATCGGAGCCAGGACACCGGCGGTGGCGTACGTCGGCAGGACGCCCATCAGGCAGGTCGAGCCGCCCATCAGGACGAGGCTGACGATCAGGAGTTTCTTCCGGCCGAGCCGGTCGCCGAAGTGGCCGAAGACCAGCCCGCCGATCGGCCGGGCGAGGAACCCGACGGCGTAGGTGAGGAACGCCAGCAGCGTGCCGGTGAGCGGGTTCGCCGTCGGGAAGAACAGCTTGTTGAAGACGAGGGCGGCGGCCGAGGTGTAGAGGAAGAAGTCGTACCACTCGATGGTGGTGCCGATCAGGCTCGCGCCGACGATCTTGGCGATCGCCGACCGGTGGGGTTGGCTCACTGCGGGCTCCACTTCCTTGTGGTTGAGCGGTTGTTTACGCGGCGGTCCAGCCGCCATCGAGGGGAATCGAGGCCCCGGTGATGTGGCCGGCGTGCGGGGAGCACAGCCACACCACCAGGGAAGCGACGTCTTCGGGTTCGATGAGCTTCTTGATCGCGGCCCGCTTGAGGAGGACCTCGGCGACGACGTCCTCACGCGGGATGTCGTGCTCGGCGGCCTGGGCGTCGATCTGCCCGTCGACGAGCGGAGTGCGCACGTACCCGGGGTTCACGCAGTTGCTCGTGACGCCGTGTTCGGCGCCTTCGAGGGCGGCGACCTTGGAGAGGCCTTCGAGCCCGTGCTTGGCGGCGACGTAAGCGGCCTTGTAGGCGGAGGCGCGCAGCCCGTGGACGCTCGACATGTTGACGATCCGGCCCCACCCCCGCGCGTACATCGCGGGAAGAGAGCGCCGGATGAGGAGGAAGGGAGCGGTGACCATCAGGGCCTGGATCCGCGTGAAGATTTCCGGTGGGAAGTCCTCGAGCGGCGAGACGTGCTGGATCCCGGCGTTGTTGACCAGGACGTCGACCTCGGCGGGCAGGGCGTCGATCGAGGTGGGGTCGGTGAGGTCGGCGACGTGCGCCCAGCCGCCCACTTCGGAGGCGGCGGCTTCGGTGCGGGGTTCGTCGATGTCGACGACGTGCACCTTCGCCCCGGCCGCGGCGAGAGCGCGGACGCAGGCGAGGCCGATGCCGCTCGCCCCGCCGGTGACGAGGGCGGTGCGCCCATCCAGATCGCTGGTCATGGACGGGAACGGTAAGCGTGACCCCGGTCGCTAGCTATGTGTGAGAGGACTACACCTCGGGAAGATCCAGTGTGGCGGGCCGACACAATGCGGAGAGTAAGGCATCCCACGATCGGGTGGAGATTTCGAGGGTGCCGCCGGAGCGGTCCTTGGTGTCGCGGACTTTTGCCGCAGGTCCGAGCGCCACTTCGACGCAGTCTTCCTTGCCCGTGTAGCTGGAAGTCCGCCACTCCGTCATCCGGCACCTCCGAGTTCGGCGGCCACCTCCCCGATGAGCGCAGCGCTCTCCTGCTCGCTCAGCGCAAGGCCCGCCAGGGTCTTCGCGGCCGACCGGTAGTCGGCGATCTGATCGTCATCGTAGAGGTAGGCGCTCGCGCGGTAGTGCTCAATGAAGACGATCGGCGGAAGCTGAGCGAACTCCAGGATCATGAAGGGACCCCAGTAACCAGGATGGAATTTGCCGCCGGCGGGCAGCACCTGAAGGCGGATGTTCCGCCGGTTGGACACCGCGCTCAGAGAGCGAAGCTGCTCGAGCATGATCCCCGGTGGCCCGATGCTCCGCCGGAGCGCGACCTCGTCCACCACCACGTGGTAGGGCAGCGGATCGTACCGGGTGATCACCGCCCGGCGAGCCCGCTTCACCTGAATCAGCTTCTCGACCTGAGCCTCGGGCACCCCGAGGTCCGTGAACATGGCGCGCACGTAACCGTCGGTCTGCAGCAGTCCGGGCACCAGCAGCGGCTGCCAGGCGAAGATCGCACTCGCATCCCGCTCGTACTCGGCATATGTTGACACAACCGGCTCCACGCCGGGCTCCGCCTGCTCCAGCCAGCTCGGCTCGCGGGCGGTGCGGGCGAGCTCCAGCAACCTCGCTCGTTCCCCCGGCTCCACCACCAAGAACCCCAGCAGCAGCGCCACCTGCTCCACCTTGGGAATCCGCTTCCCGTACTCCCAGTTGGACAGCTCCTGCGCATGCACGCCGATCTTCCGGGCCAGTTGCCGCACGCCGAGGTTCCGCGCTTCCCGGCAGGTGCGCAGCCCGAACCCGAGCGCTCTCGCCCGGGGTGTCGCGAAGGGTGTCGCCATGACCGCATTCTGTCATCGGGGTCCGACATTTCCCGTCGCCGGGCGCCCGCCTGGTGTCGCGGATCCGCGTCAGGTTCGCTGCTGGTCATGGACCCGGACCACGCAATTCTGACCCGTCTTCGCGACCTCGCCGAAACGCTCCCCGGCGACGTCGCCTGGCTGACCGGACCGCCCTTGCGCGCGGACGGCCTGCGCGACCTCGGCGAGCGCCTCAGCTGCCTCGGCGCCGACCTGATCAGCCGCGCGGGCGTGCTCGACGAGATCGCCGCCGCGCGGCTGCCCTCCCACGGCTGGATCCCCGAATGCGGGCCGGAGCCGCGGCGCCGGCTGTCCCACTACGTCGGCCGCGGCGAGGTGCGGCTCGGCCTGATCTACTTCGCGAGCTGCGGCGCGGGGTGTTTTCCTTTCTACGGCACCGATCCGGCGGGCCGGACCGAGCGGCACGAGCGGTGCGAAAAGTGCGTCAAAGAGGCGTACCGGCTCATGAGCGTTCCGCCAGCACCGCGAGATAGTGCACGTTCGTCATGATCCCGAGGACGTTGCCGAACGGGTCGACGACCGAGGCCGTCACGAACCCGGGCCCGCGTTCGATGATCGGCTCGTACTCCTTCGCGCCCAGCTCCAGGAGGCGCGCGAACGTCGCTTCGAGGTTGTCGACGTGCCAGCGGACGATCTCGCCACCCGGCTCGGTGAGCGCGGACGGGGCGTACTTGCGGTCGATGATGCCGAGTTCGTGCTGGTAGTCGCCGATCCGGAACTCCGAGTACCCGGGGACGTCGAAGTACGGCTCGACCCCCAGGAACTCCGCGTACCAGGCCTTCGCGGCCTCGAGGTCCTCGGCGTAGTACGTCACGGTGGCCATTCCTCGCAGCATGTCCGGCTCCTCTGAAGCGCCTCGTTCGAGCGGTGTGGAGTCATCATGCGGAGTAAAAGTGCTCATCGAGTGACCACTTTGTTTGCGACACTTCTCCCCATGCGCGCCGACCGCCTCGTGGCCACCCTCCTGCTGATGCAGACGCGCGGCCGCGTCACGGCCGCCGAACTGGCGGCGGAGCTGGAGATCTCGGTCGCCACCGCGCGCCGCGACCTCGAAGCCCTCTCGGCGGCCGGGGTGCCCGTCTACCCCCAGCCGGGCCGCGGCGGCGGCTGGCAGCTCGTCGGCGGCGCGCGCACCGACCTCTCCGGCCTGAGCGCCCGCGAGGCGCAGGCGCTCTTCCTGCTGGCCGGCCCGGCCGCGGCGGGCGCGCCGGAGGTCAAATCGGCGCTGCGGAAGCTGATGGGCGCGCTGCCGGGCACGTTCCGGGCGGACGCCGAGGCGGCGGCGGACGCGGTGGTCGTCGACCAGGCCGGCTGGGGTGAACGCCCGAAGGAACGGCCGCCGATGGTCTCGCTGCTGCGGGACGCCGTCATCGCCCGCCGCCGGGTCCGGCTCGCCTACGCCGGGCGTGAGAAGTCCGAGCGGCTCGTGGACCCGTGGGGCCTGGTCGACAAGGACGACGTCTGGTACCTGGTCGCGGGGACGGCGAAGGGCCGCCGCACCTTCCGCGTCGACCGGATCGTCTCGGCCACCCCGGCCGACGAGCCCGCGGACCGGCCGTCGGACCTCGAGCTGGCGGCGGTCTGGCGGGAGGTCGTCGAGGAGATGGAAAAGCGCCGTTCGCTGCTGAGCGCGGACGTGGTGCTCGCCCGCCGGCACTTCCGGGTGCTCCAGGACCGCTTCGGGCGGCACTGCGAGCTGGTCGCGGAGCTGCCCGGGGAGCGGGTCCGCGCGCGGGTGGCCGCGCCGGCGCCGGTCATGATCGCGCAGGAGCTGGCGGGGTGGGGCGCACTGGTCGAGGTCGAGGGCCCGGCGTCGGTGCAGGCGGAACTGGCCCGGCTCGGCGCGGAGCTGGTCGCGCGCTACGGGACGTGATCGCTGCCCGTTATGACATGAGATGTCGGAAACGCCCCCGCCGGCCTCCGCATCTGCCGAAAGGCCCTTGCACACTTTCCGGACCTTGCTCGTCGATCATGTCGAATGGCCGTGATCGCGCCCCAGCTTGGTGAACGCCGTTCATCGGTCTACAATGGACACCGCGCGGGAACACTCGGAGTGTCCGTTACCCGCCGGTATCTGGCCGTTCGGAGTATCCCTGATCACCCGTTTGCTGCTATTGTGACGCCTCCGTGACCTGAACGTGCGTTCGGCGACACTTCGGTGAGGGCAGACAATGCGTGACGATGTGGTCGAGGCGAGTGCCGTGGTCGGACACCCGCCCGACGTGGTGTGGCAGATCGTCGGATCGCCGGAGTGGTACTCGCGGTTCGTGCCGGAGATCAGCTGGTGCGAGATCCAGGAGCCGGCCGGGCGCGGGCGAGGCCCGAAGGGCGTGGTCCGGATCGTCCCGGCGCGGGGACCGATGCTCGAGACGCAGATGCAGGCCGTCGTCTACCGGCCGGGCGAGCACGTCGTGTGGTGCGGCGTCCCGGACGAGGGCACCTGGGTCTCCCTGGAGCTGAGACCGCTGGCCGGCGGCCAGACCGAGCTGTTCGTGCGGATGATGCTGCCGCCGTCGCACCTGGAACTGGTGTCGACGATCAAGAAGGACGTCCGCGCCCTCGCCCGGCGCCTCGACCTGCACCTGGCCGGCGAACACGATCCCGGCACCGACAGCGAGACCAACAAGGCCACCAAGCTGCGCACCACGAGCATCCTGCTGCGCGCCGGCGTGCTCAGCGCCGGGCGGCCGGACAAGCTCGCGCGCCAGCTGAACTCCCTCGCCCAGTGGGGCGCCACGGTCGCGGGCGGCTACCAGGCCGCCGCGGCCCGCGTCCCGGACGAGCTCGCCCTGCACGACGAACGCAGCGTCCGCACCTTCCGCCAGGTCCAGGAGCGCAGCGACCGGCTCGCCAACGCGCTGAGCGAACTCGGCGTCGTCGAACGCGACCGGATCGCGCTGATGTGCCGCAACCACGCCGCGATGATCGAGTCGTTCGTCGCGGCCAGCAAGCTCGGCGCCGACGTCATCCTGCTGAACACCGGCCTGTCCGCCGCCTCGGTCAAGGACGTGCTCGCCGAGCACCAGCCGTCCGCCGTGCTGGCCGACGACGAGTTCGCGCAGACCATCGCGAACGTGCCGGGCGACTTCGCCCGGATCAGCACCTGGCCGGACGCCGACGCCGGCTACCCGACCGTCGACGAGCTGATCCAGGCCGCGCCCGCCGACCGCCCGAAGCCGGTCGAGCGGCCCGGCCGGCTGATCGTGCTCACCTCCGGCACCACCGGGACGCCGAAGGGCGCGCGCCGGCCCACGCCGAAGGGGCTGGGCACCGCCGCGGCGATCCTCGACCGGATCCCGCTGCGCTCCGGCGACCGGCTGCTGGTGGCCGCGCCGCTGTTCCACACGTGGGGCCTCGCGGCGATGCAGATCGGGATGGCGCTGCGGGCGTCGCTCGCGCTGATCCGCAAGTTCGACGCCGAAGAGACGTTGCGGACGATCGCCGAGCAGAAGTGCGACGCGCTGTTCGCCGTGCCGATCATGCTGCAGCGGATCATGGACCTGCCCGAGCGGGTCCGGGCGCGCTACGACCTGTCGTCGCTGCGGATCGTGGCCAGCAGCGGCTCGGCGATGTCCGGGTCGTTCGTGACGTCCTTCATGGACACCTTCGGCGACGTCCTCTACAACTTCTACGGCTCGACCGAGGTGTCCTGGGCGAGCATCGCCGACCCGGCCGACCTGCGCGCGGCGCCGACGACGGCCGGCCGCTGCCCGCTCGGCACGCGGCTGGCGATCCTGGACGAGGACCGCAAGCCGGTGCCGCCGGGCGGCGAGGGCCAGATCTTCGTCGGCAACGACATGCTGTTCGAGGGCTACACGAGCGGAACCGACCCGGCCCGCGCGGCGGACATGATGGCCAGCGGCGACGTCGGCTACCTCGACGCGGCGGGGCGCCTGTTCGTCACCGGCCGGGCCGACGAAATGATCGTTTCGGGCGGCGAGAACGTGTTTCCCCGCCCGGTGGAAGAGGCGCTGGTGGCGCTTCCGGGCGTGCACGACGCGGCGGTGGTCGGTGTCGCGGACGCGGAGTGGGGCCAGCGCCTGGCGGCCTACGTCGTCCCGCGGCGGGGCGCGTCGCTGCACGCGGAGGACATCCGCCAGTACATCCACCACCGCCTGGCCCGGTTCGCCGTGCCCCGGGACGTGTACTTCGTCCCGGACCTGCCCCGCAACGCGACGGGCAAGATCCTCAAGCGCCTCCTCCACGACGACACCTGGCCGGCGACCAGCGAATACTGATGCCCGAGCACACGCCGGACGGCCGGTACATCGTGGTCAACGGCCGTCGCTGGCGCGCCACCGACCCGGAAATCCCGGACGACGTCCGCGATCGCCTGCAGAAGCACCTGATGGCGGCCCGGCGCGTGCAGGACCGCGCGCGCGTCCAGACGGCGAAGGTGGCGTTGGGCGAGCGCGGTGAGCCGTGGTGGGAGCAGACGTCCGCCCAACGCCGGGCGCGGTGGGAAAGCGGCCTCGCCGCCCTCGATCAGCCGACCGGCTGACGCACCACCGTCCGGAGCTTCGCGGGCTCGACGCGTCTCGGGTCGCCGAGGTAGACCTCGTGGTGCAGCCCGGTCGGCTTCAGGCCTTGCGCCGCAAGGTATTCGTCGTGCAGGCGGGCCAGCAGCGGACCTTCGTCGTCATACGATCCGATGTGGAGCGCCTGCGCGCAGCGGCCCTCGTGCAGCTTCTCCAGCCGGACCGGCGCCTTGAGCTTCTTCTTGCGCCGCACCGCTTCCCTGGCCTCCTCGACGGCGTCCTCCTCGATCCACGACGGCTGCGCGATGAGCATGGTCCACTGCCAGGAATCCTTGGCGCGCACGGTGAAAGCCGCGTAGTCCTCGGCCCACCACAGGCCTTCCAGCGGCCCCACGACGAAGTCCTCGCCACGCTGCTTCGCCGTCATCTTGATCGTGTAGGCGAAGGCGTAGAGCGCTTCGACGGCCTTCCGGTAGCTCTCCGCGGTGTTCGGGTTGCCGCGGCCGTCGATCGCGAGGAACCGCTGTTCGGGGACGTCCAGCAAGGCCCAGTCGGTGTTTTTGGGCGCGTAGAGCTGCTTCAGGTCCTTCTTGACGTCGTAGGGCATCAGGTCATTCCTTCCAGCCATCGGGCTTCGGCCTCGAGTTGGGCGACGGAGTAGTCGAAGATCGCGCGGACGAACGGCGGGGCGTGTTCCTGCGCCGCGGCCGCGCGGCGGACCTCGGCGAGCCGCTCTTCCACGGCTTCCGCGCGCCGGGCCAGCGCGGCCGCGAGGCGTTCGGGCGGGACGGCCGGGCTGTTCGCCAGGCCGACGAGCACCGGCGGGTGCACCGGCCGCAGCTCCGCGACGGCGGCTTCGGCGGCGGCCGCACACGCTTTCCGGCCCGCTTCGGTGGCCGTGAACGTCTTCTTGGCCTTGGCGTGCGCGCGTTCCCCCGCGACCTCGGTGACCAGACCTTTCTCGCGGAGTTTCCCCAGGACGTAGTAGATCGAGCTGAAGCCGAGGGCCGTCCAGTCGCGCATGCCGCGCTGCGAGACGACCTCGTCCAGCTCGTAGCCGTGCCTCGGCCGCTCGGCCACCAGGCCGAGCACCGTCAGTTCCGCGTCGGTCAGCACGGCCGTACTCTAGCACTAGAATAGTCGGCTTTCAGAAAATGTCGGTGGGTGCTGGCATGCTTCACCACGTACCGGAAAGCGAGGGAGAACAGTGGGGGGACAGGTGGTGACGGCAGTGCCGTGGACCGCGGAACGCGTGGCCGGGCTGGCGCCGGATCCCGCTTCGGAGAAGGCGGGCCGGGCGCTCGCCACGCCGGCGCGGTGGTCGGGCGCGGGTGCGTCCGAAGACGCCCTGTGGGGCTTCTGCCAGGGCAGTGGCCAGAAGCCGTACCAGACGTGCGTCGAGCTGGCCGAGCCCGCGTTCCGGTGTTCCTGTCCCAGCCGGAAGTTCCCGTGCAAGCACGCGCTGGGGTTGCTGCTGCTCTGGGCGGCCGGGCGGGTCGACAGCGCGGAACCACCCGAGTGGGTGCACGCGTGGCTGTCCGAACGCGCCGACCGCGCCCGCCGGGCGGAAAACCGCGCCGAGGCGGCGGGCCCGAGGGACGAAGAAGCGGCCGCCCGGCGTGCTTCCGATCGCGCGGCCCGCGTCGAGGGCGGCGTCGCGGAGCTGAAGGTCTGGCTGACCGACCGGATCGGGGCCGGGTTCGCGGGCTTCGAGCGCAACGGCGGTGACGAGCTGCGCACGGTCGCGGCGCGGATGGTCGACGCGCAGGCGTCGGGCCTCGCGGGCGGCTTGCGCCGGGCGGCGGGGCTCGTCGGCCGCCGCGACTGGCCGGAGGCGCTGCTGGCCGAGCTGTCCCAGCTGTACCTGCTCGCCGACGCGGCCACGCGCCTGGAGTCGCTGCCGCCCGCGCTGGCGGAGACCGTCCGCACGCGGCTGGGGTTTTCGGTGGAGACGGCCCGGGTGCTGGAGACCGGCGAGCGCGTCGCGGACGAATGGCTGATCACCGGCGCGGCGGACGAGGAGAACGACCGGCTGCTCACCCGCCGGACCTGGTTGCGCGGCCTCGGCACGGGCCGGGACGCACTGGTGCTGTCGTTCGCGCCGCCGGGCCGTCCCCTGGACGCCACGCTCCCACCGGGCCACCGGCTGACGGCGGAACTGGCGTTCTACCCGGGCGCGGCGCCGCTGCGGGCCCTGGTGGCGGAGCGCGGAATCCCGCTCGCGGCTCCGGCGGCCGAAGGGGGGTCGATCGCGGACGCCCTGGCGGCGCACACGCGGGCGATGGCGGCGGACCCGTGGCTGGAGCGCTGGCCGGTGCTGTTGTCGGGCGTCACCCCGGCCGAGCACGCGGGCGGCTGGTGTCTGTCCGAAGAGGACGGAACGGCGATGCCGCTGGTGCCGTACGCGTTCCCGTGGTCACTGCTGGCCCTCTCGGCGGGCCGCCCGGTGACGGTGGCCGGCGAGTGGAGCCTGGCGGGGCTGCGGCCGCTGATGTGCTGGCACGAGAACCTGGCGGTGCGGCTGTGAAGGTTTTCCCCTACTACGAAAAGGAAGCCGAGGTGTCCCGATGAAAGCCTGGGAAGACCTCGTCGGCACCGCTCTCCTCGGCACCCGGCGGCGCACCCTGGACCCCGCCGCCCAGCCGGCCGCGGTCCAAGAGCTCATCGCCGGGCGCGCCGACCCGGCCGAGCAGCTGCTCGCCGCCGCGGCCGTGCTCAGCACCTACCGGCGGGCCGGGCGGCGGCCGCTGCACGACGTCCGGCCGCTGCCCGTGGCCGCCGACGACGAACGGCCCTTCGTGCCGCCGCTCGCCCGGGAGCGGCTCGGCCGGCTGCTCGCCGCCAGTCACCCCGATCTCCTGCTCGAGTGGCTCGGCATCGTGGCCGGCACCGATTACCGCGTCCCCCCGGAAACCCTGCCGCTGCTCGCCGAGGCCGCGCGCACCAAGGCGGCCCTGCGCGGGCCGCTGGTCGCCGTCGCCGGGCCCCTCGGTGCCTGGCTCGGGCAGCGGAACCCCGACTGGGCCTTCCTGGCCGCGCCGGCCGAAGAATCCGGCGACGTCTGGCAGTACGGCAGCCTCGCCCAGCGCCGCCGGTGGCTCGGCGCCAAGCTCGCCCAGGATCCCGACGCCGCCCGCGAAGCCCTCACCACGTCGTGGAAGACCGAGCCCGCCGACGTCCGTGCCGACTTCCTCGGCGTCCTGGCCGGCCACGTCCGCGCCGGCGACGAAGCTTTCCTCGATGCCGCGCTCACCGATCGGGCCGCCGCCGTCCGCGAACAGGCCGCCGACCTGCTCGGCCGGCTGCCGGGCACGCGTTACGGCCGGAGCATGGCCGAACGGCTGCGCACGCTGGTCCACCGCCGGAACCGGGTGCTCACCGTCTCCCTGCCCCACGGCGAACGCGGCGACGGCACCGTCCGGCTGCGCACCCTCGTCGCGGCCGCGCCGCTCTCCTTCTGGACCGAGTTCGGCCCGCCGGCCGAGGTCGTGCGGATGGCCGTCGAAGGCTGCCCGGCCGCCGTGCTGCGGGAATCCTGGGCCACCGCCGCCCTGCGCCAGCGCGACGAAACCTGGGCGCAGGCCCTCATCGGCGCCGACCCCGGCGGCCGCACCACGCCGCCGCTGCTCGGGGTGCTGAGCCCGGCCGGCCAGGCCGCCACCGTCGGGCACCTGGTGAGCCGGCTGCCCGTCGAGTCGTTCGCGCGGCTGGTGCACGAACTGCCCCGGCCCTGGACGAAGGAACTCGGCACCGCGCTGCTCGACTGGATCGCCCGCCAGGCCGACCACCGCCTCGTCTCGCACGCCGCCGTCGTGATCGCGCGCGCGGTGCCGCCGCAGTGCCTGCGCCACCCGCTGGCCACCACCCGCCTGACCATGGACGCCGGGCCGTGGCGCCGGGCGCTCACCGAAACGCTGAACTTCCGCCGCGAAATGTACGAGGAGCTCGCATGACCGCCCCCGCCACCGTCCTCCGGCCGCACGCCGAGCAGGACCACGCCGCCGAGCTGGCCGCGCTGGCCGCCGCCGACGAACGGGCGAAGCCGCCGAACTGGAACCTCTCGCCCTGGGCCGTCGTCGAGTACCTGCTCGGCGGCACCCTGCCGGACGGCACCGTGATCACGCCGAAGTACGTCGGCCCGCGGCGGCTGATCGAGGTCGCCGTCGCCACGCTCGCCACCGACCGCGCGCTGCTGCTGCTCGGCGTACCCGGCACGGCGAAGACGTGGGTTTCGGAGCACCTCTCCGCGGCCATCAGCGGCGATTCGACGCTGCTGGTGCAGGGCACCGCGGGCACGTCCGAGGAGTCGATCCGCTACGGCTGGAACTACGCCCGGCTGATCGCCGAGGGCCCGAGCGCCGCGGCCCTCGTCGAAAGCCCGGTGCTGCGCGCGATGCGGGACGGCAAACTGGCCCGCCTCGAGGAGCTGACGCGCATTCCCGCCGACGTCCAGGACTCGCTGATCACCATCCTGTCCGAGAAGACGCTGCCGGTCCCGGAACTGGGCACCGAGGTGCAGGCCCGGCCGGGCTTCAACCTGATCGCGACGGCGAACAACCGCGACAAGGGCGTCAACGAACTGTCCAGCGCGCTGCGGCGGCGGTTCAACACGGTCGTGCTGCCGCTGCCGGACAGTGCCGAAGCGGAGGTCGAGATCGTCAGCAGGCGGGTCGCCGAGCTGGGCACGGCGCTGCAGCTGCCCGCGGAAGCCGCCGAGCTGGCCGAGATCCGCCGCGTCGTCACGGTGTTCCGCGAGCTGCGCTCGGGCCGCACCGAAGACGGCCGCACGGCGGTGAAGTCGCCGTCCGGCACGCTGTCGACCGCCGAGGCGATCAGCGTGCTCACCGGCGGGCTCGCCCTGGCCGCCCACTTCGGCGACGGCGTGCTGCGCCCGCACGACATCGCGGCGGGCATCCACGGCGCGGTGGTCAAGGACCCGGTGGCCGACCGCGCGATCTGGCTCGAATACCTGGAGACCGTGGTCCGCGAGCGCGACGGCTGGGCCGACTTCTACCGGGCGGGCCAGGAGCTTTCGTGACGGCGACCCACCTGCTCGGCATCCGCCACCACGGCCCGGGATCCGCCCGGGCCGTGGCGGCGCGGCTCGCCGAACTCGAACCCGACGTCGTGCTCATCGAGGGGCCACCCGAAGCCGACGCTCTGGTCGAGCTCACCGAAGACCCGGCCATGGCGCCCCCGGTCGCGCTGCTGGCCTACGCGACCGACGACGTCTCGCGCGCCGCGTTCTGGCCGTTCGCCGTCTTCAGCCCCGAATGGCAGGCGCTCGCCTACGCCCGCGAAGCCGGCATCCCGGTGCGGTTCTGCGACCTCCCGGCCGCGCACACGTTCGCCGCGGGGCCGGACGAGCACGCGGGCCCGCCGGTCGACCCCCTGGCCCTGCTGGCCTCGGCCGGCGGGTACGACGACCCGGAACGCTGGTGGGACGACGTCGTCGAGTCGCGGCGGGACACCGAAAGCCCGTTCGAAGTGATCGCCGAGGCGATGAGCGCGGTGCGGGAGGACGAAGAACCCGCGCGGGGCAACGAAGCCCGGCGCGAGGCGTACATGCGCTCGGTGCTGCGGCGCACCCGCAAGGACGGCTTCGAGAACATCGCCGTCGTCTGCGGCGCCTGGCACGTGCCCGCCCTGGCGGATCCGCTGCCACCGGCGTCACACGACCAGGCCGTCCTCAAAGGACTGCCGAAGCGGAAGGTCGCCTGCACCTGGGTGCCGTGGACGCACGGGCGCCTCGCCACGGCGAGCGGCTACGGCGCCGGCGTGCGGTCGCCGGGCTGGTACCACCACCTCTTCACCACCCCCGAAGACGTCACCACGCGCTGGCTGACCGGCGTCGCCGGGGTGCTGCGGGAGGAGGATCTGCCGGTCTCGACCGCGCACGTCATCGAGGCGGTCCGCCTGGCCGAGACGCTCGCGACGCTGCGCGGGCGGTCGTCAGCCGGGCTCGCCGAGGTCACCGAAGCCACCCGGTCCGTGCTGTGCGGCGGGGACGAGGTGCAGGTCGAACTGGTCACGCGGCGGCTGGTCGTCGGCGAACGGCTCGGCGAGGTGCCCGATCGCGTCCCGCAGCCGCCGCTGGCCGCGGACCTGACCGCGACCGCGAAACGCCTGCGGCTCAAGAAGGACCCGATCGTCAAGGAGCTCGACCTCGACCTGCGGACGCCGGGCGGCCTCGACCGCTCGAAGCTGCTGCACCGGCTGCGGATCCTCGGCATCGAGTGGGGCAGCCGGGAGGCGTCGGCGCGGCGGAACAAGGGCACGTTCCGCGAAACCTGGGCGCTGGCCTGGGAACCGTCGTTCGAGGTGGACCTGGTCGCGGCCGCGGTGCACGGCACCACCGTGCCGTCGGCGGCCACCGCCGCGGTCCGGGGCACCGTCGAAGGCACGCCACCGCTGGACGAAGTCACCACGGCCGTCGAGAACTGCCTGCTCGCCGACCTACCGGAGGCGCTGCCCGAAGCGCTCGCGGCGCTCGACGCGCGGGCGGCGGCGGACGCGGACGTCGCCCGGCTGATGTCGGCCCTGCCCGCGCTGGCCAGGGCGACCCGGTACGGCAACGTCCGCGGCACGGACACCGCCGCGCTGCGGGCGGTCGCCGACCGGATGCTCGACCGGATCTGCGCCGGCCTGCCCCCGGCCGCCCACGGCATCGACGACGACGCCGCGGCCCGGCTGGCCAAGCTCGTCGACGGAGTGCACGACGCGACCTCGCTGCTGGGCGACGAGCCGAAGGAACGCTGGCTGACGGCGCTGGCCCGGCTGGCGGAACGGCCGTCGCTGCCCCCGCTGCTGGCCGGCCGGCTCACCCGGATCCTGCACGACGCCGGGCTGTTCGACGCGCTCGACGTCGAACTGCGGCTGGGCCGGGCCCTCACGCCGGGCGTCGTACCGTCGGCGGGCGCCGCGTACGTCGAGGGCTTCTTCGACGGCGGGGCGCTGCTGCTGGTGCACGACGAAGGCCTGCTGCGGGTGATCGACGCGTGGCTGGCCGGGATCCACGCCGACGTCTTCACCGAGGTGCTTCCGTTGCTGCGCCGCACTTTCGGGGCGTTCAGCGCGCCCGAGAAACGAGCGATCGGGCAGCGCGCGGCCGGGCTCACCGGTGCCGCTCGCGTCGTGCCCGTGGCCGACGAACTGGACGAGGACCGGGCCGAGCGCGTGCTCCCCGTCCTCGCGACACTGCTGGGGGTGGGGGCGTGACTACCGCGGATGCCGACCGGGTGCGGCGCTGGCGGCTGGTGCTGGGCGGGGATGGCGCCGGTCCGGGGCTGACCGATGCTCAGCTGTCCGAAGAGGACAGTGGGGTGGACGCGGTGCTGGCCGCCCTCTACGACAAGCCCGACGAGGAAGCGGCGGGCGGGCCGCGCAGCGCGAACCTGGGTGCCTCGGCGCCGCGGGTCGCGCGCTGGCTCGGCGACATCCGGCGCTACTTCCCGAGCACCGTCGTGCAGGTCATGCAGCGCGACGCGGTCGACCGGCTGGGGCTCACCCGGATGCTGCTGGAGAAGGAACTGCTGTCGGCGGTCGAGCCGGACGTCCACCTGGTCGGCACGCTGCTGTCGCTGAACGGCGTGCTGCCCGAGGAGACCAAGGAGACCGCGCGCGAGGTGGTCCGCAAGGTCGTCACCGAGCTGGAGGAGCGGCTCGCCGAACGCACCCGCGCGGCGATCCGGGGCGCGCTGGACAAGGCGTCGCGCACGCACCGGCCCCGCCCCGGCGACGTCGACTGGGCCCGCACGATCCACGCCAACCTCAAGCACTACTCCCCCGAGCTGCGCACGATCGTCCCGGAGAAGCTGATCGGCTTCGGCCGGCGGCAGCAGGCGGTGCAGCGGGACGTGATCCTGGCCGTCGACCAGTCGGGCTCGATGGCGGAGTCGGTGGTGTACTCGGGGCTGTTCGGCGCGGTCCTGGCGTCGATGCGGGCGTTGAAGACGTCGTTCGTGGCGTTCGACACGGAGGTCGCGGACCTCACCGAGCACCTCGCCGACCCGGTCGACGTGCTGTTCGGCACCCAGCTGGGCGGCGGCACGGACATCAACCGGGCGATCGCGTACTGCCAGGGCCTGGTCGAGCGCCCGGAGCGGACGCTGCTGGTGCTGATCAGCGACCTCTACGAGGGCGGCGACGAGGACGAGCTGCTGCACCGGATCGCCGAGCTGGCCGGCGCGGGGGTCCAGGTGGTGACGCTGCTGGCGCTGTCGGACTCGGGCGCACCGTCGTACGACCACGAGAACGCGGCGGCCCTGGCCGAGCTGGGCATCCCGGCCTTCGCGTGCACCCCGGACCAGTTCCCGGACCTGATGGCCGCCGCCATCCGCGGCGACGACCTCCAAAGCTGGGCGGCCCGCGAGAGCAGCTGAGTTGCGGAATCAAACCGACCCCGTGGTGGTTGAGGAGGGTGTGGGACAGCTCCCGCAGGAAGGACGGCTCGCCATGAAGGTCCGCAGCTCGATCCGCTCGCTCGCCCGCCAGCCGGGTGCCCAGGTCATCCGCCGGGGGTCCAAGGTCCTGGTGATCAACAAGGACAACCCGCGTTCGAAGGCCCGCCAAGGCTGACCGCCCGCGACACAGCAGGGCCCCGGAACCCACCCGGTTCCGGGGCCCTGCCGCATCCCGAGGGGCATCTCGCGTGACGAGCCAGGCATCCCCCGTGATCGAGCGGGCATCCCCCGTGATCGAGCGGGCATCCCCCGTGATCGAGCGGGCATCCCC
>NZ_PPHF01000107.1 GCF_002904335.1 Amycolatopsis sp. CA-126428 | reverse complement strand
GGGCTTCTTCGGCATCTCGCCGCGTGAGGCGCTCGCCATGGACCCGCAGCAGCGGCTGCTGCTGGAGACGTCGTGGGAGGCCCTCGAACACGCCGGGATCGACCCGGTGGCGCTGAAGGGCACCAACACCGGGGTTTTCTCCGGCCTGATGGGCCAGGGCTACGGCTCCGGCGCGGTCGCCCCGGAGCTCGAAGGGTTCGTCACCACCGGGGTCGCGTCGAGCGTGGCGTCCGGCCGCGTCTCCTACGTGCTGGGCCTGGAAGGCCCGGCGGTCACCGTCGACACGGCGTGTTCGTCGTCGCTGGTGGCGATGCACCTGGCCGCGCAGGCCCTGCGGCAGGGCGAGTGCTCGATGGCGCTCGCCGGCGGGGTCACCGTGATGGCGACGCCGGGTTCGTTCGTGGAGTTCTCCCGCCAGCGGGCCCTGGCGCCCGACGGGCGGTGCAAGGCGTTCGCGTCGGCGGCCGACGGGACCGGCTGGTCCGAAGGCGTCGGCGTCGTCGTCCTGGAGCGGCTGTCGGTGGCACGGGAGCGGGGCCACCGGGTGCTGGCCGTGCTGCGCGGCAGCGCGGTCAACCAGGACGGGGCTTCCAACGGCCTCACCGCGCCGAACGGCCTGGCGCAGCAGCGGGTGATCCGCCGCGCGCTGGCCGGGGCCGGGCTGGCACCGTCCGATGTGGACGTCGTCGAGGCGCACGGGACCGGGACGACCCTCGGTGACCCGATCGAGGCGCAGGCGCTGCTGGCGACCTACGGCCAGGAGCGCGAGCGGCCGTTGTACCTGGGCTCGCTGAAATCGAACATCGGCCACGCGCAGGCGGCCGCGGGTGTCGCCGGCGTGATCAAGATGGTGCAGGCGCTCCGGCACGAGGTGCTGCCGCCGACGCTGCATGTCGACAAGCCGGCTTCCGAGGTGGACTGGTCGGCGGGCGCGGTCGAGTTGCTGACCGAGGCCCGCGCGTGGCCGCGGACCGGCCGTCCGCGCCGGGCCGGGGTGTCGTCGTTCGGCGTCAGCGGGACCAACGCGCACCTGATCCTGGAGGAGCCGCCCGCCGAAGACCTCGTGAGTGAAAAAGAGGGTTCTAACCCGCTTTACCACTCACGACCGGCTGTGGTGCCGCTGGTGGTGTCGGCGCGGAGTACGGAGTCGCTGTCCGGGCAGGCCGGGCGGCTGGCGTCCCTCCTCGAAGGGGACGTCTCGCTGGCCGAGGTGGCCGGGGCGCTGGTTTCGCGGCGCGCGGTGCTGGCCGAACGCGCGGTCGTCGTGGCCGGTTCGCGCGAGGAAGCCGTGACCGGGCTGCGGGCGCTGAACACGGCCGGTCCGGGGACACCGGGCAAGGTCGTGTGGGTGTTCCCGGGGCAGGGGACGCAGTGGGCCGGAATGGGTCGTGAGCTGCTGGACGAGTCCCCGGTGTTCGCCGAGCGGATCGCCGGGTGCGCGGCCGCGCTGGAGCCGTGGATCGACTGGTCGCTCATCGACGTCCTGCGGGGCGATGGCGACCTGGATCGGGTCGACGTGCTGCAGCCGGCCTGTTTCGCGGTGATGGTCGGGCTGGCCGCGGTGTGGGAGTCCGCGGGTGTGCGCCCGGACGCCGTCGTCGGCCACTCGCAGGGCGAGATCGCGGCCGCGTGCGTGTCGGGCGCCTTGTCGCTGGAGGACGCGGCGAAGGTGGTGGCGCTGCGCAGCCAGGCGATCGCGGCGGAGCTGTCCGGCCGCGGCGGGATGGCCTCGGTCGCGTTGGGCGAAGCCGAGGTCGTGTCGCGGCTGGCGGACGGGGTCGAGGTCGCCGCCGTCAACGGCCCGTCGTCGGTGGTGGTCGCCGGGGATGCTCAGGCCCTCGACGCGACCCTGGAAATCCTGTCCGGGGAAGGCATCCGGGTTCGGCGGGTGGCGGTGGACTACGCCTCGCACACCCGGCACGTCGAGGACATCCGCGACACTCTTGCCGAAACCTTGGCCGGGATCAGTGCGCAGGCGCCGACCGTGCCGTTCTACTCCACCGTCACGAGTGGGTGGGTGCGCGACGCGGATGTGCTGGACGGCGGCTACTGGTACCGGAACCTGCGCAACCAGGTCCGGTTCGGGACGGCCGCGACGGCCCTGATCGAGCAGGGCCACACGGTGTTCGTCGAGGTCAGTGCGCACCCGGTGCTGGTCCAGCCCTTGAGCGAGCTCACCGGGGACGCGGTCGGGACGTTGCGGCGTGAAGACGGTGGCCTGCGGCGGTTGCTGACCTCGATGGGCGAGCTGTTCGTCCGCGGCATCGACGTGGACTGGGCGGCGATGGTGCCCGCGTCCGGGTGGGTGGACCTGCCGACCTACGCCTTCGACCGCCGGCACTACTGGCTCGAGCCCGCCGAGCCCGCGCCGGCCGGAGACCCGCTGCTGGGCACGATCGTCAGCACGCCGGGTTCGGACCGCCTCACCGCCGTGGCCCGCTGGACGCGCCGGGCGCAGCCCTGGGCCGCCGACGGGCCGGTCCCGAACGCGGCGCTGGTCGAGGCGGCCATCCGGCTCGGCGACCTGGCCGCCACACCCTTCCTCGCCGAACTGACCGTCGACGCGCCCGTGGTGCTGCCGCCACGCGGTGGCCGAGACGTCCAGCTGCTCGTCGGCGAACCCGGCGAGCAGCGGCGGCGGCCGATCGAGGTCTTTTCCCGTGAGGCGGACGAACCGTGGACGCGGCACGCCCACGGCACACTCGCTCCCGCCGCCGCCGAGATGACTGATCCGGCGGCGGCGGGAGACGCCACCGACGTCACCGTGGACGGCCTGCGCGACGCGGACCGGTACGGGATCCACCCCGCGCTGCTGGACGCCGCCGTCCGCACGGTCGTCGGCGACGACCTGCTCCCGTCGGTGTGGACCGGGGTGTCCCTGCTGGCTTCCGGGGCCACGGCCGTTACGGTGACACCGACGGCGACCGGCCTGCGGCTGACCGACCCGGCGGGGCAGCCCGTGCTGACCGTCGAATCCGTGCGCGGCACGCCGTTCACCCCGGAGCAGGGGACCGTCGACGCGCTCTTCCGCGTCGACTGGCCGGAAATCCCGCTGCCCACCGCCGATGCCGCGGACTTCGTGCGGTACGAAGCCACGTCGGTCGAGGCGACGCTGGCGGCGATCCAGGCGTGGCTGGCGGAGCCCGCGGAAACCCGGCTGGCCGTCGTCACCGGAGACTGCACCGAGCCCGGCGCGGCCGCGGTCTGGGGCTTGGTGCGCTCGGCGCAGTCCGAGCACCCCGGCCGGATCGTCCTGGCCGACCTCGACGACCACGCCGTGCTGCCCGCCGTGGTGGCGAGCGGCGAACCGCAGGTGCGGGTGCGCAACGGCGTCGCCTCGGTGCCGCGGCTCGCTCGGGTGGACGCAAAGCACGACGCGCGCCCGCTGGACACCGAGGGCACCGTCTTGATCACCGGCGGCACCGGCACGCTCGGCGCGCTGACCGCCCGGCACCTCGTGACCGCGCACGGTGTCCGGCACCTGGTCCTGATCAGCCGCCGCGGCGAAGCACCCGAGCTGCAGGAAGAGCTGACCGCGCTGGGCGCGTCCGTCACCATCGCCGCCTGCGACGCGGCGGACCGGACGCAGCTCGAGGCCGTCCTGCGGACGATCCCGGCCGAGCACCCGCTCACCGCCGTCGTGCACACCGCCGGCGTCCTGGACGACGGCGTCGTCACCGAGCTGACCCCCGATCGGGTCGCCACCGTGCGGCGGCCGAAGGCGGACGCCGCCCGGCTCCTGGACGAGCTCACCCGGGACGCCGACCTCGCCGCCTTCGTGCTGTTCTCCTCGGCCGCGGGCGTCCTGGGCAACCCCGGCCAGGCCGGGTACGCCGCCGCCAACGCCGAGCTGGATGCGTTGGCGCGCAAGCGGAACAGCCTCGGCCTGCCCGCGGTGTCCATCGCCTGGGGCTACTGGTCGACGGTCAGCGGGATGACCGAACACCTCGGGGCCGCCGACCTGCGGCGCAACCAGCGGATCGGCATGTCCGGCATCGCCGCCGACGAGGGCCTGGCGCTGCTGGACGCGGCCATCGGCACCGGGGGAGCCCTGGTGGCGGCCAACTTCGATGTCGCCGCATTGCGGGCGACGGCGAAGGCCGGTGGCCCGGTGCCGCCGCTGCTGCGCGGCCTGGCCCCGCTGCCGCGCCGGACGGCGGCCAAGACGGCGTCGCTCACCGAACACCTCGCCGGACTCGGCGAGACCGAGCAGGCCGGAGCCCTGCTGGAGCTGGTCCGGCGGCACGCCGCCGAGGTGCTCGGCCACCCCGGCGTCGACTCCGTCCACACGGGACGGACGTTCAAGGACGCCGGCTTCGACTCGCTGACCGCGGTCGAGCTGCGGAACCGCCTGGCCGCCGCGACCGGGCTGACCCTGTCCCCGGCGATGATCTTCGACTACCCGAAGCCCCCGGCGCTCGCGGAACACCTGCGCACCAAGCTCTTCGGTGCGGCAGCGACCCGGCCGGCCGAGATCGGGACCGCCGCGGCCGAGGAGCCGATCGCGATCGTGGCGATGGCGTGCCGCTTCCCCGGTGGCGTGCACAGCCCCGAGGACCTGTGGCGGCTGGTCGCCGACGGCGCCGACGCCGTCACCGAGTTCCCCGCCGATCGCGGCTGGGACACCGACCGGGTCTACCACGAAGACCCCGACCACGAAGGCACCACGTACGTCCGGCACGGCGCCTTCCTCGACGACGCCGCCGGGTTCGACGCCGCCTTCTTCGGCATCTCGCCCAACGAGGCGCTCGCCATGGACCCGCAGCAGCGGCTGCTGCTGGAGACGTCCTGGGAGCTGTTCGAACGGGCCGCGATCGACCCGACCACGCTGGCCGGGCAGGACATCGGCGTCTTCGCCGGCGTCAACAGCCACGACTACAGCATGCGGATGCACCGGGCCGCCGGCGTCGAGGGCTTCCGGCTCACCGGCGGTTCGGCGAGCGTGCTCTCCGGCCGCGTCGCCTACCACTTCGGCGTCGAAGGCCCGGCCGTCACGGTCGACACGGCGTGCTCTTCTTCGCTGGTCGCGCTGCACATGGCGGTGCAGGCGCTGCAGCGCGGCGAGTGCTCCATGGCGCTCGCGGGCGGCGTGATGGTGATGGGCACCGTCGAGACGTTCGTCGAGTTCTCGCGGCAGCGCGGGCTGGCCCCCGACGGCCGGTGCAAGGCGTTCGCCGACGGCGCGGACGGCACCGGCTGGTCCGAGGGCGTCGGGCTGCTGCTGGTGGAGCGGCTGTCCGAGGCCCGGCGCCGGGGGCACCAGGTCCTGGCCGTGGTCCGCGGCTCGGCGGTCAACTCCGACGGCGCGTCGAACGGCCTGACCGCCCCGAACGGGCCGTCCCAGCAGCGGGTGATCCGCAAGGCACTGGCCGCCGCCGGACTGTCCACATCGGACGTCGACGCGGTGGAGGCCCACGGTACCGGGACCACCCTGGGCGACCCGATCGAGGCCGAGGCGCTGCTGGCCACCTACGGCCAGGACCGCGAGACGCCGCTCTGGCTCGGCTCGGTGAAGTCGAACCTCGGGCACACGCAGGCCGCGGCGGGGGTCGCGGGCGTGATCAAGATGGTGATGGCCATGCGGCACGGCGTCCTGCCCAAGACGCTGCACGTCGACCGGCCGTCGTCCCACGTGGACTGGTCGGCGGGGGCGGTCGAGCTGCTGACCGGGGCACGGGACTGGCCGGGCAACGGCCAGCCGCGCCGGGCGGGCGTGTCGTCCTTCGGCATCGGCGGCACCAACGCGCACGTCGTCCTGGAAGAGGTCCCCGCACCGAGCACCACGCCCCGGCCCGAGGCCGCCGACTACCTCGTGCCGGTGCTCGTCTCCGCGCGGACGGCGGCGGCCCTGCGCGACCAGGCCGCGCGGCTCGCGGGATTCCTCGGCGAGCGACCCGACGTCCGGGTCGCCGACACCGCCCACGCGCTCGCCACCACACGGGCTCAGCTCGACCACCGGGCCGTCGTCCTCGCCTCCGACCGGGAACAGCTCCGCGACGACCTCGCCGCCTTCGGGCCCGGTGTCGTGACCGGCACGCCGGTCGACGGCAAGCTGGCGTTCCTCTTCACCGGCCAGGGCAGCCAGTGGGCCGGGATGGGCCGCGAACTCGCCGGGACGTTCCCGGCCTTCCGCGACGCCTTCGAGGCCGCGTGCGCCGCCGTGGACGCGCACCTGGGCGAGCGTCCGCTGCGCGAGGTCGTGTTCGAGGACAGCGCCCTGCTCGACCAGACCATGTACACCCAGGGCGCGCTGTTCGCCCTGGAGACCGCGTTGTTCCGGCTCTTCGAGTCCTGGGGCGTGCGGCCGGACCTCCTCGCCGGCCACTCGATCGGCGAGCTCGCCGCCGCGCACGTGTCCGGCGTGCTGGACCTGGCCGAGGCGGGCGAACTGGTCGCCGCACGCGGCCGGCTGATGCAGGCCCTGCCCGGTGGCGGCGCGATGGTCGCCGTCCAGGCCACCGAAGACGAGGTCGCCCCCCTGCTCGGTGCCGCCGTCTGCGTCGCCGCGGTCAACGGCCCGGACTCGGTGGTGCTTTCGGGGGCCGAAGAAGCCGTGCTCGCCGTCGCGGCCGAACTGGCGGGCCGCGGGCGCAAGACGCGGCGGCTGGCGGTCAGCCACGCCTTCCACTCGCCGCTCGTGGAGCCGATGCTCGACGAGTTCCGCGCGGTCGCCGAGCGCCTGACGTACCGGGCCGGTTCGCTGCCCGTCGTCTCGACGCTCACCGGGGAACTCGCCCCGCTCGACAGCCCCGGGTACTGGGTCGGCCAGGTGCGCAACGCCGTGCGGTTCAGCGACGCCGTCACCGCGCTGGACGCCCAGGGCGCGTCGACGTTCCTCGAGCTCGGCCCAGGCGGCGCGCTCGCCGCGATGGCGCTCGGCACGCTCGGTGGCTCGGAGCAGAGCTGCGTCGCCACGCTGCGCAAGAACAGCGCCGAGGTCTCCGACGTCCTCACCGCGCTCGCGGAACTCCACGTGCGGGGCGTGGCCGTGGACTGGACGGCCGTGCTCGGCGAACCGGCCACGGCGGTCGGGACCGTCCTGCCCACCTACGCGTTCCAGCACCAGCGGTTCTGGGTCGACGTCGACGAGCCGGCGCCGGTCAGCGTCACCCCGCCACCGGCGGAGCCGACCGTGGACCGGCCGGTGCCGGACATCCTGGAGCTGGTCCGCGAGAGCGCCGCGGTGGTGCTCGGGCACCGGGAGGCGGACGCGTTCGACCTCGACCGGTCCTTCAAGGACCACGGGTTCGACTCCCTCGGCGCGATCAAGCTGCGCAACCGCCTGCGCGACTTCACCGGCGTGGAGCTGCCCAGCACGCTGATCTTCGACTACCCGAACCCGGCCGTCCTCGCCGAGCACCTGCGGGCCGAACTCTCCGGCGAACGCCCGGCCGCGCCGGCGCCGGTGACGCGGGACGTCTCCGGCGAGCCGATCGCGATCGTCGGCATGAGCACCCGGCTGCCGGGCGGCGCCGACAGCCCCGAAGAGCTGTGGAACCTCGTCGCGGAAGGGCGGGACGCGGTGTCCGGCTTCCCCGTCGACCGCGGCTGGGACCTCGACGGCCTGTACCACCCGGACCCCGCTCACGCCGGGACGAGCTACACGCGTTCGGGCGGCTTCCTGCACGACGCGGCCCAGTTCGACGCCGGGCTCTTCGGCATCTCGCCCCGCGAAGCCCTCGCGATGGACCCGCAGCAGCGGCTGCTGCTGGAGACGTCGTGGGAGGCCCTGGAACGAGCGGGTGTCGACCCGCTGTCCGCGCGGGGCAGCGACGTCGGCGTCTTCACCGGGATCGTCCACCACGACTACGTGACGCGGCTGCGCGAAGTGCCCGAAGACGTCCAGGGCTACACGATGACCGGCACGGCTTCGAGTGTCGCGTCGGGCCGGGTGGCCTACGTGTTCGGCTTCGAGGGACCGGCGGTCACCGTGGACACGGCGTGTTCGTCGTCGCTGGTGGCGATGCACCTCGCGGCGCAGGCCCTGCGGCAGGGCGAGTGCTCGATGGCCCTGGCCGGCGGTGCGACCGTGATGGCCAGCCCGGACGCCTTCCTGGAGTTTTCGCGCCAGCGCGGCCTGTCCGCGGACGGCCGGTGCAAGGCCTATGCGGAAGGCGCGGACGGCACCGGCTGGGCCGAGGGCGTCGGTGTCGTCGTCCTCGAACGGCTTTCGGTGGCGCGCGAACGCGGCCACCGGGTCCTGGCGGTCCTGCGCGGCAGCGCGGTGAACCAGGACGGCGCGTCGAACGGCCTGACCGCCCCGAACGGGCCGTCGCAGCAGCGGGTGATCCGCGGCGCGCTGGCGAGCGCCGGCCTGGCACCGTCCGATGTGGACGTCGTGGAGGGACACGGGACCGGGACCGCGCTGGGCGACCCGATCGAGGTCCAGGCGCTGCTGGCCACCTACGGCCAGGAGCGGGAACAGCCGCTGTACCTGGGGTCGCTGAAGTCGAACGTCGGGCACACGCAGGCCGCCGCCGGGGTCGTCGGCGTGATCAAGATGGTCATGGCCATGCGCCACGGCGTCATGCCGGCCACCCTGCACGTCGACGAGCGCACCAGCCAGGTGGACTGGTCCGCGGGCGCGATCGAGGTCCTCACCGAGGCCCGGGACTGGCCGCGCACCGGGCGTCCGCGCCGGGCCGGCGTGTCCTCCTTCGGGGCCAGCGGCACGAACGCCCACCTGATCATCGAGGAGCCCCCTGCCGAAGACCTCGTGAGTGAAAAGGAGGGTTCTAACCCGCGTTTCCACTCACGACCGGTTGTGGTGCCGCTGGTGGTGTCCGCGCACAGCACCGGTTCCCTGGCCGGGCAGGCCGGCCGGCTGGCCGCGGTCCTCGAGTACGAGTCGCCGGCCGGTGTGGCCGGGGCGCTGGTGTCGGGCCGCGCGACGCTGAACGAGCGCGCGGTCGTCATCGCGGGCTCGGCCGGCGAAGCCCAGGCCGGGTTGCGGGCGCTGGCCCGCGGCGAGAACGCGCCCGGCGTCGTGACCGGGACCGCGGGCAAGCCGGGCAAGGTCGTCTGGGTGTTCCCCGGCCAGGGCTCGCAATGGCTCGGCATGGGCCGGGAACTGCTCGGCTCTTCGCCGGTGTTCGCCGAGCGGATCGAGGAGTGCGCCGCCGCGCTGGAGCCGTGGACCGGCTGGTCGCTGCTCGACGTCCTGCGCGGCGACGCCGACCTGCTGGACCGCGTCGACGTGGTGCAGCCCGCGAGCTTCGCGATGATGGTCGGCCTCGCCGCGGTGTGGACTTCCCTCGGTGTGGTTCCGGACGCGGTGCTGGGTCACTCCCAGGGTGAGATCGCCGCCGCGTGCGTGTCCGGCGCGTTGTCGCTGGCGGACGCGGCGAAGGTGGTCGCGTTGCGCAGCCAGGCGATCGCCGCGGAACTGGCCGGGCGCGGCGGGATGGCCTCGGTCGCGCTGAGCGAAGCAGACGCTGTCGCGCGGCTGGCGCCGTGGGCGGACCGGGTCGAGGTGGCCGCGGTCAACAGCCCGTCCTCGGTCGTCGTCGCGGGAGACGCGGAGGCGCTCGACGAGGTCCTCGAAGCCCTCTCCGGCGACGGCGTGCGGGTCCGGCGGGTCGCGGTGGACTACGCCTCGCACACCCGGCACGTCGAGGCCATCGCCGAAACCCTGGACAAGGCCCTGGACGGCATCACCGCGCAGGCGCCCGGAATCCCGTTCTACTCCACCGTCCTCGGCACGTGGATCGAAGACGCCGTCGTCGACGGGGGCTACTGGTACCGGAACCTGCGGCAGCAGGTGCGGTTCGGCCCCGCGGTGGCGGACCTGGCCGGGCGGGGGCACACGGTGTTCGTGGAAATCAGTGCCCACCCGGTGCTGGTCCAGCCGCTGAGCGAGATCGGCGACGACGCCGTGGTGACCGGGTCGCTGCGCCGGGAAGACGGCGGCCTCCGCCGCCTGCTGGCGTCGGCGGCCGAGCTCTACGTCCGCGGCGTGGCCGTGGACTGGACGGCGGCCGTACCCGCGGCCGCCTGGGTCGACCTGCCGACGTACGCCTTCGACCGACGGCACTTCTGGCTGCACGAAGCCGAGACCGCCGAAGCCGCCGAAGGCGTGGACGCCGAGTTCTGGACCGCCGTCGAACAGTCCGATGTGGACAGCCTGGCCGAGCTGCTCGACCTGGTGCCGGAGCAGCGCGGGGCGCTCGGCACCGTCGTCCCGGTGCTGGCCGGGTGGCGCGACCGGCGCCGCGAGCGCTCGACCGCGGAGAAGCTGCGCTACCAGGTCATTTGGCAGCCGCTGGAGCGCGAAGCCACCGGCGTGCCGGGCGGCCGCTGGCTGGCCGTCGTCCCGGCCGGTACCACCGACACGCTGCTGAACGAGCTGACCGGCCAGGGACTCGACGTCGTGCGGCTGGAGATCGAAGAGCCTTCGCGGGAGCAGCTGGCCGAGCGGCTGCGGGGTGTCCTGGCGGAGCACGACCTCAGCGGGGTGCTGTCGCTGCTCGCGCTCGACGGCGGCCCCGCGGACGCGACCGAGATCACCGCGTCGACGCTCGCGCTGGTCCAGGCCCTGGGCGACACCGACACGTCCGCGCCGCTGTGGTGCCTCACCTCCGGCGCGGTGAACATCGGCATCCAGGACGCCGTGACCGCACCGGCCCAAGCGGCTGTGTGGGGCCTCGGCCGCGCCGTCGCCCTGGAGCGCCTCGACCGGTGGGGCGGCCTGGCCGACCTGCCCGCCGCGATCGACGCCCGCACGGCTCAGGCCCTGCTCGGTGTGCTGAACGGCGCCGGCGGGGAAGACCAGCTCGCCGTCCGGCGGTCGGGCGTCTACAGCAGGCGGCTGGTCCGCAAGCCCGTGCCGGAGTCCGCGGCGAGCCGGTGGGAACCCCGCGGCACGGTCCTGGTGACCGGCGGGGCCGAAGGGCTGGGCAGGCACGCCTCGGTCTGGCTCGCGCGGTCCGGCGCCGATCGGCTCATCGTCACCGGCACCGACGGCGTCGAAGAACTGCGGGCCGAGCTGGCCGGGTTCGGCACCACGGTCGAGTTCTGCGCCGACACCGACCGGGACACGATCGCGCGGCTGGTGGCGGACCCGGAGCACCCGGTCACCGCGGTGGTGCACGCCGCCGACATCGCGCAGACCAGCTCCGTCGACGACACCGGCGTGGCCGACCTCGCCGAGGTGTTCACCGCCAAGGTGACCACCGCGGTGTGGCTGGACCAGCTGTTCGAGGACACCCCGCTGGACGCGTTCGTCGTGTTCTCCTCGATCGCGGGCATCTGGGGCGGCGGTGGCCAGGGCCCGGCAGGTGCGGCGAACGCCGTCCTCGACGCCCTGGTCGAATGGCGCCGGGCCCGCGGCCTGAAGGCGACGTCGATCGCCTGGGGCGCCCTGGACCAGATCGGCATCGGCATGGACGAGGCCGCGCTCGCCCAGCTGCGCCGCCGCGGCGTGCTGCCCATGGCGCCGCCGCTGGCGGTCACCGCGATGGTGCAGGCGGTCGCGGGCAACGAGAAGGCCGTGGCGGTGGCCGACATGGACTGGGCCGCCTTCATCCCGGCGTTCACCTCGGTCCGCCCCAGCCCGCTGTTCGCCGATCTGCCCGAGGCCAAGGCGATCCTCCAGGCGACGCAGGACGACGGCGAAGACGGCGGCACCGCGTCGTCGCTCGCGGACTCCCTGCGGGCGGTCCCGGACGCCGAGCAGCACCGCATCCTGCTGAAGCTGGTCCGCGGGCACGCCTCGACGGTGCTCGGCCACAGCGGCGCCGAAGGCATCGGCCCGCGGCAGGCGTTCCAGGAGGTCGGCTTCGACTCCCTGGCCGCGGTCAACCTCCGCAACAGCCTGCACGCGGCCACCGGGCTGCGGCTGCCGGCGACGCTGATCTTCGACTACCCGACCCCGGAGGCGCTGGTCGGTTACCTGCGCGCCGAGCTGCTCCGGGACGCCGACGACGGCCTGGAGGGGCGGGAGGACGACCTCCGGCGGGTCCTCGCGGCCGTGCCGTTCGCCCGGTTCAAGGAAGCGGGCGTGCTGGACACGCTGCTCGGCCTGGCCGGCACCGGCACCGACGCGGGCACAGCGGCGGAGGCCCCCGGACCCGCCGTGCCGCTCTCGGACGACGCAGAACTGATCGACGCACTGGACATCTCCGGTCTCGTGCAACGAGCCCTCGGGCAGACGAGCTGACCGCCGATGGCGAACCAATCGTGGAGGAAGAACATGTCCGCGCCGAACGAGCAGATCGTTGACGCACTGCGCGCCTCGCTGAAGGAGAACGTCCGCCTCCAGCAGGAGAACGCCGCGCTCGCCGCGGCCGCGGCGGAGCCCATCGCGATCGTCTCCATGGCCTGCCGCTACGCCGGCGGGATCCGCGGCCCGGAGGACTTCTGGCGGGTGGTGTCGGAAGGCGCCGACGTCTACACCGGCTTCCCCGCCGACCGCGGCTGGGACGTCGAGGGCCTCTACCACCCGGACCCCGACAACCCCGGGACGACGTACGTGCGGGAGGGCGCCTTCCTGCACGACGCGGCGCAGTTCGACGCGGGCTTCTTCGGCATCTCGCCGCGCGAGGCGCTGGCCATGGATCCCCAGCAGCGGCAGCTCCTGGAGGTCTCCTGGGAGACTTTGGAACGCGCCGGGATCGACCCGCATTCGGTGCGGGGCAGCGACATCGGCGTCTACGCCGGGGTCGTGCACCAGGACTACGCCCCGGACCTCAGCGGGTTCGAGGGGTTCATGAGCCTGGAGCGGGCCCTGGGCACCGCGGGCGGCGTCGCTTCCGGCCGGGTCGCCTACACGCTCGGCCTCGAAGGCCCCGCCGTCACGGTCGACACGATGTGCTCGTCGTCGCTGGTCGCGATTCACCTTGCTTCACAAGCACTTCGCCGTGGTGAGTGCTCGATGGCCCTGGCCGGCGGCTCGACCGTGATGGCGACGCCGGGCGGGTTCGTCGGCTTCGCGCGGCAGCGAGCCCTGGCCTTCGACGGGCGCTGCAAGTCCTACGCCGCGGCCGCCGACGGCTCCGGCTGGGCCGAGGGCGTCGGCGTGGTGCTGCTGGAGCGGCTGTCGGTGGCTCGGGAACGCGGGCACCAGGTCCTCGCGGTCATCCGCGGCAGCGCGGTCAACCAGGACGGCGCTTCGAACGGCCTGACCGCACCGAACGGCCCGGCGCAGCAGCGGGTCATCCGCAAGGCGCTGGCCGGTGCCGGCCTGACGACGTCCGATGTGGACACCGTGGAAGGCCACGGCACCGGCACCGTCCTCGGCGACCCGATCGAGGTCCAGGCGCTGCTGGCCACCTACGGCCAGGGCCGCGACCCGCGGCAGCCGCTGTGGCTGGGCTCGGTGAAGTCCGTCGTCGGGCACACGCAGGGCGCGTCCGGCGTGGCCGGCGTGATCAAGATGGTGCAGTCACTGCGGCACGGGCAGCTGCCGGCGACCCGGCACGTGGACGCGCCGACGCCGCAGGTGGACTGGACGGCGGGCGCGATCGAGCTGCTGACCGAGCCGCGGGAGTGGCCGCGCGGCGACCGCCCGCGCCGCGGCGGCATCTCGTCGTTCGGCGCCAGCGGCACCAACGCGCACCTGATCCTGGAGGAAGCGCCCGAAGACGTCGTGAGTGAAAAGGCGGGTTCTAACCCTCCTTCCCACTCACGACAGTCCTTGGTGCCGCTGGTCGTGTCGGCGGCGACGGCCGCCTCGCTGGCCGCCCAGGCCGGCCGGCTGGCGGAGGTCGCCGACGTTCCCCTGGCGGACATGGCCGGGACGCTGGTGTCCGGCCGCGCGATGCTCGGCGAGCGCGCGGTGGTCGTGGCCGGTTCCCGCGAAGAAGCCGTGGCCGGGCTGCAGGCGCTGGCCCGCGGCGAGAGCGCGCCCGGCGTGTTCTCGGGCCGTGGCTCGGGCGCCCCGGGCAAGGTCGTCTGGGTGTTCCCCGGGCAGGGGACGCAGTGGGCCGGGATGGGCCGGGAGCTGCTCGACGCCTCGCCGGTGTTCGCCGCGCGGATCGCCGAGTGCGAGACCGCGCTCGGGCGGTGGGCCGACTGGTCGCTGACCGACGTCCTGCGCGGCGACGCCGGCCTGCTGGACCGGGTCGACGTCGTGCAGCCGGCGAGTTTCGCCGTGATGGTCGGGCTCGCGGCCGTGTGGGCTTCGCTCGGCGTCGAGCCCGAGGCCGTCGTGGGGCACTCGCAGGGCGAGATCGCCGCCGCGTGCGTGTCCGGGGCGCTGACCCTGGAGGACGCGGCGAAGGTGGTCGCGTTGCGCAGCCAGGCGATCGCCGCGGAACTCGCCGGGCGCGGCGGGATGGCCTCGGTCGCGTTGAGCGAAGAGGACGCGGCGGCGCGGATCGAGCCGTGGGCGGGCCGCGTCGAGGTCGCGGCCGTCAACGGGCCCCGGTCGGTGGTGATCGCCGGGGATGCCGAGGCTCTGGACGAGGCCCTCGACGCGCTCGACGACCAGGGTGTCCGGATCCGGCGGGTGGCGGTGGACTACGCGTCCCACACCCGGCACGTCGAAGCCGCCCGCGACGCACTGGCCGAGATGCTGGGCGGGATTCGTGCGCAGGCCCCGGAAGTGCCGTTCTACTCGACGGTGACCGGCGGCTGGGTCGAAGATGCCGGCGTGCTGGACGGCGGCTACTGGTACCGCAACCTCCGCCGCCAGGTGCGCTTCGGCCCGGCGGTGGCCGAGCTGGTCGAGCAGGGCCACCGGGTGTTCGTCGAGGTCAGCGCGCACCCCGTGCTGGTCCAGCCGATCAACGAGCTCGTCGACGGCTCCGAAGCCGTGGTGACGGGGACGCTGCGGCGCGAGGACGGCGGCCTCCGGCGGCTGCTGGCCTCGGCGGCCGAGCTGTTCGTGCACGGCGTGCCCGTGGACTGGACCGGGGTGCTGCCGCCGTTCCGGCAGGCCGACCTGCCGACCTACGCCTTCGACCACCAGCACTACTGGCTGCGGATGGGCGATTCGGCGACCGACGCCGGGTCGCTCGGCCTGACCGGCGCCGGCCACCCGCTGCTCGGCGCGGTCGTGCCGCTGCCGCAGTCCGACGGCCTGGTCTTCACCTCGCGGCTGTCGCTGCAGTCGCACCCGTGGCTGGCCGGGCACGCGATCGGCGGCGTCGTGCTGATCCCCGGCACGGTCTACGTCGACCTCGCCCTGCGCGCGGGCGACGAACTCGGCTTCGGCGTCCTGGAAGAGCTCGTGATCGAGGCGCCGCTGGTGCTGGGCGAGCGCGGCGGGGTCCGCGTGCAGGTCGCGGTGAGCGGGCCGAACGAAACCGGCTCGCGCGCGGTCGACGTGTTCTCCATGCGGGAAGACGGTGACGAGTGGACCCGGCACGCGACCGGTCTCCTCGGCGCGTCGACGTCCCGGGAACCGGGCCGGGGCTTCGACTTCGCCCTCTGGCCACCCGCCGGGGCGGAGCCGATCGACGTCGAGAACTTCTACGCCGACCTGACCGAGCGCGGATACGCCTACAGCGGCGCCTTCCAGGGCATGCGGGCGGTCTGGCGGCGCGGTGACGAGGTCTTCGCCGAGGTCGCGTTGCCCGACGACCACCGCGAGGACGCCGGCAAGTTCGGGTTGCACCCGGCGCTGCTGGACGCGGCTCTCCACACGAACGCCTTCGCCAACCCCGGCGACGAGCGCAGTGTGCTGCCGTTCGCGTGGAACGGCCTGGTCCTGCACGCCGTGGGGGCGTCGGCGCTGCGGGTGCGGGTCGCGCCGGGCGGTCCGGACGCGCTGACGTTCCAGGCCGCCGACGAGACCGGCGGCCTGGTCGTCACCATGGATTCGCTGGTGTCCCGCGAGGTGTCCGCCGGGCAGCTGGAGACGGCGGCGGGCGAAGAGCGCGACTCGCTGTTCCAGGTCGACTGGGTCGAGCTGCCCGCGACCGAAAGCGTGGCCGCGGACCACGTCGAGGTGCTCGAAGCCTTCGGCGAGGACGCGCCCTTGGAGCTGACCAGCCGCGTGCTGGGAGGCGTGCAGACCTGGCTCGAAGGCGCGGCCGACGAAGCCCGGCTGGTCGTGGTGACCCGCGGCGCCGTGCGCGAGGTGACCGACCCGGCGGGTGCCGCGGTGTGGGGCCTGGTGCGGGCCGCGCAGGCGGAGAACCCGGGCCGGATCATCCTGGTCGACACCGACGGTGACGTCCCGCTGGGTGCGGTGCTGGGCAGTGGCGAGCCGCAGATCGCCGTGCGCGGTGGTGCTTTCTCCGTCCCGCGGCTGTCCCGTGCCACCGGCGAGGCACCCGAAACCCCGGCCGTGTTCAGTCCGGAAGGGACGGTCCTGCTCACCGGCGGCACCGGCTCGCTGGGTGGTCTCGTGGCCCGGCACCTGGTCGCCCGGCACGGCGTCCGGCGACTGGTGCTCGCGAGTCGTCGAGGGGTGGCCGCGGAAGACCTCCTCACGGAACTGACCGAGCAGGGCACGGATGTGTCCGTGGTGGCCTGCGACGTCTCCGACCGCGATCAGGTCGCCGCGCTGCTGGCCGAACACCGCCCGACCGGCATCGTCCACCTGGCGGGCCTGCTGGACGACGGCGTGATCGGGGCACTGACCCGGGAGCGGCTGGCCGAGGTGTTCGCGCCCAAGGTCGATGCGGTCCGTCACCTGGACGAACTGACCGGCGAACTCGACGCCTTCGTCGTGTTTTCGTCCGCGGCCGCGCTGATGGGCTCGGCCGGCCAGGGCAACTACGCGGCGGCCAACGCCTTCCTCGACGGCCTGATGGCCGCACGCCGGGCCGCGGGACTCCCGGGCGTGTCCCTGGCGTGGGGCCTGTGGGAGCAGGCCGACGGCCTGACCGCCCACCTCAGCGCCACCGACCAGGCCCGGATGAGCCGCGGCGGCGTGCTGGCCATGACGCCCGCCGAAGCCCTCGACATCTTCGACATCGGTCTGCAGGCCGAGCAGGCCCTGCTGGTCCCGATCAAGCTCGACCTGAAGACCTTGCGCAGCGGTGGGGAGGTCCCGCACCTGCTGCGCGGCCTGGTCCGCGCGAGCCGCCGTGTCGCGCGGTCCGCCGCCGCGAGTGGCGGCGGGCTGGTCCACCAGCTCGCCGGCAAGCCCGTCGAGGAGCAGGAAGCCGTCCTGCTCGGCATCATCCGGGCCGAGGCGGCCGCGGTGCTCGGCTTCGCCGCGCCCGAGCTGGCCCAGGGCACCCGCGGGTTCAGCGACCTCGGCTTCGACTCGCTGACCGCGGTCGAGCTGCGGAACCGGCTCGGCGCGGCCACCGGCGTCAAGCTGCCCGCCACGCTCGTCTTCGACTACCCGACGCCGGTCGCGCTCGCCCGGCACCTCCGCGAGGAACTGGGCGAGACGGTCGCGGGCGCGCCCGCCGCGCCGGTGGCGGCCGCCGTGGACGCGGGCGAGCCGATCGCCATCGTCGGCATGGCCTGCCGCCTGCCGGGCGGGGTGAAGAGCCCCGACGACCTGTGGCGGATGGTCGCCGAAGGCCGCGACGGGATGTCGGCCTTCCCCGAAGACCGTGGCTGGGACCTGGAGCGCCTGTTCGACGCCGACCCGGAACGCCCGGGCACGGCGTACATCCGCCAGGGCGGCTTCCTGCACGAAGCCGCGCTGTTCGACCCGGCCTTCTTCGGCATCTCGCCGCGCGAAGCCCTGGCCATGGACCCGCAGCAGCGGCTGCTGCTGGAAGCCTCCTGGGAAGCCCTCGAACGCGCGGGCATCGACCCGACCAAGGCCCGCGGTGACGCCGTCGGTGTCTTCTCCGGCGTCTCGATCCACGACTACCTCGAGTCCCTGAGCAACATGCCCGCGGAACTCGAAGGGTTCGTCACGACGGCCACCGCGGGCAGCGTGGCCTCGGGCCGGGTGTCCTACACCTTCGGGTTCGAGGGCCCGGCGGTCACCGTGGACACGGCGTGCTCGTCGTCCCTGGTGGCGATTCACCTGGCCGCCCAGGCACTCCGGCAGGGCGAGTGCACGATGGCCCTGGCCGGCGGCGTCGCCGTGATGGGCTCGCCGATCGGCGTCATCGGCATGTCGCGGCAGCGCGGCATGGCCGAGGACGGCCGGGTCAAGGCGTTCGCGGACGGCGCGGACGGGACCGTCCTGTCCGAGGGCGTCGGCATCGTCGTCCTCGAACGGCTCTCGGTGGCCCGGGAACGCGGCCACCGGGTCCTCGCCGTGCTGCGCGGCAGCGCGGTGAACCAGGACGGCGCGTCGAACGGCCTGACCGCGCCCAACGGGCCGTCGCAGCAGCGGGTGATCCGCAGCGCGCTGGCCGCCGCCGGGCTGCAACCGTCCGAAGTGGACGTCGTCGAGGCGCACGGCACCGGCACCGCGCTGGGCGACCCGATCGAGGCCCAAGCCCTGCTGGCCACTTACGGCAAGAACCGCGAGACGCCGCTGTGGCTCGGGTCGCTGAAGTCGAACATCGGCCACACCCAGGCGGCCGCGGGCGTCGCCGCGGTCATCAAGATGGTCCAGGCGCTGCGGCACGACGCCCTGCCGCCGACCCTCCACGTCCAGGAACCCACCAAGCAGGTGGACTGGTCCGCGGGCGCGGTCGAGCTGCTGACCGAGGGCCGTGAGTGGGCCCGCAACGGCCACCCGCGCCGCGCCGGCGTCTCGTCGTTCGGCATCAGCGGCACCAACGCGCACCTCATCCTCGAAGAGGCGCCCGCCGACGACGCTCCCGAGGCGGACGGGCCCGACGGCGTGGTGCCGGTCGTGGTCTCCGCGCGCAGCGCCGGATCCCTCGCGGGCCAGGCGGGACGGCTGGCGGAGCTCCTCGAAGGCGACGTCTCGCTGACCCGCGTGGCGGGTGCCCTGCTGTCGACCCGCGCGACGCTGACCGACCGGGCCGTCGTCGTGGCGGCCACGGCCGAGGAGGCCCGGACGGCGCTGACCGCGCTGGCCCGCGGCGAGACCGCGACCGGCCTGGTGACCGGTATCGCCGGGATGCCGGGCAAGACCGTCTGGGTGTTCCCCGGCCAGGGGACGCAGTGGGCGGGCATGGGCCGGGAGCTCCTCGACGCGTCCCCGGTGTTCGCCGAGCGGATCGGAGAATGCGCGGCCGCGTTGGAGCCGTGGATCGACTGGTCGCTGCTGGACGTCCTTCGCGGCGAAGGCGAGCTGGATCGGGTCGACGTGCTGCAGCCGGCCTGTTTCGCGGTGATGGTGGGGCTGGCCGCCGTCTGGGCCTCGGCCGGCGTCGTGCCGGACGCGGTCCTGGGCCACTCCCAGGGCGAGATCGCCGCCGCCTGCGTGTCGGGTGCACTGTCCCTCGAGGACGCCGCCAAGGTGGTCGCGCTGCGGAGCCGGGCGATCGCGGCGGAGCTGTCCGGCCGCGGCGGCATGGCGTCGGTTCAGCTGGGCCACGACGACGTGGCCGCCCGGCTCGCGCCGTGGGCGGGCCGCGTCGAGATCGCCGCCGTCAACGGCCCGGCCTCGGTCGTGATCGCCGGGGACGCCGAAGCGCTCACCGAGGCCGTCGAAGTCCTCGGCGGCCGGCGGGTGGCGGTGGACTACGCGTCCCACACCCGGCACGTCGAGGACATCCGGGACACCCTCGCCGAGACCCTGGCCGGGATCGGCGCGCAGGCCCCCGTGGTGCCGTTCTACTCGACCGTCACCGGCGAGTGGATCACCGATGCCGGGGTCGTCGACGGCGGTTACTGGTATCGGAACCTGCGCAACCAGGTCGGCTTCGGCCCGGCCGTGGAAGCCCTGATCGAGCAGGGCCACGGCGTGTTCGTGGAGGTCAGCGCCCATCCGGTGCTGGTGCAGCCGATCAGCGAGCTCACCGACGCCGTCGTCACCGGAACGCTGCGGCGGCAGGACGGCGGCCCGCGACGGCTGCTGACGTCGATGGCCGAGCTGTTCGTCCGGGGCGTCCCGGTCGACTGGGCCACGATGGCGCCGCCCGCACGCGTCGAACTGCCGACGTACGCCTTCGACCACCAGCACTTCTGGCTCAGCCCGCCCGCCGCGGCCGACGCGCCTGCCCTGGGTCTGGCCGGCGCCGGCCACCCGCTGCTGGGCGCGGTCCTGCCGCTGCCGCAGTCCGGCGGCCTGGTCCTGACCTCGCGGCTGTCCGTGCGGACGCACCCGTGGCTCGCCGGCGGCGTCCCGAGCGCCACCCTGGTCGAGCTGGCCGTGCGGGCTGGTGACGAGGCCGGATGCCCGGTCCTCGACGACCTGACCGTCGAAACACCGTTGGAGCTGCCCGAAAACGGTGGCTTGCGTGTGCAGGTCGTGGTGAGCGGCGAGCGCGCGGTCGAGGTGTATTCGCAGCGCGAAGGCGACGAGCGCTGGACCCGGAACGCCGACGGGCACCTGTCCGCCACGGCTCCGGCGCACGAGCCCTTCGACTTCACCTCCTGGCCCCCGGCCGGCGCGCAGCGGACCGACGGCGGCTGGCGGCGCGGCGAGGAGATCTTCGCGGAGGTCACCGTGCCGGAGGACACCGGCGCGTTCGGCATCCACCCCTTGCTGCTGGACGCGGCCGTGCGTCCGGTCCTCACGGACGAGGAGCAGCCGGCGGAGTGGCACGGCCTGGTCCTGCACGCTGCGGGCGCCTCGGCCCTGCGGGTGCGGCTGGTGCCCGGCGGTGCCCTCCAGGCGGCGGACGAAACCGGCGGCCTGGTCCTCACGGCCGATTCGGTGGTGGCCCGCGAGCTTTCGGCCGGGCAGGCCCGCGCCGGCTCGCTGTACCGGGTCGACTGGACCGAAGTGTCCATTGCGGACAGTGCGGTGCCGGAGCGGGTCGAGGTGGTCGAAGCCGTCGGCGGGGCGCCCCTGGACCTGACTGCCCGGGTGCTGGAAGTCGTGCAGACGTTCCTCGCCGGCGCGGCGGAGGAAGCCCGGCTGGTGGTGGTGACCCGCGGCGCCGTCCGCGACGTGACCGATCCCGCCGGTGCCGCGGTGTGGGGCCTGGTGCGGGCCGCTCAGGCGGAGAACCCCAACCGGATCGTGCTGCTCGACACCGACGGCGAGGTGCCGCTCGGCGCGGTCCTCGCCTCCGGCGAGCCCCAGCTCGCCCTGCGTGGCGGGAAGTACTTCGTGCCCCGCATCGCCCGCGCGGACCAGAGCGGGGACGCCGTGTTCCGCCCGGACGGGACGGTCCTGATCTCGGGCGCCGGTGCGCTGGGCGGCCTGGTGGCCCGGCGCCTCGTGGAGCGCCACGGCGTGCGGAAGCTGGTGCTGGCGAGTCGTCGAGGCCCGGACGCCGATGGCGTGGCGGAGCTGGTCGCCGAACTGGCCGCGGACGTCTCCGTGGTGGCCTGCGATGTCTCCGACCGCGCTCAGGTGGCCGCGCTGCTCGACGAGCACCGGCCGACCGCCGTCGTGCACACCGCCGGTGTGCTCGACGCCGGTGTCATCGAGACCCTCGATCGCGACCGGCTGGCCCGGGTGTTCGCCCCCAAGGTCGACGCCGTGCGGCACCTCGACGAACTCACCCGCGATCGGGACCTCGACGCCTTCGTCGTCTATTCCTCGGTTTCGGCCGTGTTCATGGGCGCGGGCAGCGGCAGTTACGCCGCGGCGAACGCCTTCCTCGACGGCTTGATGGCGAACCGCCGGGCGGCGGGCCTGCCGGGCCTGTCGCTGGCGTGGGGCCTGTGGGACCAGAGCACCGGCATGGCGGCCGGCACCGACGAGGCCACCCGGGCCCGGATGAGCCGTCGCGGTGGCCTGCAGATCATGACGCAGGCCGAGGGCATGGACCTGTTCGACGCCGCCCTCGGCTCGAGCGAGTCGCTGCTGGTGCCCGCGAAGCTGGACCTGCGCGGGGTGCGCGCCGACGCCGCCGCCGGCGGGAACGTGCCGCACCTGCTGCGCAGCCTGGTCAAGGCGGGGCGGCAGCAGGCGCACAGCGCGTCCACTGTGGACAGCGGACTGACCGGCCGGCTGGCCGGGCTGACCCCGGCGGACCAGCTCACCCTGCTCCTGGACCTCGTCCGGGCCCAGGTCGCGGCCGTGCTGGGGCACGCCGACGCGAACGCCGTCCGCGTCGACACGGCGTTCAAGGACGCCGGCTTCGACTCGCTGACCGCGGTCGAGCTGCGCAACCGGATGCGGACCACCACCGGGCTGAAGCTGCCCGCGACGCTGGTCTTCGACCACCCGAACCCCCAGGCCCTCGCCCGGCACCTGCGCGAGGAACTCGGCGGCGCGGCGGAGGTGCCGGTGACGACGGTGACCGCGAAGGCCGGCCTCGACGAGCCGATCGCCATCGTCGGCATGGCGTGCCGCCTGCCCGGCGGGGTCGCGGGACCCGAGGACCTCTGGCGGCTGGTCGCCGAAGGCCGGGACGCGGTGTCGGGCTTCCCCGAGGACCGCGGCTGGGACCTGGAGAAGATCTACGATCCCGACCCGGCACGCCCGGGCAAGACCTACACGCGCCACGGCGGCTTCCTGCACGAGGCGGCCCTCTTCGACGCGGGCTTCTTCGGCATCTCGCCGCGTGAGGCGCTCGCCATGGACCCGCAGCAGCGGCTGCTG
>NZ_PPHF01000106.1 GCF_002904335.1 Amycolatopsis sp. CA-126428 | reverse complement strand
CACAAACGGATCTTGAACACCCTTCGCCCATCTCCGGTCAACACCCAGACTTACGCATTACTCGTCTAGGGGCACCGCGGTTTCGGCCAGTCCGAAGTCGGCGTCCGGCGCCGGGCAGGGCAACAGTCGAGCGTCAGTGTTTCGACGACGGTCCCGTCGAGATGCAGTTCGATCCGGCCGATGAGGTCACCGGTCGAGTGTGGACGGGTGACGAGCACGAGGCCCTGCTGCGGTGCCGTGTTCGGCGGGTAGTGAGTGGTGACGTCGAGGTGGGCCCATTCAGCGAGGCGTCGTTCGGCGGGATTGAAGGCTTCGACGCGCCGACAGGTTTCGCAAGCGTCACGATCGGCGTGAGCCATGCCTACGAGGACAGCGAATGGCGTGTGCGTCGGCGACGAGCAACACGGCCCTGCTGGACGTCGCGAAGACGGCCCAGGTCAAGGGCGCGGTGTCGAAGGCGGCCGAGGCGCTGTTCTTCTACGACTTCGACAAAGGACAACTCGCTGATGGGCGAGGTGAAGCGGCTGGCGCCGGCCCGGAAGATGATCGTGACGCGTGCGGCGGTGATCATGCTGAAGGGTGAACTGGCGAAGGTGATGGTCTTCGTCGGCGCCGGTTTCCCCGGCGCCGGCCAAGGCGGTTTTCCGAACTACCCACGTTGGTTATGGCTCCCACCCGAGGGTGTGGGCGAGTCTGAGCGAGCCCAGACGTCCTCCGTGATCGGTGAGGGGTTCCATGCCGCAGCTCGAGGTGGCTCTGATCGGGGCCGGGCTCATCGCCCGGCTGCACCTGGAAGCGTGGCTCGGCACCGGGGCCGCCGTGCGGGTCCACGCCGACGACGGGCGCGGCGTCGAGCTCGCCAAGGAGTTCGGGGCAACCGTGGCCGGGTCGCTGGCCGAGGCCCTTGACGGCGCCGACGCCGTCGACATCTGCACCCCGACCGGCACGCACCACGCGATCGCCATGACCGCCATCGCCGCCGGGGTCGGGGTCGTGTGCGAGAAGCCGCTGACTGCGGACGCGGACGAGGCCGCCGAGATCGTCGCCGCGGCCGAGAAGGCGGGTGTCCGGCTCTATCCCGCCCACGACGTGCGGTTCGCCGCGCCCTACGCGCGGTTGCACGAACTCGTCGCGAGCGGGCGGCTCGGGGACGTCGCGGTCGGCCGGTTCTCCTTCTCCGCCTACCACCCCCGGCCCTGGATCGGGCACGCCACCGCGCGGTCCGGAGGTATCCTCACCGACCAGCTGCTGCACGGCGCCGACCTCGCCCACTGGGTCCTCGGGACCGTCGTCCGGGTGCACGCCTGCTACCAGGGCGACATCGCCACGCCCGCGCCGGAAGGCGCCGTCGCCGCCGGGACCGTCGTGCTCACCCACGCGAGCGGGGCCATCAGCCAGGTCGTGAGCCGGTGGACCGCCACGCCGAAGCCGCCCGTGCGGGTCACCTACCACGTCTCCGGGACCGGCGGGAGCGCCGGCTACGACTCCGAGTGGCCGCAGGAAGTCCGGATCGTCGACGGCGAAACCGCGAACTTCGGCTACTCCGGGCCGTCGGTGTTCGCCACCGAGATGGCAGAGTTCGCCACCGCCTTCGCGGGCGGCCCCGAACCGCGGATCGGGGCCGAGGACGCGCTGGCCGCCGTCCGGATCACCCAGGCCGCCGCCGAGTCCGCGTGGACCGGGCGGGCCGTCGAACTCCCGGTGGAGGGAGCCGCGTGAAGGTCGCCATCCTCTCGGCCACGCCCGAGCTGTACGCCGAGGCGCTGCACGCCCGGCCGGACGTCGAAGTCGTCGCCGCGGCGGCCTGGGACGCGTTCGAACCGGTCCTGCGGGCGGCCGAGGCGGGCGCGCGCGTGCTGTGCGAATACCCCCCTGCGGCCAAGGAAACCGACCTGAAGGCCGTGGTGGACACCTGTGCCGCGAGCGGGGTCCGGCTCACCTTCGCGTCCCCGGCTTGCCACGGCGAGGCGTTCGCTGTGGTGCGCAAGGGAATCGCGGACGGTGGCATCGGCGAACTGACGACGATCCTCGGGTCGCTCGACACGGGCGCGGACGGCGGGGTGCTGAGTGCGGCCGCGCCGTACCTGCTCGACTTGGCGAACGCCGTTCTCGGCGGTGAGCTCGCGCGGCAGGTGTATGCCCAGACCAACACTGTCCTCGGTGGACAAAGCGCGGAAAGCGCGGCGGTGCTCACGGTCCGGTACCGGAGCGGGAAGGTTGCTTCGTTCGACCTCCGCCGGAACCCGGCCGCGACGGGCCGGCCCGTCATCACCTTCATCGGGGAAAAGGCAAGCGTGCAGTACGACGCCGGCCCGAAGCTGATCGACGGCGTCGATGCCGCCCTCGGTGGTGAAGACCTGATTTCCTCGCTGCTGAACGACTTCTTGAGTGAAGGCGACGCGCCGGGTCCGGACGGCGAGGCTGCGCTGCGGACGTTCCGGATCATCCAGGCGGCCTGCGAATCGGCCCACGCCGGACAGCCCGTCGACCTGGCACCCTGACCGCGGCTCCGGCTCCACGGGGAATTTCTTCCTTTCCGGGGAAGGAAGTCCCCGTTTTCGCGCGCTCGCGAAGTGGGCCCGGATCGCTCTACCAGAGTGGGGGATGCCGCCTGGTGGTGGCTCGCTTAGCCTGAATCGAGAATGCAGAGACCGGTCTGTGCTGGGAGAACCGGCGAACGGGTGGACTGAAATCGTCGAAAGGTGGAGGCCGCGATGAGTGTTACGCAGGTAAAAATCGCGTTGAGCGGTGGACCGGCCGAACTGGCGGCGACGGAACGCAGTGTCCTGGCGTCCGAGCTGGACCGCACGCTCAAGATCCGCCACGGGGCCGGCTACGAACACTTCGTGCACGGTGGGGAATTCCGGGCCGGCGAGATCGCGGTCTTCCGGTGGTCGCACCGCACGAAGATCGCCGAATAACGCACCCGACCCGTCCCTGGAGAAAGGTTTCCATGACCGAGGCGATTTCCTTCGAGGAGCCGTGGGCGCGAATCGACAAGTTCGACCCGCCCGCGATTTTCGGCACCCTCCGCGAAGAACGGCCGCTCGCGAAGATGGTTTACCCGGACGGGCACGTCGGCTGGATCGTTTCCAGCTACGAGCTCGTGCGCGAGGTGCTCAGCGACCCGCGGTTCAGCCACAGCTGCGAGGTCGGCCACTTCCCGGTGACGCACCAGGGTCAGGTGATCCCGACCCACCCGCTGATCCCCGGCATGTTCATCCACATGGACCCGCCGGAGCACACCCGGTACCGCAAACTGCTGACCGGTGAGTTCACCGTCCGCCGCACGAGCCGGCTCGTCCCGCGCGTCGAGGCCGTGGCCGCCGAGCAGATCGAGGTCATGCGGGCGCACGGGGCGCCCGCCGACCTGGTGACCGACTTCGCCAAGCCGCTCGTCCTGCGGATGCTGGGCGAGCTCATCGGCCTGCCCTACGCCGAACGCGACCGGTACGTGCCCGCGGTGACCCTCCTGCACGACGCGGAAGCGGACCCGGTGGAAGCGGCGGAAGCCTACGCACAGGCCCAAACCTTCTTCGACGAGGTCATCGAGCGGCGGCGCACGGAGCCCGGGGACGACCTGATCAGCTCGCTCGTCAACGAGGACCTGACCCCGGAGGAGCTGCGCAACATCGTCACCCTGCTGCTGTTCGCGGGGTACGAGACCACCGAGGGCGCGCTGTGCGTCGGTACCTTCGCGCTGCTGCACCACCCGGACCAGCTGGCGAAGCTGCGCGCGGAGCCGGCGAGGCTCGACGCCGCGATCGAGGAACTCCTCCGCTACACCACCGTCAACCAGTACCACACGTACCGCACCGCGCTGGAGGACCTCAAGCTCGACGGCGAGCTGATCAAGAAGGGCGACACGGTGACGGTGTCGCTGCCCGCCGCCAACCGCGACCCGGCCAAGTTCGGCTGTCCCGCGGAGCTGGACATCGAGCGCGACACCTCCGGGCACGTCGCCTTCGGGTTCGGCATCCACCAGTGCCTCGGCCAGAACCTCGCGCGCGTCGAACTCCGCGCCGGCTTCACGGCGCTGCTGCGGGCGTTCCCCGGCCTGCGCCTGGCCGTCCCGGCCGACGAGGTCCCGCTGCGGCTGAAGGGTTCCGTCTTCTCGGTGGAGAAGCTCCCGCTCGCCTGGTGAGCGTTCTTCCCCTCCGAATGTCCGAAAGGATCCGCGGCACGGTGCGCACCGATCTCATCAAGCCACTCCACGTCGCACTCCTGGAGAACGCGACCCGTTTCGCCGGAAAGGCCGCCTTCGCCGACGACCACCGGGCCGTGACCCACGGCGAGCTGGAAGCGCGGACGCGCCGGCTCGCCGGGCACCTGGCCGCGCTGGGCGTCCGGCACGGCGACCGGGTGGCGATCTGCCTCGGCAACCGTGTGTCCACTGTGGAGAGTTACTTCGCGGTGCTGCGCGCGGGCGCCGTCGGCGTGCCGCTCAACCCCGGCTCGGCGCCGGCCGAGCTGGCGCACCCGCTGGAAGACAGCGGTGCCGTCGCCGTCATCACCGACGCCGCGCAGGCGGCGCGGCTGCGGTTCGCGCCGCACGTCCGGCTGCTGGTGACGGGCGACGACGTCCCGGCGGGCGCCCACGCCTACGACGAACTCGCCGTCACCGAACCGGCCGTGCCCGCGCCGGACGACCTCGACCTCGACGAGCCGGCGTGGATGTTCTACACGTCCGGGACGACGGGCCGGCCCAAGGGCGTCCTGTCGACCCAGCGCAACTGCCTCTGGTCCGTCGCCTCCTGCTACGTGCCGTTCCCCGGACTGTCCGATCAGGACCGGGTGCTGTGGCCGCTGCCGCTGTTCCACAGCCTTTCGCACATCGCCTGCGTGCTGTCGGCCACCGTCGTCGGCGCGACCGTCCGGATCACCGACGGCAGTTCCACCGACGACGTCATCCGGCTGCTCCGCGCGGAGGACTCGACGTTCCTGGCCGGCGTGCCGACCACCTACCACCACCTGGTGCGGGCCGCCCGGCAGCGCGGGTTCTCCGCGCCGAGCCTGCGCATCGGCCTGGCCGGGGGAGCGGTCCTCGGCGCCGGGCTGCGCAGCGAGTTCGAGGAAATCTTCGGCGTTCCGCTGATCGACGCCTACGGCAGCACCGAAACCTGCGGCGCCATCACCATGAACCCGCCGGACGGCGCCCGGGTCGACGGCTCCTGCGGCCGGCCCGTGCCGGGCGTCGGGGTGCGGGTCGTCGATCCGGGCACCGGGCTCGACGTCCCCGCCGGCCAGGAGGGCGAGGTCTGGGTCAAGGGGCCGAACGTCATGGTCGGCTACCACAACAGCCCGGAGGCGACCGCCGCGGCGATGCGGGACGGCTGGTTCCGGACGGGGGACTTGGCCCGCCGCGACGACGCCGGCTACTTCACCATCTGCGGCCGGATCAAGGAGCTCGTCATCCGCGGCGGGGCGAACATCCACCCCGGCGAGATCGAGGCGGTCCTGCGCACCGTCGACGGCGTCGCCGACGTGGCGGTCGCCGGTGCCCCGCACGAGACGCTCGGGGAGGTCCCGGTCGCGTACGTGATCCCCGGCCCGTCCGGGTTCGAGCCCACCACGCTGATCGAGCGGTGCCGCGAACAGCTGTCCGCGTACAAGGTGCCGGAGCGGATCCTCGAAGTCGCCCACATCCCGCGGACCGCGTCGGGCAAGGTCCGGCGGGGCCTGCTGGCCGGCGAACCCGGTGAGCTGCGCTACGCCGCGACAGACCACGAGGAATCTTCTCGCGAGAGCGAACCCGACGAGGCCGTGGCCGCGGCCCTGCGCGCCCGGCTGTCCACGTTGGACGACCGGGCGCAGGCGGAGCTGCTGGAAGAGCTCGTCCGCGGCGAGGCCGCCGACGTGCTGGGGCAGCCGGTGCCGGCCGGCCGCGCGTTCCGCGACCTGGGCTTCACCTCGCTGGCCATCGTCGAGCTGCGGAACCGGCTGACCGGCCGCACCGGGCTGTGGCTGCCCGCCGGCGCCGTCTTCGACCACCCGACGCCGTCGGCGCTGGCCGCCCGCGTCCGGGCCGGGCTCCTCGGCCTCCGCCAAGACGTCACCGAGCCGGTGACGGCGGCCGACCCCGGTGAGCCCATCGCGATCGTCGGCATGGCGTGCCGGTTGCCCGGCGGAGTGACTTCGCCCGAAGACCTGTGGCGGCTGGTCGCCGAGGGCGGCGACGCCGTCTCCGCGTTCCCCGGCGACCGCGGGTGGGACCTGGAGAGCCTGGTCGACCCGGGCCGGGAACGCCCGGGGACGTCGTACGTCGGCCACGGCGGGTTCCTCCACGACGCCGGGCTCTTCGACGCGGGCTTCTTCGGCATCTCGCCGCGTGAGGCGCTCGCCATGGACCCGCAGCAGCGGCTGCTG
>NZ_PPHF01000105.1 GCF_002904335.1 Amycolatopsis sp. CA-126428 | reverse complement strand
ACTATCTACACGACCGCGTCAGCGGCCTGAGAAACCGTCAGCCCCGGTGTCAACCGAAGTCTGGGCAGACCCCCCAGCGTCACCCCGACCCTGTGGGGTGAATCCGGCAGCAACCACATCAGCGGAGTGACCTCCACCAACGTCACCATCACCGTCCCCGGCGGCAGCCCGGCCATCGCCACCACGCCGCCCAGCGACAACGCCACCGGATACGACCCCACCAGCATCGGCACCCGGCCCGCGTACGGCTGGTACCTCCACAACGCCGATAACGTCCGCTTCACCGGCTCGTCGGTGAAGTTCGCGACTAACGACAACCGTCCCGCGGTGATCGCCTACGGCGGCGGTCCTGTTGCCTTCGAACACTTCATGGCACAGCGCGGTAGCGGCAGCGCCTACGACATCGGCTTCCAGACCGTCAACGGCTACTGCATCGGCGACAGCACGAACACCAGCGGCGGCGCTCTCCGCGTCAACGCCACCGGATCCACGCAGAACTGCGGGTCCGCGTGATCCAGAGCCAGCAGAGGAGAGTCATGCGAAAACGTGCACTGGTCGCGACGATTGCGTTGGCAGCGTCGCTGTCGATCTCGAACCTCACAACGGCGTCACCGGCGCTGGCCTCCGACAACGGCGCGTCCCCGACACCGCCGGCCGGATGGAGCAGCTGGAGCTTCCTGATGCGCAGCCCGAACGAGGCCAAGGTGAAGGCGCAAGCGAAAGGCATGTCGGACGCCGGCCTGATCGCCAAGGGCTTCCAGTACATCAACCTTGACGACTACTACATCCTCAATCCCGGCACCACCGTGGACCAGTACGGGCGCTGGGCGGTCGACACCGCCAAGTTCCCCAGCGGCATGAAGGCCCTCGGGGACTACGTCCACGGCCTCGGCGAGAAGTTCGGCATGTACGTCACCCCCGGAATCCCGGTCGCGGCGTACAACCAGAACACCCCGATCCAAGGGACTTCCTTCCACGCCCGCGACATCGTTTCCGACACCAGCCGGTACGAGTCGAATTACGGCGGCTTCGGAAACGTCATGTACTTCATCGACTACAACAAGAACCCAGCCGCGGCGCAGGCATTCCTGAACTCGTGGGCCAATCTCTTCGCCTCCTACGGCGTCGACTACATCAAGATCGACGGCGTGCACACCAGCGACCAGGACGACGTCAAACACTGGTCGGATGCTCTGCGTCAAACCGGGCGGACCATCCACTACGGGCTGTCCAACACGCTGGACTTCGGCAACGTCGACACCTGGCGGCAGTACGCCAACAGCTGGCGGATCAGTGGCGACATCGAGTGGTACTGCTCGACCCTGACCCACTGGGGGATGATCCGTTCGCGCTGGGCCGACCTGCCGAAGTGGGCGCCTTACGCCGGGCCGGGTGCTTGGAACGACCCCGACTCGCTCGAGGTCGGCAACGGCGCGGCCACCGGCCTCACGCCGGCCGAGCGGCAGAGCCAGCTCACCCTGTGGGCGATCTCCAAGGCTCCGCTGCTGCTCGGTGTGGACATGACCCACTTCGATGCCGGTGACCTCGGCATGCTGAAGAACGACGAGGTCCTCGCCGTCGACCGGGACGGCGGTCGTCCGGCCACCCCGGTCTCCCAGGCCACCCAGCAGCAGGTCTGGCGTTCTCCGAAGAACTCGGACGGCAGCTAGACGGTCGCCATGTTCAACCTCGGCGACAACACCGCCACGATCACCGCCAACTGGTCCGACCTCGGCTTCACCGGCAACGCCACGGTCCGGAACCTCTGGGCCAGGGCAGACGCGGGTACGTCCGGCAACTCGGTCTCGCGCAGCCTGGTCAGCCACGAATCGGCGCTGTTCAAGATCACCCCCAGTGCGGGCAGCACCCCGCCGGGTGGTCCGCTCACGAGCGCCAATTCGGGTCGTTGCGCGGACGCTCCCGGCGGCACGACCGTGAACGGCACGCAGCTCGCGGTGTGGGACTGCAACGGCGGCGAAAACCAGAAGATCGCCTACAGCACCTCGGCCAAGACCCTCAAGGTCCTGAACAAGTGCTTCGACGCACACGGTGGCGGGACGGTCTCCGGCACGCACGTCGAGCTCTACGACTGCAACGGCGGCGCCAACCAGCAGTGGAACACCAACTCCGACGGCACGATCACCGGCGTCCAGTCCGGGCTCTGCCTCGACGTCTCGGGGACGGTGAATCCCAACGGATCCGGCATCCAGCTGTGGGCCTGCAACGGCGGAGCCAATCAGCGCTGGACCCTGGGCACCGGAACCCGCGTCCCGTAAGCCACAGGTACCACAACGGTTCTCAGCCTCGGCACCGGCGCGGGTCCACACCGAAACTTGCGCCACACAGCCGGCCGGGATGTCGGCGGGCGGTACGAAGCGACCGCCGACGTCCATGGTGACCACGCCGAGCGTGGTGCCTGGCCGAGGCCCGGACCGCGAGCGGTGACCAGGCCGAGCGCGATCATGCCGGGACAACGCCTTCCTGCCGGTGCTGCTCCTGCTCGGCACACTGACGTCCGGTCGTCCTAGTGCTCGGCACAGCGTGTCCCGGTCGCAGGCGTAGACGGTGCCCATGTGCTCCAGCCAGCGCACCGAGTACTCTCAGCCGTTCCGGACCTCGGTGGACACGTCGTCCAGGCACACCTGTACGGAAGCAGCGAGTAGGCCGCCCGGAACGCCGAAGGGCTGACGCCTGCAGCGGCGACACCTTGCCGGAGTTTTAATCACTAAATCCTCCCTCCAGGCGCCACCACCCCACAACGCAGAGAAGCCCAGGCCGTTGGCCTGGGCTTTCTCGTCTGGAAGCTCCCCCGCTTGGACTCGA
>NZ_PPHF01000104.1 GCF_002904335.1 Amycolatopsis sp. CA-126428 | reverse complement strand
GAACGACCCACCGAACACACCCCACCCGCGGCCGCCTAAAAGATCTTCATCCACAGGTCTTGACAATTGCTCGAGCAAGGTGACCACGACGGTCTGCAGCGCGGCCGTCGTCGGCGGCGCCGTGAACAGTCGAACACGCCCTGAATGCCCCACTGTGGCCCACGCGACGCCACCGCATCTCAACGGCAGGCCGCACACGCGGAGTCCGTAGCCCTGACCTGCTGTCGCCTGAGGACGAGTCGGGATGGTCGTGCGCATCTGGGCCAGTTTGCGCAAGCGCGGCGGGCGGACGCCGAGTCCAGCGTGGGAGCTGGGCCACCCAGCGCTGCTCGGGTCTCCCTGAGCCCGATCCGGTTGATGATCCGTTCCGTGATGACCTCGGCGAGCGGCCGTCCCGCCACCTTTTGCGCCACCAGACCCAGCAGGATGTAACCGTTGTTGCTGTACTCGAACTTCCGGTCCTGTTCCTGCGCGAACGACGGTGCCAGCGGCAACGCCAAGTCCAACAACTCCCTGGCGTCGAAGTACCGGTCCTTGACTGGCTGGATCCCGCCGACCAGCGCGGGGTAGTGGCCAGACATCCCACTGGTGTGGTTCAGCAGCTGCCTGATGGTGATGTTCCGACCATCGATCGCCGCACCGTCGCCGGTGCCCCGCACCACGCCCGGCAGGTACTTCTCCACCGTGGCGTCCAGTGCGAGCTTGCCCTCGTCGGCCAACTGCAGGATCGCCACAGCGGTGAACATCTTCGTGTTGCTGGCGATCCGCACGTAACCGTCCGTCGGCACCTTCGACTTCGTCCGGATGTCACCCACCCCGGCGGTGTAGTTCGTCACCCGCCCGTTCCGGTCCCGCACCGACATCAGCATTCCTGGCAGCGACCCGTCACTGACCAGCGCGTCCATACCCGCCTGCAGCGCCGTGTCGCGACCAGTCCTCGATTTGCCGTCCGGCGCGGTCGCCGACGCCACGCCTGACACCGCGAGTCCGGCGATCGTCACCGCCGCCATTGCCACGGCGACCACACCACGACGCCGGCGCGCGGGGCTCGGGCGGGTTCTGGCCGGACGATTGAGATCATTCGACAACGGACACTCCCCTTTGGACGACTTGCCCTGACCCGCACAAGTGTTGCCGCCGCCCCGGCGCCTCACCATCCCGCGTGCTGCACACCTCCGGTACAGCCAGCACTACCTCCGACGTCCGCGGAAACCCGAGAACGGCATGGTGCCGGGCGCGATGATCGAGTCGGCGTAGTCGGGCAGGCCGCTGTTGTGCTGCAGCAGCCGGCGCACCTGAAGCCGCGTGCCCGGAGTGTCCGAGCATGCGCCCTGCCACCACCATCGCAGTTCCACCGCTTACCCCGCTTCGCCATACCGTCGACCACCCCGCTCACTCAGCGTCGCACTTAACTATTACTGTGCGTAGCGAGAAGATCGCTCAGCACAGATGTTCTGCTACGCCCAAGCCCGAGCCCTGGCCCGATGGAGGCCGGATCGTGACCGTGGAGAACCCGTGCTGATCCTTGGCCGCTTCGCCGTTTGCTTGTCATTCGTGGTGGTTCCGGAGCCCTGTGCGCTTCGGACTCCCCCGCGGCAGCCATCTCGTCGGCCGGAGCGCCCGGCACCGAGGTCAGCTGCGAATCCGATGAGACATGAGCAGGACCGACGAGAACTGCCTGTCCCCGGTGTTGCACGCCGAGGGGGCTGACCCGGGCAGTTAGAGATCGTGCCTGCGCCTCCGGACAGCACGGCGGAGTATCACTCGACGTGCTCGCGCCGATCGTCACTGTGGTGACCGGGCCGCCCTCGCCCACGACAACGCGGACGCACTCGTACCGACGGCCGTCCCGACGAGGCGAACGAACTGGTGCCGGTCCGCCAATGCGTGATGATCGGCAAGCCGAGGACGAGCGGCACCACGAGCGTCACTGTCGGAAGCAGCCGAGTAGCCAGCCCCGGGAACGTCGAAGAGCTTGAGGCCCAGCGGCGCCGTGACGGAGTTTCTAATCACTGAATCCTCCCTCCAGGCGCCACTGCCCCACAACGCAGAGAAGCCCAGGCCGTTGGCCTGGGCTTTCTCGTCTGGAAGCTCCCCCGCTTGGACTCGA
>NZ_PPHF01000103.1 GCF_002904335.1 Amycolatopsis sp. CA-126428 | reverse complement strand
AGCAGGCGCCGGATCAACAATCCGATATATCGCCGATATAACGCGACGAAAATTCGCGAGTGGTTCACCCATCCCTACCCATTTACAACACCTGTTTCACCTCGTCGCAACCACCATCTCGACTCGATAGTGGTACACATCACTGCGTCGCAGGCGTAGCTATCCGACCGCGGAGACCAGCAGTCGCACGAGTGGCCCACGTCGCTGAGTTCGTCATCGACTCACACTCTGCGCGACAGCCTCGACGGGAGTCGCCTGCGGCCAGGCGCTACGACAATGTCACAGAACCTGAACGCAAGAATTTCTAGCCACATTCAACGTGGATCGTTGGAAAATAACAGCCTGCTGTTTTTTTTGCCACTTATCAACACGGCAGCCCCAGCCGTGAACATCGTGGTCAGCAGGAAGAACAACTGCCACGCAAGAGAACTGACCATTCCCGCCAACACCTGCGCACCACCTGAGCCCATCAGCGCAAGCGCTACCCATAGAACGCGAGATGGAAGGGCGGCCACGCGATACATCATGGCAGACGTTCGACTCGCACGGGAACAGAGACTGTCGCGGGAACGAGCGCTGGAGACGCGCTCCGCTCTGAGCAAGCAACCGCACCACGTCGAGGTGGGCGGTCGTCGATCCGGCTGACGCAGGCCTGCTGGATCAACGTCGCCACAGTGGCTCGCCGCCGGCGGCATATCGAAACCGGTGGCCGGATTGTCCGAGAAGTACAGCGGCCCGGCGACGACTTCCGGCGCGGACAGGTGGCGGCGCAGTCGAGATCGATGTGCCGTCGATCGTGCGCCACCGGTTCCACTACTGAACGCCGTGGAGGATGCCGTCCCCCGGACGTTCGCCCGACGACTTCTGCTGCACGCAGTCCCGGCGTGGCTTTCTAGGGCAGTTCGCTCGACTGCGGTAAGGTTACCTCGGCCGAGCACGTCGGCCTGCTTCCGAGGTACTCCCGCCCACGCCGCGAGACCGACGAGGACAAGGGTCCACGACTCACGTGCACGGAGTTGCCTGGTCACCATCGAGTCCAATCGGTGGATTGCGTGGGGGTCCGCCGTACGGGAATCGATCATGACCAAGGACAAAGCCCGGAAGCGGGCTGTTCGTGACATCGCCGCCCAAACCGACGAGTCCTATACACGTGTCCACCGACGTCTTACCCAGGACGATGCAGGTGCCGCTTCGCGAGAGAGCACTCCCGAGGCCGCTGGCAACAGCGAGCCGCATGGAGGCGACGCAGAGATCACGCTCGATGGCAACATGGCTGTGGCGATCATGGAGAATGAAAGGCCACGGCTGTTTGTGTTTCCCGACTACACCTGCGGCGGGCAGTGCACCGCCCGCACCAAGCGGGGCGTGCGATGCAGGAACATCGTCTATGCAGGGGGCCAAGTTGCTGGCTACGAGTGGTTCAGCGTTGGCACTCGACTGGTGTCTGCATACGGGCCGTTGCCCGACTATGTGGCGCACCAATATTTAGTTCAACGCTGCCGGGTGCACTACAACGAGGCCGCGCAGGCATTCTGTGCGCCGGAATGGCAGCACTTCGATCCGGTCCGTCACAAGGAGCTGACCACCAGCCCGTCGTTGGATAACCTACCAGCGGTTGGCGACACGGCACCATTGCCCGAACTGCTGGCGGCGGCCGTGAATTCGGATTACAGCCCGGCCCAGCGGCGTCAGTTACTGGAGTTGCTCGCCGATCAGAACCCGGACGGCGACGATCAGCGCCCTGCCGAATCGTAAGCCGAACGAGGCACAGCTGAGATGGCTCCGACCACGCTTCTCCTCTTCAGTTTCGCCATGTTCGTGCTGCTAGTCGGCACCCTGGCCGCGCTGGTCGCCCTGTTCGTCGAGCATAAGGGCCGTCGCGAGACGGCGTACCGAGTGCTTCGGCTCGTGCTGGGCGCCGGCCTCGGGTCCGGAGGGGTGGTGACGCTCGCGTTGCGCCTGCACGAAGCCGGACTGCTGCCGTAGTCGCGGACGGTCTGCCGGCAGGACTCCGGTAGGGAGTCCTGCCACAGGACCTGTCCCTCCGGTGTTGGCGCAGCCGCTGCGCCAACAGCTCGGCCCGCCACGGCTGGTCGTTGATGTCCCGGATCAAAGGCGTACTCGATCAAGATTCGTCACCCGGAGGTGTCCGCGTAGTATCGGGCAGCCGACAGGCCCCCGTCGATCGACCAGCGGTTGTTGATAGCAACGAGAGTGTCGCGCAGCTCGTCGTCTGGCGTGCAGGGAGACCGCGAGCGCCACCTGCATCTTCTTGTCCGCCAGCTTCGGATCGTCGGCGCCAACCCACCGTCACCGACCGTTGAGAAATGCCGAGTCCGACAGATGCCGGATCAACAATCCGATATATCGCCGACATAACGCGATAGAATCGTGGCTATGTAACAATTCCGGCCGTCAAACGACTCTCAAGCATGGAACACCTGACGAATCCAAACTTCAGCCGAGATCGACGCAATCGCATTACCGCAATTGCCATTGATATCTACCCGAGTGGCCTATCAAATGAATCTGCGACGCATGATCGGAAATGTCTAATAGTCATGCCACCCAACCAGTCTTCGAATATTCGTGTGGCCGACCGCCTTCGCGAAGCCGGACTGGAGACTTTCGGATTCGGCCAATCGATCCCTGAAAATGGGGAGTACCTGCTGACTCCTCGCATCGTAAACGGTAGCGGAAATTGGGTACCCGATACCATCGAGTTTGCTCTCACTTCATTAAGCAGCGGTGTCATCGGGAATGCCGCATACGACGCCCTGAAGAAATTCGTACATTCATTTGCCAGCACAAAAAATTCTGAAGTAGTACGGCCGCTAACCGACCCAGAAGCTGAGTTTTGGGGCGTCGCAATGATATCGCGGCGATACCGAATCGATGCCAACGACCTGAGCATTGAAGCTGTGACATTGAGCCCTCCTAACGCGCAAATTCGCGCAACAGGACCAGACGGATCCATATACACGGCCGAGATTGAGATTATCGACGGACTTGCTGCACTCGGAACGTCTACTCGTGAAGCCCCTAGGCAACAGCGACGATGAGTATGCATCCGACGCCAAGCTCGTCCCGCAGCGACTCCGACCCCACTCGAGTCTCTATGCGAGTTCATCCTCGAGCAAGGACGTCGATTGAAACCTCACTTGATCGTTTCTGCAGCACCGAATGAGCGGCCGACGCCACCGAGCACGGGATACTGGGCAGTTTAGAGACGCTGGGTGTCGTCGTCGACGACTTCCACGAGGGACCACCGCCGGGTGACGTCTGGTGGTCAGCCTTGATAACTGCCATAGCGACAGAAGCCAGCCGCGGCCGCCGTGAACTGATTCAGGTCGCGCAGTCGGAGCCCGGTCCGCTCGTAGCTTGGCTGCCCGGTATCAATCCGGCGAGTCAGAAACAGTCACCTATTAAGCCACGGAGCAAGCAATGTCTCCAGGTCAGCGTCAGACAACGCCCGCGGCCCACCATGGAACTCGTGCCAGCGGGCCGCGTCCCGGGCTGCGGCGTACTCCACCTCGAACGCCCGCATCAGCACGTACATAAACGTCACCGAGCTGAACCGCTCACCCAACAGGGTCCGCGCCTCACGCGCCACCTCGGTGGCGCCGCGGCCGACCACGTCCGCGAGCCGAAGCTCCTCCGCAGCCGGGTCCAGCAGGCTGGGGGCATACATCACGACAAAC
>NZ_PPHF01000102.1 GCF_002904335.1 Amycolatopsis sp. CA-126428 | reverse complement strand
CCCCGGCTTCCGCCTAGTTCCTACCACAAGCCCCATCCAAGGACTCGCAGGAAAGAGGGTGCACTAGTGACCCTGGAACCGATCCGCAAGAGCGTCACCGTCGCGTGTTCGCGCGAGCACGCGTTCAAGACCTACACCGAAGCCTTCGACAGCTGGTGGCCGCGGCAGCACCACATCGGGGCGGGCGAGCTCGCGGAAGCCGTCCTCGAGCCGAAGGAAGGCGGCCGGTGGTACGAGCGGACCGTCGACGGCGCCGAGTGCGAGTGGGGCGAGGTGCTGGTCTGGGAGCCACCCGCCCGGGTGGTCCTGTCCTGGCGGATCGACGGCGACTGGCGGATCGACCCGGACCCGGCCCACGCCAGCGAGATCGAGGTCAGGTTCGTCGAGGAGGGGCCGCGCAGCACCCGCGTCGAGCTGGCGCACCGGGGCTTCGAGCGGCACGGCGAAACCGGCGCGAAGGTCCGCGAAGGCGTCTCCGGCGAGGGCGGCCACGGGGCCCTGCTGAAGCTGTTCGCCGAGAAAGCCACCGCCTGAACGGGTAGTTTCGGTGGATGGCCAAGAAGGACGACGGAAGCCGGGTCCGGGACGCGCTGCGCGTCGGTGACGAGCTGCCCGGCCCGGGCTCGACCCCGGTCGGGCCCGGCAAGAAGGCCAAGGCCCTCGCCGGGCTCGAGAGCGCGGGAGAGCGGCTGTCCGCGCTGCAGGAGGCGCTCTACGCCGAAGGGACCGCCGGCAGCAGCCGCCGGTTGCTGCTCGTGCTCCAGGGCATGGACACCTCCGGCAAGGGCGGCACGGTGTCGCACGTGCTCGGCCTGGTGAACCCGATGGGTGTCCGGTACGCGGCGTTCAAGAAGCCCACCCCGGCCGAACTGCGGCACCACTACCTGTGGCGGATCCGCAAGCAGCTGCCCGCGGCCGGCCAGATCGGTGTCTTCGACCGCTCGCACTACGAGGACATCCTGGTCCCGCGCGTGTCCGGCCTGCTCACCGCGGCCGAACGGAAGCGCCGCTACGCCGAGATCAACGAGTTCGAGGCGGAACTGGCCGAGGCGGGCACCACCGTGGTCAAGGTGTTCCTGCACATCTCGCCGGAAGAGCAGCTCGAGCGGCTCAAGGCCCGGCTCGTCACGCCCGAGAAGCGCTGGAAGTACAACCCCGGCGACCTGGAGGCGCGGTCGCACTGGCCGGCCTACCAGGAGGCCTACGCCGACATCTTCGAGAAGACGGCCACCCCGCACGCACCCTGGTACGCGGTGCCCGCCGACCACAAGTGGTACCGCAACTGGGCCGTCGCCGAACTGCTCATCGAGACGCTGACCGACCTGAAGCCGCGGTTCCCCGAGCCGGACTACGACGTCGACGCCGAGCTGGCCAAGCTGAAGGGTGTTGGCGTCCGGTCGTGACCGTCTGGAAGAGTGCGGGCGTGACCGATGTCGACGACCTCCCGTTCCTCCGCAAGCAGGCCCGGACCCAGCGCTTCACCCTCGGCGCGCCGAAGGAGTTCCGGGTCGCCCCGGACGGCTCCCGCGTGCTGTTCCTGCGCGCGGAGTCGGGCACCGACCCCCGGCACAGCCTCTGGTCGGCCGACCTGGCGACCGGCGCCGAGACGAAGCTCGTCGACGCCGCCGAGCTGCTGCCCGGCGAAGAGGAGCTGCCCGCCGAAGAGCGCGCGCGGCGGGAACGGGCCCGGGAGACCGGCGGCGGTGTCGTGCACTACGGCGTCGACGCGGCCTTCACCGTCGCGGTGTTCTCCCTCTCGGGCAAGCTCTACACCCTGGACCTGGCGTCCGGCGAGGTGACGCTGCGCGTCGACGGCTCGGTCATCGACCCGCGGCCCAGCCCGGCCGGCACGCACGTCGCCTACGTCCAGAACCGGCGGCTGCACGTGCTGGAGCTGGCCACGGGCGACGACCGCGTGCTCGTCGAGGAGGAGGGCGAGGACATCGCCTGGGGCCTCGCCGAGTTCATCGCCGCCGAGGAGATGGACCGCACCCGCGGCTACTGGTGGGCCCCCGACGGCCGCGGCATCCTGGCCGAGCGCTCCGACCGCGGCCCGGTCCCGCGCTGGACGATCGCCGACCCGGCCAACCCGCAGCACCCGGCCAACGTCGTCGCGTACCCGGCCGCGGGCACGACGAACGCCCTCGTCTCCCTGGCGGTGCTCGGCCTGGACGGCTCGCGCGTCGACGTCGCCCAGGGCGACTGGGAGTACCTGGCCTCGGTGCACTGGTCGGCCGGCGGTGCGCCGCTGCTCGCCGTGCAGCCGCGCGACCAGAAGCGGATGGACGTCCTCGCGCTCGACGTCACCGACGGCTCGACCTCGGTGGTGCACACGGCCGCCGACCAGCACTGGATCGACATCGTCGGCGGCGTCCCGGCGTGGACGCCCGACGGGCGGCTGGTGACCGAGGGCATGGTCGACGGCGACCACCGGCTGTTCGTCGGCGGCGAGGCCGTCACGCCGGCCGGGCTGCAGCTGCGGGCCGTGCTCGACGTCGGCGCCGAGATCCTGTTCAGCGCGTCCGAGGCCGACCCGACGCAGATCCACGTCTTCCGGACCGAGGGCTCGTCGGTGCGACGCTTGTCCACTGTGGACGGCGTGCACGTCGGCGCCGGGTCCGCCGCGATCACCGTGCTGTCGTCGTGGAGCCTGGAGTACAGCGGCCCGCGCGTCTCGGTGCTGCGGGACGGCGCGCCGGTGGCGTCGATCTCCTCGTCCACTGTGGACCCGGACATCGTGCCGAACCTGACCTGGCTGACGCTGGGGGAGCGCGGCCTGCGCGCGGCGCTGCTCCTGCCGCGCGGGTACGAGCCGAGCGAGGGCAGGCTGCCGGTGCTGCTCGACCCGTACGGCGGCCCGCACGCCCAGCGCGTCCTGCAGAGCCGCAATGCGTTCCTGACGTCGCAGTGGCTGGCCGACCAGGGTTTCGCGGTGCTCGTCGCGGACGGCCGCGGCACGCCGGGCCGCGGCGCGGTGTGGGAGCGCGAGATCGCCGGGCGCCTCGCCGACGTCACCCTGCAGGACCAGGTGGACGCGCTGCAGGCGGCGGCCGCTCAGTTCCCCGAACTGGATGCGGAGCGGGTCGCGATCCGGGGCTGGTCCTACGGCGGCTACCTCTCGGCGCTGGCGGTACTGCGGCGCCCGGACGTCTTCCACGCGGCGGTCGCGGGCGCGCCGGTCACCGACTGGTCGCTGTACGACACGCACTACACCGAGCGGTACCTCGGGAAACCGCAGGACGAACCGGAGAGCTACGCGCACAACTCGCTCATCGAGAGCGCGGCGGAGCTGAGCCGGGCGCTGCTGATCGTGCACGGGCTGGCCGACGACAACGTGTTCGTCGCGCACTCGCTGCGGCTGTCGTCGGCGTTGCTGGCGAAGGGCCGCTCGCACGTCTTCCTGCCGCTGGCGGGCGCGACCCACATGACGCCGCAGGCCGAAGAGGTCGCGGAGAACCTGATGCGCACGCAGGTGGACTGGCTGCTGCGCGAACTGTCCGCCGTCGAGAAGGAGATTGCATGAGCCGCTGGGGCCTGACGATCCCGCTGACCGGGGTGCCGCTGACGGCGCACCGCGAACTGGTCGAACAGCTGCCGGACCTGGGCTACACGGACGCGTGGACGGCCGAAACGGCGGGCACCGACGCGTTCACGCCGCTGGTGCTGGCCTCGCAGTGGGCACCGCAGCTGCGGCTGGGCACGGCGATCGTGCCGGTGTACACGCGCGGCCCGGGCCTGCTGGCGATGCAGGCGGCGACGGTGGCGGAACTGGCGCCCGGCCGGTTCGTCCTCGGCATCGGCGCGTCGTCCCCGGTGATCGTCTCCCAGTGGAACGCGGCTTCCTTCGACGAGCCGTTCGCGCGGTCCCGGGACACGCTGCGGTTCCTGCGGTCGGCGCTGGCGGGGGAGAAGGTCAGCGAGAAGTACGAGACGTTCGCGGTGTCGAAGTTCCGGCTGGAGCGGCCCGCGGACCCGCCGCCGTCGATCATGCTGGCGGCCCTGCGGCCGGGCATGCTGCGGCTGGCGGCGCGCGAAGCCGACGGCGCCATCACGAACTGGCTGGCGGCTTCGGACGTCCCGAAGGTGCGTTCGGTCGTCGGTCCGGACGTCGAGCTGGCGGCCCGGATCTTCGTCTGCCCGACCGAAGACGCCGAGGCGGCGCGGGGTCTGGGCCGGATGCTGATCTCGAGCTACCTGACGGTGCCGGTGTACGCGGCGTTCCACGAGTGGCTGGGCCGCGGCGAGGCGCTGGCCCCGATGCACGAGGCCTGGGCGGCCGGCGACCGGCAGAAGGCGAACCAGGTGATCCCGGATTCGGTGGTGGACGAGCTGGTGATCCACGGCAGTGTCGAGTCGTGCCGGGAGCAGGTGCAGTCCTACGTGGACAACGGCCTGACGACACCGATCATCGCGCTGCTGCCGACCGGGGAGGACCCGTTCGAGCAGGTGCGCGGCCTGGCGCCGCGCTGATATTGCGTTCGCCCGCCGCAGCAACCGCGCGCGGGAGAGTCTCGCTCTGCGGGCGGCGACCGGCGTGCCCGACGAAACCCGCGCCGAGGCGGCCGAGCAGCGGCTGCTGCGCAGCCGTCGCCGGGTCAAGCGCAAGTGGGCCGACGTCACCTTGGCCGAGTACGTCGAGGGGAAGCTCGAGCGCCGCGCGGGCCGGGAAGACGGACAGGCAAGGCGTCTCGACGAGGCACTCGGCCGCGTCCGGCGGCGGATGCGGCGTCCGGACCGCGGTTAAGCGAAGACCGCGGTGGCCAGCAGCAGGCCGAGGGCGCCCGATGTCAGGCCCGCGAGGACAGTGACGACCACGTTCAGCACCGCGTACAGCCGCGTCTTTTCCAGGAACAGCCGGACCGTCTCGTAGCCGAACGTCGAGAACGTCGTCAGGCCGCCGCAGAAGCCCACCGCCACCAGTGCGCGCACCGACGACGGCTCCGCGCCGTGCAGGAGCCAGCCGCTCAGGAACCCCAGGATGAACGAGCCTGCGAGGTTCACCGTCAGCGTCCCGAACGGGAACGGCGAGTCGCGCCACTGCTGGACCTTCCGGTCGGTCAGGTAGCGCAGGACCGAGCCCGCCGCGCCGCCCAGGGCCACCAGGACCGGCGTCACTCCGGCCGCCCTCCGTGGCGCACCACCTCGACCTGGTCGAGCGTCACCAGCCCTTCGCCGATCAGCTCGTCCAGCTGCGGCAGGAACGCCCGCAGCGGCTTGTGGTGCCAGTGGTCGTCTTCGCCGAGGTAGATCGTGAGGCGGGTGTGCGGTCCGTCCATCAGCGTCCTTTCCGCACCGCGCGGGTCGCGGCCAGGCCGGCCGCGACCGCCGTCAGGCACAGCACCAGCGACGCGGCCAGGTACGCCAAGGATCCCACGAGCCGCCCGGTCGTCGCCGCGTCGAGGGTGTCGGTCACGAACGTGGAAAACGTCGTGAAGCCGCCGAGGATCCCGACGCCGAGGAACGGCCGGAGCAGGTGGTGGGGGCGCGCGGTGGTCGTCAGGACCGCCATCAGGACGCCGATGAGCAGGCAGCCGAGCACGTTGGTGAGCAGCGTGGCGACGGCGAACTCGCCGCGCGCGTGCGGGATCGCCACCGACAGGCCGTAGCGGGCGAGACTGCCGAGCGCGCCGCCGGCGGCGATGGCCGGCAGGACATCCCAGCGCGGCACGCTGATCACCTCCTCGCGGTGAACCTACTCCCGATGGCCGACGCGTCACCGCCACCCGGTCGAGCATGCTGGACGGGGATGACAGGCAGCCGTCGATCGCCGTACTGTTGCGCAGCGTAGGCAAGGCAACCCTAAGGAAGGCGGGCACATGCGGGCAGACGGGCTGGCCGGTGGCGAAGGTGGCGCGGACCGGCTCGGCGAGCTGATCCCGCTGGCCCTGCGCGGAATGGCGGCGGGCGTGGCCGAGCGCGGCGGCCCGATCCCGGCGGGCGGCCCGGCCGCGGTGGCGGCTGCACTGGTGGCGGAGCGTGGCGAGCCGGGGCCCGTGGTGGCCGACGCGGTCGAGCCGGGGGGCGCGGATGTCGGGGCCGCGGGGCTGCGCCGGACCGCACCTGAGGCCGCCGCCGAGGGTGGGGAGCCGGGGCGCGCGGATTTCGGGCCCCAGGGGTCGCACTGGGCCGCATCGGCACCCGCCGCCGAGCGAGGAGAGTCGGGCCGTGCGGATTTCGGGGCCGAGGGGTCGCGCCGGGCCACACCCGCCGGGAATGGTGCCCTGCCCCGCCGCGGAGTCGGCGCCGAAGCCGCGCTCGAACAACTCAGCCGCCTGCTCGCCGCCGGTTCCGCTGATCCCGCCGATCCCGCCTGTGCCGCCCACCTGCACTGCCCGCCCCTCGCCGTGGCCGTGGCCGCCGATGTCGTCGCCGGTGCGCTCAACCCCTCCATGGACTCGTGGGACCAAGCGCCCGTCGCCGGTGAACTCGAACGCGAATTCACCACCGGGATCGCCCGGCTCTGCTACCCCGGCGCGGACCGGCCCGACGCCGTCGTGACCACCGGCGGGACCGAATCCAACCTCCTCGGCCTGCTCCTCGCCCGCGAAAACGGCGTCGTCCAGCCCGTCTGCGGGGCCAACGCCCACCACAGCGTCGCCCGCGCCGCCTGGCTGCTCGGCCTGCCCGCCCCGATCGTCGTCCCCTGTGAAGGCGACCGGCTGCTCCCCGATGCGCTCGACAAGATCCTCACCCCCGGCTGCGTCGTCGTCGCGACCGCCGGGACCACCAACACCGGCACCCTCGACCCGCTGCCCGAAATCGCCGCGATCTGCCGGCGGCACGAGGCCCGGCTGCACGTCGACGCGGCCTACGGCGGCATGGCCCTGTGCAGCGAACCGCTCAAGACCAAACTCGACGGGCTCGACCTCGCCGACTCCGTCGCGCTCGACCTGCACAAGTTCGGCTGGCAACCGGTCGCCGCCGGGCTCTTCGCCGCGCGCGAAGCCGCCGATCTCGGGGCGCTCACCGTGCGCGCCGAGTACCTCAACGCCGACGACGACACCGAAGCCGGCCTGCCGGACCTGCTCGGCCGCTCCATCCGGACGTCGCGGCGGCCGGACGCCTTCCGGATGGCCGTCACCGTGCACGCGCTCGGCACCGACGGCCTCGGCGCGCTCGTCGAACGCTGCTGCGCCACCGCCACCGAGCTCGCCCGGCGCGTCGAGGACCACCCGGGCCTGCGGCTCTGGGGCGCGCCCGAACTGTCCACCGTGGTCCTGCGGCCGGTCGTCGCCGACGAGGCAGGCGGCGACGAGCTCGTCGCGCGCGTCCGCCGCGCGCTCCTCGAAGCCGGCACCGCCGTCATCGGCCGGGCCGCGCTGCCGACCGGTCCCGGCGGCGCGAACCAGCTGTGGCTCAAGCTGACGCTGCTGCACCCGCACACCACCGCCGCCGGCTACCTCCCGCTGCTCGACCGGATCGCCGCCACGGCCGGCGCCGAGCTCGTGGCCGGCCGGGAAAGCCCGGTCGCTTCGTGAGGCGCCACCACCTCGCCGGCGTCGGGATCGGGCCGTTCAACCTCTCGCTCGCGGCGCTGGCCGCCGGCGTCGACGGCCTCGACGCCGTCTTCTTCGACGCCCGCCCGGAGTTCCGCTGGCACCCCGGCCTGCTCGTCGAGGGTGCGACGCTGCAGGTGCCGTTCCTGGCCGACCTGGTGACGCTGGTGGATCCGACGAACCCGTTCTCCTTCCTCAACTACCTGCGCGACCGCGGCCGCTTGCTGCCGTTCTACTTCGCCGAGCGGTTCCACCCGCTTCGCGTGGAGTACGACGACTACGGCCGCTGGGCCGCCGCGCGGCTGCCGTCGTGCCACTTCGGGCACGAAGTGACCGGCATCCGCTGGGCCGGTGACGCCTTCGAACTCACGATCGCCGGGACCGAACCGGTGCTCGCGGACCACGTCGTGCTCGGTGTCGGCTCGGTGCCGTCGGTGCCGGCGCCCCTGCGGGACGTCGTCGCCGATCCCGGCGTCCTGGCGCTGCACTCGGCCGACTACCTGACGCACCGGGACGAACTCGTCGCGGCGGACAGCGTCACGGTCGTCGGCTCCGGGCAGTCCGGCGCCGAAGTGGTGCTCGACCTGCTCCGGTCCAGATCCACTGTGGACGGACTGCGCTGGCTCGCCCGGACGCCCGCGTTCGCGCCGATGGAGTATTCGAAACTCGGGCTCGAGCAGTTCACACCCGACTACACCGCGTACTTCCGCCGCCTGCCCGAAGCGGTCCGCGACCGGCTGCTGCCGACGCAGTGGCAGCTCTACAAGGGCATCGACACGGAAACGATCGGCGCGATCCACGACGAGCTGTACCGCCGCAGCATCACCGGGCCGCCGGGCGCTGTGCTGACCCCCGGCGTCGAAGTCGTTTCCGCGTCCACGGTGGACGGTACGATCGAACTCGGCGTCCGGCACGCGCAGCAGGACCGCGGCGCCACCCTGCGCACCGCCGCCGTCGTCGCGGCCACCGGGTACGCGGAGGCGCCGACCGGGCCGCTGCTGGCCGGGCTCGGCGACGCCGTCCGCCGCGACCGGCGGGGCCGCCTGGAAGTCGGCGCGGACTACCGCGTCGCGCTCGACGTGCCCGGGGCGCTGTTCGTGCAGAACGCCGAACGGCACACGCACGGCCCCGGCGCCCCCGATCTCGGTCTCGGCGCGTGGCGGGCGGCCGTGATCCTCAACGCCGTGTGCGGCAAGACCGTGCACGAGCTGCCCGCCCGCACCGCGTTCACCACGTTCGGCCTGGAGGACAAGTGACCCTGGATGAGGCGGCCGCCTGGCGTGCGGCCGGCGCCCTGATCACGCACAAGATGCTCGGCGAGCTGTCCTACGAGCACATGCTGGAGCCGGTCGCCGACGGCGAGGAGTACCGGCTGGAGCTGCCCGGCGCCGGCTACGCGTTCCGGGCCCGGCGGGGCGCGTTCGGCGCCTGGACGGTCGAACCCGGCAGCGCGCACCGGAACGGCGAGCCGGTCACCGACCCGCGCACGCTCGTCGTGGACGCGCGCGAAGTCCTGGGGCTGAGCGGGCTGCGGCTGGCCGACGTGCTCGCCGAGTTGACCTCGACCGTCGCCAACGAGGCCGCCCGCCTCCGGCGCGCCCCGACCGCGGCCCAACTGTCCACGATGGACTACGACGTCGCGGACGGGCACCTGACCGGCCACCCGCGGCTCGTGCTCAACAAGGGCCGCGTCGGGTTCTCCGCCCGCGACCGGGCCCGGTACGCGCCCGAGGCGGGCGCGGACGTCCGGCTGCGCTGGTTCGCCGTCCACCCGGACCACGCCGAGTTCCGCTGCGTCGACGAGCTGAGCCGGGACACGCTGCTGGCCGCCGAACTCGGCGAGCTGCGCGAAGAGTTCGCCGCGAAGGCACCCGAGGACTACGTCTGGGTGCCCGTGCACCCGTGGCAGGCCGACGAAATCCTCGGCACGCTCTACGCCGCCGAGCTCGCCACCGGCGTCGTGATCGACCTCGGGGAGAGCGCCGACGCCTACCGCCCGCACCAGACGGTCCGGACGCTGGCCAACGTGAGCACCCCCGGCCGCCACGACGTCAAGACCGCCGTGTCCGTGCGGAACACGCTCGTCTACCGCGGCCTCAACTCCGCGGCCACGCTCGCCGGGCCGTCGGTGACGACGTGGCTGCGCCGGATCGGCGCGGCCGATCCGCTGCTGATGGAGAAGTACCGGTTCGGACTGCTCGGCGAAGTGGCGAGCGTGTCGGTGCAGCACCCGCTGTTCGGGCCCCTCGAGGAACTGCCGTACCGGTTCCACGAAACCCTGGGCGCGCTGTGGCGCGAGCCCATCCGGCTCGCGGCGGGGGAGCGCGCGATTTCGTTCGCAGCCTTGCCGTACCGCGGCCCCGACGGCGTCTCGATGCTGGCGCACCTGATCGGCGGCGGAGACGCGACAGCGTGGCTGACCCGGCTGTTCGATCTGCTGCTCACGCCGTTGCTGCAGTGGCTGCTGCGCCACGGCGTCGGGTTCTGCCCGCACGGCCAGAACCTCGTCCTGGTCGTCGACGCGGCCGGGGCCCCGCAGCGAGTGCTGATCAAGGACTTCGCCCAAGGCGTCGACCTGCTCGACGAGCAGCTGGAGAGCTACGAGTCGCTGCCGCCCGAGGCGGCGGCGGACATGCTGCGCTGGCCCGCGCACCTGCTGGCCCAGTCACTGTTCAGCTCGGTGTTCTCCGGCCAGTTCCGGTTCTGGGCCGAGGTCCTGCTCGACGAGCTGGGCCTGCCGCGGGCGGCGTTCTGGGCGCCGGTCCGGGAGATCGCCGGCCGCTACCGGGACGAGAACCCGGACGTGGCCGCGCGGTTCGACGCGTGCCGCCTGTTCGCCCCGGACGTCGAGCGCGTGACGCTCAACCGGGAGCACTTCGCCGGGCAGGGCTTCGACAAGGTGGAGCGCGACGACGAATTCGACGTCCGCTGGGGCCGGGTGCCGAACCCGCTGCACGCCCCGGATCCGGGTGGCGCCTGGTGACGGCGTTCGCGCGGCCGGCCGGCCCGCGGTCGCTGGCCGCCCGGCGCGCGGCGGCCACGGCGGGCGAGGCGGTGCTGCGCGGCGTGCTCGCCGAGGACGGCGCCCGGCTGCTCCTGCTGGTGCCCGACCCGCACGCCCGGTTCGCCGCGGTGGAGCTCGGCGCGCCGTTCGCTGCTTCGGTGCTCGAGGACGGCTACGGCATTTGCAGCTACGTGTTCGCGTGGACGCCGTCGCGCGATCCGCTGCCGGCGTCCGGCGTGCTGGGCGGGTACCTCGAGGGCTTCGGGGACGTGCGGGTGCGGCCGGACGCGGCTTCGGCGATCCCGCTGGGTGACCGGACGTGGGCGGTCGTGGGCGACGCCGAGTGGCCGTCCGGGGCCGCCGCGGAGCTGGCGCCGCGCGAGGTGCTGCGCGGGCAGCTCGCGGCGATGGAGGGGCTGGGGCTGGTGCCGTCGGTGGGGATCGAGCACGAGGTGGTGTTCCGCGACTCCCTTGGCGCGCCGCTCACGGCGCACGGCGTCGACTACGCCCTCGGCGGGACCGAACGGCTGGCGCCGCTGCTGCGCGACCTGCGGACGGACCTGGCCGACGCCGGGCTCGGCGTCGAGTCCGCGCGGGCCGAGTGCCACCCGGGGCAGTACGAGATCGTGCTGCGCCACCGCGACGCACTGGCCGCCTGTGACGACGTCCTGCTGCAGCAGCTGATCGTGCGCCGGGCGGCCGCGCGGCACGGCGTCACCGCGGACTACCTGGCGGCGCCGGAGCCGGGGCAGGGGAATTCCGGGCACGTGCACCTGTCACTGTCCGCTGTGGACGGCTCGGAGCCCGATCTGCTGGGCGGGTTCCTGGCCGGGGTGCTTCGCGACGCTCGCGCGTTGACGGCCGTGTGGGCGCCGACGTGGAACTCCTACGTCCGGCTGCGGACGGCGCCGTTTTCTCCGCGCGAGGTGCGCTGGGGGCACGATGACCGGACGGCGTCCGTGCGGGTGGCCGGGGCGTCGGCGAACCGCCGCCTGGAGTTCCGCTTCGCCGGTGCGGACGCCCAGCCGCACCTGGTGGTCGCGGCGTTGCTGGCGGCTGGGCGGTTCGGGCTGGAGGAAGGGCTGACGCCGCCGGAGCCGGGGGTTCTCGCCGGGGCGTTGGCGGGTTCGCCGTGGGAAGCGTTGTCGCTGCTGGAGCGGGTGGGGGAGCTGCTGGGGGCGGATGTGGCGGCGCAGCTTTCCGCTTTGCTGACCGAGGAGGTCGAGTCCGGGCTGGGGGCGGTGACCGATTGGCAGCGGTGGCGGGGTGCACTGCGTTCGTGATTCGCCCACCGCGGTGGGCGTAACGACGGTGTTCGCGTGGGCGACTCCTGCGGGCGTACCGCGCTGACGGACCGCTGGGAGCTCACGGTGCCCAAAGAAGGCTTGTTCACCAGGATCGGGGCCATTGCCGCAGTTGTCGCCCTGGTGCCGGCCTATTTGGCCGTCGCGGGTGACAAGGACTGGTGGCCCTTTCCGCCGCCCGTTGCGGGTGTGGCGCAGCCGGCCTCCTCCGGTACCGCGCCCGGCGGACCGGCTCGGTCCGCCCCGGCGCCGGAGGACGCCGAGACCGAGCTGGCCGGCTTTGTCGTCGGGTACTACCGCTCGATGCCGGACACCACGGCGGGGTGGCCGCTGATCGGGCCGAACCTGCGGGGGCGCGGGCGGGCGAGTTATGACCGGTTCTGGGGCCGGTATCGTGGCGCTGAGGTGCTGGCCCAGCCGTCGGTGCGGGACAACCAGGTCAGTGTGCGGATCGCGTTGTACCCCCGGGATGGGGGTGTGGCGGTGGTTGAACGGCATGTGCTCACGGTGATCCACTATGACGGTGGTCTTCGGATTGATGCCGATGAATACCTTGGGCGGGGGTGATGGTCTTCCCGGAGATCCTTTGTTTCCCGAACCCTGGAGGGATTCGTGGGTTCCGCCACCCCGAAGCCGTCATTGTGACTACGGCCGGCGGCATCGTGTCAAGGCGGGAAAGCGTGCCTTGACACGATGCCGCCGGCCGTGTTCTGGCTTCGGATCGGGGTTGCGGGGGGCCTGGGTGCCGTTGGGGTCGGGTGTTGTGTGCTGCTGGCCGTGCCGTTGGGGCCGAATCCCTGCTGGGATTTGACTTCTTACGCTGGGCGGATGTTCTGGTTGATGTGGAACACGTTCTCCGGGTCGTACCTTCGCTTCACCGCTGCCAGGCGGTCGTAGTTTTGCCGGTAGGACGCTTTCACGCGGTCCTGGCCCTCCTCCATCATGAAGTTCACGTACGCTCCGCCCGCTGATGTCGGGTGGAGCTCCTCCCAGTAGTCGCGGGTCCACTGCGCTATTGCTTCCGCCTTCTCCGGGGCGGGGTCCACTCCCACGATCACGCCCGACCAGCCGCCCGATCGGTGGGGGAATGCCGTTGCGTCCGGGGCGACCCGGCTTGCCGCGCCGTCGATCGGGTACAGGTGCATCGAGGAATGCATGGTCGGGAGTTGCTCGCCGTGCTTGAGGTGGATGTCGATTGCCTCGTCCGAGATCTCGTGGAACACGTCCGCTCGCCAGTACCACTGCAAGCCGGCCGGGTACAGCGCGTCGAATGCTCCCTGCAACGCCGTGTACGGCATGCTCTGCAAGCCGGCCAGCAGGGGTGTTCCGAACGAACGGGCCGGTTCCAGGACTTCCTCCGCCTTGTCGTGCGATCCCGTGTAGCACCAGACGATTCCGCACGCCTTGCGGCCCCACAGCTGCTCCGGGAACGGCGGTGCGGGCGGCACGGTCAGCAGGCCGAACCAGCCGTTCAGCTCTTCGGGCAGTGACGGCAGCAGCTCGCGGTACCAGCGCAGCACGTCCGGGGTGTCGGCCAGGTCGTACAGCACCGGGCCGCCGATGATCACGCCGTGCTCGCCGATGTCGTGGCAGCGGAACGTGAACGAGGTGACGACGCCGAAGTTGCCGCCGCCGCCGCGCAGTGCCCAGAACAGGTCGGGGTGCTCGGAGTCCGATGCGTGCACGAACGTGCCGTCGGCCAGGACGACGTCCGCGCCGAGGAGGTTGTCCACCGTCAGGCCGAAGCGGCGGGCCAGGTAGCCGATGCCGCCGCCGAGGGTCAGGCCCGCGACTCCGGTGGACGCCACGATGCCCGAGGGGGTCGCCATGCCGAACGCCACCGTGGCGTGGTCGACGTCGCCCCAGGTGCAGCCGGCGTCGGCGCGGACCGTGTGGTGCACGGGGTCCACCGTCGTGCTGCGCAGGCGCGACAGGTCGATCACCAGCGCGCCGTCGGCGACGCCGAGGCCGCCCGCGTTGTGGCCGCCGCCGCGCACCGCGAGGTCCAGGCCCTGGGCGCGGCCGTAGCGGACGCAGGTGACGACGTCGGCCGCGTCGCGGCAGTAGGCGATCGCGGCGGGCCGCTTGTCGATCATGGCGTTGTAGACGGCGCGGGCCCGGTCGTAGCCGGGGTCGGCCGGGGTGACGAGGTCGCCGCGCAGCGTGGCGGCCAGTTCCTCGTGCGGCAAGGCGGTGGTGGTCATGGTGAGTTCCCTCTCGGATTTGCGGTACGGGAGGGAACGTAGGCCGCCGGCGTTCGCGCAGCGTTCGGTTCGTTCGCCCTGGTCAGGACGCGGACCGGGCGCCCAGATCAGCCTCCGCGCGCCGCCGCAGGGCGGTGCTGCCCTGGGTGCGGGCCAGGTCCGCGGCCGCCCGCAGGCGGGGGACCGGGTCGGCGTCGTGCGCCGCCCGCAGCCGCAGGACCTCCGGCAGCCACCAGCGGTCGTCGCGGGCTTCACCGGCCGCCAGTGCTGCGTCCAGCGTCGCGCGGGCCGCCTCCGGGGCCGACAGCTCGGCGACCAGCGACAGCCAGTACGGCATCCGGGCGAACGCCCCCTCCGCCTTGAGGTTCGCGACGCCCTCATGCGCCGCGGCCAGCCCGGCCGCGCCGCCGCGGACCCAGCCGCCCAGGACCAGCGCCCACTCGCGGTAGTACGCGAAGCCGTACCGGTCGCACAGCGCCGTCAGCTCGGCCACCGCCGTCCCGAGCGCCCGGCGGTCGCGGCGCATCTGGTGGGTGATCCCGGCGTACGCCAGCGCGATGGCCAAGCTGTACGGGTGGTCGATCCGGCGGGCGAGGGCGATCGCCCCGGCGCCGCACGCCACGGCCGCGTCCTCGTGCCCGAGCAGCCAGTGGGCGTGCGCCGCCCAGGCCGGTCCGTGGACGTCCGGGCGGGTGCCGATCGGCCACGACGACGCGCCGCGCGTGCGTTCGGCGCCCAGGTCGAAGTGCCGCAGCGCCTCGACCGGGTCGTGCCCGAGACTCAGCGACGAACCCGCGACGATGAAGTGCGCCGACCCGCCCTGCGCGGCGCTCGTGCCCGGCGTCAGCAGCCCGAGCGCGCGTTCGGCCGCCTCGTGGGCCTGGACGGTCCGGCCCTGGACGAACCGTGACGACCACAGCTCCAGCAGCGCGGTGAGCGCGGCCTCCTCGTCGCCCAGCGATTCGGCGAGCGCCAGCGAACGCTCGAGGGTGTGCTGCAGCTCGGGGGACGAGTAGCCCTGGTGGGCGTTGAGGGGACCGGCGAGCGCTTCGAGGACCGCCAGCTCGTCCCGGTCGCGGTTGCCGCTCGCCGGGCGGGCGCGGACGAGGTCCAGGGCTTCCCGCAGCAGCCGGATCGCTTCGGCGTGGGCGAACGTGCTCGCGGCGACGGCGGCCGCCCGCCGGTAGTGGGCGACGGCGCGGTCCGGGCGGCCGCCGCGGGCGTGCTGCTCGGCCAGCTGCGCCGCCACGGCGTCGGTGTCCCCGGCGTGCACCAACTCCAGGCCCTGGGCCAGCCGCCGGTGCAGCAGCCACCGCCGCGGCGGGCTGACCTGCTGATAGGCGGTCTCGCGCAGCAGATCGTGGGTGAAGTCGTAGCTGCCGCCGGACTCGCGCACGAGCCGGCGGCGCCACAGCTCGTCGACGGCGTCGACGACGGTGTCCGCGTCCAGGTCGCTCGCCTCGGTGAGCAGCTCGAGGGTGACGTCCCGGCCGGCCGCGGCGGCGAGCCCGGCGATCTCGCGGGCGGCCGGGCCCGGTTGCTCCAGCCGCGTCCGCAGCACGGCGGCCAGCCCCTCGGCGGGCGGGGAATCGTGCGCCCGCAAGGCTTCGACGACGTAGAGCGGATAGCCGCCGGTGGCCGCGTGCAGCAGGTCGCGGTCCGAAGTGGACAGTGGGCGCCCGGCGACCGCTTCGCCGAGGCGGGCCGTGCCGGCGGCGTCGAACGGGCGCAGCGGCAGCTCGGTCAGCCTGCCGTCGTCGCGCAGCTGGGCCGTCCAGGCCGCGCCGGCCGGGCCGGGATCGCCGTCGCGCAGGGTCGCGGCGACCAGCAGCGGCGCGTCCGGCAGCAGGCCCAGGCAGAAGGTGAGGAACGCGCCCGTCTCCTGGTCGCACCACTGCGCGTTGTCCAGCACCAGCAGGACGGGCCGCCCGCCGGCGGTGAGCGCCCGGGCCAGCCCCTCGAAGAACCGCAGGCGCTGCCAGGCTTCGACGGCCACGTGCCCGCCGCCGGCCGTCCGGGCGGCCGGCAGCAGCCGGCCGACTTCGGCGCGCCACACCGGGTCCAGCGACGCCGCCGCCTTCTGCACGGCCGGGGTGCGCAGCCAGTCGGCCACCGGCGCCAGCGGGAGCCGTCCGGGCGTGCCGAAGCACCGGCCGGCGGCCACGACCGCGCCCTCGGCGCGCGCCCCGCCGGCGAGCTCGCTGACCAGGCGGGTCTTGCCGACCCCGGCGTCGCCGCGCACGAGGACGAGCCCGGCGCGGCCCGCCGCGGCCGTCCGCCAGAGCTCGCCGAGGCGGGCCAGCTCCGTGGCGCGGCCGACGAGCCCGGGTGCGGCCGGCCGCCGGGGTTCGGGGTCCGGCCGGGCCAGCAGCCGCCGCAGCGCCGCGCGCGTCGGCTCGGCCGGGACGACGCCGAGCTCGCGCTCGAGCACCGACGCACACCGGTGGTAGGTGCTCACCGCACCCGCCCGGTCCCCGGCCTCGGCCTGCAGCCCCATCAGCGTCCGGTAGCCCGTCTCTTCGAGGGGGCGCAGCGCGATCCGGCGGCGGGCCGCGGCGAGCGCGGTGGCGGGGTCGTCCGACGGTGTCCGGCCGATCAGGTCGCACAGTTCGACGCACTGGCGTTCGAGTTCGGCGCGGGCGGCCAGGACCCAGTCGTCGGCCAGGCCGGGCAGCAGGTCGCCGCGGTAGGCCGCCAGCGCGGCCCGGGCGTGGCCGACGGCTTCACCGGGGTCCCCGGCGGCCAGTGCGGCCCGGTGGGCGACGGCGAACTCCCGGACGTCCACGCGGCTCGACGGCGAGTCCCGCCAGCACAGGTCCTGCCCGGTGACGGTCAGCGGCGGCGGGTCGCCCAGCACGCGGCGCAGCTGGTGCAGCTCGCGGCGGAGGTTGGTCAGCGCCTGCGCGTCGGTCGAATCCGGCCAGAACAGCCCGGCGAGCAGGCGCCGGGGCTGCGCGCGGCCGGCGTGCAGGACGAGGTGGGCCACGAGCGCGACCGACCGCGGCGACCGCGTCAGCACGGCGCCGGACTCGTCGTCGGCGATCACCTGCTCGCCCAGCAGTGCGACGCGCAGCACCCGGACACGCTAGCCCCTCGGCGGGTCCGTGCGCGGATCTTCACCGGCCGGGGGTTGCGCCCGGCCCGCGGGGTGCGCAGGCTCGACGTCGTGAGCGAGCACGAGTACGACCTCATCGTCATCGGTTCGGGCCCCGGCGGGCAGAAGGCCGCGATCGCCGCGGCGAAGCTCGGCAAGAAGGTGGCGGTCATCGACCGGCACGACATGGTCGGCGGGGTGTGCGTCAACACCGGCACGATCCCGTCCAAGACACTGCGCGAAGCCGTGCTCTACCTGACCGGCATGAACCAGCGCGAGCTCTACGGCGCGAGCTACCGCGTCAAGCACGACATCACCATCGCCGACCTGCTCGCCCGCACCCAGCACGTCGTCGGGCGCGAGGTCCAGGTCGTGCGCGCGCAGCTGATGCGCAACCACATCGACCTGGTCGACGGCACCGCCTCCTTCTTCGACCCGCACACCGTGCTGGTCGACGGCCGGCACCGCGGCGACCGGCGGACGCTGTCGGCCGACCACGTCGTGATCGCCACCGGCACCCGGCCCGCGCGGCCGAAGCAGGTCGACTTCGACGCCGCCCGGGTGCTCGACTCCGACGAGATCCTGCGGCTCGAGCAGATCCCGTCGTCGCTGGTCGTGGTGGGCGCCGGGGTGATCGGGATCGAATACGCGTCGATGTTCGCCGCACTCGGCTCGCGGGTCACCGTGGTCGAGCAGCGCGAGCACATGCTCGACTTCTGCGACCCGGAGATCGTCGAGTCGCTCAAGTTCCAGCTGCGCGACCTCGGCGTCACGTTCCGCTTCGGCGAGAAGGTCGCGGACGTGGCGGTGTCCGACCACGCGACCATCACCACCCTGGTCAGCGGCAAGCGCATCCCGGCCGACGGCGTCATGTACTCCGCCGGCCGCCAGGGCATGACCGGCGAGCTCAACCTCGAGGCGGCGGGCCTGGCCGCGGACGAGCGCGGCCGGCTGGTGGTCGACGAGAACTACCGCACCCCGGTGCCGCACATCTACGCGGTCGGCGACGTGATCGGCTTCCCGGCACTGGCGGCGACATCGATGGACCAGGGCCGGCTCGCGGCGTACCACGCGTTCGGCGAGCCGGCGCACGAGCTGGGCGCGCTGCAGCCGATCGGCATCTACACGATCCCGGAGATCTCCTACGTCGGCGCGACCGAGGCCCAGCTGACGTCGTCGTCGGTGCCGTACGAGGTCGGCATCGCGCGGTACCGCGAGCTGGCGCGCGGCCAGATCACCGGCGACAGCTACGGGATGCTGAAGCTGCTGGTGTCCACGACGGACCGCACGCTGCTGGGCGTCCACGTGTTCGGCACGGGCGCGACGGACCTGGTCCACATCGGACAGGCGGTGATGGGCTGCGGCGGCACGGTCGACTACCTGGTCGATGCGGTGTTCAACTACCCGACGCTGTCGGAGGCGTACAAGGTGGCCGCGCTGGACGCGACCAACAAGATCCGGGCCCTGGAGCGCTTCTCCTGACCGTCTTCTGCCGCGGCGTCGTGAGTGGTAATCAGGGTTAGAACCCGAATTACCACTCACGACGCCGCGGGATCGGCTCTTGCCCCAGCAGTCACTGCAGCACCATGTGATCCGCCTGTCCCGAACCGGTTTGACACCCGTCTAGAACATATGTTCGACTGGCGCCGTGCGATGGGATCGGCAGCGGACAGGGGAAGGTGAACCGGCACTGCCCGGGCTCGAGGGCCTGGTGCGGTCGGTGCGGTCACCGGAATTCGACGGCGTCACCTTTCACGAGGTGCACGCGCGGTCGGTGCTGAACAAGGTGCCCGCCGGCTCCGGCGTGCCCTTCGGGTGGACCGTCAACCCCTACCGCGGCTGCTCGCACGCCTGCACCTACTGCCTCGAAGGCGGCACCCGGATCCTGATGGCCGACGGCCGCACGAAGGCGTTGTCCGACCTGAAGGTCGGCGACGAGATCTACGGCACCCGCGGCCACGGTGCGTCCCGGCGGCTGGTGCCGACCCGGGTCGAGGCGCACTGGACCACGCTGCGCGCCGCCTACCGCGTGACCCTCGAAGACGGCACGCGGCTCGTCGCCGGCGGCGATCACCGGTTCCTCACCAGCAAGGGCTGGAAACACGTCACCGGCAGCAAGTTCGGCGCCGCCCAGCGGCCGCACCTGGAGCCCGGCACCGAGCTGATCGGCGTCGGCCGGTTCGCGCCGACGCCGGACGAGACGCTCGGCTACCGGGCCGGCTACCTGTGCGGGATGCTGCGCTCCGGCGGGTTCGCCGCGGAGCCGGACGCCGCCGCGCGGGCGCTGGAATACCTGCCGGACTTCGGGGCGTCGGTCGGTTTTCTCAAGGTACCGCCGGATCCGGACGCCCACTGGCAGCGCGGGTTCCTCGCCGGCGTCTTCGACCTCGCGGGCGATTACGGCCGGGGCGTCCTCGCCGTCGCGCACGACGAGCCCGAGATCGCCGACGCCTTCATCGCCGCGCTCGCCCGCTTCGGGTTCGCCCACCAGCTCGACGAGGTGCCGAAGTTCCCGACGCGCCAGGAGATCCGGCTGCTCGGCGGGGTCGGCGAGGTGCTCCGGTTCTTCCACGTGAGCAACCCCGCCGTGCCGTGGAAGCGGTCGCTCGAAGGCGCGGCGATCGGCTCGAGCCGGCGCCGCGTGGAGGCGATCGAACCGCTCGGCCTGCAGCTGCCGCTGTTCGACATCACCACCGGCACCGGCGACTTCGTGGCCGACGGCATGGTGTCGCACAACTGCTTCGCCCGGAACACCCACACCTACCTCGACTTCGACGCCGGCCGCGACTTCGACACGCAGGTCGTCGTCAAGGTCAACGCCCCGCAGGTGCTGGCCGCGCAGCTGAAGAAGCCGTCGTGGCGGCGGGAGCACGTCGCGATGGGCACCAACACCGACCCCTACCAGCGCGCCGAGGGCCGCTACCGGCTGATGCCGGGCATCATCACCGCGCTGGCGCGGTCCGGCACGCCGCTGTCGGTGCTGACCAAGGGCACGGTGCTGGCCCGGGACCTGCCGCTGCTGCGGGACGTCGCCCGGGACGTGCCGGTGGGGCTCGCGGTGTCGATCGCGCTGCTCGACGAAGAGCTGCAGCACCGCCTGGAACCCGGCACCCCGAGCCCGCGGGCGCGGCTGGAGCTGGTCCGCAAGGCGCGCGAGGCCGGGCTGCCGTGCTCGGTGCTGGTCGCGCCGGTGCTCCCGTGGCTGACCGACTCCGAGGAGGCGCTCGACGCCCTCTTCGCCCAGCTCGCCGACGTCGGCGCGACGAGCGTCACGGCCTTCGCGCTGCACCTGCGGCCCGGGGCGCGGGAGTGGTTCGGCCGCTGGCTGGCGGGCTCGCACCCGGAGCTCGTCCCGCGGTACCGGGAGCTGTACGCGCGGGGCAGTTACGTGCGGAAGGCCTACCGGGAGGGGCTCGCGGAGCGGGTCGGCCCGCTGCTGCGGCGGCACGGCCTGGACCGCAAGCCCGGTCTCGACGCGCGCGGTCCCGAGCTGCCGGCGGCCGAGGCCGCTCCCGCGGAGCAGCTGCGCCTGCTCTGAAAGTCCCTTGTGGACCCGGCGGGTGACGTACTGGGCCGTTCGGGGCGATTGTGGCCCGGTGTCTTCGGTTTGCGGCAAAATGTCCGATCGTGTCGTTGTCGTCCCGCCTCACCGGCGCCTAACGTCGAAGGGATCGATCCCGAAAGGAGCCGGACGATGACGACCTCGCAGACCGATCGTGTCGCAGCCGCCCGGCTCGCCTGGGCCGCGTTGAAGCTGACCCGGGCCGGCCGGCACCCGGTCGGCGTCGACCGGCTGGCCGCGACCGTCGGCGTCACCCCGATCGAGGCCCGGCGGCTGGTCGAGCTGATCGGGTTCACCCTGCACCGCGACCTGGTGTCGACCGGCCCGGCCCCCCGCGGCGCCCACCACCGCATCGAGCCGGCCGAAGGCACCCTCGGTGCGGGCCCGGACGGCACGGTCGACATGTTCCTGCTGGCCATCGCGACCGGCGAGCGCGTCCACGCGACGGCGATCTGCCCGGTCACCGGCACGCGCATCCGCATCGAACTGGTGTCGAACGCGATCCTGCTGGCCGACCCGCCCTCGGCGGTGGTCGCGGCGGTCGACCTCGGGTTCGGGCTCGACGGCGCCGACGCGATGGCCTGCGCGGGGCAGCCGTTCTTCGCCTCCGCGTCCGCGGCGGCGAGCTGGCTGGTGGCGCACCCGGGCGGGCGCATCTACCAGGTGGCCGCCTACCTGGCCCAGGCCCACCGCCTGGTCGCGGCGCTGGAGACCCGGCCCAAGTACGTCCTCTGACCACCGCGCCGGGCGAGCCTGCCGACGTCGTAGGGTGGGTGGTTCGTTAGCCTTCAAGCAGCGAGAACCACCCATGTCGAAGGAGAGCAGTCGCAGTGCTCCGCACTCACAACGCCGGCACCCTGCGTGCCGGACAGGCCGGACAGACCGTCACCCTCACCGGATGGGTGGCCCGGCGGCGCGATCACGGCGGCGTCATCTTCATCGACCTCCGCGACGCCAGCGGCGTCGCCCAGGTCGTCTTCCGCGAGGGCGAGATGGCCGAGCGCGCGCACGCGCTGCGCTCGGAGTTCTGCGTGAAGATCGTCGGTGAGGTCGCCGAGCGGCCCGAGGGCAACGCCAACGCCGAGATCCCCACCGGCGAGATCGAGGTCCTCGCGACCGGGCTCGAGGTGCTGTCCGAGTCCGCGCCGCTGCCGTTCCCGATCGACGACCGCGTCGACGTCGGCGAGGAGATCCGCCTCAAGCACCGCTACCTCGACCTGCGCCGCAGCGGCCCGGCCGCGGCCATGCGGCTGCGCAGCGAGGTCAGCCGCGCCGCGCGCGAGGTGCTGCACGCCCAGGACTTCGTCGAGATCGAGACCCCGACGCTGACCCGCTCGACGCCCGAAGGCGCGCGCGACTTCCTGGTCCCGGCGCGGCTCAAGCCGGGCTCCTGGTACGCGCTGCCGCAGTCGCCGCAGCTGTTCAAGCAGCTGCTCATGGTCGGCGGCATGGAGCGGTACTACCAGATCGCCCGCTGCTACCGCGACGAAGACTTCCGCGCCGACCGGCAGCCCGAATTCACCCAGCTCGACATCGAGATGAGCTTCGTCGAGCAGGACGACGTCATCGCGCTCGGCGAGGACATCGTCTCGGCGCTGTGGAAGCTGATCGGGCACGACATCCCCCGGCCCATCCCGCGCATCACCTACCACGAGGCGATGGCCAAGTACGGCTCCGACAAGCCGGACCTGCGCTTCGACCTCGAGATCACCGACATGACGGAGTTCTTCGCCGACACGCCGTTCCGCGTGTTCCAGGCGCCCTACGTCGGTGCGGTCGTCATGGCCGGCGGGGCGAGCCAGCCGCGCCGCCAGCTCGACGCCTGGCAGGAGTGGGCGAAGCAGCGCGGCGCGCGCGGCCTCGCGTACATCCTCGTCAACGAAGACGGCACGCTCGGCGGCCCGGTCGCCAAGAACCTGTCCGAGACCGAGCGCGAGAACGTCGCCGCCGCGGCGGGCGCGAAGCCGGGCGACTGCATCTTCTTCGCCGCCGGCAAGGCCGCTTCGACGCAGCCGCTGCTCGGCGCCGCGCGCGACGAGATCGGCAAGCGGCTCGGCCTGATCGACGAAAACGCCTGGTCGTTCGTGTGGGTCGTCGACGCGCCGCTGTTCGCGCCGGTCGAGGAAATCGGTGACGACGTCGCCGTCGGCTCCGGCAAGTGGACCGCGGTGCACCACGCGTTCACCTCGCCGACCCCGGAGTGGATCGACAAGTTCGAGCAGGACCCGGGCAACGCGCTGGCCTACGCCTACGACATCGTCTGCAACGGCAACGAGATCGGCGGCGGCTCGATCCGTATCCACCGCGGCGACGTCCAGAAGCGCGTCTTCGCGCTGATGGGCCTCGGCGAGGAGGAGGCGCAGGAGAAGTTCGGCTTCCTGCTCGACGCCTTCGCCTTCGGCCCCCCGCCGCACGGCGGTATCGCGTTCGGCTGGGACCGCATCGTCATGCTGCTGGCCAAGGCCGACTCGCTGCGGGACGTCATCGCGTTCCCGAAGACCGGCGGCGGGTACGACCCGCTGACCGCCGCGCCCGCGCCGATCACCGCGCAGCAGCGCAAGGAAGCCGGGATCGACGCGAAGCCGGCCGCCGCCCCGCCGAACTAGTGCTGCACCTCAGGGCCGTGTGCCCGTCGGACAAGACCGCCGAGGCGCTCGAGATCCTGCGGGCCCACGCCGGCACCGCGCACCTCATCGTGCACCGCGGTGCCGCCGTGGAGCCGGCGGGTGACCTGGTCGAGGCCGACATCGCCCGCGAAGCGGCGGACGAGATCGTCGACGCGCTGTGCGTGCTCGACCTCGACCACACCGGCGGCATCACGCTCGAAGCGCTCGACACCGCGCTGTCCGACGCCGCCGACGAAGCGGAGGAGGCGGCGCCCGGCGAGGCGGCCGACGCCGTCGTCTGGCAGGAGCTGCTCGGCCGTACGGGTGAGGAGTCGCGGCTGAACGTGACGTTCCTGGCGTTCCTCACCATCGCGTGCCTGCTCGCCGCCGTCGGCGTGCTCACCGACTCCTCGGTGACGATCGTCGGCGCGATGGTCGTCGGGCCGGAGTTCGGGCCGCTGGCGGCGCTCGCCGTCGGCCTGGTGCTGCGGCACCGGCAGCTGATCCGGCAGGCCGTGGCCGCGCTCGGCATCGGGTTTCCCCTGGCCATGGTGGTCACGCTGGGCGGCGCCCTGCTGGTGCGGGCGACCGACGTCTTCGGCGAGAAGGCGTTCGAGCTGCAGCAGCACAACGAGGTCGACTTCGTGTTCTCCGTCGGGGCGCCGTCGCTGGTCGTGGCGATGCTGGCCGGTGCCGCGGGGATGCTCGCCATGACGTCGGCGAAGTCGGCGGCGCTGGTGGGCGTGTTCATCTCGGTGACGACGGTGCCGGCCGCGGGCTACGCGGTCGTCGCGGCCGTGGCGGGGGACTGGGGCCGGTGCCTCCAGTCCGTCGGGCAGCTGCTGGTCAACCTCCTCGGAATCGTTGCAGCAGCGGCCATTGTGTTGATCGTGCGCCGGAATGGGCAACGTTCACCGGTGGGAATGCGTCCGCTTTCACGCGGGTGACCCGTCTCCGGACGGGATGCCCCTTTTTGTCCGGATGTCAGTAGTCATGGTTGCTCAGTCACGAGTAGGGTCGGTGACAATGACAGTCGACACCTCCTCCGCCGGCGACGCTGGAGTCGGGGCAGGAGCCGAGCAGCTCGCCATCGCCGCGGCGGTCGCGGCGGGCGAGTCCGTTCTTTCACGCCGGTTCGGCAGCGCGATCACGCTGGTCTCGCCCGAGGACCTGGCGGGGAGCGGGCCGGCCACGGTGGTCCGGGCGCGGGTGGTGTCGTCGTTCGCGCTGCCCCGCACGCTCGTCATCAAGCACTACCCGGACCGGCCGGAGTCCGGCGCCGACCCGTTCGCCCAGGAGGCGGTCAGCTACCAGCTGTTCACGGCGCTGGCCCCGGACGAGCGGATGTGCCCGGAGCTGGTGGCCCACGACGGCCGCGACCGCGTGCTCGTGCTGGAGGACCTCGGCCGCACGCCGACGCTGGAGGACGAGCTCTACGCCCGCGACTCCCGCGCGGCCGAGCGCGCGCTGCTGTCCTGGGCCCGGTCGCTGGGCCGCCTCCACGCGAGCACAGCCGGCCGCGAAGCGGACTTCAACGCGCTGCTGCGGCGGCTCGGCGGCCCGGCGAAGGGCGATTCCGACGGGGTCGATGCGTTGTGTTCGCGGGTCCCTTCGCTGATCCAGGAGCGCCTGGGCATCCCGGTGCCGGACGAGGTGCTCGCGCAGGTGGAGGCGGCGGTCGAGCAGTCCCGCGCGGCGGGGTTCCGGGCGTTCAGCCCGGTCGAGCTGAGCCCGGACAACAACCTGGTGACCGGCCAGGGGGTGCGGTTCCTCGACTTCGAGAACGGCCGGGTCCGCTCGGCCCTGGACGACGCGGCCCACCTGAGGCTGCCGTTCGCGAGCTGGCCGGATGCGCTCGCCCTGCCGGCCGGGATGAGCGAGGCGATGATCGCGGCTTGGCGGGCCGAAGTGGTCGGGGTGTGGCCGGCTTTTGCCGATGACGAGGTGCTTGCGGGGCATTTGACGTGCAGTGAGCTGCTGCGGGTTTGGCTGATCACGGGGGAGGAGCTGGGGGCGTTGAACCTGTCCCGGCACGCTGCGCCGGTCAGCCGGGAGGCCGCGTTCGTGACCTGGTGGCGGGATTTGGCGAAGCATGCCGGGTATGTCCGGATGGGGGCGGTTTCGGAGTTCGCGGCTCGGGTGGCCGCGGGTCTTGCGGCTCGGCTGGGGCCGCATGCTGATCTGGCTTTTTATCCTGCGTTCCGGTGAGTGCGGGGGTTTTGTCCACAAGTTGGGCGGGGTGTTGATCGGTGGGCCCGTTTGCGGGTTGGGGCGGGTTTTTTGTCCGGGGCGGCCGATACGCTGGAAGCGGGGGCAGCCCCCAGGGAGGGTGGGCTGTGCCGGGTGGGCTGTGCCGGGTGGGCTGTGCCGGGTGGGCTGTGCCGGGTGGGCTGTGCCGG
>NZ_PPHF01000101.1 GCF_002904335.1 Amycolatopsis sp. CA-126428 | reverse complement strand
AGCCCGACGAGGGCGCCGAGTTCGAGCCGCCGGCTTCGCGCCGGCGTCGCCCGGTTCCCGAGCCCGACGAGGCCGAAGACAGCCCGCCCCGGCGCCGCGCTGTGCCCCAGCGAATCGAGCCGGCGCCCGCACGGCGGCGCCGCGCCGATCCCGACGCCGCCGAGCCGGGCCGGCGTGCCCCGGCGTCCGAGCCGGCGGAGGCCGCCGCCCCGCCGTCCCGCCGCCGGACCGCGCCCGACGCGGCCGAGGTCGCCGGTTCCCGGCGTCGCCGCGCGGCACCGGATCCCGACGCCGAACCGCCCGCACGGCGGCCCGCGCAACCGGGTGACCGCTCCACCGGCGTGCCCGAACCCGGCGCCGAGCCGCGCCGCCGCCCGCCGGCGCCGCCGGCCCGCGAAGAGCCGGTGACCGACGTCCTGCCCGCGCTGGCCCCGCTGCCCCCGGCCGAACCGCCGAGGACGCCCCCGGAGGAGCCCGGCCTCCTCGCCGAGGACGACGAGTACGCGGACTACGACGAGTACGAGGACTACGACGAGTACGAGGACTACGACGAGTCGGAGTACGACGAGGAGTACGACGGCTACGACGAAGAGCCGCGAAAGCCGCGGAAGAAGGGCAAGCGCGCCCTCGGCTGGGTCGCCGCGATCGCGGTGATCGCCCTGCTCGCCGGCGGTGCCTGGTACGGCTTCAACAGGTTCTTCGGCTACGACGACTTCGAGGGCGCCGGCACCGAAGACGTGGTGGTCCAGGTGGACGACGGCGACACGACGTCGGCCATCGCCACCAAGCTCACCACCGCGGGCGTCGTCGCCAGCGGCAAGGCGTTCGTGAAGGCCGGCGAGGGCAACCCCAAGCTCGCCCGGGTCCAGCACGGCTTCTACGTGATGAAGTCGCACATGTCCGGGGCCAGCGCGGTCGAGCGGCTCACCACCCCGGCCTCGCGGGTCGGGCAGCTGGAGGTCCGGCCGTACACGCAGTTCGACGACATCACCCAGCCCGACGGCAAGGTCACGCCCGGCGTGTACAGCCTGATGGCGAAGGCGTCCTGCGCGCAGCTCAACGGCAAGAGCACCTGCGTCTCGGCGGACGACCTGCGCAAGGCCGTCGAGGCGGCGGACCTGAAGCAGCTCGGCGTGCCGGACTGGGCGATCGAGCCGGCGAACAAGGCCGATCGCAAGGATCGCCGGCTGGAGGGCCTGATCGCGCCGGGGCTCTACGACGTCAAGCCCGGATCGACCGCGCAGGAGATCCTCGGGCAGCTGGTGCACACCTCGGCTGAGGCGATCCAGAACGCCGGGCTCAGTCCGGCGTCGACCGGTCCGGGGATGACGCCGTACCAGACGCTGATCATCGCCTCGATCATCGAACGCGAGGCGGTGAAGGCCGACTTCGGCAAGCTCTCGCGGGTCATCTACAACCGGCTGAAGGCCAACCCCACCATGCGGCTGCAGATGGACTCCACCGTCAACTACGTGCTCGACCGGCCGACGCTGCTGACCGACGAAGGCGAGCGGGTGAAGTCCGGTGCCTACAACACCTACAAGAACACCGGGCTGCCGCCGACGCCCATCGCGGTGCCGAGCCCGGACGCGATCAAGGCCGCGGTGAAGCCGCCGGACGGCGACTGGGTGTACTTCGTCAAGTGCGAGAAGAACGGCCTGTCCTGCTTCGCGGTCACCAACGACGAGCAGAACCACAACCGCGACCTGGCCAGGGAACGCGGTGTCATCTGAGCCGCGCAAGGCCGCGGTGCTGGGCAACCCGGTGGCGCACTCGCTGTCGCCGGTGCTGCACGGCGCCGCGTTCGCCGCGCTCGGCCTGACCGGCTGGACCTACGAGCGGATCGAGACGAGCGCCGAGGAGCTCCCGGGCCTGGTCGCGCGTCTCGGCCCGGAGTGGGCCGGGTTGTCGGTCACCATGCCGGGCAAGCGCGCGGCGCTGGACCACGCGGACGAGGTGACGCCCCGAGCGGCCGCCGTCGGCGCGGCCAACACCCTGGTCCGCACCGCGCGGGGCTGGCTCGCGGACTGCACCGACGTCGAAGGAGTCACCGGCGCGCTGCGCGCCGCGGGCGGCTACGAGCCGTCCCCCGCGGACACCGCGGTCGTGCTCGGCGCGGGGGGGACGGCGGCGGCGGCGGTCGTCGGGCTCGCTGCCCTCGGGGTCCGGCAGGTGCGGCTGGTCGTGCGCGAACCCGCCCGGGCCGGCGAAACGCTCGACGCGGCGAAGCGGGCCGGGCTCGACGTCGACGTCCTGCGCTGGGCCGAGACGGACTTCGCGGCCTTGGGCTCCGCGGCGGTGCTGGTGAACACCGTCCCGCCGGACGCGGTCGCCGCGCACGTAGCCGAGCTCGCCGCGGTCGGGCACGTCCTCGACGTCATCTACCACCCGTGGCCGACACCGCTCGCCCAAGCGGTCGAGGCGCGCGGGGGCCGGCTGGCGACGGGGCTGGACATGCTGCTGCACCAGGCGTTCGGCCAGGCCGAGCACTTCACCGGCCGGCCGGCCCCGCGGGCGGCGATGCGGGACGCGCTGCGCGCCGCGACGGGCGACCTGCTGCCGCTGCCGATCAGCTGACGGTGCCGATCCAGGAAAAGCGCTTGCGCGCGTTGATAATCTGGTCGACTGCCTTGCCGAAGGGGGTCTACCGGAATGACCAGCCAAGAAGCGTTGAGCGACGAGAAGGTCCAGAGCGCCTGGGTCGGCGAAGCGCCGAAGCTCAACTCGACCGTCACGCTCGCCGACTACGACCCGGAGTGGCCACGGCTCTTCGAGCGTGAAGCCGAGCGGATCCGGGGCGCGCTGGGGGAGCGGGTGCTCGTGCTCGAACACGTCGGCTCGACGTCGGTGCCGGGGCTGTGCGCCAAGCCGATCGTCGACGTCCTCCTGGAGGTGCCGGACTCCGACGACGAGGACGCCTACGTCCCGGCGCTGGAGGCGGCCGGCTACCGGCTCGTCATCCGCAAACCGGACTGGGAGAAGCACCGCTGCTTCAAGGGCCCGGACACGAACATCAACCTGCACGTCTACTCGCCGGGCAACGGCCAGACGCCGCGCTACCGCCTCTTCCGCGACCGCCTGCGCTCGCACCCGGAGGAGCGGGAGCTGTACGCGGCGAAGAAGCGTGAGCTCGCCGCGAGGGAGTGGAAGTACATCCAGCACTACTCCGACGCCAAGACGGAGGTGGTCGAGGAGATCCTCGGCCGCGCGCGGGCCGCGCAGTACGACGGCCACAGCGAGGCCTACGCCGAGCACGCGGAGAAGTCCGTCACCAACGCCCTCTACGACCGGCCGGCGATCCTCGACCTGGCCGGGGCCGTCGACGGGCTGAGGGTGCTCGACGCCGGCTGCGCGGCCGGGCACCTGAGCGCGCTCCTGGCCGAGCGGGGCGCCGACGTCCTCGGCGTCGACTCGAGCGCGGGCATGATCGCCGTCGCGCGCCGGAAGTTCGGCGACGTCGCCCGGTTCGAGGTCGCGGACATCGCCGGGCCGCTCCCCGTGCCGGACGGCTCGATCGACGTCATCACCGCGTCGCTCGTGCTGCACTACCTGGCGGACTGGGGCCCGGCCCTGGCGGAGTTCCGCCGGATCCTCAAACCCGGTGGGGCGCTGGTGTTTTCGGTGCACCACCCGGGCGAGGACTGGCGCTGGTTCGGCAAGGAGAACTACTTCGAGCTCGAACTGCTGGAGGACGAGTTCCCGCCCGGCACCGTGGTGCGCTTCCACCGGCGCCCGCTGAGCTGGACGTTCCAGGCGGTCCGTGACGCGGGCTTCGCGGTGGACCGCCTGGCGGAGCCGATGCCGCTCCCGGAGGCCGAGGCCGCCGACCCGCAGTGGACGGCGAACCTGCGGACCAAGCCGCGGTTCCTGTACTTCCGCGCGGTCAGTCCCGCTTAGCGAGGTCGTGGATCAGGTCGGCGATCTCCCGGCTGACGGGCCGGAACACCCGCAGCCGGGAGAGCGCGGCCAGCCGGGCCAGCAGCGGGACACTGCGCTCGACCAGCATCCGGCTGCGTTTCGTGCCGGCCGAGCGGTCGTGGACCCAGAACAGCACCACGCCCATCTGGTAGAGCCAGAGCAGCTCCGGCAGCTGTTCGCGCAGCTCCGGGTCGAGCTTGACGTCCGAGCCCTCGACGACCTCGCGCATGAGGCCGATCGACGCCTGGCGGGCGGCCGAAGAGTCGTCGCTGAACGGGCTCAGCGGCGACTCCGGGTCGGCCGCGTTGACGAAGAACTGCGTGCCGAAGCGGTGGTAGGGCTCGGCGACGTCGAGCCAGCACAGGAGCACCGCCTTGAGCCGGGCCGCGAAGCCGGCCTCGCCGTCCAGCAGCAGGCGGGCCGCGGTCAGGTGCTGCCCGGCCATCTCGTCGTAGAAGCCCTGGATCAGCTGTTCCTTGGACGAGAAGTAGTAGTAGGCGTTCCCGACGGAGACGCCCGCTTCGGCGGCGATCGCGCGCATCGTCGTGCGGTCGTAGCCGTTCTCGGTGAACAGCCGCATCGCGGTCGTGACGATCAGGGACCGCGTTTCCTCGCTCTTGGCCACGCGTTGCTCCTATGTCAAGCCGCTGCGGGGAGTGCGGCCGTGAGGGTTGTGGTGTCGGTTCGCAGGAGGTTG
>NZ_PPHF01000100.1 GCF_002904335.1 Amycolatopsis sp. CA-126428 | reverse complement strand
GCGAACGGCGCGTGGAAGCTGCAGATCAAGGACGTCGGCCCGGCCGACACCGGTTACCTGTCCTCCTGGACGCTGACCGTCTGACCGTCCGCTCGGGGGCGTCCCGCGCGGGACGCCCCCGGGTTGTCTAGACCACCCGTTCGTAGGTAGTCAGCGCTTTCCCCCGGTCCTTATCGTGGACGGACACGCCGCGTACGCCCCTCAACGACGATGGGAGCCGGTATGTCCGGTCGCAGAACCCGCTTGTTCGGAACCCTTCTGGCCGCGGTGCTGGCCGTCCCGCTGCTCGTGCCGGCCCCCGCGCAGGGGGCGGTGCAGGCCGACACGTGCGCGGTGAAATCGCGGCCCGCCGGCAAGGTCCTCCAGGGATACTGGGAAAACTGGGACGGCGCCGCGAACGGCGTCCACCCGGGGCTGGGCTGGGTCCCGATCACCGACAGCCGGATGGCGCAGCACGGCTACAACGTCGTCAACGCCGCCTTTCCGGTGATCCGCTCCGACGGCACGGTGTTGTGGGAGAACGGGATGGACGCCGGCGTGAAGGTGTCGACGCCCGCCGAGATGTGCGCGGCGAAGGCCGCGGGCACGACGATCCTGCTGTCCATCGGCGGCGCGGCCGCCGGGATCGACCTCTCGTCGCCGGCGGTGGCCGACCGGTTCGTCGCCACGGTCGTGCCGATCCTGAAGCAGTACAACTTCGACGGGATCGACATCGACATCGAGACCGGCCTGACGAACAGCGGGAACATCAAGACGCTCTCGGCGTCGCAGTCGAACCTGATCCGCATCATCGACGGCGTGCTCGCGCAGATGCCGTCGAACTTCGGGCTCACGATGGCGCCGGAGACCGCGTACGTGACCGGTGGCAGCGTCGCCTACGGCTCGATCTGGGGCGCGTACCTGCCGATCATCAAGAAGTACGCGGACAACGGCCGCCTGTGGTGGCTGAACATGCAGTACTACAACGGATCCATGTACGGCTGCTCCGGCGATTCCTACCAGGCCGGGACCGTGCAGGGCTTCACCGTGCAGACGCAGTGCCTGAACCAGGGCCTGGTCGTGCAGGGCACGACGATCCGCGTGCCCTACGACAAGCAGGTCCCCGGCCTGCCCGCCCAGCCGGGCGCGGGCGGCGGCTACATGTCGCCGAGCCTGGTTTCCCAGGCGTGGCGGTCGGTTCCGGGCCTGAAGGGCCTGATGGACTGGTCGATCAACTGGGACGGCTCGAAGGGCTGGACGTTCGGCAACAACGTCAAGTCCCTGCAGGCCCGCTGACGCGGTCGTGAGTGGTAACGCGGGTTCTAACCCGCGTTACCACTCACGAGCCGCCGGCTCGGAACGGACGAGTTCCCGGAGCCGGCCGAGCCAGTTCGGCGCCGGTCGGGTTGCCGGGCAGCCCAACGGCAGATCAGGAGTCGCCGGCCGGGATCGGGTCGTCGTACTCGCCCGCCGGGCCGGCGTATTCGCGGCCGCCGCCGTCCGGGAACGGCCAGGGGTTCGGGACGCAGCCGTGCAGCCCGAGCGTCTGCTGCTCCATCACCGGCGCCGGCCGGCCCGGGCCCGGGCACAGCTCGTGGCCCTGGCCGAGCCGGTGCCCGGTCTCGTGGGTGACCATGTACTGCCGGTAGGCCTCGAGCGGGGCGCCGTAGTTCGGGACGGCGTTGGCCCAGCGGGCGACGTTGAGCACGACGTTGCTGCCGTTGCGGCAGGAGGTGTAGCTGTCCGGCGTGCCGCCGCACAGCTTGTCGCGGCTGGCCGGGGTGGCGAGGTAGAGGGTGAAGTCGGCCATGTCGGCCGGCCCGACCTGCTGCAGCCGCCACTGGCCGCCGGCGGTCCAGCCGCGCGGGTCGCCGAGGATGGTGCGGATGTCCTTGGCGAACTCGGCGGGCCCGACGCCGTCGATGTCGGTCTCGATGGCGATCCGGTAACGCATCAGCCGGCCGGACGTCCCGGCGACCTCGTCGTTGCCGGGAGTGAACATCCACTGCCCGGACCCGGTCCGCGGGAAGGTGATGGCGGCCTCGGCGACGGGCGCGCTCTGCGTCACGGGCTCCCGCTCGGCCGGCGGCGGCGGGATCGAGGTGGCGTCCCCGATGGCGGTGCGGATCGGCCCGGCCGCCGGCGCGGCCACGGGCTGCCCTTCCCCGCAGGCGGCCACCCCCGCACCCACCGCCAGGGCGAGCACGGCCACCGCCGCGGCTCGTCTCGCGGTTTTCGGCATGGGTCCTCCCGGGGTGCACGGCTTCAGAAGGACATACGGGCCGCGACCGCGAAAAGTTGCGGTGACGTGCGGTGGCGGAGCGTCACCGCAGGTCCGCGACGCGAGTGTGACCACGACCACAGCACCGGCTGCGACGTTCGGTGTACCGGGCGCCGGGAACTCAGGCCAGGAACTTGCGGAGCACGTCCGTCACCTGGCGGATCTCCGCCGTCCGGACGTTCTCCTGCTTCGTGTGGGCCAACGTCGGGTTGCCCGGGCCGAAGTTCACCGCCGGCATGCCGCGTGCCGCGAAGCGCGCCACGTCGGTCCAGCCCAGCTTGGCCGCCGCGCGGCCGCCGGCCGCCGCCACCAGTTCCGCCGCCGCCGGGGCCGACAGGCCCGGCAGCGCGCCCGGGGACAAGTCCACAACGGACAGTTCGAAACCGTCGAAGACCTCGCGCAGGTGACGCTCCGCCGCTGCCGGGTCGCGGTCCGGGGCGAAGCGGTGGTTCACCGTCAGCACCGCCGCGTCCGGGACCACGTTGCCCGCCACACCGCCGCTGATCCCCGTCGCCTGGAGACCTTCGCGGTAGGTCAGGCCGTCGATGTCGACGATCCGCGGGGTGTACTCCGCCAGCCGGCGCAGCGGCTCGGCGAGCGCGTGGATCGCGTTCTCGCCCATCCACGCCCGCGCGGTGTGCGCCCGCTTCCCCGCCAGCCGCAGCTCGATGCGCATGGTGCCCTGGCAGCCGGCCTCGATCACGCCGTTCGACGGCTCGCCGACGATCGCCAGGTCGCCGGCCAGCCACTCCGGCAGCTCGCGCTCGATCCGGCCGAGGCCGTTCTTGACCGCTTCGACCTCTTCGTTGTCGTAGAAGACGAACGTCACGTCGTGCTTGGGCTCGGGCAACGTGGCCGCCAGGTGCAGGAAGACCGCGTCGCCGCCCTTCATGTCGACCGTGCCGAGGCCGTGCAGGATCTCTTCGTCACCGGTGCCTTCGCGCCGCGAAGGCAGGTTGCCGTTTTCGGGCACGGTGTCCAGGTGCCCGGCGAGCACGACCCGCGACGCGCGGCCGAGGCTGGTCCGCGCGAGGACGGTGTCGCCGTTGCGGACGACTTCGAGGTGCGGGGCCTGCGCCCGCAACGCGTCCTGCACCGCGGTCGCGATCTCGGCCTCGGCGCCGGACACGCTGAAGATGTCCACCAGCGCCGCGGTCAGGTCCACCGGGTCGGCGTGCAGGTCGAGGCTCATGCGTTGCTCCTATGTCAAGCCGCTGCGGGGAGTGCGGCCGTGAGGGTTGTGGTGTCGGTTCGCAGGAGGTTG
>NZ_PPHF01000010.1 GCF_002904335.1 Amycolatopsis sp. CA-126428 | reverse complement strand
TATCGCCCCCACCCGACAAAACCCCGCCCCGAACCCGCCCCACCCCGAACCTGTCCACAACACCCGTCACCTGTGGACAACCCACCCCGCCCACCACCGCCCACCCCGGCTTTCGGGTAAAGATGGACACGTGGACGTGGATCTGGTCGTGCCGATGAAACACCCCCGCGACGGCAAGTCGCGGCTGCGTGGCGCCGTCGAGGCGGATCGCCACCCCGGGCTGGTCCTGGCGCTCGCCGCCGACACGCTCGCCGCCGTGGCCGCGAGCGCGCGGGTCCGGCGCGTCCTGCTCGTCGCCGCCGATCCCGAAGCCGTCGCCAAGCTGGGCGAGCTGGGCGGGTTCGGCGTCGAGATCGTCGCCGAACCCGCCGAAAAGACCCTCAACGCCGCCTTCCGCCACGGCGAAGCCCTGCTCAAAGCCGACGATCCGGCCGCCGTCGTCGGTGCCCTCCAAGCCGACCTCCCCGCCCTGCGCGCCGTCGATCTCACCGCCGCCATCGCCGAGGCCGCCGGCACCCGGGCCTTCGTCGCCGATCGCCAGGGCACCGGCACCACCCTGCTGCTCGCCGCGCCCGGCGAGCCCCTCGATCCCCGCTTCGGGCCCGGCTCGGCGCGGCTGCACGCCGCGTCCGGGGCGATCGCCCTGTCCCAGCCGCTGCCGACCCTGCGCAGCGATGTCGACACCCCGGATGATCTCGCCCACGTCCGTGCCCTCGGTGTCGGAAAACACACCGCCGCCCACCTCGGCGATCCGTGCCCGGTAGCGCGCTGAGCTGTTCATCTGACCTTCACCGCGGCCTGCGCAATTCCCCGTGGCGTAGTGAAGAATGGGGGCCGTGAGCACAGACGACGGCAGCACGCCCGCACAGCGGAGGCGACGGAACCCGGCCAGCGGATCTTCGGAGACGGCGAAGAAGACCACCAGCGCCAAACCGGCGGCCGCCAAGAAGGTCCCGTCGAAGTCCACCGCGCGTGACACCGCCGCCCGTGCCACCGCCGGCAAGCCGCGCACCCGCAAGTCCACGTCGCCGGCGGCCACCCCGGCGACGACGCGGCGGCGCAGCTCCACCCAGGGCAACGCGCGCGGCCCCGAGGAGTTCCAGGCCGTGCCGTCGGCGCCGCCCGCGGTCACCACCGCGCCCACCGCCGTCGAGACGCTGCCCGACGACCGGTACTTCAACCGCGAGCTGTCGTGGCAGGACTTCAACGCCCGCGTGCTCGCGCTGGCCGAGGACGAGTCGCAGCCGCTGCTCGAACGGGCGAAGTTCCTCGCGATCTTCGCGTCCAACCTGGACGAGTTCTACATGGTCCGCGTCGCCGGCCTGAAGCGCCGCGACGAGACCGGCCTGCTGGTGCGCAGCGCGGACGGGCTCACCCCGCGCGAGCAGCTCGGCTACATCGCCAAGCGCAACCAGGACCTCGTCGAACGGCAGACCGGCGCCTTCGAGAAGCACCTGCGCCCGCAGCTGGCCGAGGAGGACATCCACATCGTCGGCTGGGCCGACCTGGCCGGCGCCGACCAGCTGCGGCTGTCGAGCTACTTCTCCGAACAGATCTTCCCGGTCCTGACGCCCCTGGCCGTCGACCCGGCGCACCCGTTCCCGTACATCTCGGGCCTGTCGCTCAACCTCGCGGTGACGGTCCGCGACCCGGAAGGCGGCACCGAGCGCTTCGCCCGGGTCAAGGTGCCGAGCAACGTGCCGCGCCTGATGCGCGTCGAGACCGAGCGCACCAGCCGGACGGCGACGTTCCTGCCCCTCGAAGAGCTCATCGCCGCGCACCTGGGCGAGCTGTTCACCGGCATGGACGTCACCGAGCACCACGTCTTCCGCGTCACCCGCAACGCCGACTTCGAGGTCGACGAGGACCGTGACGAGGACCTCCTGCAGGCCCTCGAGCGCGAGCTGGCGCAGCGCCGGTTCGGCCCGCCGGTGCGCCTCGAGGTCGCGCAGGACATGAGCGAGCACATGCTCGAGCTGCTGCTGCGCGAGCTGGACGTCGACCCGGCCGACGTCGTCGAGGTGCCCGGCCTGCTCGACCTGACCTGCCTGCATCAGCTGTCCAGTGTGGACCGCAAGGAGCTGAAGGACCGGCCGTTCGTGCCGGCGACGCACCCGGCGTTCGGCGAGCGCGAGACGCCGAAGAGCGTCTTCGCGACGCTGCGCGAGGGTGATGTGCTGGTGCACCACCCGTACGACTCGTTCTCGACCAGCGTGCAGCGGTTCATCGAACAGGCCGCGGCCGACCCGAAGGTCCTGGCGATCAAGCAGACGCTGTACCGGACGTCCGGCGACTCGCCGATCGTCGACGCGCTGATCGACGCCGCGGAGGCGGGCAAGCAGGTCGTCGCGCTGGTCGAGATCAAGGCGCGCTTCGACGAGCAGGCGAACATCACCTGGGCGCGGACGCTGGAGCGCGCGGGCGTCCACGTGGTGTACGGCCTGGTCGGGCTGAAGACGCACTGCAAGGTGTCGATGATCGTGCGGCAGGAGGGCTCGACCATCCGCCGCTACTGCCACATCGGCACCGGCAACTACAACCCGAAGACGGCGCGGCTCTACGAGGACATCGGCCTGTTCACCGCCGACCCGAGCATCGGCGCGGACGTCACCGACCTGTTCAACGTCCTGACCGGCTACTCCCGCCAGGACACCTACCGGACGATCCTGACGTCGCCGCACGGCATCCGCCGCGGCATCGTGCGCGCGATCGGCGAGGAGATCGAGCTGGCCCGGGCCGGGCAGCAGGCCGGGATCCGGATCAAGTGCAACTCGCTGGTCGACGAGCAGGTCATCGACGCGCTCTACCACGCGTCCCAGGCCGGGGTGCCGGTCGAAATCGTGGTGCGCGGGATCTGCACGCTCAAGCCGGGCGTCGAAGGGCTGTCGGAGAACATCCACGTCCGGTCGATCCTCGGCCGGTTCCTGGAGCACTCGCGGATCTTCAACTTCCGCGCGGGCGGGACGCACTGGATCGGCAGCGCGGACATGATGCACCGCAACCTGGACCGGCGGATCGAGGCGCTCGTGCGCGTCAAGGACCCGAAGCTCATCGCGCAGCTCGACAACATCTTCGACTCGGCGCTGGACCCGGCGACGCGCTGCTGGGTGCTGACCGCGAGCGGCGAGTGGTCGCCGTTCCCGGCCGACGGCTCGCGCGTGCGTGACCACCAGCTGGAGCTGGCGAAGCTGCACGGGGCCGCCGGATGACCCAAGAGGTACGGGCGGCCGGCGCGGTGCTGTGGCGCGACGCCGGGGGCGCGACGGAAGTCGCGCTGGTGCACCGCCCGCGGTACGACGACTGGTCGTTCCCGAAGGGCAAGCTCGACGCGGGCGAGACGATCGCCGAGGCCGCGGTGCGGGAAGTGCGGGAGGAGACCGGGTTCACGGCGGTCCTGGGCCGGTACCTGGGCCGGACGGCGTACCCGGTGCCGTCGCGCCACGGGTCCGGGACGGTCCCGAAGACGGTCGACTACTTCGCGGCGGAAGCGGTTTCCGGCGAGTTCGAGGAGAACGACGAGGTCGACGAGCTGCGCTGGCTGGACCCGACGGCCGCGGAAAAGCTGCTGACGCGGCCGGAGGACGTCCGGGTGCTGCGCGCGTTCTGCGAGCTGCCGGTGGGGTTGACGACGCTGTTGCTGGTGCGGCACGCGAAGGCGGGCAAACGCGACGAGTGGTCCGGCGACGACGACCTCCGGCCGTTGTCGGAGGCGGGCCGGCGCCAGGCGTCGGCGCTGCGCCGCGTGCTGTCGTTGTTCGGCCCGGACCGGGTGCTGTCGGCCCCGCGGCTGCGCTGCGTGCAGACGGTCCACGGGGTGGCGGAGGACTTGGCGGGCGAAGTGCGCCACGAGCCGTTGTTCTCGGAAGAGGGCTACTGGCCGGACCCGGTCCTGGGCATGGCGCGCCTCTTGGCGGTGGCCGGAGACGGCGGAACCCCGGTGGTGTGCAGCCAGGGCGGCGTGATCCCGGACCTGGTGAGCGCCTTGGCGGACCGCGACGGAGTGGAGCTTTCGGCAGCGCGCGGCGGAGCGGTGCCGAGCAAGAAGGGCTCGTTCTGGGTGTTGTCGTTCCGCCCGCCGACGGCCTCGGAAGGCCCCCTGCTCCTGGCGGCGGACTACCACCCGAGCGCCCTCCCGGCCCCCTCCCCCAGCCGCTCTTGAGCCGGTAGTCCACAGCGGGGCCGCAATGTGGACAGCTCGGCCCGACGGCCCCCGATCGGCCGGTTTCGACGGTGGGGGCCGATAGACTGGACCTGGGACGCCCCCCGGAGAGGGTGGGGGCTGAGTAGGGGCCGTTTCGAGCCGGCCGGATCCCCAGGTTTCCCGCGTCGACCCCGCAGTGGCTGCCGGGCGCGATCTTCAGCCGGCGGCGGCCGGGCTTCAAACTGCGAAACCCCAGTCCGGCGAGACCCCGCGCGCCGTCGCCAAAGCCCCGCCGGAGAGCGCTGTCATCACGAGACAGCGCCGTGACAGTCGATCTTGGTGTACTTGCTCTGGGTCCCGCTGGGCTGCGCCGGGCTAGGGGTACGGCGCATCTCCGGGCGAGGGGGTTCCTGCCGGCATCTTGGCCAGCAGGGCTTGGACCTCCGTGACGCGGGGGTCGCCGAGGCGCTGGCTCACCGTCAGCGCCTCGGCCCAATGGCCGCCCGCCTCGTGCGCGCGGCCCGTGCGGTGCTTCAGCCGGCCGAGGGTGATCTGGACGTCGATCGTGCCGTAGTCGGCGTTCAGCTTCTTGAGCTCGGCGAGCGCGTCGAGGCCGGCCCGCTCCGCTTCGTCGTGCCGGCCGGCTCCTTCGAGGGCCTCGGCGACGTTCCCCAGCGCCAGCGCCGCGTGGTAGCGGTCGCCCAGTTCCGCGAAGGCCTCGTGCGCGGCCTGGGCGGCTTCGGCGGCGTGGTCGTAGTCGCGCAGGCCGATGCGGCTGGCGCTCACGTTGAGGAGCGCGTGCGGTACGAACGTCCGCTGCCCGTGGTCGCGCGCGAGGTGGACGGCTTGGAGCGCGTGGCGTTCGGCTTCGGCGTATTCGGCCCGGACGTAGTACGCGCCGGCGAGATTGGACAGGATCGCCACCGTCAGCGCGGTGCCGTCGCCGTTCTCGGACGCGGCGCGCGCTTCCTCCAGCGCCTCGAGCGCCTGGTCGGGCTGGAGGGTGCGCAGGTAGGCCGAGCCGAGGTTGTTGGCGCTGTACTGGAGACCGGTGCTGTCGCCGGCGTCGCGCGTGGCGGCGACGGCCGTGCGCGCGGTCGCGATCCAGTCGTCGCGGTCGTGGCGCTCGGCGAAGAATCCGCGCAGGAGCCAGGCGAGTTTCCAGGCGTGCGCGGTCCAGCCGTGACCGGCGGCGATGCCGACGAGCGCGGTGAGGGCCTGCCGTTCGGTGTTGTACCAGGCGATGGTCTGCTCGTGCTTGGCGAAGCGGACGGCGGGCAGCGGCGGCGGGTCGAGCGTGATGTCCTCGGTGAGCAGGTCCGGACGGACCAGTTTGTTCGCTTCGGCGACGCTGGCGAGGTACCAGTCGACGAGCCGGCGCAGCGCCGCCGCGCGCTCGGCCTCCGTCGTTTCGGTTTCGACGAGCTCGCCCGCGTAGACGCGCAAGAGGTCGTGGAACTGGTAGCGGTCGGTCCCGGGCTGGTTGAGCAGGTGGGCGGCGGCGAGCTGATCGGCAAGTTCACGCGCTTCACGTAGCTCGACGCCGGCGAGCGCGGCCGCCGAGGAGAGGCTGAAACCGTGGCCCGGGTGCAGGCCGAGCAGCCGGAAGAAGCGCGCCGCGGCCGGGCGCAGGGCCTTGTACGACCAGGAGAACGCGGCCCGGAGGTCGGTGCCGGCGTCCTGCGGGTCGCGGAGGGTGTCGAGCCGCAGCCGCTGGTCGCGGAGTTCTTCGACGATTCCGGCGAGCGAGACGCCGGAAAACCGCGAAGCGCGTTCCCCGGCCAGCGCCAGGGCCAGCGGCAGACGCCCGCAGAGCTGCACGAGTTCGGCGACGGCGTCGGGCTCGGCGGCGAGGCGCTGCGACCCGACGCTGCCGGCGAGCAACGCGGTCGCGTCGCGGTCGTCGAACGAGCGCAGCGCGATGCGGCGGGCGCCGTCGCGGGCGACGAGGCCGCGAAGCTGGTTGCGGCTGGTCACCACGACGAGGTTGCCGGGCCCGGGCAGGAGCGGACGGACCTGGTCGGCGTCGCGGGCGTTGTCGAGCAGCATCAGGGTGCGGCTGCCGGCCAGCCTGCTGCGCAGCAGCGCCGAACGTTCCTCCACAGTGGAGGGCAGGTTTTCGGCTGGGACGCCGAGGGCACGCAGGAAGCCGGCCAGCGCGGCGCCGGGCGTGACCGGGGTGGCCGCGGAGTGGCCGCGCAGGTCGAGGAACAGCTGGCCACCGGGAAAGCGGTCGCGGACGCGGTGGGACCAGTGCACGGCCAGCGACGTCTTCCCGACACCGGCGGTGCCTTCGATGACGACGATGCCGGACGCACCGCCGGGCGGCAGCCGGTCGAGTTCGGCCAGCTCAGGGCCGCGGCCGGTGAAGCCCGCGACGTCGAAGGGCAGCTGCCGCGGGACGGTGTGGACGGCCGGATCGGCATCGGCGGCGAGCAGCTCGGCGTGCAGGCGGCGCAGGTCTTCGCCCGGTTCGACGCCCAGTTCGTCGGCCAGCAACGCCCGCAACCCGGCGTACCGGGCGAGCGCTTCGGCGCGGCGCCCGGACCGGGCGAGGGCGCGCACCAGCCGTTCCCACAACGACTCCCGCAGCGGGTGCTGGGCGACGAGATCGGTGAGTTCGGCGACGAGCCGCGCGTCGGGGACGAGCCCGGCGTCGAGGTCGATGCGCTGTTCGACGGCGAAGAGGTACCGCTCGGTCAGCAGCGGCCCCCATTCCGCGGCGAGGGCGGGCGAGCCGACGCCCTCGAGGGGGACGCCGCCCCAGCCGTCGAGCGCGGCGGTGAGCAGGTCGCGGCGGCGGGCGGGTTCCGTCGCGGCGGCGGCCTGGTCGAGGGTCTGGAGGAAGCGCAGGACGTCCACCCGGGACGGGTCGGCGACCAGCCGGTAGCCCTCCGGTTCGGTGACGACGGTGTCTTCGCCGCAGAGCCGGCGCAGGCGCATCACGTAGGTCTGCAGGCTGCCCCGGATGTGCGCGGGCGGAGTCTCGCCCCACACGCCGCGGGCGAGGGCATCGATCGAAACCAGGCGGCCGGCGGCGAGCGCGAGCGTGGCGAGCAGCGCGCGCTGACGGGAACTGGTCAGCACGACCGGCGCACCGTCGACGAGCACTTGGAACGGGCCGAGCAGCCGGATGTCGATGGTGGTCGCCCCCAGGTTCGCCTCGCGCACGGCCGGCCCGCGCCACCCGCGGGCCCCGAGGAACGCAGCGTGGCACCACTCGGCCGGGCGCTCAAGCAACTTTGCGAAATTGGGCGGAACCGGTCCCGGGGCCGGGGTTGGGCCGAGCGGGTGACGCGCGGTGTCCGTTCGGGACGCCGGTGCTGGCAGCGGGTGACTTCTCAAGCGCCCGGCTTGGCGCCGGTTCGCGTACGTGGACAGTCGGTTGGCGTGCCTGGAGGGTCGGCTCACGTACTCAGACAGTCGGAACGCGTTACCTGGAGGGTCGGTTCACGGGCCCGAACAGTCGGATCGCTTGCATCCGCAGTTCGTTCGCGGGACCAGGGACTTGGTTTACCTAGCCGGACAGCCGGTTCATCCGCACCCTGGCTCGATCCGCGCGCCCGACCATCCAGGTAGGCCAACCGACCCTCCCGGTACGCGAGCCGACCGTCCAGGTACGCGAGCCGACTGTCCGGGTACGCGAACCGACTGGCTGGGTACGCGAACCGACTGGCTGGGTACGCGAGTTGTCCTTCCAGGCGGGCTGGCCGCTTCTGCCGCAAAGGTCCGGACGTGCGGCAGGGCCCCGCGCACATCGCGCTGGGCCCTGCCGAAAAGGTGCTCGTCTAGCAGGGGGTCGCCCCCAGGGGGTCCCCCTAATTTCACGTTACCGCAGGGGTCCGACAGTTTCGGGTGATCAGTCCTTCTTCGCCGCCGCCGAAGTCCGCCTCGTCGAAGTCCGCCTCGCCGGGGTCTTGGCCGTCGTGGTCTTGGCCGCCGGGGTCGCCGTGGTCTTGGCCGCGGTGCTCTTGGCCGCCGGGGTCCGGGCAGCCGTGGTCTTGCGAGCCGCGGTCGGCTTCGCCGCGGTCTTCGCCGCCGTGGTCGCCTTCGCGGCCGTCGTCTTCGCCGCTGTGGTCGCCTTCGCGGCCGTCGTCTTCGCCGCTGTGGTCGCCTTCGCCGCCGCGGTCTTTGCCGCCGTCGTCGCCTTCGCCGCCGTCGACTTGGGGGCCGCCGCCCTGGTGCGGGTGGTTGCCGGCTTTGCCGCCGCCGTCCGCGTCGTGGCCGGCTTTGCCGCCGTTGCGCGGGTTCGCGTGGTCGTCGCGCGCGTCGTGGCCGGCTTCGGAGCGGCCGCCGCGCGGGACGTGGCCGCCGCGCGGGTGGTGGCCGTCGTCGCGCGCTTGACCTGGGTGGCCTTCGGCAGCTTCTTCGCTCCGGAAACGACGTCCCTGAAGGTCGTGCCGGCGCGGAAGGCGGGCACGTTCGTCTTCTTGACCCGCACCGCTTCGCCGGTGCGCGGGTTGCGGGCCGTCCGCGCTGCGCGGGCGCGCTTCTCGAACACCCCGAAGCCGGTGATGTTGACCTTTTCGCCTTTGTTGACCGTCCGGATGATGATGTCGACCAGACCGTCGACCGCCTCGGAAGCGGCCTTCTTGTCGCCCAAGCGCTCGGTCAGCGCCTCGATCAGCTGGGCCTTGTTGGCCATGTCCAGTCCTCCAGGAAGGATCCACGGCCGCGTCGGCCGGCTAGCGACACGGTATTACCCAGGCAGCACAAATCCAACCGGCGCGCGGAACTTTCCCCTGCCCCGGGAAGGGTTCCGCCGCACGGCGAGGGCCGGTCAAGGGCTTCTGGAGGGCCGGGCACAGCAACCCGGAAAGGGGCGGGATCCCTTGCCACGCAAGCGATCCCGCCCCGCGACCGGACTAGCCTGCGGCCACCGGCGTCGTCGTCGGCTTCCAGGACGGGCGGCTTTCCTCGAAGCTGTCGATCTCACCGGCATGGCGCAACGTCAGCGCGATGTCGTCGAGACCTTCCAGCAGCCGCCAGCGGACGTAGTCGTCGATCTGGAAGGGCGCGGTGAAGTCCTTGGCCCGCACGGTCTTGGTTTCGAGGTCGACCGTGACCTCGGTGCCGGGCTCGTTTTCGAGCAGCTTCCAGAGCAGTTCGACGTCGTGCTGCTCGCACTGGGCGGCCACCAGGCCGCCCTTGCCGGAGTTGCCGCGGAAGATGTCGGCGAACCGGGCGGAGATGACGACCTTGAAGCCGTAGTCCATCAGCGCCCAGACGGCGTGCTCACGGGAGGAACCGGTTCCGAAGTCCGGCCCCGCGACGAGCACGCTTCCGTTCCTGAACGGCTCCTGGTTGAGGATGAAGTTCTCGTCGCCGCGCCAGGCGGCGAACAGGCCGTCCTCGAACCCCGTCCGGGTCACCCGCTTGAGGTAGACCGCCGGGATGATCTGGTCGGTGTCCACGTTGGACCGGCGCAGCGGGACGCCGACGCCGGTGTGCTGGGTGAACGGTTCCATGTTCGGTAGCTCCTCGGGTGGTCAGCGGGCGGCGGTCAGCAGGTCTTCCGGCGACGACAGCGTGCCCCGGACGGCCGTGGCGGCGGCCACCAGCGGCGAGACCAGGTGCGTCCGGCCGCCCTTGCCCTGCCGGCCCTCGAAGTTGCGGTTCGACGTCGACGCGCTGCGCTCCCCCGGCTTCAGCTGGTCCGGGTTCATGCCGAGGCACATCGAGCAGCCGGCCTGGCGCCACTCGGCGCCGGCCTCGGTGAAGACCTGGTCGAGGCCCTCTTCCTCGGCCGCCTTGCGGACCCGCATCGAGCCGGGAACCACCAGCATCCGGACCGAGTCCGCCACTTTCCGACCACGCAGCACCTCGGCCGCGGCCCGCAGGTCCTCGATCCGGCCGTTGGTGCAGGAGCCGAGGAAGACGGTGTCGACGGCGATCTCCCGCAGCGGCGTGCCCGGCTTCAGGTCCATGTAGGACAGGGCTTTTTCAGCGGCGATGCGGTCGTTCTCGTCCGGGATCGCCTCCGGGTCGGGCACCTCGGCGCCCAGCGGGAGGCCCTGGCCGGGGTTGGTGCCCCAGGTCACGAACGGCGTCAGCGCGCTCGCGTCGAGGTGCACTTCGGCGTCGAACTCGGCGCCGTCGTCGGTGCGCAGCTGCCGCCAGTTCTCGACCGCCGCGTCCCAGTCCGCGCCCTGCGGGGCGTGCGGACGGCCCTTCAGGTACGCGAACGTCGTCTCGTCCGGGGCGATCATCCCGGCGCGGGCGCCGGCCTCGATCGACATGTTGCAGACGGTCATCCGCGCCTCCATCGAGAGTGCCTCGATGGCCTGGCCGCGGTACTCCAGGATGTAGCCCTGGCCGCCGCCGGTGCCGATCTTCGCGATCACCGCGAGGATGATGTCCTTCGCCGTGACGCCGGGCCGCAACTCACCGTCGACCGTGATCGCCATCGTCTTGAACGGCCGCAGCGGCAGCGTCTGGGTGGCCATGACGTGCTCGACCTCGGACGTGCCGATGCCGAAGGCGATGGCGCCGAACGCACCGTGCGTCGAGGTGTGGCTGTCGCCGCAGACCACGGTCATGCCGGGCTGGGTCAGGCCGAGCTGCGGGCCGATGACGTGCACGATGCCCTGCTCGGCGTCACCCATCGGGTGCAGCCGGACACCGAACTCCTTGCAGTTGCGGCGAAGGGTGTCGACCTGGGTGCGCGAGACCGGATCGGCGATGGGGAGCTCGATGTCGACGGTCGGGACGTTGTGGTCCTCGGTCGCGATGGTCAGGTCGGGGCGGCGCAGCGGCCGCCCGGCCAGGCGGAGGCCGTCGAAGGCCTGCGGGCTGGTGACTTCGTGCAGCAGGTGGAGGTCGATGTAGAGCAGGTCCGGTTCGGCGCCTTCGCCTCGGCGCACGAGGTGGCTTTCCCACACCTTCTCCGCCAGCGTGCGGGCCTTGCCGGTCGGGCTGGTCATCTCCGGCTCCTTCCACGGTTCGTCGTCGAACTCGGGCGCGCACCTGCGGAACCGGGTGCGAGCCGCGAAGGAGGGCGCAGCTCGAGTTCAGGGTTTTCCCAGATGCTGGACTTCCCAAAGTGCGGGACGCTAGTATCGGGTCGTGGGACAGCATAGCGGTATCGGAGTACTGGACAAAGCAGTGGCCGTCCTGCAGGCGGTCGCGGACGACCCCTGCGGCCTCGCGGAACTGTGCACGCGGACCGGCCTGCCCCGGGCCACCGCGCACCGGCTCGCGGTCGGCCTCGAGGTGCACCGGCTGCTGCGCCGCGGTCCGGACGGGCGCTGGCGCCCCGGTACGGCACTGGCCGAGCTCGCGGGCGGTTCGACGGACCCGCTGCTCGACGCCGCGGGCGTGGTGCTGCCGAAACTGCGTGATGTCACGGGCGAGAGCGTCCAGCTGTACCGGCGCGACGGCGTCCAGCGCGTGTGCGTCTCGACCGCCGAGCCGCCGAGTGGCCTGCGCGACACGGTGCCGGTGGGTTCGCGCCTGCCGATGACGGCGGGATCGGGCGCGAAGGTGCTCGCGGCCTGGGCGGACCCGCACACGCAGCGCACGATCCTGGCCGACGCGGTCTTCGGCGAGCGGACGCTGCTGGAGGTCCGGCGGCGCGGGTGGGCGCAGAGCGTGGCGGAACGAGAGCCGGGCGTGGCGAGCATTTCGGCGCCGGTGCGGGATTCGGCGGGCACGGTCGTGGCCGCGGTGTCGGTGTCGGGACCGATCGAGCGGATCGGCCGCAAGCCGGGAGCCCGCTGGGCGGCGGATCTCCTTGCCGCCGCGGACGCATTGCAGGAACGGCTCTGAGTTCTCTGCCCGGGTCTGCTTTTCCACAGGCTGTACGTGATGTGGACAAGCCGGCCCGGGCGGTGCTTTTTCCGGAGTTTTCGTCGGAAGGGGCCGATAGACTGGTATTCGGGGGGGCGCCCCAGGATCCGCGCCCCGCGATCCGGCAGTCGAGCCGCGGCTTCCACGCCGAAGAGCCGAAAACCAGAAGCCCGAATTTCCGGTAAACCGGCAACCTCCCGATCCCCCGCAGACACGGCAAACCCCGTCGCCCGAGGTGATTGCGTCCGGCAGGGACTCCTGACACGGTGAGCCGATGCTGAATCAGGTGGCCGACGGCGTGTGGGTGCGGCAGAGCGCGTGGGTCTGGAGCAACACCACCGTCGTCAAGACGGACGACGGGCTGATCGTCGTCGACCCCGGTATCCACGGTGCCGAATTCGACGAACTCGCCGACGACCTGGACCGGCTCGGGAGTCCCGTCGTCGCCGGGTTCTCCACCCACCCGCACTTCGACCACCTGCTCTGGCACCCCCGCCTCGGTGACGTCCCCCGCTACGCCACCGCCGCCAACGCCGGCATCGCGGCCGAAGCCCGGGAACGAGCCCGGGCCATGGCCCTGGAAACCGCGCCGGACATTCCCGTTGACCTGATCGCGCTCGTCACGCCGCTGCCCGCGGACGGCGGCCCGATCCCCGGCGAAATTCTCGAGCACGACGCGCACGCCCTCGGGCACGCCGCTCTCCTGCTCGCCGACCGGGGCGTCCTGATCGCCGGCGACATGCTCTCCGACGTCCTGATCCCGCTGCTCGATCCTCGCCGCCCGGGCCAGGAGGCCGCCTACCCGGCCGCGCTCGACCGGCTGGAAAAAGCCGTCCAGCACGTCGACGTCCTGATCCCCGGGCACGGCGCCGTGGCCGAGGGGCCGGAGATCGCGGCCCGCTTCGCCGTCGACCGGGCCTACCTCGAAATCCGGCAACGCGGCGAGGAACCGGACGACCAGCGGTGGGGTAAGCGCCCGTAGCGCCGTTCGGGTGACCGTGGGCGAAGTGGCGTATTCGGTGACGGCGGCCACGTCTCCTCTCTGTCAGCACCACCAGAGGGGGATGACCACCATGACCACCGAACTGAATCGCCGGGCGATGGCGATGCTGCGGGCCGTCGGGGCCGGGCGGGCCGAACTCACCTGCAGCTGTGAACCCGACCTGCGGGTCGACGGCCTGCCGTGCTGCGACCAGGCGACCGCCCACCAGCTGGCCCGGGCCGGCCTGATCCGGCCCGTGCGGGCCGTCGCCGTCGGGCAGTGGACGCGGGCCGAGCTCACCGCCGAGGGCCTCCAGGCGCTGGGCGACACCCTCGCCGCCGCCTGAGTCAACCTTCCGGCCCGCTCGCGCGTGTACCCGGCAAACGCGAGGGGGCATCCATGAAGGTGACTGCTGTTCTGCTCGGCGCCGGCCTGCTGTTGTCCGCGTGCGGGACCACGCCGGCCGTGGCCCCGCCGTCCCAGAACCTCAGGCCGGTGGAGACCAGCACGTCCGCGCCGGCCGCCGATCCGGCCGCCGTGCGCTGGACGGACGGCTTCTGCTCCGCCGTCCACGGCTACCGGGAGCGCACCAACCGGGAAGCCGACCCCCAGCAGCCGACGCCCACGTCGATCGCCGAGTCGAAGAAGGCGCTCAGCGTGACGCTGGGCGGCATCGCGGCCCGCACCGGCGAGACCGCCGACAAGCTCGCCGCGCTGCCGCCCGCGCCCGTGCCGCTCGGCGACACCGTCCGCCGGGCTTTCGTCACGAAGTTCACCCAGGCCCGCGACCGCGCCGCCGGGGCGAAGACCGAGCTCGACCGCGCGAAGCCGGACAACACGGCGGCCCAGGAGCAGGCCGGCCAAGCCCTCTTCCAGGCGCAGCAGGACGTCGACGGCACCTACGACCCGGTCGGCGCGATGGCGGCGTCCCCGGAGCTGATGCTCGCCGCCGCCACCGCACCCGGCTGCAAGGCCTGAAACCTCACCGCCGCACGAGCGGAACCTGCAGCGGCAGGGACCGCGACGAGCCGCCGACGGACACGGTGAACGCGCCGCGCGCCGGCTGCCACGCGTGGGTCGCCGTGTCCCAGACCGAGAAGTCGCGCGCGTCCAGCCGGATCGTCACGCGCTGGGCCTGCCCCGGCGCCAGCGACACCCGCTCGAAGCCCTTGAGCTGGCGCGGCGGCTCGCCCGCGGCCGGCGGGAAGCCCACGTACAGCTGGGCGACCTCGGCGCCCGCCCGGTGCCCGGTGTTCCGCAGCGTGAACGTCGCCGTGGCGCCGTCGCCGGTGTTGCGCACCGACAGGCCGGAGTAGGCGAACGTCGTGTACGACAGGCCGTGGCCGAACGGGAACAGCGGCGCCCGCCCCTGCGCGTCGAACCACCGGTAGCCGATCTGCAGGCCCTCCGAGTACGTCGCGACACCGTTGACGCCGGGGAACTGCGCCGGGGTGTTCGCCGGCGTGTCGGCGTCCGCCGCCGGGAACGTGATCGGCAGCTTCGCCGACGGGTTGACGTCGCCGAAGAGCACGGCCGCCACCGCCGCGCCGTCCTGCTGGCCCGGGTACCACGCCTGGAGGATCGCGGGCACGCGCGACGCCCACGGCATGAGCACCGGGCCGCCGCTCTTCACCACGACCACGGTGTGCGGGTTGGCCTCGGCGACGGCGGCCACCAAGGCGTCCTGGGTGCCGTCCAGGGCCAGGCTCGGCCGGTCCTTGCCTTCGGCCTCGTTGTCCCCGACCATCACCACGCTGACGTCGGCGGTCCGGGCCAGCTCGGCCGCGCGCGCCACGTCACTGCCGTCGTCCAGGGTCACCGCGGCCCCCGGGACGCGCTGCCGCAGGCCCGGCAGCGGGTCCACTGTGGACGTCGGGATGACGGCCGAGCTGCCCCCGCCGCCGGTCTTGGCCTTGGTGGCGAACGGCCCGATGAGCGCGACCGACTTCACCGCGGGATCGAGCGGGAGCTGGGCGTGCTCGTTGCGCAGCAGCACCATGCCGCGTTCGGCGAACTCCTTCGCGGCGGCGTCGTGCCGCGCGGTCGGGAGCGGGGTGAGCACCGGCGGGTGGTCGAACTGGCCGAAGGCGAACATCGTGCGGAACCTCGGCAGCAGCAACTCGTCGACGCGCTGCTCGCTCACCTGCCCGGCCAGCACGGCCTGCTTCATCTTCTCGCCGTACCAGGTGCCGTCGATCATTTCGAGGTTCATGCCCGCGTTCGCCGACCCCACGGTGCTGTGCGCGGCACCCCAGTCCGACTGGACGAACCCCTTGAACCCCCAGTCGTCGCGCAGCTTGTCCTGCAGCAGCGCCGGGTTCTCGCACGTGAACACGCCGTTGATCTTCGGGTACGCGCACATCACCGAGCCCGCGCGCCCTTCGGTCACCGCCTGCTCGAAGTGCGGCAGGTAGATCTCGTTGAGCGTCCGCTCGTCGATGTGCTCGTCGACCCCGTGCCGGTCGGTCTCCTGGTTGTTCGCCGCGTAGTGCTTGACCTCGGCGATGGTGCCGTTCTCCTGGATCCCGCGGATGTCGGCGGCGGCCAGCGCGCCGGCGAGCACCGGGTCCTCCCCCATGCCCTCGAACGTCCGGCCGTTGCGCGGGACGCGGGCCATGTTGATGTCGGGCCCTTCGGACACGTTGTGCGCGAGCGCCCGGGTTTCGCTGCCGATCAGCCGGCCGTACCGGCGGGCGGCGTCGGTGTCGAAGGTCGACGCCAGCGCCATCGTGGCCGGGAGCGCGGTCGCCGGTTTCTGCGGTTTGTCGTCGGCCGGGCCCATGCCCGCCGGGCCGTTGGCGATGCGGAACCCCGGCACGCCCAGCCGGGGGATCGGCGGCACGAACCGCTGGTGCTCGGCGTCGGGCTGCAGGTGCAGCTGGGAGATCTTCTCGTCGAGGGTCATCGCCGCGACGAGTGCGGCGGCCCGGCGGTCGGGTGACTGGCGGACGTCTCGCCAGGGCTGTGCCTCGGCGGCCGCCGGGGCCACCAGTGACAACCCCAGAACCGCAACAAGAACGAACGGGCCGGTGCGCATCGAGTCTCCCTCGCCGCTGACGGGACCAACGGCGAACAAGCTAACTCATATGTGACTATTAAACATAGACTCGATTCCTGTTCACGTACTTGAACAAGACGTGGGGCTCAACCATTTCTCCGGCTCACGCGTGGCAGGAGCACAGAAGAGAGGGGATCAGTCATGGTCAAGAAAACCCTGATCGGCCTAATGGCCGCAAGCGCGGCTTCCCTGACGTTCACCGCCGGAGCCCACGCCGACTTCACCGACTGGAGCTTGACGTCGGAGGTCGAGCCGGGCGGCCTGCTCAGCGCGTTCGTCGCGTCCGAGGTGGGCCGCGGCTGCGCCCCGGTGGGACCGGTCACGTCGCCGGGATTCGCGGCCCCGATGCAGTGGGTCGACGTCGGGAACCCGAGCAAGCACCTCGGGTACACCCATGCGATCGAGCGGCCCGGGAAGTACTCCGCCTCCTTCCCGTGCACGGACGGCCGGACGGCGACCCGCACGTTCACGATCCTGGGCACACCGCCGCCCACGACATCCGTCGAGCCGAAGCCGCCCGCGACGGCGAAGCCCCAGCCACCGACCACCAAACCGAAGCCGCCGACGTCGTCGAAAGCACCGAAACCAGCGAAACCGCAGGTCGGCATCAAGCCGGCCGGGGCACCGCAGACCGGGGACGGTTCACTGCCCTGACCCTCCACAGAGGACTCTCAAGGGCGGCCCGGGGACCGGCGTCAGCGAACCGCGGCCAGGCGCAGCGCCCGGTACACGAACTGCTGGTCCCCGAGCCGGTGCCGCAGGTCGCGCTCCAGCCCGGCGATCGGGTAGAGGTTCTGCGGCGCCCGCGAGTCCTTGTAAGGCACCGACGCGAACCGCCCCAGCACCGACTGGGTGACGTTCGCCAGCTCGGCGACCTGCTCGCGCCCGAGGTGCGGCGCCGCTTCCACCCGCACGACCCCGGACCAGGGCGGGCCGCCGGCCGAGGGCAGCCGCAGGTACCACGAGTGCCGGACCCACGTCGTGCCCATCAGGAACACCGGCGTGCGCTGGTGCGGGCCGAGCCGGCCGACCATCGCGTTGAGCTCCCCGGGCAGGTACGTCGTCTGGTGGCTCTTGATGAACCCGACGGCCCGGTCGAGGTGCGCCCGGCCGCGCAGCGGGCCGTCCACGACCAGCAGGTCGCCGCGCACGTGGCCGTCGATCGCCGTGCGCGCCCGGATCGCCGTCTCCAGCTCGGTTTCGGCCAGCTGCTCCTGCAACGCCGACGACAGCACCACCGGCAGCGGCTTGTCCTCCTTGGCCGCCGCGCGGTAGGCCGTGTACGTCCCGGCCGGGGTGGCGATGTCGTCCGCCCGTGGGGCGACGGTGAACAGCCCCCGCCGGACGTCGGTGCCGACGACGTGCGCCTGGCCCTCGCAGCAGCACACGACCCCGGCCGCGTAGGACGCGCAGATCCCGATGGACGCCGAGTTCGTGCCGGCCGGGTCGTCGATCCAGACGCGCGCGTCGATCCGCCGGACGCCGTCGACGAACAGCACGGCCTCCGGCGGCGACACCGGCGACGGGTCGATCGGCGCCCACTCGGCCTCCGGGACCTCGACGTCGAGCTCGACTTCGGCCTGCGAACGGCCGAGGTCCTCGGCCTCCATCGAGCTGCCGTAGCCCGGGTCCCAGGCGTCGATGCTGAAGTTCATCCCGGCCACCGTGTTGAATTGCCGAACGGTCATGCACCCTCCCTGGCGATGTGCGAGCCGGTGCCGTCCCGGGTGACCAGGAACCGCACCGGGACGCGCTCGGCGAGCGCCGGCACGTGCGTGATCACCCCGACCATCCGGGAGCCGGACGCGGCGAGGTTCTCCAAAGTGGACGCCACGACGTCGAGGGTGGCCTCGTCCAGCGTCCCGAAGCCCTCGTCGAGGAAGATCGACTCCAGCTTGGTCGCACCTTCCGCGGCCATGGCGCCCAGCTGCGAGGACAGCGCGAGAGCCAGGGCGAGCGACGCCTGGAACGTCTCGCCGCCCGACAGCGTCTTCACCGGGCGCCGGGCGTCGGCCTCGTTGTGGTCCACCACCAGGAAGTCGCCCTTGTCGTGGGTCAGCTCGAACTGGCCGCCGGACAGTTCCAGCAGCGACGCCGACGCCTCCGCGACCAGCGTGTCCAGCGCCCCGGCGATCAGCCAGCGCGGGAACTTGTCCGAGCGCAGCAGGTCCGCCAGCAGCCGGGCGACCTGGGCGTCGGACTCCGCGGCCGCGATGTCTTCGTGCAGCCCCGCCACCCGCGCCACACGCCGTTTCATGTCGGCGTGGTCGGCTTCGGCGCGCGCCCGGGCGGCCGCGACGGCGACCGGGACGCGGTCGCGCACCGGCCCCTCCGGCACGGCGACCCCGAGCGCGGTGACGTCGCCGGCGACCGCGCGTTCGGCCGCTTGCAACGCTTCGGCGGCTTCGCCTTCGGTGGTCTGCGCGACGGCCAGCAGCTCGCGATGGGCTTTCGCCTGGCCGGCGGCCCAATCCGTGAGCACGGTCCAGGCTTCGAGGAGGCTCTCACCGTTGATCGGCGGGGCGCCGAGGCCGACCAGCGGGTCACGCGCCCGCGACAGCCGCTGCCGCGCGGCGTCCACCTGGGCGCCGATGCCGGCCTGGGCTTCCGTGGCGCGTTTCGCGGCCACCCGGGCGGTGCGCAAAGCCGCGTCCGCTTGCTTCGCGGCCTCTTCCAGAGAAGCGACCTTCGCCAGCTCCTCGGTGACGACGGCGGCGGACGGCGCGTCGTCGAGCGCCGTGGCCAGTTCTCCGCGGCGGCGCCGGGCGGTGGCGAATTCGGTGGCCGCCGCCTGTTCGGCCAGGCCCGCGTCGACGGCCCGCTTCCGCCGCTCCTCGGCGTTCCGCTCGGCGGCGGCGAGGTCGTCCGCCGCGACGACGGCTTCCTTGCCCCTGGCTTCGGCGGCCGCTTCGAGCGCGGCCAGTGCCGTCCGCCGGTCCGCCAGCGCGGAAGCCGCCCACGTGGTCAGCCGCTGCCAGCCCGCCGGGACGTCGTCGCCGTCGATGGCCGGCGCGCCCAGCTCCACCAGGGGGTCGCGCGCGGCCCGCAGCGCTTCCCTGGCCGCCGCGAAGGACTTCTCGACGGCGTCGGCCTCGTGCTGCGCCGCCGCACGTTCGGCGCGAGCCGCGGCCAGTTCCTTGTCGGCGGCGTTCGCGGCCTCGGCGACGCGGGCGCGGCCGTCGATCGTCTTCGACAGCCACTCGCCCCGCTCGCGCACGGCGGCGACGAGGTCCGCGTAATCCCGCTCGGAGAAAGCCGCCTCGACCGGCCGCAGCAGCACGGCCGACTCCGGCGGCCCGGCCACCTCGGCCAGCACCACGCGCAGTTCCTCCGCCTGGGCGGCCGCCGACGCGGCCGAGTCGGCGTCGCGGTCGACGGCCCGTTCCAGCTTGCGCACGGCGGCTTCGGCGGCGGCGCGCTCGCGCTCGGCGCGCTCGAGGCTGTCCCGGGCCTCGGCCAGGTGGGCGTGCCCGCCGGCGTCGGGCAGCGCCGTGACTTCCTGCTCGCACACCGGGCACGGGTGCCCGACGGCGAGGCCGGCCCGCAGGCTGAGCGCCTGCCCGGCGCGTTCCGCCTCGGTCACCTCGGTCTTCGCCGCCGTCACTTCGGCGTCGGTGCGGGCGAAGGTGCTTCGCGCCGCTTCGAGTTCCGTCCGGCGCACGGCCTGTTCCGGGGCGGCCTTCCGTTGCGCCTCGCACACCGCATACAGCGTGCGGGCATCGGAGCGGGCCGAGGCGAGCGGCGCGACGTCCGGCTGGGCGGCCAGCGCCGCCCGCGCTTCGGCGTCGGCGGCCTCGGCCGCGCCCAGGCGGGCGGCCGCGGCCTCCGTGCGCTTCGCCACGCGCGCCGAATCCGCCGAAAGGTCCCCGAGATCCGCGGGCGGCCGCAGCCCGGCCAGCCGGTCGCGGTCCTGGCGGGCCCGCCCGGCTTCGGCGGCGGCGTCCTCCGCGGCGCGGGCCGTCGAGTCCCAATTCTGCCGGGCCGTCTCGACGACGGCGAGGGCTTCGGTGACCGCGACGGCGGCGGCGTCCTTGGTCCGCAACGCCGTTTTCGCCGCTTCTTCGAGCCGTGGGAGGGCCGTCTCGGTCGCCTCGAGCTCGGCGCGGTCGGCGCGGATCCGTTCCAGTTCACCGCGCGCGGGCGCCGCGGCGAGGGCGGCACGGGCGGCTTCGTCGGCCGTTTCCGCCGTCTCCAACGCGCCCCGGGCGGTCGTGACCGCGTCCGCCGCGTCGCGACGCCGGGTTTCGAGGTCTTCGACGCCGTCCGGGCGTTCCACCGCGTCGAGGACCTTCAGCTCCGCCGTGAGCGTGCCGACGCGTTGCCGGGCCTCGTCGTGCGCGCGGGTGGCGTCGTTCAACCCCGGCAGGGCCGCGGTCACCCGCGCGTCCAGCTCGGCGAGCGCGGTCATCCGCGCCGCCAGCTCCGCGACGGCTTCTTCGGTGGCGTCGGCGTAGCTGCCGAGTTGTTCGGTGAGGACGGCGGCACGCTGCTTCTGCTGCTCCGCCGTCACCCCGGCCCGGCGGCCGATCCGCTCGTAGACCTCCAGGCCCAGCAGTTTGATGAGGATCTTCTGCCGGTCGGCGGCCTTCGCGTGCAGGAACTCGGCGAAGTCGCCCTGGGGCAGCGCCACGCAGGTGCAGAAGTGCTTGAACGTCAACCCGAGCAGGCGTTCGACCGCCGGGGTCACTTCGGAGTCCGCGGCGACGGCGTCGGCGTCGTCCTCCGGCCCGCCCGGCGCGGCCGGGTCGATCAGCCGTTCCAGGCGGACGTTCTTGACGCTGACCGTGGGTTTCTTGCCGCCGCTGCGCCGGACTTCCCGCACGACGTGGTAGCGCGCGCCGCCCGCGTCGAAGACCAGCCGCACGGTGGCGCGGTTCGCCGTCGGGGCCAGCGCGGGCGCGACGAGGCCTTCGTGGTCCCACCGGGCGACCGAGCCGTACAGTGCAAACGTGAGGGCGTCGATGACCGTGCTCTTGCCCGCGCCGGTCGGCCCGACGAGCGCGAAGTAATCGGTGTCTTCGAAGCTGACTTCGGTCTTCTCGCGGAAGGACGCGAAGCCGGTCATCTCCAGCAGCACTGGCCGCATGTCACACCCCGCTCGTCTCTTCGTCGTGCAGCCGCGCGAAGAGCGCCTGCACGCGCTTGTCCTCGACGGTTCGCTCCGCGCAGTAGCTCGCGAACAGCTCGCCGGGCGAACGGTCCGCGATCGCGCGGTCGCCGCCCGAGGTCGTCACCGGTGCGGCGAACTCCGGGTCGATGCGGATTTCCAGGGCGTTCGGCAGGGCTTCCTGGATCTCCTCGCGCAGCCCGGCCCTGGTCGCTTCGCGGAGGTAGACGCGGAGGTAGTCCTCGCCGAACTCCCCCGCGCGGGCGATCAGTTCCGCCACCGTGCCGTGGACCGTCCGCAGCTTCCGCCCGGCCGTCAACGGGATGTCGGTGATCTTCGCCGGCGTCGTCGGACTCACCTCCACCGACAGCACGACGCTGGTGTTGTCCTGCTCGCCGAAGTCGACCGCGAACGGCGAACCGCTGTAGTGCACCGGGCACGCGGCGGGCAGCGACTGGCGCCGGTGCAGGTGGCCCAGCGCCACGTAGTGCGGATCGGCGCCGAACGCCGTCGCGGGCACGTGGTATTCGAAGATGGACTGCGCCGCGCGTTCCCCGCCGCCCATCGTCCCGCCGGTCACCGTCAGGTGCGCCATGACGAGGTTCACCGCGCCGGGGGTGAACCCGGACTTGAGGTGCTCCAGGATGTCGCGCACGCGCTGGTCGTACTCGCCGACGTTGTCCGCCGGGGTCCCCGCGAGCAGCTCGGCGGCGCGCACCGCGTAGCGCTGGGAAAGGAAGGGCAGCACGGCGACGTTGACGCGCTCGCCCGTCGAACGCGCGTCGAACGAGACGACGCCGCCGTCGTGGACCGGGCGGGGATCGCCGGTGAGCTGGATGCCCGCGGCCTTGAGCAACGGGCGGTACGCCTCGAACGTCGCGGCGTGGTCGTGGTTCCCGGCGATGGCCAGCACCTCGGCACCGGTTTCGCGCAGCGCCATCAGCGCCCGCACCACGAGTTCCTGCGCGGCCGCCGACGGCGCCGACGTCTCGTAGAGGTCACCCGCGACGAGGATCGCGTCGAACTGCCCGTCCCGCGCGATCCGGACGATCTCGCCGAGCACGGCCCGCTGCTCGTCGAGACGGTTGCGCCCCTTGAGCGTCTTGCCGATGTGCCAGTCGGAGGTGTGCAGGAACTTCACCCTTCATCCTTCCGTTCGGGTGGTGGGCAGCCGGCTCAGAACGGCGGCGGGTCGTCGCCGAAGGGGTCGCTGCCGCGCGTGGGCAGCCCGGCGAAGGGATCGCCCTTCTTCGAGGCGGCGGTGGTCGTGGGGATCGCCCCGGCCTCGGAAAGCCGCGTGGCCCAGGCGGGGAACGGGAAGCCGACGGCGATCGGCACCGGGATCTCCGGCTGGCTCACGAACATCGTGCCCGGCGTGGCGAGCGTCGCCCGGACCCGCTGGCTGGCCGGGAGAAAGCCGTACTCGGGCCGCGAAGCCTCGGCGGCGTCGAGGCGGCCGACGATGCGGACCGAGCTGTTGCTGACAATCCGGCGCTCGACCTCGCTGGCGGTCTGCTGCGCGCCGATCAGGATGACGCCCAGGGAGCGGCCGCGTTCGGCGATGTCCAGCAGCACCTCCTTGATCGGGCTGCTGCCTTCCCGCGGCGCGTACTTGTTCAGCTCGTCCAGCATCGTGAACAACAGCCCGCCCGGGCCGGCCGCCTCCTTGCGCGCGGTCTCCGCGGCGAGCGTGACGCCGACGACGAACCGCTGCGCGCGCTCGACGAGGTTGTGGATGTCCACCACGGTCACCTGCTGGTTCTCCGTGGACAACTGGCGCGCGGGGTGGTCGGTGAGGTCGCCGCGGATGAGGCCGGACAGCGCGCGCTGGCTCGAGCGCAGGCGGCGGATGAAGGCGTTGACCGTGCCCGCGCCGGTGACCGCACCCGCCCAGCTCGCGCGGGTTTCCTCGTCGGTGACGCGCTCGCAGACGACGTCGACGAGCTCGGCGTAGGTGCGGCACAGGACGCCGTCGACGTTCGCGGCGCCGTCCTTGCCCGCGGGGGTGCTGTCCAGCCGCAGGCGGTTCGCGACCTGGTGGATGACCATCGTGTACTGGTTGCGCTCGTCCTCGGCGTCGGCGAACACGTAGGGCAGCAGGTCCTTGGCGCAGAACTCCGCGATGGTCCACCAGAACGCGCCGACGCCCGAGGTCCGCCCGGTCACGTGCGGCTTGCCCGTGGTGTCCGACGGCGTCGGCGGTGCGAAGAACCCGGTGGACGCGAAGGGCTCGGCGGGCAGGCCGAGCTTGGCGTACTCGGCCTTGAGCTTCTCGTCGAGGTGGACGTTCGGGGTGTCGAGGAACAGCAGGTCCTCGCCCTTGACGGAGAAGACGAGGGCCTTGGCGTTGTGGGCGTTGGGCAGGGCGCCGCCGCGGAAGATCGAGTGCAGCAGGAACAACGCGAACGACGTCTTGGTGGCCACGCCGGAGACGCCGCTGATGCTGACGTGCGCGCCGCGGGTGCCGTCGAGGAAGTCCATGTTGAGGTAGACGGGTTCGCCGTCCCGGCCCAGGCCGACCGCCACCTGGCGGGTCATGTTGTCGAAGTACAGCGCCTGTGCGCGATCCTCTCCCACGGCACGGGACACGACCGCCCCCGGCCGCGGCGGCACGTAGCATTCGGGCTCGACGCGGGTGGTGGCGATCTCGGCGATCTCCTGCACCTGGGCGGGCAGGACCCCGTCGGAGATCAGGAAGACGTCGCTGCCGAAGCTGGCGCCCTCGTGCCGCGCGCTCACCTGCGTCACGACGCCGTACGAGGTGACTTCGCCGAGCCCCGGGAGTTCCCGCCGGGTCACGACGACGTCGTCGAGCTGCAGATAGGCGTCCTGATCGATGGCCACGCAGAACTGCAGCGGCGTCGAGTCCTCGGTGCCTGCCACCCGGCCGACCACGGTGGTGAGCGTCTCCTGGTCCACGGTTCTCCCTGTCTCACCCGGCGCTTCCTCCCGCGGCAGACTAGCCCGCCGGACCGACAGTCCCACGGCCAACACGGCGTTGCCGCCACGGCGTCGCCGCAGGCCACGACTGCGCCGAACGAGTGAGCTCACCCTTCGGGGAGTGCCTTTCGTCCCCGCCACAGGCATTCCCGGGGGCGTACCCGGTTGCGGCGCAACGCCGTGCCCGGGGGTCGCGCCGGACGGCCGCGGCGTTACGGGCGCCGCTTCCGCCTGGCTCCACGGCGAAGCGGCGCCGGAGGGCCCCGCGGGAGGCCCGCGATCCCCCGCCGTTGCGCGGGATCGGGCCCGGGTGGGCTCGGACACACGCCGCGACACCCCGCACCGGCGTGTCGCGGGAAAAGTTCTCCGGAAGGGCCTCGGGTCCTATATGGACGACCACTGTGGACGGCTCCTCCACCGGGTTTTGCCTGTTCAGGGGCATGACGGGAGTCCGGGCCGCGCGCCGGACGGCCTCCGGACCGGGGCTCTCCGGAGGCGGAACCCGCCCCCGTACAAGGAAATATTTCGACCCCCGGTTGGATTTTGTGCGGTATTGGTAATACCGTGTGCAGTGTCGGCCGAGATGGGCCGTGTACTAGTAGTTCCACTATGGAGGACTGGAATGACGAACAAGGCCCAGCTGATCGAGGCGCTGTCGGAGCGTCTGGGCGACAAGAAGGTGGCTTCGCAGGCCGTTGACGGTCTGGTGGACATCATCATCCGGACGGTCAACAAGGGCGAAAAGGTCAACATCACCGGCTTCGGGGTGTTCGAGAAGCGCGCCCGCGCCGCTCGCACCGCCCGCAACCCGCGCACCGGTGAGGCCGTCCGCGTCAAGAAGACCAACGTGCCCGCCTTCCGCGCCGGCACGACCTTCAAGGACGTCATCTCCGGCACCAAGAAGCTGCCCAAGGCGACCCCGGTCAAGCGCGCCACCGCCGCCACCAGCACGCGGGCGACCGCCACCAAGACCGCCGCGGCCGCCGCGCCGGCCAAGGCGACGACGACCCGCACCACCCGCGCGGCGGCGGCCAAGCCGGCCACCACGCGCCCGGCCACCACGCGGACCCGCGCCACCGCGGCGAAGCCGGCCGCCAAGGCCACCACCGCCACCAAGGCGGCCCCGAAGACCGCCGCCAAGACCACGGCGGCCAAGGCCACCACGGCGAAGGCGACCACCACGCGGGCGAAGACCGCCGCCGCCAAGCCGGCCGCGACCAAGACCGCCGCGGCCAAGAAGCCGGCCGCTGCCAAGGCCCCGGCCAAGCGCACCTCCGCCGCCAAGAAGAAGTAACACCCCTGGCGACGATCGGAAGGGCCCCGCACCTGCCTGGTGCGGGGCCCTTCCGGCGTTCCGGGGGAGGGTGAGGGCCCACCGGGCCGGTTCCACGTTTGTGCGGGACGCCCCCGGCACCGCGGACGCCCAGCGATCCTCACGGGCCGGAGACGGCCGTTCGCGCGCAAACCAGGCTGAGATCGCCGCTCACAGCTTGCCGCGCGAACTCGGCGTTGGCGGACCGCCGATCCACTCCGGTCCACTCTCCGGCCGCTTGAACGCCGCCCATCGCCCAGCGGCCGCCACACAGGACATCGGCGACGGAACCGCCGCCGCAATTCCCCGCCCTCCCGCACCACGGAACCGGTCCCGGTCACGGCTCACCCGATCCCCCGCCGGCCGCCGAACAATTCACCGCGGCCACTCGTTGGGGTGAACGCCCCGCGGCCCTTTCCACCCCCCGCCCCCCGACGGTTGCGTTCGGGCCTTCGCGGGTAGCCGTCCGGCAGAGAACGCAATCCGACGGCAAGGAGCCGCGATGACGGAGAACGAAAACCGGCCCGAAGCGGACCTCGCCCACAGCCGGGAGCTCATCAAAGAGGCGAAAGAAGCCGCCGCGGAGGCCCATCTGGCCGATCCCGCCGAAGGGGCCGCCGACGAGGCGCTCGAGACGGATCCGCCCTACCACCACGGCGAGCAGGGCTCCACGCCGTCCGGAACGTAGATTCCCGGCGGCATTTCCGCCGGTATTGCCGCCGCGCCGCCGTCGCCGGGCGAAAGCCGCGACCCGTCCGGAACGGCGGTGGCCGGTCCTATCAGGACCACCCCGGGCCGCCGCCGTTCCGCGTTTCCGCTAGGAAATTGCCGTAGGTCTCCTCGGGTGGATACACTCGACCGAAGAACGCCGACCATTGTGCAACTTGTCACACGTCGCGTTCCCCCGGACGCACATCCAGCTGAGGAGCATTCCCGTGGCCCAGAAAGTCCTCGTCGAGATCCTGGACGACATCGACGGCAGCACCGCTGCCCAGACCGTTCAGTTCGGCCTCGACGGCGTCACCTACGAAATCGACCTTTCGGACGAGAACGCCGGCGCCCTGCGCGACGAACTGGCCCGCTACATCGCGGCCGGCCGGCGCATCGGCGGCCGCAAGGTCCGCGTCGCCACCGGGCAGTCGACCACGACCAGCACGACCGACCGCGAGCGCAACCAGCAGATCCGTGCCTGGGCCAACGCGAACGGCTACGAGGTCTCCGAGCGGGGCCGGCTGTCCTCCGAGGTGATCGCCGCCTACGAGCAGGCCCAGGTCGAAGAGGCCGAGGCGCCCGCCGCAGCGCCGCGCAAGCGGGCGCCGCGCAAGAAGGTCGCCGCCGCCAAGAAGTAAACGAGGTGGCCGGGAGATCACTGGGGAGAGATCACCGCAACGGCGGTGGCGAGGGCTGAACACCCTGGCCACCGCCGTCGGCATTCCCGGCGGGCGTGGGAGGCGTCACACTGCCCGCGTTGTCATGAATTGTCAGCGCATTCAGCGCACGGTTTTCCGGAAACCCGCGGGCCCTCACCCGTGCAGCGCCGGTCCGATCCAGCGGCGGACCAGGGCACGCAGCTCGTCGTCGGTGAGCGGCGGTGTCGAGGGGTACTGCAGGAACGACAGGAACAGCCGCATCAGGACTTCGGCGAGACCCCGGAGGTCCTCGTCGGTCGCGATGCCGGCGGCTGCCCAGTCGACCGGCAGGTTGCGGAGGATCCGCGCGCCGTACGAAAACGCCAGCGGCGAAACGACGCCGTCGGTGAAGAAGTCCGCTTCGCCCGCCTGCAGGAGCAGGCCCATGTGCGGCTCCCCGGGGAGCGTCCGCACGGCGAACACCACGGATTCCACCGCGGCTTCGGCCGCCGTGCCGGACGTGGCCAGGTGCCGCTCCATCCGCCCGGCGAACTCCTCGACCCCGGCCAGCGCGACGGCCCGCAGGATGTTCTTGAGGCCCGGGAAGTAGCGGTACACGGTCTGCCGGGTGACGCCCGCCTCGGCGGCGACGTCGGAGAGGCTCGTCTTGGCCAGCCCGGCCCGGTCGAGGCACGCCGTCGCCGCTTCGACGATCCGGCGGCGTGCCTCGTCTTCGGTGCCGGGCGGGTTGCCCTGCCATCCGTGGTGCCCCATGCCGTCATCTTCCCCGAGAACGGTCGCTCAGGCGGGGGCAGGGGCGCGGTCCCGCGACCGGTACAGGGCGAGCAGCAGCAGCCCGGCTCCGGCGAAGCAGGCGAGCGCGTACCACCCGCTGCCGATCGGGGTGCCGTCCGCGGTGACGCCGTCCTTCGCGGACAGGTGAGCCGGCAGGGTCCCCAGCCAGAACACCGCCATCCCGCCCAGGTAAAGCGCCGGATAGCACCGCGTGAAGACCGAAAGGGGCTCGCGCGGTTCCCCGGAACGCAGGTGCGCCACGACGATCCACCCGCCCACCACCCACAGCAGGCCCAGCTCGACGCCGAGGATCCACGCCCGCGCTCCCGCGTTCTCGCCGGCGAAGCTCGACGGGATCCCGGCGATCGCCATGGCCGGCGGGGTGAGGACGCCGGCCACCAGCGTCCGCCACACCAGCCGGCGCCGCGGCGGGCCGCCGGTCAGGCGCACGACGAGGTAGGTCATGGCGGCCATCGAGACGGAAGCGAACAGCAGCATGCTGTTCAACGGCACCGACCCCAGCGCCGGCCGGTCGACGATCACGTTGGCCGGGTTCCAGGCCCACCACTTCAGCTGCGGGCCGAGGTGGTCGAAGACTTCGTAGAAGACCTGGCAGACGAAGGCCACGGCCACCGAACCCCGCAGCGCACCGCGCCGGAAGAGCCCCAGCGAGCGCACGACCTCGTAGGCGAGCTGGCTGAACGCCGGGTAGAACGCCACGATGTAGAGCGGCAACCGGTCCGCCATGAACTGCACGGTGAACCGGTTGTGGGCGAAGATGAAGCCGTACAGCCGGTCGAGCCCGAACCACTCCGGGAAGTACAACGGCGGCTCGGTGACGAAGAGGTAGACCAGCGAAGCCCACCACAGCGCCAGGTTCACCGGATCACCCTCGCGGCGCCGGCGCAGCGCATGCACCAGGGCGAACACCGCGCCGCCGACGATCAGCAGTTCCAGCAGCGGCATCGTCCAGTGGGCGAGCGCCCACGGCGGCCGGACCGAAACCACCGGCGAGACGTCGTGGCAGTCGAAACCGAGACCGCGGGTGACGGCTTCGGCGTCCGGCCCGCACGCGGTGCTCATCGCGCGGTCGCCGTCGCCGTCGAGTAGTCCGTGGCCGGTGGTTCGGTCTGGGGGTCGAACCCGAACGGGACGCGGTGCCGGCCCAGCGCCGCGCGGACGCGGTAGCGCACCAGGCCCGCGAGCACCCGCGGGTTGCGCAGCATCTGCCCCAGCGACTCGTCCAGGTTGAACACCTTGGCGAAGTGCTCGTCGACCACTTCGTCCTCGCGGGCCGCTCCGACGACGAGGCTGAACGCCGGCGCCGACATGGCCGCGACGATGCGCCGCCGCCACTCCGGCAGCTGTTCGGTGCCCACCGCGCACGCGTAACCCTGGTCCCTGGCCATCGCCAGGCGCCACGGCACGCGCAGCAATCCGCGTTGCGCGGCGAAGAAGCGGGCGGTGAACCTCGCGTCGAGCCGTTCGGCGCGGGCCAGGTGCTCGCGCAGCAGCAGGGCCGAAGCCGACGCGGAACTGATGCCCTGGGCGTAGAAGGGGTTGAACGCGCAGATCGAGTCGCCGACGAAGGCCAGCCGCCGCGGCGGGGTGGGCAGGCGGTCGTAGCGCCGCCACTTGTTGCCGGTCGAGCGGGTGAGGTGGACCGGCGAGGCGGGGGCGCACCGGTCCATGGCGTCGGCGAACAACGGCGTCCGCACCCGGCGCGCGGTCTCGACGAACGCGTCGGTGGTGCTGGGCATCTCCAGTCCCCACGAACCCATGCAGGCGATGACGCGGTTGCCCTCGATCGGGAAGAAGTTGACCAGGAACTCGTGCTCGGCGGGGTGCTCGCCCTTGTCCGGCGTCGGCATGATCACCAGGTGCCGCCACCACCAGGACGCGGGGCGTTCGGCGGGCAGGTCGTACCAGCGCGAGGTGTAGGTGACCTTGGCGTCGAGCGTCTGCACTTCCGGTTCCGGCCAGCCGGCCGCGGCCAGCCAGCCGGCGACCGGGGACCCGCGGCCCATGGCGTCCACGACGAAGTCGGCGTCGACGTGCTCTTCGCCGTCGGCCGCGGTGAAGCCGACGCCGGTGATCTCGCCGTCCGCGGTGGTCAGGCCGCGCACCGCGACCCCTTCGCGCACGACGACGTTGGCCAGCTCCCGCACCTTGTCCCGCAACACGCGCTCGATGAGGATCCGCGAGCCGTAGACCATCGTCATGGCGCTGCGCTTGCGGGCCGACCAGCCGGGCCCGTCCAGGTAGGCGGCGTCCATGGACGGCATCAGCAGCAGGCCGCCGGCCGCGATGAGGTCGTCCTCGAAGCCGGGGAACAGCGCGCCGATCGCGCGGCGGCCCGAGTTGAGCAGGAAGTGCGGGTGCTTGCTCTGCGGTACGCCGCGGCGGTGCTCGGCCCCGTCGGGCAGTTCGTCGCGCTCCAGCACCAGCACGCGGTCGAAGTGCGGGGCCAGCGCGCCGGCCGCGCAGAGACCGGCGGCACTGCCTCCGAGGACGACGGCGGTCTTGCCGAGCCGCATGCGGATCAACTCCCGTCATTCATACAAAAAGACACTGAATGTATGAATGACCACCAGCGGGTGTCAAGCCCCACCCGACGTCCACAGTGGACACAGTTGCCCGATTCGCCGCGGATTTCCGAATGCCCTCGACTTCGGCCGATCGACGATTCGACGACGCCGGTTGCCAACCGCGGAACTCACCGTCTAAGCTCTCTCCAGCACAAATGTTAGCGCTAACACCTTGCAGCGCCGCAGGGAGGTTTTCATGCTGCCCATCGTCGCCGGTTCGCCCTGAGCCTCGCTCCGCTCCTGATCACAGGCCCGGCCGACCGATCCCCCATCGCCTTTTCCCGCATTCCGGACGCCCGGACGATTTCGCACGCCGGCGTCGCGGAATCGTTTCGCCCTGCGTTTTTCCCGGTCCCCACCCTCGAAACGGAGAGCTTTTCATGTTCGCTCGGAGAACCGCTTCCCTTCTGGCCGGCGGGACACTGGCGCTCGCCGCCACCGTCCTGAACGCCGGTCAAGCCGCCGCGGCGGCCACGTCCCTGCCGTGCGACATCTACGGCGCCGCGGGCACCGCCTGCGTCGCCGCGCACAGCACCACCCGCGCGCTGTACTCGTCCTACAACGGTCCGCTCTACCAGCTGAAGCGGGCGTCCGACGGCGCCGTCGCCAACGTCGGGCTGCTGGCCGCCGGCGGGTACGCCAACGCGGCCGCGCAGGACTCCTTCTGCACCGGCACGACGTGCGTCATCACCGTCATCTACGACCAGTCGCCCCGGCACAACGACCTGTTCGTCGAACCCGCCGGGGCCGCGGGGCCCGCGAACTCCGGCGTGCCCGCGGACGCGCTGCCCGTGACCGCGGGCGGCCACGCGGTCTACGGCGCGTCGTTCTCCGGCCGCATGGGCTACCGGCACACCTCGGCCGCGGGCGTCGCGGTGAACGGCCAGGCCGAAGGCATGTACATGGTGACGTCCGGAACCCACGTCAACAACCGGTGCTGCTTCGACTACGGCAACGCCGAGGTGTCCATCGCCGACACCGGCAACGGCCACATGGACGCGATCAACTTCGGCACCGAGTGCTGGTTCTCCCCCTGCGCCGGCCAGGGCCCGTGGGTGCAGGCCGACCTGGAGAACGGCCTGTTCCAGTCCGACGCCGGGCCGAGCAAGAACAGCGCCTACACCGGCAACGCCGCGCCGTTCGTCACCGCGCTGCTGAAGAACAACGGGCAGAACTTCTTCGCCACGAAGGACGGCAACGCCCAGTCCGGCGGCCTCGCCACGCGCTACGCCGGACCGGAGCCGGCCCAGCCCGGGTATTCGCCGATGCAGCAGGAGGGGTCGATCGTCCTCGGCACCGGCGGCGACAACAGCAACGGCTCGATCGGCTCGTTCTTCGAAGGCGTGATGACCAGCGGACTGCCGACCGACGCGGCCGACAACGCTGTCCAGGCCAACGTCGTCTCGGTCGGTTACGGCGGCCCGAGCCCGGTGGCCGGCGGCACGCTGAACCCCGGCTCGACGATCTCGCTGCGCGCCACGACGGCGTGCTGCACCACGCGCTACATCCGGCACCAGTTCGACGACGCCGTCACGTCGGTGGTGAGCTCGGGCAGCTCGGCCCTGGACAAGAACGACGCGTCCTGGATCGTGCGCCGCGGCCTGGCGAACCCGTCGTGCGTGTCGTTCGAGTCGCGCAACTACCCGGGTGACTTCCTGCGCCACTACAACTACCGGCTGCTGCGCCGGCCGATGGACGGCAGCGCGGCCTTCCGCGCCGACGCGACGTTCTGCCCGCAGGCCGGGAAGAACGGCCAGGGCACGTCCTTCGCCTCGTTCAACTACCCGGACCGCTTCCTCCGCCACTACGACAACACGGTGTACATCGCGAGCAACGGCGGCCCCGACACCTTCGACGCGACGGCTTCCTGGGCCGACGACGTCAGCTGGGCCGTCAACGCTCCCTGGGCGCCGTAACCGGCGTTCCGGATCCGCGGAACCGTCCCCCGTGCGGTTCCGCGGGTCCGGCGTTTCCCGCCCCGCCCGCAGGGGTAGTCCCCGCCTGCGACAGGAGGGCGGCCCATGACCGACGACGAACCGTCCACGGCCGCGCTCGTGCGGGCGGTGGCCGCGGAGCTGGGCTTGCAGCCGGAAGACACGCGCTCGCACACCGGCGACTTCGCGGGCGGCCAGATCCGTTTCGCGGGCCAGGCGGCTGAACGCGAACCGAGCGACTACCTGCTGCGCTGGACGCCCGGGCAGGGCTGGGAGCTGGCCGCGGAAGCCGGCGAATCGGTGCTGCGGATCGTCGCCGGACTGCCGGGAACCCAGCCACCCGAGGCGGTGGCCGACTTCGTCCTCACCTCGCTGTCCGAGCGCGGGGAGCGCCCGGTGCGCCGGTCGGACGAGGACGTTCCCGAGCCGGCTCAGCGGCCCTGGTAGCCGCGGGCCTGGGCGCTGATCCACCGTGGACGGTGTCCTGAGCGAGGCGTCGAACCTCCCGCCGGCAACTCCCGTGTAGCAAAGCCACCACGTCCTGCGATTGACTGGATGGGCGGGGGTCGGGCGGAGGAGCGCGGATGCAGGCACGGATTCGGGTGACCGCGGGGGATTCCCGCGACAGGCTCCGGCCGCTCATGTCCTGGCTGAGAGCAGAGGACGAACTGCGCGGGCAGCTCGAACTGACCAGCGCCGCCCCCGCACCGGACGAGATGGGCGCGGTGGCGGACGTGCTCACCGTGGCGCTGGGCAGCGGGGGCGCGGCGGCGGTGCTCGCCCGGTCGCTGTCGGTCTGGCTCCGGCAGCAACGCTCGGACACCACGATCGAAATCACCACGGCCGGGGACGGCGCCCGCTCGGTGAAGGTCACCGCTCAGCGCGTCGAGGACGCCGAAGCCGTGATCAAGAGCGTCCTCGACGCCGAGCGGGAGAGGTAGCCGGTGCGCCTGCCCGATCCGGGGCGGTCTCGCGTCGTCCTCGTCGGCACCGCTCGCTACCCCGACGACGAGACCCTGCCGGACCTGCCCGGGGTGCTGGGCAACGTGAACGGTCTCGCCGACCACCTGACCCGCGAGGACCTCGGCGGGTTCTCGTCGCGGCACTGCACGGTGATCACCGATCCGGCCAACAGCAACCAGCTCGGCTCCCGGATGGCCGAAATCGCCGAGCAGGCCGAAGACACCCTTCTCGTCTACTACGCCGGGCACGGCTTGGTCGACGCCGACGGCGCGCTCTACCTCGGCCTGTCCTCCACCCGGGCCCAGCGCGTCGCCTACACGGCGATGCCGCTCACCACGATCGACCGGATCTTCCGCGACAGCCCCGCGGTCCACAACATCCTGATCCTCGACTGCTGCTTCTCGGGCCGGGCCATCGAGGCGATGGCCGATCCCGGCTCGGTGGTGTCCGGGCAGATCGACATCCCCGGGCGCTACACCCTCACCTCCTCCGCGGCCAACGAAACCGCCAACGCCCCGGCGGGTGCGCCCCACACCGCGTTCACCGGCGAACTCCTCCGGCTCCTCGGCGACGGCCTGACCGACGGCCCCGAACTGCTCACGCTCGCGCAGATCTACCGCCACCTGCTTCGCGCCCTGCACGCCCGCGGGCTGCCGAAGCCGCAACGCCGTGGCGGCGGCACCGTCGACGACCTGGCGATCGCCCGCAACGCCGCCTGGACTGCGGGCCCGCACACCGTTCTGCCGTCCGCGGTCGCCCGCGCCCTGCGGGAACCCTTGCCGCAGGACCGGGCGGAAGCGATCGGCATGCTCGTCACGCTGATCAAGGGCGACGAGCCGCGGCTGGCCCGGGCGGCGCTCGAGACGCTGACCGAGCTCACCGACGACGACAGCCGGTCCCTGGCGAGCAAGGCGGCCGAAGCCCTCCGGGAACTCCGGGAGGAACCGGCCGCCCCGCCCGTCCCCGAGACACCGCCGGCCGAGCCCCGCGAACCGGAGCGTCCGCAGGCCGACGAGCCGCCGCGGCGGCGGCTGACGGCGGTCGGCATCGACTTCGGCACCACCAACTCCGCCCTCGCCACGCTCGAAAACCACAGCCCGTTCCTGGTCCCCAACGCCGAGGGAACGCTGACGACACCGTCCGTCGTCGCGTTCGCGAAGTCCGGCGACGTCTTCGTCGGGCAGTCCGCGAAGAACCAGGCGGTGACGAACGCGGACCGGACGTTCCGCTCGGTCAAGCGGCGCATCGGGACCGACTGGAAAACGCCGCCGATCGACGGGCAGCGCTACACGGCCCAGGAGATCGCCGCCCGGATCCTGGCGAAGCTCAAGCACGACGCCGAAGACGGGCTGAGCGCCCGGATCACCGACGTCGTGCTCACCGTGCCCGCCTACTTCACCGACCACCAGCGGCAAGCCACCAAGGAGGCCGCCGAGATCGCCGGGCTGAACGTCCTGCGGCTGCTCAGCGAACCGACCGCCGCGGCGCTGGCCTCCGGGCTGGGCGCCCCCGACGAGGCCACGGTGCTCGTCTGCGACCTGGGCGGCGGCACCTTCGACGTCTCCCTGCTCGAATGCGGCATGGGCATCTTCGAGGTCAAGGCGACCAGCGGGGACAACCGGCTCGGCGGGGACGACTGGGACCAGCGGATCGTCGACCACGTCGTCGATCGGTTCCGGCGCGCGCGGGGCATCGACCTCCAGGCCGACCGGATGGCACTGCAGCGGCTCCGGGAAGCCGCGGAGCAGGCCAAGATCGCCCTGTCCAGTGTGCAGCGCACGACGATCACCCTGCCCTACATCACGGTGAGCGCGGAGAAGGAGCCGTTGCACCTCGACGAGGCCCTCACCCGGGCCGAGTTCGAGAGCATCACGGCGGACCTGCTGGACCGCGTCCGCGGCCCGGTCACCGACGTCCTCCGCGAAGCCGGCATCACCGCGGCGCAGATCGACCACGTCCTGTTCGCCGGCGGCGCCGCCCGGATGCCGGCGTTCCTCGGGCTCGTTCGCGAGCTCCTGCACGGAGCGTCGCCGAAGCAGCGCTTCAGTTCCAACGAGATCGTCGCCGCCGGCGCCGCCCTGCAGGCCGGCGTGCTGGTGGGCGAGGTGAAGGACACGCTCCTGCTCGACGTGAACCCCGTTTCGCTCGGCATCGAAACCCAGGGCGGGGTGTTCACCAGGGTCATCCCCCGCAACATCGGCATACCGGCGAAGCGTTCGGAGATCTTCACCACCGCGGAGGACAACCAGCCGTCCATCCAGGTCAGCGTGTACCAGGGCGAGCGGGAGATCGCGAAGGAGAACCGGCACCTGGGCACGTTCGAGCTGACGGGCCTGCCACCGGCCCCGCGCGGCGTGCCCCAGTTCGAGGTGACGTTCGACCTCGACCCCAACGGCGTGATGCACGTATCGGCCCGCGACCTCGGCACCGGCCGCGAGCAATCACTCGAGATCTCCGGCGGAGTAGGCCTGTCCCGCGACGAGATCGGCCGCATGGTCCGCGACGCGGAACGCTGGACCGAGGAGGACCAGCGCCGCCGCGCGGAGGCGGAGCTGCGCAACCGAGCCGAGACGTCCATCTACCAGCTCGAGGCCTTCATCCGCGAGCACGGCGGCAAGTTCCCGTTCGAGATGCAGGGCCAGGCCCGCCAGGCGATCGACGTCCTCCGCACGACCCTCACCGGCACCGACACAACGGCAATCAAAACAGCGGCCGACAAGCTCGACGAGGTGAGCAGGCAGATCGGTGTGGCGATTTACCAGCAGCGGCCGAGCCTGTAGCGCGCGCTCCCATCGTGCGACCGACGACAGCGTGGTCGTCGGGGCAATCGGCCCGCTCGCCGCGGTCCCCGACCGCGACGGGATACCGGTGCTGCTGCCGCGGTACTTCGGGGCCGCCCCGGTCACCGTGGCCGCGGGCACGGCCGCGCCTTCTGGCGAGCCGCCACCGCCTGGGGTGCCCGCCACGGGGCGCGGTGCCAGCTGCTGCCGGGCGTTGCGGCATCCATGGGTACTCGCGATCGCGTCACGTTCGACGCCGTACCGCCGGAAGCACGTGGCGCTGTCGCCCCCGGAGATTCACCACGGAGAACCGGTGACTGCCGGCCTCGGCTCCACGTTCGCTGCCGTGCTCCAGACCACTGGAACGGCTGTCTGCGGGAGGGATCCCGTCGCCGCGTGCGCATTGCGGTGGCTCGATGCCGATCACGCATACGTAAGGGCGACCGAGCCACCGGGTCTCGCCCGGCCAGGCTGCCCGGCGACCAGTACCGGCACGGGCATTTCCTTTGACGTGGACCCGATGATCGCCACCGCGCGATGGCGCAGAGCAGGACGCCAGACCCGCAGAAGCCTGCGCGGTATCGTCCTGCTCTGCGCCTGTCCTGCTTCAGCCGATCACTTATCAGCCGTTACCACCTCATCACACACAGTACCAGGAGTAAGGATTGTTGTAGTCGGTGAATCTGGCGGTGCCGGGGTTACCGTACTGACGGGCACAGGCCGCGTTCATGTCCACGTTGAATCGCGCCGCCGCGTCGGTTCCGTATTGACAGCGCCATCCGTAGACGTTGTTGCTGACCACAACGCCGTGAAATGCCTGACTGCCATAGTACGCCTGACACCAACCCGACACATCGACGCTTCCACCAGCCGATGCCGATCCCGGCATGCTCGCCGCACCACTCAACCCGAGCGCCGCAACCGCGATCACTTTCGCAAGAGAATATCTCACTTCTGCTCCTCACATTGAATGTTGAAATTCACACTCAGTAGCATTCCGTGCGGTAACGACCCCATATGCTGGTCTGCACGTCCGCATACACGCAAAGAACCGGCGAGTAGATCATCGCCGACCAGCTGTAGGTGTCGTTGTGGCCACTCAGCTGGGTCACCCGGGGCAGGCCGTCCCCTCGGTCCGGCTGCACGGCGCGCAGCCATACCGGGGACGTGTCGAGATACATTCGCGCCCAGTTCGTCTTGCAGCTCGGGGACCACCTGAGTTCCAGGCGCTGCGCCACCGCCGGCAATTGGTAGTGGACCACCGTGATGGCGTCCGCAGAGCATCCGCTGAGCTGGGGGTCCTGGTAGGTGCATCCGAAGCCGGAGCACGTGGCCGCGTTGGCGGCGCCGGCGGCCGCGATGCTGATGCCGGCTGCGGAACAGAAGATCAGAAAGGCTGCCACGCATCGCCTGAGCACGTGATGTGTCTCCATGAATCCTCCTTTTCGGTTAGGCGGGCCGCTCGCTCGGACCGTGCTTGTCGTCACCCGAATGGAGCCTGAAACGCCGCCTTTGACCAGGTGTAATGGATCGCACTGTTGGCCAAAACACCGTCCGGTAGCGGACATCGAAGTCTGGACATCGCAGTTCGGGAGGGGGAGCCGGGTGCCAAGGCAGCCGAGTCCGGTGGACCCGGCCGACGGGCCGTGTGAGCGCTTCGCGTTCGAACTACGCCAACTCCGCGAAGAGGCAGGCTCGCCGACCTACCGCACGCTGGCGGAGAAGACACACTTCTCGAAGGCGACGTTGTCCGCCGCCGCACAGGGCCGGAGGCTCCCGACACTCGATGTGGCGTTGGCCTATGCGCAGGCATGCGGAGGCGACCTCGAGACCTGGCGGCATCGATGGGAAGAAGCACGCGCTGCGCTCGGCGGAGCACCCTCGACCGTAGAAGCCGCGACGGAACCACCGCGTACTTCGCCTCGCCACAACCGGGCGCGCATCACCCTGGTTTCCGCCACGATCATCTGCGCACTGATCGGCGTTGTTTTTGTGTTCCTGTCAGGCGACGACAGTTCGCAAAGAACATCGATCAGCCCAGCAGCTCCTGCGACATCCGACGAATCACCTACAGCACGCTTCGTCCCCACTGGAGCCCTGAGCCAGCAACCTGTGGTGGATGGCGCAGATCCAAAGCGTTCGACATGTGCGGCAGATCCGGATGTGACGACGGTTGACAGTGTTGAGGTCAACACGGCTGATGAAACCTACCTTGGCAGCATAGAGCTGAGATACGCCCCGAAGTGCGACGTCGCATGGGGACGATTCAGTCCCACGGACGGCACTGTTCGCCTCACTGGCGCAATCGTGACGATCACAGCTCAGCGGAGAAATGACGCGCCGAATGATACGGTTTATCAAGCCGTATTCGACGGTCAAGCGGTCTTCGGCAACATCCTGCCGATACGTCATGGCTGCGTGCAGGTGGCGGTCCGGATCGTGACCGTGTTGTCAGGACAAGCCGAGGCGACGACCCGCTGTCTCCGGGGTACGCAGTGATCGAAGAAACACGCCGAGCGCAGCCCGGCGCAGCCGCGCTGCCGAGCCGGTCCCTCCTCGCACGATCGGATGCAGCCGCTGACCTTCTCGATCGGTCGATCTGCACCCCAGCCTGACCGCATCCCGACCACCGACCCCGAACGCTGACCGGCGTGTCATCAAACCGGCCAACGTTCATGGGCAGAGCACTGGCTACCGGCCGGCACCGTTCGAGTGATTGAGACCAAGGCGGGCGGCTCCGCGTGCGTGTCCGTCACGCCGCGGCGGCAGCACACAGGTTCGCGACTTCGGGGCGGGAGCAGCTCCGGGGAGCTCCCACGCCCCGCAGAACCCGCGTAGGAGTTCCCGCGCCCCGGAGGAGTTCGCCCCGAGATAACGGCGAACCCTGGCGAGGTTCTCGAAGGCGCCGAACCCTCGTTCCAACCCTGCGGCCATCCGGTCCTCGACGAGCCGCCCGTCGAAGACGTCGAGGAGCACCGCGAGGTACTCCACCATCGCGACGACGTCGAGCCGGACACCGGCGAGGCCCACGGACTCTGCCTTCGCGTGGCCGATGTCGGCCACCTTCACGGCGTATTCGCGCAGCATCCCGCCGGTCAGCTTGCCGACCGGACGCTCGTCGAGCACCGGGATGAGGGCCGCACCGGCGCGGCGGTCCGGTGACCGGCTGACCCGGTCCATCGCGGCGCGAGTGGTGCGGTCAAGCTGGCGCTGCACGAGGTGCCCGGCGACAGAGCCGAGCTCTTCCTCGGACGAGCAACCGCCCGCGATCGCCTCCGCCGTCCGGGCCAGTTCGCGCGCGAGGCCACCGGAGAACACATACGCCAGCGCAGCGAACTGCTCGGGCAGGTCGCGGATGCGCCGGTTGAGCAGTGACCTCGCCTCCTCGAACGAGAAGTAGTCGACCCGCACGATCTGGTCGAAAGCGCTGTCGAACACCGTCCGCATGCCCATCGCCGCGAGTTCGAACTCCGCGAGCGCATCCTCGGAAACCGAGACCAGGAAATAGCAGTTGCGGACGTTGAAGACCGCCTTCAACTCGTTCAGGAACCGCTGCGCCCCTTCGCCGTCGCTGATCCGATCCAGCTCGTCGATCCCGATCAGCACCTTGCAGCGAAGCTCCTCGACCAGCTGCGCGGTCTGGCCCAGGAAGTCGCGGAACCGGTCAACCAGCTCAGGGTGGTTGAGCGGCACGTCGTCGCGCCGGACGGTGCCCTTGGCCTTGTACCCGACACTCGTCCCCTTCAGCGGGGTGAGACCCAGCGAAAGCTCCCCTTCCTTCGTGCGGCTCTGCACGAAGCGGATGTTCTCCCGCTCTTCCTTCGCCCGGGCGGCCAGGTCGGCCGGCTGGACGTTTCCCTCGGGCCGGTCGACCCGATCGAAACGTTCCGAACCCGTCAGACGGAGCAGCCGTCGTGGTGCCGGCTCACCCGGTCGGTTCCGCAGCCCTTCCAGCGAGCGCACGTACTTCTCGACCTCGTCACACAGCTTGCCGAACAAGTGGATCAAGAACTCCTTCGACTGGTAGCCGACGGGAGCATCGACCTTGATGGTCAGATCGTGACGCACCCGCTGCGCCGACTCCGCATCGCGCAGGAACTGCCCCGCACACCACCGGTCGAGCAGTGTGGACTTGCCTACCCCGCGAGGACCGGCCAGTGCGAAACTCCCCTTACTGCGCTGCCTGAGCAGCCGACGCAAGTCGCCGGAAGCGGGAGTGTCAATCTCCACCGGAGCGTCCGAATATGTTCCGTCCAGGACCGGCAGGCAGGTACCGTAGACGCGCTCATGGCTGGCCCTCGCGCCGATCGCCAACGGCAGCAACCCGTTGCCGTACAGGCTTTCCAGCCACTGGTCGAACGCCTGCTGCGGCCCGAGAGGGCTCGGCTTCGCGAACTGGTTGCGGAGCAGGGCACCGCCGATGACCGCACCGATGACGGCAACAGCCACGCCGATGCCGACAACGCTGCCAAGACCGGCGCCGAACCGAACGACACCCAGGCAGATCGACGCAGCCAGCACCGCGGCACCGCCGAAGGCCGCGAAGGTGGGGGCGAGATCGACAGGGAGCTTGTACTTCCGATCGAAAAAAGCGATCACGAAGAACACGATCGGGAAGGCCGCCGTCAAGGCCAGCCGCCAGCCCGTGAACGGCTCGCCCCGCCCAGAGATCAACCAAATCAGCACGGCGAGAGCGAGAGTCCCGAACACGAACGCCGACTCGAACAGCAGGTGGCCGAGCCACCGGACGGGGGCGCCTTTCCGGGCACGTTGTGCCTGGCCGCGGAACCTGGCCCGCGCCTGCAGGTACTTCTGCTCCTCTTCGAACGCGCGCTGGAGCAGCGCTTTGCGATCCCCCACGACGAGTTCGCCCAGCCGACCGGCGACCGGCCTGGTCAGTCCCAGGTTCACACTCACTTCGTTAGTGAGCAGGTCCAGCAGCTGATCGGGATCGTCCTTCCCGTTTTCCCACGGCCGGTCGATCTTCAGCTCGAGTACCCGAGACTCCGGCATCTGCGCGGGTTCTCGCAGCCACATCGCAGCCGCGTCGACGCGGCGGTTGCCGGGCAACTCCTCGCGCAGCACCTCGACGATTTCCGTCGCCTCGGGGATCCGGTGCAGGCTGATCAGGGCGCGCACCTTCGCGAGCCGCGCACTGAGGTCACGCGGTTCCAGGTCCAGCACGCGGTGATAGGTGTCGAGCCGCGCCCGCGGCAGTTCACCCGCGGCCGCCATGATCTCCGCACGACTGAGGTACAGCTGCGGACTGGTCGGCTCACTCTCGATCGCCGCGTCGACCACCTTGAAAGCCTGTTCGAACTGACTGTTGCCCAGATGGATGACGATCTTCCCGTTGATCACCCCCGGCATGACCGGGCCCAACGCCTCGGCGCGGTTGAACTGCTCCAGGGCCTTGTCCCGCAACTGCCGGTCGCCGGTCAGGTCCGCCCGGTCGAGCAGGACCCAGCCGTAGAGCTCGAGCGCGACCGCGGTCGGACCGGGTTGCCGGTTCACCAGCCCTTCCGCCAGCGCGACCAGCTCCGCGTTGCCGTAATCGGATCGTCGGCGCAGCTCCAGCCGGACCAGTTGTGCCTGCACATACCCGGGGTCGTCCGCGATGGCGAGCGAGACGTATTCCTCCGCCGCCGAAAGGTCGTCCTGTTCCATCCGGCACATCGCGCTTTCCACCAAGGCCGGCGCCGACGAACGCAACCGTGGACGCGCATTCCGCAGAACTTCTTCAGCCTTCGGGAGCCGGCCCGCCATCCGGTAGGCCGTGGCGAGGCCGGCCACCGCTTCGACTGATGATTCGTCCAGCCGAGCCGCCCTTTCGAAGGCAGCGATGGCCGTTTCGTCGTCCCGCTTCGCGGACCCACAGTCGACGGCGAGGTACGACGGGTCGTCCGGCTGCCCGAGCGCGACAAGACCACGCGCGAGCGCCACGTGGACGGAGTGATCGCGGTCATCCAGCTCCGCAAGCCGGGCACGGGCGTCTTTCCAGCGTCGAAGCATCCACAACGCACGCACGCGCCCGGCCAACGCGCGGTCGCTGTGCGCGTCAGTTTCGAGTACCTCGTCAAACGCGGACAACGCGGCAGCGCCATCGAAGCAACACAAGGCGGCCTCGGCTTCGTCAATTCGGGTGCTCATCGTGCACCTCCCCACTCACTCAAGGAGTAGGACGGCATGAACGCACTGTTACGCGCCTCCCCGACGCAGTGACCCAGTTGTGTCCCAACTGTGTCGCCATTGGTGCTCGGCCAGTCGTATCAAAATACTGGAACGCGCCGCTGCGTCGGCGGCGCCGTCACCGAAGATGTGATCACCGTGGCCGAAGACGCCATTCATCCGGAAGGCCGCAAAACCGGCGATGAAAGCTCCGTTTAAAAGTCCTGGGTCATCACGGCCGCTTTTTCGACATCAAGTCCGGCAGGCGGCATCACCGCCCTCGTCGACGAGGCATCCCACCCCAGCCGCCGCTTCGACGTAGTGTTCTGGGAGAGCGTCTCACGCGCGTCGCCCGCCGCGCCTTCGAAGGTCTGTCGGCGGTGCGAGAGCTGGAACGAGCCGACGCCTCCAACGAGCCGCTGACACTCTCGGGCAGCCGCGCCCAGCGGGTTCTGCAGCGGCGGATCAACCAGTCCATCGCCGAGTACGAGGTCCTCAATACCCTCAAGCAGTCCTGGGGCGGCCTCGGCAAGCACGTCCGGGACGGCTGGAACATTGGCCAGCCACCCTGCGGATACCGAGCGGACATCGTCCCGCATCACGTCCACGGGACATCGATGAGGTGACGATCACAGTCAGACTGCCGGTGAACCCTCTGCCGAGGACACACGCAAGCCGCAGAGGATCTCTGACGCGCGCTCCAGACACACCAAAAAACCGCCCGACGTGAGTCAGGCGGTTTGGTTACTGCTGGTACCCCCGATGGGATTCGAACCCACGCTACCGGCGTGAGAGGCCGGCGTCCTAGGCCGCTAGACGACGGGGGCTTAGGATCTTCCCTGGTCTCCCAGGGCTTTTCTGTTTTTCTTGCTGGAGAGAACCTACCAGAAGCGATTTCCCGCCCCGCAGGGGGGTCACTCTCCGCAGCTGGGGTACCAGGACTCGAACCTAGACTAACTGGACCAGAACCAGTCGTGCTGCCAATTACACCATACCCCAGTGAGGTACTGCTCCGGCCTGGGCCGGTTCAGCACCGCACGAGGAGAAATACTAGAGCACGCCGTTCCGGACCGTGAACGCGGGGGTGCCACTGCTCCGCTGGGCCGGGACGCCGATCGTGGCGTACTCCGAAACCAGCAGCTCAGGCAGCTCGGCGAGGCCGGCCACCGTGTGGACGCCCTCCGGGGCGCGCTCGCCGATGCGGTCGCGGTCGAGCCAGACCGCGCCCAGGCCCGCGTCGCGGGCGCCGATCGCGTCGGTGTCCAGTTTGTCGCCGACGTGGACCGCCTGGGCCGGGGCGCAGCCCAGGCCCAGGCACACCGTGTGGAACATCACCGGGTCGGGTTTGGCCACGCCGAGCTCGCCGGCGATGGCGACGTGGTCGAAGAACGGCGCCAGGCCCAGGTCGGCGATCTTCTTCCGCTGGTGGACACCCGAGGCGTTCGTCACCGCGGCCAGCATCAGGCCGGCCGCGCGCAGCCACTCCAGGCAGTCGAGGACGTCGTCGAACAGCTGCCACGAGTGGTCGAGCAGCTCCCGGCGGCGGCGCTCGAAGGAGCTCACCTGTTCGGCGTCGGCGAGGATGCCGATTTCGGCGAGGAAGCAGTCGGTGCGCCGCTGGTGCATCGTCCGGTAGTCGAGTTCGCCCGCGACGACGAGCGCGACGTGCTCTTCGGTGATGAGGTCCCACAGCGGCCACAGGTCACCCCGGCCGGTGAGGATGTGGAGGCTCCGGCGGATCGCGGCGGTGCAGTCGATGAGCGTGTCGTCGATGTCCAGGCACACCAGCCGGAGCTCGGGCGGCGCCCAGGGCTCGGACGCCGCCGCTGCGGGCGAGGCGGTTCGCGACGGGGTCCGGGGTGCCAGGGCGAAATCCACCCAGTGAGGCTAGGGCAACCGCCGCGTTCGCGACGCTGCCAAAGAGGTGATTGCCGCTCGCCTGTTCCGGCGCACTTTCTCTACTCCCAGTTGGCGGACCGTCCCCGTTCGGTTATCCGGCCGTACACACCCCCGGCGCCGGCCCGACCGGGAAAGCAATCGATTCCTCCGTGAAAACCCTTGCGCGGCTTGGGAATCCGCTCCGTCCACAAGGGCGCTTCCGCATCCCGCCGCCGGAGCCGGGCACAACCGGAACACCTTCGACCAACTGTCGCGTTTGGACGGTTTTCGGCCACCGGGCGCGGACACCGGGGCCGTCGCCCGATCAGCGTATCTCCGGTCACACCCCTTGACGCCGGTGCCACGCGGGTGCATCCTCAAGTTATTCAACAAGCGATGAATAAGGGAGATGGTCGAGATGACCGAGCGCACGAGCTGCGTCGTCATCGGTGGCGGGCCGGCCGGGATGGTCACGGGGCTGCTGCTGGCCCGGGCCGGCGTCGAGGTGACGCTGCTGGAGAAGCACGCCGATTTCCTGCGCGACTTCCGCGGGGACACGGTGCACCCGTCGACGCTGACGCTGCTCGACGAGCTGGGCCTCGGCGAGCGGTTCCACGCGTTGCCGCACAGCGAGCTGACCTCGGCGGGCTTCCCCCAGGAGAACGGCGAGCTCATGAAGCTGGCCGACTTCACCCGGCTGAAGGTGGCGCACCCCTACATCGCGATGGTGCCGCAGTGGGACTTCCTCGACCTGCTCGCCGAAAGCGCGCGCAAGGAGCCGACGTTCGTCCAGCGGATGGAGACCGAGTGCACCGGCCTGGTCCGCGAGGACGGCCGGGTCGCCGGCATCACCTACCGCACGAGCGCCGGGGAAACCGGCGAAATCCGCGCCGACCTGGTGATCGCCGCCGACGGCCGCTGGTCGCTGGCCCGCCGTGAGGCCGGCCTGGTGCCGCGGGAGTACGACTGCCCGTTCGACGTCTGGTGGTTCCGGCTCTCGCGTGGCGACGACGAAGCGGGCACCATGCTGCTGCCGAAGATGCGGAACCGCCGCTTCGCGGTGCCGCTCCCCCGGCCGGACTTCTACCAGGTCGCCTACCTCGCGCCGAAGGGCGAAGACCTGCGCGCCCACGGCATCGAGGCGTTCCGGGAGAACGTCACGCAGATCTGCCCCGAGTTCACCGACCGGGTGCACGAGCTCGAGACGATGGACGACGTCAAGTTCCTCGACGTGCGGCTCAACCTGCTGCGCAAGTGGCACGTCGACGGGCTGCTGTGCATCGGCGACGCGGCGCACGCGATGTCGCCGATCGGCGGCGTCGGCATCAACCTGGCGGTGCAGGACGCGGTCGCGGCGGCGACGCTGCTGGCCGAGCCGCTGCGCCGGGGCCGTCCGACGGGAGCCGAGCTGGCGAAGGTGCGCTCGCGCCGCCTCGCGCCGACGCTGCTGGTGCAGGGGCTGCAGCGCCTGCTGCACCGCACGGTGGTCCGCGGGGTGATGAACGGCGAGCGCAACGGCCCGCCGGCGCCGATGATCAAGGCGTTCGCCCGGTTCCCGCGCCTGTCGTACGTCCCGGCCCGGCTCCTCGGCCTGGGGCTGCGGCCGGAGCACGCTCCGGCGTTCGCCCGGCGGCCGATGGAGCCGGTGGCCAGGGGTTAGACGTCCTCGACCGGGTTGGTCAGGGTTCCGATGCCTTCGATGGTGATCGAGACGCTCTGGCCGCCCTCGATCGGGCCGACGCCCTCGGGCGTGCCGGTCAGGATGATGTCGCCCGGCAGCAGCGTCATCACGCCGGAGACGAACTCGACCAGCTCGGGGATCTTGTGGACGAGGTCGGACGTGCGGCCGTCCTGCTTGAGCTCGCCGTCGACCTCGGCCCTCAGGGAGAGGTCGGAGGCGTCGATCGAGGTCTCGATCCACGGGCCGATCGGGCAGAAGGTGTCGAAGCCCTTGGCACGGCCCCACTGGCCGTCGGACTTCTGGAGGTCGCGGGCGCTGACGTCGTTGGCGACCGTGTACCCGAGGATGACGCTCGCCGCGCGGGCGGCCGGGACGTTCTTCACCGGCTGCCCGATGACGATCGCGAGCTCACCCTCGAAGTCGACGCGGCCGATGCCCGACGGGCGGCGGATGGCCGCGTTGGGCCCGATGACGGTCGTCGACGGCTTGATGAACAGCATCGGCTCGCTGGGCACGTCGTTGCCGAACTCGGCCGCGTGCTTGGCGTAGTTGCGGCCGACGGCGATCACCTTCGACGGCAGGATCGGCGCGAGCAGCCGGACGTCGGCCAGCGGCCACCGCTTGCCGGTGAAGTTCGGCTGGCCGAAGGGGTGCTCGGCGATTTCGAGGACCTGGGCGTCGTCGCCGTCGCCTTCGATCGAGGCGAACGCGACACCACCGGGATGGGCAATTCGGGCTAGGCGCACGCAGCCAGTCTACGTGCGCCCCACCCTCGGCTCAGCTGACGGTGGTGCTCTTGTGGACGAGGGCGTCGCACAGCGCCAGCCAGCTGGCCTCGACGATGTTGCCGTGCACGCCCACGGTGGTCCACTCGCGCTCGCCGTCGGTGCTCTCGACCAGCACCCGCGTCACCGCGTCGGTGCCGGGGTGGCCCTGGAGGATGCGCACCTTGTAGTCGGCCAGCTCCACACTGTCCAACCAGGACAGGTGCGGCGACAGCGCCTTCCGCAGGGCCGCGTCGAGTGCGTGCACCGGCCCGATGCCCTCGGCGGTGGCGATGACGCGTTGCCCGCCGACGTGCACCTTGACGGTGGCTTCGGCCATGACCTCGCCGTCCGGGCGGTGGTCGAGGACCACCCGGTAGGACTCGAGCGCGAACGGCGCTTGCGCCGGGACGTCGGCCTCCTGGCGGAGCAAGAGCTCCAGGGAGGCGTCGGCGGCCTCGAAGGACCAGCCTTCCGCTTCGAGCCGCTTGACCTTGGTGATCGCGCTCGTCAGCGCTTCGGGCCGGCCGGCAAGGTCGACCCCGAGCTCACGTCCCTTGAGCTCGAGGCTGGCCCTGCCGGCCATCTCGGTGACCAGTACCCGCATGTCGTTGCCGACGGAAGACGGATCGATGTGGTTGTACAGCAACGGATCCACCTTGATCGCGCTCGCGTGCAGTCCCGCCTTGTGGGCGAAAGCCGACGCCCCTACGTAAGCCTGGTGGGTGTAGGGGGCGAGGTTGGCGATTTCGGCAAGGGCATGGGAGACCCGGGTGAGCTCGGCGGCACCTCCGGTCGGGAGGACCTCCATGCCGAGCTTGGTCACCAGGTTTCCCGTCACGGCGAAGAGGTCGGCGTTGCCGGCCCGCTCCCCGTAACCGTTGGCGGTGCACTGGACGTGCGTCACGCCGGCCTGCACCGCGGCGACGGAGTTCGCCACGGCGCAGGAAGTGTCGTCCTGACAGTGGATCCCGAGCCGGAACCCGGTCTTTTCCTTGATCGTCCGCACGGTCTCGGCGAGCCCGAGCGGAAGCTGGCCGCCGTTGGTGTCGCAGAGCACGAGGACATCGGCACCCGCGTGGGCGGCGGCGTCGAGGACCCGGAGCGAGGTCTCGGGGGAATGCGCGTAGCCGTCGAAGAAGTGCTCGGCGTCGAGGAAGACCCGCCGGCCTTCTTTCGTGAGGAACTCGACGGTGTCTTCGACCATCGCGCAGGCCTCGTCGACGTCGACGCGCAGGGCGCGTTCGATGTGGCGGAGGTCGGACTTGGCGACGAGGGTGATGACCGGCGCTTCGCTGTCGAGCAGGGCCCGCACCTGCGGATCGGCGTCGGCGGTGGTGCCGGCCTTGCGGGTCGCCCCGAAGGCGACGAGCGCGGCGTGGCGGAGCTTCAGTTCGCCTTTCGCGGCGCGGGCGAAGAATTCGGTGTCCTTGGGAAGCGCGCCGGGCCAGCCGCCTTCGATGAACCCGACCCCGAGCTCGTCCAGCAGCCGCGCGACGGCGAGCTTGTCCTGGACGGAGTAGGAGATGCCCTCTCGCTGCGCACCGTCGCGCAGGGTGGTGTCGTAGAGGTGGAAGGCGTCGCCGAGCGGGGTATCGGCGGGCTCCTTGCGGGTCACGGTCTTCTCCTAGCGTCTTCCTGGCGTTTCAAGGCAACAAAAAAACCTCCCGCATGGGTGCGAGAGGTTGCGCGCCGGGGGCTCTTGTGGAGCTATCGTCCGGCGCGCTCGTCGATAATGATCGCGAAGCTGGTCACGGTCGCATCATGCCACAGCGCTCGCGGCCACGTCCAGAAGCTGGGCCAAGCTCCCACCATTCGGGAAACTCGCGCTTGCCTTTTCGGGCTTCCTGACCTCGATGCCCAGCATCGGCGCCCACTACCGCGACTTCGCCCCCGCCGCGGCTTGACGACCCCATCAGGCCCCAGACATACCCCACCGCACCCTGGGGGCTGACCCCGGTCCAGTCTATCGGCCCCCACCGACGGAACCGCCCGAAAAGCCGCTCGACCGCTCACTTCTCCACATCCCGGGAGCGCTGTGGACAAGTCGGGCGACAAGCCTTCGACGAGCCGGTGGACCAGCCGGGAGGCAAGCCGTCGACAAGCCGGTGGACCAGCCGGGCAGCAAGCCGTCGACGAGCCGCCGACAAGCCGATGGACCAGCCCGGCGACAAGCCGCCAACGAGCCAGTCGACAAGCCCGGCGACAAGCCCGGCGACAAGCCGCCAACGGACACGAAAAAGCCCCGCACCCAGCCAACAGGTGCAGGGCTTCCCCGAAAAATCAAGCAGTACGCACGTTCGACGAAACCAGCGCCGCCAGCCGGTCACCGATGGCCTGCGTGGCCCCCGGTGAAGCCTGGTCCCGCGTGGCCAGGTCGAACGCCACCGAAGCCTCGATCCGCCGTGCGGATTCCTTCTGCCCGAGGTGGTCCAGCAGCAGCGCCACCGAGAGCACCGCCGCCGTCGGGTCGGCCAGCCCCTGGCCCGCGATGTCCGGCGCCGAACCGTGGACCGGCTCGAACATGCTCGGGTTGCGGCGGGTCATGTCCAGGTTGCCGCTGGCCGCCAGGCCGATGCCGCCGGTCACCGCGGCCGCGAGGTCGGTGATGATGTCGCCGAACAGGTTGTCCGTGACGATCACGTCGAACCGGGACGGGTCCGTCACCAGGTGGATGGTCGCCGCGTCCACATGGGAGTACGCGACCGTCACCTCCGGGTGCTCCAGCGAAACCTCTTCGACGATCCGCGACCAGAGCGACCCGGCGAACGAGAGCACGTTGGTCTTGTGCACGAGCGTCAGGTGCTTGCGCGGCCGGGCCTCGGCGCGGTTGAACGCGTCGGCGACCACGCGCCGGACGCCGAACGCCGTGTTGACGCTGACCTCCGTCGCGATCTCGTGCTCGGTGTCCTTGCGGATCAGGCCGCCGGTGCCCGCGTACGGGCCTTCGGTGCCTTCGCGCACGACGACCATGTCGACGTCGCCCGCGTCGGCCAGCGGTCCCCGGACACCCGGGTACAGCCGCGCCGGGCGCAGGTTGACGTGGTGGTCCATTTCGAACCGCAGGCGCAGCAGCAGGCCGCGCTCCAGGATTCCGCTCGGCACCGACGGGTCGCCGACCGCGCCCAGCAGGATCGCGTCGTGCTGACGGAGCTCGCCGAGGACCGATTCCGGGAGCAGCTCGCCCGTCGAGTGCCATCGCGCGGCGCCGAGGTCGTAGTTCGTGATCTCCGCCGTCGGTACTACCTCGCCGAGCACCTTCAGCGCCTCGGAGACCACCTCGGGCCCGATCCCGTCTCCTGGGATCACCGCGAGCCGCATCCACACACCTCCGTCGACCGGACCACCGGCCGCACCGATGGCCCACCGCAACAAAACGCCAGCAGCCGGAAGGTTACCGGCCGTAGACAAACCGCCGTAGCCGCACCACCCTTATGCCGCATCCTCCCGCAGGGTGAGACACCCAATCGGGTGAACAACAGAGGGGCGCCCCCGGCGGAAATCCGCCGGAGACGCCCCTGGTCCTGCAGGAATCGATCTTGTCGGGCCCTAGCGGCGACCAGCCCCGATCGGCTGACGCTCGTTCCCCGGCCGGGCGCCCTGCGTCGCGTCCACCTTGACCACGTTGGCCCGATTGCCCGCGGCGTTGTGGTGCTCGATGGCCAGCAGCCCGAGCGCGTTGTCGGCCGCGGCCGACGCCGCGTTCCGCGTGACGACCAGCGCCGTCCCCGGCTTCGCGACGTAGCCCAGCGCGGCGTCGCCGCCACCCTGGACCGCGTAGCCCGGCGCGAGCGCGTCGAACGAAAGCGGCGTGCCGACGTAGTCGATCAGCCCGTTCGTCGTGCCCGGCGCGACGTAGAAACCGCTCACACCCACCGTGTAGGAGATGCGGTGGCTGTCGGCGTTCGCGTCGATGCCCAGCGCGGCCAGTGAAACCGGCAGCGTGAGCACGTTCGTGTCGAACACGTTGGTGTCGACGTCGCCGAGCTGGCCGTTGACCGCCTGGACGTCGACGGTCGGGAAGCCCGGGGTCAGCGCGACCGTGGTGGCCAGGAGCACGTCGGTCGACGTCGCCTTGGTCACGTAGGTCTCGAAGTCCGGCTGCCCGTCCCCGGTCGTGTCGATGTCGACGAACGGCGAGGTGTTGCTGCCGATGTTCGCCCAGTCACCCCAGGTGGACAGGCCGAACGCGAGGATCGCGTTCTCCGGCTCGCCCTGGGCCTTCGCCAGCGGAGCGGTCGAAGCCGCGCCGATGTAGCGGAGGTCGCCGCCCTTGGCCGTCTTGTTCAGCGTGCAGTCGGTGACCACGTCCGCGTCGCACTCGGGCAGCTGCGGGGACTCCGCCTGCAGCTCGAGCACGCTGATCAGCGAGCGGTACTTCTGCGCGCCGGCGCCCTGGTCGACGCCCTTGCCGGTCAGGTTCAGCACGGCCTGGGTGGCGTCGGGCGCGAACTTCACCGACGGCGGCGTCGAAATCGTCGAAACCGGCTTCGGTGCGGAGTAGACCGACACCCGCAGCGGCACGGTGGCCCCGCTGGTGGGCGTGAAGGCGACGCGCCCGGAGGCGTCCGCGACGAACTGCCGGGCCAGGCCGGCCTGGGTGGCCGCCATGGTCGGGTCCATGACCTTGCGCAGCGCCTTCGGGTCGGCGATCTTCAGCGTCACCTTGACCTTGGCGGTGCCGCGCGGGGTCAGCTTCACCGACGGCTTGTCCACTGTGTACTCCACGCCCGGCAGCGCGTTGACCGCCTGGTAGGCCACGGAGTACTCGGCGGGCGTGACACCCTTGTTGACGAGCTTGATCGTCTTCGACAGCGTCACCGGACCGGACGCCTCGACGGTGCCGAAGCTGACGCTGACCGCGCCCGGGTCGTCGACGACGTAGGCGAGCACCTGGTTGTCCAGCGCCGCCTTGGCGTCGATCCGGCCGCTGCCGACGCGCTGCGGCGCGTAGGTGTGGCCCGCGCCGTCGCCGACGTCGTGGCCGGCGGTGTCGATGACGGACGCCTTGACCTCCTCGACCGACCAGTCGGGGTGCGACTGGCGGACGAGCGCGGTGATGCCGGCGGTGTGCGGGGCGGCCATCGACGTGCCCGAGAGCACGGTCCGGCCGTTGCCGCTGCCGCGGAACGCCGAGGTGATCGTGTCACCCGGCGCGGCGAGGTCCGGCTTGAGCGCCGGGCCGCGGGTGCCGCGCGAGGTGAACGAGCTCGGGGTGTCCACGATCGTCTTGTCGTAGGTCTGGATCGAGGCGCGGCCGGTGCCGAAGAGCCGGACCTGCAGCGTGCCCGCGGTGAGCGCCGCGCGCAGCGTCTTCGTCGCGGACCCGGTGAACTGGAACATCGGGATCGCCGCGTTGCCCGCGATACCCGCGCTGAAGTGCTCCAACGTGGACGAAAGCAGTGCGCCCTTCGCCCCGGCGGCCTGCGCGTTGTTGGCCCGCGCCGCCGAACCGCAGGCGCGGGTCGAGTCGTTGTCGTCCCACTCCAGGAAGACGAACTTGCCGGCCGCCTTCGCCTTGTCCTCGGCGGAGTACGGCGCGCAACCGGCCGCGTTCGCCGCCGAAAGGGCGACGACCGGCGCCGTCAGGTCCAGGGTGTCGTAGCCGGCGTAGTTCTGGCTGTACTGCCCGGTCTTCTGGCCCGCCGCGGTCGCGGGCGCCTTGACTTCGGCGGCGTCACGCAGGATGCCCGCGTCACGCGTGCTGGCGACGGTGAGCGCCTCGGGGGTGTTGCCCGGGGAGCCGGCGATGTCGTTGATGTCGCCGCCGTTGCCCGCGGAGATCACCGGTAGCACGTTGTTCGCGACGAGCTTGCGCACGAACAGCGAGTCCGGGTCGTCCGGCGCGCCGAAGTCGGAGCCGAGCGAGAGGTTGACGATGTCGAGGTGGTCGGTGAAGTCGCCGTCGCCGTCCGGGTCCAGCGCCCAGTCCAAGGCCTGCGAGGTGACGTTCGTCGAGCCCGTGCAGCCGAACACCTTGATCGCGTAGAGCAGCGACTTCGGCGCCGTGCCCGGGCCGATCTGCATCGCGTCGACCTTCTTGGCGTCCAGCTTCTTGTAGTCGCCCTTGAAGGTCTTGCCGTCGGCGGTGACGCCGAAGCCGCCGATGGTGCCGGCGACGTGCGTGCCGTGCTCACCGCAGGCGAGCGGGTTCGGGTCCGGCTTCGGGGTGGTCTTGCCGGCCGTCGCGGCGTCGTAGTCGTTGCCGACGAGGTCGGTGCCGCCGACGACCTTGGCGCTCGGGAAGAGCGGGGTCGGCTTGGTGCTGTCGACACCCTTGTAGGCGGCCTGCGTGCCGGGGCCGCCGAAGTCGGCGTGGGTGTAGTCGATGCCGTCGTCGATGACGCCGACGCGGACGCCGTCGCCGAACTTGCCGGTCTGCTGCCAGGCGGCGAGGGTGTTGGTCAGCTGCTCGGCGCTGGCGTTGGTGCGGGTCTTCGGCACGACCGTGCGCACCGCGACGACGTCCGCCCGCTTCGCGACCTCACGCAGCTTCGCGGCGTCGGCGGTGACGACCACGCCGGGAACGGCGTTGGCGGTCTGGGTGACGACCTGCGGCTGGGCGTTGCCCGCACGCAGCTGGCCGAGGACGGAGTCCACGGCGGCGGCGGTGTCCGCCTTGGCGGCGCGAGCGGCCCGCTTGGCCTGCTCCTTGCCCTGCGGCTGCGTGGCGGTGAACGCGTCGACGGCCGGCTTCTTGGCCAGCTCGACGAACGCGGTGACCCGGCCCTGCGCGGCCCCCAGGCGCGGCGACAGCTTCCCCTGCAGCTTCGCGTCGTCGATCTTGGCGGGTGCAACGCCTTCCGCGAGCTGCGCGCCCTGTGCTTGATCAGGCTGTGCCCGTTCAGGACTGGCGCTCGCGACCGGCGCCCCGAGCGCGGCCGCCAGAACGACGGCGAAGGCCGCCGTCGTGGCGCGCGTGGGGAGGCGGGATCTGCTCATGAGTCGGCCCCTTACTCGAGGTCTGGACCCGAACCTGCCTGCCGCTCCTGACACCCCCGACGGTGAAGCGCGGCACAGCGCCGTGCCCTCGACGACGCGTGGTTCAACCTCGCGGGGAGAACCTAATGCCCCAAAACACCTACTTACGTAGGCAAAGGACTCCGTTACGTGAATGTGATTGCCCGCGAAGGCCCCCTGCCGGGTGACAGGGGGCCTTCGAAAGGGTTACGTCAGTTGAAGTCCACCGCACGGATCGTGTGCGCCCCGACCGAAGCCCCGATCGGCTCCAGCAGGTGCGCGTCAACGTGGCGATCGACGCGCAGCAGCATCACCGCGTCCGAGCCGTCGGTGGTCTGGCTGATCTGCGCGGCCTCGATGTTGATGCCCGCCTCGCCCAGCAGCGTGCCGACCCGGCCCATCACGCCCGGGCGGTCCGGGTACTCGACCAGCAGCACGGTGCCCTCGGCCCGCAGGTCGAACCCGCGGCCGTTGACCTCGACCAGCTTCTCGACCTCGTCCAGGCCGGTGACCGAACCGGACACGGTCAGCACCGCGCCGTCGGCGTGCACCGCGCGGACGGTGACCAGGCTGCGGAACTTGGGGCTCTCCGGCTCGGTCTCCAGCTCGACCTGCACGCCCAGCTTCTCCGCCAGCTGCGGCGCGTTGACGAACGTGACCTGGTCCTCGACCACGCCGGTGAACACCCCGCGCAGCGCCGCGAGCTGCAGCACGCCGGTGTCCTCGTTGGAGATCTCGCCCTTGACCTGCACGGTCACCGACGTCGGCGACGTCGGGTTGAGCGCCGTCAGCAGCTGGCCGAGCTTCTGGACCAGCGACAGGTACGGGCGGACGTGCTCGCCGACGGCCCCGCCGCCGGAGACGTTCACCGCGTCCGGCACGAAGTCGCCGCGCAGGGCCAGCAGCACCGACTTCGCGACGTCGGTGCCCGCGCGGTCCTGCGCCTCGGCCGTGGAGGCGCCCAGGTGCGGCGTCACGACGACGTTCTCCAGCTCGAACAGCGGGCTGGACGTGGTCGGCTCGCTGACGAAGACGTCGACACCGGCGCCGCCCACGTGGCCCGAGCGCAGCGCGTCGGCCAGGTCCTCTTCGACGATGAGCCCGCCGCGGGCGGCGTTCACGATGATGACGCCCGGTTTGGTCTTCTTCAGCGCCTCGGCGTCGATGAGGCCCTTGGTCTCCGGCGTCTTCGGCAGGTGGATGGAGATGGCGTCGGCGCGGGTCAGCAGCTCGTCGAGGGTGACGAGCTCGATTCCCAGCTGCGCGGCGCGCGCGGCCGAGACGTAGGGGTCGTAGGCGATCAGCTTCGTGTCGAAGGCAGCGAGACGCTGGGCGAACAGCTGCCCGATCTTGCCGAGGCCGACAACACCGATGGTCTTGCCCTGCAGCTCGACGCCGGAGAACGAGCTGCGCTTCCACTCGCCGCCGCGGAGGCTCTGGTCGGCGGCCGGGACGCGGCGCGCGACCGACAGCAGCAGGGCGACGGCGTGCTCGGCGGCGGAGACGATGTTCGACGTCGGCGCGTTGACGACCAGGACCCCACGCTCGGTCGCGGCGGGCACCTCGACGTTGTCGAGGCCGACGCCGGCGCGGGCGACCACCTTGAGCTGCGTGGTGGCCGCGAAGACCTCGGCGTTCACCTGGGTGGCGGAGCGGACCAGGAGCGCGTCGGCGCTCTTCACCGCCTCGAGCAGCGCGGACCGGTCCGTGCCGTCGACGTGCCGGACCTCCACCTCGTCACCGAAGACACTCAGCACGGAGGGGGCGAGCTTCTCCGCGATGAGGACGACGGGCTTATTGGGCTTGCTCACGATGCGGCTCCCACTATCTGGTCACTTCCAGGACGCTCTGTGTCGACAAACGGTCAAAGCACGTCGTTGTGCCCCGGTCGAGCCGGAGTTTAACGCGCGGTGGCGGCCCTTGGCGTCCCCCGGCGTTAACTCGCCCGTAATCCCTCGAAAACAAGGGCCAGCAGCCGCTGCATGCCCCCTTCGCCGGGCAGGTGCCCGCCCGCCCAGGATGCCGCGTGCAGCAACAGAAGCAGTTCGTGCGCCGTGACGTCCTCGCGGAGTTCGCCCGCGCGCTTCGCCCGTTCCACCAGCTGGGAACCGACCTCGCGCATGGCGTGGCAAGATTCGTACAACCGGGACGTTTCGTCGTTCAGCGCGTCCGCGGTGAGCTCGGCCAGGCCGCGGAAGGTGCCGGTGGCGTCCCCGAGCCCGGCGAGCCAGGCCTGCAGGGCGTTCAGCGGCTCGGGGTGGGTGAGCAGTTCGCGGGCCCGCTCGGCCTGGGCGTCGAAGCGGGCGCGCAGGAGCGTCTCGAGCAGCGCGTCCCGGGTCGGGAAGTGCCGGTAGAGCGTGCCGATGCCGACGCCGGCGCGGCGCGCGATGTCCTCCAGGGACGCCTCGACGCCGTGTTCGGCGAAGGCGCGTTGGGCCTCTTCGAGGAGGCGCTCGTAGTTGCGGCGGGCGTCCGCGCGCATCGGTTTCACGTCGGTCATCGCACTCCCGACCATACCGGCTAGCCAATCGGAGGCTGCCTCCGTATATTAACCGGAGGCAGCCTCAGCTTACTGGAGGGATCGAGGATGACCCTGATCGAAGACACGCGGACCCGGCTCGGCGCGATCGGCGCCTGGTTGCCGAGCGCGCCCATGCAACCCCCGCCCGACGTCGAGCGCGCGGCCACGCGGCGCCTCGCCGACGCCGGCTACCGCTCGGTCTGGAGCGGCGAAGGACCCGGCACGCGGGAGGTCTTCGCCCACTTCGGCGACCTGCTCGCGACCGTGCCCGACGTCGTGCTCGGCACCGGCATCGCGAACCTGTGGGCCCGGCGCGGGACGACCGCGCACAAGGGCGGCGCCACGCTCACCCAGGCCCACCCCGGCCGGTTCGTGCTCGGCATCGGTGCCGGGCACGCGTTCCAGGCGGCGAAGCTCGGCGAGGACTACCGGCCGATCGACCGGATGCGGGCGTACCTGTCCGAAATGGACGCCACGGAAGCCGAAAGCCCTTCGCCAGTGGCGTTTCCCCGGGTGCTGGCCGCCGTCGGGCCGAAGATGCTGGAGCTGTCCCGCGACCACGCGGACGGCGCGCACCCGTTCGCCCAACCCGTCTCGCACACGCCGTACGCCCGCGAGATCCTCGGGCCGGACAAGCTGCTGATCCCGCAGCAGACCGTGCTGGTCGGCAGCCGCGAGGACGCTCGCGAGAGCGTGCGGCGCCGGGTGGCGCAGTCGCGGCAGTACCACATCACGGTGTACCTGGCGGGCTGGAAACGGCTCGGCTACACCGACGCCGACATCGCCGGGCCCAGCGACCGGTTCGTCGACGACCTCGTCCTCTGGGGCGACGCGCCGACCATCGCGAAACGGCTCGCCGAGCTCCGGGACGCGGGCGCGGACCACGTGCTGCTGACGCCGTCGGCGGCCACGTTCGAATCCACTGTGGACATCCTGGCCGAGCTGGCCCCGGAGGTGCTCCGATGAGTGTCGGGATCTGGCGGTTCTTCGACGGCGCCCCGATCGGCGCGGTCCGCGAAACGGCCGCCGAGGTGGCGGAACTCGGCTTCGACGCGCTCTGGTTCGGCGAGTACGCCGGCCGGGACGCGTTCACGCAGGCGGCCCTGCTCCTGGCGGCGACGTCCCGGCTCACCGTGGCCACCGGGATCGCGCGGTTCGACCGCCGCGCCCCGATCACGGCGGAGGCGGCGACCCGGGCGCTCGGCGAGGCCTACCCCGGCCGGTTCGCCGTCGGCCTCGGTGGCCACTTCCCGGGCGCACGGCCGATTTCGGCGATGCGCGAGTACCTCACCGGGATGGACGAGGCCGAGCTGCCCGCCCTGCCACCGCCGTCGCCGCGGCCCCGGCGGCTGATCGCCGCGCTCGGCCCCCGGGCGCTCGACCTGGCGGCCGAACGCGCGGACGGCGCGCACCCGTACTTCGTCCCGCCGGAGCACACCGCGCTCGCGCGGGAGCGGCTCGGACCGGGCAAGTACCTGGCGGTCGAGCAGGCGGTGATCCTCGACGCCCCGCCGGAGGCCGCCCGCGAAGCGGCGCGCGAGCACGTGGGCCTGTACGTCCGGCAGGCCCCGCACCACCAGGCGAACCTGCGCCGGCTCGGCTTCACCGACGCCGACCTGGCCGACGGCGGCAGCGATCGCCTGGTCGACGCCATCGTCGCCACCGGCGAGCAGGCGGCGGCCACCCGGATCCAGGCCCACCTCGACGCGGGCGCCGACCACGTCTGCGTCCAGGTCCTGGCCCGCACGGAGAAGTCCTACCGCCTCTTGGCCGACCTCCGCCCGTGATTCAGGGGTCGACTCACGTGATCAGAAAGCCGACACGCGTGATCGGGAAGCCGACACGCGTGATTGAGGCGACGACACGGCGACGAGCCCCAGCTTCGCCGTGTCGACCTTCCCATCACGCGAGTCGACCCTTCAATCACGCGAGTCGACCCGCCAATCACGCGTGATGACCCTTCCTTCACGCGGGGGTAGGGTGGCGGGGCGCGGTGCGGGCCGCGTCCCGTCCGCGGAAAGGGCCGAGCCCACCCCCGTTTCACCGCACCACCAGCTCCGCACCTCTTTCCTGCCCGGTGCCGGCGGACCACGGGCGTCGAGGGAAGGAGGCACCATGGGCACGCTGCCCGCGAAACCCAGCCTGGACCAGCTGCGCAAGCGCGCAAAGGACCTCGCGCGCGCCGAAGGCGTCAAACTCGCCGAAGCGCAGTTCCGGATCGCGCGGGACCACGGGTTCCCGAGCTGGCCGAAGCTTCAGGCCTACGTCCGGCGCGTCACCGAGCACGGGGAAACCCTGCAGCACCCGTATCACCAGGACGTCGGCTACTACGCCGAACGCGCGCTCGGGCTGCTCGCCTCGGCCGAGGACGAGACGCCCGGCGTGAAGGAGCCGTTCGCCCGCTGGGACCAGCCGCTCACCCGAGACGGCGCCCGCGCGGTCGTCGCCCGCGAGCACGGTTTCGGTTCCTGGAAAGCACTTCGCGACCACGTCAAGTCTCTTGTGGACAGTGGTGAGCCGTTCGCCCGCGCGTACCGGGCGATCGAGGCACGGGATCCCGAGCGGCTCGAAACGCTGCTCGGCGAGTTCCCAGGGCTCGTCGACGCCCGTGGCACCAACGGCAACGACCTGCTCGGCATGGCCGGCGCCACGCACGACGAGCGGCTCAGCCGGATCCTCCTCGACCACGGCGCCGACCCGGCCCGCGGCAACGTCCACGGCTGGACACCCCTGCACCAAGCCGCCTACAGCAACCTGCCGCTCCTGCTCGACCTGCTCCTGCGGCACGGCGCACCCGTCGACGTCTCGGCCCGCGGCGACGGCGGCACGCCCCTGGTCGTCGCCCTGTTCTGGGGCCACCGCGAAGCCGCGGAGACCTTGGCCGCGCACAGCCGCGCGCCGGGCAACCTGCGCGTCGCGGCCGGGCTCGGCGACATCGACGCCCTCGACCAACTCCTGACCTCGGGCCGCGGCGGCGCCCACCGCGGTTTCTACCGCCCCCACAGCGGTTTCCCCCGCTGGCAGCCGGCGGACGACCCCGCCGAAGTCAGGAACGAAGCCCTCACCTGGGCGGCGCGCAACAACCGGGTCGACGCGCTGAGAACGCTCGTCGCCCGGGGTGCCGAGGTGGACGCCGACGTCTACCGCGGCACCGCGCTGGCCTGGGCGGCGGCGCAGGGCAGGCTCGACGCCGTCCGGACGCTGCTCGACCTCGGCGCCGACGTGAACTTCCGCGGCACGTTCGGCGGCCCGAACCACGGCGAGGGCGTCACGGCGCTGCACCTGGCCGCGCAGTCCGGGCATCTCGACGTCCTCCGCACGCTCGTCGAAAACGGCGCCGACGTCGGCGCGCGGGACGCGATCTTCGACAGCACCCCGGAGAAGTGGGCGGAGGTGTGCGGGCAACCGGCCGCGCGGGACCTGCTGAAGTAGACAAACGGAGTCTGTAGTCCGTATCGTCCAAGGCGGACTACAGACTCCGTTTTGCCCACTGGGAGGATCTCATGCACTCACCCCGCGAGGTGTTCGCCGCACTGTCCGACGGCATCAGCGAAGGAAGATGGGCGGAGCTTTCCGCGCTCTACGCCGAAGACACCGTCGTCGAACACCCCCAGGCCGTGCCGCGGCCCACCCGCATCACCGGCCGCGCGACGGTCCACGAACGGTTCACCAGCGCCCTCGCCGGGGCGCTGCGGCTCAAGCGCAAGAACGTCGTCGTCCACGAGACGACGGACCCCGAGGTGATCGTCGCCGAATACGACTACGACGCCGAGTCGGTCGAGACCGGGCGGACGATCCAGACGGCGAACATCCAGGTGCTGCGGATCCGCGACGGCCTCATCGTCCATTCCCGCGACTACCACGACTACCTGCGGCTCGCGGTCATCCGCGACGGCGTCGACCAGCTGGTCAAGGCCTACGAAGGGGCGCCGCCGCGCGAGCTGTCCCCGGTCACGCCGGAGAGCGCGGGCACGGTGTTCGAGCGGCTGGTGCACGGTGTCGCCGGCGGGCGCCGGGACGAGCTGCCGGAGCTGTACGCCGAGGAAACGCACGTCACGCACCCGTTCCTGCCGGGCTCCGCGGTGGTGCGCACCCGCGACGAGCTGCGAGCGCACTTCGCGGCGGGCAAGGCGATGAACCCCGAGTTCGCCATCGCGGACCTGGTCACCTACCAGAGCGCCGATCCGGAAGTGCTGATCGGCGAGTTCGCCTACCAGGGCAGCTACGCCGGGAAGCCGGTCCGGATCGCGAACATCTTCGCGATGCGGATCTCGGGCGGCCTGGTCGTCGAATCGCGCGACTACGGCGACCACCTCGGCATCGCCGGCGACCTCGGCCGGATCCCCGAGCTGGCGGCAAAGGTCTAAGCCTCCGCGGCGAGGTCCTCGGGCAGGTCGAACTCGCCGTCGCGGACGCCCTTCACGAACGCGTCCCACTCCCCCGGCGTGAAGACGAGGATCACCCCGTCCGGCTTCGCCGACTGGCGCATCGCCGTGTAGGTGACGCCGTCGGTGTGCTCGATGAACGCGTACTCGACGCAGTCGTCGAGGGTGACGCCTTCGGGCTCGGCCCGGATCCACTCGGCCTTCGTGAAGTCGAGGTGGTGCCGGATGTGCGCCTTGTCGTCGACCGGCTGATCACTCATGTCTCCAGCGTAGCGAAACGACCACCGAACGCACTGAAGGGGACGCCCGGCACCGGGCGTCCCCTTCAGCGTCTTGCCGAAAAACGATCAAGCGGTCTCGGTGATCGGCCGGTCCACCCACGACATCAGGTCGCGCAGCTTCTTGCCGGTCGCCTCGATCGGGTGCTGGTTGCCCTGCTCCTCGAGCTTGGTGAAGTTCGGCCGGCCGGCCTCGTCCTCGGCGACCCATTCGCGGGCGAACGTGCCGTCCTGGATCTCGCCGAGGATCTTCTTCATCTCTTCCTTGACCGCCGGCGAGATGACGCGCGGACCGCGGGTCAGGTCGCCGTACTCGGCGGTGTCGGAGATCGAGTAGCGCTGGCGCGCGATGCCGCCCTCGTACATGAGGTCGACGATCAGCTTCAGCTCGTGCAGCACCTCGAAGTAGGCGATCTCCGGGGCGTAGCCGGCCTCGGTGAGCACCTCGAAACCGGTCTGCACCAGCGCGGACGCGCCACCGCAGAGCACGGCCTGCTCGCCGAAGAGGTCGGTCTCGGTCTCCTCGGTGAACGTCGTCTTGATGACGCCGGCGCGGGCGCCACCGATGGCGGCCGCGTAGGAGAGGGCGAGCGCCTGGGCGTTGCCGGAGGCGTCCTGCTCCACGGCGATGAGCGCCGGGACGCCCTTGCCGTCGACGAACTGGCGGCGGACCAGGTGGCCCGGGCCCTTCGGGGCGACCATCGCGACGTCGACGTTGGCCGGCGGCTTGATCAGGTCGTAGCGGATGTTGAAGCCGTGCCCGAAGAAGATCGCGTCGCCGTCCTTGAGGTTCGGCGCGATGTCCTGCTCGTAGATGAAGCGCTGCTTCGTGTCCGGCGCCAGGATCATGATCAGGTCGGCTTCGGCCGACGCCTCGGCCGGGGTGAGCACGCGCAGGCCCTGCTCCTCGGCCTTCGCCCGCGACTTGGACCCCTCGGGCAGGCCGATGCGGACGTCGACGCCGGAGTCGCGCAGGCTCAGCGAGTGGGCGTGGCCCTGGCTGCCGTAGCCGATGACAGCGACCTTGCGCCCCTGGATGATCGAGAGGTCGGCGTCGTCGTCGTAGAAGATTTCCACTGCCATGGGGGTTACTGCTTCCTTTCCTGACTTACAAAGACTGCTTAACGCGGCGATGTTGCGGTGATCGAGCGGGCTCCGCGCCCGACCGCGACCATGCCGGACTGCACGAGTTCGCGGATGCCATACGGCTCCAGCATCCGCAAGAGGGCGCCGATCTTGTCCGACGTCCCGGTCGCCTCGACGGTGAGCGCCTCCGGGGACACGTCCACCACCTTCGCACGGAAGAGCTGGACGGTTTCGAGGACCTGGCTGCGCACGGTGTTGTCGGCGCGAACCTTCACCAGCAGCAGTTCGCGCTGCACGGCGGTCGACTGTTCCAGCTCGACGATCTTGATCACGTTGACCAGCTTGTTGAGCTGCTTCGTCACCTGTTCGAGCGGTAGCTCTTCCACGGCGACCACGATCGTCATGCGGGACACCTCGGGGTTTTCCGTGGGCCCGACGGCGAGGGACTCGATGTTGAACCCGCGGCGGGAGAACAGGCCCGAAACGCGCGCGAGCACACCGGGCTTGTTCTCGACCAGGACACTCAGCGTGTGGACGCTCATCTCAGCGCTCACCTTCTCCAGCGGCTTCCGCGGCTGCTTCGGTCGTCTCGACCGAAACCTCGTCGTCGTCGAACAGCGGCCGGATGCCCCGGACCGCCATGATCTCGTCGTTGCCGGTGCCGGCCGCGACCATCGGCCACACCTGGGCATCCTTCCCCACGACGAAGTCGATCACGACGGGGCGGTCGTTGATTTCCATCGCGCGGCGGATGGTGGCGTCGACGTCTTCCTTCGTCTCGCACCGCAGGCCGGCGCACCCCAGCGCCTCGGCCAGCAGGACGAAGTCCGGGATGCGGTGCTTGTGCGTCCCGAGGTCGGTGTTGGAGTACCGCTCCGAGTAGAAGAGGTTCTGCCACTGGCGGACCATGCCCAGGTTGCCGTTGTTGATCACGGCGACCTTGATCGGCGCGCCCTCGATGGCGCAGGTGGCCAGTTCCTGGTTGGTCATCTGGAAGCAGCCGTCGCCGTCGATCGCCCACACCTGCTTGTCCGGGACGCCGAACTGCGCGCCCATCGCGGCGGGCACCGCGTAGCCCATGGTGCCGAGGCCGCCGGAGTTGATCCAGGTGCGCGGGTTCTCGTACTTGACGAACTGCGCGGCCCACATCTGGTGCTGGCCGACACCCGCGGCGTAGACGGCGTCCGGGCCGACGATCTGCCCGATCCGCTCGATGACGTACTGCGGCGACAGCGAACCGTCGTCGGGCCACTCGTAGCCGGCCGGGTAGTTCTTGCGCCAGTCGTCGGCCTGCGTCCACCAGTCGGCCAGGTCCGGCTGACCGCTGTGGTCGAACTCCGTCTTCACGGCGGTGATGAGCTCGCCGATGATCTCCTTGCAGTCGCCCACGATCGGGACGTCGGCCTTGCGGTTCTTGGAGATCTCGGCCGGGTCGATGTCGGCGTGCACGATCGCGGCGTCCGGCGCGAACGAGGACAGCTGGCCGGTGACCCGGTCGTCGAACCGGGCGCCGAGCGCGATCAGCAGGTCGGCGCGCTGCATGGCGGCGACCGCGGCGACCGTGCCGTGCATGCCCGGCATGCCGAGGTGCTGCGGGTGCGAGTCGGGGAACGCGCCGCGCGCCATCAGCGTGGTGACGACGGGGATGTTCGTCAGCTCGGCGAGCTGCTTCAGCTGCTCGTGCGCCTCGGCCTTGATGACGCCACCGCCGACGTAGAGCACCGGGCGCCGCGCCTTCGCGATCAGCTTCGCGGCTTCGCGGACCTGCTTGCCGTGCGGGCGCAGCGTGGGGCGGTAGCCCGGCAGCCGCAGCTCGGTCGGCCAGGAGAACGAGGTCATCTCCTGCAGCACGTCCTTGGGGATGTCCACCAGGACCGGACCGGGCCGGCCGGTGCTCGCCAGGTGGAACGCCTCGGCGATGGTCCGCGGGATGTCCGCGGGGTCCGTGACGAGGAAGTTGTGCTTGGTGATCGGCATGGTGATGCCGCAGATGTCGGCTTCCTGGAACGCGTCGGTGCCGATCAGCGCCCGGGACTGCTGGCCGGTGATGGCCACGACCGGGACCGAGTCCATGTTCGCGTCGGCGAGCGGGGTGACCAGGTTGGTCGCGCCCGGGCCCGAGGTGGCCATGCAGACGCCGACCTTGCCGGTGGCTTGGGCGTACCCGGTGGCCGCGTGACCGGCGCCCTGTTCGTGGCGGACCAGGACGTGGCGGACCTTCGTCGAATCGAGGAGCGGGTCGTAGGCGGGCAGGATGGTGCCGCCCGGGATCCCGAAGACCACCTCGGCGCCGACCGCCTCGAGCGAGCGCACGAGGGACTGGGCGCCGGTGACGCGCACCGGCGTTCCCGCCGGTGGCGCCGGCTTCGGACGTGCTCCGGGCGTTCCGGGCGTCGGCCCGGGCTTCGCGTCGCTGCGCGACGTCGCACTGGTCATCGGATCTGCCTCGTGGGTCTCGGTGTCACTCGTTCGGGTCTTTTTTGAGCTCGATTGGTGCGGTGGGGCCAGGAATCTCTTCCCGTGGGCAACAAAAAACCCTCGCCGACCGTAAGGTCGCACGAGGGTTCGCGCGTCGACGCAGCGGAAAGTCTTCCCTAAGCGTCGACGCGCTTGGGAAGTACGAGGCCGGTCAGCGGTGTCACGGCGATGACGCTAGACCGAACGCCATGCGGGTGTCAACTCTGCGGGATGGAGAGTCCGCATGGTGGACGCCTGCGCGGCGCACGTCACGCGCGCGCGACCCGGGTTCGAGCCGGGTGTGCGCGCGGTGCACCATTTCCGGGTGGCCGAAAAACAGCAGGACGAAGGCCGGAAGGCCGTCTTCCGCGTCCCCCGCACGTCCTTCATGGCGATCGCCCTCCTGACGATCTGCGTGACGCCGATCGCGCTCGGGGAGATCCCGTACCTGCAGTGGCTCTACATCTTCCCGATCGCGCTGGCGGTGTTCGTGGTCCGCCACCGCACGATCGCGACGCGCTCGGGACTGGCGGTCCGCACGATGTTCGGCCACCGCGACATCCCGTGGTCGGCGTTGAAGGGGCTCGCGATCACGAAGAAGTCGCGGGTGCAGGCGGTGCTGCAGGACGACACGAAGGTGCCGCTGCCGACCGTGCGCACCCGGCACCTGCCGGTGCTGTCGATGGTGAGCGAGGGGCTGGTCGCCGACCCGAGCGGCGTGCTGGAGACCGGGGACATCAAGCCCGGGACGTCCGAGTCCTCGGCCAAGGAGTAGCCCGGTCCCACCCTCGGCGGACCGGCTTCGCCCGGCAGCGTAAATTGGTCCTACCAGTTTCGCCGGCCACCCTTTGACCTGGGAGTTCCCGTGCCGCCTCTCCGTTCCCGGACCACCACCCACGGCCGCAACGCGGCGGGCGCGCGCTCGCTCTGGCGTGCCACCGGCATGACCGACAGCGACTTCGGCAAGCCGATCGTGGCGATCGCCAACTCCTACACCCAGTTCGTGCCCGGCCACGTGCACCTGAAAGACCTCGGCGAAATCGTCGCGGGCGCGGTCAAGGAAGCGGGCGGCGTCGCGCGCGAGTTCCACACCATCGCCGTCGACGACGGCATCGCCATGGGCCACTCCGGCATGCTCTACTCGCTGCCCTCGCGCGAGATCATCGCCGACTCGGTCGAGTACATGGTCAACGCGCACCAGGCCGACGCGCTGGTGTGCATCTCCAACTGCGACAAGATCACCCCGGGCATGCTCAACGCCGCGATGCGGCTGAACATCCCGGTGGTGTTCGTCTCCGGCGGCCCGATGGAGGCCGGCAAGGCGGTCGTCGTGGGCGGTGTCGCGCAGGCCCCGACCGACCTGATCACCGCGATCGCGGCGTCGGCGAGCACCGAGGTCGACGACGACGGCCTCGACATCGTCGAGCGCTCGGCCTGTCCGACCTGCGGCTCGTGCTCCGGCATGTTCACCGCGAACTCGATGAACTGCCTGACCGAAGCGCTGGGCCTTTCGCTGCCGGGCAACGGTTCGACGCTGGCGACGCACGCCGCGCGCCGCGCGCTGTTCGAGGAGGCCGGCCGGACCGTCGTCGAGCTGTGCCGCCGCTGGTACGAGGAGGACGACGCCTCGGTCCTGCCGCGCTCGATCGCGTCGAAGGCGGCGTTCGAGAACGCGATGGCGCTGGACATGGCCATGGGCGGTTCGACGAACACGGTGCTGCACATCCTCGCGGCCGCCCAGGAGGGCGAGGTCGACTTCACGATCGCCGACATCGACGCGATCGGCCGCCGCGTGCCGTGCCTGTCGAAGGTGGCGCCGAACTCCGACTACCACATGGAAGACGTCCACCGGGCGGGCGGAATCCCGGCCATCCTCGGCGAGCTGTACCGCGGCGGGCTGCTCAACACCGACGTGTGGTCGGTGCACTCGCGCGATCTGGACTCCTGGCTCGGTTCCTGGGACATCCGCGCCGCTTCCCCTTCTGCCACGGCGGTCGAGCTCTTCCACGCGGCGCCGGGCGGGGTCCGCACGACGCAGGCGTTCTCGACTTCGAACCGCTGGTCATCGTTGGACACGGACGCGGCGGGCGGCTGCATCCGCGACGTCGAGCACGCCTACACGAAGGACGGCGGCCTGGCGATCCTGCGCGGCAACCTCGCGGAGAACGGCGCGGTGATCAAGGCGGCGGGCATCGACGAGGACCTGTGGCACTTCGAGGGCCCGGCGCGGGTCCTGGAGAGCCAGGAGGAAGCGGTGTCGGCGATCTTGAAGAAGGAGATCCAGCCGGGCGAGGTGCTGGTGATCCGCTACGAGGGCCCGGCGGGCGGCCCGGGCATGCAGGAGATGCTGCACCCGACGGCGTTCCTCAAGGGCTCGGGCCTGGGCAAGAAGTGCGCCCTGATCACGGACGGCCGGTTTTCCGGCGGGTCCTCGGGCATTTCGGTGGGCCACATCTCCCCCGAGGCGGCAGCGGGCGGCCTGATCGGCCTGGTCGAGAACGGCGACCGCATCCTGCTGGACATCCACGAGCGACGCCTGGAGCTGCTGGTCGACGAGTCGGTGCTGGCGGAGCGCCGGGCGAAGATGGAGGCGTCCGAGCGGCCCTGGCAGCCGAAGGACCGCCAGCGCCCGGTGACGGCGGCGTTGCGCGCGTACGCCCGGATGGCGACGTCGGCGGACACGGGCGCGGTCCGCGACGTGAACAAGTAAGTTCCGGCCCGACCCCGAGAAGGCCGTCCCGCTCCGCCGGGGCGGCCTTCCGGCGTTCAGGAGGCTCGACGCGACGGCCGTCTCCTGGATCCACGACGGCTGTCCCCGGGTTCCACGACGCCTCCCTGGCTCCGCGACAGCCGTCCCTTGGTTCCGGGCCGCCCTTTTTCGGGCATTCCAGACCCCCGCCGCTTGGGGGACCCCCGGATTCAACGTTACTCGCGGCCACCGACAATTCCGGACCCGCGAACCCCAGTTGTCCACAGCCCCGCTCCGAGCCGCCGAGTTGTCCCCACCCCGAGCCGGCCCGCCTCGCTACCGTGTCAAAACAATGACCACAACGGCCGCGGCGGCCGCCAGCAGCAGCGAGACCAGCCCCAACGGCAACGGCCGCTTCCGCCAAGGCGTGTTCCGCTCCAGCGAAATCGGCCCGGACCCGGTGAACAGCAGGCTCAACGCCGAGGCCGCCAGCAGCAGCTCGAACTCGAACCCCCGCCCCGAACCTTCGAAGAACCCGCCGTGGAACTTCGCGTAAACGGCATTGGCCGCCACCCCGAGCAACCCGGCCGCGGCCAGCGGCGTGAACAGCCCGACGATCACCAGCACGCCACCCCCGACCTCGGTGATGCCCGTGATCCACGACAGCAGCGTCGTCTGCTTGTGGTAGCCGTACGTCTCCAGCACCCGCGCGAACCCGCCGATGCCCGGCCCGCCGAACAGGCCGAACAGGTGCTGCAGGCCGTGCGCGCCCATGGTCACGCCGAGCGCCAGCCGCAGGATCAGCAGGCCGAGGCCGAGCCCGCCCTGGCGCGGCGTGTCGTCCGACCGATCGTCCTCGACGCCCGACAGGACGCTGGTGGGCTGCTGCGAAAAGTCGTCTCCACTGCTCACCCGCGCAGGTTAGGGGATCGCCGCGGGCCTGGCGAGCTCAGTATTCGCCGTGCACGAGGTTGTCCGGCAGGTCGCCACCGGCGTACCGGGCGATCTCGGCCGCGGCGACGGCGTACGAACGACCACGGACCCCGCGCACGGCCCCGCCGACGTGCGGCGTCAGCAGCAGCCCCGGCGCCGTCCACAGCGGGTGCCCGGCGGGCGGCGGCTCGGGATCGGTGACGTCGAGGGCGGCCCGCAGCCGGCCCGTGGTCAATTCGGCGACCAGGGCGTCGGTGACCACGACGGCGCCGCGCGCGACGTTGACCAGCACCGCGCCGTCGCGCATCCGGGCCAGGAACTCCGCGTCGGCCATCCCGCGCGTGCGGGAGGTCAGCGGCACCATCAGCACCACGACGTCGTGCAGCTCGAGCAGGCCGGGCAGCTCGCGCACGCCGTGCACGCCCTCCCGCGCGGTCATCCCGACCATCGTGCAGCGCGCATCGAACGGCTCCAGCCGGCGCCGCAGGTGCTGTCCGAGATCGCCGGCGCCGATGACGAGCACGCGCTTGCCCTGCAGCGTGTCCGCCGATTGCCGCTCCCACCGGCCTTCGCGCTGCGCCGCGGCGAAGACGTCCAGCTTCCGGTAGATCGACAGCAGCGCCGCGACGACCCACTCGGCCGTGCTCCCGCCGTGCGCGCCGCGGCAGGTGGAGAGCAGGACACCGTCGGGCACTTTGCCGACCCAGTCCTCGGCGCCGGCGGACAGCAGCTGGATCAGCTTCAGGTTCGGCAGCGTGCGCCACAGCTGCTCCCCCGGCGGGTGCTTGCCGGGGATGAGCACCTGCGCCTTCGCGGCCTCGGGCGGCACCCGTTCGCCCCACTGGTAGCGCACGGGCAGGACCCGCGGGACCTCGGCGAGCACGGTCATGCCCTCGTCGTCGGGCACCAGCACGGTCAGCGTCATGATCTCCAACGTAATCGAGGAGTACTCACCCATGGTTCACGCACCGGCCCTTAGGCTGGGGGATCATGCGCACCCGCTACCGCTCGGCCCTGCTGGCGATCTTGGCTTGCGGCGTCCTGCTGCCCGCCGGGTGCGCGCGGTTCGACGACACCGCGGCGGGCCAGACGTTCAGCCCCGCGCCCGTGCCGAGCCCCGAGTCGCCGCCCGAGGTCCAGGGTCCCGGCGCGGACTCCGGGAGCGACCCGAAGCAGGCGCGGCCCGGCCAGTCGGCCGCGCCGGTGCCGCCGCCGCAGGGCTGCAAGGACTTCGACCCGTCGGTGATCGCGACGTGCCTGGACACCGTCGCCGCGGTGGCCGGCCTGCCGGGTGACGGCTCCACGCCCAGCGCGCTGGCCGGCGAGCGCAAGAGCGGCCGCGTCGTGCTGGCGACGAGCGGCAAGGACACGACGGACTTCGCGAAGCTCGACGTCCAGGCGGCCGGCGACGGCGGCCTGACCGGGCTCGCGCTGTCGCCGTCGTACGTCGAGGACCAGCTGGTGTTCGCTTACATCACGACCGCGACCGACAACCGCGTCGTGCGGTTCGCCAAGGGCCAGTCGCCGAAGCCGGTGCTCACCGGCATCCCGAAGGGCGCGTCCGGCAACCGTGGCACGGTCGGCACCGACAACCGCGGCGCGCTGCTGGTCGCGACCGGCGACGCGGGCAACCCGGCCGCCGCGGCCGACCCGAACTCCCTCGCCGGCAAGCTGCTGCGGATCGACACCTCCGGCAAGGCCGCGGCGGGCAACCCGAACGGCTCGCTCGCGGTGGCGGCCGGCCTGCACGCACCGGGCGGGGTGTGCGCCTCGGCCGACGGCGGCCGCGTCTGGGTCACCGACCGCCTCGCCGACAAGGACGCCCTCTACCGGATCCAGGCCGGCCAGCCACTGGCGACGCCGGCGTGGACGTGGCCGGACAAACCGGGTGTCGCGGGCTGCGCCGACTTCGTCGACGCCAACGGCTCCCTCTCGGTCGGGACCTCACTGGCCGGCAACCTGCAGAACCTGCCGGTCAGCCCGGACGGAGCGATCAGCGGCAAGCCGACGATCAGCCTCGACGGCAAGACCGGCAAGCCCCCGCTGACGTACGGGCGACTGGCCGGCATGAGCATGATCAACCCGCAGCTGGCGGTGGCGGGCACGGTCAACAAGGACGGCGGCACCCCGGTCTCCAGCGACGACCGCGTCGTCCTGATCACCCCGGCCACCTCCGGCGGCGGCAACAGCAAGGACTGACCTGCGAGTTTTTCACCAGTCGCCGATTATCGACCACGGCATGACCCGCGCCGCGCGGGTCCAGGACCGGCCGCGCGCGACCACCACCCAACCGGTCCCCGCACTACCGCAGCCGGTGCCGAACCGCGGTCGTCCGCCGACCGTCAGCTCAGCGGCTTCAGCTCCACCCGCCGCCCTTCGGCCGACGACGTCAGCCCGGCCTCCGCCACCTGCAGACCGCGGGCGGCCGAGAAGAAGTCGTACCGGTGTTGCCGTCCGGCGACCACGTCCCGCACGAACTCCTCCCACTGCGCCTTGAAGCCGTTGTCGAATTCGGCGTTGTCCGGCACCTCCTGCCACTGGTCGCGGAACGGCTCGGTCGCCGGCAGGTCCGGGTTCCAGACGGGCTTCGGCGTCGCCGAGCGGTGCTGGACGCGGCAGCGCCGCAGCCCGGCGACCGCGCTGCCCTCGGTGCCGTCGACCTGGAACTCGACCAGTTCGTCACGGAAAACCCGCGTCGACCACGACGAGTTGATCTGGGCGATGACCCCCGACTCCAGTTCGAAGATGCCGTACGCGGCGTCGTCCGCCGTCGCCGCGTACGCCTCCCCCTGCTCGTCCCAGCGGCGCGGGATGTGCGTCACCGCCTTCGCCGTCACCGCCGAGACGCGGCCGAAGAGGTTCTCGAGCACGTAGTTCCAGTGGCAGAACATGTCGAGCACGATCCCGCCGCCGTCCTCCGCACGGTAGTTCCAGCTCGGGCGCTGCGCCTCCTGCCAGTCGCCCTCGAACACCCAGTAGCCGAACTCGCCGCGCACCGACAGGATCCGCCCGAAGAACCCGCCGTCGATCAGCCGCCGCAGCTTGAGCAGCCCGGGCAGGAACAGCTTGTCGTGCACGACGCCGTGGCAGATCCCGGCGTCCCGCGCGAGCCCGGCCAGCTCCAGCGCCGCCGGCAGCGTCTCGGCGAGGGGCTTTTCGGCGTAGACGTGCTTGCCGGCCGCGATGGCTTCCCGCACCGACGGCTCGCGCGCCGACGTCAGCTGCGCGTCGAAGTAGATCTCGACGTCCTGCAGCGCGGAGCCGGGGTCGGTGGTCCACGCCGTCAGGCCGTGGCGGTCGGCGAGGTCCTTGAGCTTCGCGGCACTGCGCCCGGCGAGGATGGGCTCGAGCTGCACGCGGCTGCCGTCCGGGAGGGCGACGCCACCCTGTTCGCGGATCGCCAGGACCGACCGGAGCAGGTGCTGCCGGTAGCCCATCCGGCCCGTCACCCCGTTGAGGAGCACTCCGATGCTGGACTGGTTCATCTCTGCAAACCTTCCTGGTCGAGCGGGATGTCGTATTCGGCCCGGCGGCCGCACATGCCGTAGCCGTCCGGGTTCGACGGCGTCGCGACCCGCAGGCCGGACCGGTCGAGGTGGCTCCCGTCGCCGTCGGCGAGCGCCTTGAGGTGCGCCCCGGTCAGTTCGGCGGCCCGCAGTGCCCCGGCCTGCCAGCGCGGTACCCACTCTGCGACCTTCGGCGCGACGAGCGCGACGGCCGCCCGGTGGAATGCCCGCAACGGTTCCGGATCGCCGTCCCGCAGGGCGTCCCGCAACGGCAGGTACCCGCGAATAGCCAGGTCACGCCGCTGCCGCGCGGCGTCGTCGGTTTTCGGCAACGCCGCGGCCTCGGCGTAGGCGGCCGCGTCGGCGAGCACCTCGGGCGGGAAGGTGAAGACGGCATCCCCGGCTTCCGGCAGCCCGCTGTTCTGCATCAGGACCGTGACGCGCAGGTCGTCGTCCTGCACCATCCGGTGCACGGTGCCGGGCGCAAACCACGCGATGACTCCGGCCGTCAGAGGCGTCTCCGCGTAGCCGCCGACACTCAGGGTCTGGACGGCACCCCGGCCCCCGGTGACGACGTAGGCCTCGGTGCAGGCGAGGTGGAGGTGCGGGCTGCCGCCGCAGACGCCGTCCTCGGCCGCCCAGTCGTAGGCGCGCAGGTGCGAGACGCCGATGCCACCCGGTAGCGGAAAATCGTTCATGACCACCCGTGCCCGTCGAGGTAGCGGGTCACCCGGTCGCGGTCCCAGGCTCCATCGGCGACGACGATCCGGTACCGGTAGGCGAAGCTTTCGCCCGGCGGCAGTTCGAATTCGTCAAAAAACGCCCACGAGAAGGCGACCATGGGTGCCTCCTCGGCCCGCACGAACCAGTGCGACTCGTGGATCGCCTTGTCGTTTTCTGGCGCATGGGCGAAGACCAGCGTCGAATGCGCGTCGACGTCGTCGTGCTCGCCCACGAACGCGAGCCACGGCGCCTGCGCGCCCATCATCGCCTCGCCCTCGAGGTCGCCGGGGCCCAGGACCTGGCCGCCGCCGAAGTCCCGGGGCCCCCGCCAGTGCAGGCCGGTGTACCCGGCCCGCTCGCGGCCGGCGGTGGTCGGGCTGCCGAACACGAGCGAGGTGTCGCGGAGGTTGGTCAGCTCGATACCCCAGTCGAGCGCCCAGGCCCCTTCGTCCGGCTCGACCGAGTGGACGACGATGTCGCGCCGCTCCCGCGCCCACTCGTCCCCGCCGTTGGCGATCCAGGTGAGGTCCTCGGCGAAGCTCAGCCGGTCGCGTCCGACGGTGAAGCCGGCGAATCCGTCGTGCCGCATGGAACCGATGCGGTCGGGCAGCTCCTGGTACCAGTCGCCGGGGACGTAGGTGTGGCCGCCCCAGAAATTCTGCCCGGACAGGTGGCTCGACGTCATCTGCAGGCCCTTGTGCCACCGGTGGTCGGCGGGCCGGTACCCGCTGACGCGCCGGCCGCCCAGGGTCCGCAGCGGGTGGGCGTAGGGCTTGCACGACTCGAAGGCCACCGGGTCGGGCTTGTACACGTAGGACATCAGCTGGACGCCGCCCGCTTCGACGGAAACGCGCTCGCCGTGCCGGTGGGTCACCGTGATCGCCGCACTCATTGGCGGGCTCCTGTCGCGGCACCGGCCATCGAGCGGTAAAAGGCATCATCCGGCCCGATCTCCCCGCGGCGCACCCCGAGCCCGGTGGACGCGGACTTGTACAGCGCGGCGACGAACTCCAGCACCTGCCGCCCGTCGTCCCCGCTGCACGGCGGCCGCCGTCCGGCCCGGTGGGCGGCGAGGATGGGCGTGAACGCAGCGGCGTGCGAGCTGCCGACGTCGTCGGCCGGGGTGTGCCAGCGTTCGACGGCATCCCCGGCGACGTGCGGCGCCGGGGTGTAGCGCCAGTCCTTGACGCCGTACCCGTAGAGGTGGGTGAGCTCCGCGGTGGCGAGCTCGCAGTCGATCCGGATCCGGCTCACTTCGTCCGGCGACAGGACGCTGTTGACGACGGTCGCCAGCGCCCCCGACTCGAACCGGACCAGCGCGGTGGAGACGTCCTCGGTCTCGACGTCGTGCACCAGCCGAGCGGTCATCGCGCGCACCTCGGCCCAGTCGCCGAGCAGGTGGAGCAGCAGATCCATCTGGTGGATGCCGTGGCCCATGGCCGGCCCGCCGCCCTCGGTCTCCCAGCGCCCCCGCCACGGCACCGCGTAGTAGGCGGCATCGCGGTACCAGGTGGTCTGGCAGTGCGCGACGAGCGGGCGCCCCAGCTCCCCGCCCGCGAGCAGGTCCCGGAAGTGCGCGGCGGCCGAGCCGGACCGCTGCTGGTAGACGAAGGCGGCGTACGGGCCCCCGTCCCGTTCGGCAACGGTTATCTCGTCGTATTCGGCGAGCGACCGGCACGGCGGCTTCTCGCACCAGACCCAGGCCCCGCTCTCGAGCGCCCTCTTCGTCTGCTCGACGTGCAGGCTCGGCGGCGTGCAGATCGAGACGAGGTCCGGTTCCTGCTCGGCGAGCAGGGTGCCCAGGTCGCGGTAGGGCTTGGCGTGCTCGGTCCCGGCGCAGAACGCGGCCACCCGTGCCTCATCGACGTCGGCGGCGGCCACGATGTCGACGTCTTCGTGGTGGACCTCGAAGGCGGTCCGGTGGCTCTCCGCGATGGCCCCGGTTCCGGTGACGGCCACCCGTAAGCGCTTTCCCTGAGCCAACCCGGGTCTCCCTCCACGGCCTCCGGCGCCCCAGCAGCGCCTGTCCGCGCCGCCCGCCACCCACGGGACGGCGATCTCCGCGTCCCGGGCTGCGCGTCTCCGACCGTTCCAGAAAGCGCTTTCTCATGCAACGGGCAACTACGATGTCAACGTTGTCAGCGGCCGCGATCAACCGGTCGGACGACTCCCGCAGCCCGTCGGAAATTCTCCAGCGGTAGGACTCTTACCGAAGTGGGCCGAGCGCCGCTGAGGTACTTCGCACCCAAGCGGTCCGCGCGCCCACGAAGATCAGCCGCTCTTGCTGCGGGTCTTCCGCGGCTGACGGCTCTCGGCCCGCATCGCCCGCATGTCCAGGAAAGCGGCAACACCGGACACCAGCGCCGCGAACAGCCCGAGGACCCGGCCCAGGCCGGGTCCGATGGCGACCCCAGCGGCCTCGAAGATGCCGCGCTGATCGGCGTCGAACTCCCAGTCCAGGGTGACCCAGCCCAGCACCATCAGCAGCAGCGACGCCGCGGCGACCACCAGCCACAGCTGCGGCAGGCCGCTGAACCGCAGGGTCCGGATTCGCCCGAAAACGACCACGACCAGCCCGGCCAGCAGCAACGGCAGCGGCGGGCACCAGGAGAAGAAGCTGGAGTGCCAGGCGTCGCGGACGACGTCACCGTGGGGCAGCTGCGCGAGGATGCTCTCGATATCGGGCCTGGTAGCGGTCAGCGTGGTCCACGGCAGGAACGTCGAGCCCAACGCGAGCAGCCCGGCCGCTAGGCCGAGCCACTCGCGCCAGGTGACGCTTTTGACGAATCCCGGTCGTGTCATGAAACCGGTCAGGAACCGACGCGCTCGATGATCAGCTCACGGACCCGCTTGGCGTCGGCCTGCCCCTTGGTCGCCTTCATGACCGCGCCGACGATCGCGCCCGCCGCGGCGACCTTCCCGCCACGGATCTTTTCCGCGACGTCCGGCTGCGCCGCGAGGGCCTCATCGATCGCCACGAGCAACGCCGAGTCGTCCGAGACGACCTTCAGCCCGCGCTTCTCGACGACTTCCCGCGGCTCGCCCTCGCCGGCGAGCACGCCCTGGACGACTTCCTTCGCCAGCTTGTTCGTCAGCTCGCCGGACGTCACCAGCCCGATTACCTCGGCCACCTGAGCCGGCGTGATCGCCAGCTCGGACAGCTCGACCTCGCGGGCGTTGGCCTCCTGGGCGAGGGTGTTGACCCACCAGCCACGGGCGTCATCGGGCGACGCGCCGGCCTCGACGGTGGCCGCGACGAGCTCGACGGCACCGACGTTCAGCAGGTCACGCAGGGCTTCGTCGGAAAGCGACCATTCCTGCTGGATCCGCTTCCGCCGTTCGGAAGGCATCTCCGGCAGCGTCCCGCGCAGCTCCTCGACCCATTCTCGCGACGGCGCGATCGGGACCAGATCGGGCTCCGGGAAGTACCGGTAGTCCTCGGCGGTCTCCTTCGTCCGGCCCGGCGACGTGGTGCCGTCGGCCTCCTGGAAGTGCCGCGTCTCCTGCTTGATCGAACCGCCCTCGGCGAGGATGGCCGCCTGCCGCGTCATTTCGTAGCGGACGGCGCGCTCGACGCTGCGCAGCGAGTTGACGTTCTTCGTCTCGGTCCGGGTCCCGAACTCGGTCGCGTCCTTCGCCATCAGCGAGACGTTCGCGTCACACCGCAGCGAGCCCTGGTCCATCCGGACGTCGGACACGTCGAGCGCGCGAAGCAGGTCCCGCAGCGCGCTCACGTACGCCCGTGCGACCTCGGGAGCCCGCTCACCGGTGCCCTCGATCGGCTTCGTCACGATTTCGATCAGCGGCACGCCGGCCCGGTTGTAGTCGAGCAGCGAGTGCTCGGCGCCGTGGATCCGCCCGGTGGCGCCGCCGACGTGCAGCGACTTGCCGGTGTCCTCCTCCATGTGCGCGCGCTCGATCTCCACGCGCACGACCTCGCCGTCGTCGAGCGTGACGTCGAGGTAGCCGTTGAAGGCGATCGGCTCGTCGTACTGCGAGGTCTGGAAGTTTTTCGGCATGTCCGGGTAGAAGTAGTTCTTCCGCGCGAACCGGCACCACTCGGCGATTTCGCAGTTCAGCGCGAGACCGATCCGGATGGCCCCCTCGACGGCCTTGCCGTTGACGGCCGGCAGCGCCCCGGGCAGGCCCAGGCAGGTCGGGCAGACCTTCGTGTTCGGCTCGCCGCCGAACTCGTTCGGGCAGCCGCAGAACATCTTCGTGAGCGTGTTCAGCTCGACATGCACCTCAAGCCCGAGCACGGGGTCGAACCGCTCGACGACGTCGGCGTAGTCCATCAACTCGGCCACGGCAGTCACTTCGTTCCTCCCAGCTCCGGGACCTTGTGGATGAGCGCCCCACCGGCGGCGGCGTCACGGGCGGCCTCGTAGGCGGCGCCGACCCGGTAGAGCCGGTCGTCGGCGAGCGCCGGGGCCATGATCTGCAGCCCGACCGGCAGGCCGTCCTCGTCGGAGAGCCCGCTCGGCACGCTCATGGCGGCGTTGCCCGCGAGGTTCGACGGGATCGTGCACAGGTCGGCGAGGTACATCGCCATCGGGTCGTCGACGCGCTCGCCGATCTTGAACGCCGTGGTCGGCGTCGTGGGCGAAACGAGGACATCGACCTGCTCGAAGGCGGCGTCGAAGTCACGCGTGATCAGCGTGCGCACCTTCTGCGCCGAGCCGTAGTAGGCGTCGTAGTAGCCAGACGACAACGCGTAGGTGCCCAGCATGATCCGCCGCTTGACCTCGGCGCCGAAGCCCTTCTCCCGCGTCAGCGACATGACCTCTTCGGCGCTGTGCGTGCCGTCGTCGGCGACGCGCAAGCCGTAGCGCATGGCGTCGAACCGCGCGAGGTTCGACGAGCACTCGCTCGGCGCGATCAGGTAGTACGCCGGCAGCGCGTAGACGAAATTCGGACAAGACACCTCGACGACGTCCGCGCCGAGCGCCCGCAGCTGCTCGACCGCGGCCTGGAACGACCGCAGCACGCCCGGCTGGTAGCCGTCGCCGCCGAACTCCTTCACGACGCCGACCTTGATGCCCTTCAGGTCACCGGTCATGCCCTGCCGGGCGGCGGCGACCACCGGCGGCACCGGCGTGTCGATGGAGGTCGAGTCCCGCGGGTCGTACCCGGCGATGACCTCGTGCAGCAGGGCGGCGTCGAGCACCGTCCGCGCGCAGGGCCCGGCCTGGTCGAGCGAGGACGAAAAAGCGACAAGGCCGTACCGCGAGACGCCGCCGTAGGTCGGCTTGACCCCGACGGTGCCGGTGACGGACCCAGGCTGCCGGATCGACCCACCGGTGTCGGTGCCGATGGCGATGGCGGCCTCGAACGCCGCGATCGACGCCGACGAGCCACCGCCCGACCCGCCCGGGATGCGGGCGTGGTCCCACGGGTTGTGCGTTGGGCCGTACGCGGAGTTCTCGGTCGACGACCCCATGGCGAACTCGTCCATGTTCGTCTTGCCGAGAATAACGACGCCGGCCTCGCGCAGCTTGCGCGTCACCGTCGCGTCGTACGGCGGCAGCCAGCCTTCGAGCGTTTTAGAACCACAGGTCGTCGGCACGCCCTCGGTCGTCAGGACGTCCTTGAGCGCGAGCGGCACGCCGGCCAGCGGCGACGCCGGCGCCTTACCGTCGGCGAGGCCTTCGTCGACTGCCTTGGCCGCGGCCAGCGCGCCCTCGGTGTCGACGTGCAGGAACGCGTGGATGTGGTCGTCGACCTCGGCGATCCGGTCCAGGTGGGCCTGCGTGACCTCGACCGCGGACACCTCGCGCGAGTGGATCTTGCCCGCCAGCTCCGCGGCGGTCAGCTTGATGAGCTCGGTCACTGCTCTTCCCCCAGAATCCGCGGCACCCGGAAACGGCCGTCTTCGGCGGCCGGCGCACCGGCCAGCGCCTGCTGCTGCGAGAGCCCGGGGACGACGACGTCCTGTCGGAAGACGTTCGTCAGCGGCACGGCGTGCGACGTGGGCGGCACGTCGGCGGCGGCGACCTCGCTCACCTTGGCCACCGAGTCCAGGATCTGGTCGAGCTGGCCGGCGAAGACGTCGATCTCGTCGTCGGTCACGGCCAGCCTGGCCAGCTTCGCGAGGTGCGCGACCTCGTCTCGGGAAATGTTGGGCACGCGGGTGACTCCCGGGTTGTGCTGTGCGGGTTGTCTCGGAAGCTGCAAGTCTATGGTGGCGGCGCGGGCGGACTCGACTGGGTTACGCCCGGCGCAAGCCGGCTGCCGTCCGGCGACGCTCACATCCCGCCCGGCGGACAACAGGTCCCGCGAGCCGGGTGCGTCTGTCACAATCGGCGACCGGCATCGAGCGTCCCACGGCAAGGCTGGGACGCCAGAGGTGAGAGGGGCGCGTGGTGTCGTTCCTGATCCGGGTCCTCCTTCCGGACAGCCCGGGGACCCTCGGCGCGGTCGCCACGGCGCTCGGCACGGTAGGCGCCGACATCCTCAGCGTGGACGTCGTCGAGCGCGGCAGCGGAGTCGCCGTCGACGACCTGGTGGTCGAGCTCCCGTCGGGTCGTCTGCCCGACGCGCTGATCACGGCAGCGGAGAGTGTCGAGGGCGTCGAAGTCGATGCGGTCCGTCCCTACGCGGGCGTCCTGGACACGCACCGCGAGCTCGAGCTCGTGGAAGAGATCGCCGCGCAGCCGAAATCCGGCCTCGACATCCTCGCCGAGGGCGTTCCCCGGATCGTGCGCGCCGGCTGGGCGATGATCGTCGAACATTCGGAGACCGGCGCGGTCCGGCTGGCCTCGTCCAGCGCGGCCCCGGAGACCCCGATCACCGATCTGCCGTGGCTGCCGCTGGAACGCGCGACGGTCCTCGACAGCGAGGAGGCCTGGATCCCGGAGACGTGGAAGGAGCTCGGCACCGAGCTCGCCGCGACCCCGCTCGGCAAGCCGGGCAAGGCGCTGCTCGTCGCCCGCCCGGGCGGGCCGAACTTCCGCGCCGCCGAGGTCGCCCGGCTCGCCCACCTCGCCGGCATCGTCGCGGTCGTCCTCGACGGCTAGCGAGAAGCCCGTCACGTCGCCGAAAGGGACGAGTCCGCGTGGGCTCGTCCCTTTCTCGACAACGCCCAGGTCAGAAGTCGATCTGGTAGGCGATCAGGGAGATGTGCGGGAACGGCCGCCAGTCCCGCTCGACCAGGCGCGTGAACCCGAGGCGTTCGTAGAGCCGATGCGCGCTGTGCATCCGGTCGACGCTGCTGAGCACCACTCTGCGGAGACCCAGTGCGCGAGCGCGGTCGAACACCGCCTTGATCAAGGCTTCGCCGACACCGCGGCCACGCGCCGACGGCGCCACCGCCAGCATCCGGAACTCCAGCTCGCCCGGACGCGAGACCTCGGCGTATTCGGACCCTGGGTGCACGACGGTCACGGTCCCGACCACCACCCTCGCCGCGTCCACGGCGACCAGGACCTCGGCCTTCTCGACCCGGCGCGCGACGTCACGCAACATCGCCTCGTAGCCGACGTCGTCGGCCAAGTGGCCATCGGCCGCGTATGCCCGCACCGTGACTTCGCCCGCCGCGGCGTACTCCTCAGGCCGCGGCGGCCTGATCTCGACGTCACCCATCCGTTTCCCCAGCCTCTTCTTCGGTGGCCTCGTCGCCGGCCGGCAGCGCCACCTCCCGCGCCGCGTCGGGGCCCTGCTCGAGCAGGACGCGGAAGCCGGCCTCGTCGAGCACCGGCACCTTGAGCTGAATGGCCTTGTCGTATTTCGAACCAGGCGAGTCCCCGACGACGACGAAGGCGGTCTTCTTCGAGACCGACCCGGCGGCCTTGCCGCCGTGGGCCATGACGACTTCCTTGGCCTCGTCTCGCGAGAAGCCCTCGAGCGAGCCCGTCACCACGATCGACAGCCCCTCGAGGTGGCGCGGGATCGACTGGTCGCGTTCCTCCTCCATCCGCACACCGGCGCGTCGCCACTTTTCGACGATCTCCCGGTGCCAGGCGACGTCGAACCACTCCTGCGTCGCGTGGGCGATGGTCGGGCCGACGCCGTCGACTGCCGAAAGTTCCTCCTCGGTGGCCTGCTCGATCCGTTCGATCGAGCCGAACTCACGGGCCAGCGCCTGCGCCGCGGTCGGCCCGACGTGCCGGATCGACAGCGCGACCAGCACCTTCCACAACGGCCGGTCCTTGGCCACGTCGAGGTTGGCGAGCAGCTTCCGCGCGTTCGCCGACAACTCCCCCGCCTTGGTCCGGAACAGTTCGACCTCGGCGAGGCTGTCCTCGTTCAGGTCGAAGACGTCGCCCTCGTCGGCGACCACCCGGGCTTCGAGCAGCGCGACCGCCGCCTCGTACCCGAGGACCTCGATGTCGAAGGCGCCGCGCCCGGCCAGGTGGAACAGGCGCTCCCGCAGCTGCGCGGGACAGAACCGGGTGTTCGGGCACCGGATGTCCTTGTCGCCTTCCTTCTGGTAGGCGAGCTCCGTGCCGCATTCCGGGCAGTGCGTGGGCATGACGAACTCGCGCTCGTCGCCGGTGCGCGCGTCCACGACCGGACCGAGGACCTCGGGAATGACGTCGCCGGCCTTCCGGATGACGATCCGGTCGCCGATGAGCACGCCCTTGCGCTTGACCTCCTCCTGGTTGTGGAGGGTGGCCCTGGCCACGGTCGACCCCGCGACCGTGACCGGCTCGGTGACCGCGAACGGGGTCACCCGTCCGGTGCGCCCGACGCCGACCTGGATGTCCAGGAGCGTGGTGATCGCCTCTTCCGGGGGGTACTTGTATGCGATCGCCCAACGCGGGGCGCGCGACGTCGTGCCCAGCCGCCGCTGCAGCGCCACCTGGTCGACCTTGATGACCACGCCGTCGATCTCGTGCTCGGCGTCGTGCCGGTGCTCACCCCAGTAGGCGATGTGCGCGGTGAGCTCGTCGGCCGAAGTGAGGACCTTGCTGTGCGGCGACACCGGGAGCCCCCAAGCGGCCAGCGCGTCGTACGCCTCGGACTGACGCTGGGGCTCGAAGCCCGCGCGTTTGCCGAGGCCGTGGCAGATCAGCCGCAGCCGGCGCTCGCGGGTGATCTTGGGGTCCTTCTGCCGCAGCGAGCCGGCCGCGGTGTTGCGCGGGTTCGCGTACGGCGGCTTGCCGGCCTCGACCATCTTCGCGTTCAACTCGAGGAAGTCCTCGACGCGGAAGAAAACCTCGCCTCGCACCTCGACCAGGGCGGGCACCGGGAACTGCTCGGTGCCGGTCAGCGTCAGCGGCACTTGGTCGAGTGTGCGGACGTTGAGCGTGACGTCCTCACCGGTCCGGCCGTCGCCCCGCGTGAGCGCCCGGGTCAGGTGGCCGCTTTCGTACAGGAGGTTGATCGCCAGGCCGTCGATCTTCAGCTCGGCGAGGAATTCCGTGCGCCCGACCTCCTTCTCGACGCGTTCGACCCAAGCCAGGAACTCGTCCTCGGCGAACACGTTGTCCAGGCTGAGCATGCGTTCGAGGTGGTCGTGCGCGGTGAAGTCGGTCGAGAAGGTGCCACCGACCCGCTGGGTCGGCGACTCGGGCGTGACAAGCGCCGGGTGGGCCTCCTCGAGCCGCTGGAGTTCGCCCAGCAGCTCGTCGAACTGCCCGTCGGAGATGATCGGCGAGTCCAGGACGTAGTAGCGGAACTGGTGGTCGCGCAGTTCCTCGGCGAGGGCGCTGTGCCGCTCGCGGACGTCGGCCGGGACGTCGGCGACGTCCTCCGCGGCCACCGGGGCGTCGACCGCCGCAACCTGGTCCTGGGGAAGTTCGGTGCTGCTCACGGGTGGTAACCCTAGCTGGAGGTACCGACATTTTCGTCCGGTCCGCCGCCCAGTCCACGGACCAGTTCACGGAGCTCCAGAAGGGTGATGGCCCCGGCCGGCTCGGCCTCCGCGGTCTCGACGCGCCGTAACCGTTCGGCGGCGAGCCGTTCACCCAATGTCGCGTCGAGCGGGAGGAAGGTCATGGTCCGCCGGGTGGCGTCATCGAGATCGCCGAAGCGCGGGTGGAAGACGGCGACATCGACCACGTGCTCCTCGTCGTCCACCTGGGCGACGACCCGGACATCGGCCAGCGCGATCCGGTGCTCGCCGAGGTTCACCGTGACTTCGGTCGGATCGGGCACCGGCGGAACCGAATCGTGGTACTCCCAGATCGCGTCGTCCGGCGGCGCGGCCGCGCGCCACGCGTCGGTGAACGGCCGCACTTCGGGATCTTCCTGCCCGGTCACGACCAGGGCGTAGATCGCCTGGCGACCGCGTTCGAGCGAGAAGTGCAGCCGCGGGTGCAGCGCCTCGACCAGCTGGCATAGCTCGTACTCGACCCGGTGCGGCTCGCCCTCACCCAGCGCCGCGCTGACCATGGGAAGCAGCTCGAACCAGCCGTGCCAGAACGCCTCCGCGGCGGCCGGCGGATCGTCCGGGACGGGCTGCTCGGGCCACGCGGTGCGCGGGTCGGGCGGATCGGCAGCGGCGCTCTTGCGGCGGAACAGACGCATGGTCAGGGGTGATCCTCGTTCGGTCGGCTACCCGACACGCTACTTGCCGGCCGGAGCGGACGTCGGCGAGTTGCCGGATTCCGTCACCAGCCTTCCGGCGGCTCCACGAAGGCTTTGCCGAGGTCCCGCGTCAGCGCCAGGGCCCGCCGCATCCATTCCGGTGTCGCACCGGCGAGGCCGCAGGCAGGTGTCGGTACCGCCCGTTCGGCGAGGACGCTGCGGTTGAAGCCGAGCCGGTCGGCCAGCCGGAACGCCGGCTCTCCGACATCCTTCAGGCTCGGCGGCGACGTCGGCGAGGTCGCCGGAACCGCGCCCATGAACAGCGTCGCCCCGCCGTCCCACACCTCACCGACCTCGTCGAGGAACGCGGCAGACGCCCCGTCGAGCGCGGCGAGGTCGAAGGCCAAGGCGTCCGCACCGGCCTCGCGCAGCAACCCCAGGGGCGGTTTCGCGGCGCAGCAGTGCAGGATCACCGGACGATCGGTGATCCGTCGCGCGCCCTCGATCACGGTGGTGAGCAGCTGGCGGGCCTCAGGCTCCGGCACCGCGGGGACGGTCCCGTAGCCGGACGGCGTCGACAGGCCGCCGGCCAGCACCGCGGGCAACGACGGTTCGTCGAACTGGACGACTACCGGCGCGCCGGTCCTGGCCTGCACTTCCGCGACGTGGTCGGCCAGGCCGTCCAGCAGGGACGCCGTGAAGTCTCGCAAGGCCCCGCGATCGGTGAGCACCCGATGACCGCGGGCCAGTTCGATCCCGGCGCCGAGCGTCCACGGCCCGGCCACCTGAACCTTGAAGACCGGCGGGGTGACCCCGGACTTCTCCCGAGCCTCCTGCACGGCGTCGAGATCCCAGCGAAGCAGATCGAGGGCCCGGCGATGCTCGTGCCCAGGCCGCGACGCGACGCGGTAGCCGCTCGGCACGACCTCGACCGCCAGGTCGACGAGCAGTGCGGCTGTCCGGCCGAGCATGTCCGCCCCGACGCCGCGGGCCGGCAGCTCGGGCAGGTGCGGAAAGTCGGGCAGTTCGCCGAACACGACCGCCGCCGCTTCGGCGGGATCTTCGCCCGGCATCGATCCGATCGCCGTTGCGGCTCCGCTGGGCCAGATTCGCTCACTCACGACCACCGATTCTGGTCGACCCCTCGACACCGGTACCGGCCGGGGCGTCGAGATGCGGACATTCACCGCATTTCCGTTCGGTGACGCCATGAGTGGGTCCGCGGCGATAGGCTGACCGGCCATGACGAGTTCGCCACCGCAGCCGGGCTGGTACCCGGACGCGCGGGACCCCCGTCTGCACCGATGGTGGGACGGCCGGGCCTGGACCGCCGACACCCGCGCGGCCTCCCCATCCCCGCCCCCGAGCGACTCCGAGCCGATCGAGCTGGACATCGAACGCGCCCACGACCCGGCCCGGATCCAGAACCAGGTCAACCGCGCGACACGTGGCCGAGGCGGAACACGCGCCGGGGGCGGGACCCTGTTCACCGAGCCGGTCCTCGTGGTCAACCAGCGCGCCAAGCTGATCGAGATGGCCAACGAGTTCGGGGTCTTCGACCAAAACGGCAACCGGCTCGGCGGGGTCGTCGAGGTGGGCCAGAGCACGCTGAAAAAGGCGATCCGGCTCCTGACCACTTACGACCAGTTCCTGACCCACAAGTTCGAGGTCCGCGACGCCAACCACAGCACCGTGCTCAAGGTGACCCGGCCGGCGAAGGTGTTCAAGTCCCGGTTCCTCGTCACCAGGGCCGACGAGACGCCGATCGGCGAGATCGTCCAGGAGAATGTCTTCGGCAAGATCCGGTTCGGCTTCATCGTCGACGGCCGGCCCGTCGGCGGGATCTTCGCCGAGAACTGGCGAGCCTGGAACTTCTCGATCCGCGACCACGCCGACACCGAGGTCGCGCGGGTGACCAAGACCTGGGGCGGGTTCCTCAAAGCCGCCTTTACCACGGCCGACAACTACGTCGTGGAGATCCCTCACCCGCTGCCGGATCCGCTCGCCAGCATGGTGGTCGCCGCGGCCTTGACGATCGACACGGCCCTGAAGCAGGACACCGACTGATCGAGTGACCGGCGTCTCATCTCCTCCCGGTGGACAGCGGGCCCGGCACGGCCCAGCCTGAAGAAAGGCCGGGACGCCGCAGTCTCGCCGGGACGGAGGTCACCGTGGAACCGTTGCCGGAAAGCAGCGACAGGAACTGGACCGAGCCCGGAATCTACGAGGTCTCCGCTGGCGTCTATCGGATCCCGTTGCCGCTGCCCAACGATGCCTTGCGCGCGGTCAACGTCTACGCGGTCACCGACGGCGAGAAGCTGGTCCTGGTCGATTCCGGCTGGGCGCTGACCGTGGCCCGGCAACAGCTCGCCGACGCGCTGAGCGGGATCGGTGCCGGACTCGCCGACGTCAGCGAGTTCCTCGTGACCCACGTGCATCGGGACCACTATTCGCAGGCGGTGGTCCTGCGTCGTGACTTCGGTTCGAAGATCGCTCTCGGCCAGGACGAAGAGCCATCGCTCAAGGCTTCCGGCAATCCCGACCGCCTGCCGATGGAAGCCCAGGTCGACCTGTTGTTCCAGGCGGGGGCCGGCGAAGTCGTGGAAGCGCTAGCCCGACAGTTCGGAACGAACCGGCGGCACACGGAAGCCGAGCTCTGGGAAGCGCCCGACGAATGGCTGACGCCCGGCCCGCGGCCGATCCTGCCCGGACGCCAGTTCGAAGTCGTCGCCACTCCGGGGCACACGTCCGGTCATGTCGTCTTCGTCGACGACGCTGCCGACCTGTTGTTCTCCGGTGACCACGTGCTGCCGCACATCACGCCCTCCATCGGGTTCCAGCCGGTGCCGGCCGAACTGCCGCTCAACGACTTCATCGGCTCGCTCCGCTTGGTGCGTGCCATGCCGGACCGCCGCATGCTTCCCGCGCACGGCCCGGTGTCCGAAAGCGTGCACACCCGGGTCGACGAACTGCTGGAACACCATCGTCAACGTCTCGAGACAATCGCCTCCCAAATCGAGGCCGGCGCTACTTGCGCGTACGAAGCAGCACACCGGATCGGCTGGACTCGCCGCAACCGCAAACTGTCCGAAATGGACTCCTTCAATCAGATGCTTGCGGTCCTCGAAACCGCGGCCCACCTCGATCTCCTGGCATCTCAAGGGAAATTGAGCGCCCAGACCGTCGACGGGGTTCGTCGTTACGCGGTGACCTGAGAGCAGACGCGGCCAGCACTGCGGGTAGCCACGTCGTTGCAGTTAGGTCCGCCGTCCAGCCTCCTGCATACTGGGCGGGATGGAGGTCATCAGACGCGCGCGGGCAACGGACATCGAGGCGCTTGTGCGCCTGTTCGGCGCACGCGGCGAACCGTTGGCAGCCGCGCTCCGGGAACTCATGAACACCCCGCACGTCACGCTGGTCGTGGCCGAGGACGACAACGGCGTCGCCGGCACTGCACAGCTGACCGTGCTTCGAGGCCTCGCCTGGGACGGCGCACCCCGCGGCCTGCTCGAAGGCATCCGCGCCGCACGGCGCGGTGTGACCAGCGCACTCCTGACCTGGGGCATCGACGAAGCCCGCCGGCGCGGGTGCGCGCGCGTCCACCTCGATTCGGGCGTCAACCGCGGCGACCTGCGAGATTTCTACGCTCGCTTCGGCTTCGAGTACAGCTACCAAGGATTCACCCGCGTCCTGTGATACTGACGCCGTGGCCGACAACACCATCCGCAGGGCACGGCGAGAAGACATCGAGGCGATCGTGCGCATGCTGGCGGACGACCAGCTCGGCGCCACCCGGGACGACCTCGGCGACCTCGAGCCGTACCTGCGCGCCTTTGACGAGATCGACGCGGATCCGAATCAGCTTTTGGTGGTCGTCGTGTCAGGCGACGAGCCGGTCGGCACCTTGCAGCTGACGATCATTCCGGGTCTCGCCAGGCGCGGCGCGCTTCGCGGCCAGATCGAGGCCGCGCGGATCCACGCCGGCCATCGAGGCACCGGACTGGGCGCCGATCTCGTCCGCTGGGCGATCGACGAGTCGCGGCGGCGCGGGTGCGCCCTGGTGCAACTCACGTCGGACACCTCCCGGACCGAAGCGCGCCGGTTCTACGAGCGGCTCGGATTCGCACCCAGCCACACGGGTTTCAAGCTCAAGCTCTGAGCAATGAAGCCCCCTACCCGGAGCGAAGCAGTGACTGTCTATTTCGGACATTTACCCTCCCATGATCGTCACGCGGACGTCCGCATACCCGCACGATCCCGAAACAGTTGCGATCCGTCAAGATGAAGGGCACGAATGGACCGTTCGCGCCCTTTTGCTGACTTTCCTCGCAACCCGTCGTACCGTCGAGCTCATGACGCATTCACAACCAGTCCACAAGCTCATCCCCGCATCCGTTCAGGGCGCCGACGGTGAACTTCCGTTCGTGCTGCAATCGATCCGCGCCGACCCAAACACCTTGCAGCACATGAAAGACGACCAGGTCGTCGACCTGATCCGTGATACCGACGCGGAGATCTCGAAACTGCAAGCGGTGCAACTGAGAGCGATCGCGGACCTGAGCGTGCGACGGAGACGGGCGCCCAGCGCGTCTTCGGAAGTCGCGTTGGCCTTGTCCATAACGGAACACCGCGCCAGTGCCATCGTTTCCGCGGCCAACGCGCTGATTGCCCGCCTCCCCCGCATGCTCAACCTCATGGACGACGGCCAGCTCGACCTCTATCGCGCCATGAAGGTCACCGATGCGACGGCATGGCTGTCGGGAGATCACGTACGTGTCGTCGACGCGACGCTCGAAGATCGGGTGCCGGGAAAGAACGCCACCCAGGTCCGGCGGGCCGCGACCTACGCCGCCGCGCAAGCCGATCCCGACGGCGCAGCGCTCCGCACCGAAAGAAAGCTCGTCGAGCGGCGACTCACCCTGCACCATCAAGACACCGGCGTGACCCACCTGTCGGTCAACAACGCGCCGACAGAGAAGGCAACCGCCGCCTATGCCCGCGTCGACCAAGCAGCCCGTGCGTTGAAGACGCCGGACGAACCGCGAACGCTGGATCAGCTCCGAGCGGACGTGGCCATCGATCTGCTGCTCAGCGGCACAGGTGGCCCCAGCGAACGTACCGAGGTCTTCCTGCACATCGACCTGGCCACCTACCTCGGCCTCAATCAGACCCCGGCGGCGTTGGCCGGTCGCGGGCCCATCGCGTCTGCGCTGGCTCGGCACATCATCGGCGGGCCCGACACGACGCTGCGCCGAGTTCTCACCGATCCGCGAAATGGTCACGCGGTCGAACTGTCTCCGACGCGCTACTCGCTCGAGCAGGACGAGTTCATCAGGGTTCGCGACCAGGAGTGCCGGCAGCCCGGATGCACGCGCCCCGCACAGAGCTGCGGGATCAAAGCGACTCGCACGAAGGGCGAGTCCGGAGGTGCCGCGGACCAAGGCGTCACCTTCTGCTCGCGGCACAGCAAGCTGGAGGGACAGCTTGGCTGGGACTACGAAGTCACGCCGGATGGCACCCTCAACGTCGCGACGCCGACAGGGCAAGTCCATTCGACGACACCACCGTCGATGCACCCCCGCCGCCGAAAGGCGGACCGGCTCCGGAAGAAGCCCCGGAAGTGACCGACGATCAGCGGGTGCCGGAAATCTTCGCGCTGCCGAGGACGACGTCTCCATCGCCGGGATCAGGGCGGTAGAGAACGACGACCTGACCCGGAGCGACTCCTCGCAGCGGCTCGCGCAAGTGCACCGTCATGGTGTCGCTGTCCACGTCGGCGACCGCCTCCACGATCCCTCCGTGGGCCCTGACCTGGACCACGCATTCGGTGGGTTCGGTCAGCGGCCGGCCGCTGGGCCAGATCGCCCGGTCAGCCTCGATCACCTTGACGCCGAGGTCGGCCGCGGAGCCGACCTTGACGGAGCCCGAGACCGGTTCGAGCGACAGGACGTACCGAGGACGACCGTCCGGCGCCGGAGCATCGATCCCCAGCCCCTTGCGCTGGCCGACCGTGAACCCGTGCACCCCCGTGTGCCGGCCGAGGACAGCACCCGTTTCCGCGTCCACGAGCTCGCCAGGACGCTGTCCCAGCCGGTTCTCCAGGAACTTCTTGGTGTCGCCGTCCGGGATGAAGCAGATGTCGTGGCTGTCGGGCTTGTTTGCGACGGACAGACCTCGTCGCTCCGCCTCGGCCCGCACGTCGGTCTTCCAGGAGCCACCCAGGGGGAACATGGCGTGACTGAGTTGTTCCGGTGTCAGCGAGGCGAGTACGTACGACTGGTCCTTGCCGCTGTCCGCGCTGCGACGCAATTCAGGCACACCGTCTACCACGGTGAGACGCGCGTAGTGACCTGTCGCGACCGCATCGAACCCGAGCGCCATCGCCTTTTCGAGAAGCGCTTCGAACTTGATCTTCTCGTTGCAGGTGACACAAGGATTCGGGGTGCGTCCGGCAGCGTATTCGCCGACGAAGGTTTCAACGACCTCTTCGGTGAAGCGCTCAGCGAAATCCCAGATGTAGAACGGGATGCCGAGGATGTCAGCAGCTCGCCGGGCGTCGTGTGAGTCCTCGATCGTGCAACACCCGCGCGAGCCGGTCCGCAGAGTTCCCGGTTTGGCCGACAGGGCCAGGTGCACACCGACGACGTCGTGCCCCGCGTCGACCGCGCGCGCCGCGGCCACCGCCGAGTCCACTCCTCCGCTCATCGCGGCCAAAACCCGCATTGCCTTACACCTCTTGCTTCTGAGTCTGCTTGCGCATTCCGGCGAGACCGGCCTGCCGGGCGCGCATGACGACGCCACCGATCTCCGCAGCCACGGCGTCGACGTCCGCGGCGGTGGATGTGTGGCCAAGGGAGAAACGAAGGGAACCGCGAGCCGCTGCCGGGTCAGCCCCCATGGCGAGCAGCACGTGGCTCGGCTGAGCGACGCCTGCAGTGCACGCAGATCCCGTCGAGCATTCGATGCCCTTGGCGTCGAGCAGCATCAACAGGCTGTCGCCGGCGCATCCGGGGAACGTGAAGTGGGCGTGGCTGGGCAGCCTCTCGCCATCTCCACCGTTGAGGACGGCGTCGGGTACCTCACGTTGAACGGCCTCGACGAGCTCGTCCCGAAGTTCCTCGACGCGCTTCGCGTAGTCGGCTCGGGACGCGACACTGGTTTGGACCGCAGTCGCGAAACCCACGATCGCCGGGACGTCGAGGGTGCCGGAGCGGACGTTGCGTTCCTGGCCTCCGCCGTGCAGCAGAGGCGCGCAAGGTACGTCACGTCCGAGCAGCAGCGCTCCCACTCCGAATGGGCCACCAAGCTTGTGCCCGGTCAGAGTGAGCGCTGCGGCGCCGCTGGCGGCGAAGTCGACCGGTGCGGCCCCGACGGCCTGAACCGCGTCGGTGTGGAACGGGATGTCGAACTCGGCGCACACCGCCGCCAGCTCGGCGATCGGGTTGATCGTGCCGACTTCGTTGTTCGCCCACATCACGGTGGCCAACGCCACGGTCTCGGGATCCGCGGCGATGGCTGCCCGGAGGATGTCAGGCGAGACCCGCCCCTGGCTGTCCACGTCGAGCAGCGTCACATCGGCGCCGCTGTGGGCTTCGAGCCATTCGACGGTATCCAGCACAGCGTGGTGCTCCGCGGCACCGCACAGGACGCGGCGACGCTGCTTCTGCTCGCCGCGACGAGCCCAGTAGATGCCCTTGATCGCGAGGTTGTCGCTCTCGGTGCCCCCGCCGGTGAAGATCACCTCGGAGGGACGAGCACCCAGTGCCTCGGCGATGGTTTCGCGGGCTTCTTCGACCATCCGGCGAGCCCGGCGGCCCGAAGAGTGCAGCGCCGAGGCGTTGCCCACGGTGGGCAGCGCCTCGGTCATCGCCGCTATGGCTTCGGGCAACATCGGTGTGGTCGCCGCATGGTCGAGATAAGTCATCGCTGTTCCAGGGTAGTCCGCTCCAGTGCGTGACGAAGTCCACCCTGGCTCTCGAAGTGGCCTGTCACACCTTTGACGGCCACCGCCCGCTCAGCCGGACGCCCACCACCGCGAGCGCCACCAAGGCCACCGTGAGCAGGGTCATCGCCGGCGACGGGTCGAAAACCGAGCCGACTGCGCCGAGCAGGACACCACCCAGGCCGATGAGCAGTGCAGAGCCGACCCAGTCCGCGAGCTGCATCGCCGAGGTGTTGAATCCGCGCTCGCCTTCGGGCGAGTAGCGGAGCAGGAGGACGGAGATCGCGGGCATCGCGATCCCCATGCCTGCGCCGCCGACCGCGCAGGCCACGAAGGCGACCCAGCCGGGGAACCACGACTGCGAAACCAGGCCGAAGCCGACCAGGCCGGCCGCGACCAGCCAGAACCCGGTGCGCAGCGATGCCTCTCGCGACCAGTCGAGGTACCGGCCTTGCGCTGCCGACGCCGCCGACCAGCCCAAAGCCGTGATCGTCAGTGGCAGGCCGGCGAGGGCGGGGCTGTAACCGTGGACCGCGCTCATCGTCAGCGGGAGATACGCCTCCATCCCGGCGTACGCTCCGGCTATCAGGGCACGAGAGGCGATGACGGTCGGCAGGCCGGGGCGGGAAGTCAACGTCCCGGACGGCAGCAGCCTCCGGAGCGCGTAGCCCAGCGCGATGAGTCCGACCGTGCCGTAGCCGAGCGCGACGAGTGACTGGTGCTGAGCTGCCCACGTCAACGCTGCGACGCCGAGCGCGGCGATGATCGCCTGCGGCACGCTCGCCCGTCGCCCGCCCGTGGCGGGCTCGTGGGTGGGCAAGCGCCGGACGACCACGACCAGCATCAGCACGCCGACTGCCACGAGCGGAACCAAGCCGAGGAAGACCCAGCGCCAGCCGACGCTGACCGTCACGACCCGGCTACCGACGGCCCGATGACCGCGGGCAGGACCCAAGCGGCCGCGTTCGCGGCGTAGATGACCGGACGTTCGTGGTCGGTGAACGTCAGCGCGATCAGGAGGGAGACCGAGACGAGGAGCAATCCCGCGCCGAAGCCTTGCAACGCGCGGCCGAGAAGGAGCATCGGCATCGCGCTCGCCGTTCCTGCGACCACCAGACCGGCCGCGAACAACATGGGCCCGGCGAGCAGCGCCGGCGCCGGGCCGCGGCGGTCGCCGATCCGGCCCGAAAGCACCGTCGCGACCACGCTGGAGATCAGGAAGATCGTGAAAGGCCACGAGTAGAGCGACAACCCGTGGAGGTCGGCGACCAGCGTGGGCATCGCCGTCGCCACGCCCATGCTCTCGAACGCGACCAACGTGACCACGAGCAGCAGCGCGATCGTGGTTAGCCGGTGTTCCGCGCTCCAGAGCACGCTTCGGCGACGGGGTGCGGAGTCGATCGTCGAGGCCATGATCAGCAGCTTGCAACCTCCAGCACGCTGGAGGTCAAGGTGGTTCAGGCGGAGCGGCGCACCACCGGTTCCAGTGGCAGGCCGCGGGCCAGCGCGGCCGCTTCGCCTCGGGAACTGACGTCGAGCTTGTCGAGGATGTTGCGGACGTGGAACTTCACCGTGTGCTCGCTGAGCTGCAGTTGTTCGGCGATCTGCCGGTTGCGCAGCCCCTGGGAGATGCCCGACAGGACTTCCAGTTCGCGTGGGTTGAGCCGATCGAGGGGAAGCAGCTCCGGCGGCTCCACCACGCCGAGCGGGAGCGCCGCCGTGACCGTCGTGCCCCAGCTCGGCACGGCGTCGACCTCCCAGTGGCCGCCGAGGGCTGTGAGGCGCTCGGTCAGGCCACGGGGCGGGACCGCGTCGGCCACTTCGGGGCAATCGTCGCGGACCGTGATCCGCAGCACCGATCCCTCCACGTGCCAGGAGGCCCTCACGCGCGTGGTCGCAGCACGATCCAACGCCGCGAGTACCAAGCCTCGAGTCAGCGTCCGTGCGGTGTGGGCGATGTCCTGCGGGAGGGACGCGTCGCCGACGGGGTCGACGTCGACTTCGGTGTGCCGGACCAGGTCGGCCAGCTGGGTCTTGAGGACGGCGAATGCCGCGTCCGCCTGCTCGGCGGACAGGACCTGGTCGCGGTCGACGACGCCTTTGAGCTGGAGCAACGCGTCAGCGGCGAGGTCGACCGCGGTGCGGCGGGCGACGGCGTCGGGGAGCCGGCTCGAGCGGAGGACCGACAGGAGCGTGACCAGGCTTGCCGCGTGCGTCTGGCCGAGGTCGGTGATCGCCTGGGCGCGGGCGGAGGCCGCGGCGAGGCTGCCGGCCAGGACGTCCGGGCCCGGGTCCGTCGCCCGTTGGCCCGCGTCGGTGCTGACGATGTGCCACAGCCGGGCCGCCAATTCCAGCTCCGCGGGCGGCGGCTCCGCCGCCTCGGGCACCACGGCGATCACCGCGCCCTGGCCGACGGCCGGCGTCGAAGCGAGCAGGACCAGACGACGCTCGGTGCCCCCGAGCACGCCGTCGGTCACCAGGGCTTTGCCCGGCGCGCTGCGGTCGACCAGCCGTTGCAGCTCGACGCTCGTCACGGCCTGCGTGATCGCTTCGTCTCCGATGACTTTGAGCGGGCTGCGAGGACAGTCGCCCGTCTGCATCGCCGCCGCGCGATGCGGGATCAGCTTGGCCAGCTCGGCGGTGAACCGGCTGAGCAACTGAGGCCGCGGTGCCGACAGGAGCCGCTCGACGACGTCCAGCACGTGCCGCGGATCCGACCAGGAAGCGTCCATGGCCTCCAAGGTAGGCGCGTCCGCGGTCCGGCGACCTGCTCGTCCGGCTAGTGAACACTGCTCGTCCGGGCGGTTCGGTGGCTCCGCCGGGCGAGTTGACTTCCGGGGGAGGACATTCGAACCGAAGGTCACGAACCAAGGAGCGAAACACCATGCGAGCGATCACCTTCTCCGCATACGGCGGACCGGAAGTCCTGCAGTTGTCCGACGTCCCGGCGCCGGAGCCGGGCCCGGGGCAGGTGCGGCTGGCCGTGCGGGCCGCCGGGGTCAACCCGATCGACTGGAAGATCCGCAACGGCGCCATGCAGCAGAACTTCCAGGTCCCGTTCCCGCACATCCCCGGTCTCGAAGTCGCCGGGGTCGTCGACGCCGTCGGGGAGGGCGCGGACTTCGCCGTGGGCGACGAGGTGTTCGGCTGGCCGGAGACCGGTGCCTACGCCGAGTACGCGCTCGCGAAGACGATCGCGCCGAAGCCCGCGATCCTTTCGTGGGCGGACGCCGCCGCGTTGCCGGTCGCCGGCGAAACCGCGCTTCGCGTGCTCGGGCTGCTCGGGGTTCGTGAGGGTGAGACGCTGCTGCTCCTCGGCGCCAGCGGCACGGTCGGGCGGTTCGCCGCTCAGGTGGCCGTCGCGCAGGGGGTGACCGTCGTCGGGACCGGGGGAAGCCGGAGTCTCGACGACCTCAAGTCGCTGGGCGTCGTTCCGGTCCGCTACGGCGACGGCTGGGTGGAGCGGGTCCGCGAGGTCACGTCCGGGCCGGTGGACGCCGTCTTCGACGCGGCCGGGCACGGGGTGCTGCCGGGGTCCGTCGAGTTGCGGGGCACCAAGGACCGGATCGTCACCATCGCCGATGCGGCCGCGTTCGAGCTGGGGATCCCGTTCTCCAGCGGGGGCAAGCAGACCCGTGATGTTCTCACCGAAATCGCCGGCTGGGTGACCGATCGCGGGGTCGGCATCGCACAGGGCAAGAGCTATCCGCTGGCCGAGGCGGCCGCGGCGCAGGTCGAAAGCGAGGATGGGCACCCTGGCGGAAAGTTGACCATCGCCGTCGGCTGACCGAAAAGGGACCCAATCCGGGCCTGTCGCCGGATCGCGGCGACAGGGCCCGGATCACTTCGCGGGAGGCGAAGCCAGTGGGGCCGCCTGGCGGCGCGGGGTCCGCCGCCGCTGCTGGGCCGGGATCTGCACCGTTCCCAGTGCGGAATGGACCGCTGCCTCGGCGAGGGCGGCCAGTTCGCGGCGGGTTTCGGCGCGGCCCGGGGCGATCTCCGGGCAGACGTGGATCTCGAGCACCAGGCCGCGCAGAGCTGCGACCCGGCGCAGGGACGCGATCAGCGACTCCGGTCCGATGAACGCCGGGCGGCTGGTCTCGCGGCCGTCGGCGAGGCGGTACCGCAACGCGATCGGGCGCACCGGGACACCACCGTCGATGGCCGCCTGGAACGTCGCCGTCGTGAAGCGGCCCGACGCCAGGCCGCACCACGTGGTGCCCTCCGGGGTGACGCTCACCAGCGAGCCCGTCCTCAGCGCGTCGGCCAGCGACGCCATCGTGGCGGGCAACGTCGCCAGCCGCTCGCGGTCGAGGAAGATGCTGCCGCCGCGGCGGACCAGGCCGCCGAGCACCGGCCAGCCCGCGATCTCCTTCTTGGCCAGCGCGCGCATCGGCCGCAGCGCGTTGATCGCGACGATGTCCAGCCACGAAATGTGGTTGTTTACCACCAGTGCGCCACGGCCGGCGGGCGCGGTCAGGAAGTCGGCGCCGCCCCGGATGTCCAGGCGGACGCCGAACGCCCGCAGCACGCCGAGGAAGATCAGCCGGAGCAGACGCTCGCGGCCCGGGGCGACCAGCAGCAAGGGCGCGAACACCAGTGCCGCGAGCACGACCGAGATCGCCGCCGCGAAGCGCAGGACCCGTCGTGGGAGACCGACCAACGGGTCGTCGGCGGTGAGGCAGCCGTCGCCGCAGGGCGACGACGGCATCCAAGCGTGGCTCATCCTTGGACCCCGAGGAAAAACTTGAGGTACCGCTCGTCGACGTTGTGCAGGTCCAGGAGGACGAAGAAGTCCGCGACGCCGAAGTCGACGTCGAGCGCCGGTGGCCCGCAGACCTTGGCGCCGAGCCGGACGTAGCCCTTGATCAGCGGCGGCAGCGTGGGCCGCGCCGGGCGCTCGATGCCCGAGGTGTCCCAGGGGATCAACGGTGTGACGCGCGTGGCCTCGTCGGAGTAGTGCTTGGCCCGCAGCACGTCCCACACGCCGGCGGCGAAGGATCCGTCGTCCACCAGCGGGACCGAAGCGCAGCCGGCGAGGTAGCGGTGGCCGGAAAGCAGCATGTAGCGGGCGATCCCCGCCCAGACCAGGCTGACGACGGCGCCGCTGCGGTGGTCCGGGTGCACGCACGACCGGCCGGTTTCGACCAGCGACGGTCGCAGGCCCTCGATCGCGGTCAGGTCGAATTCGCTGTCCGCGTAGAGCTTTCCGGCCTGGGCGGCGCGGTCCGGCGGGAGCATCCGGTAGCAGCCGACGATCTCGCCCGTGTTGTCGTCGCGGACCACGAGGTGGTCGCAGAACTCGTCGAACTCGTCGATGTCGAGACCGGGTCGCGGGGAGTGGAGGCGCGCGCCCATTTCCTCGGCGAAAACCAGGTGGCGCAGTTCCTGCGCCGCAACCACTTCGTCGTTCGCGTGCGCGACGAGAAGTGAGTACCGAGGGGCGTCGGCGGGGAGCTCGTTACCCGCCTGATCAGTGCTGACGAGGAGCTGTGACGTCGTCATGGTCAAGGTTTACCCGCGCGGAGGAAGCCGCGGAGAGTGCCATCCGATGACCGATTAGTGCACGTTCAGTTAATGGCGGGTTCTCAGGCTCTTCTCAGGTGCCTGAATGCGCGAAGGGCCTCCCGGAACGTCCCGGGAGGCCCTTCGACGAAGCTGGAAATCAGCCCTTGCGCTTCGCGACCGCCTCGGTCAGCTGCGGCGCGACGTTGAACAGGTCGCCGACGATGCCGAAGTCGGCGATCTCGAAGATCGGCGCCTCCGGGTCCTTGTTGACGGCGATGATCGTCTTCGACGTCTGCATGCCCGCGCGGTGCTGGATCGCGCCGGAGATGCCGAGCGCGATGTACAGCTGCGGCGAGACCGTCTTGCCGGTCTGGCCGACCTGGAACTGCGCCGGGTAGTAGCCCGAGTCGACAGCGGCACGCGAGGCGCCGACAGCCGCGCCGAGCGAGTCGGCCAGCTTCTCGACGACGTCGAACTTCTCCGCCGAGCCGACACCACGGCCACCGGAGACCACGATGGAGGCCTCGGTCAGTTCCGGCCGGTCACCACCGGTCACCGGCTCGACGCCGGTGATCTTGGTGGCCTTCGCCGCGTCGACCGCGGGGAGCTCGACGGTCTCCTCGGCCGCCGCGCCCTCGGCGGGCTCGGCCTCGACCGCGCCCGGGCGGATCGAGACCACCGGCGCGCCCTTCGCGGACTTGGACTTGACCGAGAACGCGCCACCGAAGATGGACTGGTCGATGACGCCGTCGCCGTTGACGCCCACGGCGTCGTAGATCAGGCCGGAGCCCAGGCGCACGGCCAGGCGGGCGGCAACCTCCTTGCCCTCACCGCTGGCGGTGACGAGCACGGCAGCCGGGGACGCCTGCTGCGCGAGCGCCGCAAGCACGTCGACCTTGGGCGTGACCAGGTAGTTCGCGGCGTCGTCGCCTTCCGCGACATACACCTTGGCGGCGCCGTGCGACGCCAGCGCCTGCTTCGCCTTGGCGGCGGTCCCGGTCGGGCCGACGACGACGGCCGACGGCTCACCGAGCGCGCGGGCGGCGGTCAGCAGCTCGAGCGTGACCTTCTTGACCTCACCGTCGACGTGGTCGACGAGGACGAGTACTTCAGCCATGGTTCTACTTCCTCCTCGAAGAGCCGTTGTCAGATGAGCTTCTGGCCGACCAGGTACTCGGCGACCTTGGTGCCGCCGTCGCCTTCGTCCTCGGTCTTCTCGCCGGCGGTGCGCGGCGGCTTCGGCGAGGATTCGGTCACCGCGGACCACGCGTTGGCGAGACCGACCTCGCCCGCGTCGATGCCCAGGTCGGCGATGGTGAACGTCTCGACCGGCTTCTTCTTCGCGGCCATGATGCCCTTGAACGACGGGTAGCGCGGCTCGTTGATCTTCTCGCCGACGCTCACGATCGCGGGCAGGCTCGCCTCGAGGTGGGTGAGGCCGTCCTCGGTCTCGCGGGTGGCCTTGATCGTCGAGCCCTCGACGCTCAGTTCACGCACGTAGGTGACCTGCGGCAGGCCCAGCAGCTCGGCGAGGATCGCCGGGATGGCGCCGCCGCGGCCGTCGGACGACTCGTTGCCGGCGATGACCAGGTCGAAGCCCTCGACCTTGCCGATGGCGGCGGCGAGCACCTTGGCGGTGGCGATCGCGTCGGAGCCGTGCAGCGCCTCGTCGGAGACGTGGATGGCCTTGTCGGCACCCATGGACAGCGCCTTGCGGATGGCGTCGGTCGCGCGGTCGGGGCCCACCGAGATCACGGTGACCTCGCCCTCGCCGGCTTCCTTGATCTTCAGCGCTTCTTCGACGGCCTTCTCGTTGATCTCGTCGAGCACGGCGTCGGCGGATTCGCGGTCAAGGGTGTGGTCGGACCCGTTGAGCTTCCGCTCCGAGTAGGTGTCCGGTACCTGCTTGACCAGGACGACGATGTTGGTCATGGGTCTGCTTCGACCTCCCGGTTCGTGGCCCGCGGACGACCACGGGACAGTGCTCTACTGGCCGGTAGATTAGGACCAATCGACGCGCGGGACCCGTCGAGGTGACGTCATTCACCTGGATGGGCAATTTAGTGGGACTATCGTCCCGGTAGTTGACCGGTTACCCCACCCGAACTGCCGTTCGTCCGATCGGACCAACCACGGCCTACTCGCGGTGGGTGTCCGGCATTAACCTTCTCCACCATGCCCGCGCGCATCGCCGTCATCACCGACTCGAGCTCCTGCCTGCCCGACCTCGTCGCTTCTCGCTGGGCCATCGGCGTCGTCCAGATCCAGCTCAGCCTGGGAAGCCACTACGACGACGAAAACCGCTTCGACCGCGGCGAAGTGATCGACGCCATGAGAGCCGGGCAGGTGATCGCCACGGCGCCCCCGGACCCGGGGGCGTTCTTCTGGGCCTACCAGGAGGCAGCCACCGCCGGCGCGACCGCCATCGTCAGCATCCACATCTCCGGCCGCATGTCCGACACCGTCCGCGCGGCCCGGGAGGCCGCCCAGCAGGTCCGCATCCCGGTGCACGTCCTCGACAGCCGGACCACCGGGATGAGCCTCGGCTTCGCCGCCGTGTCAGCCGCGCGCGCCGCCGCGGCCGGTGCGGACGCCGACCGGGTCATCGAAGCCGCCGAACGCCGGTGCACCACGAGCACCGAGTTCATCTACGTCGACACCCTCGAGTACCTCCGCCGCGGCGGCCGGATCGGCGCCGCCCAGGCCATGCTCGGTAGTGCGTTTTCGATCAAACCGCTGCTCACGGTCAAGGACGGCGAGGTCGCGCCCCTCGCCCGGATCCCCGGCACCAAGCGCGCCCTGGCGAAGATGGTCGACCTCGCGGTGAAGAAGTCCGGCGGGTTCCGCGCCGACATCGCCGTGACCCGGTTCGGTGCCAGCGATCACGAACTGGAGATCGGCAGGCAGATCGAACGCCGGGTACCGGCGATGGTCGAGAGCATGGTCGTCGAAGCGAGCACGGTCATCGGCGCGCACCTCGGCCCCGGCGCGCTCGGCATCACGGTGTCGCCGGTGGGCTGACCCGCCGCGCCGGGACCAGCAGGACCACGAGCGGCAGCAGCACCCCCAGCCCGGTCGTCCCCACGATGAGGACCTGGTCGATCCGCTCGAAGTGCCCGACGTGGCCGAGGTGGTAGAGGAAGTGCGGGACGCCGAACAGCAGCGCCGAGACGGCCGCGAGCCGCGCCACCGCTGTGGTGCCGATCACGGCGGCCCCGATCAGCAGCGCCGCGAGCGCCAGGTTGAGCCCGCCGAAGTCGCGCAGGAGGTGCTCGTTGAACGGCCCGTCCATCGAAACCCAGCCGGTGCGGAAGCCGGGAAAGTCCTGGTAGAAGCCGGTCGGCGACCCCAGTGGCCAGATTCCGGCCACGGCCTCGACCAAGCCGAAGACGACGAGCAGTACGCGGGTGATGGTCCGTTGCATGACCACGGAACGAGACGGCGGTACCGGACGTGACACCCGCTAGGGTCGCGAAGGTGACCACCCCAGCCACCCGGGCCGAGGCGCTGCACCTGACCGGCGAGCGGACCGTCCCCGGCATTGCCGAGGAGAACTACTGGTTCAGGCGCCACGAAGCCGCGTACGCCGCCCTACTCCCCCACTGCGCGGACGCGACGGTCCTCGAAGCCGGCTGCGGCGAAGGCTACGGCGCGAGCCTCCTCGCCACGACGGCCCGCCGGGTGCTCGCGCTGGACTACGACGTCCCGACCACCGAGCACGTCGCCCGCCGCTACCCCGAGCTCGCCGTCGCGCGGGCGAACCTGGCCTTCCTCCCGGTCCGGGACGGCGCGGTCGACGTCGTCGCCAACTTCCAGGTCATCGAGCACCTGTGGGACCAGGCCGGGTTCCTCGCCGAGTGCCGGCGCGTGTTGTCGGAAAACGGCAAACTGCTGGTCACGACGCCGAACCGGCTGACCTTCACCCCGGACAGCGACACGCCGCTGAACCCGTTCCACACGCGCGAGCTGGCGCCGTCCGAACTGGCCGGGCTGCTCACCGACGCCGGCTTCGCCGTCGAATCGCTGCACGGGCTGCACCACGGTCGAGCCGTGCGGGCCCTCGACGAGCGGTACGGCGGTTCGATCATCGACGCCCAGCTCGACGTGGTCATGGGCAAACTGCCGGGCCAGGCCGAGTGGCCGGAAGCCCTGCTCGCCGACGTCGCCGCGATCGAGGCCACCGGGTTCGACATCCACGGCGAAGACCTGGACGCCAGCCTCGACCTGATCGCCGTGGGGGTGCGCCGATGAGCGAGGGCACCTTCTGCCTCGTCGTGCACAGCCACCTGCCGTGGCTGCCGCACCACGGGAGCTGGCCGGTCGGCGAGGAATGGCTCTACCAGGCGTGGGCGCACTCCTACCTGCCAATGGTCGAGCTCCTCGAGCGCTTCGCCGACGAAGGCCGCCGCGACGTGCTGACGCTGGGCGTGACGCCGGTGCTCGCCGCGCAGCTCGACGACCCGTACAGCATCCGCGCGTTTCACGACTGGCTGGGCCACTGGCAGCTGCGTGCCCAGCACGCGGCGACGCTGTGGGGCGGCGACCCGCTGCTGCGCGAGCTCGCCGCGGCCGAGCACCGGACCGCCGTCCGCGCGGCCGAGGAGCTCGGGACGCGGTGGCGGCACGGGTTCTCCCCGGTCCTGCGGTCCTTGGTCGACAATTCGACCATCGAGCTGCTCGGCGGCCCGCTCGCCCACCCGTTCCAGCCGTTGCTGGACCCGCGGGTGCGCGAGTTCGCGCTGAACGCCGGTCTCGCCGACACGGCCCTGCGGATCGGGACGCGGCCGGAGGGGATTTGGGCCCCCGAGTGCGGCTACGCGCCTGGTATGGAAAACGACTACGCGGCGGCCGGCGTCCGGCGGTTCCTGGTCGACGGCCCCTCGCTGCGCGGCGAGTCCTGGGCTGCGAGGCCGGTCGGCGACACCGACGTCCTCGCGTTCGGCCGGGACCTCGAGGTCACCTACCGGGTCTGGTCGCCGAAGGCCGGCTACCCCGGCCACGCCGCCTACCGCGACTTCCACACCTGGCAGCACGAGGTCGGCCTCAAGGCGGCGCGGGTCACCGGCAAGACGGTCGAGCCGCAGGACAAGGCGCCCTACGACCCGGCGCTCGCCGCCGACGTGCTGCGGACGCACGTCAAGGACTTCGTCGAGACCGTCGTGACGCGCCTGCGGTCGCTGAAGCGGCAACACGGGCGCGAGGCGCTCGTGGTCGCCGCTTACGACACGGAGCTGTTCGGGCACTGGTGGCACGAAGGACCGGCGTGGCTAGAAGGCGTGCTGCGCGCGCTGCCCGAGGCCGGCGTGCGGGTGACGACGCTGAAGGGCGCGATGGAGGCCGGCCACGTCGGTGCGCCGATCGACCTGCCTTCATCGTCGTGGGGGTCGGGCAAGGACTGGCGGGTCTGGGACGGCGAGCAGGTCAAGGACATGGTCGCCGCCAACGCGGCGCTGCAGGACCGGCTGCTCGACCTGGTTGCCGGGCTGGACCGGACGGCCCGGGACACCGTCGCCGACCAGGCCGTCGCCGAGGCGATGCTGGCGCTGGAAAGCGACTGGGCGTTCATGGTCACCAAGGACTCGGCCGCGGACTACGCACGTCGTCGCGCGGCGGTCCACACCGAGCGCTTCGACGCGCTGGCCGGGCTGCTGCGCCGCGGCGATCGCGCCCGCGCCGCTGAGCTCGCCGCCGCCTACCGCGCCGAAGACGGACCGTTCGGGCACCTCGACGCCCGGGCGCTGAAGCACGACTGAAAGGAACTTCTATGGGGATTCACGAGATTCCGCTCAAGACCCTCGACGGGCACGACAGCTCGCTGGGCGAGTTCGCGGGCAAGGCGCTGCTCGTGGTCAACGTCGCGTCCAAGTGCGGCCTGACCCCGCAGTACTCCGGTCTCGAGCGGCTGCAGGAACGCTTCGGCGAGCAGGGCTTCTCCGTCGTCGGGTTCCCGTGCAACCAGTTCGCCGGGCAGGAACCGGGCAGCGCGGACGAGATCCAGACGTTCTGCTCGACGACCTACGGCGTCACGTTCCCGCTGTTCGAGAAGATCGACGTCAACGGCGAAGAGCGTCACCCGCTCTACGCCGAGCTGACCGAGACCGCCGACGCCGAGGGCGCGGCGGGCGACGTCCAGTGGAACTTCGAGAAGTTCCTCGTCGGCGCGGACGGCGAGGTCCTGGCGCGGTTCCGGCCGCGCACCGAGCCCGAGGACGAGGCGGTCGTCAAGGCGATCGAGGCGGCGCTGCCGGCTTGATGCCAAGGTGAGGACCGGCTGTGGCCGAAATCAGGACGAGCCCGCTTCGATCACGGCTCGCACGCACTTCGCGACCACGGCCGGGTCCACCTTCGCCACGCGACGGTCGTAGGTGAGCAGCCCGTTGACCTCGTTTTCGACATCCGTCGTCTGGGTGTAGACGGCCCCGGACAAGCCGCGTTCCGCCACCACCCGCTCGAGGGCGGCGCTCACCTCGGCGTAGCGCTCGGTCAGCCGTTCCCGCGTCGGCGTCATCTCGTACGCGTTCGGTGGGCCGGGCCAGCAGTGGTCGTCCAGAACCAGACCGAGGCCGCCGTACTCGCCGTCGACGATCGCGCGGCCGTCGCGCACCGACGGCGACCCCGGGCCCACGTACGTGTGGTCGTCGTAGACGTCGCCCGCGCCGCCGTCCGGCCGCGAAAAACAGCAGTTGACGCCGCTGTTCGCGATGACCAGCCGCGTCGGGTCGAGGGTTTTGACCGATTCCGCGACACGGGCCGTGTCGAACTCGCCCCAGCCCTCGTTGAACGGGACCCAGCCGACGATCGACGGGACCGCTCGCAGCTGCGTCACCATCTCGGCCAGCTCCGCCTCGAACCGCTCGCGCGCCCGCGGGACCGGGTCCGGCGCGATCCCCGGCGGGCCGTCGAACGACACGGTCAGCGACGGCATGTCCTGCCAGACGAGCAAGCCCAGCGTATCGGCCCAGTAGTACCAGCGGGCCGGCTCGACCTTGACGTGTTTGCGGACGAAGTTGAAGCCCAGCTCCTTCGTCTTCTCGAGGTCGAACCGCAGGGCGTCGTCGGTGGGCGCGGTGGAGATGCCGTCCGGCCAGTAGCCCTGGTCGAGCGGTCCGTGCAGAAATGTGACGCGGCCGTTGAGCGCGATCCGGGGGCGGCCCTGCGGGTCCGGGACCAGGCCGATCGTCCGGAGTCCGGCGTAGCTGCCGACCTCGTCCGAAATCGAACCATGCTCATCGAGCAGCTGGACGCGCAGCGAGTAGAGGTGCGGGTCGTCGGGTGTCCAGAGGCGCGGCGAAGGAATGTCCACGCGCACCGACGTCCCGGCCGCACCCGAGGCCCGCGCCACCTCGGTGCCGTTTGCCGAAAGAACGACAATGACCTCGGCACCGCCGGTGACCTGTGGGAACACCGTCACGCCGGTCAAGTCCGGAGTCAGGTCCAGCCGCTCGATCCTGGTCTCGGGGACCGGCTCCAGCCACACCGTTTGCCAGATTCCGGACGACGGGGTGTAGCAGATCCCGCCAGGGGCGTTGCGCTGCTTGCCGACCGGGAAGGGCTCGATGTCGGTGCGGTCCTCGGCGCGGACGGTCAGCTCCTGCGGACCCGAGGCACGCAGGACGTCGGTGACGTCCGCGCTGAACGCCGTGTACCCGCCTTCGTGGGTCGCGACCAGCTGGTTGTTGACCCAGACCTTCGCCGTCTGGTCGACCGCGCCGAAGTGCAGGAGGACCCGTGAGCCGCGCCAGTCGGCGGGAATTTCGAAAAGGCGCCGGTACCAGAGGACTTCGTCGCGTCGTCGAATTCCGGACAACGCCGATTCCGGCGGGAACGGGACCAGGATGCGCTCGGCGTACCCGGACGGCCGTGGTTCATCCGGCGACGACGGCCAGCCCGCGTACTCCCAGACGCCGTTGAGGTTAAGCCAGCGAGGCCGCGTCAGCTGGGGCCGCGGGTACTCGGGCAGGGCGTTGTCCGGAGCGACGTCGGCGCCCCACGGGGTCGGCAGGGGCGGGTCGAGCCGGCGCCAGCCGGGGTCCTTGTCGGGAGTCATCCCGGTCGATGGTGGCAGAGATGCGCACACTGGCCAGTGATCGAAATCACATGTGAACACTTCGCCAGCACGGGCGCGTCGAGGCCTACTGACTCGCGAGTAACCTCTGCGCATGCGAGTGCTGATGCTGTCCTGGGAGTACCCGCCCGTGGCCATCGGGGGCCTGGCCCGGCACGTCCACGCGCTCGCTACCCACCTCGCCCGCCAGGGCCACGAGGTCGTCGTGCTCTGCCGGCACGCCGCGGGCACCGACGCTGGGACGCACCCGCGCACCGACCGCGTTGTCGAGGGCGTGCGGGTCATCCGGGTCGCCGAAGACCCGATGCACGTGACGTTCGAACGGGACCTCGTCGCCTGGACGCTGGCCATGGGGCACGCCATGATCCGCGCCGCTCAGGACCTGCTGCGCACCTGGCAGCCCGACGTCGTCCACGCGCACGACTGGCTGGTCGCCCACCCGGCCATCGCGATCGCCGAGGCGGCGCGGGTGCCGCTGGTCGGCACCATCCACGCGACCGAGGCGGGGCGGCACTCCGGCTGGCTGTCGCACCCGCTGAACCAGCAGGTCCACTCGGTCGAATGGTGGCTCGCGAACCGCGCCGACGCGCTGATCACCTGCTCGCAGGCGATGCGTCGCGAGGTCGCGTACCTCTTCGAGGTCGAGGCGGCCGACGTCACGGTGATCCACAACGGCATCGAGGAGCGCGGCTGGCAGGTACCCGCGGACGAGATCGCCCGCGCCCGCGAGGTCTACAGCCCGGCCGGTGCGCCGCTGTTGCTCTATTTCGGACGACTCGAGTGGGAGAAGGGCGTGCAGGACCTCCTGGCCGCCCTTCCCCGCATCCGGCGCCGCCACCCGGGCACCCGCGTGGTCGTGGCCGGAAAAGGACGACACTTCGACGAGCTGGTCGAACAGTCGCGGAAGCTGCGGGTGCGGCGTGCGGTCGACTTCGTCGGGCACCTCTCCGACCGCGATCTCCGGGCGGCGCTGGCCGCGGCGGACGCCGTCGTGCTGCCGAGCCGGTACGAGCCGTTCGGCATCGTCGCGCTGGAAGCCGCGGCCGCGAAGGCACCGCTGGTGGCGTCGACGGCCGGCGGGCTCGGCGAGGTCGTCGTCCACGGGGAGACCGGGCTGGCGTTCAGCCCCGGGGACGTCGCCGCGCTGGCCGCCGCGGTGACCACGGTGCTCTCCGACGCCGAGGCCGCGGCCGAGCGGGCCCGGGCCGCGCAGTCCCGGCTGGCCGCGGACTTCGACTGGGGCCGGATCGCCGAAGCGACCGCCGACGTCTACCGGCGGGCGAAGCCGGGTGAGCCGGTCGAACTGCCCCGGCCCAAGATCGCGACCGGCAACGCCTTCGAACCGGTGCCGGCCGAGATCCCGGAAGTCTAGGTAGCCGCCCGCTCAGAACCGGCAGGGCCGGACGCAGGCCGGAGCGGCCGAAACGGTCGTGGTCGTGATTCCGTCCACGGCGAACGCGAGCGAAAACAGAACGATGAGGGTGGCGGCGGCAGCTCTGAACCTGCTGGTCATGGGGACTCCTCGGGAAACGGTGGCGCGATCGGCGCCTCGCAGCGAGCATCCGCGCCGCCTCCCGGGGAAACAATAAGCGGAACAGCACGGGCCGATACGTATTCGCCTTCCGTGATGGGTTCGTCCGGTTCACCGGGTTCCGGTCACCAGCCGACCCGGACGCGGACCGGCGAGCGGCCCGAGTTCCGCTCAGGGCGGACTCGAGCGTCACAGTCGGATCTCGGGCGGCAACCCGCTGGCCTGCACAAACGCCCTTACGACACGAACCGAACTCCGTGAGGTCACCATGAAGATCCTCTCCCTCACCGCGGCCGGCCTGCTCGCGCTCACCCCGGCGGCCGCCGCGCAGACCACCACACCGCCGCCGCTGCCCACCTGGCTGAACCTGTCCGTCTACAGTGGACATCCCGGCCAGAAGGTCTCCCTCACGGTCGCGTGCGAAGGCGAAGCGAGCCCGGTCACGACCAAGGCCCTGCGCATCACCGCGCCGTTGGACCGCAACGCCGAGGGGCACCAGCCGTGGGCACTTTTCGGTGAAAGCGTCGTTGCCGCCATCGCGCCCGGCACGTATCCGGTCTCCGTCCGCTGCGCGGGGAAACCGCTGACCGTGCACTTCACGGTGCTGGCGGCGAAGCCCCGGCCCGGCCAGGTGAAGGTCCTCCCCCACGGCGCTCCCCGGACCGGGGACGGCTCGGCCTCCTAGAAGACCGGCAACAGGACGCCGTGCTCCGATTCCGGTCGCGGGCCGAAGATGCGGCGATCGGCTTCGGCGATCGGGACGTCGTTGATGCTCGCTTCGCGGCGGCGCATCAGGCCTTCGTCGCTGAACTCCCACAGCTCGTTGCCGTAGCTGCGGAACCACTGCCCCTCGGCGGTCCGGGACTCGTACTGGAACCGGACGCCGATGCGGTTGCCGCGAAAACCCCACAGCTCCTTGCGCAGGGCGTAGTCCAGCTCGCGCGCCCATTTTTCGGCGAGGAACTCGACGATCCGCGCGCGTCCGACGACGTGCCGGTCGCGATTGCGCCAGACCGAGTCCTCCGTGTACGCGAGCGAGACGCGCTCGGGGTCGCGGGTGTTCCACGCGTCTTCGGCGGCCTGGACCTTCTGGCGGGCGGTGTCTTCGTCGAAGGGCGGGAACGGCGGGCGCGGGGTCATGACGGCTCCTTCCGGACTCGGAGAACGTGCGTTCTCCACTGCTCCCGCTAGACTAGAGAACGATCATTCTCAGCGCCAGGGGCAGGTGGCATGAATTCCACGGAGGCGACCGACCGGCTGCTGGAGGCCGCCGAGGACCTCTTCTACGCCCACGGCGTGCAAGCGGTCGGGATGGACGCCGTCCGCGAACGCTCCGGCGTCTCGCTCAAGCGGCTCTACCAGTGCTTCCCGGCGAAGAGCGACCTCGTGGAGGCGTACCTGCTTCGCCGCGACGAACGCTGGCGCGGCTCGTTGCGCGATTTCGTCCACGCCCGCGGCGACGACCCCCTGGCGGTGTTCGCCTGGCTGAAGAACTGGTTCGCCGAGCCGGGCTTCCGCGGCTGCGCGTTCATCAACTCCTTCGGCGAGTTCGGCGAGCCCACCCCCGGTATCGCCGCCGCGATCCGCAAGCACAAAGACGAGGTCCGGGCCTACCTGCGCGGCCTCGTCGCGAACCCGAGCCTCGCGGACCAGCTGTTCGCGCTCATGGAGGGCGCGACCGTGCTCGCCGCGATCACCGGAGACGCGGGCGAAGCGGACACGGCCGGCGAAGCCGCGAAGGTCCTGCTGGCCGCTCAGGGGTAGAGCATCAGCCTCGGATCGAGCGTCACCCCGAAAACGAAAATGAACCGGTCCCGGGGGCGGGGAGCCGCCGCCACCGGGACCGGTTCGGACCCACACCATCCCAACAGTGTGGAATCCGGTCGCCCCTCGTCAGGTAGGGGCGACCGGATGCTCGAAGCACTCTTTACCGCTGAGAGCACATCGAACGGAGCTCGAAGCACCCTCTACCGCAGAGAGCGCAACGAACAGAGCCCTGCTACCGGGCGTCCGTGAGGTACCGCGCGTAGGCACCCGTGGTGAGGAAGCTCGGCAGCTTCTCGCCCAGCGCGGTCTCGGTGAAGATTTCGTACGCGTCGTCGAGGCGGTTGCCCGTGCCGAGATCGGCGCGGACCGACGCGAGTTCGTCGTCCAGGAATTCGACCGCCAGTTCGCGGGTCAGCGCCGTGCCGTCCTCGAGCTTCGTGCCGTTGCGGATCCACTGCCAGATCTGGCAGCGCGCGATCTCCGCGGTGGCCGCGTCCTCCATGAGGTTGTGGATCGCCGCCGCGCCGGTGCCGCGCAGCCACGCGTCGACGTAGCGCAGCGCGACGTTGATGTTCGCGCGCACGCCCGCCTCGGTGACCTCGCCGCCGGCGCTGGCCACGTCGAGCAGGTCCTCGGCGGTGACGTGGACGTCGTCGCGCAGCTTGCCGAGCTGGTTCGGCCAGCCGCCGAGCACGCCGTCGAAGACCTCGCGGCAGATCGGGACCAGGCCGGGGTGCGCGACCCACGAGCCGTCGAAACCGTCGCCGGCTTCGCGTTCCTTGTCGGCACGGACCTTCTCGACCGCGGTCGCGTTGACCGAAGGGTCCTTGCTCGGGATGAACGCGGCCATGCCACCGATGGCGTGCGCGCCGCGCCGGTGGCAGGTGCGCACCAGCAGCTCGGTGTAGGCCCGCATGAACGGCACGGTCATGGTCACCTGCGCGCGGTCCGGCAGGACGAAATCGGCGCCGTGCGCGGCGAAATTCTTGATCATGCTGAAGATGTAGTCCCAGCGACCGGCGTTCAAGCCCGCGGCGTGCTCGCGCAGCTCGTAGAGGATTTCGTCCATCTCGAACGCGGCGGTGATCGTCTCGATCAGCACGGTCGCGCGGATGGTGCCGCGCGGGATGCCCAGCTCACGCTGGGCCAGCAGGAAGACGTCGTTCCACAGGCGCGCTTCGAGGTGGTTCTCCAGCTTCGGCAGGTAGAAGTACGGGCCGACGCCGCGGGCGAGCAGCTGGCGCGCGTTGTGGAAGAAGAACAGGCCGAAGTCGACCAGGCTCGCCGACACCGGACGGCCGTCGATGCGGATGTGCTTCTCCACCAGGTGCCAGCCACGCGGGCGCGCGACGATCGTCGCCGGGTCGTCGCCGATGGTGTAGCGCTTGCCGCCCGCCGACGCACTCTTTCCCGCGGAGGCGGCATCAGACACAGTGGTGGTGAAGTCGATGTTGCGGCGGATGGCGTCGTACAGGTTGATCTGGCCGTCGATGACGTTGTGCCAGGTCGGCGACGTCGCGTCTTCGAAGTCCGCCAGCCAGACCTTGGCGCCGGAGTTCAGCGCGTTGACCGTCATCTTGCGGTCGGTCGGGCCGGTGATCTCGACGCGGCGGTCCTCCAGGCCCGGCGCGGTCGGGGCGACGTGCCACGACTCGTCGTCGCGGATCCGGCGGGTCTCGGGCAGGAAGCCCAGCGGCTTCTCCCCGGACTGCAGTTCCTCGCGCCGCACGCGGCGGGCGTCGAGCAGCTCGCGCCGGCGTCCGGCGAACGTGTTGTCCAGCTTGGCCAGGAAGTCGAGTGCCGCCGGGGTCAGGATCTCCGCGAACCGGCCCTCGACCGGCCCGGTGACCTCGATGCGGTAGTTCAGCCGATCAACCATGGGGTGCCTCCGCGAGCTGTGGGCAGGGAAGGAAAGAGGGGGAAGGACGCGGCCTGACGACGATGGGGGTTTCGCCGTCAGGCCGCGGCCGGGATCAGTGGAACTGGGCTTCTTCGGTGGAGCCCTTGAGCGCGGTGGTCGAGCTCTCCGGGTTCAGCGCCGTCGCGACGTTGTCGAAGTAGCCGGTGCCGACCTCGCGCTGGTGCTTGGTGGCGGTGTAGCCACGGCTCTCCGAAGCGAACTCGCGCTCCTGCAGGTCGACGTAGGCGGTCATGCCTTCGCGGGCGTAGCCGTGCGCCAGGTCGAACATCGAGTAGTTCAGCGCGTGGAAGCCGGCCAGCGTGATGAACTGGAACTTGTAGCCCATGTGGCCGAGCTCGCGCTGGAACTTCGCGATCGTCGCGTCGTCCAGGTGCTTCTTCCAGTTGAACGACGGCGAGCAGTTGTAGGCCAGCATCTGGTCCGGGAACTTCGCCTTGATCGCCTCGGCGTACTTGCGCGCCACCTCGAGGTCCGGCTCGGAGGTCTCCATCCAGAGCAGGTCGGCGTACTGGGCGTAGGCCAGGCCGCGCTCGATGCACGGCTCGATGCCGTTGCGGACCTCGTAGAAGCCCTCGGCGGTGCGGCCGCCGGTGAGGAACTGCTGGTCGCGCTCGTCGACGTCGCTGGTCAGCAGCGTCGCGGCCTGGGCGTCGGTGCGGGCGACGACCAGGGTCGGCACGTTCAGCACGTCGGACGCGAGCCGCGCGGCGTTCAGCGTGCGCTCGTGCTGCTTGGTCGGGATGAGGACCTTGCCGCCGAGGTGACCACACTTCTTCTCGGACGCGAGCTGGTCTTCCCAGTGCACACCCGCGGCGCCGGCGGCGATCATGCCCTTCATCAGCTCGAACGCGTTGAGCGGGCCACCGAAGCCGGCCTCGGCGTCGGCCACGATCGGCGCGAACCAGTCGATGTCGGTGTTGCCCTCGGCCCAGTTGATCTGGTCGGCGCGGCCCAGGGCGTTGTTGATGCGGCGGACCACGGCCGGCACCGAGTTGGCCGGGTAGAGGCTCTGGTCCGGGTAGGTCTGGCCGGACAGGTTCGCGTCGGCCGCGACCTGCCAGCCGGACAGGTAGATCGCCTGCAGACCCGCGCGGACCTGCTGGACGGCCTGGTTGCCGGTGAGCGCGCCGAGCGCGTGGATGTAGTCCTCGGTGTGCAGCAGGTCCCACAGCTTCTCCGCGCCGCGGCGGGCCAGGGTGTGCTCCTCGACGACGCTGCCGCGCAGCTTGATCACGTCTTCGGCCGAGTAGGAGCGCTGCACGCCCGCCCAGCGGGGGTCGTTCGCCCACTGCGCCGCCAGCTCCGCGGCCGCCTGCTTGGCCTGTTCCGTCATCGGATCTCCCGGTGTTGCGAAGTTTGCGATTGCTCGCCTTGCTTGGCCTGACCCTGACACGCCAGCGGAAATGCGGTCCAGTTGTCCAATTTGCCAATTTGTGCGAAGGTTCCGTACGCTCTTTGCAAAGGTTGCGAATCAGCCGATTCGCAAGTGATCGAAAATCCGCGTTCTTGACCGTTCACGTAACCGTTCAGGACCGGAAACCTTCCGGGAAGGAGGGCTCGAATGGAGAAGACTTTCGCCGGCGCGCGGTTGCGGCACCTCCGCGAAAGCCGCTCGATGAGCCAGGCCGACCTCGCTCGTGTGCTGGAGATCTCACCCAGCTACCTGAACCAGATCGAGCACAACTCGCGCCCGCTGACCGTGCCGGTGCTGCTGCGGATCACGCAGGCGTTCGGCGTCGACACCGAGTTCTTCGCCAACAACGACACGTCCCGGCTGGTCGCCGACGTCAAGGAAGCCCTGCTCGACGAAGCCCTCGGCATCGACGTCACCACCGGCGAGCTCAACGAGCTGGCCACGAACCTGCCGGCGATCGCCCAGGCACTGGTCAAGCTGCACCGCAGTTACCGCAACGCCGTCGAGAACACCGCCGCGCTGACCACGGAAAACGGCCTGGGCCTGCACGGCAGCGCCGCCGCGCCGCTACCGCACGAGGAGGTGCGCGACTTCTTCTACGAGCGCGAGAACTATGTCGCGGAACTGGACGAACGCGCCGAGAAGATGGCCGCGGACATCCCGCTGCAACGCGGGCAGGTGCTGAGCGCGCTGAAGGAACGCCTTTCCCAGCGCTACGGCGTCGAGGTGACCAGCGAGGGCATCGACGAGGCCAACGGCCAGCAGCACCGCTACGAGCCGATGACGCGGGTGCTGCGGCTGGCACCGAGCCTGCGGGTCGGGCAGCAGGCGTTCCGGATGGCTTCGCAGATCGCGCTGCTCGAGTACGACGACCTCATCACCGAGCTCGCCGACTCGTGGGCGTTTTCCGGACCGGCCGCCCGGTCGCTCGCCCGCGTCGGCCTGGCGAACTACTTCGCCGGGGCGCTGATCCTCCCCTACGGGCCGTTCCTGGCCGCGGCCGAGCGGTTCCGCTACGACATCGAGCGGCTGTGTGACCACTACGGCGTCGGCTTCGAGACCGTCTGCCACCGGCTGTCCACGCTGCAACGGCCCAAGCAGCGCGGGGTGCCGTTCTCGTTCGTGCGGGTGGACCGGGCCGGGAACATGTCGAAGCGGCAGTCGGCGGCCGGGTTCCACTTCTCCCGCGTCGGCGGGGCGTGTCCCCTGTGGAACATCTACGAGGCGTTCACCCAGCCGGGCAAGATCCTCACCCAGATCGCCACCCTGCCCGACGGCAAGAGCTACTTCTGGATCGCGCGCACGGTGTCGCGCAACATCGGCGGCTACGGCAGCCCGGGCAAGACGTTCACGGTCGGGCTGGGCTGCGAACTGCGCCACGCCGGACGCCTGGTCTATTCGACCGGCCTGGACCTGGACGAGCCGGCCGCCGCGACGCCCATCGGGATGGGGTGCAAAGTCTGCGAACGGCCGGCGTGCTCCCAGCGCGCGTTCCCGACGATCGGCAAGCAGCTCACCGTGGACGAGAACACCAGCACCTTCGTCCCCTACCCGGCGGTGCCCAAGGGCTGATCAGCCGATCACGTGCGGCGTCCACTTCGACTCGTCCGGGCCGATCGGCGTGATCCGGCTCAGCAGCTCCTGCGAGGTGATGCCCGCGGCCTGGGGCTTGTCGATCGCGACGCACGCCCGCAGCCCGTTCTTCGTCGTGCACACGGGCTTGCCGAGGCCGTCCGCGTGGCCGCCCGGCGGTGTGACGGTGATCGTCGCCAGCGCGCCGTTCGACGAGTACTGGAGCACCGCCCGCCACGGGACGCCGTCCTGGTCGGGGCGGCGCCACAGCTCGATGTCGGCGACGCGGAACGCCGCCGGCAGACTCGAGATGTGCAGCGGCAAGGGCACCGCGCGGTTCGCGAACGTCACCTCCGCGGCGACGTGCAGCAAGACCTGCTGCAGGTCGGGAAGGGCGAGGTAGTAGGCGTTCAGCTCGGCCCAGCGGCCGTCCGGGGCCGGCCAGCGCAGGTAGCTGTTGCCCCGGTTCAGCGGGTCCCGGGCATCGGCGGTGACCCAGTAGCCGTCGCGGTCGCCGACCCGCACCGGGACGCGCACCGCCCGCCCACCCATGTCGTGCCGGCGGTCCAGCGCGGGTTCCTGGTCGTACACGGCGAGCCAGATCATCGGCGCCATGTCACCGCGGCCGATGGCCAGCGCGTAGTCGCCGTGGCCGCCGGCGCCGTACTCGACGCCCTTGATGGGCTCCGGCAGCCAGCCGAAGCTCGCCTTCGCCACCAGCGGGTTGTCGGTGGGCGCCGGCGCGACGGGCGGCGGCTTGGGCAGGACGGCCGCCGGCGCGATCGGGGGCGTGGGCCGCATCGCCGACACCGCCGTCAGCCCCCCGGCCGTCACCACCGCGGCACAGCCCACGACCAGCGCCGTGGTCCGCGCGCGACGACGGCGTCCCCCGAGCCGGCGCGCGCGGTCGAGGTCGATCCGGGGCGGCGGGGCAGGCGTCTCGGCCAGTTCCTTCAGCTTGGTGGCCAGCTCGTGGTCGGTCATGCTCGTCCCTCCCGGATCGGTTCGCGCAGCAGCTCGCGAAGCGCGTCCACGGCCTTCGCGGTCTGGCTCTTGACGGTGCCTTCGGAACAGCCCAGCGCCCGCGCGGTCTCGGCGACCGGCAGATCACCGAAGTAGCGCAGGACGACGGTCGCGCGCTGCCGGGCCGGCAGCCGTTCCAGCGCGGCCCGCAGGTCCAGCGCCTGTTCGACGTCCGTGCCCGGGGCCGGCGGCTCCTGGTCGTTTCGGCGCAAATCCACCCGCCGCCACCACGACGTCCGCTGTTCGGCCAGAAACGTGTTGATCAGCGTGCGGCGCGCGTAGCCGTCCAGGTTGTCGGCGCGGGACGCTCGCGGCCAGTTCGCGTAGAGCCGGGTGATCGCCGACTGGACCAGGTCGTCGGCCCGGTGCCAGTCGCCGCAGAGCAAGTACGCGACCTTGCGCAGCCAAGCCGCCCGCGTGGTCACGTACTCGGTGAATCCGGCGTCCATCGGCGTTCCCCATCTCGTTCGTCACCCCTTTGATGCGCCCGGAGGCCCGGCCGGTTGCCCGGGACGCGCGAGTCGTAGATTCACCGGGGTGCACGACATCGACACGGTGACCGCGGCGACCATCGAGAAGGCCGCCGAGCGGCTGGCCGGGGTGGTGACCCGGACGCCGCTCGAGCCGAGCGCCCGGTTGTCGTCCCGGGTGGACGCGCAGGTCTGGGTGAAGCGCGAGGATCTGCAGACGGTCCGGTCGTACAAGATCCGCGGCGCCTACAACTTCATCGTCCAGCTCGACGAGGACGTCCGCGCCCGGGGCGTCGTCTGCGCCAGCGCCGGCAACCACGCCCAGGGCGTCGCGTACGCGTGCCGGCGGCTCGGCGCCAACGGCCGCGTGTACGTCCCCGGGACCACGCCGCGGCAGAAGCGCGAGCGGATCGCGACACTCGGCGGCGCGCACATCGAGGTCGTCGTTGTCGGAGAAACGTACGAAGACGCCTTCGCCGCGGCCAACGAGGACGCCCAGCGCACCGGCGCGACCCTGGTGCCCGCGTTCGACGACGTCCGCACCGTCGCCGGCCAGGGCACGGTCGCCCTCGAGGTGATCGAGCAGCTCGGCTTCGTGCCCGACGTCGTGGTCGTGCCCGTCGGCGGCGGCGGGCTGCTCGCCGGGGTCGGCAGCTGGCTGCGGGAGCGGCACCCGGACGTCCGGATCGTCGGCGTCGAGCCCGCGGGCGCGGCCTGCATGGCGGCGGCCCTCGAGGCCGGGCACCCGGTGCGGCTGCCGGAGCTCGACTCGTTCGTCGACGGCGCCGCCGTGCGCGAAGCCGGCGCGGTCACCTATTCCCTCATCCGCGAGAGCGGCGCCGAGCTGACCGCGGTCGCCGAGGGCGCGGTGTGCACCGAGATGCTCGCGATGTACCAGTCCGACGGGATCATCGCCGAACCCGCGGGCGCGCTCGCCGCGGCGTCGCTCGGCACGGTCGTCGGGGTCGAGCCCCGCCAGACCGTCGTCTGCCTGGTCTCCGGCGGCAACAACGACGTCAGCCGCTACAGCGAGATCCTCGAACGCTCGCTGATGCACGAAGGGCTGAAGCACTACTTCCTGGTCGGCTTCCCGCAGGAGCCCGGCGCGCTGCGGCGGTTCCTCGAGCAGGTGCTCGGGCCCGAGGACGACATCACCCGCTTCGAGTACGTCAAGCGCACCAACCGCGAGATGGGGCCGGCGCTGGTCGGCATCGAAATCGCCCGGTCAGCCGACCTGCCCGGACTGCTGGCCCGGATGGACGCGAGCCCCCTGCAGGTGGAGCGGATCGAGCCGGGCAGCCCCCTGTTCCACTTCCTGCTCTGAGCGCGTGGTCCACTAGGCGGATGGTGAAGGTCGACGGTGTCCGCAGTGTCGAGGCGTTGCGCGAAAAAGTCCACGAGGGTGCGGAGCCCGAGTACCTGCTGTTCTACGGGCACACGCCCTCGAAGTCCGGGCGGGTGACGGCGAGCTGCCTGAGCCAGTGGTGGGTCGACCCCTTCGAAGCCGACGGCGTCGTCTACCCGACCGCCGAGCACTACATGATGGCCGGCAAGGCCGAGCTGTTCGGCGACCACGAGAAGGCCGAGCTGATCCGGACCACGCCCGACCCGAAGGCGGCGAAGGTGCTCGGCCGCGAGGTCGCCGGGTTCGACGCCGCCACCTGGGAGCGGCACCGGTTCGACATCGTCGTCGACGGCAACCTGGCCAAGTTCCGCGCCCACCGCGACCTGCGCCGGTTCCTGCTCGGGACCGGGGACGCGGTGCTCGTCGAGGCGTCCAAGAAGGACCTCGTCTGGGGCACCGGCCTCGCGCGCGAGGAGAAGAACGCGACCAAGCCGGACTACTGGCGCGGGCTGAACCTGCTCGGCTTCGCGCTGATGGAGGTTCGCGACCAGCTGCGGGCGCGCGTCTGACTCAGGGAGCCCCGTCCGACCTGTGCCGAGGTCAGCCGCCCGGGCAGTCGTTGCCGCCGCCGCTGCGCTCGACGCAGTGGCGTGGTCCCGGCGGAGGCGGCGGCGCGTGCCGGAGGTCGTCCGCCCACTTCAAGGCCGCGACGACCGCGGCCAGCGTCAGGCAGATCCCGAAGAACCACGTCCACCCGCGCCGCCGCGTGGTCGCCGAAACGACCACGCCCACGAGCGGCAGGCCGGCGCCGAGCCAGGCCGCCCAGGTCAGGTAGCCGTCGCCCCCGTGCATGCTCGTGCCGAACACCGGCATGTTCGCGAGCGCGCCCTGCAGCACCAGGAACGGGACGACGACCAGCCACCCCACCGCCACCAGCGCGAGCACGGTGGACACGACGACCTCGCGGTACTCCCCCATGCGACCACCATTACCGGAAAACGACCACGCGGCCTGAGTAGTCCTACTGCTCGCCGAGGGTTTTCTGCAGGGCCTTGTTCGCCTTCCGGGCCATGTCCGCCACGGCCTCGCGACGCGCGGCATCGGCCGCGTAGTCGTCCTTGCGGTTGCGGACCACTCGCGCCGGCGTGCCGACCGCGATCGAGTAGTCCGGAATGTCACCACGGACGACCGCGTGCGCGCCGAGCACGCTGCCGCGGCCGATGCGGGTGCCCTTCAGGACGCTGACCTTGGTGCCGAGCCAGGTGTCCGGGCCGATGCGGACCGGGGACTTCACGATGCCCTGGTCCTTGATCGGCACGTGGATGTCCGAAATGACGTGATCGAAGTCACAGATGTACACCCAGTCGGCGACCAGCGTGGCCGCGCCGAGCTCGATGTCGAGGTAGCAGTTGATCACGTTCTGGCGGCCGAACACGGACTTGTCGCCGATCCGCAGGGAGCCCTCGTGGCAGCGGATGGCGTTGCCGTCGCCGATGTGGACCCAGCGGCCGATCTCCAGCCGCCCGTAGCCGGGGCGGCAGTGGATCTCGACGTCCTTCCCGAGGAAGAGCATGCCCCGCAGGATGATGTGCGGGTTGGCGAGCCGGAACTTGAGCAGCCGGTAGTACCGGACCAGGTACCAGGGCGTGTACGCGCGGTTGCGCAGCACCCAGCGCAGCGAGTCGGCGGTCAGGAACTTCGCCTGCCGCGGGTCCTGCCGGGCGCGGCGCCAGGCCCGCACCCGCGACAGCGCGGGCGCACCCCACATCGACGTCATGCCCGTGACCGTAACCTGTGTGCGGGACGGGTTCGCAGGCAAGGGGAGCGGGATGGGCACGAAGCTGATCATCGACACCGACCCGGGCGTCGACGACGCGCTGGCGATCGCGCTGGCGGCGCTGTCGCCGGACGTCGACCTCCTCGGGGTGACGTCGGTTTTCGGCAACGTCCCCCTCGAGCGCACGACGTCGAACGCGCGGCGGCTGCTGGAGCTCTTCGGCCGCACCGACGTCCCCGTGGCCGCAGGGGCCGCGCGGCCGCTCGTCTACTCCAAGCCGCGTGACGCGAAAGAGGTCCACGGCGGCGACGGCCTGTCGGGCCACTCGTACACCCTGCCCGAGGCGACCCGGCCGCTGGAGGAACGGGACGCCGTCCGGCTGATGCTCGACCTGCTCGAGACGTCCGACGAACCGGTGACCATCGCCCCGATCGGGCCGTTGACGAACATCGCCGCACTGCTCGCCGCCCACCCGGGCGCGGCGGCGAAGATCGCGCGGCTGGTGATCATGGGTGGCGGTGTGACGTTCGGCAACAGCACGACCGCCGCCGAATTCAACATCTGGAGCGACCCCGAGGCAGCCCGGCGGGTGCTGGTCGAGGAGGACGTTCCGGTGGTGCTGGTGCCGCTGGACCTCACGCACCGCTGCGCCGTCGACGGCGAGTGGCTGGCCAAGCTCGCGTCGTCGGGGCCCGTGGGCGCCGTCCTCGAAGGACTGACCTCGACCTACCGGCAGCACTACACGCGCGTGTTCGGCGAGGACCGGATGGTCATGCACGACGCCGTCGCGGTCGCCGAAGCGATCTCGCCAGGCATCCTGCACACGGAGACCTACCGGGTCGACGTCGACTGCGGCCTCGGCCCGGCGCGCGGCCAGACCCTGGTCGACCGGCGGCGGCTCGGCGAGGACGATCCGCAGTTCAGCCCCGGCCGCCCGATCGAGGTCGCGCTGGACACCGACCTCGACGGCCTGCGCGGCTTCGTCCTCGACCGGCTCACCGGAGCGGCCCGGTGAGCGAGGAGCCCGAGGTCGTCCCGGCCGAACCGACTGAACAGACCGAACCGACCGAACTGGCCGAACAGGCCGAACCGCCTGGACCGCCCGCGCCCCGCCGCCGGAAGCCCGTGGTCGTGATCGCGGCGGTGGTCGTCGTCGCGGGCGCCCTGGTGGCCGGCATCCTGCTCGCGCCGAAGCAGCAGGAGACCACGAACGCCGCCGCGACGGGCACACCGGCGTCGTCGACGTCGCCGAAGCCTTCGAAGCCGCCGGCGACCACGCCCCCGCAGACGTCGACGCCGCCGAAGGTGCCCGAAGCGAGCGAGTTCGACGCCTGGGCGTCCAAGACCAGCCAGTGGCTCGACGTCCCGCTGCGCGCGATGGTCGGCTACGCGAAGGCGACGACGAAGCTGGGCAAGGACGTCCCCGGGTGCCACCTTTCGTGGGTCACGCTGGCCGCGGTCGGAAAAGTGACCACGGACCACGGCCGCGCGCGGGGCGGGCAGTTCGGCACCACCGGCGTCCTGGACAAGCCGCTCGGCACGATCGAGGTGCGCGACTTCTACAACAAGGTCGTCTCGACGGCGAACGCCGCCGGGCCGATGCAGCTGTCCCCGGCGGTCTGGGGCAAGTACCAGGCCAGCGCGTCCGGCGGGAAGCCCGATGTCCAAAACATCGACGACGCCGCGCTGACCACGGGCCGCGCGCTGTGCGCCGACGGCCACGACCTGTCCCAGGGCCAGGTGTGGTGGGACTCGGTCGGCACGCTGCAGCCGGCGCCGCTGTTCCTGCACCGGACGCTGGCCACGGTCAACGTCTACGGCACGGTCGGCCAGGGCTCGGCGGCGCCGAACGCGGCGGTGCTGAGCGCGGTGAACTTCGCGATCGACAAGATCGGTCTCCCGTACATCTGGGGCGGCAACGGCACCGGCGGCAGCGACCCGGGCTTCGACTGCTCGGGCCTGACGACGGCGGCGTACGGCAGCGCGGGGGTCAAGCTGATGCGCACGGCCGACACGCAGTTCCGCAGCGTCCCGCACGTGACCGACCCGCAGCTGGGCGACCTGATCTTCTACGGCGAGCCGGCGACGAAGATCCACCACGTCGGCCTCTACATCGGCAACCAGCAGATGATCGACGCGCCGCAGACCGGGCAGGCGGTCCAGGTCCACTCGTACCGCAGGGACGGCGACGACTATGCCGGAGCCGGCCGCCCCACGGCCTGAGCCCGGCCGTGGTCGCGCGGGCGACAAAAGGATTGGACGGCGTGCGGCCCGGGCTTGTAGCTTGCCGGGAACCGTGACACCGCCCGAGGAGGTGAGCCCCATGAACGCAGGATCGACGTGGGTGCTCCCCCGCCAGTCACGGCCGGGCGATTGACGTAGGTGTCGCCGGGAGCGCCGACCCCAGGCTCTCCCGAAAGGCACCACCATGGACTCTTCGCCATCCACTCCGTCGCCGTTCGACGTGATCATCGTCGGCTGCGGGCCGACCGGCGCGACGCTGGCCGCCGAACTGCGGCTGCACGACGTGCGGGTCCTCGTCCTGGAACAGGACACCGAGCCCGCGTCGTTCGTCCGCATCGTCGGGCTGCACATCCGCAGTCTCGAACTGATGGCCATGCGCGGGCTGCTGGACCGCCTCCTCGCCCACGGACGGCAGCGTCCGGCCGGCGGGTTCTTCGCCGCCATCCCCAAGCCCGCGCCCCGGGACCTCGATTCCGCGCACGCCTACCTGCTGGGCATTCCGCAGCCGGTCATCGTTCGTCTCCTCGAAGACCACGCGGTCCACCTGGGCGCCGAGGTCCGGCACGGTGACGCCGTGGCCGGTTTCGCGCAAGACGACGACGGCGTGACCGTCGAGCTGGCCGGCGGTGAACGGCTGCGTGCGCGCTACCTCGTCGGCTGTGACGGCGGACGCAGCACGGTGCGCAAGCTGAGCGGCATCGGCTTCCCCGGCGAGCCTTCGCGGACCGAAACGCTGATGGGCGAAATGGCGGCGACTGCGCCGCCGGCGGAGATCGCCGCCAAGGTGACCGGGATCAGCGAGACCCACCGGCCGTTCTGGCTCCGGCCCTTCGGTGAAGGCGTCTACAGCGTCGTCGTCCCGGCCGCGGGCGTCGCCGATCGCGCGGCACCACCCACCCTGGACGATTTCCGGCAACAGCTGCGGGCCATCGCCGGAACCGACTTCGGCGTGCACTCCCCGCGCTGGCTGTCGCGGTTCGGGGACGCGACCCGGCTGGCCGAGCGGTACCGGACCGGGCGGGTGCTGCTGGCCGGCGACGCGGCGCACATCCACCCGCCCACCGGCGGCCAGGGGCTGAACCTGGGCATCCAGGACGCGTTCAACCTCGGCTGGAAGCTGGCCGCGCGGATCCGCGGCTGGGCGCCGGAACCGCTGCTGGACACCTACCAGGCCGAACGTCGTCCGGTCGCCGAGGCCGTGCTGGACAACACCCGCGCCCAGATGGCACTTTCGTCCCCCGGACCGGGACCGCAGGCCGTGCGCCGGCTGCTCACCGAGCTGATGGACCTCGACGAGGTGAACCGCTACCTGATCGCGAAGATCGCCGCGATCGACATCCGCTACGACTTCGGTGCGGGCCCCGATCTGCTCGGCCGTCGCCTGCGCGACCTCGACGTGAAACAGGGCCGCCTCTACGACCGGCTGCACCGCGGCCGCGGCCTGCTGCTGGACCGCACCGAACGCCTGACCGCCGGCGGCTGGTCGGACCGGGTCGACCACCTCGCGGACCCCACCGCGGACCTCGACGTCCCGGGCGTCCTGCTGCGCCCCGACGGGCACGTCGCCTGGATCGGCGACGACCAACGGGACCTGGACGACCACCTGGCCCGCTGGTTCGGCTCACCTCTCCGGTGAGGTCCGGTGGACGGCGTCGAGGCGGGCCGGCTCGTCCGGGGTGAGCTGGAGGGCTCCGGCCGCGACGTTGTCCTCCAAATGACCAGGAGGCCCGGTGGCGGGGATGACCAGCACGGGCGGTCCTCGCCGCAGGGTCCAGGCGAGTCGCACGTGCGCCGGGCTCGCCCCGTGCGTCCGGGCGGCGGCGAGCACCTCCTCGTGCTCGTCGCCGCCCGTCCAGCCGCCGGTGGGTCATCGGCGGAGGAGGGCGCCGGCTCAGCCGAGGTGGTCGTTGGCCCCGCTCACCCACGCGATGTAGCGCTCCGCGGACCGGCGCACCACGCCCTTGGCGTCCCCGAGGACCTTGCCGCCGAGGAGGCCGTAAAGGCGGTCGAACTCGTAGGGCTCGAGGCGGTCCACGATCCGCTGCACCAGGCCAGCGGAGAGCGGGATGCGGTTGGGGTAGCTGCGCATGAAGGTCACCCACCCGGCCGCCGGCACCGGGAGCATGGTGTCGCCGACCAGCAGGGTGCCGCCGGTGTCGTTCTCGACGTGGGCGACCGCGGCGCCGGGGAAGTGCCCGCCGGCTTCGACGAGGGTCACCCCGGGCAGGACCCGCTCGGTGCCGGACCACTCCCGGATCACGGCGTCCTCGCGCTGCACCCAGCGCCGATCGGCGGAGTGGACGAGGACCGGGGCGTTCCCGAGCCGCCGGCTCCAGCCGACCTGGGAGCCGTACATGTGCGGGTGGCTGGCCACGATCACGGCGGCGCCGCCGAGTTCCTCGATCTTCGCGGCCAGCGCCGGGTCGAGGTGGTTCGGCGGGTCCCACAGCAGGTTGCCGCCGGGCGTCCGGACCAGGTGCGTCCACTGGCCGATCCCGAACTGCGGTTCGCGGTTGAACCCGTGCAGGCGCGGTTCGAGCTCCCGGTGCACCACTTCGCGGCTGTCGGCCGCGAGCTCGTCGAGGGTCGTCCACACCTGCCCCGAGGTGGGCACCCACTGCCGGTCGTCGGCGCAGATCGCGCAGTCGCCGGCCGGGGGCCGGTCGGTGTCGGGGTATTCGACCCCGCAGGTTCCGCAGATCCAGATCGTCATGACGCCAGTCTTGGAACTCGACCAAGGTGGAGGTCAAGGCCGCAGGGATAATCCCTTGATGGACTCGGGGACCACCACGCAGCTGATCACCGTGGGCGCGACGCTCGGCGGGGTCGTGCTCACGTTGCTGACCAACACGTTCGTCGAGGGCCGCAAGCTCAAGGCGACCCAGCGCGCGGAAGCGCAGAAGCGGGCGGCGGACCACGCGAACTGGCTGCGCGACGAGCGCGTCAAGGCCTACGCGGGCCTGTCGACGGCGAGCGAAGAGGCGTTCCAGCTGGTCCGGTCGGAGTTCATCAAGCTGCCGGCGGACCGGGACCAGATCGAAACCCGGTGGCGCGAACGGCGCACCGAGCTGCGCAAGGCGCACAACCAAGTCGCCCTGTTCGGCACCGAGGAACCGCGGAAGCGCGGCAAGGAACTGTGGAAGGCGGCCCGCAACGGGGTGAACGCCGTCTTCGCCGAGCTCGACGCCGGGGCCGAGGAGGTGCGCCGGGAGAGTCTCGACCAGGTGCTGACCGGGATCAGCGACGCCGGGGACCGGTTCCTCGAGGCGTGCCGCGCCGACGTCCAGGGGACGCGCTGAGCTTCAGCCGCCGAGACGGCGGCGCGCCGACCAGGGCCGGTTCCAGCTCTCCCGCCACCCCACGGATCTTGGACCGGCGCGAAGCCCCTGTCCAGGTCCCCGGAGGCCGGCTTCGGGGCAGCCGATCACGACCCCACGGCCGCCGCCGCAGGGCCTACGGTGGTGGGGTGAAGTCGTTGAGCCATGACCGGCTGGCCGCCGCCCTCGGCACCGAAGCGGACCGGTTCGGGACGGCGATCGCGGGCGCCGCCCCGGACTTGCGGGTCCCGACGTGTCCAGAGTGGACACTGCGGGACCTGACCTGCCACGTCGGGATCGCCTACTACAAGTCCGCCGTCATCATCGCGAGCCGGCCCACGGGTTACGTGCCGTTCGAGGCGGTCACGATCGACGACCCGCCCGCGTTCGAGGCCCTCGGCGGCTGGCTGCGCGAGGGCGCGCGGCGGCTCGTCGCCGCGGTGGCCGAGGTCGGCCCCGAAACCCCGACGTCGACGTGGACCCCCGATCGGCGCGCCGGGTTCTGGACGCGGCGGCTGACCCACGAAACGGTCGTCCACCGCGCGGACGCCGCCTTCGCGACGGGCACGCCGTACGACGTCGACGCCGATCTCGCCGCGGACGGGATCTCCGAGGGCCTGGGGCTGGCGGCCACCTTCTCACGCCGGCCGCACCCGGCGCTGGACCGGACGTCGTTGCGGGGCACCGGCGAGACACTGCTGTTCCACGCCACCGAACCCGAGGTCCACTGGCTCGTCCGGCGGACCCCGGCCGGCGTCGAGGTGGCCCAGGAAGCCGCCGAGGCCGACGTCGTCGTCGAGGGCCGTGCCGCCGACCTGCTCCTCGCGCTGACCGGGCGCCTCGCCGCCGACGACCCCCGGCTCACCGTGTCCGGCGACGCGGCCCTGTTCCACCACTGGCGGGAGAACACGCGCTTCTAGCCGTTCACGGTGTCAGGTTCCGGACGCGGCGAGCCTGTGTAAGGTCCCTGTCATGTGTTCAGCCCCGACCGGCGACCGGCCCGGCTACCTGATCAAACGTGCCCAGCAGGCACTGAACCAGGCCTGCACCGACCGGCTGCGCCCGCTGGAGCTGTCGATGTCGCAGTACGCCGTGCTGCGCGCGCTCGACGACCACCCCGGCGCGTCGTCGGCAGAACTCGCGCGGATCACGTTCGTCACGCGGCAGTCGCTGCGGGACGTCCTGGGCGGCCTGCGGTCGGCCGGGCTGGTCACCGTCGCCGAGCAGGCGAGCACCGGCCGGGCGCGCCCAGTGACGCTGACCCCATCGGGCCGCGCCCGGCTGGCCGCCGCCGAGGACCTGATCACGCAGGTCGAAGTGCAGATGCTCGACACGTTGTCGGCCGGCCAGCGGCGCGACCTGGCGGACCTCCTGCGCACCTGCGTCGGCAACCTGGCTTGACGGCGGTCGTATAGTCGGTTCCGACTAACAGGGAGCGACTAGTGCCGTCACGCAAGATCCGCAACACGCTCGCGCTGGCCTTGCTCGGCCTGCTGCTGGAACGCCCGATGCACCCGTACGAAATGGCGTCCACGCTGCGCGAGCGCCACAAGGGCTCGACGTTCAAGATCAACCCGGGGTCGCTCTACGACACCGTGGAGTCCCTGGCGAAGCACCGCTGGATCGAGCCCGTCGAGACGGTCCGGGAAGGCAACCGGCCGGAGCGGACGGTCTACGCGCACACCGAGCTCGGCCGCCAGGAGTTCGTCGCCTGGCTCGACGAACTGGTCCGCGAGCCGGTCGCGGAGTACCCGAAGTTCGTCGCGGCGGTGAGCTACCTCGGCGCGCTCGGCCCGGACCGCGCCGCCGACGCGCTGGAGGAACGCGCCCGGCACCTCGCCGAACGCATCGACGGCGCCGAGAAGGCGCTGGCCGAGACCGTCGGCAAGGGGGCGCCGCGGCTGTTCATGATCGAGGTCGAGTTCGTCCGCGACGCGTGGCGCGCGGAGCTCGACTGGGCGCGCCGCACGGCCGCCGAAATCCGGTCCGGCTCTCTGCCGTGGCCCGAAAACTGGCCCGAAAACTTCTGAGGGGAACCATGTCCGACTTCGAAACCGACGTCCTCGTCGCCGGCGCCGGCCCGGCCGGCCTGCTGCTCGCCGCGGAGCTCGCCCTGGCCGGCGTCCGCACCACGATCGTCGAACGCCTGCCGGAGCGTCCGCCGTACTGCCGCGGCTTCAACCTGAACGCGCGGGCGCTGGACCTGCTGGCCCGCCGCGGGCTGGCCGAGGGACTGGTGGCCGAGGGGCACCGGGTGCCGCACGCACCGGCGACCGGCCTGCCCGGCCCGCTCCTGCTGGACGGGGCGGCGACGGATCACCCGTTCTCGCTGGGGATCCCGCAGACACGCGTCGAAGAGGTCCTGGAGGCGCGGGCGCTCGAACTGGGCGCGGAAATCCTGCGCGGCCACGATCTGCGCTCGTTCACCCAGTCCGCGGACGAAGTCACCGCGGTGGTCCACAATGGACGTTTCGGCCGGACGATCCGCGCGCGCTTCCTCGCCGGCTGCGACGGCGGCCGCAGCACCGTCCGCAAGCAAGCCGGAATCGGCTTCCCCGGCGTCGACGCGCGCTGGTACGCGCTGCTCGGCGACGTCGAATGCGACCTGCCGTACGGGCCTTCGGCGGGGCCGGACGGGCGGAGCTTGTTCGTCATCCCGCGGCCCGGGTACGTCCGGATCGTGGTCCGGGAGGACGACCCGCCGTCGGACAAGGACACGCCGGTCACGCTGGAGCGGTTGCAGGCGCAGGTGGACGCGGTCCTCGGCCGCCACGTCGAGTTGCGCGCGCCCCGCTGGCTGAGCCGCTTCGGCGACGCGGCCCGCCTGGCCTCGAGGTACCGCGAAGGCCGGGTGCTGCTGGCGGGCGACGCGGCCCACATCCACCCGCCGGCGGGCGCGATCGGCGTGAACGTCGCGCTCGACGACGCGTTCAACCTGGGCTGGAAACTGGCGGCGACGGTGCGGGGAACGGCACCGGAGGGCCTCCTGGACACCTACCACGACGAGCGGCACGCGGCGGGTGCGCGGATCCTGGCGAACACGCGGGCACAGGTGGCGCTGGAGGAAGCCGGGGAGGAACCGTGGGCCGACTTGATGCGGCGCGTGGCGGCGCACCCGGCGGGGAACCGCGCACTGGCGGAGATCATCACCGGGCTGGACGCGTGTTACGAGCCGGGCGGGCACCCGTGGCTGGGACGGTTGGCGCCGGACGTGCCGCTGCGGGTGTCGGGAGCGGAGACGCACCTGGCGGCACTGCTGCACGCCGGGCGGCCGGTGCTGCTGGACCTGACGGGGTCGTTCGCGGCCTGGCCGGCGGTGGTGACCGCTTCGAGTCCGTCCATTTCGGACGTTGCGGCGGTGTTGCTGCGGCCGGACGGGCACGTCGCCTGGGTGGGCACGCCGGACTCGGGTGACGCGGGGCTGGCGGAGGCGATGCAGCGGTGGGTCGGGGACGTTCCGGTCCCGACGTCCGCCTGACCGGCGGGGGCGGGGGCGGGGGCGGGGGGCCGCAAACTCCCCCGCCCGTCCCTGGGGGGCGTCCCCAAGTCCAGTCTATCGGCGGGGTGTGACAAACCCCTAAAAGCAGCCGGCGAGCGGCCGGGTTCTCCACAACGCGGCCAGGCTGTGGACAACCCGCTCCGCGCTCAGGGGCGCGGACGTTCCAGGACCGCCCGTTGCTCCACCCGGCCGTCCAGCACGAACTTGCTGTGCACGGTGAACCCGAGCTTCTCCACCACCCGGGCCGACGGCTTGTTCACCGGCTCGTACACCGCCAGCAATCGTTCCGCCCAGCCCGCGTCGAACGCGCGATCGCGCACCGCCGTCGTCGCTTCTGTTGCGTAGCCGCGGCCCCAGCCCGAGGGCGCTATCCACCAGCCCATCTCCACCGCCGGCCGGCCGAGGCCTGACTCCGTGGCGTTGCGGCGCACCAGGGACACCACTCCGTCGAACGAACCCGGCGCCGCCGATACCGCGAACCAGCCGAAGCCGTGTTCGGTCCAGTGGGTGAGCGTTGCGCGGTGCTTGGCCAGCGTGTACTCGTGGCTCCACGGCTCGCCCGTTCCCACGTAGCGGACCGTCTCGGGCAGCTGGGCCAACGCGAACAAGCCGTCGAAACAGGCTTCGGACCACGCGTGGAGCGTGAGCCTTTCCGTGGTGATCAGCACCGCTGCCAGTCTAGTGTTCGCCCAGCAGCACGGCGATCCCGTCGAGCTGGCGCCGCAACCCAAACTCGAACGCCTCGTCGAGGTCGACGTCCTCGACGCCGGTCATCACTTCGGTCAGCTCGGGGAAGCGGCCCGATTCGAGAAAGTGCGTCAGCAGCGCCATGTCGGCCTCCAGGCGCTGGTCGCCCGTGATGCCCGTCTCCTGCTCCGCCTGGACCTCGAACGCGTTGCTCACCGCCAGGCCGCCGACCCAGCCGTTGAGCGTCATGATCACCTGCAGCTTCACCCGGCGCTTCAAGCCGGTGCCGGCCAGCGCTCGCAGCGACCAGTCCACCAGCCGGAGACCCGCCGCCAGCACCGGCGGCCGGACCAGGGAATTGAGCAGGATCGGCGCCAGCCACGGGTGACGGCGGTACGCCCGCCACTGCGCGCGGGCCGCGAGTTCGAGGCGCGGGCGCCACCGCGCCGGGCCCGGCTCCGGCAGCTCCGCCTCCCCGAGCGCGACGTCGGCCATCAGCCGGAGCAGCTCGTCCTTGTCCGGCACGTGCCGGTACAGCGCCATCGGGCCGACGCCCAGCTCGGCCGCCAGCCGCCGCATCGACAACGCGGCGAGACCTTCGGCGTCGGCCAGCGCGATGGCCGCGCGCACCAGCGCGGCCCGGCCCAGCGGCGGCTTGGCCGGCGTCCGGTCGGCGACCACCGTGCCGCTGCCCGGCACCGCGCGCACCCAGCCCTGCTCGCCCAGCGCCGAGAGGGCCTTCGCCGCGGTCGCCATCGCGACACCCCATTCGCGGACCAGCGCCCGGGTCGACGGGACGCGGTCGCCGGGCCGCAGCTCGCCCGCGCTGATCCGGCGGCGCAGGTCCGCCGCGATCCGCAGGTAGGGCGCCTCGGCCACCGGGAACTCCGTACTAGAACACTTACCGACCGGATCTAGAACGGTTTCAGGGTACTCCCCCAACATCGCCAGCAATGATTGCCGGTCGAGGCCCCGAGTAAATACGGTTCGAATACACCGTACGAAACAGGGGGAACCATGACGACGACCGAAGTCCGCCGCCCGAAGCCGTGGGTGCGCCGCCCGTGGGTGTTCCCGCTCGGGCTGCTCGTCACCGCCTTCTTGGTTTTTTCGCTGCCGCCCTACCTCGGACTCGATCCCGCGCGGTCGCGGATCCCCGCCCCGGCCGACTGGTACTACCCGGTGCTCGTCACGCACATCGGCTTCGCGACCCTCGCCATGGTGACCTGCGCACTGCAGATCTGGCCGTGGCTGCGGCAGAAGCACCCGGCGGTGCACCGCCGCACCGGGCGCGTGTACGTCTTCGCCGGTGCGATCCCCGCGTCGATCGCCGGTTTCGTCATCGCGCTCGCGGCGCCGTTCGGCCCGGTCGGGGCCGTGTCGAACGTCCTGCTCGCGACGCTTTGGTTCGGCTGCACCGTGCAGGGCTATCGGATGGCGCGGGCGCGCCGGTTCGGCGAGCACCGCCGCTGGATGGTCCGCAGCTTCGCGCTGTGCATGTCGATCATCAGCAACCGGATCTGGGGCGTGGTCTGGGCGATGGTGCTGACGCCGCAGCTGGACACGACCTTCGGCGGCAGTGAACTCGCCCTGGGCCAGGCGATCGCCGGGATCACCACCTGGACCGGCTGGGTGCTCCCGCTGCTGGCCGCCGAGTTTTGGCTGGGCCGGGGACGGCGTCGCGCGGCGGCCTGAGCCACGCACGGTGACCGGGGCAGCCCGTTCGGCCGATGATCCACACCACAGGAAATGGTCTATACCAAGGGGGACAGTCGCCGCCGCCGCGCTTCGAGTCGTGGAGGTTCCCATGCGTCGCGCAGGTCGCCGCCGAGTACGACGCCGTCGTCAGGGCCTACGGCCTGAAGTACGTCGACTTCGACATCGAAGGCGCGGCGGTCGCGGACCCGGCGTCGATCGCGCGCCGCTCCCAGGCCCTGAAGACGCTGCAGAACAAGGGCGCCGGTGACCAGGGCGCGAAGGCGATCTCGGCGACCCAGGCGCAGCTCAAGGCGCTCTACGGGCTGAGCGACGCGGCGGCGTGGAAGAAGTTCGGCGTCACCCCGATGATCGGCGTCAACGACTCGCAGAACGAGATCTTCTACCAGAAGGACGCCCGGGCGCTGGTGGCCTTCGCCAAGACCGGCCACCTGGGCATGCTGTCGTTCCGGGAGCCGGCTGAGTCACCACCGGGCGGCGTCCGCGAGCAGTGCGTCCCGCACCGCCGCGGGCCCCGGCCGGCAGGGCTCGGTCCGGGTGACCGCGAAGAGCGTGTTGATCGGCGGCTCCTGCGGCTCCAGGAGCGCGATCAGCTCTCCCGACGCCAGTTCCGCCGCGCAGAGGTACCGCGGCAACACGCTGACGCCGAAGCCCGCCAGCACGCCGGCCAGGACTCCGCGCAGGTCCGGGACCACGACCGCCGGCCCCGCGGACGGGCGCGTGCCCAGGACCGAACGCCAGTAGCGGCGGATGATCGGCAGGTCCTCGGCGTAGGCCACCAGCGGCGCCGTCCGGGGGTCGCCGGTGAAGCCGCGGGGGCCGACCAGGACGAACTCCTCGTCGGTCAGCGGGGTGGCCGTGAAGCCGCGGCCACGGGGGCGGATCGTCGAGACGACCAGGTCGAAACGTCGCTGCGCGAGCCCCGCCAGGAGGTCGTCGGCCAGGCCGAACGTCACCCGCAGCACGAGCCCGCACGCCACCAGGCCGGCCAGCGCGGGCAGGACCCGGGCCGTGGTCAGCTCGGCGGGCCCGGCCAGGTGCACGGGCGCCGCGAACGGGTCGGGGCGCCCCGCGACGACGCCGGTGAGCGCGTCGATGTGCGGAGCGATCCGGGCGGCCAGCTCGTCGGCCACCGACGTCGGGGTCACGCCGCGGGCGCGCCGGACGAACAGCTGCTGGCCGAGCTGGTCCTCCAGGGCCCTGACCTGCGCGGTCACCGTCGGCTGGGACAGGCCCAGCGACGGTGCCGCGCGGGTCAGCGAGCCGGCCCGGTGGACGGCCAGGAACGTGCGCAGCAGGTCGAGGTCCAGCTCAGTCCTCGATCAGCTCGATCGAGTCCACGACGTTCGGGTAGAACGCGACGTGGTCCTTGATCGGCGCGACCGCGTCGTACGGCTTCTCGTACGTCCAGACCGCGTTCTCGCCCTTCACGTCGCCCGCGTTGAGCGAGTAGTAGCCGGCCTCGCCCTTGTACGGGCAGTACGTCTCGTGGCCGGTCCGCTCCAGCACGCCCGAGTCGACGTCCGCCAGCGGGATGTACTGGACCGCCGGGTACGTGGATTCCTGCAGGGTGAGTGCGTTGCGGCTGTCCGCGATCACGCGGCCGCCCGCCTTGACCACCACACGCGCCTTCGTCGGCTCGACCGTGATCGGGTGGTCCGGGCCCGGCTGCAGAACCTGCTTCGCCATGTCAGCTCCCTAAGAGTCCTGTGTACAGGGAGCAGCACGCCGGGCCCGGTGGTTATTCCACGCTCAGGGCAGGTAGTACATCGGGTTCGGCAGCTTGACCGGGCGCAGCGCGTGCCCGCCTTCGAGGTCGCTGAACTGGTCGCCGAGGTTGAGCACGATCTTCGCGCCGGTCGCCTCGATGTGCGCCCGGGTGCCCGACTTGTACTGGACGGTGGTGCAGGTCAGCCCGCACGGCAGGTAGTCCGGCGCGGTCGTCTTCGGCTTGAAGAACGCGCCGGCCGGGGCCGGGAAGCCCTCGCTGGCCAGGTTCTTCAGCGACTGCGGCCCTTGGAACTCGTTGCGGCCGGTCAGGAAGTACACCTCGACGCCGTGCTGCGCCGCCCAGTTGGCCAGCTCCAGCACCGGCTTGTTCGCGACGAACGTACCGTTGTCGATCGCCTGCTGCTGCTTGACCGGGTCGAAGCCGAAGTCGTTGTCGGCCTCCCAGCCGTAGGTGACCTCGGACGTGTCGTCGACGTCCAGCACGATCGCCGGGCTCTTCACCCGGCCCAGCGACTGCTGCAGGTAACGCTTCGCGTCCGAGACGATCCGGCCGGTGTCCTTCACGAACCGGCTGGTGTCCGAATAGTGGTGCTTGCCCGCGGCGTCGACGTAGTCGCCGTAGTACGCCTTGACGTCCAGCTTGACCTGGCCGATGTTGGCCGGTTCCTTCGCGCGGGCGGCCGTCGGCTCGTCCGAGCCGGCCAGTGCGGTGGCACCCGAAGCGACAGTTGCGCCGATGGCCGCCGCGGCGGCGAGCTTGACGAGATTTGACCATTTTCCGGACACGGCGCACCCTCCAGTGGAACTTTGGCGACCCGGGGAACCTACGTCAGGTTCACCGGGAGTTCCACCCCTCGAAAGTTGCCGTTCACTTTCCGGCACGACACAGAAACGCCACTGGTGACCGCCCGATCCGCGTCAGCACAACTGAAGCTTCGGCACCACCACGGGGTTTCAGCCGCCGGCGCAGCGCGTCCGGATCGACGTCCAGGCCCCGCACCAGGATTTCCAGCCGGCCGACGTCGTGTCGCTTGAGGACGGCCTTCAGTGCCTTTTCACTGTACGGTCCATGCTCCAGGACGCGGAACGCCCGCACCCCGGGCGGCGGGGTGTCGCCGGTCAAGTAAGCGATGCGTTCGTCCAGTTGCCACAACCCGTGCCGCGCCGCGTAGTGGCGGACCAGTCCCGCGCGGACGACGGCGCCGTCCGGGTCGACGATCCACTCCCCCGGCTCCCGCACCGGCAGTTCGTCCGGTTCCGCGTCAGTGACCGTCCACTGCGTCCCATCCGAGCGCAGCACGCTCGCCCGCCGGGTGACGCCGGTGCCCAGGCCCCGCCAGAGGCAGGATTCCCGGACCTGACCGTCGAGGGAGACGAGTTCGACTTCCTCCGCCCACGGCGTGAGCGCGAAGTCGAGCCCGGGCGCGCACTTCACGGACAGCGCACGCCCCGGGTAGGCCTCGACCAGGCCGTCCAGCGGTGGGGCGAAGTCCGCGGGCTTCCACGCCCGCCGCCCGGAGGAGTCCCGCCGGGCCGGATCGGCGACGACGACCCCCGACCGGCTCACCGGGCGCAGCGCGTCGGCACGGGCGAGCCCGAACGCGACGCCCGCAACGGCTCCGTTGTGCCGCGCCATCTCCAGCCGGACCGGGTCCAGATCGGACCCCAGCGTGCGCCGCGCCACCCGGGCGATTTCGACGAGGTCGGCCCCCACCGAGCACGTGACGTCGTGGACGTCGAGCCCGGCCAGCCGCGCCGCCCGGTGCCGCGCGACCGGGGTGGCACTCGCCTGCTGAAGCGCGTCCGAGGTGAACAACCAGCCATCGGAATCCACTTTGGACGCGGCTTTGCGGCGCAGCAGCACGGTTTCCAGCACCGCGCTCGCGTGTTCCGCGCCGACCAGGCGGCGGACGGCGGCGACGGACGCGATCGGGTCGGTCAGCGGCAGCGCCGAGACCTCGGCGAGCGCCGCCACCCCCGCGCCGGAACGCAGGTAGGCGACGTCGCCGAGGCTGAACGAATATCCCAATTCAGGACGGCCGCTTGGTCCCGGTGATCATGACGTTGTAGAACAGCTCGCGCGGCAGGATCTTCGCCAGCACCTTCTTGTCCACGGCGGACAGCCGCAGCCACAGGTGGTAGGCGAACAGCCGCCAGCGCACGGTGAGCTTCTCGGCCGGCACCGCGGCCTCGAACGTCCGGATCGGCCACCCGGCCAGCGCGGCGGCGAACTCCTCGGTGACCGCGCGGACGTCCTGGGCGCCGGCCCCGCGGGCCCAGGTCTCCAGCTCCGACGGGTCGAAGGTGTGGATGTCGACCACGGCTTCGAGCGCCGCGGCGCGCGAGGACTCGTCCAGTTCGGACTGCGGACGCCGCCAGCCGCTCAGCACCGGCAGCTTCGTCACCCGGGTCGTCAGGAACCAGGTGAACTGGCCGAGCTTGCGGGCGTAGAAGTCACCGATCTTGGTCGGCTCGCCGGCGAAGACGAACCGGCCGCCCGGCTTGAGCACGCGCAGCACCTCGCGGAACGCCGCCTGGACGTCCGGGATGTGGTGCAGCACCGCGTGCCCGACCACCAGGTCGAAGGTGTTGTCGTCGTAGGGGATGCGCTCGGCGTCGGCGACCCGGCCGTCGACGTCGAGGCCGAGCTTCTCGGCGTTGCGCAGCGCGACCTGGACCATGCCGGGCGAGAGGTCGGTGACCGAGCCCTTCTTGGCGACGCCGCCCTGCATCAGGTTCAGCAGGAAGAAGCCGGTACCGCTGCCCAGCTCCATCGCGTGCTGGTAGGGCTGGCCGTCCTCGCCCGCGACGGCGTTGAACACGTCGGTGGCGTAGGAGATGCAGCGCTCGTCGTACGAGATCGACCACTTCTCGTCGTAGGTGCCGGCTTCCCAGTCGTGGTAGAGCACGTTCGCCAGCTTGGGGTCGGCGTAGGCCGCCTGGACCTCTTCGGCGGTGGCGTGCGGGTTCGGCGCCGGGTCGTTCACGTCGGTCAAGGCGTCATTTCCCTTCGAACGTGGCCTTGCCGGGCCCGTTTTCGATGAACGACTTCATGCCGTTCTGCTGGTCTTCGGTCGCCCAGAGGGCGGCGAACAGGTGCGATTCGAGCTTGAGCCCGTTCGCCAGGTCGGTGTCGAGGCCGCCGTCGATGGCCGCCTTCGCCGCGCGCAGCGCCACGGCGGGGCCGTCGGCGAACTGGGCCGCCCACTTGTGCGCGGCCGCGTAGACGTCGTCCGGGGCCACGACCTGGTCCACGATCCCCAGCCGCAGCGCCTCTTCGGCCTTGACGAACCGTCCGGTGTAGACGATGTCCTTGGTCTTGCTCGGCCCGATCAGCCGGGCCAGGCGCTGGGTGCCGCCCGCGCCGGGGATGACGCCGAGCTGGATCTCCGGCTGGCCGACCTTCACGTTGTCGCCGGCGACCCGCCAGTCGGCGGTCAGCGCCAGCTCCAGGCCGCCGCCGAGGGCGTACCCGGTGATGGCCGCGACGACCGGCTTCGGGATGTTCGCGATGGCGGCGAGGGTGCCGGTGAGGATCGCGCCGAACTTCGCGATCCCCGGGTAGGTGCGGGCGGCCATCTCCTTGATGTCCGCGCCGCCGGCGAAGGTCTTCTCGCCGCCGTAGAGGATCACCGCACGGACGTCGTCACGCTCGGAGACCTCCTTCGCCAGCTCGGCGAGCTCGGCGGTGACCTGGGCGTTCAGGGCGTTGACCGGCGGCCGGTCGAGCCGGATGGTCCCGACCGCGTCCTTGACCTCCAGGGTTACGAACTCTCCCACGCCCATCACTCCTCGTTGACGATCTGCCAGCACGCTACCGGTCGGTAAGGACAGCCTAGCGACGGCGGGCGAAGAAGCGATCGCCGGAACGCTCCAGCACGAGGTCCTGGTCGAACGTCTTGGAGAGGTTTTCGCTGGTGATGACGTCGTCGACCAGCCCGGACACCACCGCGTGGCCGTCGCGCAGGAGCAGCGCGTGGGTGAACCCCGGCGGGATCTCCTCGACGTGGTGGGTGACCAGCACCAGGGCCGGGGCGTCCGGGTCCAGCGCCAGCTCGGACAGCCGGGCGACCAGGTCCTCGCGGCCGCCGAGGTCGAGGCCGGCGGCGGGCTCGTCGAGCAGCAGCATCTCCGGGTCGGTCATCAGCGACCGGGCGATCAGCGCGCGCTTGCGCTCGCCTTCGGACAGCGTGCCGAAGGTGCGGTCGGCCAGGTGCCCGATGCCCATCGCGTCCAGGAGCTCGGTCGCGCGGGCGGTGTCGAGGGTGTCGTACTCCTCACGCCAGCGGCCGAGCACCGCGTAGCCGGCGCTGACCACGACGTCCTTGACCAGCTCTTCGCCCGGCACGCGCTGGGCGATGGCCGCCGAGGTGAAGCCGATGCGCGGGCGCAGGTCGAAGATGTTGACCCGGCCGATCCGCTCGCCGAGCAGGTCGACCTCGCCGGTGGTCGGGTGCAGTTCGGCCGCGGCGAGGCGCAGCAGGGTGGTCTTGCCCGCGCCGTTCGGCCCGAGCACCACCCAGCGCTCGTCCAGTTCCACGGTCCAGTCGAGGCCGGCGAGGAGGTCGTTGGTCCCCCGGCGGACGCCGACACCGGCCATCCGGACCACGAGGTCGTCAAGTTCGCTGGGCTGGATCGGCTCGCTCACGAGGCCCATTCTGTCTGCCGTCGCGCGCGCGTGCGCACCCGCCCGGGTGAGACGGCGAACGGGCAGGTCGGAGCCGTTCCACGAGGTGGAACACCGTGAGCGGGAACGCCGGTTGTGGCACCATCCGGATCATGTCCGCCGACGCGCCCGTGCCCCCGGTGACCCGGGGCTCCTTCTGGCGCCGTCGCGCGATCGACCTGCTCCTCGTCGCTTCGGCCGGGTGTACGCGGGCGCGGCTCCCCTGATCCCTCGCGTCCGCTGACGCGTGCGGTGCCGCGCTGCCCCGGCGTCCCGATCACTCCACGTTGCGAGGAGCACCCGCGTTGACCACGTCCCTGGTTCGCCCGCCCGTCGAAATCCACCCGCAGCTGACCGACCCGCTGCTGCCCGAGCTGCTGCACCCCACGCGGCTGCTCTGGACACCGCGCGAGCTGGCCGAGCTGACCACGACCGTCACCACCGAACTGACCGCGGGCCTGCAGGGCATCCTGCGGTTCGACGAGGACCGCCGCTGGTGGGCCCGGCTGGCGCTGACCGACGGCGTCGAGCTGTGGCTGCTGTCGTGGCTGCCCGGCCAGTCCACGAAGCCGCACGACCACGGCGGCGCGTCCGGCTCGTTCACCGTCCTGCAGGGTGAACTCGGCGAGGAGTACCGCTACCCGGGCGGCCCGATCCGGCGCCGGACGCACGTCGCCGGCGACGGCCTCGGCTTCGGCGCCGGCCGCGCCCACCAGGTCACCGGCCTCGGCGACCGGCCCGCCGCGAGCGTCCACGCGTATTCGCCGCCGCTGGTGGCGACGCGGGAGTACGCCACGCTCGCCGACGTTCCGGCGGAAATCCCGCCGCTGCCCGCTATCGTCCGGTCATGAACGCTGTCGATTCACTGCTGGCTTCCGCACGGTCCGGCTTGGACCGGGTGACGCCCGCCCGGGCCCGCGAGCTGCAGGAGGCGGGGGCGCTGCTGGTCGACATCCGGCCGCTGGCGAACCGCGAGGCGGAGGGCGAGATCCCCGGCGCGGTGATCGTCGAGCGGATCCACCTGGAGTGGCGGCTGGCGCCGGACAGCGAGTGGCGGCTGCCTTCGGTGACTCCCGATGCGACGGTGGTCGTGGTGTGCAACGAGGGCTATTCGTCGAGCCTGGCGGCGGCCGACCTGCAGCGGCTCGGCCTGCCCGGCGCGACCGACCTCGACGGCGGGTTCCGCGCGTGGGCCGCCGCCGGCCTGCCCGTGCAGGCCGGCGGGAGCCCGGCGGTGCCTTAGCAGCCCCCGTTTTCCACGCTACCGAAGGGGACCGACGGTTTTCAGCCGGCCAGCGCCGGGGCGATGTGCTTGGTGAACAGGTCGATGCCTGAGCGGTCGTACGCGGCTTCCGGGAAGTTGAAGATCGCGTACGACATGCCCAGCTCCCCCATCGCGGCGAGCTTCTCGGCGACCTGCTCCGGCGTGCCGGTGGCCGGGCTGTTCTCGAAGTTGCCCGCCCAGCGCTCGACGGCGTCGGCCTCGATGTACTTGCCGAGGTGGGACCGCAACCAGGCCAGCTTGTCCTGGACGTCCTTTTCGGTCTCGCCGAGGACGATGTTGTGGTTGGCCGAGCGCACGATCGCGTCGAAGTCGGTGCCGACGTCCTTGCAGTGCTGCGCGAGGATCTCCGACTTGCGAGTGAACGTCTCCGGGTCGGCGGCGAAGTTCGTGTACTTCGCGTACTTGGCGGCGATCTTGAGCGTCTTCTTCTCGCCGCCGCCGGCGATCCACAGCGGGAGCCCGCCTTCCTGGGGCGGCAGCGGACGCAGGATCGCGCCGTCGGTCCGGTAGTGCTTGCCGTCCAGCGTGGACTTTCCGGTCGTCCAGAGGTCACGCATGATCTGCACGCCCTCGTCGAGCTGGCCGAGCCGCTCGCCGGCGGACGGGAAGCCGTAGCCGTAGGCCCGCCACTCGTGCTCGTACCAGCCGGCGCCGATACCCATCTCGACGCGGCCACCGGAGATCGTGTCGGCGGTGGCGGCGACCTTCGCCAGGTAGGCGGGGTTGCGGTAGCCCATGCAGGTGCACATCTGCCCGAGCCGGACGGTCTCCGTCGCGGCGGCGAAGGCCGAGATCAGCGACCACGCCTCGTGCGTGGCCTCCTCGGTGGGGACGGGCACGGTGTGGAAGTGGTCGTAGACCCAGATCGATTCGAAGGGCCCGGCCTCCGCGTGTTTCGCGAGGCCGAGCATGGTCTTCCAGTGGTCCGCGGGGTCGATGCCGGCCAGGTCGAGCCGCCAGCCCTGCGGGACGAACATTCCGAAGCGCATGCGTCCAACCTAACGCCGCCCAAGCCGGGCTGCGCAGCGATTTCCGGCTGGAGCAACTCCAGGTCAGGCCAGCACGACCCGCGCCAGCTCCGCCGGCGTCGCCAGCAGGCTGTGCTTCGGCAGCACCCGGACCGTGTAGCCGATCGCGCCCGGCTGGGGCAGCTTCACGCGGGCCGCGAACGCTCCGACCCCGTCGCCGGACATCGGGACCGTGACCGGGTCGCGGAGCTCGTCGTCGTCGGCCACGCGGCCGACCACCGCCTGGATGTCCACTTCGGACGGATCGAGACCGGCCAGGTCGATGCGGGCCCTGATCGTCACCTCGGTGCCCACCACCAGGGGCTCGGTCGCCTCCACCAGCAGCTCCGAGTCGAAGATCCGCAGCCGCGGCCACGACACCTCGAGCTTCGTGCGGTAGTCCGCGAGCGACAGCGCGCCGCGGTAGCCGTCGCCGGTGGCCGCCGCGACCGTGCGGGAGGCCGGCAGGTAGCCGTTGTCGACGTACTCGCGGACCATCCGGGACGCCTGCACGCGCGGGCCGAGCGTTTCCAGGGTGTGCCACACCATCGACAGCCAGCCCGTGGGCACGCCGTCGGACGAGCGGTCGTAGAACAGCGGGGCGATCTGCTGGCCGAGCAGCTCGTACAGCGCCGCGGCCTCGAGGTCGTCGCGGCGCAGCGGGTCGGCGACGCCGTCGGCGGTCGGGATCGCCCAGCCGTTGCTGCCGTCGTAGCACTCGTCCCACCAGCCGTCGCGGATGGACAGGTTCAGGCCGCCGTTCAACGCCGACTTCATCCCCGACGTCCCGCACGCCTCCAGCGGCCGCACGGGGTTGTTCAGCCAGACGTCGCAGCCGCGGTAGAGGTACCGCGCCATCGACATGTCGTAGTCGGGCAGGAAGACGATGCGGTGCCGCACGTCCGCGCCGTCGACGAACCGGACGATCTGCTGGATCAGCTGCTTGCCGTTCTCGTCGGCCGGGTGCGACTTGCCGGCGACGACGACCTGGATCGGCCGCTGTTCGTGCAGCAGCAGCGTCCGCAGCCGGTCGGGGTCGCGCAGCATCAGCGTCAGCCGCTTGTACGTCGGGACGCGGCGGGCGAACCCGACAGTCAGCACGTCGGGGTCGAAGACCGAGTCCACCCAGCCCAGCTCCAGCGGGGAAGCGCCGCGCTGCAGCCACGCGGCGCGCACCCGGCGCCGCACCTCGTGCACCAGCTTCTCGCGCAGCTCGCGCCGCAGCTCCCACAGCTGGGCGTCGGAAACGCCGTCGCGCAGCGGCCCTTCGCCGACGTCGAGGCCCCATTCGCGGCCGAGCAGCGTGCTCAGCTCGCGCGCCACCCACGTCGGGCCGTGGACGCCGTTCGTCACCGACGAGATCGGCACCTCGTCGTGGTCGAACCCGGGCCACAGCCGGGAGAACATCTTCCGCGTCACGCGTCCGTGCAGCTGCGAGACGCCGTTCGCGCGCTGCGCCAGCCGCAGGCCCATGTGCGCCATGTTGAACAGGCCGGGGTTGTCCTCGGCGCCGAGCGCGAGCACGCGCCGCGGATCGATGTCGGGCACCAGCCTGCCGTCGTTGAAGTAGCGCTGCACCAGGTCCACCGGGAACCGGTCGATGCCCGCGCTGACCGGGGTGTGCGTGGTGAACAGCGTCCCGGCGCGAACGGCGGGCATGGCCTCGTCGAACGCGAGCCCGTCGGCCTGCACGATCTCTCGAGCGCGCTCCAGCCCCAGGAAGCCCGCGTGTCCCTCGTTCGTGTGAAACACCATCGGCTGCGGGTGCCCGGTCAGCTCGCAGTACTTCCGCACCGCCCGGAACCCGCCGATGCCGGCCAGGATCTCCTGCCGCAGCCGGTGGTCGGCGTCGCCGCCGTAGAGCCGGTCGGTGACGCCGCGCAGGTCTTCGTCGTTGGCCTCGGTGTCGGTGTCGAGCAGCAGCAGCGGCACCCGGCCGACGCGGGCCTGCCAGATCTGCGCGCACAGCTCGCGCCCGCCCGGCATCGCGACGCCGATCAGCACCGGCCGCCCGCCCACGGTCAGCAGCTCCAGCGGGAAGGCGTTCGGGTCGATCACCGGGTAGTGCTCGACCTGCCAGCCGTCGAGCGACAGCGACTGCCGGAAGTAGCCGTTGCGGTAGAGCAGCCCGACGCCGACCATCGGCACGCCCAGGTCGGACGCGGCCTTGAGGTGGTCGCCGGCCAGCACGCCGAGGCCGCCGGAGTAGTTCGGCAGCGCTTCGGTGACGCCGAACTCCATCGAGAAGTAGGCGACCGCGGACGGCAGGTCGTCGTCTTCGCGGCGCTGGTACCAGCGCGGCTCCGACAGGTACTTCTCCAGGTCCTCGGCCGCGGCGCGGGCACGCGCGAGGAAGCCGTCGTCGACGGCGAGCTCGTCGAGGCGGGCCGGCGGCAGCGCGGTGAGCATCCGCAGCGGGTCGCGCACGGCGTTGAAGAGCTCGGCGTCCATCGACGCGAACAGGTCGCGCGTCGGCGGGTGCCACGTCCAGCGCAGGTTGGTGGCCAGCGCGCCCAGGCCGGACAGCGAATCCGGGAGGCTGGCGCGGACGGTGAACCGGCGGACTGCACGCATGGGAAGCGACGATATCGGGCCGCGGGGCGCGGTGCGCAGGGAGGACTTCGGGGATTACGTGCACAACCCGCGTATGCCCTGGGTAGGGTCCTGCGCGTCGGGTACCGGGTGGGCACGAGAGCGAGTTGGACAGATGATCCCAGGGGGAGGACGGCGGGCGCTGGTCGCGCTGCTGGCCGTCGCGGCGGTCGCCGTGAGCGGGTGCACCGGCAAGGGCGGAGCGAACGGGGATCCGGCCAAGGACACCGGGGCGGGTTCGGTCTCCGGGCTGCCGGTGACGCACTTCGAGAGCGGCCTCAAGCCGGACGCGCCGACGCCGAGCCTGAACGTCCGCAACGCCCAAGGCGGCGAGGACGACAAGCTCGCCACCGCCGCGATCGACGACGTCCAGACCTACTGGGGCGAGATGCTGCCGGCGAACTTCGGCCGGCAGTTCGAACCGGTCAAGTCGCTGCTGTCCTACGACGCGCAGACCGACACCGAGAAGACCGGCTGCGGCAGCGTGAAGAAGCTCGTGAACGCGTTCTACTGCCCGGTCGACGACTCGGTGGCGTGGGACCGCGGCGTGCTGCTGCCGATGCTGCGCCAGCGATTCGGCCCGATGTCGGTGGTCGTGGTGCTCGCGCACGAGTTCGGCCACGCCGTTCAGTACCGGCTCGGCGACAAGGCGGGGATCACCAAGAACACCCCGACCGTGGTCAAGGAGCAGCAGGCCGACTGCTTCGCCGGCGGCTACTTCCGCTGGGTCGCCGAGGACAAGAGCAAGTACTACCGCGTCTCGACGTCCGAAGGCCTGAACCAGGTGATGGCGTCGATGTTCCTGATCCGCGACCAGGCCGGCACCAGCGCCGCCGACAAGGGCGCGCACGGCACGGCGTTCGACCGCACGTACGCCTTCCAAGCCGGGTTCGAGAAGGGCCCCAAGGAGTGCGCGGGGATGACGGCCGAGAACATCAAGCCCCGCCTCACCGAGCGCCCGTTCGACAAGGGCGACCAGGGCAAGGGCGACGCGAAGTTCACCGCCCAGACCGTCGCGCTGCTGAAGAAGAGCCTCGACGAGGCCTTCAAGGGCGCCGGGGTGGCCGCCCCCGAGATCACCGACGGCGGCAGCTGCCAGACCACGCCGCCGGCGTCGTACTGCCCGGGCGACAACACCGTCAGCATCGACCTGGCGAAGCTGGCCCAACTCGCCCAGCCGATCGACCGCGACGCCGAGATGAAGGGCGAGGACCCGGGCGGCATGGGTGACTTCGCGGCCTTCTCGGAGGTCGCGGCGCGGTACGCGCTGGGCATCCAGAAGGGCGTCGGCGCGTCGATCGACAACGCGAACGCGGGCCTGCGCACGGCCTGCCTGGTGGGCGCCTGGGCGGCGTTCACCAACCGGCCGGGCGACCTGCGGCTGTCGGCGGGCGACCTCGACGAGGCCATCGCGGACCTGCTGCAGCCGGAGAGCCTGGTGTCCGCGGACGTCAACGGGAAGCGCCCGGACAGCGGTTTCGACCGGGTCGAGGCACTGCGTCGCGGGTACCTGGAAGGCTCGTCGGTCTGCTCGAAGCAGTACGCCTGATTTTTGCGTGAAAAAGGGGCCCCCACCGCGGTGGGGGCCCCTTTTCTCTCAGAAGAGGGCGCTCGCCAGGTCGCGGCGGGCCTTCATGACCCGGTCGTCGGCCGGGTCGAACAGGTCGAACAGGGCCACCAGGTGCTCGCGGACCTTGTTGCGGTCCTCGCCCGCGGTGCGGCGGACCGCGTCGATCAGGCGCTTGAACCCCGCCTCGACGTCGTTCTCCGCGATGTCCAGGTCGGCCGCGTCGAGCTGGGCCGCCAGGTCGGACGGGTCCGCGTCCGCCTTGGCGCGCGCGTCCGGGTCGGCGCTTTCGGCCCGGGCGGTGAACTTGACCTGGGCCAGGGCGTTCTTCGCCAGCTCGTTCGCCGGTTCGACGTCGAGGATGCGCTCGTACGCGGCCTGCGCGGCGGCGAAGTCGCCCCGCTCGAAGGCCTCTTCCGCTTCGGTGAAGCGCGGGTCCTCCGGCTCCTCGACCGGGCCGCCGGCCGTCTCCGCGTCACGGATTCCGGGCAGCTTGTCGCGCAGGGCGTCCAGGAGCGCGTTGATCCACTTGCGGATCTCGGGCTCGGGCAGCGCGCCGGAGAAGGCGTCGACCGGCTGGCCGCCGGCGATCGCGACGATCGTCGGGATGGACTGCGCGCCGAACAGCTGCGCGATCCGCGGGTTGGCGTCGACGTCGACCTTCGCGACGACCCACGCGCCACCGGACTCGGTGGCCATCCGCTCCAGGACCGGGGACAGCTGCTTGCACGGGCCGCACCACTCGGCCCACAGGTCGACGACCACGAGCTGGTGCAGGGACCGTTCCACGACCTCGGCCTGGAAGGTGGCCTCGGTGACATCGATCACGGCATCGCCCGAGGCGGGCCGCGGCGGCCCATCACCACCGGCCGGCCCGGCGGGCGGGGCCGGCTGCCGTTGCGCCGCTTCGGCGCGGGCCTTGAGCGCGGACAGGTCGACCGCGCCGGAGAGGGCGGCGGACAGGGCCGCTGACTTCGCTGCAGATCCGCGTGGTTGTGTCACGGTTCCATCCTGGCACGCGCACCGGAGAAGTTTCACGGGGTGCCCGGCCCCGTCCACGGTGTGGCCGGTTCGGGCGCCGGCGACGACGGCGGCGCGGGGTTCGAAAGCCGCGTGCGATCGCGGGCGGCTTTCGGCAGCGAGCTGGGCCGGCCTCCGGCCCCCGGTATCCAGCTTACCGACCGGCACCGACGATTCCGGGCCGCGCGCGCAGCCCCGGGCACTGTCGGTGGCCACCGGTAGCGTGGAAAACGGGGGCTGCTCAGCGGGTGACCGGGCCGATCCGCGGGGTTTCCGCACGCTGCCCGGGCCGTCCGCTTGGCAGGGACGGCACCGCTGGGGCAGGCTCGGCCGGGTGCACATCCGGCGTGACGTGAAGGTGGGGCTCTCGGTCGCGGCCGCCGTCGTCTGGATCGGGGCCGTGACGCTGCTCATCGTGCACGAGCCGGACCCCGGTGCGGCCACCCCGGCCGAGCTGCGCGACCGGCTCGCCTCGGCGCTCTCCGGCCACGACGCCGACGCCTTCGCCGGCCTCCTCGACTACCCCGGCTCGGGCGGCGGCGACTTCGCGAAGGACTACGTCTCGGTGCTCGCCGACCGCGGGGTCCACGCCGTGCGCGTGGACCTGGGCCCGGACGCGGCCGCACCGACCCGGGCGACGGTCTCCGGTGCCCTCGGCGACGGTCAGCCGTTCAGCTACCCGCTGACGGTGACGAGCGAAGACGGCCGCTGGACGGTCGCCTTCACCCCGCCGCTGCCCTGACCCCCTCGTGAGTGTTTAGGCGGGTTAGAACCCGCCTTACCACTCACGACCTGTCGCGGAGGTGGGCTTCCACCCGGTCCACCTTGGCTTCGAGCTGGCCCGAGAAGCCCGGCCGGATGTCCGCTTTCAGGACCAGGCTGACGCGCGCCGAGCCTTCGCCCGCGGCCTCGACCGCGCGCTTGACGACGTCCATCACCTCGTCCCAGGACTCGCCTTCGATGTTCGTGAACATCGCGTTGGTCGAGTTGGGCAGGCCGGACTCGCGGACGACCTTCACCGCGCGGGCCACGGCCTCGCTCACCCCGCCGTCGGGGTCCCCGCCGGACGGGCTCACGCTGAACGCGACGATCATGCTCGGAAGTCCCTTCTTCGGTGGCCATTTCCGCCAGTCGTGCGACACCCGCCGGTACCCGCTGGTAACTTCGCGTGTCATGAACCGTCCGCTGCCGTTCGACCCGATCGCCCGCGCGGCCCGGATCTGGGAGGACCGCATCGGGCCCTCCGGGACCATGGCCGCGGTGACCGGGGTGATGCGGGTCCAGCAGATCATCCAGTCCGCGGTGGACGGCGCGCTCAAGCCGCACGGCTTGACCTTCGCCCGGTACGAAGCACTGGTGCTGCTCACCTTCGCCCGCAGCGCCAGCCTGCCGATGCGGGTGATGGGCGAGCGGCTCCAGCTGCACCCCACCAGTGTCACCAACATAGTGGACCGATTGGAGCGCGACGGGCTCGTCAAGCGGGTCCCGCACCCGACCGACCGCCGCACGACGCTGGTGGAGATCACCGACGAGGGCCGCCGGCGCCGCGAGGCCGCGACCGAAGCCGTCACCGCCATCGACTTCGGGCTCAGCGGGCTGACCGAGCGGCAGACCGAGCAGCTGACGGACCTGCTGACCAAGGTGCGCCGGGCCGCCGGGGACTTCAGCGAGTAAGCGCTCGACAGCGGAAAGGCCCGCACTCGGAAGAGTGCGGGCCTTTCTCACGCCTTGGGAATCAGACGGCGACGGGTTCCTTCACCTGGAACAGGCCGACACCGCCGTGGGACAGCCGCTGCGGGCCGTCGAGCTTGCCGTTGCGCAGCGCCCACTTCTCGAACAGCCAGGTGAACAGCGGCGGGATGCTCGCGAGCAGCGCCAGGACCAGCGTCTTCGGGCGCCAGCCGAGCGGCTTCGCCACGGACAGGGAGACGACCACGTAGAGAGCGAAGATCACGCCGTGCACCATGCCGAGGACGGGCACGCCGCCCTCGTGAGAGGAGTGGACGACGTATTTGAGGAACATCCCGACAAGCAGCGCCGCCCAGGAGAGGGCTTCGGCGACTGCGGCCACGCGGAAAACTAGAGCGGCCTTGCTGGACACTTCTTCCTCCTGTGGGGTCTCACCACGTTTGTTCGTGACATGGCAAACGTCCGACGGCACCGTCCAAGGCGGACTGCCTGTGGACGTCAACGGCGCTGTCGGACGTGCTGATACCCAGTGTGAGGCGTGACGGCGCTCACCGGAACACCGGGGCCCGTGACGATGCTCACGGCCGTGGTCCACTGTGGTCTGAACCACGGCCGCGAGCGGTGGGTGACTACCCCGCGCAGGGCGAAGCCGGGGCGGCCGAAGGTGACGTCCCCCACTTCGCCGTCGCGTCGCCGGTGAGGCCGAAGTCGAGCGTCGTCCCGCGCTTCAGCTGGTCCACGTTGACGTACACGTGGTCACCCGGCCGCGAACCGACCTTCAGCCCCGAGACGTACTGCAGCTTCGAACCGTCCGCACCGGGCGCCTTGATCGTGACGTCACGCCCGTTCTCCAGGTGCAGCACGGACTTCGCGAACCGCGGCGCGTTCAGGACGAAATTCCCAGTACCCGGGACGGCGGGATAGAGCCCGAGCGCGCTGAAGACGTACCACGCCGACATGGTGCCCAGGTCGTCGTTCCCGGTGACGCCGTTGGGCGCGTTCGTGAACAACGTGTGCGCCGCCCGCACGACCGTCGACGTCTTCGCCGGCTGCCCGGTGAGCGCGTACATCCACGGCGAGTGCAGGTCCGGCTCGTTGTTGGGGTTGTAGCGGAACTGGTCGTAGTAGTCGTACGGGCCGACGACCCAGTTCTCGCGGACCGCCGTCGCCGGGTTCTTCACCAGTTCGTCGTAGGCGAAGAAGTCGTCGAGGCGCTTCCCGGCGGCCGCCGGGCCGCCCATCCGCTGCACCAGCCCGGGTACGTCCTGCTGGACGAGCCACTGGTACTGCCAGGCCGTGCCCTCGTGGAAGCCGTCCTGGCTCTGCGGGCTGTAGGGCTTGTCGGCGGGCGAGAACCACGCGCCGCCGAGGACCTTCGGCCGGAAGAAGCCGGTGAAGCCGCGGTCGGCCTGGGTGGCATCCCACAACGTCCGGTAGGTCCGGCCCTTCGCGGCCAGCGCCGCCGCGTCGTCCTTCTTGCCGAGCGCGGCCGCCATGACCGACAGCGAACAGTCACCGAGCGCGTACTCCAGGGTGGCCGAAGCGCCGTGGTTCGGGTCGGTGTCCTGGCCCTTCTTCGGGAAGTCCGGGTCGTACTGGACGAACCCGTCCTGCTGGTAGCTCGCGTTGCCCGAGCGGCCCTGGAACGGCGACGCGGCGGGCGGGATCTCGCGCGAGTTCTGCAGCAGGGCCTGGTAGGCGTGCACCTCCTCGCCCGACAGCGCGCCGAAGCGCCAGAGGTCGACCAGGAACGGCGTGACCGGGTCGCCGGTCATCGTGTTCGTCTCCTGGCTCGCGTACGCCCACCTCGGCAGCCAGCCGCCCTGGTCGTGGATGGCCAGGATGCTCTTCGCGATGTCGCGCGCCCGGTCCGGCCGCAGCAGCGCCAGGAGCTGGTTCTGCGTGCGGTAGGTGTCCCACAGCGAGAAGAAGTCGTAGTACGTCCAGCCGATCGCGCGGTGCACCTTCTTGTCGAAGCCGTAGTAGCGGCCGTCGGCGTCGTTCGCCGTCAGCGGCTGCAGCAGCGCGTGGTAGAGCGAGGTGTAGAAGACCGTGCGGTCGTCCGGCGTGCCACCCTTGATGTCCACAGTGGACAATTCACGGCGCCAGGTGCGCTGGACGTCGGCCTTGGCCGCGTCGAACGAGCGGAGGTGCTCCGACGCCAGGTTCACCCGCGCGCCGGCCGCGTCCACCTGGGAGATCGCGGTGGTCGCGGTGACCTGACCGCCGCCGAACGTCAGCCACGCGCCACGCAGGCCCGCGCCGCCGCTCGACTCGCGGGACCCGGGCGTGCCACCGGCCGGCGACCACGTGCCCGAGGACTTGAAGGGCTTGTCGAACTTCGTCGTGAAGTACGTCGTGTAGGCCTTGCCGCCGCAGAACGCCTGCGACTCCACGGTGCCCTCGACGGTCCGGTCGTCGACGACGCGGATGCTGCTGCCCGTCACCGGTTCCTTGTCGTTGGCTTGCCCCACGTTGACGAAGACGTTGGCGTCGCCCGGTTTCGTGAAGGTGTACCGCTCGACCCCGGCCCGGGTCGCCGCGGTCGTCTCGACGTCGACACCGCCGTAGCCGGTCAGGTGGACCTTGTAGTAGCCGGGCTTGCCGACTTCGCCGTCGTGGGTGAACGGCGAGGCGTACTGCTTCTGGTCGAACGTGGCCGCCTTCGTCGTGTCGAACGCCTTGCCAGGGCCCACTTCGCCCGTGGTCGGCAGGGTCGAGACGAGGCCGCCCTGCTCCCAGCAGCCCGCGCCGGACAGGAAGAAGTGCCCGAAGCCGCGGATCGCGGTGTCGGTGTAGCGGTAGCCGGCGTAGTGCGAGGTGATGGGGCTGACCTGAGTCATCCCGAACGGCGCCGACGCGCCGGGGAAGGTGTTGCCCTCGTCCTGCGTGCCGATGAACGTGTTGACGGCGGCCAGGGCGTCCCCGCCGGCCGCGGCCGCGGCGGGGCTGAGCCCCGTCGCGGCCGCGGCGAGCGTCAAGAAGCCCGCGAGGATGGTGCGCTTCACGAACCGATGCCGATCGCGAACACGTGCAGGGCACCGCCGCTGACGTTGTCGGGCAGCGTCACGCTGGCGACCGTCTTGCCGGCGGCCAGGGTGATCGGGTTGGTGCCGAACACCATCGTGCGGATCTGCTGCGGGTCGCTGCCCGCGGCGTTGCGGTACGGCGTGGACAGCACGATGCGGTTGCCGAACGCCGGTTGCGCGCCGCCACCACCGAGGGTCCAGTCGGAGAACCCGATGGTCGCGGTGGAGGTGCTGCCGTCGGTGTAGGTGATCGTCAGCGTGCCCGACGCGTTGCCGTTCGACGCCGAGCCGAGCAGCGCGAGCCGCCCGGAGCCCGTGACGTTCACCGTCTGGCCGCCGGCGACGACGTTGTCCGGGTCGCCCGCCGGGAACGACGGCCAGGTGAACTTGATGCCGTCGCTGGTCACGGTGCTGCCCGGGGTCGCCCCGGCCGCGGCGAGGGCGTCGGCCGAGTAGCTCCAGCCGCCGCCGTCGAAGTTGGCCGCGCCGGAGTTCGCGTCCGGGGAGATGCCGGCGTTGTTCACCGTGGCCAGCCAGCTGTTCGGCTGGGCCACCAGCACCGTCAGGACGGCCTGCGAGGAAGCCACGCCCGGCGCGGAGAACGTCACCGGGATGCGGCGGGCGCCGTCGGCCAGCCCCGCCGGGACCGAAACCGTCAGCTCCGCGCTCGCCTTGCCCGCGGCGGGCACCGCGATGCTGCCCGTCGCCGGGGTCAGCGTGATCCCGTCGACGCTGCCCGCGCTGTAGGTCCAGGTCCGGGCGGTGCCGGAGAGGTCCTGGACGCCCACGGACGCCTTCGACGTCGACCCCGCGGGCGTCACCGCGCGCGCCGGGTCCACGAAGGACAGGCTCGGCTTCTCCTGCTCGCGGAACGACGGCGGGGCGTCGGCCGCCGCGCTGCCCCACGTGGTCGCCGTGGCGGAGCGGGTGTAGTCGAGCGTGCCGCCACCGGAGATCAGCGCCTCCGGCAGCCACGCCTTCGCGGCGGCACCGCCGTTGACCTTCAGGCTGCCCACGTAGTCGCCGGTGCCCGGCGCGTTGATGGTGACCTTCTTGCCCGAACCGGTGGTGAGCACGGCGTGCTCGAAGCGCGGCGTGACGAGCAGCGTCTCGGCGCGGCCCGGGATCTCCGGGTAGATGCCGAGCGCCGACCAGACGTACCAGGCCGACATCTGGCCGAGGTCGTCGTTGCCGATCAGGCCTTCGGGACGCGGGTTGTACAGCTCGTCCATCGAGCGGTGCACGATCGCCTGGGTCTTGGCCGGGGCGCCCGCGTACGAGTAGACGTACGGCGCGTTGGAGTTCGGCTCGTTGCCCATGAAGGCGTACGGCTCCTGCGTGCCCGCGTTCAGCTGGGTGAAGAAGGTGTCCAGCCGGGACTGGGTCGCGGTGTTGCCGCCGAACGCCGTCACGACGCCGCCGAGGTCGTAGGGCACCATCCACTCGTACTGCGCGCCGTTGCCTTCGACCCAGCCCTGCGAGCTGGCGGGGTCGTAGGTGCCGGCGAACGAGCCGTCCGCGTTGCGCGGCTGCAGGTGGCCGGTGCCCGGGTTGTAGAGGTTCTGCCAGTTCTGCGCGCGCTTCATGAACGTCGTGTACGTCGCGCTGTCGCCGAGCCGCTTCGCGAACTGGGCGATGGAGAAGTCGGCGCTGGTGTACTCCAGGGTGTCCGCGCCGGCGCCGGGCACGTAACCCAGCTTCTGGTAGTCGTCCAGGCCCGGCCGCTCGGTGTAGCCCTGGGTCGGCTGCGTAGCGCCCTTGATCATGAGCAGCAACGCCTTCTGGGCGTCGAAGTCCCGCGCGCCGAACGCATACGCGCTCGAGACGATGATGTGGTACGGGTCGCCGTTCATGACGCCGGTGTAGTCGTTGGCGACCGTCCAGCGGTCCCACGAGCCACCCTGCTCGGCGTAGGCCATCATCGACCGGACGATGTCCGAGGTCTCCTTCGGGTCGATCGTCGCCAGGAGCGGGGCCTCCGAGCGGTAGATGTCCCAGCCGGAGAAGTTGGTGTACACGGCGTGGCCCTTGTCGGCCTGGTGGATCCGCCCGTCGAAGCCCGGGTACTGACCGTCCACATCGGAGAAGACGTTCGGCTGGATCAGCGAGTGGTACAGCGAGGTGTAGAACGTCGTCAGGTCGGCGTCGGAGCCACCGGTGACGGCGATCTTGCCGAGCTGGTCGTTCCACGCCTTGCGCGCGCTCGCGGCCACCGTGTCGAACGACTTCTTGGTGTTCTCCGCCTTGAGGTTGGCCTTCGCGCCGTCGACGGACACGAAGGACAGTCCGACCTGGACGTTCACCTGCGCGCCGTTGAGGTTGGCGAAGGTGACGTACCCGCCGCTGCCCGGCCCGGACACGGTCGTGTCCTGCGTCTTGGCCTTGGCCGGGCGCGCGATCGAGGCGTCGACGCCGTTGGGCTGCGCGACCTTCGCCTTGGCGCCGCCCGTTTCGGCCGCCTTGTTCGGCGTCACGGCGCCGTTCTTCCAGGTGCCGATCGACGCGAACGGCGTGTCGAACTTGGCCGAGAAGTAGACGCGGTAGCTGTTGCGCGCCCCGCAGAAGCGGCCGCTCGTGGCCCAGCCGCTGATGGTGTCCTTGCCGATGGTGATGGACGCGTCGTCGGTGCCGTTGACCGAGCCGGACGTGTTGACCAGCAATGTCGAGGACGCGCCGGCCGGGTAGGTCACGCGCGCGGAGCCGGTGCGCTGGGTCGCGGCCAGCTCGACCTTCGCGCCGCTGTCGAGGGTGACGTCGTAGGCGCCCGGGGTCGCGTGTTCGTTGGCGTGCGAGAACTTCGACGTGTAGTGGGCCGGGTCCGTGGCCGGGGAAGTCGTCACTTCACCGACATAAGGGATGAACGGGATGTCCTGATAGGTCGAACAGCCCGCGCCGGAAAGGTGCGTGAGGCTGAACCCGGTCAGGGCGTTGTCGTCGTAGAAGTAGCCGCCGGGCTGGGATTTCACCGTGTCCGGGCTCCACTGGACCATCCCGAACGGTGCGACCGCGCCCGGGAACGTGTTGCCGGCACCGCCCCCGGTGCCGTGGTCGGCCCCACCGGGCCGGGTGCCCACGAAGGGGTTGACCCACTTCGCGTAATCGGTGCCGGCAGCCGCCGCGGCGGGCACAGCGGGAGCCACCGCTGCGGTCACCGCCAAGGCCAACAAAGTCAAACCGGCTCTTGAGCGCGCTCGCGCCATGGCCATCGCCTCTCCACCTCGTCAGCGCGACCAGAAACGGTGTGATGACAACCTTGTCGCGCAGTCGGTCGAACCCGGCCACCTTGGGCAGCGGCTCACGAGACAGTCAAGGGACACGTCAAGACCTGTCCGCTTCCGGACAGCGTCATCAGCCGTCTGTCCTACGCCGTCGGTAGCCGAATCGGCACAATCCACGCGACAGGCGTTGACAAGCACCGGGGGCGTGGCGTTCAATCCCCGTCACTATGACAACGTTGTCTCCTCTCGGCCGGGACCGAGACGGCAGCACGCGCACCGCGAGCAGGCGAGCCACGATGAGCGACGTGGCCCGGCTGGCGGGCGTGAGCATCAAGACCGTCTCGCGCGTGGTCAACGACGAACCGGCGGTGCACCCCGACACCGCCGAGCGGGTCATGGCGGCCATCGAGCAGCTGGGGTTCCGGCGCAACCTGGGTGCGCGGAACCTGCGCCGCGGGTCGACGACCGGCACCATCGGGCTGATCGTCGAGGACGTCGGCAACCCCTTCTACTCCGAGCTGAACCGCGCGGTCGAGCGCATCGCGACGTCGTTCGGGCGCCAGGTGCTCACCGGCTCGTCCGAGGAGAACTCCGACCGCGAGCGCGAGCTCGTCCTGGAGTTCTGCGCGCGGCGGGTGGACGGCATCCTCGTCGTCCCGGCCGGCCTGCAGCACGGCTACCTGGTGCCGGAGATGCGCGCGGGCACGCCGGTGGTGTTCATCGACCGCCCGGCCGGCGACATCGTGGCCGACACCGTGCTGGTCGACAACCTCGGCGGCACCATCGAAGCCGTCACGCACCTGGCGCAGCACGGGCACCGGCGGATCGCGTTCCTCGGCGACAGCCCGGACATCTTCACCGCGGCCGAGCGCCTGCGCGGGTTCCGCGAGGGCTGCGTGCGCAACGGGATCTCCTACGACGAGTCGCTGGTTTCGATGGGAACCCCGACGCCCGACGCCGTCGGCAACGCCGTCAAGCGGCTGCTCGACGGCCCGGACGCGGCCACGGCGGTGATCGCCGGCAACAACCGGATCGCCGTGCACCTCCTGCGCGCGCTCGCGCACGCCGAGCAGCGCCCGGCGATGGTCGGGTTCGACGACTTCGAGCTGGCGGACCTGCTGAACCCGCCGGTCACCGTGGTCGCGCACGACGTCAGCGCAACGGGCCACGCCGCGGCCGAACTGCTTTTCGCCCGAGTACAGGGAGATCAGTCCCCGCCGAGAAAGGTAGTCCTGCCCGTGCATCTCGTCGCCCGTGGTTCCGGTGAGGTCGCCCCGTGACCCTCGAACCGATCCGGCTCCCCGCCAACCAGCCGCCGCAGTTCTACCGCGGCGGCGACGCCATCGCAGGCCTGCGCGGCGCGTCGCCGGACAAGAAGTTCGGCCCGGAGGACTGGGTCGCCTCGGCGACCACGATGTTCGGCCAGGAGACCAACGGCCTCACCCGGCTCCCGGACGGCGCCTGGCTGCGCGACGCCGTGGTGGCGAACGCCAACGGCTGGCTCGGCGCGAAGCACGTCGAGGCCCTCGGGACGTCGACCGGCTTGCTGGTCAAGCTGCTCGACGCGGGCCAGCGGCTGCCCGTGCACTTCCACCCGGACGACACCTTCGCGAAGCGCCACTTCGATTCCCACTTCGGCAAGACCGAGGCGTGGATCGTCGTCGGCACCTACGGCGACGACCCGCGCGTCTACCCGGGCTTCAAGGAGACGCTGTCGAAGGCGACGGTGTCCGAGTGGACGCGCGAGCAGGACGTGCCGTCCATGCTGGGCGCGCTGAACAGCATCCCGGTGTCCGCCGGCGACACGGTCTACATCCCGGCCGGGCTGCCGCACGCGATCGGCGAGGGCGTGTTCGTCGTCGAACTGCAGCAGCCGACGGACTTCTCGCTCACCATCGAGTGGCGCGACTTCCTCGCGTCGCCGGAAAAGGGCCACCTCGGCCTCGGTTTCGACACCGCCATCGAGGCGCTGGACACCTCGGGCTGGGACGCCGAACGGCTGACCACGATCATCAAGCGCACCGCGGGCGACACCTCGTCCAGCGTGGATCTGCTGGCGGGCGGCTCGGAACGGTTCTTCCGAGCCGAACAGCTGCGCACGGACAAGCTGACAACGTTGTCACTCGATCCGTCGTTCGCGGTCCTCGTCGTCCTCGACGGCGAAGGCACCCTGCGGACCGAGCACGGCGGCGAGCACGCGCTGGCGAAGGGCGACACCTACGTCGTCCCGTTCGACGCCGGCCAGACCGAGCTGTCCGGCACGGCGACGGTGATCCGCTGCCGGCCGCCGGCGCCGGAGGAGAGGCACGGATGAGCGAAATCCTGCTGGACGCGATCGACCTCACGAAGCACTACGGGTCCGTCGAAGCCCTGCGCGGCGCGTCGTTCCAGGCCCGCGCGGGCGAGGTGACGGCCCTGATCGGGGACAACGGCGCCGGCAAGTCGACGCTGGTCAAGTGCCTCTCCGGCGCGGAACAGCCGACGTCGGGGAAGATCGTCCTCGACGGCAAGGAGGTCCGCTTCGACTCGCCGACCACGGCGCGGCGGCTGGGCATCGAGACCGTCTACCAGGACCTCGCGGTCGCACCCGAACTCGATCCGGCGGCCAATCTCTTCCTGGGCCGGGAGATCCACCGCAAGGGCATTCTCGGCAAGCTCGGGATGCTCGACAAGGCGGAGATGCGGCGGCAGGCCGTCGAAGAGTTCCAGCGCCTCGGCGTGACGCTGCAGAGCACCGACGTCCCGATCGGTTCGCTGTCCGGCGGGCAGCGGCAGAGCGTCGCGGTGGCGCGTTCGGTCGTGTGGGCGTCGAAGGTCGTGTTCATGGACGAGCCGACGGCCGCGCTGGGGGTCGTGCAGCGCGAGCGCGTCCTCGACGTCATCAAGAAGGTGCGCGACAAGGGCATCGCCGTCGTGCTGATCAGCCACAACATGCCCGAGGTGCTGTCGGTGGCCGACCGCGTCGAGGTGCTGCGGCTCGGCAAGCGCGTCGCCCGGTTCACCGGCTCGGACACCAAGCTCGAAGACCTCGTCGCCGCGATGACCGGCGCACTCGTGCAGGAGGAGGCCGCGTGACCGAGCCTGCGAGGTCCGCAATAGACACAGCAGCGTCGGTCACGACGCCGACGAGCGCAAGCGAGGAGGCGGCGTGAGCGTGTCCACTCCCCCGAAGGAAATCCAGGAGTCACCCGAAGCGGGCTTCGGCAAGCGGCCGCTGGGCCAGCGGCTGATCGAGGCCAACACGTTCTGGATCGGGCTGGTCCTGCTGGTGCTGGTCATCCTGTTCAGCGTGCTCGCGCCGGACAGCTTCCCGACGCTGTTCACCTTCCAGACGCTGTTCATCGAGTCCTCGGTCCTGCTGATCCTGTCGGTCGGCATGACGTTCGTGATCATCACCTCGGGCATCGACCTCTCCGTCGGTTCGGTGCTGATCCTCGCGGGCATGGTCGCCGGCAAGGTGATGGAGGCGCTGTCCGGCGGCGACGCGTCGAAGGCCGGCTGGGGCGTGATCCTCGTCGGGCTGGTCGTCGCCGTGGTCACCGGCACGGTCTGGGGCGTGCTCAACGGTGTCCTCGTCGCCGTGGCCAAGATCCCGGCGCTGATCGTCACGCTCGGCACGATGGGCGCCGCGCTCGCCACCGCGTACCTGCTGAACGGCGGCTCGGACCTGCGGACCGTGCCGGCGGAGCTGACCAAGACCCTGGGCTACGGCACGTCCTTCGGCATCGTGCCCAACCTGGTGATCGTGGCCATCGTGCTCACCGTGATCGGCGCGTGGCTGCTGCGGACGACGAAGTTCGGGCGCTACACGTTCGCGGTCGGTTCCAACGCCGAGGGCGCGCGGCGCGCGGGCATCGGCGTCACCGCGCACCTGCTGAAGGTGTACACGCTGACCGGTTTCCTGGCCGGGATCGCCGGTTTCCTGTCGCTGGCCTACTACAACTCGACCACCATCTCCGGGCACACCACCGACAACCTCAACGCCATCGCCGCGGTCGTGATGGGCGGGACGAGCCTGTTCGGCGGCGTCGGCACGATCCTCGGCACGGTGATCGGGGTCTTCATCCCCGCGGTGCTGCGCAAGGGCTTCAACATCATCCACGTCCAGGACTTCTGGCAGATGTTCATCGTCAGCTGGGTCCTGGTCGCCGCGGTCTGGTTCGACCAGCGCCGCCGCCGTCGCCGCAACTCCCGCTGAGTCCCCAAGTACAGTCCCCCAAGTACAACGAGGTGCTTATGAAACTGACCAAGACTCTCACCGCCATGGGTGCCGTGGTCTCCGCCGCCGCCCTGCTCACCGCGTGCGGATCCGGCACGGTCGGGCAAAGCGGGTCCGGTGACACCGCCAGGCCGGTCGGCGGCAAGAAGCTGGCGCTGATCCCGGGCGTGCAGGCCGAGCCGTTCTACATCTCGCTGCAGTGCGGCGCGCAGGCCGAGGCGGAGAAGCTCGGCTACGAGCTGACCACCCAGGCACCGCAGAAGTTCGACGCTCCCCTGCAGACCCAGCTGGTCAACGCGCTCGGCGCGAACCCGCCGGCGGCGCTGCTGATCGCCCCGACCGACGACACCGCGATGCTGGCGCCGATCCAGCAGGTCAAGGCGCGCGGGACGAAGATCGTCGAGGTCGACACCGCGCTGAAGGACACCGGCGTCGCCGTGTCGTCCGTGTCCTCCGACAACTCCGCGGGCGGCAAGCTCGCCGCCCAGACGATGGCGAAGCTCGCGGCCGGCAAGAGCGGCTCGGTCCTGGTGCTCGACACGATCGCGGGCACGTCCACGACCGCCGCGCGCGCCAAGGGCTTCGAGGACGAGCTGAAGAACACGCCGAACCTGAAGTCGATCGGCGTCCAGTTCACCCAGAACGAGCCGGAGCAGGCCGCGGCCAAGGTGACGGCGGCGCTCTCGTCCACCCCGGACCTCATCGGCGTCTTCGCGACCAACCTGAACACCGGCGAGGGCGCGGCGACCGGCCTGCGCAACGCGGGCAAGGTCGGCGCGGTCAACCTGATCGGCTTCGACGCGAGCCCGTCCGAGGTCGAAGGCCTCAAGAGCGGCCAGTACCAGGCCCTGATCGCCCAGGACCCGGCCTCGATCGGCACCCAGGGCGTCCAGCAGGCGGTCGCGGCCGTCGAGGGCAAGCCGGCGACGCGGAACCTCACCGCGCAGCTGCACTCGATCACCAAGGACGACATGGACGCCAACTCGCAGTACTTCTACAAGCAGAGCTGCTGATCCGCTGTCCGTCAGGGTCCTGCGGGTGCTGTGCAACCCCACTCGCAGGGCCCTGAACAGCGTTTTCACCGCGGTGAACATCGGCTGCCGGTCACCGCGGCAGGCAAACCGTTCACCGCATGGCCCGTTTCGCCGAGGCAGTGTTCCGCGTCACACTCATCTGCACATGCATCTGCACTACCGGATGCATGATCGCAGGGAGGGTGCGATGAAGTACGAGCGGCCGGCTTTGCACCGGACGATCTTCGCCGTGGACGTCGAGGGCTACGGCGACCAGCGCCGGACCACGCCACACCGGCTGGCGCTGCGCGACGGGCTGTACCGCGCGCTCTGCCGGGCGTTCGACGACGCCGGCGTCCCGTGGGCGGCCTGCCGGCGCGAGGACTGCGGCGACGGCGTCTTCGTCCTCGTCCCGCCGGAGATCCCGAAGGGGCCCTTCGTCGAGTTCCTGCCGGCCGCGCTCGCCGTCGCGCTGCACCGGCACAACCGCACGCACGACCCCGGCGCCCGGATCCGGCTCCGGATGGCGCTGCACGCGGGCGAGATCGCCTACGACGACCACGGCGTCACCGCGCCGGCGATCAACCAGACGTTCCGGTTGCTGGAGGCGCGGCCGCTGAAGGAGGCGCTCAAGGCGTCCCGCGGCGTGCTGGCGCTGATCACGTCGGCGTGGTTCTTCGACGAGGTCGTCCGGCACAGCGACGATCTCGACCCGACGACGTTCCGGCCGGTGCCGGTGGCGGTCAAGGAAACTCGCACGACCGGGTGGATTTCGCTGCCGGACCGGCCGTACCCGGCGAACTCGAGCCTGCTGGGCAACGTCACGGCGATCGACCACTACCGGACCTGGCGCCGCTTCCGCCGCCACGCCCAGGTGCTGGCCGACCGCGACGGGCCCGCGTAGCCGTAGGATCTACTGCCCTGGACACCGCCGCCGAGGGGAGGCCCGACCGTGCACCTGCGCCCGGCGTCCCGCGCCGACCCGCTGCCGGTGCTCGCCGCCGCCCGCCGCGTCACCGACGACCTGCGTGACGGCCTGACCGGGATGCCCGCCCGTCGCGCCGCGCACCGCCTGCGCCGGCTCTTCGGCTTCCCGGGGCTCGGCCTCGCCGACCTGTCCGGTTCCCTGATGTGGTCGGGACGGCCCGGGCCGGACGCGGTCGTCGCGACGGTGCTCGACGGCGTCCTCCACAGCGAAGAACCCGGCTCGGCGCCGGAGGTCCTGGTGCTGCCGCTGCACGTCCGCGACGAGCTGGCCGGGGCGCTGCTGGTCGTCGGGGACGTCCGGGAGGCGGTCGCGGCCCAGGCCGCCGACCTCGTCGTGCAGGCACTGGAACGCGGGCGGCTCGAGGCCTCGGCGGAACAGGCGGCGCAGGCCGAACTGCGGGCGCTGCGGGCGGAGATGTCCCCGCACTTCGTCTACAACGCCCTGACCGTGATCGCGTCGCTGGTGCGTTCGGACCCGGATCGCGCCCGCGACCTCATGCTCGACTTCGCCGACTACACGCGCTACAGCCTGGCTCGCCACGGCGAGTACACCGTCGTCGCCGAGGAGTTCCGCGCGATCGAGACGTACCTGGCGCTGCAGAAGGCGGTGCTCGGCGAACGGCTGCGCGTCCAGGTGCGGGTCGCGCCGGAGATCCTCGCCGTCGCCGTGCCGTACCTCGTGCTGGAGCCGCTGGTGGAGAACGCGATCCGGCACGGCATCGAGCCGCGGTCGGGCACCGGGCAGGTCCAGGTGCACGGCCAGGCGGAAGGGAACGACTGCGTGATCTTCGTCGAGGACGACGGGGTCGGCATGGACCCGGAACGGGCCGCGGACCTGCTGGCCGGCCGCATCGGCGAGGACGACCCCGCGGGACTCGGGCTGGCCAATGTGGACAGACGGCTGCGGGACGTCTACGGCGCCTGGTACGGCCTGACCGTCGAAACCGAGGTCGGCGCGGGCACCCGGGTGATCGTGCGGGTGCCGCGGTTCCAGCCGGGGGTGCTGCCGTGAGCGGGCTCCGGGTGCTGGCCGTCGACGACCTGCCGCCCGCGCTGGACGAACTCTGCCGCATGCTGGGCGAAGCGCCCGAAGTCGGCGAAGTCGTCGGGGCGGGTGACGCGCTGAAGGCGTTGAGGCTGCTTCAGGCGGATCGCTTCGACGCGGTGTTCCTCGACATCTCGATGCCGGGCCTCGACGGCTTGGAGCTGGCGTCGCTGCTGGCGAAGCTGAGCGAGCCGCCGGTGATCGTGTTCGTCACCGCGCACGACGGGCACGCGGTCGCCGCGTACGGCATCGGCGCCGTCGACTACCTGCTCAAGCCGGTCCGCACCGAACGGCTCTCCGCCGCGCTGGCGAAGGTGCTGCGGATGGCGACCCCGGCGTCCCGGCCGACCCCGGACGCGATGGCGGCGCTCCCGGTCGAGTCGGGCGGGCGCACGCGCTACGTCCGCCGGGACGACGTCCTGTTCGTCGAGGCGCACGGCGACTACGTCCGCCTCCACACCCGCGGCGGGGTCCACCTGGTGCGGATGCCGATCTCGCGGCTGGAGGAGTACTGGGAGGGCACGGGGTTCAGCCGGGTCCACCGGGGTTTCCTGCTGGCGGTGGGGGCGGTGCTGGAGCTGCGCAGCGACTCGGCGGGCGGGTTGCTGGCCCACACGGAGGCCGGCGACGTCCCGGTCAGCCGCCGCCACGCGCGAGACCTGCGCGACCGGCTGCTGGAAGCGGCACAGCGCGGCCAGCTCGGCTCGGATTCGCGATGAGCGACCACCTCCGGCCGGGCCCGCGATGAGCAAGATCCGGCGGGTCGCCGTCACCAGCCCGCAGACCCGCCTCGCCCACGCGCGCCGCCGGTCGCGCGGCCGCTGGCGCCAGCCCCGGCTCCCCGCGGGCGACACCCAGCGCGCCACCACCCTCTACACCGCCCAGCGCCGTCGCGGCATCCCCGCGCTGGTCCTCATGTTCGCGCTGCTGCTCGGCCTCCCCGGCGTCTTCGCGATCTTCCCGGCCCTGGACACCGTGCGGCTGCTGGGCATTCCGCTGTCCTGGCTGCTGCTCGCGGTCTTCCCCTACCCGGTGATGGCGCTGCTGGCCCGCTGGCAGCTGCGCCGCGCCGAGCGCCTCGAGGACGAGTAGTGGGCGTCGCGCTCGCCGTAGCACCGGTCGTGCTCGTGACGCTGCTGATCGGCGTCCGCGGGGTCGCCGCCATGCGCACGACGTCGGACTTCCTCGTCGCGTCCCGCCGGATCTCGCCGCTGGTGAACTCGGCCGCCGTTTCGGGCGAGTACCTGAGCGCGGCCTCCTTCCTCGGCATCGCCGGGCTCGTCGTCAAGGACGGCATCGGCGCACTCTGGTACCCGGTCGGCTTCACCGCCGGCTACATCGCGATGCTCGTGCTCGTCGCCGCCCCGATGCGGCGCTCGGGCGCGCTGACCGTCCCCGACTTCGCCGAAGCCCGGCTCAACTCCCCCGCGCTGCGCCGCCTGGCCGCCGTGGTCGTCCTGGTGATCGGCACGATCTACGTCGTCCCGCAGTTCCGCACCGCCGGGCTGGTGCTCGCCGCGGTCGGCGGCACCCCGTACTGGGTCGGCGTGGTGCTGGCCGGCGCCGCGGTCAGCGTCACCCTGGCACTGGGCGGCATGCGCGCGGCGACGTACGTGCAGGCGTTCCAGTTCGTCCTGAAGCTGCTGCTGTTCCTCATCCCGGCGATCTGGCTGGTGCTGCAGGCCGGCGCGGTCAACCGGACCGACGCGCTCAACCCCGTCGAGTTCACCCACTTCGCCCGCGAGACGCCGGTGCGCTTCGAAGTCGACGTCACCATGGAAATCCGCGAACCGACCCCGGTCCGCCGCAACGGCGTCGTCGAAGTCCTGCCACCGGGCGAGTTCACCGCGCACAGCCAGGACGAGGTCGTGTTCGGCACCGGCGCGGCCGTCCCGGCGGTCCGCGGCGGCGCCGAGCTGGGCGGCCCCGACTGGCGGCGCCCGCTGCTCGACCTCGGCGACCAGGGCTACCCGCTGCTGGGCACCTGTGCCGTGCTCATCGCGACCATGCTGGGCACGATGGGCCTCCCCCACGTCCTGATGCGCTTCCACACCAGCCCGGACGGCCGCGCCGCGCGCCGCACCGCCGCGATCACCGTCGCGCTGCTCGGTGTCTTCTACCTCTTCCCCGGCGTTTACGGCGTGCTCGGCCGGGTGCTCGTCCCCGGGCTGTACCTCTCGGGCGCGACCGACACCGTGGTCGTCGCCCTGCCGTCCCAAGTGGACAGTGGCTGGGCGGGCGGGCTGTTCACCGCGCTGCTCACCGCGGGCGCGTTCGCCGCGTTCCTGGCGACGTCACTCGGCCTGCTGCTGGTGATGTCCGGCGCGCTCGCGCACGACCTCGTCCCCGGCGGGCTGCGGCGGCTGCGGATCGCCGTGTTCGGCGTCGCCGGGGTGATGGTGCTGCTGGCGCTGCGCTCGGCCGAGCTCGACGCGGGCGTCCTGGTCACCTGGGGCTTCACGGTGGCCGCGTCGACCTTCTGCCCGCTGCTCGTGCTCGGCATCTGGTGGCCGCGGCTGACCGCGACCGGCGGGATCGCCGGCGTGCTGACCGGGCTGGTGGCGTCGTCCGGCTCGATCCTGTTCGCCCTCGCCGGGCCGCCGTTGCACGGCTGGGTGGCGATCCTGGTCCAGCAACCGGCACCCTGGTCGGTACCGTTGGCGTTCGGCGCAATGGCGCTGGTCTCGCTGCGGGGCCGGCCCCCCGGCTGGTCGACGGCGGCCATGCTGCGCCTGCACCTGGACGAACCCCGTTCGACGGGACCGCGCGACCGTTCGTCAACCGTTCGTCGTCTGGCCCGGCTGTTGAACCGCTGAATCTTCACACGAGACTCACACGTCCCTACGGTGTCGCACGTCACTTTCCGCAGCGTCGCAGGGAGCAGCAGCGATGAGCACGACGAACACCGGCGGGCCCCCGGACACGTCCGAGACCATCTGGGAACGAGCGCACGAAAGCACCGAGTTCCGCGAGCTGCGCAGCCGCCTGCGCCGGTTCGTCTTCCCGATGACGGCGGTGTTCCTCCTCTGGTACCTGCTCTACGTGCTCCTCGCGGACTACGCGCACGACTTCATGAGCACGAAGGTGTTCGGCAACATCAACGTCGGCCTGATCTTCGGCCTGCTGCAGTTCGTCTCGACGTTCGTGATCACCGGGCTCTACGTCCGGTACGCGAACCGGAAGCTGGACCCGGTCGCCGAGAAGATCCGTGAGGACATCGAAGGCGAATCCGCGAAGGAGCAGGCATGACGAACATCGCCGCGGGTGTGGAAGGCAGCAACCCGCTCCTCAACATCATCATCTTCGCCGCCTTCGTGCTCATCACCCTGGTGATCGTGTTCCGGGCCAGCCGCAACACGAAGACGGCGTCGGACTACTACGCCGCCGGCCGCGCGTTCACCGGCCCGCAGAACGGCATCGCCATCTCGGGTGACTACCTGTCGGCGGCGTCGTTCCTCGGCATCGCCGGCGCGATCGCCATCAACGGCTACGACGGGTTCCTCTACTCCATCGGCTTCCTGGTGGCGTGGCTCGTCGCCCTGCTGCTGGTCGCGGAACTGCTGCGCAACACCGGCAAGTTCACCATGGGCGACGTCCTCGCGTTCCGGATGAAGCAGCGCCCGGTGCGGGCCGCGGCCGCGACGTCGACGCTGATCGTGTCGTTCTTCTACCTGCTCGCGCAGATGGCGGGCGCGGGCGGTCTCGTCGCGCTGCTGCTCGGCGTCGAAGGCAAGGGCGCGCAGGCACTGGTGATCGCCGTGGTCGGCGTGATCATGATCGCCTACGTGCTGATCGGCGGTATGAAGGGCACCACCTGGGTGCAGATCATCAAGGCCGCGCTGCTCATCGTCGGCGCGCTCGTGATCACGCTCTGGGTGCTCGGCAAGTACGGCTTCAACTTCTCCCAGCTGCTGCAGGCCGCGGTCGACAAAGCGGGCAAGGCCGGGCAGACGTTGCTCGGCCCGGGCAAGCAGTACGGCGCCACCGGGACGTCCAAGCTGGACTTCCTCTCCCTCGGCATCGCACTGGTGCTGGGCACCGCGGGCCTGCCGCACGTCCTGATGCGCTTCTACACCGTGCCGACCGCGCGCGACGCGCGCCGTTCGGTGGTCTGGGCGATCGTCCTGATCGGCGTGTTCTACCTGTTCACGCTGGTCCTGGGCTACGGCGCCGGTGCGCTGGTCGGGCCGGACACGATCAAGAAGGCGCCGGGCGGGGTCAACTCCGCGGCCCCGCTGCTCGCGCTCGAACTGGGCGGGCCGGTGCTGCTGGGCCTGATCTCCGCGGTCGCCTTCGCGACGATCCTCGCGGTGGTCGCGGGCCTGACGATCACGGCGTCGGCGTCCTTCGCCCACGACGTCTACGCGAACGTCGTCAAGCGGGGCAAGCCCTCGCCCGGCTCGGAGGTCCGGGTCGCCCGGATCACCGCGGTGGTGATCGGCGCCCTCGCCATCGGCGGCGGCATCCTGGCCAACGGGCAGAACGTCGCCTTCCTGGTGGCGCTGGCCTTCGCGGTCGCGGCGTCGGCGAACCTGCCGACGATCCTCTACTCGCTGTTCTGGAAGCGGTTCAACACCCAGGGCGCGCTGTGGTCGATCTACGGTGGCCTGGCCATCACGATCGTGCTGATCGTCTTCTCGCCGGCCGTGTCCGGCAAGAGCACGTCGATGATTAAGAGCGTCGACTTCGCCTGGTTCCCGCTGAGCAACCCCGGGCTCGTCTCGATCCCGGCCGCGTTCTTCCTGGGCTGGCTGGGCACGGTGCTGTCCAAGGAGCACGACGAGAAGAAGTACGCCGAGATGGAGGTCCGCTCCCTCACCGGTGCGGGCGCCGAAAAGGCCGTGGCGCACTAGCTCCACCGACCCCGAAGGCCGTCGCGAGGGTGTTCCCGATCCCCTCGCGGCGGCCTTCGGCCATGCTCAGTACGGCAGCTTGCCCTGCGCAACGCCTTTCACGACCGTCTCGAACTGCTTCCGCAGGTACTGCCACAGCCCGCCGCCCAGCGAAATCCTCGCCACCCCCAGTTCGGCGAGGTTTTCGAGGCCGGGGCCGCCCGGCCAGGCGGCCGTGTTGACCGCACCGGCGGTCTCCCGCACGAACTCCGCGATCAGCTCCGGCGTGCGCAGGTGGATCGGGTAGACGCAGTCGGCGCCCGCTTCGAGGTAGGCCTTCGCCCGGGCGACGCCCGCTTCGAGCGCTTCTTCCGGGTCCACGCCGCGGAAGGAGTCGACCCGGGCGTTGATCACCAGGCCGTCGCCCGCCGCCTCGCGCAGGGCGGCGATCCGGGCCGCCTGCTCGCCGACCGGCCGGACGTCGCCGGTCGCGTGGTCGGTGTCCTCGAAGTTGCAGCCGACGGCCCCGGCGTCGAGCAGCCGGCCCGCCAGTTCGGCGCCGGACAGGCCGTAGCCCGACTCGGCGTCGACCGTGACCGGGACACCGACCGCCTTCGCGATCCGCGCGGCGGCCGCGAACATCTCGGCCGCGGGTGCCTGCTCGCCGTCGGCGAACCCCAGCGCGGCCGCCACGGCGACCGAACTGGTCGCGATGGCGGGGAACCCGGCGGCCTCGACGAGCTTCGCCGTGTCGGCGTCCCAGACGTTCGGCAGCACCAGCGGCTTGCCGGGGACGTGCAGCGCCTTGAGCGCGGCGGCGGTCACGCGTCCCGCTTCGGCAGCGGCGTGTGGCTGGTGATGGTCATCCGGTTCCAGCTGTTGATGGCGATGATCTCCCAGGCGACGGCCTGGTACTGCTCCTCGGTGAACACCCGCACCGCCCGCTCGTAGACGTCGTCGGGGACGGTCTGCGTCGCGGACAGCTTGGTCATCGCCTCGGTGAGGGCGAGGGCGGCCTGCTCCTGCTCGGTGAACAGGTCGGTCTCGCGCCAGCCGTCGAGCACGAACAGCCGCCGCGGCGACTCGCCCAGCTCGAGCGCGTCGCGGGAGTGCATGTCGAGGCAGTACGCGCAGCCGTTGATCTGCGAGGCGCGGGTCTTCACCAGTTCCAGCAGCTTGGGGTCGAGCCCCGCGTTGGCGCCGGCCTTGTTCACCTCGGCCTGCAGGTTCGCCATCGCCTGGTAAAGCTCGGGAGCGCCCCCGAGCCCGATTCGCTTGGTCATGCCGTCCACGCTAGTGCCAACTGGTCCACGGGTATGGTCCAGTCACATGACGGAATCGTGGTCCAGTTCCGGGCTCGACGTCCACCTCGGCTGGCAGCCTTCGACGGGCCGCGGCGGGCTCGCGACGGCGATCCGCGCGGCCATCCGGGACGGCCGGTGGCAGGCGGGCGCGGCGGTGCCCTCGACCCGCGCGCTGGCCCACGACCTCGGCGTCGCCCGCGGGACGGTCACGCGCGTGTACGCCGATCTCGCCGCGGAGGGGTACCTGCGCACGGCGCAGGGTGCGCCGACCCGGGTGGCGACGGCGGGTTCGCTGCCCCAGTCCGCGCCGCGGCCGGTCCCGCGCGACCCGGCGCCGCGCTGGGACCTGCGGCCGGGCCGCCCGGACCTGACGGCGTTCCCCCGGCAGGCGTGGCTCACCGCGACCCGCCGGGCCCTGCTGCGGACCCCGGCGTCGGCGTTCGGCTACGAGTCGGAGCTGGGCGCACCCGAGCTGCGCGACACCCTGGCCGGCTACCTGGCCCGGGCCCGCGGGGTGGTCGCCGACCCGGCGCGGATCGTGGTGTGCCACGGGTTTTCGCACGCCGTCGCGGTGGTGTCCCGGGCGCTTTCCGGCCTGGGCGTCGGCGAACTGGCGTTCGAGAACCCGTCGATGGCGATGTACCGGTCGATCGCGGCGGCGCAGGGCCCGCGGATCGTCGGCGTGGACGTCGACGGGCACGGCATCGACGTGTCCGCTTTGGACAGTCCGGCGGTGGTCGTGACCCCGGCGCACCAGTACCCCACCGGCGTCACGCTGGCCCCGCCACGCCGGGCGGCGCTCGCGCGCTGGGCGAGCGAATCGGGGGCGTTCGTGCTCGAGGACGACTACGACGGCGAGTTCCGCTTCGACCGCCAGCAGGTCGGGGCGTTGCAGGCGCTCGCGCCGGAGCGGGTGGTGTACGCGGGAACGGCCAGCAAGACGCTCGCCCCGGCCCTCCGGCTCGCGTGGCTGGTGCTCCCGCGCTCGCTGGTGGAGCCGGTCCGCGCGGCGATGGCCGACAGCGGCTCGCGCCCGGCGGTGCTGAACCAGCTGGTGCTGGCCGAGCTGATCGACTCGGGGGCCTACGACCGGCACATCCGCCGCAGCCGCGCCGAGTACCGCTCCCGCCGCACCCGCCTCTTGGCCGCGCTGCCGGATTCCGTGCGCCCGCACGGCATCGCGGCGGGCCTGCACCTGCTGCTGATGCTCCCGCCGGACGGCCCCTCGGAGGCCACGGCCCTGGCGGCCTGCCGCCGCCGTGCGATCGGCATCGAGGGCCTGGCCGGCCACTGGATGACCCCCAACGCCCCCGGCGGCCTCATCGTCGGCTACGCGGCCACCCCGAAGCACGCCTTCACCGGCGCAACCCAAAACCTGGTAGAGGCCCTAGCCGAAACAACCCCCTAACCCACCCCTCGACTCCCACCCTCCACCACGCGAGTCGTCCATCCAGGCACGCGAACCGACCCTCCAGATACACGAACCGACCCTCCAGGCACGCGAACCGACCCTCCAGATACGCGAGTCGACCCTCCAATCACGTGAGTCGACCTCCCAATCACGGGTGATGCCCCTCCAATCACACGTGATGCCCCCTCGATCACGCATGAAGCCCGCCCGATCACGCGCGATACCTCACCAAGCACCCGAGATGCCCGCGGGCCGCCCCACCGGAGCGGCCCGCGACCACCGTCAGAACCAGCAGTCCGGCCGGACCCGCAGCAGTTCCGTGCGCAGCACCGGCGTGCCGTCGACCGGCGCCGGGTCCTCCGCGGTCGGCTGGATCCCGCCCGCCGCGACCTTGTCGAGCGTCCTCAGCCCCTCCGCACCGACCGTGCCGAACACCGTGTAGTTCGGCCGCAGCGCGGAATCGCCGTACACGACGAAGAACTGCGAACCATTCGTATCCGGCCCCGCGTTGGCCATCGCGAGCAGGCCGCGCGCGTAGACGCGCCGGGCGCCGGTCGGGTCGGTCGGCGCCGGCGGCAGGTCCACCGGCAGCTCGTCCTTGTACTTGTAGCCCGGCCCGCCCTCGCCGGTCGCGGTCGGGTCGCCGCACTGCAGCACCTTCAACGTCGGGTACGCGGTGAGCCGGTGGCACACCGTGTGGTCGTAGAACCGGTGCCGCGCCAGGTGCAGGAAGCTCTGCACGGTGCACGGCGCCTTCGCGCGGTCCAGCCGCAGCGGCAGCGCGCCCTGGCTGGTCGGGATGGCGACGTCGACCTTGCCGTGGCTCGGCGTGTGCCGCGGATCGGGCGGCAGCGGCACCGGCCGCGCGGGCGGTTCGTCCGGGGTTTCGGTGTACTGGCAGGGCCCGTGGGTCGTCTTCGGCGGTGGCGCGTCGGCCGCCGCGGCGACGCCGTTCCCGGCCACGAACAACGCGCCCGCCGCCAGCGCGGTGAGAAGTGTCCTCTTCATCCTGCACGCCCTCCCAGTGATCGCCCGGTTCCGGAGCGCCCCGCAGTCTAGGGCCCGGCACCGACAGCCAGAACCCGCGAAAGTCGCCCCTGTCAGTCCATCGGGTGAACCTCGGGGCTCTCACCCCGGAAATTGTCGGACCCCCGGCGCACGATGGTCAGCACGCGGCAAAGCGCCGCCCGGCGAAGGGGTCAGACATGAGAAGAACCGTTGGCACAGCAGGCATCCGACAGCTCGTGCAGGCACTGCTCGGGTTCTTGCGTGCCGCACCGGGGCGCGGCCGGAGGACGCCTGACGGCGCGTTCATCGAGCCGCGGCAACGGAAAGCGGCGAGGGAGCGCCCCGGCCGCGACCGGTCAAGAGCCGCGCCGGAAAGACGTCAGGGCGATCAGGAAGGTGAGCACGATTCCCGCGGCGATGGCGAACACCGCCACCCGGATCCCCGCGCCGGTCGCGATCCGCAACGCCTCGTCGTCCAGCCCGTGAGCGCCGGCGGTGGTGTTGGCGGTGGTGTTGGCGATGAGGACGAGCACCGCGAGCCCGGCCGCCGCACCCACGCCGGAACCGGTGGTGACGATCCCCGAGGCGACACCCTGCCGGTGGCCGGGCACCCCCGTCGCCGCGGCGATGTACATGGCCGTGAAGACCATCCCGTCGCCGATGCTGACCGCGATCAGGCCGGGCACCAGCCAGGCGTACGAGCCGTCCGGCGTGAGCGCGAGCCCGAGCAAGCACGTGCCCACGGCGCCGGTGGCGAGCGCGCCGAGCAGGGTGCGCCGCACCCCGATCCGGGTCACGACGGAGCCGGCCAGCACCGAGCCGGTGACCACCACCGCGGTCGGCAGCAGGAACCCGAGCCCGGTGGTCAGGGCGTCGTAGCCCCACACGTCCTGGAAGTGGATGGACAGGAAGTACAGCAGCGATCCGAAGGTGGCCGTGAACATGAACGCGACCACCAAGGCCAGCACGAGGCTCGGGTTGCGCAGCAGGCCGCGGGGCAGCAGCGGGTCCGCGCTGCGCCGCTCGATCACCGCGAAGGACCCGAGCAGCACGGTCCCCACGGCCAGGGCGGCCACGATCCCGGGCGAACCCCAGCCCGCATCCGGCCCACGGACCAGCGCGAACGCCAGCAAGGTCACCGCGCCGGTGACGCTGAGCGTGCCGGCCAGGTCGAACCGCCGGCTCACCGCACGCCGCCGGTCGGCGGCGATGAGCGCGAACGCCGGCACGATCGCGAAACCGGCCAGCGGAACGTTGACGAAGAACACCGCCCGCCACCCGAAACCCTGCGTGAGCACGCCACCGAGCAGCACCCCGATGACCAGGCCGGCGGCCCCGGCTCCGCCCCACACGCTCAGCGCGCGATTGCGGTCGCGCCCCTCGGCGAAGGTCGTGTTGATGATGGCCAGGGTGCTGGGAAAGACCAACGCGCCGCCCAGGCCCTGAAGCGCGCGGCCGGCGAGCTGCCACAGCGGCGCGGTGGCCAGTCCCCCGATCACCGAAGCGACAGCGTAGAGCGCCAGTCCGGCCACCAGCATCCGGCGCCGGCCGAGCAGGTCCGCGGCCCGCCCGCCGAACAGCAGGAACCCGCTGGAGGCGATCGCGTACGTGCTGATCACCGCCTGCAGGGTCTGGGCCGAGTACCCCAGGTCCCGGCCGATCTCGGGCAACGCGACCACGACGATGTACTGGTCGAGGGAAACGATCAGCATCGCGAACGCCAGCAACGCCAGCAGCGCGCCGCAGCGGCCGTGGCGCTCCACCGCGGGTTTCACGGAGGCCAGCTCCGGTTCGAACAGCATGAGTGCCTCCCGGTCGTCACGGCTGGACACTGCTGAACTGTACGCTTCAGTTCATATGAACTCAACAGTTCAGTTCAGGTGAACTGGACTGCCCAGTTCAGGCGCTCGGTATGCTTCGGGTATGACGGACTCGCGACGGCGCCCGCCCACCGGCGAGCGCGCCGACCTCAAGCGCCGGGCGATCGTGGAGGCCGCCCGCGAGGTCTTCCTCGCTCGCGGCTTCGAAGCCGGGATCGACGTCATCGCGCAGCGGGCCGACGTTTCGAAGGTGACGATCTACAACCACTTCGGCAGCAAGAACGAGTTGTTCCACGCGGTCATCCACGACGCCCTCAAGGAGGCACTCCAGCAGTCGACGTCGGCTCTCGAAAAGAGCCTGGCCGAATCCGAGGACATCCGGGAGATCCTCGTGCGGACGGCGCGAGGGTGGGTGGCCGGGATGGCGCAGCCCCAGGTGCTAGCGCTGCGCGCGCTCGTCGCGAGTGAAGCGCAGCGGTTCCCCGAGCTCGGCCAGGCGTGGAAAGCCAACGGCCCCGACCTGACGTCCGCCATCCTGACCACGGAGTTCCGCAAGCGCATCGAGGCCGGCGAGCTCGCCATCCCCGACATCGAGCTGGCGTTGATCCAGCTCTACGCCCTCGTCCTCTACCCCCACTCCACCCACGCCGCCTACGGCGAACAGCTCGGAGAGGAGCGCACCCACGACCTCATCAGCCGTGGCGTGGACATGTTCCTCGCCTACTACTCGGCCGGCGAACGAAGCGCGCCGCCGAAGGTCGGCACTAGCTTCGCAAGTCCGTGATCAGCTCGTCGGCGGCGGCGAACGGATCGAGCTCCCGCGCCACGACCCGCTCCGCGACGCCGGCGAGCCGTCCCCCGCCGCGCAGGTCCACGAGCTCGGCCCGCAACCGCCGGAGCGCAATGGCCTCCACCTCGTCGCGTGCCCTGGCCACCCGGCGCCGGGCCAGCTCGTCGTGCTCGACGAGCCAGTCGTGGTGCGCGGCCAGCGCTTGCACGACCTCGTCGACACCCTCGCCCTTCGCCGCGACGGTCCGCACGATCGGCTGACGCCAGCTCGGTCCCCGGATCTCCCGTCGTGCCAGCGAAATCATCTGCTTGAGGTCGTGCACCGTGGCGTCGGCGCCTTCGCGGTCCGCCTTGTTGACGACGAAGACGTCGGCGATCTCGAGCACGCCGGCCTTCGCGGCCTGGATGCCGTCGCCCATGCCCGGGGCGAGCAGCACCACCGTGGTGTCGGCCAGCTTCACGACGTCCACTTCGGACTGTCCGACGCCGACGGTCTCGATCAGCACGACGTCGAAGCCGGCCGCGTCCAGCACGCGCACCGCCTGCGGGGTCGCCCACGAGAGCCCGCCGAGGTGCCCGCGCGTGGCCATCGAGCGGATGAACACGCCGGGGTCGGTGGCGTGCTCGGTCATCCGGATCCGGTCGCCGAGCAGCGCCCCGCCCGAAAACGGCGAAGACGGGTCGATGGCGAGGACCCCGACCCGCTTGCCCTCCGCGCGCAAGGCGGTGAGCAGCGCCGAGGTCGAAGTCGACTTGCCGACACCGGGTGGTCCGGTGAGCCCGACGACCCGGGCCCGGCCGGTGTGCGGGGTCAGCGCACGCGCGATCTCCGCGACGCGGGGGTGGGCGTCCTCGACGAGCGACAGCAGCCGCGCGACGGCACGGGGCTGTCCGTCCCGCGCGCGGCCGACGAGGTCGTCGAGGTCGAGTGGGCCGGCCACTTACGCGGACGGCACCCGCAGCAGCAGGGCGTCGCCCTGGCCGCCGCCACCGCACAGCGCGGCCGCGCCGAGCCCGCCGCCGCGGCGGCGCAGCTCGTGGATCAGGTGCACGGCGAGCCGGGCACCGGAGGCGCCGATCGGGTGGCCGAGGGCGATCGCGCCGCCGTTGACGTTGACCTTCTCCGGGTCGAGGCCGAGCTTCTCGGTGGAGACGAGCCCGACCGCGGCGAAGGCTTCGTTGATCTCGACGAGGTCGAGCGCGTCGGCGGTCAGGTTCGCCTTCGCCAGCGCGGCGAGGATGGCGTTCGACGGCTGCTCGTGGAGGCTCGCGTCGGGCCCGGCGACGACACCGTGCGCGCCGATCTCGGCGAGCGGCGTGAGGCCGAGTTCCTCGGCCTTCGCCTTGCTGGCCACGATGACCGCGGCGGCGCCGTCGGAGATCTGCGAGGCCGAGCCCGCGGTGATGGTGCCGTCGGAAGCGAAGGCGGGGCGCAGCTTGGCGAGGCCTTCGGCGGTGGTGTCGGCGCGGACGCCCTCGTCGGTGTCGAAGACGACCGGGTCGCCCTTGCGCTGCGGGATGGCGACCGGCGCGATCTCGTCGGCGAAGTAGCCGTTCTTGATCGCCTCGGCGGCGCGCTGGTGGGAGCGAGCGGAGAATTCGTCCTGCTGCTCGCGGGTGAGGCCGTAGCGGGAGTTGTACTTCTCCGTCGAGGCGCCCATGGCGACCTGGTCGAAGGCGCAGAAGAGCCCGTCGTACGCCATGTGGTCGACGAGGGTGGTGTCGCCGTACTTGAAGCCGGAGCGCGACTTGGGCAGCAGGTGCGGCGCCTGGGTCATCGACTCCTGGCCGCCGGCGACGACGAGGTCGAACTCGCCGGCGCGGATGAGCTGGTCGGCGAGCGCGATGGCGTCGAGGCCGGAGAGGCAGACCTTGTTGATCGTCAGCGCGGGCACGCTCATCGGGATGCCCGCGGCGACCGCGGCCTGGCGGGCCGGGATCTGGCCGGCGCCGGCGGTGAGCACCTGGCCCATGATCGTGTACTGCACCGCCTCCGGGGCGACCCCGGCGCGTTCGAGGGCCGCCTTGATCGCGACCCCGCCCAGCTGGGCACCCGTGAAGTCCTTGAGGGAGCCCAGCAGGCGCCCGATCGGCGTACGGGCGGCACCCAGGATCACGGAACCGGACACGGCGTCCTCCAAGCATCGGCGCATGGGCAGTTTTGCCGACCATACCCGGGAGCAGGCCTTCTTGATGGAGCCAGTGTGAGCCGGGGCACGCGACGATTCTGGCCGGACGCCAGGCTCCGGCCCCCTATCCTGCCTCCATGAATGACGCCCTGCGGCCGTTCGTGACGGCCATCGACCACGTCGGCATCGCGGTCCCGGACCTGGACGCGGCCATCGAGTTCCACCGCGCGCACTTCGGCTTGGAGGTCGCGCACGAGGAGGTGAACGAGGAGCAGGGGGTCCGCGAGGCGATGCTCCGCGCTCCGGGCACGGCCGGCACGGAGACGCAGATCCAGCTGCTGGCCCCGCTGCGCGAAGACTCGGCGATCGGCAAGTTCCTGGCGAAGAGCGGCCCGGGGCTGCAGCAGCTGGCCTACCGCGTGTCCGATGTGGACGCCGCGGCCGCGGCCCTGCGCGAAAAGGGCCTGCGCATGCTGTACGAAGAGGCGAAGAGGGGCACTTCCGACAGCCGGGTCAACTTCGTCCACCCGAAGGACGCGGGCGGCGTGCTGGTGGAGCTGGTGGAGCCGGCGAAGGACGCGACGGCGCACTGACTCGTTCCCGCGCAACGGATCGGCACGAAAGCCGCGCGCCCGTGACAAGAAACGGGCGCGCGGCCAAAACGCCGGTGAGGGCACGCAGCCGCACACGCCAACCCGGCTACGCAGGCGCGGCCTTGGACGCCAGGGCGTCGGCGATGAAGGTCAGCTCGCCGTCGAACTCCGCCGGCAGGTCGTCTTCGGAATGGCGGGCCGTGGCGTGGCGGTGGCTGACCGCGCGGGCCAGCAAGCCCGAGGCCCGATCCACGTCAGCCGGCGGCAACCCGCCGCCCGTTGCCGCCACGATCACCGCTCGGACCTGGCGGACCAGGACCTGGAAGCGCTCGTGCAACGCGTCGCGGACCACGTGGTGCGTGTCGGCCTCGCGCCACAACAGGTGCGACAACCCCAGGGACCTGCTGAACCGGTGGTCCAGTTCGCGGACCAGACGCCGCAGGCTGCCCGCCAGGTCGCCCGGGACCACCACCACCGCCGGCTCGATGCGCTCGTCGGGCAACCGGGCGACGAGCGCCGTGAGCAGGTCGGCCTTGTGGCGGAAGTAGTAGTGCACCAGGCCCTTCGGGACCCCGGCCTGCTCCGCTATGCGCGAGGTCGGGGTGGCGTCGAAGCCGGACTCGGCGAAGAGCGCCTCGGCGGCGCAGAGGATGCGCTCCTTCGCCGAATCCTCGGTCATTCCCGTGCCTCCCGCGTCGTCAGTGCTGCCCGGCCATGCGGTGTGCGGCGTTCGCGACCGGCATCGCTGCCGCGCCGGCGATGACCGTCAGCACCCCGGCGATCCAGGACGTCCAGGATGCGCCGTTGAACTCCGTGTACCCCATCACCCACGGCGCGATGAACAGCAGCACGCCGAGCGCGATCTGGATGCCTTCGCCGTAGACCATGCCCGGCATCGCCAGCGAAACCAGGCCGTCGAGTGCGATCAGCGCGCCCAGGACGACCATCGTCCACATCGCGGTCGTGTCCGTGCTCAGCCAAAGGGGTGAAAGAGCGGCGACCACCCCGATGACGACCTCGGCCCAGTCATGGGGCCGGGTCCACGCGCGCGTAGAGACTTCACTCATTCGTGCTCACCTCCGTCGGTGAAACTGCTGGTCGGGTGGGTGTACCCGCCGTCGATGATCCGCTTGACTGGCCGGCCGGTCAAGACTGGGCCGGCACGGTTCGGCGTGTAATCGTGCTGTCCGTCTCGTACAGTTGTGGTCGCGTGTTACCGGCGAGTAATTTCTGCCGCCAACGCCCCCCATCTCCGCGGAGGAACCGATGACGCAGCTCGGCGAGATCCAGCAGGCCATCCTGACCGGCGAGTTCGGCGCGGTCGGCTCGTTGCCCGTCCCCGAGAGCTACCGCGGGGTGACCGTGCACGCCGACGAGGTCGACATGTTCGAAGGCCTCGAGAGCCGGGACAAGGACCCCCGCAAGTCCCTGCACGTCGACGACGTCCCGGTGCCGGAACTCGGCCCCGGCGAAGCGCTGGTCGCGGTGATGGCGAGCGCCATCAACTACAACACCGTGTGGACGTCGATCTTCGAACCGATCCCGACGTTCAAGTTCCTGAAGAAGTACGGGAAGCTCTCGCCGCTGGCCAAGCGGCACGACCTGCCGTACCACGTCGTCGGCTCGGACCTGTCCGGCGTCGTGCTGCGGACCGGCGTCGGCGTGCACAACTGGAAGCCGGGCGACCAGGTCGTCGCGCACTGCCTGAACGTCGAGCTGGAGAGCCCGGACGGGCACAACGACACCATGCTCGACACCGAGCAGCGGATCTGGGGCTTCGAGACCAACTTCGGCGGCCTCGCCGAGATCGCCCTGGTCAAGGCCAACCAGCTGATGCCGAAGCCGGACCACCTGACCTGGGAAGAGGCCGCTTCCCCCGGCCTGGTCAACTCGACCGCCTACCGCCAGCTCGTCTCGCGCAACGGCGCGGACATGAAGCAGGGTGACGTCGTCCTGATCTGGGGCGCTTCGGGCGGCCTCGGCTCCTACGCGACGCAGTACGCGCTGAACGGCGGCGCCATCCCCGTGTGCGTCGTGTCCAGCCCCGAGAAGGCGGCGATCTGCCGCAAGCTCGGCGCCGAGCTGATCATCGACCGCAGCGCCGAGGGCTACAAGTTCTGGAAGAACGACGCCGAGCAGGACCCGAAGGAGTGGCAGCGCTTCGGGGCGCGGATCCGCGAGCTGACCGGCGGCGAGGACCCGGACATCGTCTTCGAGCACCCGGGCCGGGAGACCTTCGGCGCGTCCGTCTACGCCGCGCGCAAGGGCGGCACGATCGTCACGTGCGCTTCGACGTCGGGGTACATGCACCAGTACGACAACCGCTACCTGTGGATGAACCTGAAGCGGATCATCGGCTCCCACTTCGCCAACTACCGCGAGTCGTGGGAAGCGAACCGGCTGATCGCGAAGGGGCTGATCCACCCGACGCTGTCGAAGACCTACGCGCTCGAGGAAACCGGGCAGGCCGCGCTGGACGTGCACCGCAATGCCCACCAGGGCAAGGTCGGCGTGCTCGCGCTCGCTCCGCAGGAAGGCCTCGGCGTCCGCGACGAAGAGAAGCGCGCGAAGCACCTCGAGGGCATCAACGCGTTCCGCGGCGCCTGAGCCACGGCCACGCCGGGAGCGGGACCGCTCCCGGCGTCGGGAACCCCCGGAAAACCGCCCGATTCCGGCGGTTCCTTCCGGCGCGGCAGACGACGCGTTCGGCGCACCGCCCGGGTGCTCACCCTTCCGTGACCCGGCTCCGGCTACGGTAGGCCCCATGAGCCTTGGCGATGAACGGGAGCTTGTGCCGCTGGGAGCCGGCTTCGACGTGGCGAAGCGCGGGTACAGCCGAGCACAGGTCGACGAGCACCTCGAACGGCTGGACGCCGATCTGAAGATGCTCACCGCGGATCGGGACGCCGCCATCGCGCAGGCGGGCGACCTCGCCCGCCAGCTGGAGATCGCGCGCGGTGAGATCGCGGACCTGCGCGGGCAGGTCGACCGGCTCGCCCAGCCGCCGACGAGCGTCGAAGGCCTGTCCGAACGGCTGCAGCGCATGTTGCGCCTGGCGCAGGACGAATCCGCCGACACCCGCGCCCGCGCCGAAGCCGAGGCCGGGCACATCCGGGCGAAGGCCGAGACGGACGCGAGCGCCATGCGGGCCCGCTACGAGCAGCTGCTCACCGAGCTCGACCTGCGGCGCAAGGAGATGGAGGCGGAGCACCGCAAGGTGCTCGAGGACGCCCGCGCCGAGGCCAAGAAGATCACCGACGAGGCCGAGGCGGAGCGCAAGCGGCTCGACACCGAGTCCTCGGACCGCCGTACCAAGGTCGAAGAGGACTTCGAGATCGCGATGGCCGCGCGCCGCACCGAGGCGATGCGGGTGCTGGCCGAGCAGGAGGCGGCGAGCAAGGCCGAGGCCGCGCGGCGCGTCCAGGAGGCCACGCAGGACGCCGCCGACATCCGCGCGAAGGTCCTCGAAGAGGAGAAGGCCGCGAAGGCGGACCTCGACCGCCGCCAGCGGGAGTCGGTCGCGGAGGCGAACAAGCGCCGCCAGGACTCGATCACCGAGGCCAACGCCCGGCTCGCGGAGGCCGCCGACGAGGCGCGGCGCCGCGTGACGTCGGCCACGGAGGAATCGAACCGGCGGATCACCCAGGCGAACGAGCGGGTCGACGCGCTGCGGAAGGTGCGCGGCGGGCTGGCCGAGCAGGTGCGCGCGGCGCGGGCCGTGCTGGCCGAGGCGCACACCGTCCTCGGCGACGACGTGAAGGTGCCCGCCGACGTCAAGGCCGACCTGGTGCCGGACGAAAAACCGGACCCCGTGGACGAGACCGAGCAGACGGTCCGGGTCACCGACGCCGAGGAGACGATCCGGATCCGCGTCTCCGACGTGCCGAAGCCGAAGCCCGGGGCCAAGCCCACAGCCAAGCCGGCCCCGAAACCCACCCCCAAACCGGTGGCGAAGCCGGCTCCGCGGGCAAGCGGAGCGCAGAAAGCGACTGGCGAGTAACCTTCCACCCGACACGGGCGCGGACGACCCTGCACGGCCGGTACCGACCGGCTATCGTCCCTGCTCACGCGGGATCACCTGGAGGTTTTGCGCATGGGTGCGGCATATCGGACCGTGGTGGTGGGCACGGACGGCTCGGAGTCCTCGTTCGCGGCGGTGGACCGCGCGGCGGCGGTGGCCGGCGACGCGGGCGCCACGCTCGTCATCGCGTGTGCGTACTACCCGGCGAGCAAGTCCGACGTCGACAAGGCCCAGGACGTCCTCGGCGAGGAGGCGTACCAGGTCGTCGGCTCGGCGCCGGCCGAGGACACCCTGCAGTCGGCGCGGGACCGGGCGACGCGCGCGGGTGCGGAGAAGATCGACACGATCGCCGTGAAGGGCGACCCGGTCGACTCGCTGCGCAAGGTCGTGCACGAGCGCGAGGCCGACCTGCTGGTGGTCGGCAACCGCGGGCTGAACACGATCGCCGGCCGGATCCTGGGCTCGGTGCCGTCCGAGGTGGCCCGCAAGTCCGGCGTGGACGTGCTCATCGTCCACACGACCTGACGTGACCGATCCGAGCGAGGAACTCCAGCAGCGGCTCGAACGCGTCCTGCTCGGCGGCCGGCGCAAGTACACCCGGCTCGAAGTGGCGGAGAAGGCCGGCGTGCCCGACGAGCGGTCACGCCGGCTCTGGCGCGCGCTGGGGTTCGCGACCGTGCGCGACGACGAGGTCGTCTTCACCGACGCCGACGTCGAGGCGATGCGCACCGCCGATCAGCTGGTCCAGTCGGGGCTGATCGACCCGAGCATCGAGGTCTCGGTGACGCGCGCGCTCGGCCAGCACCTGTCGCGGCTGGCCGAGTGGCAGGTCGACATGCTCTGGGAGCTGATCCGGCAGCAGCCGGAGCTGGGCCGCAGCGAACGCCAGGTGACCCGCCTGGTCGACCGGTTGCTGCCGGAGCTGGAGCGGGTGCAGAACTTCGTCTGGCGCCGCCACCTGGCGGCGTACGCGGGACGCGCGTTCGCGGCCGCGGGCGACAACGTGGAGACCCGCACCGAGGTGGTCGGGTTCGTCGACATGGTGGGCTACACGCGGCTGACCCGCCAGATCGGCGAGGACGAGCTCAGCCGCGTCCTCGACGCGTTCGAGACCCTGGCGACCGAGGTGATCGCCGAGCACCACGGCCGCGTGGTGAAGATGATCGGCGACGAGGTCCTGTTCGTGGCGGACGCCCCGGTCGACGCGGCGGAGATCGCCTTGACGCTGACCGAGCGCACCTCGGCGGACGAGACGTTGCCGGCGGTCCGCGCCGGCATGGCCTCGGGCCGGATCTTGTCGCGGTTCGGCGACGTGTACGGCTCGGTGGTCAACCTGGCGGCCCGCCTGACCTCGGTGGCCCGCCCGGGCACAATCCTGGTCGACCGCGAACTGGCGGCTGAGCTGGCGGACGAAAAGGCGTACGAGCTGCGCGCCCGCAGGCCGGTGACGGTCCGCGGCTACAACCGCCTCCGCCCGTCAGCGCTGCGCCGGGCGAAGGAGACCCCGACCGGGATGTTCGCGAGTTCACAGCAACTGGCGGCGGAGATGCTGGGCCTGGTGACGCCGGAGGAACGCGGCACGCCGCCGGAGGACCAGGTGACGGAGATCCCGGAGCCGAGGCCCCGCCGCCGGCGACGTCGCAAGCTCTGAGTTCAGGCGTCGAAGTCCACCGTCAACGTCTCCGAGACCGGGTACGACTGGCACGTCAGCACGAATCCCGCCGCCACCTCGGCCTCCTCCAGTGCGAAGTTCCGCCGCAGGTCCACCTTTCCCTCCGTCACGCGCGCGCGGCACGTCCCGCACACCCCGCCCTTGCAGGCGAACGGCAGGTCCGGGCGGAACTTCTGGGCCCCGTCGAGCACCGACGACGAGCGCGGCAACGTCATCGGTGTCGCCCGGCCGTCCAGGACCACCGATACCTCGGACGACTCCCCCGCCACCGCCGGGTCCAGGTGTTCCACCGGGGCCGGCGGGGTGTCCACGTAGAACAGCTCCTGGTGGATGCGCTCGCGCGGCACGCCCTGCGACGCCAGCAGCTCCTGCGCCCCCGACACCATTTCGAACGGGCCGCACAGCCACCAGTGGTCCACCGAAACCACCGGCACCAACGTGGAGAACAGCGTGCGCAGCTTCGGGACGTCCAGGCGGCCGGTGAACAGCTCCGCCTCGCGCGGCTCGCGCGACAGCACGTGGATCAGCTCAAGCCGCGACGGCGCACGGTCCTTCAGGTCCGCCAGCTCGTCCGCGAACATCACCGTGTCCGTGCGGCGGTTTCCGTACAGGACCGTCACCGTGGCGTCCGGGGTGGCCAGCAGCGACGAGACGATCGACAGCACCGGCGTGATGCCCGAGCCCGCCGCGATCAGGACGTGGTGGCCGCCCGCGGACAGGTCCGGCGTGAACGAACCGGAAGGCGGGGCCACCTCGATCGTGTCGCCCGGGCGGACTTCGTTCACCAGCCACGACGAGAAATAGCCGTCCGGGACCAGGCGGACGCCCACTCGCGGGGCCGCGCCCGCCGGGGCGCAGATCGAATACGACCGGCGCTCGTCGCGCCCGTCGATCGAGCGCCGCAACGTCAGCGACTGGCCGGGCTTGAACGCGTACTCGGACGCCAGCGACGAAGGCACGTCGAACGTCACCGCGACCGCGTCGTCGCACAGCCGCTCGACCCCGGCCACCGTCAGCTCGTTGAACCGCGCCACTTCAGATCTCCTTGACGTGCTCGAACGGCTCCAGGCACGCGCGGCAGCGCCGCAGTGCCTTGCACGCCGTCGCGCCGAACCGGGACTGCTCTTCGGTGTCCGCGGAACCACAGTGCGGGCAAAGGACGCGCGACACCGGCGCCGACAGCGTCAGCGGGATCGGGCCCGATCGCCGCGGGGCCGCGCCCGGCGGGGCGATCCCGGCCGCGGCCAGCTTCTCCCGTCCCGACGGCGAAATCCAATCCGACGTCCAGGCCGGCGACAGCTGCGTCCGGATCTCGACGTCCGCGAAGCCCGCCGAAACCAGCGCGTGCTCCAGGTCGTCGCGCATGGTGTCCATCGCCGGGCAGCCCGTGTACGTCGGCGTGATCGCGACGACCACGCGCCCTTCGGCTTCGGACACCGAGCGCAGCACGCCCAGGTCCGCCAGGGTCAGCATCGGGAGCTCGGGGTCGGTGACCGTGGCGGCCACGGCCGCGGCGGTCACCATCGAGCGTCCGGCATCGCCCGGGCCACGCTTTGCAGCTCCGCCAGCAGGAACCCCATCTGCTCGGTGTGGACGCCGTCGCGGCCGGTCCGGCCGGAAACGCCGGCGAGCTCGCCGGACGACGGCCGGGACAGCGTCGAAGCCGCGAGGACCTGGTCCAGCACCGCATCGAACTCGGCCCGCAGCGAAGCCGCGTCCACCAGCTCGAGCGGGTGCGTGCGGAACAGCTCCCCGACGTACGGCCAGACCTCGTCCAGCCCCTCCTGCATCCGCGAGTGCGACAACGGCGTCCCGTCGCCGAGGCGGACCAGCCACTGCGCCGCGTAGTCGCGGTGGTAGGCCAGCTCCTTGACGCCCTTGTCCGCGATCGCCGCCAGCACCGGGTCCACCGAGGACTCGAGCCGCTGGAACAGCGCCAGCCGCCACGTCGAGAACACGAACAGGCGCGCGATCAGGTGGCCGAAGTGCCCGCCGCCCAGCTCCGCGAGCCGGACGTTGCGGAACTCGTTTTCGACGCGCGAGAACGCGAAAGAATCCTCGGTGCGCGAAGAGCCGTCCGCCTTGCCCGCGCGGGCGAGCAGCAGCCGCGCCTGGCCCAGCAGGTCCAGGGCGATGTTGGCGATCGCGACCTCGTCCTCCAGCTCGGGCGCGTTGGTGCACCACTCCTGGAGCCGGTGGGAGAAGATCAGCGCGTCGTCGCCCAGCATCAGGCAATACGCGGCCAATTGCGCGGCGTCCACCCCGGACGGCACCGAAGTGTCCACTCCGGACAATGGGTCTTCGAAGCCGGTGCCGAACGCCCAGCGGGCGTCGTTCTCCTCGGTGATGGCCTCGTACACGTTGTCGAAACTCATATGTGCGGCACATCCTCGGGGATGTCGTAGAACGTCGGGTGCCGGTAGACCTTGTCGCCGCTGGGCGCGAAGAACGGGTCCTTCTCGTCCGGCGACGACGCCGTGATGTCCGCCGCGCGCACGACCCAGATCGACACGCCTTCGTTGCGGCGCGTGTAGAGGTCGCGGGCGTGGTGCAGGGCCATCCGGTCGTCGGCCGCGTGCAGCGACCCGACGTGCACGTGGTTCAGGCCGCGCTTGCCGCGGACGAACACCTCGTACAGCGGCCAGTCGTGCTTGATCGGGCCCGGAGCCGCGGGGACGCCTTCCAGGGGGACGGCGCCGTGGCCGCCTTCGGCCGTCAGGTCGGTCACTTGCGCTCCTCGTTCTTCTTCGAGGCGTGGGCGACCGCGGCTTCCCGCACCCACGCGCCGTCTTCGTGGGCGCGACGCCGGTGCGCGATCCGCGAAGCGTTGCAGGGCCCGTTGCCCTTCAGCACGTTCTTGAACTCGTCCCAGTCCACCGCGCCGAAGTCGTAGTGCCCGCGTTCGGAGTTCCACGTCAGGTCCGGGTCCGGGAAGGTGACGCCGAGGGCTTCGGCCTGCGGCACCGACATGTCCACGAACCGCTGCCGCAGCTCGTCGTTGGTGTGGCGCTTGACCTTCCACGCCATCGACTGCGCGGTGTTCGGCGAATCGGCGTCCGGCGGGCCGAACATCATCAGCGACGGCCACCACCAGCGGTTGACGGCCTCCTGGACCATCTCCCGCTGCTGATCGGTCCCGCGCATCATCGTCATCAGCAGCTCGTAGCCCTGCCGCTGGTGGAAGGACTCCTCCTTGCAGATCCGGATCATCGCCCGCGCGTACGGCCCGTACGACGACCGGCACAGCGGCACCTGGTTGCAGATCGCCGCGCCGTCGACCAGCCAGCCGATCACGCCGACGTCGGCGAAGGTCAGCGTCGGGTAGTTGAAGATCGACGAGTACTTCTGCCGTCCGGTGATCAGCTTGTCGGTCAGGTCGGCCCGGTCCGCGCCCAGCGTCGCCGCCGCCGAGTACAGGTAGAGCCCGTGGCCGGCCTCGTCCTGCACCTTGGCCAGCAGGATCGCCTTGCGCCGCAGCGACGGCGCCCGGGTGATCCAGTTGCCTTCGGGCTGCATGCCGATGATCTCCGAGTGCGCGTGCTGCGCGATCTGCCGGATCATCGTCTTGCGGTAGCCCTCGGGCACCCAGTCGCGCGGCTCGATCCGCTGGTCGCGCTCGATGGTGTGCTCGAAGTGTTCTTCCAGCGAAACAGTGGCGGTCACGGCTGCTCCTTCGAAACCAGCGTCAGGACGTCGTACTTCGCCACGGACTCGCCGTCGGCGTTGGTGACGTCGGCGTCCCAGCGGACCTCGCCGTACTCCTGGTCGATCCGCGGGGTGATCTGCTTCGCGGTGAGCGTCACGGTCAGCGAGTCGCCGACCTTGACCGGCGTGAGGAAGCGGAGGTTCTCCAGGCCGTAGTTGGCCAGCACCGGGCCCGGCTCGGGCGAGACGAACAACCCGGCCGCGAAGGAGACGACCAGATACCCGTGCGCGACGATCCCGCCGAACAGCGGGTTGGCCGCCGCGGCTTCCGGGTCGGTGTGCGCGTAGAACGTGTCGCCGGTGAACTCGGCGAAGTGATCGACGTCGTCCTGGGTCACCGTGCGCGGCCCGGCGACGACGGAGTCGCCGATCTTCAGCTCGGCCAGGGACTTCCGGAACGGGTGGACGTCACCTTCGGTGCGCGGCGCGCCGGTCACCCAGCGGCCGGTGACGGCCGAAAGGACGGCCGGCGATCCCTGCACGGCGGTGCGCTGCATGTGGTGCAGGACCCCGCGGATGCCGCCCATCTCCTCGCCGCCGCCCGCGCGGCCCGGGCCGCCGTGGACCAGCTGCGGCATCGGCGAGCCGTGCCCGGTGGACTCCTTCGCGTCGTCGGCGTCGAGCACCAGCAGCCGCCCGTGGAACGGCGCCGCGCCCAGGACGACCTCGCGGACGAACTCCTTGTCCGCGCTGACGATCGAGCCGGCGAGGCTGCCGCCACCGCGCGCGGCGAAGTCGACGACCTGCTCGGTGGACGTGTACGGCATCAGCGTCGAGACCGGGCCGAACGCCTCGACCTCGTGCGGCTCGGTCCGCTCCGGGTCGGCCTTGAGCAGCACCGGCGAGATGAAGGCGCCGCGCTCGGCGTCGGCGTCGACGACCTCGACCTTCTCGAGGTCACCGAACACGACGGTCCCGGCGTCCAGCAGCGCCTTCAGCGACCGCCGGACCTCCTCGCGCTGTTCCAGGCTGGCCAGCGCCCCCATCCGGACGCCTTCGGCCGTGGGATTGCCGACGGTCACCTTCGCGAGCCGCTCGGACGCGGCGGCGGCGACGTCGTCGAGCAGGTCCGCCGGGACGAACGCGCGGCGGATCGCGGTGCACTTCTGGCCCGCCTTGACCGTCATCTCCGTGGTCAGCTGCTTGACGAACAGGTCGAACTCGGTGGTGCCCTTCACGGCGTCCGGGCCGAGGATCGAGCAGTTCAGCGAGTCGGCCTCGGCGTTGAACCGGACGGCGTTGCGGATGATCGCCGGGTGCGCGCGCAGCTTCTGGGCGGTCGACGCCGAGCCGGTGAAGGACACCAGGTCCTGCGCGGTGACGTGGTCCAGGAGGTCGCCGACGCTGCCGGCGACGAACTGCAGCGCCCCCTCCGGCAGGAGCCCGGATTCGATGATCAGCTCGACCAGGCGCGCGGTCAGGTACGCCGTCGAACTGGCCGGCTTGACCAGGCTCGGGACCCCGGCCAGGAACGCCGGCGCGAACTTCTCCAGCGGCCCCCAGACCGGGAAGTTGAACGCGTTGATCTGGACGGCGACGCCCCGCAGCGGGGTCGCGATGTGCTGGGCGACGAACGTGCCCCCGCGGCTCAGCGGCTCCACCGCGCCCTCGACGTAGACGGTGTCGTTCGGCAGCTCGCGCTTGCCCTTCGAGCCGTAGCTGAAGAGGACGCCGATGCCGCCGTCGATGTCGAACTTCGAGTCACCCAGCGTGGCGCCGGTCTTCGCCGAGATCGCGTACAGCTCTTCGCGGTGCTCGCGCAGGTGCGAGGCCAGGGCCTTGAGCAGGGCCGCACGCTGGTGGAACGTCAGCTCGCGCAGGGCCGGGCCGCCGACCGTGCGGCCGTACGCCAGCGCGGCCGCGAAGTCGACGCCCGCCGACGAGATCCGGGCGACCTCCTCGCCGGTGGCCGCGTCGTGCAGCGGGACGCCCTCGTCCGCCGCCGTGTGCCAGCTCCCGGAGACGTAGCTGCGCAGCAGTGCCATCAGGTCCCTCTCGCCGAATTACCTACCGGACGTTCAGTTAATCGCATGGTAGCCGCCGCACCCGAAGATCGGAAGGGCCGGACGCTTGACACCGGCGCCGACCACTGCCTTTACTGAGCGGCACCGCGAGGTGACCGTCCATTCGGTCAGTCCATCCATGCCCCCGCCGCCACCCTCAGCGGAGGCGCTTCGCGCCGCAGGTCTATTCGGACGGAGAGCAGATGACCAACGCCGCGCACACCATGTTCGCCGCCGACGAGGCCTCCCGCGCGCTGGGCATCGAACTCGTCGAAGCGAGCGAAGGCCGGGCCGTCGCGACCATGACGATCACGAGCGCGATGGTCAACGGCCACGACATCGCCCACGGCGGATACGTCTTCCTGCTCGCCGACACGGCGTTCGCCTGCGCCTGCAACAGCCACGGCCCCGCGGCGGTGGCGTCGGGCGCGGAGATCTCCTTCGTCGCGGCCGGTCGGCTGGGTGACCACCTCGTCGCCACGGCCACCGAGCGCACCCGCTACGGCCGCAACGGCATCTACGACGTCACCGTGCACCGGGAGACCCCCGGCGGGCCCGAGGTCGTCGCCGAATTCCGCGGCCGCAGCCGCGTCCTCTCCGCGAAACGGGACCGACCATGATCGAGACGGACATCGGCGCGGACGAGCTGGCCGCCCTCCAGCTGGAACGTCTGCAGTGGACACTCCGGCACGCCTACGCGAACGTGCCCGCCTACACGCGGAAGTTCGACGAAGCCGGCGTCCACCCGGACGACTGCAAGGAACTGGCCGATCTGGCGAAGTTCCCGTTCACCACCAAGCAGGACCTGCGCGACAACTACCCGTTCGGGATGTTCGCGGTGCCGCAGGAGCAGGTGCGGCGCATCCACGCCTCCAGCGGCACCACCGGCAAGGCCACCGTCGTCGGGTACACCGAGCAGGACATCGACACCTGGGCGACGGTGATGGCCCGCTCGATCCACGCCGCCGGCGGGCGGCCCGGGCACAAGGTGCACGTCGCCTACGGCTACGGCCTGTTCACCGGCGGCCTCGGCGCGCACTACGGCGCGGAGAAGCTGGGCTGCACGGTGATCCCGGCGTCGGGCGGGATGACCGCGCGGCAGGTGCAGCTGATCACCGACTTCAAGCCCGAGGTCATCATGGTCACGCCGTCGTACATGCTGACGCTGCTCGACGAGTTCGAACGCCAGGGCGTCGACCCGCGTTCTTCTTCGCTCAAGGTGGGCATCTTCGGCGCCGAGCCGTGGACCGAGCAGATGCGCGCCGAGATCGAGGAGCGGTTCGCGCTCGACGCCGTCGACATCTACGGGCTGTCGGAGGTGATGGGCCCGGGTGTCGCGCAGGAGTGCGTCGAGACGAAGGACGGCCTGCACATCTGGGAGGACCACTTCTACCCCGAGGTGATCGACCCGTACTCCGAGGACGTCCTGGGCGGCGGCGAGACCGGCGAGCTGGTGTTCACGTCGCTGACCAAGCAGGCGCTGCCGATCATCCGCTACCGCACCCGCGACCTGACCGAGCTGAACCCGGGCACCGCGCGGCCGGCCTTCCGGCGGATGGCCAAGGTCACCGGGCGCACCGACGACCTGATCATCCTGCGCGGGGTCAACGTCTTCCCGACGCAGATCGAGGAGATCGTGCTGCGGACGGCCGGGCTGAGCCCGCACTTCCAGCTCGTCCGGTCCACGCGCGGCCGGCTCGACCACCTGACCGTCCGGGTCGAGGCCCGGCACGACGCGTCCGGCGACGACCGGGCGCGGGCGGCTTCGGAGCTGGTCACCGGCGTGAAGGACGGCGTCGGCGTCACGGTGTCGGTGGACGTCGTCGACCCGGACACGCTGGAGCGGTCCATGGGCAAGATGCGGCGGATCGTGGACCAGCGGGACAAGCCGTGACGGCCCCGCGGCGCGGGCGGCCCGGCTACGACCTCGAATCGCTGCTGCAGGTGGCGGTGAAGCTGTTCAACGAGCGCGGCTACGACGGCACGAGCATGGAGGACCTCTCCCGCAAGCTCGGCATCACGAAGTCGGCGATCTACCACCACGTGCCCAGCAAGGAAGAGCTGCTGCGGCTGGCGGTGGACCGCGCGCTGGACGGGCTGTTCGAGGTGGCGTCGGAGACGGCTCAGCTCGACGGGCGCGCGATCGACCGGCTGGAGCACCTGGTGCGCGGCAGCGTGCTGGTGCTGGCCGACCGGCTGCCGTTCGTGACGTTGCTGCTGCGCGTGCGCGGCAACACGAAGGTGGAGCGGGCGGCGCTGGCGCGGCGGCGCGAATTCGACCGGTTGGTGACGGACCTGGTGAAGCAGGCCGAAGCGGAGGGCGACGTCCGCCCGGACGTCGACCCGGCGGTGACCGCGCGGCTGGTGTTCGGCATGGTGAACTCGCTGATCGAGTGGTACAAGCCGCGGCGCGGGTCGGCGGCGGCCGAGGTCGCGGACGCGGTGTGCAAGGTGGCCTTCGAAGGGCTACGCACCGGGTCGTGAGTGGTAACGAGGGTTCTAACCCTCCTTACCACTCACGAGCGGTCAGTCCTCCGCGGTCTGCGGCGGCCGCCCGGCCTGCCACAGCAGCGCCTCCCGCAGCTGGCCGATGAGCTGCTCGTCGTCCGCTTCGGACGGGTCGATGCCCAGCGGGATCCAGCGCTCGGACACCTTCTCACCCTGGTCGTAGCTGCAGATCACGATGCCCGAGTACGACAAGGACGCTTCGTCCGCGCAGTCGCCGTCCGGCAGCGGCTCGTCGGCTTCGAAGCCGTCCTCGAAGCTGACGTGGCGATGCTGCAGGCGGACGCTCACCCAGCGCCCGGCCGGCCGGATCGGCGCGCCTTCGTCGTTCATCTGCTCCTACCCCCGGTCGCGGGCCCCAGCCGTCTCGTCGCATCCGGGCGCCGCGGAGTTACCGGCGGGTTGTTCCGGTTGCGTAACGACAAAGGTTGGCGCGAAACGCCCCATGCCCGCAGCCGGAGTCACTCTTTTGACAATGGGTCAACTACTTGTTGACAGCGTGCCGATCCCCCGCGAGGCTGAACGGATGACCAGTGGGACCCGGCCCCGGCGCCGCCGGCTCGAACCGGCCGAACGGCGTGCGGAGATCCTCGCCGCCGCCCGGCACCTGTTCGGCGCGGGCAGCTACGCCTCGGTGTCCACTTCGGACATCGCCGAGGCCGCCGGGGTGGCGCGCCCGCTGATCAACCACTACTTCGGCGGGAAGCGCGAGCTGTACCTGGAAGTGGTGCGGCAGCTGATGATCGTGCCCGCGCCGGTCACCGAGGCGCTGCCGGACACCACGATGGAGCGGCGGCTGGCGATCGGCGTCGAGCGGTGGATCGAGGTCGTGGACCGCAACCGCGACGCCTGGCTGACCGTGATCGGGCCGGAGGCGGCCGGGCGCGACCCCGAGATCGAGCGGATCATGCTGGAGGCCGACGAAATCGCCGCCGACCGGGTGCTGGAGGCCGCGCTGATGACCGGCGTGACCGAAGGCCGCGAAGAGCTGCGGGCGATGATCCGGTCGTTCGGCGGGATGCTGCGCGCGGCGTCGCGGGAGTGGCTGATCCGCGGCACGCTGGACCGCGCGGCGCTGCGCACCTTCCTCACCGATTCGCTCCTCAACCTGCTGAAGCTCACCTACCCGGCGGTCCTCGCCGAGCGGCGCGGAAGCGACGGGCGAACGCCGCCGGTGTCATCCCGGTCCAGCGTTTGAACGCGTGGATGAAGCTCGACGCTTCGGCGTACCCGAGCCGGTAGGCGACGTCCTCGACCGACAGCACGCCGGTGTCGAGGAGCTCTTCGGCGAGCGTCTGGCGGACCTCGTCGACCAGCGTCCGGTAGCTCGTGCCGGCTTCGGTCAGGCGCCGGCGCAGGGTGCGCGTGCTGAGCGTCAGCTGGCGGGCGATTTCGTCCATTCCGGCGTCGACGCCGCCGAGCCGGACCAGGCGTTCCCGCACCTGCTGGGAAATGCCCGAACGCTGCCGCCGCCGCGCGACGAGCGCTTCGCACTGCGCGGCGCACAGGGCGACGGTCTGGTCGTTGGCCTGCGGCAGCGGCCGGCTCAGCAGCGCCGGATCGAGGGTCGCGCGGCAGCCGTCGGCGCCGAAGCGCGGCAGCACGCCGAACGCGGCCAGGTACCCCTCCGGCGTGGACGGTCCGTGCCGGAAGGTCAGCTCGTCCAGCGCGATCTCGGGCAGCAGGTCGCGCATGACGGCGAAGATCGCGGCCAGGTCCCGCAGGACGAGGAAGCGGGCGACGTCGGCGGGCACGCGGCTGTCGTCGAGTTCCAGCGTCAGCCGGTCGGCGCCGAGCACGACGTGCGGGATGCAGAAGGCGAAGCTCAGGTCGAAGTAGCGGAGGGCGAAGAGCATCGCGTCGCGCAACGTCGGGCTGCTGATGCAGGCGAAGCCGAAGATGCCGAAGGTGGTGACGCGGTAGCGGCGGCCCAGCTCCAGCGCCGCCGCGTCGGAGCCGTCGAGAGCGGCCAGCGCCCGGACGACGGCCAGTTCCTGGCGGGCGTCGACCTGGACGGCCGGGTCGGCGAGCAGTTCCGGCGTCAGCGTGGTCGCGGCGAGCAGCCGTTCGGCCGGCACCCCCCGCTCCGCGGCGAACCGGGTCATCAGCTCGATGCTCGCGGTGCCGCGGGGGAAGTCCCAGTCCACGACGGCGGGCGCGGCGAGCTCGGCCATGGCCGGAATTCTGGATCACGACCGGAGAAGGTGTCCAATCGAGGACCGGAACTGTCCTGGATGGTCGTTAAGGTGACGACGTGGAGACCTTGAGCCGCCGAGCCGTGAACCGCGCCACGCTGGAACGCCAGCTCCTGCTGGCCCGGGCGAAGATGTCCGCGTACGACGCGGTGGAGCACCTGGCCGGGCTCCAGGCGCAGGCGCCGTTCCCGCCGTACTTCGGGTTGTGGTCGCGGCTGGAGGGGTTCCGGCCGGCGGAACTGGCGGAGCTGCTCGAGAGCCGCCGCGTGGTGCGGATCGCGCTGATGCGCGGCACGGTCCACCTGGTGACGGCGGCGGACGCGCTGGCGTGGCGGCCGCTGGTGCAGGGGATCTACGACCGCGACCTGAAGCAGAACGCCCTGCACGCCCAAGCACTGGCCGGGCTCGACCACGATCTCGTCAGCGAGGCCGCGCGGAAGCTGCTCCTCGCAGGGCCGATGCCGGGCACGGCGCTGGGCGCCGAGCTGGCGCGCACCTGGGACGTCCCGGCGGCCTCCCTGACCCACCTGGCCCGGGGCCGGCTGCCGCTGGTGCAGACACCGCCCCGGGCGATCTGGGGCAAGGCCGGGCAGACGACGTACGCGTGCCTCGACGAGTGGGTCGGCGCTCCCCTGTCGCCGCCTTCGCCCGCTTCGCTGATTTCGCGGTACTTGCGCGCGTTCGGCCCGGCCACGGTGGCGGACGTGCAGACGTGGGCGGGTATCACGCGCCTGGGTGAGGTGGCCGCTTCGATGGACTTGCGCCGGTACCGCGACGAGGACGGCCGCGAGCTGCTGGACCTGCCGGAGCTGACACTGCCCGGCGAGGACGTCCCGGCCCCGCCGCGGCTGTTGGGACCGTTCGACCAGATGATCCTGTCGTACGCGGACCGGACCCGGGTGATCTCGGACGCCTGCCGCAAGCGCGTGATTTCACAGAACGGCCTGGTCAAGGGCACGCTGCTGGTGGACGGCCAGGTGTGCGGCTTCTGGGAGATCAAGGCGTCCCGCAAGGCGGCGGTGATCGAGCTGTCGCCGTTCGAGAAGCCGGCGAAGCGGGACCTGGCGGCGTTGGAGAAGTCGGCGGCCGAACTGGTGAAGTGGGCCGAGGCGGCCGCGGAGACGCACGAGGTGCGTGTCGTCCCGCCGGAGTGAGCTGGCCGGAAATCTCGATTGAGTGACCGTTCGTGGCCTGTTGTCACAGGCCCGAAGTCCGTAGCTTTTCGGGCATGACTGGTTCGGCGAAGGGGCCGTCGGTGCTGATCGTGGGCACCGGGTTCGGCGGCATCGGGACGGCGATCGAGCTCAAGCGCGCGGGGTTCACCGAGTTCACGATCCTGGAGAGCGCCGCCGAACCCGGCGGCGTCTGGCGGGACAACACCTACCCCGGCGCCGCGTGCGACATCCCCTCGCCGCTGTACTCCTTCTCCTTCGAGCCCAACCCGCGGTGGCCGAAGCGGTTCTCGCACCAGCCCGACATCCTCGCCTACCTGCGGCGCGTCATCGCGAAGTACGGCCTGGAACCGCACATCCGGTACCGGACCGAGGTCACCGGGGCCGCGTTCGACGAAGACCGCGGACTTTGGCGCGTCGAGACCAAGAGCGGCGAGACCTTCGAGGCGAACGTCTTCGTCCCGGCCGTCGGGCAGCTGTCGCGCCCGGTGCTGCCGAACATCCCCAACCGGGAACGCTTCGCCGGCGACGCCTTCCACTCCGCGCGGTGGGACCACGACGTCGACCTGACCGGCAGGCGCGTCGCCGTCATCGGGACCGGGGCCAGCGCCGTGCAGTTCGTGCCCGAGCTGCGGAAACGCGCCCAGCACGTCACGGTCTTCCAGCGCACGCCGCCGTACGTCATGGCGAAGTCCGATCCGCGCTACCGGCGGTGGCAGCACTGGCTGTTCGAGCACCTGCCGCCGACCCAGCTGCTCGGCCGGCTGCGGATCTTCCTGCTCGCCGAGTACGCCACCTACGCGATGACGCGCCACCCGGTGCTGGCGAAAATGTTCGAGCTGCGGACCGCGCAGCTGCGGCGCCGCCACATCACGGACCCGGAGCTGCGGGCGAAGCTCAAGCCGGCGTACCCGCTGGGCTGCAAGCGGATCCTCTTCACCAACGACTACCTGCCCGCCCTCGCCCAGCCGGACGTCGACGTCGAGACCCGGCGGATCTCCGCGATCACCGAGAAGGGCGTGCGGGTCGAGGACGGGACGGAGATCGAGGCGGACGTCCTGATCTACGGCACCGGCTTCGCCGCGACGGAGTTCCTCGGCCGGATGGAGGTCCGCGGGCTCGGCGGGCGGTCGCTGGCGGACGAGTGGTCCGGCGGCGCGCGGGCGTACCTCGGCATCACCGTGCCCGGCTTCCCCAACCTGTTCTGCGTCTACGGCCCCAACACCAACCTCGGCGCCGGGTCCATCATCTACATGATCGAGCGCCAGGCGCGCTACATCCGCCAGGCGGTGGAGCGGCTCACCCGGCCCGGGGTGTCCTATTTGGACGTGCGGCCGGAGGTCGAAGAGCGGTACGACCGGGAGGTGCAGCAGCGGCTGGGCCGCAGCGTGTGGACGGCCTGCACGAGCTGGTACCGGCAGGCCGACGGCCGGGTGACGACCAACTGGCCCGGCCTGGTCACCGAGTACGACCGCCGAACCCGGCGCTTCGACGTCGCGGACTACCGGGTGGCGGGCTGATGGACTACGACGTCCTGGTGATCGGTTCGGGGTTCGGCGGTAGCGTCACGGCCTTGCGGCTGACCGAGAAGGGCTACCGCGTCGGCGTGCTGGAGACCGGCCGCCGGTTCGCCGACGACGAGTTCGCGAAGACGTCGTGGCGGGTGCGGAAGTACCTGTGGGCACCGGCGCTGGGCTGCTTCGGCATTCAGCGCCTGACGTTGCTGAAGAACACGTTCGTGATGAGCGGCTCCGGCGTCGGCGGGGGTTCGCTGGTGTACGCGAACACGTTGTACGAGCCACCGGACGGCTTCTACGCCGACCCGCAGTGGGCGCACATCACGGACTGGAAAGCCGAGCTGGCGCCGTACTACGACCAGGCGAAGCGGATGCTCGGCGTGGTCGAGAACCCGGCGACGACGGCCGCGGACCGGGTGCTGCGTTCGGTGGCCGAGGACATGGGCATCGGCCACACGTACCGCCGCACGCCCGTCGGCGTCTACTTCGGACAGTCCGGGGTGGACCCGTTCTTCGGCGGCGCCGGACCCCGGCGTTCGTCCTGCACGCTGTGCGGCGAATGCATGACCGGGTGCCGGGTCGGGGCGAAGAACACGACCGTGAAGAACTACCTGTACCTGGCCGAGCAGGCGGGTGCCGTGGTGCACGCCCTGACCACCGTGGTTTCGGTGCGGCCGATTTCCGGCGGGTACGCGGTGGCCACCCGGCGCACCGGCGGCCTTTCCCGCCGGACGTTCACGGCGTCGCAGGTGGTGTTCTCCGCGGCCGCCCTGGGGACCCAGCGCCTGCTGCACCGGATGCGGGACACCGGAACGCTGCCTCTCGTGTCCCCTCGGCTCGGTCTCCTGGCCCGCACGAACTCCGAAGCCGTCCTGGCGGCGCGGTCGCTGCGCGAGGACACGGACTACTCGCGAGGCGTCGCGATCACGTCGTCGATCCACCCGGACGCGGTGACGCACGTGGAGCCGGTGCGGTACGGGCGTGGCAGCAACCTGATGGGCCTGCTGGCGACGGTGCTGGTGGACGCGTCCCCGGGGCGCCGACGCTGGGTGCTCGGGCTGCGGGAACTGTGGCGGTCCCGCCGTGACCTGTTCCGGATTCACAACCCGCGGCACTGGTCGGAGCGGATGATCGGGCTGCTGGTGATGCAGACGCTGGACAACTCGGTGACGACGTACACGAAACGCGGGCTGTTCGGCCGGCGCATGACGACTCGCCAGGGCTCGGGAGCACCGTCGCCGTCGTGGATCCCGGCGGGCCACGAGGTGACGCGCCGGGTGGCTTCGAAGATCGGCGGGCTGCCCCAGGGAGCGTGGACGGACCTGGCGAACATCCCGATCACGGGCCACTTCATCGGCGGCTGCACGATCGGTGATTCGCCTTCCAGCGGGGTCGTCGACCCGTACCAGCGGCTGTACGGGTACCCCGGCCTGCACGTGGTGGACGGCTCGGCGATCTCGGCCAACCTGGGCGTGAACCCGTCATTGACGATCACGGCCCAGGCGGAGCGGGCGATGGCGTTCTGGCCGAACCGCGGCGAAGAGGACCCGCGGCCGCCGCTGGGTGCGCCGTATCAGCGGGTGGCGGCGGTGGCTCCTCGACGTCCGGTCGTCCCGCCGGAGGCACCGGGAGCCCTGCGGCTGCCGCTGGCGCCGCGCTGAGGGCCCTCCCGGACCGCGCCGCCGGGAGGGCCTGCTCAGCGCACGGTCACGGCAGGCCCGCGAGCCCGGCCGACACCGTGTTGGCGAACGCGTACCCCTGCGACGCGTCCCAGTTGATCGACCACGTCATCGCGCCCCTGATCGACGGGTACGTCGCCGACGGCTTGAACGAGCCGCACGACGTTCCGCGGGCCAGGCAGTTCAGTGCCGAGACCGTGTTGGCCGGGGCCTGGTAGCCGCCGCCCGCGGCCTGCGGGGAGGCCGGGAGGCCGAGGCCGACCTGGTCCGCGCGCAGGCCGCCCTGCAGCTGGATGCAGGCCAGCGCGGTCAGGAAGTCGACCGTGCCCTGGGAGTAGACGTTGCCGTTGCAGCCGTTCATCGAACCGGAGTTGTAGTACTGCATGTTGACGATCGTCAGGATGTCCTTGATGTTCAGCGCCAGCTGGAAGTAGCCGCCGGCCGTGGACTGCATGTCGATCGTCTGCGGCGCCATCGTGATGACCTTGCCGCCGCCGTTGTAGATGCTGCGCAGCGCCTGGCCCATGTAGGTGGCGTTGATGCCGTTCTCGAGGTCGATGTCGACGCCGTCGAAGCCGTAGTTGGCGATCAGTGACTTGATGCTGTTCGCGAAGTTGTTCGCCGACGAAGAGTCGCTGACGCTGATCGTGCCGTTCTGGCCGCCGACCGAGATGATCACCCTCTGGCCGCGCGCCTGCACCGTCTTGATGTCGGCCTTGAACTGGGCGTCCGTGTAGCCGCCGAGCTGCGAAGACAAGCCGGAGTCGAGGGTGAAGCTCACCGCGCCCGGCGTGCCGGTGGCGTCCGCGAACGACACCGCGATGATGTTGTACTTCGTCGGGACGTCGGCGAGCTTCAGTGCCTTGGCACCGTTGTAGAAGTTCTGCCAGTAGCCGGTCAGGACGTGTTTGGGCAGGTCACCCTGGGTCGGCGGCGGCGTGGTCGTCGTCGGCGGGGTGGTCGTGGTGGGCGGCGTGGTCGGGGTCGTGGGGGTGGTCGGCGTCGTCGGCGTGGTCGTCGGCGGGGCGCCGGGCCCGTCGAGGCTGACGTCGTCGGCGTAGTACGCCGGCTGGCCGTACCAGCCGTGCAGGTAGACCGTCAGCGACGTGCTCGAGCCGGTCGTGAAACTCAGCGACAACTGCTGGTAGCCGCTGGTGCCGGGCGTCCACGTGCTGGTCGTCGCCGAGCCGGAGACGCCCAGGTAGACGTAGCTGCCCTGGACCCAGCCGGACAGCTTGTACGCCGTGTTCGCCGAGACGGTGAGCGTCTGCGAGCACTGGGCGTTGTCCGACGACGACGGCGTCGCGTTCAAAGCGCGGCTGCCGCTGTGCACCGGCGAGCTGACCGCGGCCGACGTGCCGGTGCAAGTCCAGCCCGTGGTGCCGGCTTCGAAGCCGGGGTTGGCCAGGATGTTGGCCGCCGAAGCGCTGCCGGCGAGCACGAACGTCACGCCCAGACACAGCGTGACCACCGAAAGTAAGGAAAGCAGAGCGAAGCGGACCTTGGGGACCACGGGGACCTCCACGAACACGAGTGAGGCAGGTCACCACAAAGTGGACTAGACCAATCTCGTTGTCAAGGTGCTCGATGTCAGCCCCATCCGAAAGTCGGGGCGGCGGAAACGGCAGAATGAGACGATCGGAACCAGGCGAAGCAGGAGCGTGTTGCAGTGAGCGTGTCGGTCGAGCAGAAGATCGCCGAAGAACTGGGCGTGCGCGAAGGACAGGTCAAGGCCGCCGTCGAGCTGCTCGACGGCGGTTCGACCGTGCCGTTCATCGCCCGTTACCGCAAGGAAGTCACCGGCATGCTCGACGACGCGCAGCTGCGCACGCTCGAAGAGCGGCTGCGCTACCTGCGGGAACTCGACGAGCGCCGGCTCGCCGTGCTCGAATCCATCCGCAGCCAGGGCAAGCTCGACGAGGCCCTCGAGGCGTCGATCCTCGCCGCGGACACGAAGTCGCGGCTCGAGGACATCTACCTCCCGTACAAGCCGAAGCGCCGCACGAAGGCCATGATCGCGCGCGAAGCGGGTCTCGAGCCGCTGGCCGACGGCCTGCTGAACGACCCTTCGACGGATCCGCAGGCCGCGGCCGCGGTGTTCGTCGACGCGGACAAGGGCGTCGCGGACGCGCAGGCCGCCCTCGACGGCGCCCGCGCGATCCTCGTCGAGCGCTTCGCCGAGGACGCCGACCTCATCGGTGAGCTGCGGGAGAAGATGTGGGGCCAGGGGCACCTGGTGGCCAAGGTCCGGTCCGGCAAGGAGGAGGAAGGCGCGAAGTTCTCCGACTACTTCGACTTCTCCGAGCCGTACACGAAGCTCCCCTCGCACCGGATCCTCGCGATGCTGCGCGGCGAGAAGGAGGAGGTCCTGGACCTCACCATGTCGCCGGACGAGCCCACCGACGAGCCGCAGGTCGGGCCGACCGACTACGAGCAGCGCATCGCCGCGAAGTTCGGCATCGCCCAGCAGGGCCGCCCCGGCGACAAGTGGCTCGGCGACACGGTCCGCTGGGCGTGGCGCACCAAGATCCTCCTCCACCTGGGCATCGACCTGCGGATGCGGCTGCGCCAGGCGGCCGAGGACGACGCCGTCCGCGTGTTCGCGGCCAACCTGCGCGACCTGCTGCTGGCCGCGCCGGCCGGCACCCGCGCCACCATGGGCCTCGACCCGGGCTTCCGGACCGGGGTCAAGGTGGCGGTCGTGGACGCGACCGGCAAGGTCGTCGACACCCACGTCATCTACCCGCACCAGCCGGCGAACAAGTGGGACCAGTCGATCGCCGAGCTCGCGGCGCTGTGCGCGCGGCACAAGGTCGACCTGATCTCCATCGGCAACGGCACGGCGTCGCGCGAAACGGACAAGCTCGCGATCGAGCTGATCAAGAAGCACCCGGAACTGAAGCTGACCAAGGCGATCGTGTCCGAGGCGGGCGCGTCGGTGTACTCGGCGTCGGCGTTCGCTTCGGCGGAACTGCCGAACATGGACGTCTCGCTGCGCGGCGCGGTCTCGATCGCCCGCCGGCTGCAGGACCCGCTGGCCGAGCTGGTGAAGATCGACCCGAAGTCGATCGGCGTCGGGCAGTACCAGCACGACCTGTCCGAGGTTTCGCTGTCGCGCTCGCTGGACGCGGTGGTCGAGGACTGCGTGAACGCGGTGGGAGTGGACGTCAACACGGCGTCGGCGCCGCTGCTGACCCGGGTTTCGGGCATCACGACGGGCCTGGCGGAGAACATCGTCGCCCACCGCGACACGAACGGCCCGTTCCGTTCCCGGACGGCGCTGAAGGAGGTCGCGCGGCTGGGCCCGAAGGCGTTCGAGCAGTGCGCGGGCTTCCTCCGCATCCCGGACGGCGACGACCCGCTCGACTCGTCGGCGGTCCACCCAGAGGCGTACCCGGTGGTCCGGCGGATCCTGTCGAAGACGGGCACGGACATCCGCGCACTGATCGGCAACACGCGGACGCTGTCTTCCCTTCGCCCGGCGGAGTTCGTGGACGAGACGTTCGGCCTCCCGACAGTGACGGACATCCTGTCGGAGCTGGACAAGCCGGGCCGCGACCCCCGCCCGGCCTTCAAGACGGCGACGTTCGCCGAGGGCGTGGACAAGATCGGCGACCTCAAGCCGGGCATGCGACTGGAGGGCGTGGTGACGAACGTGGCGGCGTTCGGCGCGTTCATCGACGTGGGCGTGCACCAGGACGGGTTGGCCCACGTTTCGGCGCTGTCGAAGAACTTCGTGAAGGACCCGCGTGAGGTCGTGAAGCCCGGGGACATCGTGAAGGTGAAGGTGCTGGACGTGGACGTGCCGCGCAAGCGGATCTCGTTGACGCTGCGCCTGGACGACGAGCCGGGAGCAGCCTCGGCCAACCGCGGCGGCGAGCGCCGGGACCGCGGCCAGGGCGGTGGCGGCGGCGGTCAGGGTGGCGGCGGCCAGCGCCGAGGCGGCAGCGGCGGCGGCGATCGCCGTGGTGGTGGCGGCGGTGGCCGCGGCAGTGGCGGGGGCAGCGGCAGCGGCGGGAACGCCGGCGGCTCGATGGCCGACGCGCTCCGGCGGGCCGGGTTCGGCAAGTAGATCTGGGGTGAAGGCGGGCCACCCGGCGGCCCGGGTTCGGCAGTAGACCTCCAGTGAAGGCGGGCCACCCGGCGGTCGGGTGGCCCGCCTTTGTTGCGCGACAGTGCCGTCGGCCCGGCCCGGCCCGGGTCGGTGCGGGTGCGCTAAGCCGAACGACGGCTCTCGTGCGCCGCTCGCCTGGCCTCGGGGACGTGCGCCAGGCACCGGACGCAGGGCATTCCCGCGATGTGGTCGAGCAATTCCGTCACCTCTCGGGCGAGCGGATCACCGCACAGGGTTCTCAGCACCAGCGGGGCCGGCCGGTCGTCGGGCAGGGACACGAAGTGGACTTGCCGATCCCGTTCGCCCACCCGCCGCCCATCCGCGCGAGGAACACCGAGCCGGATCCGGGCGGCGACGAAGCGGCAGTTCGTTTTGTGGGGTTCGGGAGGCATGACTGTTCCCTTCTTCGTTGTGGGCCACCCCATAGGGGCGCGACGGTTCCCAGGTAGCGACGGAGATGCGATACTGAGCGGCGCGGGACCGGCCGGGTGCTGACCGGGTGTTCCGGCCCCGCGCCGCGGTTCTTCCAGGAGAGGGACCGAATTCAGCCGATCAGGTGCTGAGCCTGATCAGCGAGGGTGGTCAGCAGGATCAGCAGGGGCGTCGTGAAGACGAATATCACGACGCACCCGGCCCTGCTGGCCTCCCTTTTCCGGTGTTTCCCGCCCATTTTTCCTCCTGGGTTTTCCGGGCTGCATCGGCAGCCCATCGGCTCCTCCTTACGGCAGGAGCCCCGGCGCATCGGAGCACGCCGAGGTCATCGGAAACCGTTGCGAACAGGCATTTCGCCCCCCCATCGAGCTCCGCGCGAGGCTGCGCGAGAGGTCGGCGAGCCGCCACCGGACCGAGACGGCCGGCCGGTCACTTCCCGGTTCATCGAACATGGAACACCTCCAGGGACCTTTCCGGTTTTTGCTGAGCACAGCGACGCATTCGAGCGTAGCCGGAGATCAATTCGCCGGGAAAGCATTCCGCGACCAACGGTCGAAGGCCGCGACGACCGGTATTCGGCTCGACCAGTGGAACGTATGTGTCCATTCAGTTCCCGTCGAGTACCGAATCGCGAAACTAATCGGACACTGTTCTTCAACTACCTTTCAACTGTTCCGCAACTGATGCACAACTGGTCGGCCCCCGGTCGGAAGTGGTCGGGAAGTGGTCGGGACCTGATCCGCAACTGGCCGGGCACTGATCGGGTCCTGGTCGGCGCCGGGTCAGAACTGGTCGGGAACTGATCGGGCCCGGTCGGAACTGGTTGAGAACCGATCGAGCCTGGTCGGAACTGGTCGGGAACTAATCGAGCCTGGTGGGGCCTGGTCGGGAACTAATCGAGCCTGGTGGGGCCTGGTCGGGAACTGAACAGAACTCAACGGCAACTGGATGGACACTGCGGCAACTGCCGGCGCCGTCCTTCGGTGTTCGTTCAGTGTCCGATCGGTGTCCGTTCAGTTCCTTCCGGGCCGCCGGGCCATCTGCCCTCCAGGTTGCCGGGTCATCCGTGCAGCGGGCGGGATTCGGGCGGGTCGGCGGTGATGATCGAGCGCAGCTGCTCGGCGATCAGTTGACGGATGGTTTCGGTGGACGCACCGGGGTACTTCTCGCGCAACAGCTGTTCGAGCAGGCTTCGCTGCCGCTGGTTCTCCGACCGCAGCTTCCAGTTCGCGATCTGGTGCGAGTTGAGCGACGCCCTCAGGGCCTCGACCTGCGCGTCGAGGCGACGGGCCGCGCCGGAGATTCCCAGCATGACCTTCCGGAGCGCGACCGGGTCGTCGAGCGGGTGCGCGGCGGCCGAGCCGGCCGGCCGGGCGATGACACCCCGCGGGGACTCGCCTTCCGCCGACCCCTCCGGCCTCGGTGGCACGCGCGGAGCGGGAACCGCAGGCCGGGGAACCGCAGGCCGGGGATCGGCCCACCGTCCGTCCCGCCCGGGCTCCCCGGTGCCCGTGGCCAACCCCTCGACGATCATCTCGACCGTGACGACCGGTTCCCCGATCCAACCCGGCACCGAAAACGGCCCGTCGTAGCCGCGGACCGGAACGTCCCAGCCGACGCTCCGCGCGAAGAGCGCCGCCGCCTGGCCCAGCACCACGCTCCGGCTGGTGCGCGGCACCGCGACGCCCACCATGTCGACGATCCGCTCCCACGGCGGCGGGCTGGTCGCCCCCTGCCCGACGGACTTGGCCAGCAGGTGCAGGAGCGCGTCCTCGCTCTTGCCGGCACACCAGTGCCCCTCCTGGCCTCCGAAGGCTCCGACGAGGCGCCGCCGCGTCCGGGCGAGGCTCCCCCGGTCGTCGGCCAGGGCGACGAGCAGGAACAGCACCAGCTTGCGCTCGTCGAGGGTCAAGGGCGACTTCTTCTTCGGGGTGTCGAAGGCGTCGGTCGAGGGGAGCCGCCCCAGCGCCGTGTGCCCTCTGGTTCGCGGACCTCGCCGCCGCTCGGCGGGGCTCATCACGTTCTCCCGGTTTTCCGGCGCGTCGGCACCCGGCATCGGAGCGGTGAAGGTGCGGCGCTGTCGGTCGAGTCCGCGCCGGTCGTCCCGGCCAGACCGCTCTTCCCCCGCTGCGGTGCCCGGGATCGCTGCCCGCCGGCCGGCGGCGGAACGGTGAATCGCATGGTCGTGTACTCCGAGGACGAGAAATGAGGCTTCGTGCGGAAATCCCAAGCTAGCCGTCCTGTCGCGGCGGCGCGCCGGTCCCCGTTCGACGATCCGGCGGAGGGTTCCGGCGCCCCTTATCACCCGGATGACGTAAGACGTCACACTTCCGCGACAGTTGCCCGCGCAACTCACCCGCGGCGATTCACCGTCAGTACCGCCTTCAGACCCGACCATTCAGCCCAACGGCCTAGCGGGAATTGCGCGCAAGTCCCCGCCGGAATCGTGGCCCAATATTCCAAGTTCCGACCAGAATATGCAGCCGCCGCGGCATGAGTCAGGCCGGCATCGTCGGCGTCGGGACGTCCGTCCGCCAATGGCGCACCAGAACGGGCATACCAGACAAAGCTCCTCCGCAGCGCGGCTATGCGGGCCGAATCGCGCACCAACCAGGAGCACCTGCATGAGCACGTGCACCTCCTCCAGCGCTGATCGAGTGAAAAACTCACCCCAAGTGACGACGTCCCGCGCACCACCCTTGCCAACGGAATATTCAAGATCTAAGCCTGAATAAGCTGGATATTCCGAACTGCGACCGGCGCTTGACACAGGGGACACAGGGGGGGCCATGGAGATGAACAGCTACGACCCGATGACCGCCAAGGACGCGTTCAGCGCGGACACCTGGCAGCGGAGCCCGTTGTGCGGCCCCGACAAGGGCGACTGCGTCGAGATCAACCTCGAGCGGCCGGGACTGGTGGCGATCAGGGACTCGAAACTGGCCGACGGTCCTGTCCTCGTGTTCTCGGAATCCGAATGGGACGCGTTCACCCGAGGACTGCACACCGTGGTGAGCCCGGACAGCTGACGGGCGCCCGGCCGATCAACTGAGCGTGCGAGTCCGGCCCGGACGGCTACTATGATCGGGGCTTCACGCCTCCCGATTGGACGACCTGACGTGGCGCGGCCGCCCTCCTCATCACCGGACTCACCGGACGACAACGAGTTGCGCCGGCAACTCGGGCTCAAGGTGCGCGTGCTGCGCAAACGAGCCGGGCTGAAGCAGGAGCAGCTGGCCGAAAAGGTCAGCTACCACCAGACCATGATCAGCCGCCTGGAAAAGGGCTACGCGCTCAGCGCCGGCGTCCTGCTCAAGATCCTGCCGGGCCTGGACGCCACCGAGGAGGAACGAGCCGAACTCCTGCGGCTGAACGGCGTCAACGAGCGCGGGCGGGAAAAGCGGAACCGCGACCTGGCCGAAAAGGGTGCGCCGTGGTTCCACCGGATCCTGGTGTCCGAACCATCCGCGACCAGGATCCGGAGCTGGACCGGCGAGCGGCTCAAGGGGCTGCTGCAAGCCGAAAGCTACATGATCGCGCAGTTCTTCGAGCACGATGTCGACGACATCGCCGACGCCATCACCGGCCGCTCCGCGCGGACGATCCGGGCCTTCACGGAAAATCCCGGCTGCCGCTACGAGTTCCTCATCAGTGAAAGCGCCGTCGAACGCGTCGTCCAGTGCGTGACCGTCAACGAATACGTGGCGATCGACCAGTTGAAACACCTCCTCGACCTGGTGAAACGGAATCCCAACATCGACATCCGCGTGGTTCCCTTCGCGAGTCGTTTGCACGTCGACCCCGACTTCACGATCATGGAATTCGCCGAGCCGGAACCGACCCTCGGGTACAGCGAAGTCCTGGGCACCCTGATCACGACCGATCCGGGCGGACTCGATCTGAGCCGCCTGTACGACCATTGGGACCGCCTGCACCGATCCGCCTACGATCCCGAGCAGACACGCGCTGTTCTGGAAAAAGCCCTCGATCGGCACCGGAGGTCACCCTGATGCCCGTCGGTGCCCGCGAAGACGCCGAATAGAATGTTCCTGTCGCCAACGCTATCGGGGAGCGAAAGATGACAACCACGGGGAGCGAACGGTTCCCGCCGGCCGGAGTGGATCTGAGCCGGCCGAGCGTCGCCCGGATCTACGATTACTTCCTCGGCGGTGACGCCAACTGGGAAATCGATCGCCAATTCGCGGACAAACTGCTGCACGAGTTCCCGATCCTGCGCCCGATCGCCCGGTCGAACCGGTTGTTCCTGCACCGGCTCGTCCGGTACCTCACCAAGCAGGGGATCCGGCAGTTCGTCGACCTGGGGTCCGGGGTGCCGACCATGGGTCACGCCCACGAAGTGGCCGAACAGGTGGCGCCCGGGCAGGTGCGGGTCGCCTACGTCGACCACGAGCCGGTGGCCGTCGCGCACTCCCGGAGCCTGCTGCGGCAGTACGGTGACGAAGACCGGCACACGGCCATCCACGCCGACCTGCGCGATCCCGCCGGTCTGTGGGAGAAGATCGCGGAGACGGGCGTGATCGACCTGGACGAGCCCGTCGGGCTGCTGATGATCGCCGTCCTCCACATCCAGCAGCTGCCGGCCCCCGGGAGCCCCGCGTCCGAGGATCTCGGGCCGCAACTCGTCCGCACGTACCGCGACCTGATCGCGCCGGGTTCCTACCTCGGCATTTCCCACGTCACCGGCGAGGGCATCCCGCCCGAGTCCCTCGCCATGCTGAACCGGATCAAGACGATGTACGCCGAGTCGGGCAGCCCGGTCATCTGGCGGACGGCGCGGGAGATCCGGGAACTGTTCGGCGACTTCCGGATGGTCGAACCGGGCCTCGTGTGGACGCCCCAGTGGCACCCCGACGAGGCGACGATCACCGACGAAACACCGCACCTGGACGACGCCAAGCAGTCCATCGTCCTGGCCGGCGCGGCCCGGAAGGAGTGACCGGACGCCGCGTCAGCGAAGGAAGAGCAGGCCGGCCGCGAAGAAGACGGCCGGCACCACCGCCGCGGCCGAGCTGATGACGCCCGGTCCGCCGCGCCAGCCGGTCGGTGACGCGGCCAGGACCAGGTGGCGGACCAGTGCCGCCTCCACCACCGCCGCCAGCAGGAACCCGAAGCCGACACTGAAGATCGCGGCCGCGCCGACGACGAACAGGCCCGACGTCGACGCCGCGGCCAGGGGCACCGCGACCTCCCAGCGCACCACCCCCGCGGCCGCCGCCAGCAGGGCCAGCAGCAGCACGAACGCGACCAGGAAGCCGATGCGCGGCGGCATCGGGTGGGGGCCGTGCGCGAACTCCCAGAAGCCCGCGTCGAGGCCCGCCACGACGATCGCCAGCACGACGAAACCGGCACGGAACGTCAGCACCCGGTCACTCTAGCGGCGTGAACCTCACTTCCACACTGCCCAGTCCGCCGAAGTCCGCCACCACGTGACCGCCCGCCCGGATCGGGCACGGCGGGGTCGCCGTTCCCGTCGTCACGATGTCTCCCGGGCGCAGCGCGCGGCCGTGGCGGGGCAGCTCCATCGCCAGCCAGTGCAGCGCCAGGCGCGGGTCGCCCAGGACCAAGCTTCCGCTGCCCCGGGAAAACTCCTCGCCGTCGGCGTGGAGGACCACCGGGCGGCGGGGCAGGTCGAGGTCGCGCCACCCCGGCACCGGGCCGCCCTCGACGAAGCGGCCCGAGCACGCCGCGTCGGCCAGCAGCTGCGGGCCGCCCGCGTGGCGGTGGTCGGTGTAGCGGCTGTCCGGCAGCTCGATCGCCAGGAACATCGTGTCCACCGCGTCGAGCATCGCCGCCAGCGACGGCGACAATCCCGGATCGGCTTTGAGCCGGAAGGCGAACTCGGGTTCCGCGACGCCCATGGTCATGGTGTCCGCCGGGACCGGGGCACCCGCGACGTGGTGGAACCGCTCGAACATGGCGCCCGGCAGCGGGCCGGGGACGTCGAGGTACTGCCGGGCGTACACCGTGGTCGCGGCGATCTTCCAGCCGGACACCGGCCCGGCCAGCTCGGCGAGCGCCGCCTGCGCCGCCATGCCCTCGGCGAGGTCGCACGGGCGGGCGTCGTCCGGGAGGCCATCCAGCCGCTTGCCGGTCAGCCACGCGTCCCAGATCAGCTCCGCCGCCCGCTCTCGCTTCACGCCCGCGATCTTGCCAACCGGAACACCGGGTGTCGATCGGCTTCCGCGGCGAAGGTCTCCGCCGGGTCGCCCGGTTTGGCGTCGAAGAACGGCGCCGTCACCGGGAGCTTGCGGACGTACGCGCGCAGCACCGGGCCGGCGGTCGCGGCGTCGGCCTCCTCGACCTCCCACGTCTCACGGGTGCGGCCGCGCCACAACCGGGCGGTGGCGTCGGCGCGGAGGTTGTACACCCAGCCGACCTGCCCGTACGGCGACACCAGCCAGCGGTCGCCGCCGACTTCGACGACGTTGACCGGAGTGGTGCGGTCGGCGCCGGAGCGCCGCCCGCGCGTCGTCAGCAGCCACCCGGTGCTCCCCGCGATCGGGATGCCGCGTTCCAAGCTCGCCGTCACCAGGACGTTCGCCGCTTTCCGCATGACACCCAGCCGGTACTTTCGCGCCATCACGGCTGCATAGCGTAGACCCCGGAAAGCTCCCGCACCCGCGCCCAGACGTTCTCGAACCGCGCGGCGTCGACCACCGGCTTGCGCAGCGCGGCGAGGGCGATCGCCTGCTGGGCCTCGGTCGAGCTCGCCTTGCCGTTGAGGTCCACCGCCGCGACGCTGAAGTCCTGCACCAGCACCGCGAAGATCTGGTCGGTGACTTCGTCGTCCAGGCCGGTGATGCGGGCCTGCTCCAGGACGAGCTGGCCGTACACGATCAGCGTGAACAGCTCGGTCAGCGCGAGCCCGAAGTCGAGGTCGGCCTGCTGCGCCTCGTCCGGCGCCGCCTCGGTGAGCAGCTTGACCAGGTAACCGGCCTGCTCGGTGAACAGTGCGACGTTCGGGATGTGCGCAGCCTCGGCGTAAGCGGTCTTCCAGTCGTGGAACCGGACCTTCGACAGGCCGCGCGCCGGGCCCTGGCGGAAGAGGAACTCGTCGTCCACGGCGTCGGTGCGGGTCGGGACCGGCGCGTACTCCTGCGGCGCGAACAGGTAGTTCGGCATGAACTTCGCGATCAGCGCCAGGTTCACGGCCACCGTGCCCTCGAGCTTGGGCAGGCCGTCGATGTCGTTCTTGGACATCGCCAGGTAGGTGTCGGCCTCGAAGCCCTTGGCCGCCACGACGTCGGCGACCAGGCCGATCACCTTCTGCGCCTCGGTGGTCACCTTCATCTTGGTGATCGGGTTGAAGAGCAGGTAGCGGCGGTCGTCGGGGTTCGCGCTGCGGAAGTAGTCGACGGCGCGGTCGGAGAACAGCTTCATCGCGGTCAGCCGCGTGTAGGCCTCGACGAACTCGCGCCGGACGTGCGGGAAGTCCGTCACGGGCTTGCCGTAGAGGACGCGGTTGTGCGCGTGCGTGATGGCCTCGTACAGCGAGTGCGTCGCCATGCCGATGCCGCCGAAGCAGAGGTTGAACTTGCCGATGTTGACCGTGTTCAGCGCGGCGCTGAAGGCCTCGGCGCCGACGTGCAGGATGTCCTCGGCGTGCACCGGGTAGTCCTCGAGCCGGAACTCGGCGACGTACATCTGCGAAGGCACGACGTTCTTCACGACGTGGTAGTCCGGGTGCTCGGAGTCGGCGTAGAAGAAGACGTACTGGTCCGGGCCCTCGACGCCGTCGATCCGGCCGAACACCGACACCGTGCGCGCGCAGTTGCCGTTGCCGATGTAGTACTTCGAGCCGGTCGCGCGGTAGCCGTCGCCGTCCTTCGTCAGGACCATGTCCGAGGAGTAGATGTCGGCGCCGTGGTCCTTTTCGGACAGTCCGAAGGCGCCGACGCCACCGGCGTCCAGCGCCTTGGCCGCGCGCCGGCGGGCGACGTCGTTACCGCTCTGCCACACCGGGCCGAGGCCGAGGATGGTGACCTGCCACGGGTACCAGTAGTTCAGCCCGTAGAAGCCGAGGATTTCCGACAGCGCGGCGACGCGGCTGGTGTCCCAGCGCTTGTCGGGGTGGCCGCCGGCGTTCGCGGCCGGCGTCAGGAAGGTCGAGAACAGGCCTTCCTTGCCCGCGAACTCGAGGAAGTCCGCGTAGAACGTGCGGGCGTGGTAGTCCTCGGTCAGCTTCGCCTTGCCGCGCTGTTCGAACCAGTCGATGGTGGCGCGCAGCAGGCGCCGCGTCTCGGCGTCGAAGTGCGCCGGGTCGTACTCGCGCGGGTTCAGCAGCATGGGGGTCCTCCTCGATTACCGACCGGTAACTTAGCAAGGCCGCGCGAGTGCGGGCAATCTCACTGGGGCTACGTCACCCTCGCCAGCTATACTGATCATGCGGGCCGCTCAGTTCTGCCTCGGCCCGCTGCTGTTGTCGACTACCACGCGCCGCGGCCGTTGACCGGTCTGCGCCGGGCAGGACAACCCTTCTCAGATTACGGAGACCAGGGCGCAGTGGCGCCCGCACGCACTTATGAGCACTTTCGCTGAACTCGGCCTGCCCACCCCGCTCGTGGCCGCGCTGGCCACGCAGGGCGTCACCGAGCCCTTCCCCATCCAGGCGGCGACCCTGCCGCACACCCTCGCCGGGCGTGACGTGCTCGGCCGCGGCCGGACCGGCTCCGGCAAGACCTACGGCTTCGTGCTGCCCCTGCTGGCCCGCCTCGCCGCGGGCCCGACGCGGCGCAAGCCGGGCCGTCCGCGCGCGCTGATCCTGGCGCCGACGCGCGAGCTCGCGACGCAGATCGAGGCCTCGATCCTGCCGCTGGCCAAGCCGCTGGGCCTGAAGACGACCACCATCTTCGGCGGCGTCAGCGCGAACCCGCAGATCACGCGGCTGCGTGACGGCGTCGACATCGTCGTCGCCTGCCCCGGCCGGCTCGCCGACCACCTGCGCTCCGGCCACGTGAAGCTCGACGCGATCGAGATCACCGTCCTCGACGAAGCCGACCACATGGCCGACCTGGGCTTCCTGCCCGAGGTGCGCCGGATCATGGACCAGACGCCCTCGCGCGGGCAGCGGATGCTGTTCTCCGCGACCCTGGACAACGGCGTCGACGTGCTGGTCAAGCGCTTCATGACCGACCCGATCACGCACAGCGTCGACTCGGCGCAGTCGCCGGTGTCGACGATGGAGCACCACGTCCTGCACCTCGAGGAGACCCACCGGCTGCCGGTGCTGGTCGACCTGACCGCGGCGCCGGGCCGCACGCTGGTGTTCACCCGGACGAAGAGCCGCGCGAAGGCACTGACCCGCAAGTTGGTGGCGTCCGGCGTCCCGGCCGTGGAACTGCACGGCAACCTGGGGCAGAACGCCCGCACGCGCAACCTCGAAGCCTTCTCGTCGGGCACGGCGAAGACACTGGTCGCGACCGACATCGCAGCGCGGGGCATCCACGTCGACGACGTCCGGCTCGTCATCCACGCGGACCCGCCGGTGGAGCACAAGGCGTACCTGCACCGGTCCGGCCGCACGGCGCGCGCCGGGGCGTCGGGCACGGTGGTGACGCTGATGACCGACGCGCAGGTCCGCGACGTGCGTGACCTGACCCGCAAGGCGGGCATCAAGCCGACGACGACCCAGCTCGGCCCGGGTCACCCGCTGCTGGCGGAGCTGGCCCCGGGCGAGCGCACGTTCTCGCAGGCCCCGGCGGTGGACAACCGGCCGAAGAAGGTGTCCGCCACGGGCGCGGCGCCGGGAAGCGGCCGCGGGCGCCGGGGCGCCCCGGCCACGCCGAAGGAGAACCGCGGCGGACAGCGGTCACGGGCGAACGGCCAGCCGCGGCGGGACGACCAGCAGCCGCGCTCGGCTGCCTCGAGCCGGGGCGGCTCGGGAGGCAACCGCAGGGCCGGTGGCGCGACCAAGGCCGCGGGCACCGGCCGATCGGCCGCCCCGGCGACCGGTGGTCGCCGCAGTGGTGGCGCGGCGGCGTTTTCGTCCGGCACCCGGGCCGGCGGCCGCCGCCCTCGCTGAGCAACGTCAGGACGCCGCGCTGACCGGGTGACCGGCTAAGCGCGGCCGACGGAGACCGGATGGGTCAGGATCTGTCCCGTCCGGTTCTCCGCGTCGCCCACTCCGTCGAGGCCGCGCCACTCCTGGACGACCGCGTACAACGTGTCCTCGCTCAGCGCGCACGCGAAGCACCCTCGATCGAACGTCAGCTTCTCGATCATTTCGCCGCCCTCCCGGATCCGGGTGCATGACCGGTGGGGCACGTCCGAGACCCACACCGCGCCCGAGGCGTCCAGGGCGATGCCGTCCGGGACCCCCTCGCCGAGGTCCGCCCACACCCTGCGGTCCGTCAGGCCGCCGTCCGGGTGCACCGAGAACGCCGTCAGCCGGTTCGCGTACGACTCGGCCACGATCAGGGTTGCGCCGTCCGGGGTCAGTGCCATGCCGTTGCCGAAGGCGATGTCCTCCGCCACCGGGCGGACCGCGCCTTCCGGGGAGACGAACAGGATCGCCCCCGGCCGGTAGGGCTCACCGGCCATCAGGTCGAAGCCGCCCCCGTTGACGTAGCAGCCTCCGGCTCCCGTCGCCACAATCTCGTTGAACCCGGTGCCGCCCAAGGCGGCGTGCGTGGTCAGGCCGGACTCCGAGAGGCGCAGCAGGAGTCCGTCCGACGAAGACACGATCACCGGCTGCCCGCCGAGGAAGTCGAAACACATCGGCATCGTCGGGAAATCCGCGCGGAACACCACCTCGCGCTCCCCCACCGGGGAGACCGCCACGATTTCGTGGGCCAGCCAGTCGGCGAACCAGAGCCGCCCCTCGTGCCAGCGCGGGGACTCGCCGAACGCGACTCCCTCGAGCAACACCGCCGTCATCGCCACACCCCCAGCAGAACCGCCACCACGGCGATCTTCACCAGCCAGTCGCCCGCGTGCAACGCCGCCAGGCCGACCGGGACGCGCTCGTGGAGCACCGATCCCGCCAAGATCACCACCGGGAACCCCGCCCAGACCACCAGCGCCAAGCCGAGTGCGCCGGGCACGCCCTCGACGCCGGCCGCACCGGCCAGCAGCGCGAACGCCGCCACCAGCACCAGGGTCCGGGCGAACTCCGCGCCCATCCGCCACGGTGACGGCCGCGCCGTAGCGCCCGCCGGGCTGAGGCGGGCCCACACCCGTCCGAAGCCGGTGTACCAGGCCGAACTCACCACGAACGCCGCCACCGACGCCACCACCACGGCGATCACCATTGTCCGCTCCTCCGCTCGTCACAACCGCTTGCGAAGGAGACGTCGGCGCCGAAGGCCCGGCTTCGACATCCGAGCGGAAAACTTTCTAGAGCGACGAGGTGAGCCCGCGGGCCCGCAGCACCGCGCGCTCCAGCGGGCGGAACACCAGCAGCTCGATCCCCACGCCGACCAGCAGGATCAGGAAGATCGCCGCGATCACCGTCTCCATGCTGTTGAACGACGATCCCTGGTTCAGGTACGCGCCGAGGCCGATGCCGAGCTGGGGGGACAGCGCGATCAGCTCCGCCGCCATCAGCGAGCGCCACGAGAACGCCCAGCCCTGCTTGAGCCCGGCGAGAAAGCCCGGGAGCGCGGCGGGCAGCAGGATGTACCGGGCCGACGACAGCCGGTTCGCGCCCATCACCTGGCCCACCCGCGGGAGGATCGGCGGGATCTGGTCGATGCCGGACACCAGGCCGTTCGCGATCGACGGCACCGAGCCGAGCAGCACCACGAAGTAGATCGCCGCGTCGTTGATCCCGAACCACAGGATCGCCGCCGGCACCCACGCCACTGACGGGAGGCTCTGCAGCCCGGTCAGCAGCGGGCCGATCGCCGCGCGCACCACGCGGACCTTCGCCACCACCAGGCCGAGCGGCGTTCCGATGAGGACGCCGGCGAGGAAGCCGAGCGCCGCGCGGTGCACCGACGTCCAGACGAAGCCGAACACCTTGCCGTCGACGACGATGCTCCGGAACTCGCCCCACACCGCGGCCGGTGACGGCAGCTGCGACTCCGGCCAGAAGGCGGCCGCCCACAGGAGCTGCCAGACGACGACCAGCACGACGAGCGCGCCCAGCGGCGGCAGGAACCCCCAGGCGAACCGCTTCCAGAAGCTCGGCCGGCGGTCGCCGACGGGGGCGTCGAGCGAATCCAGTCCGGCGCCGACCGCGTCCAGGTCGGCTTCGGCGGACCGGTCAAGCTGCGGCATGGGTGCTGATCACCTCGCGCAGGTGCCCGGTGATTTCCTCGGTCAGCTCCTCGGCGTCGGCCAGCGGCACGTCCGCCCACTCGCGCACGACCCGCCCGGGCCGCGACGACAGCAGCACCACGCGCCGGCCGAGCCGGACGGCCTCGCGCACGTCGTGCGTCACGAACAGCACGGACGTGCCAGTGCTGCGGTAGACGCGCAGCAGCTCGCCCTGCAGGACGTCGCGGGTGATGGCGTCGAGCGCGGCGAACGGCTCGTCCATCAGCAGCAGCGCCTGCTCCGGGTCGCCGCCGACGCGCAGGGTCGCGGCCAGCGCGCGGGCCAGCGCGACGCGCTGCCGCATCCCGCCGGACAGCTCGTGCGGCCGCTTGCCGCCCGCGCCGTTCAGCCGCACCAGGTCCAGCAGCTCGGCGGCCTTTTCGCGGCGCTCGGCGCGGCCGAACCCGGCCAGCCGCAGCGGCAGCTCGACGTTGCGGGCCGCGGTCAGCCACGGCATCAGCGCGGCTTCCTGGAACATCACCGCCGGCCGGGAGGTGTTCAGCGTGATCTCCCCCGCCGACGGCGCGTCCAGCCCGGCGACCAGGTTCAGCAGCGTGCTCTTGCCGCAGCCGGACGCGCCGAGCAGGCAGACGAACTCGCCGGGCGCGACCGTCAGGTCCACGCCGTCGAGCGCGACGACCGCGCGGCCGGCGGTGCCGAACGTCTTGCGCACGCCGTCGAGACGCACCGCGGTCGCGCCGGTGACATTGCTCCGGCCCGCCGGGAGGGTCGTGGTCATCGCTGGGCTGCCTCTCGAGTTACTTGGTCAGTTCGGGAGCGTCGACGGCGGGCAGGTTCTTGGCCTTCAGCACTTCGTTCAGCGGGCCGAAGTCGGCGAAGCCCTTCAGCGCTACCGCGGACTTCACCACGCCGGCCGTCACCGAGTCCTGCGCGAGCTGCGGGAATTCGGCGGCGACGGGGTCGGTGGTCAGCTCGATGCCGGAGAAGGCGCGGTCCAGGACCGCTGCGCTCAGGGTACTGCCGGCCAGCTCCTTGAGCGCGCCGTTGACCACGGTCTTCGCGTCCGCCGGGTTGCCCTTGGCCCAGTCGATGGCGGCGAGCTCACCCTTGAGCAGTGCGCGGATGGTGTCCGGGTGCTGCTGCAGGAACTCGCTGCGCACGATGACGACGGTGGTCGGGAAGCGGCCACCCGGCCACAGGGTTTTCTCGTCGACCAGCACCTTCGCGCCGGCGTCGAGGACCAGCCGGGACGCCCACGGCTCGGGCAGCCAGCCGCCGTCGACCTCGCCCTTCTTGAAGGCGTCGAGTGTCTTCGGGTTGTCGAGGTTGGTGATCTTGACCTGGTCGGTCAGCTGCTTGCCGGCGAGGAACTTCTTGAGCGCGACGTCCTGGGTGTTGGCCAGCTGCGGCGTGGCGATGTTCTTGCCCTTGAGCTGGTCCACGCTGGTGATGTCGGGCTTGACGACCAGCTGCGCGCCGCCCGAGACGGCGCCGGAGATCAGCTGGATGGCGCCCTTGGACTTGGTGAAGGCGTTGATCGCCGGGCCGGAGCCGATGAAGGCGACGTCGAGGGAGTTGCCGAGCAGGGCGTTGACCTCGTCGGGTCCGGCGTTGAAGGTCTGAGTGGTGAGCTTGGTCGAGCCGAGCTCGTTCTTGAAGAAGTCCTTCTTGACGCCGATGAGCGCGGGCGCGTGCGTGACGTTCGGGAAGAACCCGACCCGGACCTCGCCGGCGGCACCTTGGTTCGCGGCGGGAGCGGCGCTGCTGTCGGCGCGCGAACAGCCGGCGAGCACGCCCATGACGGTCAGGGCGGCCAGCGCCGAGGCCAGGAATCTTCGAGGGGTGCGCACGTCAGCATCGCCTTTCGTCGGTGTCGGGGGCGAGGTTCGCACGGTCACCCACTCAGGCGCATAGCCATCCGCATCCCGGGAATCCTGGTGAGATTTCTTGACATCGGCGGCCGCGGCGCTTAGAGCCCGGGAGAAAGTCGCCAAACCGGGCAACCGCTCGCGTCACCCGGACGTGGTACAGGGTGGACCACGGATTCGGGAGGAAGACATGACGAGCAGGGGCCAGGGAGCCGCCGGCGTCCGCGTGGCGCTGGTCGTGCTGTTCATCGGGCTGGGCCAGGCGTCGTTCGAATGGCTCAGGTCACTGGGCATGGACGCGCTGACGAGCTCGGTGGTGTGGGCGATCCCGGTCGTCACCGCCGCGGCGGTGACACTGGTGTTGTGGGTGGCGTCGGACCGGGCCTTCACGCTGCGGAACTGGCTGCCGGTGGCGATCTCCATTCCGGTGTACCTCGGCGGGGCGTTCGGGTTGGCGACCGCGACGGCGAGCTTGGTGGCGTCGATCGTCAGCGGTGTGGGGCTGGGGGTGGCGGTGGTCGTCGTTGCCGGGCTGATCCGGTCGCGGCGGCGGGTTTCGGCTGGTCAGTAAGGGTTTGATGGGGGGTTGTCCACAGGTCGGTGGGGCTGTGGACAACTGTGGGGGTGGGAGAGGTTTTCGGGGTTTTTGGCGGGGGTGGCCGATAGACTGGTCCTGGGACGCCCCCCTGGGAGTGGCGGGGCTGCTCGACCATCAGCGGCGCAGCAGAAGCGACACGTCGCCGAACTCGTGCCACAAGTACCGCTCCGCCACCGCCGCCTCGTACGCGCGCTGGACCACCTCCGCGCCCGCCACCGCCTCCAGCAGCGACAAGTGCGATGCCTCCGGGGCGTGCAGGCCCGTGACGATCCCGTCCACCACCCGCGCCGGGCGGTCCGGGCCCAGGACCAGCTCCGTCCAGCCCTCGGCCGCGACGAGGACGCCGCCGTGGAAAGCCGACTCCAGTGCCCGGGCCGCCGTCGTGCCCACCGCTATCACCCGGCCTCCGCGGGCCCTGACCCACGAGGCCAACGCCGCCGTCGTCGCGGGGACGCGGTACCGCTCCGCCTGGGGTGGCTCCGCCGCCTCCGGGGAGGACACTCCCGTGTGCAGCAGCAGCGGGGCGAACAACACCCCGTCCGTCACCAAGCGGGTCACCAGCTCCGGCGTGAACGGCCGCGCCGCCGAGGGCATCTCCGCGCTGCCCGGTTCGCGGGCGAACACCGTCTGGTAGTCCGACAGCGGCCAGGCCCGCGGGACGTACCCGTAGCGGATCGGCCGGCCCGCCGCCGCGAGCAGCGCACGCACCTCCACCGACACCTCCGCCCGCCACAGCCGCACTGCGCCCGGGACCATCGGGGCCAGCAACGTCAGCGACGCGTCGCCGGCCAGGGAAAGGCGCTCGCCCGGACGGCCGTCGAGCAGCGGGCCGGCCGGTGCGCGCAGCTCGACGACCCACGAACCGTCGTCGAGCGGTGTGGCGAAGTGGACCGTGATCGGGCGGCCGTTGCGCCGGGCGTCGACCGCCGCCGGGAGGGTGCCCGAAGTGTTGACCACCAGCAGGTCGCCCGGGCGGAGGTGCTCGCCCAAGCCGGTGAACGCCGTGTGGTGGACGCCCGCCGGGGACGCGACCAGCAGGCGGACCTCGTCGCGGGACAGGCCGCGGGCCTCCGGCGGGGCCGACGCCGACAGCTCCGCGGGCAGGTCGAACCGGATGTTCATGCCGTCACCAGCAGGTCGGCCGCGCGGTAGCGGCCGCTCGGCGGACGCTCGTCGAGCACCCTCAGGAACGCCGGGACGGCCGTCTCCGGCAGCGGCCGGTCCGAGATGTCCTCGCCGGGGAACGCGCGCTGGTGCATCGCCGTGCGCAGGTCGCCCGGGTCGATCGCGTACACGGACAGGTCCGGGTGTTCCACGCCCAGGACAGCGGTCACCTGATCGAGCGCCGCCTTCGCGGAGCCGTAGCCGCCCCAGCCCTCGTAAGCCTCGACGGCGGCGTCGGAACTGACGTCGATCACGACGCCGCGCGCCGCGGTCAAGGCGGGCAACAGGAGCTGGGTCAGCGCAAGGGGCGCGAAGACGTTGACGCGGTAGACGTCCTCCAGGTCCGCCACCGGGTAGCGCGCCAGGGGCGGCAGCGGGCTGACGCCGAGCGCACTGGCGTTGTTGACGAGCAGGTCGAGTTCGGGACAGGCGTCGGCGAGCGCGGCGCGGTGGGCCGGGTCGGTGACGTCGCCGGGGACGGCCGTGAAGCCGGCCTCGCCGGCCGCCGAAGCCAGCGCGGCCGCGTCGCGGCCGTCGCCGATGACCGTCCACTTGCGACGGACCAGGGCGGCCGCGAGCGCGCGGCCCAGCCCGGCGGAAGCGCCGGTGACGAGTGCGGTGGGCATGGTTCCTCCTTCGAGGGTTACCACCCCATCCTGAAACCTCTATATTACTTGAGGTCAACCGGAGACCGGCCGCGCAGCAGGAAATACGCTGCCAGCGAAACGACGAGCCCGACGTAGTACGCGAGATCCGCGCCGTGCAGCGCCGCGGCGACCGGTCCGGTGTAGAGGGACGTGTTCATGAACGGCACCGCGGCGCCGAACCCCACCAGGAAGGTCACCACCGCCGCCCAGGGCCGCACGGAAACCGACGCCAGGACGTCCACGCGCCGGCCGCCGCGGGTGCGCGCGAGCCAGTCCGGGACGACCACGCCGAGGAACGGCGGGATCCAATAGCTGACGAACAGCAGCACGTTTTCGAACTTCGCCGAGAGGTCGCCGCTGTGCATCCAGAGGATCAGCGCGAACGCGAGCACGGTGACGACGACCGCCGACACCGGGCGCCGCAGCCGGACGCCGACCGTCTGCAGCGCGAGCGAGCCGCTGTAGTCGTTCATCGCGTTCGACGACACCGCCGCCAGCGCGATCACGGCCAGCGCCAGCGCGCCCAGGAACCCGCCGCCGAGCAGGTGGGCGACGCCCGCCGCCGTCTGGTCACCCAGCGAGGACCCCAGCGCGAGCCCGAGGCCTTCGCCGATCGCGTAGGAGGCGACGAGGCCGAGCAGCGTCGCCCAGAAGACCGCCCGTGACGAAGCAGCGACGGGCAGGTAGCGGCTGAAGTCCGACGCGTACGGCGCCCAGGAGATCGCCAGCGACAACGTGATCGTCGTGAACAGGACGACGCCGCCCGCCAGATCGGCGCCGGACGCGGTGTCGGCGCCCGCGATCGGGTGTCCGGAAAGGACCTTCACGGCGAGCGCGGCGAACGCGAGCACCAGCAGCACGCTCATCACCGCCTGCACGCGGTGGATCAGCGCGTACCCGAACACGCCGAGCGCGCACTGCAGCACCAGCACGATCAGCACCGCCACCCAGAACGGCAGCCCGGTCAGCTCGGCCAGCGCCTCGCCACCGAACAGGCCGACCAGCGCGTCCCAGGCGATCGAGCCGAGCCACTGCACCAGGCCGGGCAGCACGACGCCGCCGCCGAACGGCAGCCGGGCGAGCGGCAGCTGGCCGGTCCCGGTGCGCGGCCCCCACGTCGACAGGTACGCCACCGGCAGCGACCCGAGCACGGTGCCGGCGAGCATCGCGGCCAGGCCGGTCCAGAACCCGAGACCGAGCGACGCCGCGAGGGTGCCGGTGAACACCGCCGTCATCGTCAGGTTCGGCGCGAACCACACGCTGAACAGCCGCCACGGGCGCCCGAACCGGTTGTCCGCCGGCACCGGGGCGATGCCGTGGGTTTCGATCGCCAGGTCGCGCCCGCCGGTGGGCATCCGCCCGCCGAAGACTTCGGCGTCCAGACCGTGTCCGCTCATGTTCCGCCTCTCGTCGCCGATCACCCTAAAGCGCAGCCGCGTGGTGTAACGCGACGGCCCGAACGGACGAATCACGGTTAGCCGTTGCCGGACTGCTCCCCACCACCGCCAAGACCCACCTGGGAAGGTCGCGAAGTGCAGCACCCGCGGACGTCGGCGATGACCGGGCTGCTCGCCGCCGGGTGCGTGCTCGGCGTGGTCGCGCTGGCGCTCAAAGCCGGCGAAGGCTCGCACTCCGCGCTCGACACCGCGCTCAGCACCACGACCGGGTTCCTCTTCCTCCTCGCGGGCGCGGTCGCGCACGTGCGGCGCCCGGCCAACCCGATCGGGGTGCTCATCGCGCTCGCCGGAGTTGCCCTGTTCCTCGAGGACCTGCAGTTCACGCGCGACCCGGTGCTGTACACGATCGCCGTGCCGCTGCGCGCCGCGTCCAGCCCGGTCATCGCGCACCTGGTGCTCGCCTTCCCGCACGGCCGGCTCCGCTCGCGCTGGGAACGGCTGCTGGTGGCCGCGGCCTACCTGGTGGTGCTCGGTTCGGGCGTGCTCGGGCTGCTGGTCGACGACGACCCCCGCGACCTGCTGGCGCTCTGGCCGGGCAGCGGCACCTTCGCCGACCGCGCCCTGGAGCTGGCCGCGACGGCGATCAGCGCGGGCGTCGTCGTCGTGCTGCTGTACCGGTGGCTGACCGGGCGGCTGCCGCAGCGGCGGCTGCTGTCCCCGGTCGTGGTCATCGCGCTGGCCGGTGCGCTGACGTCGGGGGCGGGCACGGCGCTCGGCGACGCGCACCCGCTGTCCGGCCCGCTGCTGCAGGCGTACCGGATCCTGTTCTGCCTGTGGCCGCTGGCGTTCCTGGCCGGGGTGATGCGGGCCCGGGTCGGCAACGCCGAGATGATCCGGCTGCTGCTGGAGCGCGACGGCACCGGGCTGGCCGCGCTGGTGCAGGACGACGAGGTGTGGAAGGACAGCCGGTCTATCGACGCGCTCAACGCGGCCGCCGGGCTGGTGCTGGACAACCAGCGGCTCACCGCCGAGCTGGAGCAGCGGCTGGCCGAGGTGCGCGCGTCGCGGGCACGCCTGGTCGCGGCCGGGGACGAGGAGCGCCGCCGGCTCGAGCGCGACCTCCACGACGGCGCCCAGCAGCGGCTGGTCAGCGTGGTGCTGCTGCTGCGGATGGCCGGCCGCCGCTCCGGCGCGGAGCTGCCGCCGGAGATCCGCGCCCTGCTCACCGGCGCGGTGGACGAGCTGCAGACGGCGATCACCGAGCTGCGCGAGCTGGCCCGCGGCATCCGCCCGGCGATCCTCACCGAGGCGGGCCTGGTCGCGGCGGTCCGCTCGCTGGTCGCCCGCAGCCCGATGGCGGTGGCCCTGACGGTCGGCACGGTGCCCCGCCTGGACGCGGCGGTGGAGGCGACGGCGTACTTCGTGACGTCGGAGGCGCTGACGAACGCGTTGAAGCACGCCCGGACCGACCGCGCCGACGTGCGGATCGAGGTGACGGGCGCGCAGCTGCGGGTCGAGGTGAGGGACGCCGGTGTCGGCGGCGCGGACGCCGAGGGCGGTTCCGGGCTGGCCGGGCTGCGCGACCGGGTGCAGGCACTCGGCGGGGAGCTCGACGTCGCCAGCGGGGCCGGGGGCACGGCGGTGACGGCGGTCATCCCCCTCGGCGCCGGAAAGCCGTGAAGTCTGCCGCGGCCGGGGTCGTGAGTGGTAAGGAGGGTTAGAACCCTCCTTACCACTCACGACGAGCCGCGGCAGACTTCGCGAACCGCGCTAGACGAGCAGCAGGAACAGCAGCCCGTTGGGCACACCGAGGCCGGTCACGTCGTCGTAGCCGGGGGTGGTGTGGATCGTCAGGCCCTGGTAGTCCAGCGTGCGGACCGAGCGGAGCAGGCCGTCCGAAGCGTCGACCGAGTTCGCGTAGTCGACGCGGGCCACCGCGGCGTCCACGTGCTTCACGTCGGTGATCGCCGGCGTGCGGGACGTCAGCTTGTAGATCACCGGGTTGATGAAGCCGTGGTGGAAGTGGTCGAAGCTGTCGGCCACCGCCATGATGCCGGCGAACACCGGCGACGCGAGGCTCGTGCCGCCGATCCGGTACTGGTCGTAGTGCGCACCCTCCGGGAAGGTCTGCGTCTGGCCGACCAGGAAGCCGGTGTTCGGGTCGCCGACCGCGGAGATGTCCGGGACGACGCGGCCCTTCTTGTTGCCGGTCTGGTTCTTCTTCGCCAGCGCGTCCGGGACGACGCCCTTCTGGTAGAAGGGCTGCTCGAACAGGCGGCTCGTGCCGCCACCGGAACCGCTGGTGTAGTTGGCCGGGCCGTAGACGCCGTTGGTCAGGACCGACTTGCTGGTCTCCCAGCCGGTCTCGAAGATCTTCTTGCCGTCCTTGCCGATGGCGATGGACGTGCCGCCGACCGCGGTGATCCACGGCGCCGAGGCGGAGAAGTCCGGCGACGGCGTGCCGAGGCGCGCGACCTCGTCACCGTTGTCGCCCGAGGAGAAGTACACGCCGATGCCCTCGAGGACCGCCTGCAGCGAGATCTGGTTGAACACCTTGACCTCGTCGGCCGGGATGTCCTCGCCGGTGTCGCCGTAGGAGTTCGACACGATGTCGGCCTTGTGGCCGGCGACCACGTAGTTCAGCGCCACGTCGAGGGCGTTGTCCTCGCAGGACTCCCCGCCGACGTAGAGGATGTCGGCGCCCGGCGCGAGACCGTGGGCGGCCTCGACGTCAAGGGTCTCCTCGCCGTACCAGCCCGCCGCGTCGCACTGGTCCGGCGGCTCGAGGACCGGGTTCGCCGGGAAGACGTGCTGCTTGAACTGGCTCTGCTTCAGCGGGTGCTGCGGGTCGTTCTTCTTCGCGTACGTGCTCGCGTCCGAATAGATGGTCGGCGAGGCGAACGCGTCCACGATGGCGATCGTGGTGCCCTTGCCGTCGGCGCCGAGCTTGTCGATGCCGTAGGCCGACCGCAGCTGCGCCGGTGTGTAGCCGCAGGGGGCGTACGGCAGCTGCTTGCCGTTGTAGGCGGGATCGGTGGTGTCGATCTTCTCGCCGTAGTAGGCGCTGCACGGCGGCGCGTTGCGGAAGCCGGGCCCGGGCGCGACGTCCGACGGCGTGCCGGAGCCGGTCGCGTGGTCCGGCTTGAACAGGTTGGTCGCCTGGTCGACACCGACGACGCCGAGCACGTCGCCGGCCAGGTTCGCCGGCACCGACAGGTTCTTGTCGGCGGCGCGCAGCGTCTGGCCCTTGACCCGGTACTTGCCGAGGTCGACGGCGAACGCCTTTTCCGTCTGGTCCGCGGTGCCGGTGGCTTCGACGTACGCGCGGTTCGACGGGACCTCGCCGACGCTGAAGCCGTTGCCGGTCAGCCACGCCTTGACGGCGCTGACGGTCGCGTCACTGGCCGCGAAGCGGTCGCGCACCTGGTCGGGGCTGAGGTACTGGCGGTAGGTCTTGCTGTCCGGGTCGGACACGGCCTGGGCCAGCGCCTCGGCACCGGCGTTGTCGCGCTGGTTCAGGTAGACCCGGAAGCTCAGCTTCGCGGCGGGCGCCGTGTCGGCGACCTTCGCCTGCGCGTTCGCCCACAACGGGTGCGACTGCGGAATGTCCTGACGCCCCTGCGCGGACGCCGTCGCCGGCAGGGTGCCGGTCAGGCCACCCACCACCGCGAGCGAAAGGAGCAGGGTGGAGCTTCTTCGCACAGAAATCTCCCTCTTCGAAAGCGGCCCCCAGAAAACGGGCCTTGGAACACCGGCTGAGACTAGATCGGTGTTCCGCTCGCGGGGAAGTGCTTGCGGAACCGTTATCTGGCCAGTAATTCGCCGCGCGTTAACCGTGGTACGGAAATCCGATTTGTCGCAGGGAAAACGCGAGGAATCATGCCCTATGCGCGGTTGGTCCGGTTCGTGCCGGTACCGCGGACCACCGGCGACGACCGTGCGCCACCTACTAAAGTCGGTTGCTCCGTCCACTCGGGACAGTCCGTGGCATCCGGGGCTTCGCCACCCGAACGCCCGAAAGACAGGGGGCGGTGGCGGTACTTCGGCCGTCACGCCAGCCGCCGGTCCACCGCCGCGGGGGCGAACACGGCGTCGACGACCATCGCGACCGCGCCGGCCACCGCCATTCCTTCGCCGCAGCCGCCGATTTCCACGCGCAGGTTCTGCGTCGCCCGCGGCAGCGCCCGCCGGTAGAGCACCTCGCGGACGCCGGCCACGAAGTGCGGTTCCGCGAGGTCGCCGGCGATCACCACCACCCCCGGGTTGACCACGCAGACGAGGGTCGCCAGCACCTCCCCCACTTCGCGGCCCGCCACCTCGGCGAGCCGGACCGCGGCCGGCTCTCCCGCGACGATCCGGTCCCGGACACCCGAGCCGGACTTCGTCGGCAGCCCCAGCTCGGTCAACCGGGCCGCCAGCGCCCCGCCGCCGGCGACGGCCGCCAGGCAGCCGCGGGAACCGCACAGGCACTGCGCTTCCGGGTGCTCCGGCAGGCGGATGTGACCGATGTCGCCGGCGCCGCCGTCGATCCCGCGGTAGACCTCGCCGCCGAGGACCAGGCCGGCGCCGATCCCGGTCGACACCTTCACCACGACCAGCGCCGCCGACTCCGGGTGGTGGGCGCGGTGCTCACCCAGCGCCATCAGGTTCGCGTCGTTGTCCACCAGCACCGGGGCGCCGAAGCGCGCGCCGAGGTGGGCGTCGATCGGGTAGCCGTCCCAGCCCGGCATGATCGGCGGCTGGGTGACCCGCGCGCGGCCGGGCTCCACCGGGCCCGGGACCGAAACGCCCACGCCGCACACCGGCCGGCCCCCCTCGGCCCGCAGCGCCTCGAACCACTCCGCGACCCGGTCGAGCACCGGCTCGGGGCCGTCGGCGACCCGGATCGCGCCCGCGCGGCGCGCCAGCACCCGCCCCGCCAGGTCGGTGACGGCGGCCTCGGCGTGCGTCGTGTCGATGCTTGCGGCGAGGACGACCGCGTGCCGGTCGTCGAAGCGCAGCTGCCGCGCCGGGCGGCCGCCGGTGGAGTCCTCCTGACCACCCTCGGCGAGCAGGCCCGCGGCCTGGAGCCGGTCCAAGCGCGCGGTCAGCGTCGAACGGGACAGCCCACTGCGGAGCTGCAGGGCCTTCCGCGTGGTCGCCTGCCCGGTCCTGACCAGCTGCAACAGCTCGCCGGCGCTCGCCATCGCGTTCCCTTCGACTTTTGTCCATTGACAAGACATAAGTAGGAGATATGTTGGACACATGAACGTAACATGGGGGCGTGCTGCCGAGGTCCTCGCGGGCAACTGGCTCGGCTCGTCGACCGTGCCCTCACGCGGGCTCTACCCGCACCAGTGGAGCTGGGACTCCGCCTTCATCGCGTTCGGGCTGCGCCACCTCTCGCCTTCGCGGGCCCGGCGCGAGCTGCTGACGCTGTTCTCCGCGCAGTGGCGCGACGGCCGCGTCCCCCACATCCTGTTCAATCCTGACACCCCGCCCGAGGCGTACTTCCCGGGCCCGGCCTTCTGGCAGGCCGGGCGGACGTCGGGGCTGGTCCAGCCGCCGATCCACGCCCGGGCGGTGCTGGCGGTGCACGAAGCCGACCCCGACCCGGTGTTCCTCGCGACTCTGTACCCGAAGCTGCGGGCCTGGCACGAGTATCTGCGGACCGGGCGCGACGCGGGCGGCCGCGGCCTCGCGGCGATCGTGCACCCGTGGGAGTCGGGCATGGACAACAGCCCGGCGTGGGACGGCCCGCTCTCGCACGTCACGCCGTCGACGGGGTTCGTCCGCCGCGACCTGGAGCACGGCGAAGCCGCCGACCGGCCGAGCGACGAGGACTACGGCCGGTACGTCCGGCTCGCCACCGACTACCGAGACAGCGGCTACCGCGACTTCGGCAACTTCGTCGTGGAGGACCCGGGCTTCAACGCGCTGCTGGCCGACGCCGAGCTGGCGCTGGCCGAGATCGCCGAGATCCTCCGGCTGCCCGCGGCCGCGGCCGCCCACCGCGAGGCCGCGGCCCGCGTCACGAAGGCGTTGCAGGACACGCTGTGGGACAGCGTGTCCGGCTGGTTCTTCGCCAGGGACGTCCGCACTGGCGTGCCGGCCCCCGAGTACACGTGCGCGGGCCTGCTGCCGCTGCTGCTGCCGGACCTGGCGGTCGCCCCCGCCGTGCTGGCCACCGCGACCGGCCCGCGCTTCCGGCTCGGCCGGGTGCACGGCGTCCCGAGCTTCGACCTGACCGCGCCGGGCTTCGACCCGGGCCGGTACTGGCGCGGGCCGTCGTGGTTCAACGTCGGCTGGCTGGTCCGCCAGGGCCTGCTCTGCCACGGTGAGCACGTGCTCGCCGCCCGCCTGCGCGAGGACCTCCTCGAGACCGCGTGCGCGACCGGCTTCGCCGAGTACGTCGACCCGCTGACCGCAGCCGGACACGGCACCCGCTCCTTCAGCTGGACCGCGGCGCTGACCGTGGACTTGCTGGCCGAGCGGAACTGAGGAACGGGCCGCCCAGCCGCGTTCGGGGGCGGCTGGGCGGTCCGGCACTCAGGGCCCGCTCAGCCCGCCGCGGTCGCGTAGTCCGAGCCCACCCAGGTTTCGTCGATCCGCAGCCGCTTGTAGCGCGAGCTGTCGCTCGACGCCGCGTACGTGCTCGTCACCTGGAGCCGCACGTACCGGGCCGTCACCGCGGAGACGTCGACGAACTGGACACCGCGGTGGCTCGGCAGCGTCCCGGACTTCACCGCGCTGCCCCAGTCCTTGCCGTCACTCGACACGAACACCTTGTACGCCTTGATCCGCGCCGACTGCTCGCTGTCCGAGCGGGCGTAGCTGACGGAGTCCTCCCGCTGGTTGAGCCCGAGGTACTGCACCTTCTTCGCCGTCCCGAGGTCGTAGTCGAGGTTGACCGGCAGCGTCTTGTTGTTGTCGAAGTAGGTCAGGTAGCTGCCGTCGCTCGCCGCCGGTCCACTGTGGCCACTCGCCGACGCGCTCGCCTTGAGCGTCACGGTCTTCGGGTCGTAGGTTCCGGTGCGGCCCGCCGTCTCGACCTTGAACACCGTGTCGTAGGTGTCCCAGCCGGACAGGCCGCTGAGGGTGAGGCTGCCGCCGCCCTGGCTGAAGGAGATCGCCGCGCCGGTGCGCAGGTTCGTGACACCGCGGACGCGGTAGCCGTTGTCGCGGATCTTCAGCGTCGACGTCGACGGCTTGGTCAGGACGTGCACGTACTGCGTGTCGCCCTTGATGGTGATGACGCCGTGGGCGCCGTCGTTCCAGAAGCCCGGCTGCATGCCGCCGTACATGTACCCGGCGCCTTCGGTGCCGCCGAGGGACTCCCAGATCGCGTCCAGGTAGGTTTTCGCGAAGTTGTTGAACGCCTCCTGGTTCGAGGGGAACTTCCCGTTCACCATCGCCGTCTCGGCCATCAGGGACTTGATCGACGAGCCCGAGTTCGTGATGTACCGGCCGACGTTGAGCATCTTGTTGACGGCCGAGTTGGATCCGCCGTACCACCACGAGCCCGTGTCGGGGAGCTTGAAGCACGCCTCGGTGAGCCGCGGCATCGCCGTGTAAGTCGCCTGCGGGTAGTCGTACGACGGCGACATGCCGGTCTTCTGCTCGTTGCTGATCGTGTCCATGATCGGCGTGTCTTCGTTGTTGTTGCTGATCAGGTAGTCCGGGCGCTGCTGGTAGATCTGCTGGTACAGGTCGTGCGACTCCCAGTAGGCGTTGTCGTTGTCGATCCAGAACCCGCCGAGATCGGGGTAGTTCTTCATGACCTCGAAGAAGTTGTCGTAGCTGAACTGGCCGAAGCCGCTCTGGCTGTCGAGATCGATGTCCTTGCCCTTGTACTTCGAGTAGCCGGCGGAGTCGAGCCACTCGTGGCCGCCTTCGTCGTGCCACTGGGCGTCGTTGGTCATGTAGAGGATGACCTTGAGGCCCCGGGCCTTCGCCGCGGCGACCAGCTCGCCGAGGAAGTCCCGCTTGGTGGAGCAGCTGCCGGGGATCTTCGACGGCCAGGCCCGCGAGTAGCCGAGCCGGCTGTGGAACGAGGCGAGCACGAGGTACGACGCGTGCAGCTTCTGGGCTTCGGTGACCCAGTAGGCGGGATCCCACCCGCCGTCGGTGATCGCCTTTTCCCAGGCGCTGCAACTGGTGTAGCCGGGTGACGTGCGCATGCCCCAGTGCAGGAACAACCCGGCCTGACTGTCGCGCAGCCACTGCTGCGAGGGCTTCTGCAGGTCCGCCGAAGCGGGCGCGGCGATGAGCCCGGACACCGCCAGCATCGCCGCGCACGCGACGAGCACCCGGCGGAGGAACCTGTGTGCCATGAAAGACCTCCATTGGTCTGGTCCATCCGGTGGTGTACTCCTGGCGGGAACGCCTGGTCAAGCCTTAGATCCGACCTTTCCGCGAAGTTTCGCTGGCCGGTACATCCACACTTCCGCCGTTCGGGTTAAATATCTGATATATGACGCAAGAGATCCGATCTCTCTTGACTCGCCCTCCCGGAGGCGAGTAGATGTTTCCCCCGGAAGCGCTTTCGCTTCCAAGACCATCGCTCCGGCGACACGGGCAGCACGCCGCGCCCCCCAGAGCTGGTCGGGATGCCGACGGACGGCGGATCGGCATCCCGGCCACCCTTCAACCGCGTCGCGGGGCCAGTGCACGAAAGGGACGACGATGTCCGAACATCCCCTTCGCCCGACCCGGCGCGCGGTCCTGACCGGCACGCTCGGCGCCCTGGGCGCGCTCGCCGCGGCGGGCCCCCTCGCGCGGGCCGCGGACCGGCTTCCCCCGATCGGCGGCGCAGCCCCGACGGACTGGTCGCGCGCGGTGATCGATTCGACGATGAAGCGCTACACGCCGGACAAGATCGGCGGCTGGGGTTACACGCTGGGCCTGTACCTCTACGGCCAGTACCTCTTCTACAAGCGCACCGGCGAGAAGAAGTACCTCGACTACATCATCGCGTGGTACGACCGGTTCATCACCGACAGCGGCATCTCCAACAGCTTCAACAACCTGGACTCGATGCGCTCGTGCCAGATGCTGCCGCTGCTGTACGCGGAAACGGGCCGCAAGAAGTACAAGACGGCGGCCGACCAGCTGCGCAAGCGGTTCCCGTCCTACCCCCGGACGTCCGACGGCGGCATGTTCCACGCCACCAGCAAGGTCGGCCAGCTGTGGGGCGACGGCGTCTACATGGCCCAGCCGTTCCTCGCGCTGTACGGCGCGGCGTTCGGCGACGGCGACTACTGCTTCGAAGAATCGGCGAAGAACATCGTCGTGTACTTCAGCCACCTGCGCGAACCGGCGAAGGGCCTGCTGTACCACGCCTACGACGAGGACGGCTCCGAGTCGTGGGCGTCCGGGTCCGGGCACCACTCGAAGTACCACTGGGCGCGCGCGATCGGCTGGTTCGGCATGGCCACCATCGACATCCTCGAGGTGCTCCCGGCGAACCACCCGCGGCGGGCCGCGCTGATCGACGTCGTCAAGTTCCTGGCGGCGGGTTACCAGCGCTACCAGGACGCCTCCACCGGCCGCTGGTACCAGGTGGTCGACCGCGGCGGCGACTCGAAGAACTGGCTGGAGACGTCGGCGTCGTCGATGTACACGTTCACGATGGCCCGCGGCGTCCAGCGCGGCTACCTGCCGGCGTCCTACCAGGCGGTGGCGGACCGCGGGTACGCCGGAGTGCTGAAGAAGGTGTCCCTCGGGTCGGACGGCCTGACGAACATCACCGACATCTGCGAAGGCACCAACGTCGGCGACCTGTCCTACTACTACGCCCGGGCCCGCAAGACCAACGACTTCCACGGCCTCGGCGCGTTCCTCATCATGAACGAGCAGTACTCGCACTGACCACCGCGACGCCGCAGAAGGGGCCCCGGCTCACGCCGGGGCCCTTTCGTATGTGCCGAAACGGACGACACGCGTGATTCAGCAGTCAACTCGCGTGACCAAGGGGTCGACACGCGTGATTGAGGGGTCGACACGGCTCGGGTCACCAGCTCCGCCGTGTCGACCCGCCAATCACGCGTGTCGACCCTCTAATCACGCGTGTCGGCGCTTCGATCACGCCAGAGGCCCCTTCCCGTGTGGGTGGGAAGGGGCCTCGGTGGGGTGGGTCAGCAGGTTGAGGTGGAGCTTGTGGTGTTGATGCGGAGGGTGGCGCCCGACGTGGTCGCCGAGTCCTTGACGCAGTAGCCCGTCACCGACTGGAAGCCGATGTCGAACGGGCTCTTCGAGCCCTTCTCCGCGGTGAAGTGGTCGAACGTGATGTCCGAGCTGTTGTTGACGATGCTCGCCGGGCGGCCGTCGTCCTTGGCGAACTCCACCGAGCTGTTCACGAACCGGATGCCGGCCGCGTAGTGCAGGTACCAGCCGTACGACGGGCGGGTGCCGATGCTCTTCGGGTTGTAGTCCGTCGCGTTGTTGCTCGGCACGCCCGTGCCCATCGTGCCGTTGCCGCCGGGCACCGACAGCTTCACGCCGGTGAAGGTGACGTCGGAGACGCGGTGGCTGCTGTCCGCGCCCCAGATCGTCGGGCTGAAGTTCGTGCCGGTGTGCGTGCCGGTGACGTTGTCGAGCGTGATGCCGCTGATCGACCCGACGCCGGGGTTGTTGCCGCAGCGCTTGCGCGTGCCGATCTTCATCATGATCGGCGAATACGTGCCCGACATCGTGATGTTGCGGTAGTGCACGTCGGAAATCTTGGCGCCGTCCATGGAGACGATGCCGATGCCGGACTTGTGCGCGCTGGTGATCGTGATGTCCGAGAACTGGTAGCCGGTGAAGTCACCGCACGTCTCGGACCCGAACATCAGCGCGTTGCAGCACTGCGCCGAAAGTTTCGCGTTGTTCACCGTGACGTTCCCGTTCGGCAGTTTCGCGCCGAGCGCGTAGTCGCTCTTGAACACCAGTGCGTCGTCGTTCGCCGCGATGTTCGCGTTCGTGATCGTGACGTTCGTCGTGCTGATGATGTTCCAGCCGTCGCGGTCGCTCGCCGTGTCGATGGTCAGGTGGTCGGACACGACGTTCGTGCAGCCGTTGATCAGCGCCGCGAAGTGCCCGCCGCGGCGCAGCTTGACGCCGGACAGTGTCAGCCCGTCACACCGGGTGAGGGACAGGATCTTGTCGGCCTCGCCGGACTTCGGGTTGCCGGTGATGAGGTTGCCGCCGCCGTCGATGGTGCCCGCGCCGGTGAAGCCGATGTTCGTCAGCTTGTCGCCGTAGAACATCGCGTTGTGGAAGTGGCTGTGCCCGTAGTCCTGGTACTCGTCCCACTGGTTCGATTCGGGCTTGTCGTAGGTGTCCGCGCCGGACCCGGTGATCGTCGCGCCCGCGTCGAGCTGGATCGTCACGTTGCTCTTGAGGTGGACGGTGTTCGCCGACTTGTACGTGCCGGAGGTGAACCGGACGGTGCCGCCGCCCGCCGCGCCGGCCGCGGTGATCGCCTTGTCGATGGCGGCGGAATCGTTGGCCGACCCGTTTCCCTTGGCGCCGTAGTCCTTGACGTCGTAAACGCCGCCGGGCGCGGCGGCGGAAACGCCGGCGCCGGCCACCACCAGCCCCGCCACCGCGAACGTGATCAGCAAGAGTTTCTTCACGTGGAACCGCCTTGTCATGAAATCGAAGAATTCGGCATGACGGCGGAGCACTCAGATTACGAGCGTCGCGAACGGACTGTCAAGATCGCAGGAAGGGGGACCCGCGCCACCCCCAGTCGGACGCGGGTCCCCCGGTGTTCGGTGCGGCAGGACACCAGGTGTCCTTTCAGGATTTTGGCAGTCTACCTTCGTCCGGCCCGCGGACTCCATGCGTTTTTCATGGTCCGGACCATGAATCCGGCATGCCCGGTAGCTACCTGGGGCGGGCGCTGCTCCGGACGAGGACGGCGTGACCACCCGTTCGGCCGCCGCGGGTCACGCAGCGTGGCTTCAGGCCTTTTGCAGGCCGGCTTTCCCCGCTTGCACCACGTAGCTGACGTCGTTCTTGATCACCACCGACGCCGGGTCGTAGACGCTCGTGTCGGAGGTGGTCATGAAGTCCGCCCGCATCTGCGACGGCGTGGTCGTGACGCGGACGTAGCCGCGCTCGCCCTTGCAGTACTTCACGTGCGGGTTGTTCGCGTACCAGGCGGCGCTTGGTGCCGCGGCCGTGTCACTGTTGCTCGTCACCGACGTCGTGACCAGCTCCGAGCCGATGAGCGGGGCACTGTGGTCGAAGTAGTCGAGCCGCAGGTCGGCGGCCCAGTGCCGGTGGACGTCGCCGGTGAGCACGACCGGGTTGGCGACCTTGCGGTCGACCCAGCCCTGCTGGATCCGGTTGCGGGAGGCCTCGTAGCCCTGCCAGGAGTCGTTGCTCTCGCAGGTGGCCTTGTCGCCGTCGGCGTCCCGGGTGGCGAAGAAGACCTGCTGGCCGAGGAAGTCCCAGGTGGCGGGGTGCGACTCGAACTGCTTGAGCAGCCACGCCTCCTCGGTGGCGCCGAGGATGCTGCGCGAGGTGCTGCGCATGTCGGCGCAGGCCGGACCGGCGTCGCCGGCGGGGTCGGGCACCTGGGCACTGCGGTACTGGCGCGTGTCGAGCATGTGGAAGCGGGCCAGGTTGCCCCACATCAGCTGCCGGTAGAGCTGGATCGACGCGCCGTTGGGCTTGGCCGTCGACCGGATCGGGGTGTTCTCGTAGAAGGCCTGGAACCCGGCGGCCTTGCGCGCGGCCGGGGCGGGCGAGGTGGTGCCGTTCCAGTTGTTCATGACCTCGTGGTCGCACCAAGCGTGTCAACTAACTACACTCGAACAAGGCGTCTACCAGCGAGGATACCGAAGATGAGCGCACCTGCACCCCGGAAGAAGCGCCGGTACAAGCTCCAGGCCAGCAGGCGGCCAGAGGTCGTCCCGTTCACCCCCGAGGGCGATGCGGCCCTGTGCTACGTCCGGCAGTCGTTCTTCACCGACGAAAGCACGTCCAAGGAGGTACAGACGGACGCCACTCATCGTTGGACGAATGCCTACGGAATTCCGATCGTCGACACCGTCGAGGACTTGCACGTGTCCGGCGATTTGGAGCCCTACAAGCGGACCGGCCTTAAGGCATGGTTGTCCGATGCACCACCGAAGCCGTGGAAGACACTCGTTGTTTCCAAGCTGGATCGCCTGGTCCGCAACGTCATGGACGCCCTGACCTTGCTGGAATGGCTGAGGGCACGAGGAAAGCGCCTAATCTGCATTGCCGAGGGCATCGATTCCAGCAACTCTATGTCGGAATTCCTGATTACCTTGATTGCCGCCTTCGCACGCATGGAACGCGAGCGAATGAAAGAGCGCTTCGTTTCAGCGAAGGCAAAGCTTAAAGAAGAGGGCCGCTGGGGCGGCGAGGGACACCATTACGGCACCATGCCGGTCGAGCTGCCCGGCGGCGGATGGATTCTCGGACTCGACCCCTACGCGGTGAAAATTCTTCATTCACTGTCGAAGCTGGCACGCGCCGGGAAGGGCCTTTCCGACATGTGTGCATGGCTGAAAGAGAAGAAGATTCTAGCTCCCCGCGACCGGCAGATGCAATTAGCCGCAGAACGACGCGGCGAAGACCCCGCAACGATCGAATACAAAGGCCACGAATGGAACCCCTCCGTACTCCGCCGCCTGCTGACACACCCGACCCTTGTCGAGTTCGGAATCTTCGAACCTGCGGAGCAAGCGGAGATCACCGCCCGCCTGGATGAAAAGTCGATTCGAAAGGTGCGCGGCAGTAATCAGCCCTATGACTTCTCGGGCGTCCTGGTGTGCGCGGAATGCCTTGAGCCGCTCTGGCATCGGATCGCTCATCACGACCGAACAGGCAAAGACGGGCAGCCGGTCGTGTACGAGTACAACTACTGGCGGTGCCCTACACGTAAACACGGCCCGGCGATGCGCGCGGAACAAATCGAGCCACTAGCCGAGCAAGCCTTCTACAAGATCTTTGCATCGGTTCCTGTTCGGGAACGCGTGGTGTTGCCGCCGACCAACCATGCGAACGAGATAGCCAAGCTGGAACGCGAGTACGGCAAGGTCATGTCGAATGTCGCGCGCGCGAAGTCGACAGACGAACGGCAGCGGGCAAAAGATGACGGAGACAAGATTCTTGCCGAACTGGATGCGCTTCGGGCGCTCCCGGTCGACCCCGGGGGCGTGCAATGGGTCCCGACCGATCGGACGTGGCGGCAAGAGCTAGCGCGAATGACCCCGGAGGAGCGCCGCACGCGATGGCTAGAACTCGGTTTTACCTTCACGGTACAGAAGCGACCGGACGGTACATGGAAAGCCGGATGGCGACTACCGGACGGATGGAAGGAAGCCATGCCGGAACTGACCGAGCACGTCCCCAGTGGTGGGGAATCACTGGAAATCACTGATCTACTCGACTGGACAGCGACGGACAACTCTAAACCGGAGCACGGCTAAGACGACGCACATGCGGTGGGGTATCGGGCCTGTGATGGCCCGATACCCCACCGCTGTTTTTTGACCAAGGGTTGGCGTCGTCGCCACTTAAGGCGCATCCTGGTGACCATGGGTGGAGGATCGTTTTTAGACCGTATGGCTGCCGCCGGGGAGCGGAAATTAGTCCGGGATCAGGACCGAAATCGGCGACGCGCGGCCATTGAAAGGGCCGCACGGGTTCCCGCGCTGATCGGGGCGGCCGCACTCGCACTGGTGGCGTGGTGGCTGTCCGGTTGGGAGATATGGCCGTGGTTGTTCGGCGGTGTCGGCGGCCTGGCGGCCGTGTTACTGGTGGCGCGTCACGTACCGCCGTTGTGGCGGGTGACAGCGCCGCTGGTTGTGGTCGGGTTGTGGCTGCTGACCTATGTGGACCCGTGGTGGTGGGTGTTGCTGGCGGGCATCGCGCTCACGGGTACCACAGTGGTCGCGCTGGTGATGTTGCGGCTACGGGTGCGGCGCTGGCGGACAGCGGGGGCGCTGGCGCTCGGGGTGGTGATGATCGCGGCGGGGTCGGTGATGCTGGTGGTGGACGCGGCCCGGCAGCAACGCCAGACGCAACAAGAACTCGATCAAGCCCACAATGAGGCGCTTGCCCGCACCTTGCCCCACACCCCGGCGAGCATGGTCAACTTTCTGGTCGAGCACATTGCCCGGTTCAAGCCGGATGACAGGCTGGCGTGTTCGGTGTTCGCCCCCGACGCGCAACGGCAGTTCGCCGACGCCTGGCACGTGCTGGACTGCCCGGCGGCGATCCGCGCGATGGCCGATGAGGTCACGGCACGGGGCGACTACGTGAACAACCTGTCCCTCCCCGGGCAGGCCACAACGTCCAACCCCGACGGCACGCTGTCGGTCGACGCGTGCCACTTAGATTTCGGCGGGCTGACCGACGACACACCGCACGCCAACCCCGGTCCGCAAATCGGCGCGCTGACCTTGCGACAGCAACAAGGACAGGGGCACTTGATCATCGGCTACCGGCGGTGCGCCACTCGGTGAGTGCACCGGCCCTCCGACGACAGAGACCCCTCCGCCAGCTGGCGGAGGGGGTCTCTGTCCTGTGCCGCCGTTACCGGGCTGACCGCGTCCGATAGAGCGCGTCACACGCTGCGGTGATTCTGGCTGCCAACTCCTGGATATCCGCGCCGTCGACCGCAACCCATAGCGCGCCGTCCGGGGTCGCCGTCAGCGCCACCGTGGGCCGGTCGGCCGGTCTGCTCGTGGCTGACGGCTCCGGGGCGTCTCCGGCGCGTTCGGGCTGTCCTACGGTGGCGCCCTGCCGGGTACGCCGGGGTCGGTCGCTGTCGGACTGGTCTCCGCCGTCCTCGCGGTCGGCACGGTCGCCGTCGGCCGTCCTCGTTCCGGTCGCTCCGCCGTCGTGGGTCGGACGGCCGTCCTTCGCGTCGCGGTGGTCGTCATGGTCGCTGCCTTTCGGATGCTGCTGAGTGGCGGTCTGCGGTGCGTGGGTGGTGGGGTCAGGCAAAGGGCGTGTCACCTCCCCTCATCCGGTCGGCGGGGCGGCAGGGAGGGACCTTCGCCGCTACCCCCGCCACCCGGGTTTCGACCCAGTTTCCGGTCCCGCCGGCGGTTGGTCCCTGACGTCCCTGCGCCGGATTTGTGCTGGTCAGCCGAGGGACTTTCGGTCAGGGACGCGTTAGGGATAAGTCCCTGAGTCCCTGCCGGGTCCCTGCCCGCATCCCTGCCGTCTCCGTCCCCGCCGTCGTCGTCGCGGTCCCGGCGGGCGAGTGCGGCGGCCACGTCGTCGGCGCGGATGACCTTGTTCCCGTCTGACTTGACCGGGGCGACCCCGTAGGGAGCGAGGGCGGCTGTCAGGTCCCGGAACGTCCACTCCCCGTACTCGCCGGGATCGTGCCGGGCCAACCGAGTCAGGACCACCTGAGTCCGGACCCGCTTCTCTCCCCCCAACACCGTCGCGACGTCGGCCAAGTGATCCGCGACGACCGGTGCCGCGTCGAGTTGCGGGCGCGCGCTGGACTCGACCGCCCGGCCCATCTCCTCAATCAGCGCCACCGCCCGCGCGATGACCGGCGTGACGTCGTCGGCCCCATCCTCGAACGGGACGTAGAACGTGCGCACCAACTCGAACGTCTCATCGGTGATCCCGACCGCGACACACGTTCCCCGGTCGGTGTTGATCCGCAGCTCGGTCGCGCGGATACCGGCCGCGTACTTCCCGGACCCGAGTAGACCGTCATTGGCCACCTGATCGGCCACGCTGAACGCCACTCCACATGAGACGTTGCGGGTGACTTCCCGAGGGATGCTGTCCTTGGTCGGTGACTGGGTGGCCAGCAGCAGCACAATCCCGTACTTGCGCCCTCGCTTGATCAGCCTGATTGCCAGTTCGGCGGCTTTCTTGCCGTACTTCGGGTGCTGGAACAACTCGTGACACTCATCGATCCCGCACACCAGCGGGTGCAGGCCAAGCCCGGCCTTGTCGGCGAGCTTGCGCGAGACCTTTGGCGGGTGGCCCGGCTGCTCCCCGAGGATCTTGCCGCGTCGCTCCATTTCCGTCAGCAAGTCCGCCAACGCCTGCGTTGCCGCTTCGGCCACGCTGTCATCCATCCCCATCCCGTAGCGGGACAAGCGCGGGCGGAACGGTTCGAAGTCGGGCGACTCGCCCATGACGAACGCCCACAGTTCGGCGGTGGGGTCGAGT
>NZ_PPHF01000001.1 GCF_002904335.1 Amycolatopsis sp. CA-126428 | reverse complement strand
CACCCGCTGCTGCGACGGACCGTTCGGCGCCGTCAACCCGTTCGACGCACCATCCTGGTTCACCGCCGACCCACGCACCACCGCCAGCACCGGATGCCCGTTGCGCCGCGCGTCCGACAACCGCTCCACCAGGAGCATGCCGGCGCCTTCGCCCCAGCCGGTGCCGTCCGCGTCGTCCGAGAACGCCTTCACCCGGCCGTCTTCCGCCAGCCCGCGCTGCCTGCTGAACGCCTGGAACGCGGTCGGGGTCGACATCACGGTCGCCCCGCCGGTCAGCGCCATCGTGCATTCGCCCTGCCGCACCGCCTGCACCGCGAGGTGCAGCGCCACCAGCGAGGACGAGCACGCGGTGTCCACGGTCAAGGTCGGGCCTTCGAGGCCGAGCGCGTAGGCGATCCGGCCGGAGAACACGCTGCCCGCCGTTCCGGTGCTCGCATGGCCCTCGGTGTCCGCGGTCGGATCCATCACGAGCACGGAGTAGTCCTGCCCGTTGGTGCCGACGAACACGCCGATCTGGCCGCCCCGCAGCGAAGTGGGGTCGATCCCCGCGCCCTCGATCGCCTCCCACGACGTTTCGAGCAGCAGCCGCTGCTGCGGGTCCATCGCCACCGCCTCGCGCGGCGACACCCCGAAGAAGCCCGCGTCGAAGTCCGCGGCGCCGTCGAGGAAGGCACCGCGCCGCGTGTAGACCTTCCCGGGCTTGCCCGGCTCCGGGTCGTAGAGGTCGTCGAGGTCCCAGCCCCGGTCGTCCGGGAACGACGTCAGCGCGTCGGCTCCGTCGGACAGCAGTCGCCACAGCGCGGCCGGCGAGTCGGCGCCGCCGGGGAACCGGCAGCTCATGCCCACGATCGCCACCGGCTCGTCGCTGCTCGCCCGGCCCGGTTCCGGCGATGGTGCCGCGGCACCGGCGCCGAACAGCTCGGCCAGCAGCATCCCGGCCAGCGCTTCGGCCGTCGGGTAGTCGAACACGATGGTCGAGGGCAGCGACAGCCCGGTCGCCGCGCCGAGCACGTTGCGGAACTCCACCGCCGTGAGCGAGTCGAAGCCCAGGTCCCGGAACGCGCGCGTCGGCTCGATGTCCTCGGGACGCGCGTAGCCGAGCGCGGCGGCGGCGTGCGCGCGCACGAGTTCCAGCACGGCACGCGGCCGGTCGGCTTCGGTGACTCCGGCGAGCGTCGCGCCGGTCGCGGGACCGGCCGCGGCGAGCACCCGGCGGGCCTCCGGCAGGTCGCCGAGCAACGCGCTGGGCCGGGCGGCCGTGAAGCTCGGCGCGTAGCGGTCCCAGTCGACGTCGGCGACGGCCACGAAGGCATCCCCGGCCGAACCGGGCAGCGCGCTCAGCGCGAGCTCCGGCGCCATGGGCGGCAGACCGCCGCGGCGGGCCCGGCCGGTCACCTCGCCGGCCGTGGCCAGCCCGGTCTCCGCCCACGGTCCCCACGCGATCGACGTCGCGGGCAGGCCGAGCCCGCGCCGGTGCTCGGCCAGCGCGTCCAGGTAGGCGTTCGCGGCCGCGTAGGCGCCCTGGCCGGCCGCGCCCATCGTCGCCGCGAACGAGGAGAACACCACGAACGCGTCCAGCGGGAGCTCCCGCGACGCCTCGTCCAGGTTCCGGGCCGCCAGGGCCTTCGCCCGCACCACGCGGGCGATCTGCTCCGGCGTCACGGACTCCAGCACGCCGTCGTCGAGGACCGCGGCGGCGTGCACGATGGCCGTCACCGGCACTTCGGCGCCCGCCGAGGCCAGCAGCTCGCCGCACGCCTCCCGGTCGGTGACGTCGCACGCGACCACCGACGCGACGACACCGGTTTCCTCGAGCTCGGCGGCCAGCTCGGCCGCGCCGTCCGCCGCCAGGCCGCGACGCGACGCCAGCACGACCCGCTCCGCGCCCGCGTGCGCGGCCCAGCGGGCGACCCGGGCCCCCAGCGCGCCGGTGCCGCCCGTGATCACGATGGTGCCGCGGGGCTGCCACTCGGCCACCGGCGCGGTGGCCCTCGTCAGCCGCCGCCCGTAGACGCCGGACTCCCGGACCGCGACCTGGTCCTCGCCCGCCGTACCGGCCAGGACCGCGCCCAGCCGCCCGGCCGTGCGCTCGTCGGGTTCCGCCGGCAGGTCGACCAAGCCGCCCCAGCGGTCGGGCAGCTCGAGCGCGGCCGTCCGGCCCAGGCCCCAGAGCTGCGCCTGCCGCGGTGCCGTCACCAGGTCACCGCGCCCGGCGGACACCGCGCCCGAGGTGGCGAGCCAGAGCGGCGCGTCGAGCCCGGCGGCACCGAGCGCCCGCACGAGGGCGACGGCCGCCGTGACCGGTTCGGTGAACTCCGCGTCCGGCGACTCGTCGAGCGCGAGCAGCGACAGCACGCCGCTCACTCCTTCGTCACCGGCCGCCGCGCGCAGCCGCTCGGGGGAGAGTTCCCCCACGTCAAGCGACACGACGGAGGCACCGGCCGCCGACAACCCCTCGACGAGGCGGGCCTGCCGCTCGGTGCCGCCCGTCACCACGAGCCAGCGGCCGGCCAGCCGGGCCTCGTTCCGCGACAGGAGCTTCCACGAAATCCCGTACCGCCAGCCGTCCACTGTGGACCGTTCGAGCCGGCGCCTTCGCCACGCCGACAGCGCGGGCAGCACCGGGCCGAGCTCCGCCTCGCCGACACCGAGCTCGCGGGCCAGCCGCTCGACGTCGTCGCTCTCGACGGTCGCCCAGAACCCGGCGTCGACGGCGTCGGCCGCGGCCGTGTCCTCACCGGGTTCGAGCCAGTACCGCTCCCGCTGGAAGGCGTAGGTCGGCAGATCGACCGGCCGGGCTTCGTGGCCGCCGAACACGACGTCCCACTCCGGCGCCACGCCACGGACGTACAGCTCCGCCAGCGACGTCAGGAACCGGGCGCGGCCGCCGTCGCCACGGCGCAGGGTCCCGACGGCGACCGTCGGGCCGGTCGTGACCCGTTCCAGCGTCTCCTGCACCCCGACGGTGAGCACCGGGTGCGAGCTGACCTCGACGAACGCGGTGTGTCCCTCGGCCGCCAGCGCGCGGATCGCCGTCTCGAACCGCACCGGCTGCCGCAGGTTGGTGTACCAGTACCGGGCGTCCATCGTCGCGGTGTCGAGCCACTGGCCGCTCACGGTGGAGAACAGCGGCACCTCGCCGGCCCGCGGGCGGACCGGGGCGAGCGCGGCCAGCAGCCGCTCTTCGATCCGTTCCACCTGCGCCGAATGCGACGCGTAGTCGACCGCGATCCGCTTCGCCCGCACGCCGTCGGCTTCGCAGGCGGCCACCAGCTCGGCCAGGGCGGCGGGCTCGCCGGCGACGACCGTCGAGGACACGCCGTTGACGGCGGCCGTCGAGATCCGCGGCTCCCAGCGGGCGATGCGTTCGCGGACGGCGGCTTCCGGCAGCGCGATCGACACCATCCCGCCGTCGCCGGAAAGCACCTCGCGGATCGCCTGGCTGCGCAGCGCGACGATCCGCGCGGCGTCGGCGAGCGAGAGCGCCCCGGACACACACGCCGCGGCGATCTCGCCCTGCGAGTGGCCGACGACGGCATCCGGTTCGATGCCGTGCGCCCGCCAGACCGCGGCCAGCGAAACCATCATGGCGAACGACGCGGGCTGCACCACATCGACGCGTTCCAGCATCTCCGCGTCGGCCAGCACGTCGAGCGGCGACCAGTCGACGAACTCGGCGAGCGCGTCACCGCACTCCCGCATCCGCGCCGCGAACACCTCGGAGCTGTCCAGCAGCTCCGTGGCCATCCCGGCCCACTGCGTGCCCTGGCCGGGGAACACGAACACCGTCCGGCCGGTCACGTCCGCCACGCCCTTGGTGACGCCGGGACCGTCCGAGGCCACCGCGGCGACCCCGGAGCACAGCTCGGCCCGCGTCGACCCGACGACCACCGCGCGGTGCTCGAACGCCGACCTCGACGTCGCCAGCGAGAACCCGATGTCGACCGGGCGGTCGCCGATCTTGTCCACTTGCGACAGCAGGGTCGTGGCCTGCGCCCGCAGCGCGTCCGCCGACCGGCCGGACAGCGGCCAGGCCACCACGGGTCCGGTGTCCGGTACCGGGCTCACGGCCGCCGGTTCGGGGGCCTGCTCGACGAGCACGTGCGCGTTCGTGCCGCTCACCCCGAACGACGACACGGCGGCGCGCCGGACGCGTTCGCCCGCCGGCCACGGCTGCGGTTCGGCGAGCAGCCGCACGGCGCCCGAAGACCAGTCCACGTGCGTGGTGGGCCGTTCGACGTGCAGGGTGCGCGGCAACGTCTCGTTGCGCAGCGCCTGGACCACCTTGATGATCCCGGCGACCCCGGCGGCGGCCTGGGTGTGGCCGATGTTCGACTTGATCGAGCCGAGCCACAACGGCCGGTCCCGGCCCTGCCCGTAGGTGGCGAGCAGCGCCTGCGCCTCGATCGGGTCGCCGAGCGCGGTACCCGTGCCGTGCGCCTCGACCACGTCCACGTCGGACGCCGCGAGACCCGCGTCGGCGAGCGCCTGCTTGATCACCCGCTGCTGCGACGGCCCGTTCGGCGCGGTGAGACCGCTGCTCGCGCCGTCGGAGTTGACGGCGGAGCCGCGCACCACGGCCAGCACGGGGTGGCCGCGCCGCTGCGCGTCCGAGAGCCGTTCGAGCAGGAGCATCCCGGCGCCTTCGCCCCAGCCGGTGCCGTCGGCGGTGTCGGAGAAGGCCTTGCAGCGGCCGTCCCGCGCGAGCCCGCGCTGGCGGCTGAACTCGACGAACCCGCCGGGCGAGGACATGATCGTGACGCCGCCCGCGAGCGCGAGCGAGCACTCGCCCTTGCGCAGCGCCTGCGCGGCGAGGTGCAGCGCGACGAGCGACGACGAGCACGCGGTGTCGACCGAGACGGCGGGGCCTTCGAGACCGAGCGCGTACGCCACCCGGCCCGAGGCGATGCTGGGCAGGTTGCCGTTGCCGAGGTGCCCGAGCACCTCCTCGGAAAGGCCCGGCAGGTCGGTGGCGTAGCCCGCATACATGACGCCGGTGAAGACGCCGGTCCGGCTGCCGCGCAGCGACGCGGGCACGATGCGAGCGCGCTCGATCGCCTCCCACGCGGTCTCCAGCAGCAACCGCTGCTGCGGATCCGTCGCCGCCGCCTCGCGGGGCGAGATGCCGAAGAACGCCGGGTCGAACCCGGCGACGTCGTCGAGGAAGCCGCCCTGGTCCACGTAGGAGGTCCCGGGCCGGCGGGAGTCGGGGTCGTAGACGCGCGCGGTGTCCCAGCCGCGGTCGCCGGGGAACGGCGACACGGCGTCGATCCCGTCGTCGACGAGCCGCCACAGGTCTTCCGGCGAGTTCGCGCCGCCGGGGAACCGGCAGCCCATCCCGACGATGGCGATCGGCTCGGTGCCGCTCGCCTCCAGCTCCTGCAGCCGGGCCCGCGTCTCGTGCAGGTCGGTCGTGACCCGCTTGAGGTACTCGACCAGCTTCCGTTCAGATCCGTCTGACGACATTCAGCCGAACTCCCTGTCGATGAAATCGAAGATCTCGTCGGTCGAGGCACCGCTGAGGGCCTCGGCCGCGGAAGGGCCTTCGCCCGGGCGCCGCGCTCCGTTCCAGGTCGACAGCAGGGCTCGCAGCCGGGCGCCGATCCGGTCGTGCTCCTCGTGTTCGACCGAGCCGGCGGTCGCGGACAGCTGCTCCGCGAGCCGGTCGAGCTCGGCGTGTACGGCCGGTTCCCCGTGGCCGGCCGGGTCGAGGTGCGGGGCGAGCTCGCCGAGCAGGTGCGCCGCGAGCGAGGCCGGTGTCGGGTAGTCGAACAGCGTCGTCGCCGGCAGTTTCAGCCCGGTGGCGCCGCTGAGCCGGTTGCGCAGCTCGACGGCGGTCAGCGAGTCGAAGCCGATCTCCATGAACCCGCGTTCGGCCGGCACGGCCTCGTGCGCGGCGTAGCCGAGCACCGCGGCGGCCTCGGCCAGCACGACGTCGAGCACGGCCGGGCCCCGGTCCTTCTCCGCCAATGTCTCGAGCCGCTCGGCGAACGCGGGGCCCCCGCTCGCGGCACTCGACGCGGTGGGCCGCGCGTGGCCGCGAGCCGGGCGGACGAGACCACGCAGCGGTGCCGGCGCCGTGCCGGCGCGCAGCCGGGCCGGGTCGAGCCGGATCGGCACGACCACGGCGAGATCGAGCTGCCGCGCGGCGTCGAACGCACGCAGGCCGTCGGCGACGTCGAACGGCCGCACGCCGGACGCCGCCATCCGCCGCACGCCGGCCGCGCCGAGCTCACCGGCCATCCCCCCGCCGGCCCACGGTCCCCAGGCGAGCGAGGTGACGGTGCGGCCGCCCGCCCTGCGGTGCGCCGCGAGCGCGTCGAGGAACGCGTTGGCCGCGGCGTAGTTGCCCTGCCCGGCGTTGCCGAGGATCCCGGCGGCCGACGAAAAGAGCGCGAACAGCGCGAGGTCGTCGTAGGAGGTCAGCTCGTGCAGGTGCACCGCGGCGTCGACCTTGGGCCGCAGCACGCGTTCGAGGCGTTCGTCGTCGAGCGCGGTGAGCACGCCGTCGTCGACCACGCCCGCGGTGTGCACGACGCCGGTCAGCGGGTGTTCGGCGGGGACCCGGTCCAGCACGGCGGCCAGTTCGGCGCGGTCGACCACGTCGCAGGCGGCGATCGTGACGTCGGCGCCGAGCCCGGCCAGCTCGGCGGCCAGTTCCTCCGCACCAGGCGCGTCGACGCCGCGCCTGCTGAGCAGCAGCAGCCTGCGTGCGCCGTGTTCGGTGACCAGGTGCCGGGCCACGTGGGCGCCGAGGCCGCCGGTGCCGCCGGTGATCAGCACCGTGCCCGCCGGATCGAGCGGCGCGGGCAGGGTGAGCACCACCTTGCCGATGTGCTTGGCCTGGCTCATGTGGCGGAACGCCTCCGGCGCGCGGCGGATGTCCCACGACGTCACCGGAAGCGGCCGCAGCACGCCGCGTTCGACCAGCTCGACGGCCTCGGCGAGGATTTCGCCGATCCGGTCGGGACCCGCGTCGCCGAGGTCGAACGGGTGGTACCGAAGGCCGGGCCGGCCCTCGGCCCGGACGTCGGTCTTGCCCATCTCGACGAAGCGGCCGCCGTCGGCCAGCAGGTCGAACGACGCGTCGACGAATTCGCCCGCGAGCGAGTTCAGCACGACGTCGACACCGGCCTCGTTCGCCTTCCGGAAGGTCTCGGCGAACTCCAGCGTGCGCGACGAAGCGATGCGGTCATCGGGGATGCCGAGTTCGCGCAGCGCCTCCCACTTCGCCGGGCTGGCGGTGCCGAAGACCCGGGCGCCGAGGTGCCGCGCGAGCTGCGCCGCGGCCATGCCGACGCCGCCCGCCGCGGAGTGCACGAGCACCGACTCGCCCCGCCGCACCCCGGCGAGGTCGACGAGCGCGTAGAAGGCGGTGATGAACGCGATCGGCAACGACGCCGCGTCGGTGAACGACCAGCCGGCCGGCATCCGCACCACCATGCGGTGGTCGGCGACCACCAGCGGGCCGTACGCACCGTGGAACATGCCGAGGACGCGGTCGCCGGGCACGAAGCCGGTGACGCCCGGCCCGACCTCCGCGATCACGCCGGCGCCCTCGAGCCCCATCGGGCCCGCCTCGCCCGGGTACATGCCGAGCGCGTTGAGGACGTCGCGGAAGTTCACGCCGGCCGCGCGCAGCGAGAGGCGCACCTCGCCGGCACGAAGCGGTGCGGCGGCCTCGGGGGCGGGCAGCGGGCGGAGGTTGTCCAAGGTGCCCTTGTCGGTGCTGTCCAGCCGCCACGGCACGTCGCCCGCCGGGAGCTCGAGGAGCCCGGTGTCCGCCCGCTCGAGGCGGGGCACGGACAGCTCGCCCGCGCGCACCGCCAGCTGGGGCTCGCCGGAGGCGACCGCGGCGATCACCGCGGCGCCGGGGGTCTCCTCGTCGTCGACGTCGACCAGCGCGAACCGGCCGGGGTGTTCGGCCTGCGCGGTGCGGAGCAGGCCCCACGCGGGGGCGAACGCCAGGTCCCGGATGTCCTCGCCCGGCACCGCGGCGACCGCGCCCCTGGTGACGAAGGCGAGCTTCGCGCCGGCGAACCGGTCGTCGGCGAGCCAGTCGCGCACGAGGTCGAGCACCCCGCCGACGGCGGTCCGGACGTCGGCGGGGACGCGTCCGGTGGTGTGCCCGTTCAACACGCACGGCACGAACACGAGATCGGGGCGCGCGCCCTCGTCGATGGCCGCACCGAGGTCGGCCAGCGTGCGGTACGACGTCGCCTCCACCTCGGCACCCAGCCGGCCCGCCAGCTTGAGCTGGTCGTCACCGAGGACGACGCAGTTCTGGTCCACGGGCTCGGTCTCCGGAGCCCACGTGGGCCACGCGAGCCGGTACAGCGAGTCGAGCGGCCGGTGCCGGAGCTCGCTCGCCTGCACCGTGCGCAGCACGAGCGAGCCGATCGAGGCCACCGGGCGGCCACCCGGATCGGACACGGCGAGCGAGAGCGACTCGGGGCCGGCCTTCGCCAGCCGGACCCGCAGGCTCGACGCTCCGCTCGCGTGCAGCGAAACCGCCGACCACGAGAACGGCAGCCGCCCGGTTCCGCCGTCGGCGAGCGGCAGGAAGACCAGGGCCTGCAGGGCACCGTCGAGCAGCGCCGGGTGCAGGCCGAAGGAGGCGGCCTCGCCCGCGGCCCGCTCGGGCAGCGCGACCTCGGCGTACACCTCGTCGCCGAGCCGCCACGCGGCGGTCAGGCACTGGAAGCTGAGCCCGTACTGGGCGCCGGCGTCTTCGCCGCGGTCGTAGAAGCCGCCGAGGTCGATCGGTTCGGCGTCCCGCGGCGGCCAGCTCGTGAGCCGCGTGTCCGGGGTGACGGCGTGCGGGACGAGAACGCCGCCGGCGTGCAACGTCCACGGCGCGTCGTCGTCCTGTCGCGAGTGGACGGTGAGCTTGCGGGCGCCGTCGTCGTCCGGCTCGCCGACGACGACCTGGAGCCGGACGCTCCCCTCAGTGGGAAGCACGAGCGGCGCGGCGAGGGTCAGCTCCTCCACCTGCGCGCAGCCGACCTCGTCACCCGCGCGCACGGCCAGTTCGAGGAACGCCGTGCCGGGCAGCAGCGCGTTGCCGAGCATGACGTGGTCGGCGAGCCACGGGTGCGTCGCCACCGAGAGGCGGCCGGTGAACAGGATCCCGCCGGACTCGGCGAGCGGCGTGGCCGCGCCGATCAGCGGGTGCCGGGTCGCGGTCAGCCCGAGCCCGCTCGCGTCGAGCGAGCCCGCCGGGACGTCGATCCAGTAACGCTGCCGTTGGAAGGCGTAGGTGGGGAGGTCGACCCGGGTGGTGCCGGAGAAGAACACCGGCCAGTCGACGTCCTGCCCGACGACGTACAGCGCCGCCACCGCCGTCAGCACGCTCTCTTCCTCGGCACGGTCCTTCCGCAGCGCGGAAACCAGCCTCCCCTCGACGGATTCCGCCGCCATCGCGGTCAGCACACCGTCCGGGCCCAGCTCCAAGAACCGAGTCACCCCGTGCTCGGCCAAATAAGTCACGCCGTCGTGGAAACGGACTGTTCCCCGCACGTGCCGGACCCAATACTCCGGCGAGGTCAGTTCCTCGGCCAGTGCCCCGGTCACATTGGAGACGACCGGAATCTCGGGGGCGTGGAACGTCAAACCCTCGGCAACCCGGCGGAACTCCGCCAGCATCGGCTCCATCCGCGCCGAATGGAACGCATGACTCACCGACAACCGACGAGTCTTACGCCCCTCGAACTGCTGGACGACCGACTCGACCGCATCCTCATCACCCGAGAGCACCACCGACGACGGGCCATTTACTGCCGCCACCGACACACCCTCGACCAGCAAAGGCAGCACTTCGGCTTCCGTGGCCTGTACCGCCACCATCACGCCACCGGAGGGCAGAGCCTGCATCAACCGACCGCGCGCCGCGACCAACACACAGGCGTCCTCCATGGAGAACACACCCGCAACATGCGCCGCCGCCAGCTCGCCAATCGAATGCCCGACCAGGAAATCCGGTCGGACACCCCACGATTCGACGAGCCGGAACAAACCCACCTCGACGGCGAACAACGCCGCCTGCGCATACATCGTCTGGTTCAACAGCTCGGCGTCATCACCGAACATCACCTCACGCAAACCGTCCACGTGCGCGCACACCGCATCCACCGCATCGGCGAACACCGGGAACGACTCATACAACTCTCGCCCGGCACCCAGCCGCTGCGCACCCTGACCAGAGAAGAGAAACGCCGAACGACCACCAGACACAGCACCCGACACCACACCCGGAACCGAACCGCCGTCCGCCAGCGCGGCCAGACCCGCCAACGCCCCGGCCCGATCCGCCGCCAGCACCACCGCCCGGTCTTCGAACACCGCCCGCGACGACACCAGCGCCGCACCCAGCTCGGCCACACCCAGGTCCGGACGACCGTCCACAAACGACTGAAGACGTTCCGCCTGCGCACGCAGAGCCGCACCACCACGGCCCGACACCACCAGCGGAACCACGCCACCGGCCGGCTCCGGCTCGATCGGCTCGGCCTCGCCGGGCTCCGGTGCCTCCTCGACGATCACGTGCGCGTTCGTGCCGCTGACGCCGAACGCCGAGATCCCGGCCCGGCGGGGCCGTCCGTTGCGGTGCCACGGCACCGGCTCGGTCAGCAGCTCGATGTCGCCGGCGCTCCAGTCCACCTGCGCCGACGGTGCGTCGACGTTCAGGGTGCGCGGCAGCACCTCGTTCCGGAGGGCCTGCACCATCTTGATCACGCCGGCCGCCCCGGCGGCGGACTGCGTGTGCCCGATGTTCGACTTGACGGAACCGAGCCACAGCGGCCGGTCCCGGCCGTCGCCGTAGGTCGCCAGCAACGCCTGCGCCTCGATGGGGTCGCCGAGCGCGGTGCCGGTGCCGTGCCCTTCGACGGCGTCCACTTCGGACGGTTCCAGGCCGGCGTTGGCCAGTGCCTGGCGGATCACCCGCTGCTGCGAAGGGCCGTTCGGGGCGCTGAGCCCGTTGGAGGCGCCGTCGGAGTTCACCGCCGAACCGCGGACGACGGCGAGCACCGGGTAGCCCCGGCGCCGGGCTTCGGACAGCCGGGTCAGCAGCAGCATGCCGGCGCCTTCGCCCCAGCCGGTGCCGTCGGCGCCCTCGGCGAACGCCTTGATCCGGCCGTCCGCGGCGAGGCCGCCCTGCCGGCCGAACTCGGCGTAGGCGCCGGGGGTGACCATCACGCTCACCCCGCCGGCCAGCGCCATCGCGCACTCGCCCTGCCGCAGCGCCTGCGCCGCGAGGTGCAGGGCGACCAGCGACGAGGAGCACGCCGTGTCCACCGTGACGGCGGGCCCCTCCAGCCCGAACGTGTAAGCGATCCGGCCGGACGCGACCGCGCTCGACCCGCCGGTGAGCAGGTGCCCGCGCAGCTCCTCGGGGACCTCGCGCAGCCCGGCGCCGTAGTGCTGGCTGCCGCAGCCGACGAAGACGCCGGTCGAGCTGTTCTTCACCGACAGCGGATCGATCCCGGCCCGCTCGAACGCCTCCCACGACGTCTCCAGCAGCAGCCGGTGCTGCGGGTCCATGGCGGTCGCCTCGCGCGGCGAGATCCCGAAGAACGCCGGGTCGAACTCGGCGGCGTCGCGGACGAACGCACCGATCCGCGCGTAGTCCTTCGCCTTCGGGTCGTCGAGGCCGGCGAGGTCCCAGCCCCGGTCGGCCGGGAATTCGCCCAGCGCGTCCTCGCCGCGGAACACCAGGTCCCACAGGTCCTCGGGAGACCGGACGTCACCGGGGTACCGGCAGCTCATGCCGACGATCGCCATCGGCTCGTCCGAGGCGACCGCGACCACCGGCCGCGCCGCACGGTGGCCCGGCTCGCCCGCGACGAGCCCGGCGAGGTGCTGCGCGAGCCGGGTCGCGGACGGGAAGTCGAACGCCAGCGTGGTCGGCAGCCGCAGCCCGGTCTCGCCGGCGAGGCGGTTGCGGAGCTCGACGGCGGTGAGCGAGTCGAAGCCGAGCTCGCGGAAGGCACGCTCGGCGTCGACCGCTTCCGCGGTCTCGAAGCCGAGCACCGCGGCCGCCTGCGACCGGACGAGCTCGAGCAGTTCGCGCGCCCGGTCCTCGACCGGGAGCCCGGCCAGCCGCGACGCGAACGACGACCCGGCCGGATCCTCGGCGGGCTCGGCGTCCCGCAGGGCGCGGACGGCCTCGGGAAGCTCGTCGAGCAGCGGCCTCCGGCGGGCGGCCGCGAAGCTCGGCGCGAACCGCCCCCAGTCGACGTCGGCGACGGCCAGGAACGTCTCGTCGTGCGCGATGGCCTGCGACAGCGCGAGGATCGCGAGCTCGGGTGCCATCCCCCGCACGCCGCGGCGGCTCAGGTGCCGCTCCGCGACGTCGGTCGCGGCGAGGCCGTCGCCCGCCCACGCGCCCCACGCGATCGAGGTCGCCGTCAGCCCGTCGGCCCGGCGGCGTTCGGCCAGCGCGTCGAGGAAAGCGTTTGCGGCGGCGTACGCGCCCTGCCCGCCGCCACCCCACACCCCGGCGTTGGAGGAGAACAGGACGAACGCGTCGAGCTCCGTTCCGGCCAGCAGTTCGTGCAGGTTGGTGGCCCCGCGGACCTTGGCCGCGGCGACGCGGGCGAACTCGGCGGGCGTGGTGTCGGCGAGGGCGGCGACGCCGTCGACGCCGGCGGCGTGCATGACCGCACGCACCGGCTCCCCTCGATCCGCCAGCTCCCGCAGCAACCCGGCGAGCCGGTCGGAGTCCGCGACGTCGCACGCCGCGATCGTCACCTCGGCGCCGAGCTCACGCAGTTCGGCGGCCAGCTCGGCCGCACCGGGGGCGGCCTCGCCCGCGCGCGAAGTCAGCACGAGGTGCCCGGCGCCCCGCTCGGCCAGCCACCGGGCGACGTGCCCGCCGATCGCCCCCGTCCCGCCGGTGACGAGAACCGTGCCTCGCGGCGTCCAGTCCCGCGCGGAAGCGGCGGCCGGCAACGGGGCACGCACGAGCCTCCGGGCCAGGATCCCGGTGTCCCGCACCGCGACCTGGTCCTCGCCGCCGGTTCCGGCCAGGACGGAGACCAGCCGGCGGGCCGCTCGCTCGTCGAACTCCGCGGGCAGATCGACGAGCCCACCCCACCGGTTCGGCTCTTCGAGCCCGAACACCCGGCCCAGGCCCCAGATCTGGGCCTGCGCGAGTGCGCGCGGCGGGTCCGTCCGTCCGGTCGACACCGCACCGCTCGTCACCAGCCACAGCGGCGCTTCGATCTCCACATCGGACAGCGCCTGGAACAGCGCGAGCGTGGCCTGCGCTTCGAGGAGACCGAGGACGGCCGCCGGGTGGTTGCCGGACAGCTCGCGGGCCAGGCTCTCCCGATCGGTGACGCCGGTGCGGAGGACCGCCGGTTCGGCGCCCGCGGCGGCGAGCGCCGCCTCGATCCTCGTGACCGTCTCCTCGGCCACCCCTTCGCCGACGACCATCAGCCACTCGCCGGAGAGCACGGGTTCCTGGGGAGCAATGGGCTTCCACGTGATGCGGTAGCGCCAATCATCCACAATGGACTTGTCCCGGCTGCGGCGCCGCCACGACGACAACGCGGGCAGGACCGTGCCGAGCTCGTCCTCCGGCAGCGCCAGCTGACCGGCCAGCCCTTCGAGGTCCTCGCGGTCGACGGCGTCCCAGAAGGCCGTGTCCACCGCCGGGGCGGAACCGCGCTCGGGCGTGAGCCAGTACCGCTGCCGCTGGAACGCGTACGTCGGCAAGTCGACGAGCCGTGGCTCGTGGCCGGCGAAGACCGCGTCCCAGTCCGGCGAGACGCCACGCACGTGCAGCTCCGCCAGCGAAGTGAGGAACCGCGCTTCGCCGCCCTCGCCCCGCCGCAGCGTGCCGACGACCACCGTCGGCTCCCCGGCGATCTCGTCGAGCGTCTCCTGGACGCCCATCGACAGCACGGGGTGCGAGCTCACCTCGACGAACGCGGTGCAGCCCTCGGCCGCGAGGGCCCGGATCGCGGCCTCGAACCGGACGGGCTCGCGCAGGTTGGCGTACCAGTAGCGGCCGTCCACCGTGGTCCCGTCGGCCCACTCGCCGGTCACGGTCGAGAGGAACGGCACCCGCGGCGCGCGCGGCTCGATCGGAGCGAGGTCCGCCGCCAGCCGGTCCTCGATGGCCGCCACGTGCGGCGAGTGCGACGCGTAGTCGACGGCGATGACCTTGGCCCGGACCCCGTCCGCCGCGCAGTCCGCGACGACGGTGGCCAGCGCGTCGGGGTCGCCGGACAGCACCACGGACGAGACGCCGTTGACGGCGGCGACGGCGACCCGCCCGCCGAGTGCGGCGATCCGCCGCTCGGCCTCCTCGGCGGGCAACGCGACGGAGGCCATGCCACCGTGCCCCGAGAGGCACTCCGCGATGGCCTTGCTCCGCAGCACCACGACGCGCGCGGCGTCCGCCAGCGACAACGCCCCGGACACGCAGGCGGCGGCGATCTCCCCCTGCGAATGCCCGACCACGGCGTCCGGATGGATGCCGCGGGATTCCCAGAGCGCAGCGAGCGACACCATCACCGCGAACGACACCGGCTGCACGACGTCGACCCGCTCCAGCAGCGCGGCGTCGGTCAGCGCGTCCCGGAGCGACCAGCCGACCAGCTCGCCGAACGCGGCGGCGCACTCCGCCATCCGCGCCGCGAACACCGGCGACGAGCCGAGCAGCTCCGCCGCCATACCCGCCCACTGGGCGCCCTGGCCGGGGAACACGAACGCCACCCGGCCGCTGACGTCGGCGACGCCGCGGACCGCGCCCGCGCCGGTCAGCCCGGCCGCCAGGTCCGCGGCGGCCGAACCGACCACCACCGCGCGGTGTTCGAACGACGACCGCGACGAGACGAGCGAGTAGCCGACGTCGACGGGCCGCTCCCGCGAAGACTCCACGTGCGAAGCCAGCCGGGCCGCCTGCTCCCGGAGCGCGGCCGCGGACCGCGCCGACAGCACCCACGGCACCACCGGCGAACCGGGACGCGCCGGGCCTTCGGCGACGTCCGGTGCCTGTTCGAGCACCACGTGCGCGTTCGTGCCGCTCATCCCGAACGACGACACCGCGGCCCGCCGGGGCCGCTCCCCGGCCGGCCACGCCTTGGGTTCGGTCAGCAGCCGCACGTCGCCGGCGGACCAGTCCACGTGCGGCGAGGGCTCCTCGGCGTGCAGCGTGCGCGGCAGCAGCTCGTTGCGGAGCGAGAGCACCATCTTGATGACGCCGGTGATCCCGGCGGCGGCCTGGCCGTGCCCGACGTTGGACTTGCCCGAACCGAGCCACAGCGGCCGGTCCCGGTCCTGCCCGTAGGTCGCGAGCAGCGCCTGCGCCTCGATCGGGTCGCCCAGCGGCGTCCCGGTCCCGTGCGCCTCGACGGCGTCCACATCGGACGGTTCGACGCCCGCGTCGGCCAGCGCCGCCCGGATCACCCGCTGCTGCGAAGGACCGTTCGGCGCCGTCAGGCCGTTCGACGCACCGTCCTGGTTCACCGCCGAGCCCCGCAGCACGGCCAGCACCGGATGCCCGTTGCGGCGGGCGTCCGACAACCGCTCGACGAGCACCATCCCGGCGCCCTCGGAAAGCCCCATGCCGTCGGCCTGCGCGGAGAAGGCCTTGCACCGGCCGTCGGTGGCGAGCCCGCGCTGGCGGCTGAAGCCGACGAAGCCGATCGGATCGGCCATCACCGCCGCTCCTCCGGCGAGCGCGAGCGTGCACTCGCCGCCGCGCAACGCCCGGATCGCCAGGTGCAGTGCCACGAGCGACGACGAACAAGCCGTGTCGACGGTCATCGCGGGCCCTTCGAGCCCCAGCGCGTAGGCGATCCGGCCGGACACCACGCTCGTCGACGAACCCGTGACGAGGTGGCCCTGCGCCTCGGCGGCCACGCCGTCGGAAGTGGCGCCGAAGCCCTGGTGGGACGCGCCGATGAACACGCCGGTGGCCGAGCCGCGCAGGGACGCCGGGTCGATCCGCGACCGCTCCAGCGTCTCCCACGCGCCTTCGAGCAGCAGCCGCTGCTGCGGGTCCATCACCGCGGCTTCGCGCGGCGAGATGCCGAAGAACGCCGGGTCGAACTCGGCCGCGTCGCGGAGGAACCCGCCGTCCCGCGCGTAGGTCGTGCCCGCCGCGGTGTCGTCGGCGGAGAAGAGCCGGTCGAGGTCCCAGCCGCGGTCGGCCGGGAAGCCGGAGATCACGTCACCGCCGGAAGCCAGCAGCTGCCAGAACTCCTCCGGGCTCCGGATGCCGCCGGGCAGGTGGCAGGCCATGCCCACGATCGCGATGGGCTCGTCGGCGACCCTGGCGGCCGGCGCGGCTTCCCCGCGGACGGGCTCCTCGCCGAGCAGCTCCGCGAGCAGGTGGCCGGCGAGCACCGCCGGGGTGGGGTAGTCGAAGACGAGCGTGGCGGTCAGCTTGAGCCCGGTGGCCGCGTTCAGCCGGTTGCGGAGCTCGACCGCGGTCAGCGAGTCGAAGCCGAGGTCGCGGAACGGACGCTCGGCCTCGATCAGCGCGCCCGCGTGGCCGAGCACCGCGGAGGCCTCGGCGCGAACGAGCTCCACGAGGGTCCGGGTCCGGTCCGCCTCGCCGAGCCGGGCGAGACTGCGGCGCAACGCCGGCTCACCGCCCGGGCCCCCGGCCGCGGCCCGCCTCGACGGCGTCCGGACCAGCCCGCGCAACAACCACGGCAACGAACCGGCGCGCGCCTGCTCCCGCAGCGCCGCCGGGTCCAGGCGGATCGGCACCTGCACCGCCTCGTCGAGCAGCCGCGCGCGGTCGAACAGCGCCAGACCCTCCGTTGTGGACAGTGGGGCCACCCCGATGCGGCGGAGCCGCGCCACGTCGGCGTCGGTGAGGTGCGCGGTCATCCCGCTGCGCTGCGCCCAGAAGCCCCACGCCAGCGCGACGGCGGGCAGGCCGCTCGCCCGGCGGTGCTGCGCGAGCGCGTCGAGGAAGCTGTTGGCGGCCGCGTAGTTGCCCTGCCCCGCGTCGCCGAAGATCCCGGCGCCCGCCGAGAACAGCACGAACTCCGCGAGGTCGAGGTCCTTGGTCAGCTCGTGCAGGTGCCACGCGGCATCCACCTTGGGCCGCAGCACCGCGTCGAGCCGGTCCGGCGTGAGCGACTCGACGACGCCGTCGTCGAGCACGCCGGCGAGGTGCACCACGGCGGTCAGCGGGTGCGCCGCCGGAATCCGCGCGAGCGCGCTCGCCAGCTCCTCGCGGTCCGCCGCGTCGCAGGCGACGATGTCGACCTCGGCACCGAGGCCGGTGAGCTCGGCCCGCAGCTCGGCCGCACCCGGTGCGTCCGCGCCGCGCCGCCCGAGCAGCAGCAGCCGGCGCGTGCCGGTGGCGGCCAGGTGGCGGGCGATCTCGGCGCCGAGCGTGCCCGTGCCGCCGGTGAGCAGCACGGTCCCGTCCGCCGGGCGGGCCCGCGGAACCGTCAGCACGACCTTGCCGACGTGGCGCGCCTGGCTGACGAACCGATAGGCCTCGGGCGCGCGGCGCACGTCCCACGCGCGCGACGGCAGCGGGTGCAACGCGCCCTCGGCGAACAGCCGCAGCACCTCGGTCAAGATCTCCTGGACCCGTTCCGGCGCGGCCTCCACCGCGTCGAACGCCCGGTACCAGATCCCGGCGGCAGCGACCTCGTCAGCGTCGCGGACGTCGGTCTTGCCCATCTCCACGAACCGGCCGCCGTCGCGCAGGAGGCCCAGCGAGGCGTCGACGAACTCGCCGGCGAGGGAGTTCAACACGAGATCCATGCCGTCCCCGGCGAACCGCCCGGCGAAGCTCAGGTCCCGCGACGACGCGATGCGCGTGTCGTCGAGGCCCAGCTCGCGCAGCGCGGGCCACTTGGCCTCGCTCGCCGTGCCGAAGACGTCCGCGCCGAAGTGGCGCGCGAGCTGGACGGCGGCCATGCCGACGCCGCCGGCCGCGGCGTGCACGAGAACGCGCTGTCCCGCGGCGATCCGGCCGAGGTCGACGAGGCCGTAGTACGCGGTCAGGAACACCACGGGCACGCCGGCCGCCCGCTCGAACGTCCAGCCGTCCGGCATCGGCACGAGCAGCCGGTGGTCGGTGACCGCGACGGTTGCGAGGGAGTTCCCGCGGAAGATGCCGGTCACGCGGTCGCCGGGGGCGAGCCCGGTGACGCGAGCGCCGATTTCGGTCACGACGCCGGCCGCCTCGCTGCCCATCATGGCGTCGTCACCGGGGTACATCCCGAGCGCGATGAGGACGTCCCGGAAGTTCAGCCCCGCGGCCCGGACCTCGACGCGGACCTCGTCGTGGCCGAGCGGCTCGTCCGCCGCGGCCGCGGGCAGCAGCGCGAGGCCGTCGAGCGCGCCCTTCTTCGCGGTGCCGAGCAGCCACGGGCCCTGCTCCGGCGGAACCAGGGCCGGGTGGTGCGCCGGCAGCTTCGCCAGCCTGGCCGCGCACACCCGGCCGCCGGTGACGACCAGCTGCGGCTCGCCCGAGCGCAGTGCGCCGAACAGGCCGTCGGGCAGCTCGCCGGACGTCGCCTCGGCGGCGCCGAGGTCGAGCAGCACGACCCGGCCGGGGTGTTCGGAGGCGGCGGACCGGAGCAGGCCCCAGGCCGCCGACGCGGCGAGATCGGTCACCGGCCCGCCGGGCGTGCCGATCGCGCCGCGGGTGACGACCACCAGCCGCGCGCCGGCGAACCGCTCGTCGGCGAGCCAGCGCTGGACGACCTCGAGCACCCGTTTCGTCGCCGTCCGCGTGGCCTCGGCCAGGTCTCCGGTGCGTGTTCCGGAGTGCGGCAGGAACACCAGCTCGGGTACCTCACCGGGAAGTGCGTCCAGCCCGGGGTACGCCTCGGCCGCCAGGCTCGCCGGAACGACACCCGCGGGGTCGTCGCCGACCACCGCGCACCGCGGCGTCTCCTGCCCCGGCTCGCCGGCCGCGACCCAGTCGACGAAGTACAGCGAGTCGTGGCCGCGATCCGGGGCGGTGTCCGGCGCGGCGAACGGCCGCAGCGCGAGCGCATCGACGGTCGCCACCGGCTCGCCGAGCGGGTCGGCGAGCGCGATCGACACCGCGCCGTTTCCGGCCGGCGTCAGCCGGACCCGCAGCGCGGTGGCCCCGCTCGCGTGCAGCCGGACCCCGGTCCAGGAAAACGGCAGCAGCGGCGAACCGTCGGTACCGGAGCCGTCGAGGGCTCCCGTGAAGCCGATGGCGTGCAGCGCCGCGTCGAGCAGCGCCGGGTGCAGGCCGAACCCGGCCGCGTCCCGGCGAGCCTGCTCGGGCAGTTCGACGTCGGCGAACACCTCGTCGCCGAGCCGCCACACCGTGCGCAGGCCGCGGAACACCGGGCCGTAGCCGTAGCCGCGCTCGCCGAGCGTCTCGTACGGGTCGCCGAGGTCGAGCGCGACGGCGCCCTCGGGCGGCCACGGCCCGGCCTCGGGAGCCGGCACGTAAGCGTCCGGTTCGAGCACCCCGGTCGCGTGCCGCGTCCACGGCCGCTCGTCGCCGGTGTCCTCGGGACGCGAGTGGATGACCAGCGAGCGCGCACCGTCGCCGTCGGGCGAGCCGATGGCGAGCTGGAGCACCACCGCGCCGGTCTCCGGCAGCGGCAGGGCCGCTTCCAGGGTGAGCTCCCGGACCACGCCGCAGCCGACCTGGTCACCGGCGCGCACCGCCAGTTCGAGGAACGCGGTGCCGGGCAGCAGCACGCGGCCGCCGACCTCGTGGTCGGCCAGCCACGGGTGCGTGCGCGCGGACAACCGGCCCGTCAGCACGACCTGCTCGGACTCGGCGAGCGTCATCACCGCGCCCAGCAGCGGGTGATCCGGCGAGCCGAGGCCGGCCCCCGAGACGTCGCCGGTCGCCGCCGCGGTCTCCAGCCAGTAGCGCGTGCCGCCGAAAACGTACGTCGGCAGGTCCACCTTGCGTGCACCCGAATCCGCGAACGGCGCGATCCGGTCCGGTTCGAGGACGCCGACCTGGGTCTCGGCCACCGACAGCAGGAACCGGCCGAGGCCGCCGTCGCCGCGGCGCAGCGATCCGACGGCGAACGCGTCGGCCCCGCGGTCCTCGATGGTCTCCTGGATGCCCGTCGTGAGCACCGGGTGCGCGCTCACTTCGACGAACGCGTCGCGCCCCTCGTCGAGCAGACCCCGCACCGCCTCGTCGAACCGCACGGTGCCGCGCAGGTTGGTGTACCAGTACTCGGCGGTCAGCTCGCGCGTGTCCAGCCAGCCGGCGGTCACGGTGGAGAAGAACGGGATCCGGCCGGCGTGCGGCTCGATCGGAGCCAGGTCGGCGAGCAGGCGCTCGCGCAGCGACTCGACGTGCGCCGAATGCGACGCGTAGTCGACGGGGATGCGCTTGGCACGCACGCCGTTCGCCCCGCAGGCGGCGAGCAGCTCGTCGAGCGCGCCGGGTTCGCCGGCCACGGCGACCGCGCTCGGCCCGTTGACGGCCGCCACGGAAAGCCGGTCGGCGAACGGCTCGAGCAGCTCGCGGACCCGCTCGACGGGAGCCGCGACGGAGGCCATCCCGCCCCGGCCCGCCAGCTCCGCGGCGATGGCGATGCTGCGCAGCGCCACCACGCGGGCGGCGTCCTCCAGGGACAGCGCGCCGGAAACGCAGGCCGCCGCGATCTCGCCCTGCGAGTGCCCGACGACCGCGGACGGGCGAACCCCGTTGGCCCGCCACAGTTCCGCGAGCGACACCATCATCGCGAACAGCGCCGGCTGCACCACGTCGACCCGGTCGAGGCTCGGCGCGCCGTCCTCGCCCCGCAGCACGGCGGTCAGCGACCAGCCGACGAAGGGAGCCAGTGCGCGCTCGCAGTCCGCGATCCGCTCGGCGAACCGCGGCTCGGTGTCGAGCAGCTCGGCCGCCATCCCGGCCCACTGCGCACCCTGCCCGGGAAAGACCAGTACCGCGCGGCCCTCGGCCCGCGCGGTGCCGACGCGCAGGTTGGCGGCGGACTCGCCGTCGGCGAGCGCCCGCAGTCCCGCGGTCAGCTCCTCGGCGTCCGAGCCGACGACGGCGGCCCTCCTCGGCAGCGCGGCCCGCGTGCTCGCCAGCGAGAACCCGATGTCGAGCGGGCTCGGCGCGTCCTCGTCGCCGACCGCGGACAGCAGCCGCGCGGCCTGCGCCCGGAGCGCGTCGTCGTCGTGTCCCGAGAGCAGCCAGGTCACCGGGCCCGGACGCGCGGCCGGTGCGGCGTCCTCGGTCTCGTCCGGCTCCGGCGCCTGTTCGAGGATCACGTGCGCGTTGGTGCCGCTCGCGCCGAACGCCGACACCGCCGAACGCCGCGGGCCGTCGCCGTCCGGCCACGGCGTCCGCTCGGTCAGCAGCCGGACCGTGCCCGGCGACCAGTCGACGTGCGGGCTCGGCGCGTCGACGTGCAGCGTGCGCGGCAGGCTGCCGTACCGCATCGCCAGCACCATCTTGATCACCCCGACCACGCCGGCGGCGGCCTGGGTGTGGCCGATGTTGGACTTGATCGTGCCCAGCCACAGCGGCCGCTCAACCGACCGCCGCGCGCCGTAGGTGGCCAGCAACGCCTGCGCCTCGATCGGGTCGCCCAGCGTGGTCCCGGTGCCGTGCGCCTCGACGGCGTCCACGTCCGCGGGGTCCAGCCTCGCGTCGGCGAGCGCGTCCTGGATGACGCGCTGCTGCGACGGCCCGTTCGGGGCGGTGAGCCCGTTCGACGCCCCGTCGGAGTTCACCGCGCTGCCGCGCACGACGGCGAGCACCGGGTGGCCGTTCTTCCTGGCGTCGGACAGCCGCTCGAGGACGAGCACGCCGACGGCCTCGCTCCAGCCGGTGCCGTCGGCACCGGCCGCGAAGGCCCGGCAACGGCCGTCGGCGGAGAGCCCGCGCTGGCGGCTGAATTCCACAAAGGACCGTGGCGTCGCCATCACCGTCGCCCCGGCGGAGACGGCCATCGAGCACTCGCCCGCGCGCAGGGCGCGCACCGCGAGGTGCAGCGCGACGAGCGCGGAGGAACACATCGTGTCGACGGTGACCGCGGGGCCCTCGAGCCCGAAGCTGTAGGCGAGCCGGCCCGACAGCACCGCGGTGCAGCTGCCGGTGAGCACGTGCCCTTCGACGTCCTCGGTGGCGGCGATCGAGCCCGAACCGTAGCCCTGGTTGCTGGCGCCGACGAAGACCCCGGACCGGCTGCCGCGCAACGAGGACGGGTCGATCCCGCCGCGCTCGAACGCCTCCCAGGCCAGCTCGAGCAGCAGCCGCTGCTGCGGGTCCATGGCCGTCGCCTCGCGCGGCGAGATGCCGAAGAACCCGGCGTCGAACGTGCCGGCGTCCTCGAGGAAGCCGCCCGAGCGGGTGTAGGTGTGCCCCGCGCGGTCCGGGTCCGGGTCGTAGAGCGCGTCGGCGTCCCAGCCGCGGTCGGCGGGGAACTCGCTGATCACGTCCCGCTCGTCGACGAGCAGCCGCCACGCGGCCTCCGGATCGCGCACCCCACCGGGCAGCCGGCAGCTCATCGACACGATCGCGATCGGCTCGCTGTCCTTGGCCTCGGCCGCACGCAGCCGCTGCCGGGTCTCCCGCAGGTCGGCCGTGACGCGCTTGAGGTAGTCGCGAAGCTTCTGTTCGGTGTCCATTGCGATGTCAGCTCCTCGAGAAGTCGGCCGGGCGGTGCCGGCGAGCCGACCGATGTCTTCACAGTGCCGGGTCACCCGCCGGACGCACGAGGGCGGCGAGGAAGTTCTAGGTGGACCACTAACGCCTGCATCGAAGGGGAATGACCTGGTCTGCCGCAGCCGTCGTGAGTGGTAATTCGGGTTCTAACCCGAATTACCACTCACGAGAACTCGCGGCAGACCACGACTCCGTGGTCCACGGTGGACCCGCGGTGGTCAACCGGCAGTCTCGTCCCAGGTCACGGGGAGCCGGTAGACGCCGTAGTGCAGCATGTCCTCCTTCGTCGGCACCTCATCGGCGGGAACAGCCAGCCGCAGCGAGCCGAACCTCTCGAACAGCGCCCGGTAACCGATGCGGAGGGTCAACCGGGCCAGGTGCTGGCCGAGGCACTGGTGCACGCCGTGCCCGAACGCCACGTGCCCCTGGGTGTTGCGGCCGAGGTCGAGGACACCCGGATCGGGGAACCGCGCCGGGTCGCGGTTCGCCACCGGCAGCGCCACGACCACGGTCTGGCCCTGCTCGATCGTTTCGCCGCCGATCTCCACGTCCGTCAGCGCCGCCCGGCTCGCCCCGAGGTGCGAGACCGTCAGGTAGCGCAGCAGCTCCTCGACCGCGTTGTCCAGCAGCTCCGGCTCCGCACGCAGGCGGGCGAGCTGCTCCGGGTGCTCCAGCAGGGCGAAGACCCCTAACCCCAGCATGTTCCCGCTGGTGTCGAAGCCGCCGCCGAGCAGTGCCCAGGCGATGTTGATCAGCTCGCCGTCGGTGAGCTCCCCGGTCGCGGCCAGCTCGCCGAGCAGGTCCGGGGTCGGGTTCTCCCGCTTCTGCCGCACGATCTCCGTGAGCAGCCGGCCGAGCTCGACGACCGCCTCGGTCAGCTCTTCGACCGTGTAGGACATCCGGGAGACGACGGCGAGGTGCTTGGCCAGCGGCGCCCGGGGGCCCGGCGGGATGCCCATCAGCTCGCACATCACCCGGATCGGGAACGGTTCGGCGAACAACTCCACCAGGTCCGCCCCCGGGCCCGCGTCGGCGAGCGCGTCGAGGCAGTCCTGCGCGACCTGCTCGATCATCGGGGCCAGCTCCCGGACCCGCCGCACCGTGAAGTACCCGGCGAGCAACCGGCGGTACCGCATGTGCTCCGGCGGGTCCATCGCGATGAACGCGCCCGGTTCCGGCGCCGGCGCGCGGTAGACGACCTGCTCGCGGTCGTCGCCGGTCGGGATCGGCGACGGGATGGACAGCGAGATGAGGTCCTTGCGGTGGCTGAACCGGTCGTCGGCGAGGATGCGCCGCACTTCGTCGAGCCCGGTCGCCACCCAGCCGTCGCGGCCGTCCACGCTCACCGGCATGGCGAGCCGCGCGATCGGGCCCGCCTTCGTCAGCGCCGCGTAGTTCTCGGACGGGTCGAACGGGCAGCGCCGCTCGACGGGCAGCCGCGGGTTCGCGGCCGCGCTGTCGGACATCTTCGTCTCCCCTTGTCGTCGTCCCGGCCGTCACCGTGCGGCCGGGTGGAGGCCACCGGCCGGTGCCGGCGCGGTAAGGCGTTGCTCCAGGACGTCGGCCGCCTTCGGCGCGCCGCCCGCGCCGCGCACGTGTTCACGCATTTCGGCGACGCGCGCGCGAATCCCCGCGTCCGACGCGGTGCCGAGCACCGCCGCGCGCAGCCGCTCCGGCGTCACCGACTCGCGATCCAGCCGCGTGGCGAGCCCGAGTTCGAGCAGCCGGCGCGTGTTGAGGTGCTGTTCGGTGTGGTGCGGGACGACGACCAGCGGCACCCCGAAGTACAGGGACTCCAGCACGCTGCCCATGCCCGCCTGGCACACCACGAGGTCCGCGTGCGGCAGCACCGCGGCGTGCGGGATCCACTGGTGGACCTCGACGTTCGGCGGCGGCGTGCCGATGTCCCCGATCCGCAGCCTGCCGCCGAGGGTCAGCACGAAGTGCCACGGCAGGCCGGCGAAGGCACGCAGGCAGTCGCGGAAGAACTCGGGCCGGTCGTTCACCGTCGTCCCCAGCGTCACGAGCACGACCCGCTTGCCGTCCGGCGGGCTCCAGTCGTGGTCCGCGGCGGCGCCGGCGGGCGGACCGACGAAGGTGTAGCCGGCGCCGAAGGTTTCGGCGGCCGGCTGGAACCGCTTCGGGACGAAGACCAGGTTGACCTCGTGGCGGCCCTCGTACAGCCGGACCAGCGAGGCGTCGTCGACGCCGTACTCCGCCGCGTACCCGGTGATCAGCCGGTCGAACTCGACGAGTCCCGGGTGCGCGGGGTCGAGCGGACCGACATCGCTGCCGCCCTCGCCGAGAATGCTTGCGCCGTCTTCGTTGAGCGAAAAGCTGTCGTTCGAGGCGAAGGTCGGGATCATTTGCACGGACGGCAGCCCGGTCCGCCACGCGGTGAACCGCCCCGGCGCCCACAACGTCGTGTCGTAGGCGAGCAGGTCGGGCGGATCGGCGGCGAAGGCGGCGTCGATGCCCGGCGCGACGGCCATGGTCATCGACAGCAGGTTCGTGGGCAGCCACGCGGCTTCGTCCGCGGTGTGGTACTCCGAAGGCGGTCCGGTCCCCAATTCCGCGGAGTAGCCGACCGGGCGGGCACCCGTGGCCGCCACACGGTCGGCGAAGGTCGGCGTCGTGAAACAGGTCACGCGGTGTCCCCGCGCGGTCAGCTCGGCGAGCACGGGCAGCACCGGAGTCGTGTGCCCGTACGCCGGGTAGGGCAGGAACGCGAAGTGCCGGCGGTTCATCGCGACTTCGCCACCGCTTCGATGGCGTCGGCCGCGGCCGACGTCCCGCCCGCGGCACGGATCTCGTCACGCATCTTCGCGACCCGTTCCTTCGCCGCGTCGTCGCCGGCGAGCCCGAGCACCGCCGCGCGCAGGGTTTCCGCGTCGGCGTCCGCGGGCATCACCATGCGCCCGAGCCCGAGTTCGACCAGGCGCTCGCCGATCAGCTGCTGCTCCCCCAGCCGGGGCACGACCACCGGCGGCACCCCGAAGTACAGCGCCTCCATGGTGGTGCCCATCCCGGCGTGCGCGAGCAGCGCGTCGGCCCGCCGCAGCACTTCCAGCTGCGGCACCCAGGGCACGACCTCGAAGTTCGCGGGCAGCGGCTCGAGCTCGCCGGGCTTGACCTGGGTACCGACCGCCATCACGACGGTCCAGTCCAGGTCGCCGAAAGCGCGGACGCACTGGCGGTAGAACTCCGCCCGGTTCTCGTAGCCGTGGCTGCCCATCGTGATCAGCAGCAGCGGCCGGTCGCCGGCGGGCGGGGTCCACCGGCCGTCCCCGGCACGCAGGCCGTTGCCGAGCGACGGACCGGTGAACGCGAAGCCGTCGCCGAAGGTTTCGGCGCCGAGCTGGAACGACTTCGGCAGGAACACGACGGAGAGGTCCTCACCGCCCGCACCGAACTCCTCGACCGGCAAGTCCGCGAAACCGTGTTCGTCCAAAGTGGACCGCATCACCTTGCCGAGCTCGGCGAACGAAGGGTGGGTGAAGTCGAGCTGGATGTCACTCAGCTCCGCCAGCCGCGCGTACGGCGAGTACTCGGCGTTGGCGGCGAACGTGGTACAGGTCTGCACGCTCGGCAGCGCCCACTTCCGCGCCAGCAGCCGGCCCGTGTGGTGCGCGTACTGGTCGAACACGATCAGGTCGGGAACGTCGCCGGTGAGCCGCTCCTCCGCCGCTTCCAGCGGCGCGAAGCCTTCCAGCACCTGCGCGAGCATGGCGTTGGCCGCGTCGTCGGCGGTCGGCTTCTCGGGAATCGCGACGTCTTCCCAGTTTTCGGGCGTCGTCGACGCGTACTCGAGCACGGTCGCGCCGGCGTCGGCCACCGCACCGGCGTACTGCCGGGGAACGGCATAGGTGACGCGGTGCCCGCGGCGGACGAGCTCGGCGACCACCGGCAGCGACGGGTTGAGGTGCCCGTGGGCCGGATAGTTGAAGAAAGCCAGGTGCTTGTTCTCGGGCATGATCACTCCGCTTTCTACCGGGTTTCCCGCGGGGGCCAGGCGATCTGCGGCGAGCGGTAGTAGCCGACGCCGGTCAGGTCCCAGTGCGGCCCCTGTGCGGCGAGCCGGTCGCGGAAGGAGGTCCAGTCGTGGGTGGCCGCGGGAGACCAGCCGATCTCCGCGATCGCGGGCAGCCGGGGGAAGGCGAGGATGTCGATGTCCGGCCGTTCGAAGACCAGCTCGGTGAACAGCGGCGCGGAGACACCGATGACGGACTTCCCGTCGATCCCGGGGACCACCGTCTCCGGCTCCCAGTCGTAGGCGTCGCGCACCTCGATGTAGCCGGCCCAGAACTGCCCGACCGGGTACGCGGGGTTGTTCTCGTCGTACTTCATGTCGAGGTAGGCGTGCTCCACCGGGGACATGACCAGCTTCGCCCCGTGCTTGCTCGCGTCGGCGACGGCCTGCTGGTCGACCTCCTCGGGGAACCAGATCTGCGCGGTGGTCCGCGCCGGATCGGTCGAGCCGGCCACCTCCTGCCAGCCGAGGAGCTTCTTGCCGTACTTCGCCACGATCGCCTGCACCCGCTGCAGGTAGCTGCGGTACTGGTCCTTCGGGACGTCGGTCGCCTCGTCGCCGCCCACGTTCAGGTACGGGCCCGGGGTCAGCGCGGCGACCTGGCGGATCACGTCGTCGAGGAACTCGTAGGTGATCTCCTTGCCAAGACACAGGGTGCTGTTGGGACTGCCGTAGATGTCGGTGAAGAGCGGCGGCGCGACGCCGTCGCAGTTCAGCTTCGCGTACGACGAGCGCGCGGCGTTCGCGTGCGCGGGCCCTTCGATCTCGGGGATCACGGTCATGAAGTGCGCCCCGGCGTACTCGACGAGCGCCCGGTAGTCGTCCTGGGTGAAGAAGCCGCCGCGCTCGCCGCCGACGCCGGTGGACCCGCCCACCTCGGTCAGCCGCGGCCAGCCGGTGATGGCGAGCCGCCAGCCCTGGTCGTCGGTCAGGTGCAGGTGCAGGTAGTTGATCTTGTAGCGGGCGATGTCGTCGATGTACTTCTTCACCTCGGGCACCGTCCAGAAGTGCCGGGCGACGTCCAGCACCGCACTGCGGTAGCCGTACCGCGGGTAGTCCGTGACCGATCCGCCCGGCAGCGTCCACGGTCCCGGCTGGACCGAGGTCCGCTCGACCTTCGCGGGCAGCAGCTGGCGGACCGTCTGCACGCCGTAGTACAGCCCGGCCGCACGATTCGCCTTGATCCGGACCGAATCCGCCGCGATGTCGAGCTGGTAGCCCTCCTCGCCGACCTGCCCGCCCGCGCCGAGCTGCAGCGAGATGCCGGGCAGCGCCAGCCCCGGCACCGCGGGCACCACCGGCAACGGGAAGCCGGTGGCCGGCCGCAGCTGGGCGGCGAAGTCGTCGGCGACCTGCCGCGCCCGCGGCAGCCGCGGGTCGTAGGAGAGCACCGACCACGGACGCAGCTCGAACGTCACCCCGTTCGCCGGACGCACGCTCACCGGGGCCGGGATGACGCGGGCCGGCGACAAGGCCGTCCCGGCCGCCACGGCCGGCTGCGCCGCCGGCACCACCAGCCCGGCGACCAGGGCCAGCACGAGGAACAGGCCCCCGGACCGGCGTCGGTCGTTCGTGGATTGCACCATGGTCGGTCCACCTCATGGGTTCTCGGATTGGCCGGGTCCATGGGTATACCGAGCAGGCACGCACCCCTAGCGCGGAAGCGGTTTCCTAGCAGTTTTCTCAGCGCGCTCCCCGGCCGGACGGCTCCGGCCGCGATCGCCGGACCAGGAATTCCCTTAGTACTCGCCAGCGCGGGCTTGTCGCCCGCGCGCGCAGCCGATTGCCTTGGCCCGCTGCCCCCGCTCGCGCACCGTCGCGCAGAGTCGTCCCCCACTCAGCCACTTTCGCAGGAGGTACCCCCGGATGCCCATTCTCACCTGGGACTACAAGCAGGAGTACGAGAACGAGCGGGACGACATCCTCGACGCCGTGGACTCGGTCTTCCGGTCCGGCCAGCTCGTCATGGGCAAGAGCGTCCAGAACTTCGAAGCCGAGTACGCCGCCTACCACGGCATCGACCACTGTGTCAGCTGTGACAACGGCACGAACGCCATCGTGCTCGCCCTCCGCGCGCTCGGCGTCGGCCGCGGCGACGAGGTCATCACCGTCTCGAACACCGCGGCACCCACGATCATCGCCATCGACCAGGTCGGCGCGACCCCGGTGTTCGTCGACATCAACCCCGGCGACTACCTGATGAACACCGACCTCGTCGAGGCCGCGATCACCGAGCGCACCAAGTGCCTGCTGCCCGTGCACCTCTACGGCCAGTGCGTCGACCTCGCGCCGTTGCAGGCGCTCGCGGCGAAGCACAACCTCAAGCTCCTCGAGGACTGCGCCCAGTCGCACGGCGCGAAGCAGCGCGGCACGCTCGCGGGCACGACCGGAGACGCGGCGGCGTTCTCCTTCTACCCCACCAAGGTGCTCGGCGCCTACGGCGACGGCGGGGCGATCGTCACGGCGGACGCCGAGATCGCCGCGAACCTGCGCCGGCTGCGGTACTACGGCATGGAGAAGCAGTACTACGTCGTCCAAACCCCCGGCCACAACAGCAGGCTCGACGAGGTGCACGCGGAGATCCTGCGCCGCAAGCTGAAGCGGTTCGACGGCTACCTCGCCGCCCGGCGCCAGGTCGCGCAGCGCTACGCCGAGGGCCTCGCCGACACCGATCTCGTGCTGCCGCGGATCACGCCGGGCAACGACCACGTCTACTACCTCTACGTCGCCCGGCACCCGCGGCGCGAAGAGATCATCGAGCGCATGCGCACCTACGACGTCAACCTGAGCGTGAGCTACCGCTGGCCCGCGCACACGATGACCGGCTTCGCCCACCTCGGCTACGAGAAGGGTTCCCTGCCGGTGACCGAGGAGCTCGCCGACCAGATCTTCTCGCTGCCGATGTACGCCACGCTCTCCGAAGACATCCAGGACAAGGTCATCAGCGCGCTGCGCGAGGTGCTCGCCACCCTCTGAGGGAAGGACCCCCGATGCGGGTGCTCTTTGTGACCCTGTCCGAGAAGTCGCACGTCTACGCCATGGCTCCGCTCGGCTGGGCCATGGCCGCGGCCGGGCACGAGGTCCGGATGGCGAGCAATCCCGCGATGGCGCCGGTCATCGCGGGCACCGGGCTCACCGCGGTCTCCGTCGGCGTCGACCACCCGATGCACGACATCGTGCTGGAGGCGCAGCAGAACGGGATGCTGGAGAAGGACTACGCGGCCTGGACCGAAATCTCCAGCGAGGCGCTGAGCTGGGACGAGGTGCTGCTCAAGTCCACCGAGGAACGGATGGGCCTCGACGTCTACAGCAACTCGATGGTGCACGAACTCGTGGAGTTCTGCCTGTCCTGGCGGCCGGACCTGGTCGTCTGGGACCTGCTCACCTTCGCCGGCGCGGTAGCGGCACGGGTCTGCGGCGCCGCGCACGCGCGGCTGCTGTGGGCCGCCGACGTGTACTCCACCACCCGGGCGGCGTTCCTCGACCTGCGGGCGCAGGACCCCGCGCGCGCCGGCACCGACCCGCTCGGCGAGTGGCTCGGCGGGTACCTCGACCGCTACGGCCACGAGTTCGACGACGAGATCCTCAACGGGCAGTGGAGCATCGACCTGCTCCCGGCCAGCATCCAGCTGCCGCTCCCGGTGCCCCGCGTTCCGGTGCGCTACACGCCCTACAACGGGCCGTCGATCGCGCCGGACTGGGTGCTGCGGCCGCCGGAGAAGCCCCGGGTCTGCCTGACGCCCGGCGTTTCCTTCGGCGTGGACTCGGGCTACCTGCCGGTCCGGACGGTGCTCGACTCGCTGGCCGATCTCGACGTCGAGGTGGTGGCCACGTTCGGCCCGGACGAGCTGCCCGCGTCGCAGGTGCCGCCGAACACCCGGGTCACCGGGTTCGTCCCGCTGCACACCCTGCTGCCGAGCTGCTCGGTCACGGTCAACCACGCCGGCTACGGCTCCTGGATCACGGCGGCTTATTACGGCGTACCGCAGTTCCTGTTGCCCATCCGGTACGGCGACCTGATGCCGGTGGCCCGCAACCTCGAGTCGGCCGGGGCGGCGTTGTTCGCGGACGGAGCAACGGCCGACGCACAACAGGTCCGCGACGGCGTGCTCCGGCTGCTGTCGGAACCATCCTTCGCCGCCGACGCCGGCGCGTTGCGGGCCGAGATCATGAGTACCCCGTCGGCGGCCGAGATCGTGCCGCACCTGGAGCGCTTGACCAGCACCCACCGCTCGAACCGCAGCTTGGTGTGACCGCGGGTCGTCGCAGTGGGAACGAGAGAGGGCCGGACGTTCGCGTCCGGCCCTCCGCTGTGTGGTCTGCCGCGGCTTGTCGTGAGTGGTAAATAGGGTTAGAACCCTATTTACCACTCACGAGAGGCGTCAGCGGGCGGCCGTCCCGTCGAGGCTGTGCAGGCAGGCGACGATGCTGCGGGCCTGGATGTTGACGTAGTGGCTGTGCCGCAGCAGGTCCGTGAGCTGGGGCAGCGACAGCCAGCGGTAGTCGGGGAACTTCGCCGGCGGGACGTCGATCGCGGTCTCGACCGCGACGTAGCGGTTCAGCGCGTGGTGGAACCGGCCGCCCTCCTCGGAGAGCAGGTTGTCGTACCTGATCTGCGCCGGCCCGGCGGCGAGGAGCTCGCCGAGGAACGGGGGCTGGGCCGCGGCGGGCAGCACCGAGTAGTTCTCCGGTGTGCACTGCACGGTCGGCGCGAGCTCGACCACGTCGACGTACCCCGGCTCGACCCGGGCGTTCATCAGGCAGTGGAGCACCCCGTCGATCCGCTTCACCAGCATCCCGACCACGCCGATCCCGATCGGCTCGATCATCGGCTGGCACCACCGGCGCACCTCGCGGCCGCCCGCGCGCACGTCGACGCCGATCACGTTGAAGAACCTCCCCGACTCGTGCCGGATCGCCGTCCCGTCGCGCTGCCAGCCGCTCACCTCGTTGAGCGGGATGCGGTCGGCGTAGACGTCGGTGCGGGTGCGGGCCTCGGTGATCCACGCGAGCAGGTCGCGCATCCCGGAGCTGTCCGGCGGGCCGGCGAAGGGCAGGCAGGACAGCACGGTCCTGGCGTCCATGTTGACCACGTCTTCCTCGTGCAGCAGCGCGTGCACCTGGCCGAGGCTCAGCCAGCAGAAGCCGTCCAGCACCTCGACGTCGGAAGCCACCTCGATGATCATGTTGCGGTTGCGCTTCTGGTGGAACCACGAGCCCTGCTCGGACTGCCGGACGTCGGCCACGACCCGGCGGTCCCCCGAGCGGTCGCGGAAGTACTCGAGGTAGGGCACCGGCTTGCCCTGGTGGACCCGGGTGTAGTTGCTGCGGGTCGCCTGGACCGTCGGCGACAGCTGCACGCCGTTGCGGTTGCCCGGTTCCACCTTGGCCTGCATCAGGCAATGGAGGACGCCGTCGAACTCCTTGACCAGGATGCCGAGGATGCCGATCTCGGGCTGGTTGATGATGGGCTGGGTCCAGGCCGGCACCGCGGCGTCGGGCAAGCGGACGTCGAGTCCCTCGACGGTGAAGAACTTGCCGCTCTCGTGCACGATGTTGCCGGTCACCGGGTGGGTGGCCCACCCGGCCAGCTCGTCCAGCGGGATCCGTTCGACGACGGTGTAGTTGCGTTCCGCGCAGGCGGCGAACCACCGGTGGAACTCGTCGAGGCCCAGCACCTTCCCGTCGGCGCACGACACGGACTTCGCGATCCGTTCGGCGATCGCCGGCTCGTCGTCGACAGGCGGAGGTGCGAGCACCGTGGTGGCGTCGGTCATCTGAGCTCCTCGTCGCACCGGATTCGATGCGGTCAACGTAGGCAGGCCGGGAGTCCGGCCCCCTCGCCGGGCGAGCCACTTTAGTGATTCTCCCAGCCGGGGTGGCCCGGAATTCCTTTCAGGGCAGGGGGAACAGCGCGCGGCACCGCTCGTAGTCCGGCAGCATCTCGCGGGCGGCGGCCTCGTCGAGGGTCACCGCCACGGTGTCCCGTTCGGACATGAGCGGCTCCATGCCCGCCGGGATGGGCAGGCCGATCCGCGGGTCGAGCGGGCTGATCGAGAGCTCCTCGCTCGGCACGTACCGCGTCGAGCACAGGTAGGACATCACGGTGTCGTCCTCCAGCGCGATGAACGCGTGGCCGAGTCCCTCCGCGAGGTAGAGCGAGCGGAACGACTCCCCGTCGAGCTCGACGGCGTCCCAGTCGCCGAACGTGGGCGAGCCGACCCGCAGGTCGACCGCGATGTCGAGGGCACGGCCGCGTGCGCAGTACACGTGCTTGTAGCCGGCCGGGGGCATCGCGGTGAAGTGGATCCCGCGCACGACACCGCGCCGCGAAGTGCTGTGGATCGTCCTCGACAGCTCGAAGGGCCGCCCGGTCGCCTCGCTGAACCCGGGTTCCTCGAACGGCGACACGAACGTTCCGCGGTCATCGGTGTACACGACGGGGGTGAACTCGACGGCGCCGGAGATGGACAGCTGACGTGCTTTCACGACGCCCGACCCTAGGAGGGGACCCGGGGTGTACGCCGATGACCGCGCGAACAATGGGGAATCGACTAGGACTGGCCCGCGGCCGGCCGCCGGGCGCGGGTGCATGCCCGACCATGACACTGATCGCAGGCCTGTGCCCGGCGATCAGTCACGCCCGTTCTCCCGAAACGAGGGTCGGACCACCGATGACCGGTCACATCGCGTTCTTCAGCTTCCCGGCGTACGCCCACATCGCGCCGACACTGCCCGTTGTGGAGGAACTGGTCGAGCGCGGGCACCGGGTCACGTACGCGGTCGCCGGCCGGTTCGCCGCCGAGGTGGCCGCCACCGGGGCGGCCGTCCTGCCGTACGACTCGACGTTTCCCTGGGAGAAGGGGCTTTCCGGCGCCGGGACCAAGGCCGCGATGACCGAGATGGTGACCAGCTTCGTCACCGAGGCGCTGTCGTCGCTGCCGGCCGCGTTCGACCGCTTCGCCGATGACGTCCCCGACCTGTTCGTGCACGACCACGCGGCCTCCGAGACCGCGCGCATCCTCGCCAAGGCCTGGGACCGCCCGGTCGTGCAGACCGTGCCGACGATCGCCTCCAGCGAGCGGTTCTCCATGCGCCAGGAGCAGAACAAGCACGCGGCCGGCGGGCCCGCCCTGCAGCCGGACGACCCGGTTCTCGTCGAGTTCTTCACGCGGCAGCAGGAGCTGCTCGACCGGTTCGGCCTCGGCGACGTCGACATCGACGGCTTCGGGGCCGAACACGGCCCCAACATCGTGTTCGTGCCGCGGGAGTTCCAGATCTTCGGCGACGAGTTCGACGACCGGTTCGCGTTCGTCGGGCCGTGCCTCGGGCACGACGAGCCGGACACCGGCTGGTCGCCGCCGGCGGACGGCCGCCCGGTCGTGCTGGTTTCGCTCGGCACCTCCTACAGCCCCGGCCGCGTCGAGTTCTTCACCCGGTGTGCGCGCGCGTTCGCCGGCACCCGGTGGCACGTCGTCATGACGCTCGGCTCCTCGATCGCCCCGGCCGACCTCGGCCCGCTGCCGGCGAACGTCGAGGCCCGCCAATGGGTTCCGCACCTCGAAGTCCTCCGCCACGCCGCCGTCTTCGTCACGCACGCGGGCATGGGCAGTGTCATGGAGGCGCTCAGCACCGGCGTGCCGATGGTGTGCGTGCCGCAGCAGGTCGACCAGCGCGTGATCGCGGGCCAGGTCGCCGCGCTCGGCCTCGGCCGGACCGCCCCCGGCCCGCTGGACGCCGACGAACTGGTCGAGGCGGTCGACGCCGTGGCCGTCGACGGTGCGCACCGCGCCGCGCTGCGCGACATGCGCACGCACCTGCGCAACGCGGGCGGGGCCGGCAAGGCGGCCGAAGTACTGGAAGGTTGCCTGGCCGGGGCGACCGCGTGACCCACGACGACGAGAACCGGGTACCGCACCCGGGAGGAGGCCGCACCTCATGACCGAGTCCGCGATCGAGGTCGACCGGCTCAGCAAGCGCTTCGGCGACGTGCACGCCCTCGACGAGGTGAGCCTGACCGTGCCGAAGGGCAGCGTCTGCGGCCTGCTCGGCCACAACGGCGCGGGCAAGACGACGCTGGTCAACATGCTGAGCACGCTCCTGCTGCCGACCGGCGGCACCGCCACCGTCGCCGGCTTCGACGTCGTCCGCGAGGGCGCGCAAGTGCGCCGGCGCATCGGCCTGACCGGCCAGTTCGCCTCCGTCGACGAGAACCTGAGCGGATTCCACAACCTGGTGCTCATCGCCCGGCTGCTCGGCGCCTCCAAACGGGACGCGCGGACGCGGGCCGGCGAACTGCTGGACGTGATGGGCCTGGTCGAGGCGGGACAGCGGCTCGCGAAGACGTACTCGGGCGGCATGCGGCGCCGGCTCGACCTCGCGGCCAGCCTCGTCGGCAAACCGGAGCTCATCTTCCTCGACGAACCGACGACCGGGCTCGACCCCTCGGCGCGCATCACGATGTGGCAGCTCGTCAAGCGCCTCGTGCGCGAGGGCACCACGGTGCTGCTGACCACCCAGCTGCTCGACGAGGCCGAACAGCTGGCCGACTCGATCACCCTGCTGTCGCAGGGAAAGGTCGTCGTTTCGGGCACCCCCGCCGAGCTGAAGGCCCGGGTCGGCAAGCGGACGGTCACGATCACGCTGGCCTCGGAGGCGGACATCCCGGCGGCGACCACGGCCTTGCTGGACGTCGGGCTGCCCCCGCAGCTTCCCGGCGGGCGGCCCGGCAGCGACGCCGCCGAGACCGAAGAGGCCGAGCCCGAGCTCTCGGTGCCCGCGGAAAGCCCCGCCGATCTGGCGCGCGTCGTGCGCGCACTCGACGACGCGGACGTGACACCACGCCGGCTCGCGCTGGTCGAACCGCGCCTGGACGACGTGTACCTGGCCTTCACCCACCCCGCGCCGAGCGCGGCCTGACCCCCGGGGGTAAGAACGTGACGACGATGACGCCGGGGCAGCGGACGGCCGGTGAACTCGCGCCATCGGGAGTCGATGTCAGCACCTGGCACGGCGCGAGCTTTCCGACGCAGGTGGCGCTGCTGACCGGCCGGCTGCTGCGGCAGCAGGCGCAGCACCCGCTGTCGGCGCTGCTCGGCCTGCTGCAGCCGATGGTGATCCTCTTCCTCTTCACCCAGGTGTTCACGAAGGTCGTCGCCGGCACCGGCCAGCTGACCGGCGGGATCAGCTACCTGGACTTCCTGATGCCGGCGATCGTCGTCATCGGGGCGTTCACCACCGCGGTCAACTCCGGCGCGGGCATGGTCGAGGAAGTCAAGAACGGGGTGATGGCCCGGCTCCGGTCGCTGCCCATCACCTCGGCGTCGGTGGTGATCGCCCGCAGTCTCGCCGACGCCGTGCGCAACGCCGTCCAGCTGGGCGTCATGCTCGTCGTCGCGGTGCTCGTGTTCGGCTTCCGGCCGGCCGGCGGCGTGCTCGGCACGCTCGGCTGCTGGCTCGTGGCCGTCCTGATCGGCTGGGCGCTGAGCTGGGTGTTCATGGCGCTGGCGACCTGGATCCGGGACGCCGAGCTGACCCAGGTCGCCGGGGCGACCATCATGCTGCCGCTGATGTTCGCCTCGTCGGCCTACGTCCCGATCGACAGCATGACCGAGTGGATGGGCGCGGCGGCGCGGGTCAACCCGATCACCTTCGCCGTCGACACCTCGCGCTCGCTCGCCCTCGGGCTGCCGCTGGAGAGCGGGCCGGTGTGGGCCCTGTTCGTCTCGATCGCCGGCGTCGCCGGCTCGATCGTCCTGGCACTGCGGGGTTTCCGGCGACGTCAGGCGTGAACTCCGCCGCGGCCCGCGGCTCGAGGGAAGACACGGAATCGAGGACAGCGCCACGATGAACCGACCGTTTCGCTTCGGTGTCGTACTGATCTCCGAGGGCTGCTCGCGCGAGGCATGGGTCGCGAAGAGCCGGCGCGCGGAGGACCTGGGCTACGACGTCATCTCCGCACCCGACCACCTCAACCTCACGTCGCCGTTCCCGTCGGTGGTGCTGACCGCGGAGAACACGACGCGGCCGCGCGTCGGCACCTACGTGCTCAACACCGCGTTCCACAACCACACGCTGCTGGCGAGGGACCTCGCGACGCTCGACCAGTTCACCGGCGGCCGCCTCGAGATCGGTCTCGGGACCGGCTACGTCGAGTGGGAGTTCACCTCCGCCGGCGTGCCGTTCGGCTCACCGGGCGCGCGCGTCGACCGGCTCGAGTCGGCCGTGGCGGAGATCGACCGGGCGATCGGCGATCCCGCACACCCGAAGCCGGTGCAGCGGCCACGGCCACCCCTGCTCGTCGGCGGCCACGGCGACCGGGTGCTGCGCCTGGCGGCGCGCCACGCGGAGACGGTGAGCCTGACCGGGGCGAAGTTCAACCCCGCCTACGGGCGGATGACCATCGCGACGGCCGACCAGATGGACGAGCGCGTCGCCTACGTTTTCAAGTGCGCCGACGACCGCGCCGACGAAATCGAGCTCAACCTGCTCTCCAAGGCGACCCTGCTGACCACCGACCGCGGCTCGGCGGTCGAGCAGCTCCGGCGGTTCGGGCCCGATCTCCCCGAGGACGAGCTCCTGGGTGCGCCGACGGTCCTGGTGGGCACGCCCGCGGACGTCGCGGCGAAGCTGCACGAGAACCGCGATCGCTACGGCATCTCCTACACCACCATCATGGAGAACTCCATGGAGAACTTCGGCAAGGTCATCGCCGCCGTCCGCTGATCCGGAACCGCTGAACCACTGGAACCGCTGGAACGCTGAAAAAAAGCGCCGCCGGGGCGACCGGTGTTCTCCGGTCACCCCGCCGGCGCGGGCGGGGACGGGGTTCGTCAGACGGTGTGGACGTCCGGCACGTAGAGGATCCACTTGCCGCCGTTCTGGCGGAACTCCTTCTCCTTGGCGAGGATCTCGTCGGCGTGGTTCCACGCGAACAGCAGCGCGTAGTCGGGGTAGGGGTCGCGGAACGCCTCCGGGCCGCGGACCGGGATGTGGCTGCCCGGGGTGAGCCGGTTCTGCTTCTGCGGCGTGCTGTCGCAGACGAACGAGACGAGGTCCGGGCCGAGCCCGCACAGGTTCGCCACGGTCGCGCTCTTGGCGGTGGCGCCGTAGGCGACCACCCGCTTGCCCTCGTCGCGCAGCTTGGTCAGCAGGGCGACGAGGTCGTCCTTGATGGCCGTGACGCGGTTGCCGAACTCCTCGAGGGTCGACAGCTGCGCGAGCCCCCGCGCGTCCTCCTCGGCCAGCAGCGCCTCGACGGCGGCCTTCGGCTCGCGGGCGCCCTGCTTGGCGATCGTGTACCGGACTTCGCCGCCGTGGACGCCGAAGTGTTCGACGTCGACGAGCTCCAGGCCGAACCGGCGGGCCATGTTGCGCACCGCGCGCGCGGTGAACAGGTAGAAGTGCTCGTCGTAGATCTGGTCGAACGACGCGCGCTCGACGATGTCGCCGAGGTAGGGGTCCTCGAACACGAAGATGCCGTTCGGCTTCAGCAGCGCGGCCACGCCGCGGAAGATGGAGTCGAGGTACGGGATGTGGCAGATCGTGTTCGCCGCGAAGATGACGTCGGCGTTGCCCTCGGCCGCGACGATGTCGAGCGCCTCGGACTCCTCGAAGAAGGCGGTGCGCGTGCGGATCCCCTTGCTGCGCGCGCGCTCGGTGACCGCGCCGGAGGGGTCGACGCCGAGGTGCTTCACGCCGGCGTCGGCGATCGCCTTGAGCATCACGCCGTCGTTGCTGCCGACCTCGACGATGAACGGGTCCGGCCCGCTCAGTTCGGTGTCGAGGAAGCCCTGGGCGGTGTGCTCGAAGTGCTTGCGCATCACCTCGGAACCGGAGGAGTAGTACGGGTAGTCCTCGTGGAACATCCGGTCCCGGGGGACTTCTTCCATCAGCTGGACCATCGTGCAGGCACCGCACATGCCGACGGCGAGCCGGTAGAAGAACTCTCCCTCGAGCTTGTCGGGCTCGAGGAAGGCATCAGACAAAGGCTGGCGACCGAAGTCGTAGACTTCGGTGAGGGCGCCGCCGCAGGTACGACATTCAGGCATGTCCTCAACGTAAAGCCCGCTGTTCCGGCGCTCAACGTGTTCTAAGGATGCCCCTAGGTGTACTTGGCCACGAGGCCGGCGCGGGCGGGCCGGCGCCATCATGGGCGAGATCTCCGGGTGCTCCGGGCGCGCCCCCCAGTGGCATTTCGGCGCGGCGGGCGTCACATTCCGGCACGCCCGTGACTGATCGACCACAAGCGCACTCACTCTGGTAATGTCACCCCCCTAGGTAACACCGGTCAGGACATTCGGGGAAGGTTCCATGGCAAACCTGGAGAGTTGGCAACTAATCGCGGGAGTGGGCGGCGGCATCGTGCTGGCCCTGATTTTCCTGTGGGCGCTCGCGGGCTCCGTCGGCGCGGTTTCGGTCACGAAGAAGTCGCCCAAGTCCTCAGCCGCGAACAAGGGCCTCGCCCGCGGCTACGCGCTGCTGGCGCTCGGCCTCGCCGCGTTCCTCGAGGCCAAGGTGCTGTTCAAGGACGGTGAGACCACCCAGTTCACCCTCTTCGGCATCGGCGGCCTGCTGCTGATCATCGCGATCGTGGTGATCATCGGCGCCGAGCGCAAGCAAAAGAAAGGGGTCTGAACACCCACACCCGGGTTAACCACGGCAGAATTTTCCTGAGGGCCGCGTGACGTCTCGTCCGCGGCCCTCAGCCGTGCCCTGGCAACATTTTTCCCGGCATCGAGTTTTAAGGCGCGCACGAATTGCGCCGCCGCGTTCCGCATCCCGGAACTCGACCGCGCAACCGCGTTTTCGCCACCACGTTCCCCCTAGTCGGCCCCCAATTCCTGTTCGATGAGGTCGAAGATCTCGTCGTCGGTGGCTTCGTCGATATCGGCGGGCACGCCGGAGGGCGAATCCGCGCCCCACCGCTGGACCAGCTCGCGCAGGCGCGCCCGGACCTCCTCCGGCGGCGGAGTGCGGTCCAGCGCCCGTTCCAGCTGTTCCAGCTGGGCGTACAGCGGAGCCGCCGACGCGTATTCCGCGAGCACGCGCTCGCAGAGGTGCTCGGCCAGCGCGCGGGGCGTCGGCTGGTCGAACACGATCGTCGCGGGCAGGCTCACCCCGATCGCCGCGCTCAGCTCGTCACGCAGCTCGACACCGGTGAGCGAGTCGACGCCGAGTTCCTTGAACGGCTTGGCCGCCCGGATGTCGTCGTGCCCGAGCACCCGCGCGGTGGCGGCCCGCACCAGGTCCAGCGCGGCGGGCAGCCGGTCCTCCGCGTGCGCGTCGAGCAGCTTTGTCACGAACGCGGGCGGGCCGCCCGCTTCCGCCGGCGCGGCGGCCGGTTCCGCGGGGGCCACCACGGCCTCGGGCAGCTCGTTCAGCAGCGGCCGCGACCTCGCCATGGTGTAGGCGGGGACGAACGTGGCCCAGTCGACGTCGGCGCAGACCACTTGCGCGCGGTCGCCGCGAACGGCGCTGCCGAGCACGCCGACCGCGGTGTCCGGCGCCATCACCGGAACGCCCCGGCGCCGGTGCAGTTCCGCGGTCTCCCCGTCGACCATGCCGCCGCCACCCCAGGCGCCCCAGGCGATCGAGGTCGCGGCGAGGCCGCGCGCCCTTCGCTGCTGGGCGAGGGCGTCGAGGAACCCGTTCGCGCCGGCGTACGCGGCGGAGCCGTGGTTGCCCCACACCGCGGCGACCGAGGAGAACAGCACGAACGCGTCCAGCGGCTCGTCGGCGAAGAACTCGTCGAGCACCCGCGCGCCGCCGAGCTTCGCCCGGGCGATCTCGGCGAAGTCGGTGAGCGACAGCTGCTCCAGCGGCCGGGGTTCCTGCGCGACACCCGCCGTGTGCACGACGGCGGTCACGCGGGTTCCCTCGGGCAACCGGTCCGGAAGCGACGCCAGCAGCGCCGAGAACGCCTCCTGATCGCCGACGTCGCAGCCGAGGATCGTGACGCCCGCGCCGTACCCGGCGAGCTCCGCCGCCAGTTCAGCCGCTCCCGGGGCTTCTTCGCCGCGGCGGCTGACGAGCACGAGGTGCTCCGCGCCCTCCTCGGCGAGCCACCGCGCGACCCTGGCGCCCAACGCTCCGGTGCCGCCGGTGACCAGCACCGCACCGCGGGGCCGCCAGCCGGCCGGGCCCCCGGGGCCGATGGGCGTGCGGACCAGCCGGCGGGCACTGGTCCCCGACGCTCGGACGGCGACCTGGTCCTCGCCGTGGCCGCCGGCCAGGACGGCGAGCACCCGCTTGATCGCCAGATCGTCCACATCGGACGGGACGTCGATCAGGCCGCCCCACTGCTTCGGCCGCTCCAGGCCCAGCACCGCGCCGAGGCCCCAGACCGCACCCTGGGCGGCGTCGCCGATCGGCTCCCCGTCGATCGTCGCGACGGCGGAAGAGGTCACGCACCACACGGGAGGTGCCTCGTCGAGCGCGCCGAGCAACGTCACCGTGTCGGCCAGGCCGCGGCTCAGCGGGGCACAGCGCGGATCGTCGCGCCCGTCCAGCGCCAGCAGCGAGAGCACACCCGAGAAGCGCTGCTCCGCCACGATGGCGGCGACCTCACCGAGCTGGTCCGCCCGCAGCGGGACCACCGCGACCCCCTCGGCGCGAAGGCCGGACAGCAGGCGATGGGCCAGGGCGTTCCCGCCCGACGGCAGCACGGCCAGCCAGGTTCCTTCGACGGCGGGGGAACCGGTGTCGGGCACGGGCCGCCACTCGATGCCGTACGTCCAGGAGCCGACCGTGGCCTCCTGGCGACGCCGAGACGGGCGGAGCCAGTACCGCCGGCGCTGGAAGGCGTAGGTCGGCAGCGGGACCCGGCGCACCGGACGCGCCGCGAACCAGCGTCGCCAGTCGGGCGAACAGCCCGCGACGTGCAGCGCGGCCACCGCGTCGTGCAGGGCGGCCACCTCGTCGCGGTCCGCGCGCGACGCCGCCACGAGGACGGCCGACTCGCGATCGACCGTCTCGGCGGCGAGCGCGGTCAGCACCCCGGCCGGCCCGGCCTCGAGGAATCGCGTCACGCCGAGGCCGGCCAGCTGCCCGACGGCGTCGGCGAACCGGACCGTCGCCCGGACCTGCCCGGTCCAGTACCCGGGCGTGCGCAGCAGCGCCGGGTCGGCGAGCTCGCCGGTGACCGTGGAGATGATCGGCAGCCGGAGCTCGCCGTAGCCGAGTCCGGCGGCCACCCGGCCGAACTCGTCGAGCATGGCGTCCATCCGCGGCGAGTGGAAGGCGTGGCTCGTCCGCAGCCGCTTGGTCCGCCGGCCGTCGGCGGCGAACCGGCCGGCCAGTGCCGCCACGGCGTCCTCGTCGCCGGACACCACGACCGACGTCGGGCCGTTCACGGCGGCGAGGGACACCGATCCGGGCAGCAGCGGCTCGACTTCGGCCGCCGTGGCCTCGATCGCCACCATGGCGCCGCCCTCGGGCAGCGACTGCATCAGCCGGCCGCGGGCGGCGACCAGCGTGCACGCGTCGTCGAGCGAGAACACCCCGGCCACGTGCGCGGCGGCGAGCTCGCCGATCGAATGGCCGACGACGAAGTCGGGGGTGAGCCCCCACGATTCGAGTAGCCGGTACAGCGCGACCTCGACCGTGAACAGCGCGGGCTGCGTGTAGGCGGTGCTGTCGAGCAGCGCGGCGTCGGCGGTCCCCTCGCCGGCGAACATGACGTCCCGCAGCGGGCGTTCCGCGAGGCCGCCGCCGGCGCCGTTCAGCGCGGCGTCGAACCGAGCGCAAGCCGCGTCGACCGCGTCGGCGAACACTTCGTAGGTCTCGTAGAGCCGCTTGCCCATCCCGGCATGCTGCGCGCCCTGCCCGGAGAACAGCCACGCGGTCCGGCCGGTGCCGGCGAAGCCCGTGACCACGCCCGGCGCCGTCGTTCCCCCGGCCAGCGCCGCGAGGCCCCGCGCCGCGGTGTCGTGGTCGGCGGCCGGCACCACGGCGCGGTGTTCGAACGCCGATCGCGTGGTGGCGAGCGAAAACGCGAGGTCTTCGAGTGGGTGCGGGTCCGCGCCGACGGCGGCCAGCAGGCTCGCCGCCTGGGCCCGCAACGCGGCATCGGTGCGGCCCGACAACACCAGCGGCACGGTCCCGGGCGATCCGGGCACCGGCTCGCTCGCCGCGTCCCGCTCAGCCTCGGCGGGCGGCTGCTCGAGGATCACGTGCACGTTGGTGCCACTGATCCCGAACGCCGAAACCCCGGACCGGCGGGCCCGGCCGCGATCGGGCCACGGGCGTTCCTCCGCGAGCAGCGCGACCGTGCCGGCGGACCAGTCCACGTGCGGTGTCGGCTCCTCGGCGTACGGGCTGCGCGGCAGCACACCGCGGCGCATCGCCTCGATCATCTTGAGCACGCCGACGAGGCCGGACACGGTTTGGGTGTGGCCGACGTTGGCCTTGACCGATCCGAGCCACAGCGGCTCGTCCCGATCCTCCTCGCCGTAGGTCGCCAGCAGCGCGTTCGCTTCGATCGGGTCTCCGAGCGTGGTGCCGGTCCCGTGCGCCTCGACGGCGTCCACTTCGGACGGTTCGAGCCCGGCCGCGGCCAGCGCGTCCCGGATCACCCGCTGCTGCGCCCGCCCGTTCGGGGCGGTGAGCCCGTTGCTGGCGCCGTCGGAGTTCATCGCCGAGCCGCGCACGACCGCGAGCACCGGGTGGCCGAGGCGCCGTGCGTCGGAGAGCCGCTCGACCAGGACGACGGCCGCTCCCTCGGCGAGGGCGAAACCGTCCGCCCGCGCGGAAAACGGCTTGCAGCGACCGTCCTCGGCGAGCCCGCGCTGCCGGCTGAAGGCGATGAACTGCGACGGGGTGGCCATCACCATCGCGCCGGCGGCGACCGCGAGCGAGCATTCGCCGGAGCGCAGCGCGTTCGCCGCCAGGTGCAGGGCCGCCAGCGACGACGAGCACGCCGTGTCGAGGGTGACCGCGGGGCCTTCGAGGCCGAAGACGTAGGCGATCCGGCCGGAGGCGACGCTCGCCACGTCGCCGGTGACCAGGTAGCCCTCGTCGCGCTCGGCGTCGTTCCGGTTCGGATCGCCGTAGTACTGGTCGGTCACCCCGACGTAGACGCCGGTCCGGCTGCCGCGCAACGACTCGGGCGGCAGCCCGGCGCGTTCCACTGCTTCCCAGGTGAGCTCGAGCAGCAGCCGTTGCTGGGGATCGGTGGCCAGCGCCTCCCGCGGGGACATGCCGAAGAACTCCGCGTCGAAGTCGCCGCTGTCGTGCAGGAAGCCGCCGGTCCGGGTGTAGCTGGTGCCGGGCCGGTCCGGATCCGGGTCGTAGACGCCCGGATCCCAGCCGCGGTCGGCCGGCAGGCCGGACATCACGTCCCCGCCGCGGGCCAGCAGCTCCCAAAGCTGTTCGGGCGAGCCGATCCCGCCGGGCAGCCGGCAGCTCGCCGCGACGATCGCGATCTCGTCGCCCGCCACCGGCGCCGCCGTGGTGGTCACGCGCGGCCCGGCACCGGCTTCGGCGCCGCGCGCCCGCGCGAGCAGGTGGCCCGCCAGCGAGGCGGGCGTGGGGTGGTCGAAGACCAGCGTGGCGGGCAACGAGAGCCCGGTCGCCGCGCCGAGCCGGTTCCGCAGCTCGACCGACGTCAGCGAGTCGAAGCCGAGGTCCTTGAACGCCCGGTCGAGCTCCAGCGCCGACGGGTCCTCGTGGCCGAGGGCCCGGGCGGTGTGGGCCCGCACCAGCTCGGTGACCGCCCGCTCCGCCTCGTCCTCGCGCAGCTGCGCCAGCCGGCGCGCCAGCGAGGGCTCGTCGGCACCGGCGGCCTCGGACCGCGCCGTGCCCTCGTCGTCCGGACCGCCCAGCCGGGCCAGCAGCGGGCTCGGCCGCACCGACGTGAACGTCGACACGAAGCGCGCCCGGTCGAGCTCCGCGATCGCGATCACGGTGTCCCGCTGGTCCAGCGCCTGCCGCAAGCCGGCGAGCGCGGGTTCCGGGTCGAGGACCGGCACCCCGCGGCGACGCAGCACGTCTTGCTGGTGTTCGGCGATCATGCCGCCGCCCGCCCACGGTCCCCACGCGACCGAGAGCACCGGCAGGCCCTGCGCGCGGCGCTGCTCGGCGAACGCGTCGAGGAACGCGTTGGCCGAGGCGTACGCGGCGTGCTCGCCGACACCCCACGTCGCGGAGATCGACGAGAACAGCACGACGGTGTCGAGCTCGGTGTGGCCGAGCAGCGCGTCGAGGGTGCGCACGCCCGCGACCTTGGCCTCGGCGACTTCGGCGACCTCGGCGACGGTGAGCTCGCCGATCGGCGTCAGCGGCGCGATCCCCGCCGCGTGCACGACCGTGCGCACGGGTTCGCCTTCGGCGGCGAGTCCGGCCAGCAACGCGCCGAGCGCGCCGGCGTCGGTCACGTCGCAGGCCGCGATGGTGATCCGCGCTCCCGCGGCGGTGAGCTCGTCGCGCAGTTCGGCCGCGCCGGGCGCGTCGGCGCCGCGCCGCCCGGTGAGCACGATGTGCCCGGCGCCCGCGCCGGCGAGCCAGCGGGCGAGGTGCCCGCCGAGCCCGCCCGTGCCGCCCGTCACCAGAACGGTCCCGCCGGGCTGCCACCGCGTCGCCGGCGCCGCGTCTCCGACGGGTGCGGGCACCAGCCGTCGCGCGAACAACCCGGACGACCGCAGGGCCAGCTGGTCCTCGCCGTCGAAGCCGGCCAGCGCGGCGCGCAGCCGGGCCGCGGCCCGGCCGTCCAGCACCGGCGGCAGGTCCAGCAAGCCACCCCAGTGGCGCGGGTACTCCAACGCCGCGGTCCGGCCGAAGCCCCACACCGCCGCCTGTTCCGGGCTCGTCAGCCGGTCGCTGCGGCCCGTGGTCACGGCCGCGCGGGTCAGTGTCCACAGTGGCGCGGCCGACGGGAGGCCGCCCCACGCCGCGGTCAGCTCCACCGTCGCCGCCAGCCCGGCGGTGAACACGCCGAAGCGGGCGTGCGGCCGCTCGTCCATCGCGAGCAGCGAGACCACGCCGGCCGCGGAAGCGCAGTCGCGCAAGGACTCCTCGAACCACGTGCGGTCGGCGGTGTCCGGCACGCGCACGACGGTCGTGCGCGCTCCGCCCGCTTCGAGCGCGGCCACGACGTCGTCGAGCACGTCCAGCCCCTCGGCGGGCGTGACGACGAACCAGTCGCCGGACAACCCGGCGCCCTCGGGCCGGACGGGTTCCCATTCGATCCGGTAGCGCAGGGAGTCGGCGACGGTTTCGGCGGTGCGGCGGCTGCGCCACGCCGACAGCGCGGGCACCAGCGGGCGCACCTCGTCCTCGTCCACCGAGAGCGTTTTCGCCAGTTCCCCGACGTCGGAGCGTTCGACCGCGGTCCAGAACCGCTGCTCCACCGGGTCGGCGCCGGCCGTCGCCGGCTGCTCCGGCGGCAGCCAGTAGCGCCGGCGCTGGAACGCGTACGTCGGCAGGTCCACCCGGCGCGGCCGGTGTTCGCCGAACACCGCGGACCAGTCCGGCGTCACCCCCCGCACGTACAACTCGGCCAGTGAGGTGGAGAAGCGGCGGAGCCCGCCCTCGTTGCGCCGCAACGTTCCCACGACGACCGTGGGACCCGCGCCGAGCTCGTCGACCGTCTCCTGCACCGCCATGCCGAGCACCGGGTGCGGGCTGCTCTCGACGAAGACGCGGAAGCCCTGCGCCGCGAGAGCCCTGGTCGCGGTCTCGAACTGCACGGGACGACGCAGGTTGTCGTACCAGTACCCCGCGTCCAGCGTGGTCGTGTCCGTCCATTCCCCGGTCACCGTCGACAGGAACGGCACCCGCGCCGCGGCCGGCTCGATGAACGCGAGCTCGTCGTGCAGCCTCTGCCGGAGGGTTTCGACGTAGCCGCTGTGCGAGGCGTAGTCCACCGGAACCCGGCGCGCCCTGATCTCCTCGGCCGCGCAGCGGGCCAGCAGCTCGTCCAGCGCGGCGGGCTCACCGGCGACGACCGTGGCCGAGGGACCGTTGAACACCGCGATGCCGATCCGGCCCGCCCAGTCCTCGATCAGGCGCTCGGTACCGGACGCGGACAGCGAAACCGAGACCATGCCGCCGTGTCCGGCCAGCTCGTCGCGGATCGCCTTGCTCCGCAGGGTGACCACCGCCGCGGCGTCGCGCAGCGACAGTGCGCCGGACACGCAGGCGGCGGCGATCTCGCCCTGCGAGTGGCCGACGACCGCGTCCGGCTCGATCCCGGTGGCCTGCCACAGCGCCGCCAGCGAGACCATCACGGCGAACGAGACCGGCTGCACGACGTCGACCCGGGCCGGCATCGTCTCGTCGTGGAGCGCGTCGAACAGCGACCAGTCGGCGAACTCGCTCAGCGCGGCCGCGCATTCGGCCATCTTCCCGGCGAAGACCGGCGCGGTGTCCAGCAGCTCGAGCGCCATCCCGGCCCACTGCGCACCCTGGCCGGGGAACACGAAAACCGTGCGGCCGGCCACGTTCGCGGTTCCTTCGACGAGCCCGGCGGGCACCACGCCGTCGGCGAACTCCCGCAGCGCGGCCAGGGCTTCCTCGCACCCCGCGCCGATCGCGACGACCCGGTGTTCGGCGGCGAATCGCGTGGTCGCCAGCGAGTAGGCGAGATCGACCGCACGCGGATCGTCCATCGAGGACACGCGCGAGACCAGGCGTCCGGCCTGCGCCCGCAGCGCGTCCACGCCGCGTCCGGAAAGGACCCATGGCAGCACCGGCTCGCTCCCGGTCCCCCGCGCCGGCTCCTCGGCTTGTTCTCCGGCCTGTTCGAGCACGACGTGCGCGTTGGTCCCGCTGATGCCGAACGAGGACACCGCCGCGCGCCGGGGCCGGTCGCCCGCGGGCCACGCGCGCGCCTCGCTGAGCAGCCGGACCGTTCCCGCGCTCCAGTCGATCCGGCTCGACGGCTCGTCGGCGTGCAGCGTGCGCGGCAGCGTCGCGTTCCGCATGGCCTGCACCATCTTGATCACGCCGCCGACGCCGGCCGCGGCCTGCGCGTGCCCGATGTTCGACTTCAGCGAGCCGAGCCAGAGCGGCCGGTCGGCGGGCCGGTGCCGGCCGTACGTCGCCTGCAGCGCCGCCGCCTCGATCGGGTCGCCGAGCGTCGTACCAGTGCCGTGTGCCTCGACGGAGTCGACGTCCTGGGGTTCGAGGCCCGCGTCCGCGAGCGCGGCGCGGATGACGCGCTGCTGCGCCGGACCGCTCGGCGCGGTGAGCCCGTTCGACGCCCCGTCCGAGTTGACCGCGGAGCCCCGCACGACGGCGAGCACCGGGTGCCCGGCCCGCCGCGCGTCGGAGAGCCGCTCCAGCAGCAGCACGCCGACGCCCTCGGCCCAGCCGGTACCGCGGGCGCCTTCGGCGAACGCCCGGCACCGGCCGTCCTCCGCCAGGCCCTGCTGCCTGCTGAACTCGACGAAGATGCCGGGCGAGGAAAGCACCGTGGCCCCGCCGGCGAGCGCGAGCCCGCACTCCCCGGCTCGCAGTGACCGCACGGCCGAGTGCAGCGCCACGAGCGACGACGAGCACGCGGTGTCCACGGTGAGCGCCGGACCGTGCAGCCCGAGGGTGTAGGCGAGCCGGCCGGACGCCACGCTCGCGGTGTTGCCGGTGAGCAGGTGGCCCTCGAACCCTTCGGCGCCTTCGGACAGCCGCGGGCCGTACTCCTGGGACATGGCACCGACGAACACCCCGGTGTCGCTGCCCCGCAGCGACGACGGATCGATGCCCGCGCGTTCGACCGCCTCCCACGAGGTCTCGAGCAGCAGACGCTGCTGCGGGTCCATGGCCGTGGCCTCGCGCGGCGAGATGCCGAAGAACGCCGCGTCGAACTCGGCCGCGTCGTAGAGGAAACCACCCTGGTCGGTGGCCGAGCTCCCCCGGCGGTCGCCCGCGGCGCGCAGCTTGCGCAGGTCCCAGCCGCGGTCCTCGGGGAACGTGCCGATCGCGTCCACCTCGTCCGCGACGAGGCGCCACAGCTGCTCGGGCGAGCGCACGTCGCCGGGGAACCGGCAGCCCATGCCGACGATGGCGATCGGCTCGTCCGGCGCCACGCCGGTCCTGGTGCCGGTCGTGGTCACGCGCGCCTCGGCCGGTGCGGCCGCGAGCCGCTCGGCCAGGTGCTCGGCCACCGCACGCGGCGTCGGCCGGTCGAAGAGCAGGCCCGAGGGCAGCGAGAGCCCGGTGGCCGTGCCGAGGCGGTTGCGCAGCTCGACCGACATCACGGAGTCGAAGCCGGCTTCCTTGAACGTGGCCGCCGGTTCGATCGCGGCCGGATCACCGTGCCCCAGCACCGCGGCGGCGTGCGCGCGGACGACGTCGAGCGGGTCGAGCGACGGCGTGACCGGGACGTCGTCCTCGGCGGCGTCGCCGTGCCAGTACCGCTTGCGCTGGAAGGCGTACGTCGGCAGGTCGACCCGCCGGGGCGCGCCACCTGAGAAGACCGCGGCCCAGTCGGGCTCGACCCCGCGCACGTGCAGTTCCGCCAGCGAGGTGAGGAAACGCGTGAGACCGCCGTCGTCGCGCCGCAGCGTGCCGACGACCACCGACGGGCCCGCGCCGGCGTCGTCGAGCGTCTCCTGCAGGCCCGCCGGCAACACCGGGTGCGAGCTCACCTCGACGAACGCCGCGTACCCGGCGGTGGCGAGCGTGCGGATGGCCGCCTCGAACCGCACCGGCTGCCGCAGGTTCGCGTACCAGTACCGGGCGTCCACAGTGGCCGTTTCGATCCACTCGCCGGTCACCGTGGACAGCCACGGCACCTTCGGCACCCGCGGCTCGAGCGCGCCCAGCTCGGCCGACAAGCTCTCCTCGATCTGCTCGACGTGCACCGAATGCGAGGCGTAGTCCACCGGAACCCGCTTCGCGCGGACGCCGTCGGCCTCGCAGCTCGCGACCAGTTCGTCCAGCGCCGCCGGCTCGCCCGCGACGACGACCGACGACGGGCCGTTGACCACCGCCACCGTGATCCGCGTCCCGTACCCGGCGATCCGGTCCGCCACCTGGCGTTCGGACAGGCCGATCGAAGCCATTCCGCCGCTGCCGGCGAGCCGCTCGCCGATCACCCGGCTGCGCAGCACCACGACCCTCGCCGCGGCGCGCAGCGACAGCGCTCCCGACACGCAGGCCGCGGCGATCTCGCCCTGCGAGTGCCCGACGACCGCGGCCGGGCGGATCCCGCACGACTCCCACAGCGCGGCCAGGGACACCATCACCGCGAACGACACCGGCTGCACCACGTCGACCCGCTCGAGCAACTCGGGGTCGGCGAGCGCGTCCCACAGCGACCAGTCGACGAGCTCGCCGAACGCGTCCGCGCACTCCGCCATCCGGGCCGCGAACACCGGCGCGGCGCCGAGCAGTTCCACGGCCATCCCGGCCCATTGTGCGCCCTGACCGGGAAACACGAACACCGTCGGGCCGGTGACGTCCGCGACGCCGTGGATCCCGGACGCACCGCCCTGCCCGATGCCGCGCACGGCGGCGGCCAGCTCCGCGCGGCCGGCTCCCACGACGGCGGCGCGGTGCTCGAACGCCGAGCGGGTGACCGCGAGCGAGAAGCCGATGTCGACCGCGCGGGCTTCGGCGGAGTCCGCGTAAGCGCCCAGCCGGACCGCCTGCTCCCGCAGCGCGCCCGGAGTGCGTGCCGACCACACCCACGGCACGGCCGCGGAGAAGCCGTCCCCGGCGGCCGCGGGCTCGGCTGCGTCGGGTTCGGCCAGCACGACGTGGCAGTTCGCCCCGCCGACACCGAAGGAACTGACGCCGGCGACGAGCGCGCGTTCCCCGCCCGGCCACGGCTCGGTCCCGCGCTGCACCTCGATGTTCGCGGTGTCCCAGGGAATGTCCGGGTTGGGTGTCTCGAAGTGCAGGCTGGGCACCAGTTTCCGGTGGTGCACGCACAGCACGGTCTTGAGCAGCCCGGCGATCCCGGCGGCACCCTCCAGGTGCCCGATGTTCGTCTTGACCGAACCGACCCGCAGCGGTGCGTCCCCGTACTCGCCGAGCGCGGCGCCCAGCGCGGCCGCCTCGATCGGATCGCCGGTCCGCGTCCCGGTTCCGTGCAGCTCGACGTACTGCAGGGCCGCGGGTTCGACGGCCGCCCGCCGGACGGCGGCCCGGATCACCCGTTCCTGCGCCGCCGCGCTCGGGACCACGAGGTCCGCGTCGTCGCCGTCGTGGTTCATCGCGCTGCCGCGCAGCACGCAGTAGATCCGGTCGCCGTCCTGACGCGCGCGGCGCAACGTCTTCAGCACCACGAACCCACCGCCCTCGCCGCGGACGAAACCGTTCGCGCGCGCGTCGAACGTGTGGCACCGGCCATCCGGCGACAGGCCGCCGAACCGTTCGAGCGTCAGCGCGCTCTCCGGCGTCAGGTTCAGGTGCACGCCACCGGCGACGGCCAGTTCCGACTCGCCCCGGCGCAGGCTTTCCGCGGCGAGGTGCACCGCCACCAGCGACGACGACTGTGCCGTGTCGACGGTCAAGCTGGGCCCGGTCACGCCGAGCGCGTGGGAGAGCCGGTTGGCGATGAGCCCGCGGTGCAGCCCGGCGAGGCTGTAGTGGGTGAGGGCGCCGGCGCCGTGGCGCTGGGTCACGGTCGCGTAGTCGTCGGCGATGGCGCCGACGAACACGCCCGCGGACGTGCCGCGCACGGTGGCGGGCACGATGCGGGCGTCCTCGAGCGCTTCCCAGCCCAGTTCGAGCGTGAGCCGCTGCCGCGGATCCATGGCGACGGCCTCGCGCGAGGAGATGCCGAAGAACGCGGCATCGAACCGGTCGGCGTCGTCGATGAACCCGCCCGCGCGCAGCGGGACGCCGCCGGCGTCGTCCGGTGCCGCGCCGGGGCCCCACCGCCACGGCGGCACGGTGCCCACCGCGTCGACACCGCCGGTGAGCAACCGCCAGAACGCCGCCGGGCCGGCCGCACCGGGGAGGCGGCACGACAAGCCGACCACGGCGAGGAAATCCTCGTCCCGGCCGTCGCCGGGAGAACCGTCAGACACGGTGGTACCCATGGCGGCGAGTATCCGGCAGCTGCACCGCCCGGCCGCTTGCCCGCGATCGAGGACTAAGCAAACTCCTACTGTGCCGTTCTGGGCTGATCCGACCACAGCCACGGCCGGATGGCCTTCGTGGCAACGGTTGCTTACCGCTGGGGGGCGGCCTGCTTTTGGCCGGATCAGCCCAGCGTCTGGGGTGTGCGCGCCGGGACGGCCGCCCGCGCGCACAGCACGTCGAGGTACTTGTCCAGCAGCCGGGGCAGGTAGCCGGCGCCGAAGCCCAGCCCGGCCCACTCCGGGACCAGCCGGCGCAACCGGGCGGTGTTCGTGGGCATGCTCACCACCGGCACGTCCACCGTGACCCGGTTCGCCACCACACCGAACCGTTCCTCGATGCCGTCGACGATCCGCTCGATCGGCTCCAGCACCCCGGAGGCGACGTTGATCACCTCCTGCCGGACCCCGGTCGCGAGCACCCGGTCCAGGGCCAGCAGCAGGTGTTCCACGTCGAGCAGGTCGCGGTGGGCGTTGCGGTGCACGGTCACCGAACCCTCGAGGACCTGCCGCCCGAGCGACGGGATGAGCTGGTGCGCCCGCTGTCCCTCGCCGACGATGTGGGTCAGCCGGAACGCGAGGTACTCGACACCCGACCGGGCGAGGATCTCCTCCAGCCCGAGCTTGTGCCTGCCGTAGGCGGAAACCGGGTACACCGGGCCTTCCACCAGTCCCGGGCAGTCGAGCGTCCCGTACATCGAGTCCGAGGCGGTGGAAAAGAACACGACCGTGCGGCCGGACCGCCGTGCGTGGCGCACGACGTCGTAGACCAGCGCGGCTTCGCGGTCGAAGTCCGCCAGTGTCGCGGACGTGGTCTTGGTGACGCCCGCCGCGATGGCCGTGACGTCGGGGTAGCGATCGGCGAACGAGCGGGTGAGGTGACGCGAGAGGAAGCCGTCTCCGATGATCTCCACAGGCCAATCCGTTTCGTCGGTCGCCCCGACGCGGTGGCGGGGCGGGCTGGTGGCTCCGCCGACACCCGAACCTTCGCGGAAGCGGCGTGAAACCGTTCCGCGGCAACGCATTTCCGACATCGACGGTAGGCGTCACGACCGGCGACGACGACGAGCCCGTGCCGTACCGGCATCCACGATGCCCGCGCCACGCCACGGCGGCATCGTTCGATCGGTGACCCGACCGAGTCTCACTGGGCTTCGCGCTGCGTGTCAAAGAGACCTACGAGAATGACTAGACGATCGGAAACCGGGCGGCCGCCCGGAACCGGGACGGGGACCGGCGCGACGCACGAGGGGGACCACCGGATCGGCGGTCCCCCTCGTGCCCGGCGGCCACGTCGACGGGTGGGCGCCGGGCGGCCGCCGGTGGAGCGGCGGAGGAGTGCCCGGCACGGGTCTTCGGCTGCTTACCGGCCGGTCCGGGGCGAGTTCGCGGAGGCGAGCCAGTCGGTGAGCAACCGGTACCACCGCTGGTTGTCGGTGCGTTCGCTGAACCAGCGGTGGTTGAGGAGCAGGTACGCCTCCTCGCCGCTGGTCCGGCGCAGGATCACCGGAGCGCCGGCCTTCTTCAGGCCGCCGCCGAGGAACCGGCCGTACAGGTCGGTGAACTCGTTCGTGATCGCACTGATCTCGCGTGGGTACAGCGTGACGTCGCCGTTGTCGTCCCAGCTGCCGAGCACGAGCCGGTCGGCGTACAGCGTCGCCGTGCCCCGGTGGGGGAAGATCGCGCGCTGGTTGATCGCTGCCTTGGCCTTGTCGGCCAGACCCATGGCCTGCAAGTCGGCGGCTGTCGCGCCGTAGTACTCATCCTTCGCGAGCAGTCGGTTCAAATTGCCTTCGGTCATGGCCACAGTCTGAATCGGCCAGGCCGGCTCGAACAGCACTCGATCGGCTAGCACGGCCTGTCCAAGGTCTAGCCGTGCGTGGACCGGCTACGACTTTGGTCGGTGTTGCCCGGCGTCGTGCGCGAGCAGCGCGATCTGCACCCGGTTGTTCAGCCCGAGCTTGCCGAGCAGGCGCGTGACGTGCGCCTTCACCGTCGGCAGGCTCATGTAGAGCTCCTTGGCGATCGCGGCGTTGGTCTTTCCCTCCCCGATGGCGTACGCGACCTGACGTTCGCGATGGGACAGTCCGTCCAGCGCCGCCGACGCCATCCGCTGCCGGGCGGATTCCGCCGTCTCGGTCTCGTCGGTGACGTGGTTGATGAGCTGCCGGATGACGCTCGGCGAAAGGATCGGGTCGCCGGCCGCGACCCGCCGGATGGCGGCCACGATCTCCGCCGGCGGGGTGTGCTTGAGCAGGAAGCCGCCGGCGCCGGCCCGCAACGCGCGGAGCACGTGGTCGTCGCTGTCCAGTGTGGTCAGCACGATGACCTCGATCCCGGGCTTGTCCGCGCGGAGCCGCTCGGTGGCGACGAGACCGTTCGTCCCGGGCATGCGGATGTCCATCAGGACCACGTCGGGCGCGGTCTCGGCGACGGCGCCGGGCACCTCGCCGCCGTCGGCCGCCTCGCCGACGATCTCCAGGTCGGCGACGCCGCCGAGCATCGTCCGCAACCCGCTGCGGACCAGGGGGTCGTCGTCGACGATCAGCACCCGGACCGGCGGGTTCTGCGGCTGGCTCATGACGGCCAGGGTAGCCAAGCCCGGATGCGGAACTCCCCGGCCATGGTGCGGCCGTGCTCGAAGCGCCCACCGGCGAGGCTGGTCCGTTCACGCAGCCCGGTCAGCCCCACCCCCGAGCCCGGCAGCGGCCCCGAATTCGTCGGCCGGGCGCCGGACCCGCTCAGCGCGTTGCGCATGGAGATCTCCACCCCCTGCTCCGGCGACCCGTGGATCGCCAGGTGCACGACGGCGCCCGGCGCGTGCTTGCGCGCGTTCGTCAGGCCCTCCTGGACGATGCGGTAGGTGGTCCGGCCCAGCAGCGCCGGAACGCCGTCGAGCCCGGTGACCGCGTCGTCGAACTCGACCTCGGTGCCGACCGCGCGCGCCTCCTCGACCAGCACCGGCACGTCGGCCATGGTCGGCTGCGGGCCTTCCTCTTCCGGTTCCGCCTGCCGCAGCACGTGGATGACGCCCTGGAGGTCGACCAGCGCCTGGTACGCGCTGGACCGGATGACTCCGGCCGCCTGGCTGATCTCCTCCGGCGGCGCGTCCGGCCGGAACTCCAGCGCGCCCGCGTGCATGCTCAGCAGCGAGAGCCGGTGCGCCAGCACGTCGTGCATCTCCCGGGCGATGCGTTCCCGCTCGCGCAGCCTGCCCTGGCTGACGCGCAGTTCCTGTTCCGCCTCGGCCCGCTCCGCGCGTTCCGCCAGCGACACCACGAGCTGCCGCCGCGCCCGGACGCCCATCCCCCACAACACGGCGAGCACGCTGAGCGTCGCCGCGATGCCGACGGCCATCCAGTACACGAGCGGCGTGTCCGGCTCCAGGCGGTAGATCCGGAACTGCACGAGCGGGGACAGCACGCCCAGCACGAGCAACGGGATCACGGTGGCCGTCTTGCGGTGCACGGCGACGGTGAACAGCGCGATCGCGCTCGCCCCCGACGCGTGCACGAACCAGACCGACAGCACCATGAGCACGAGCGCCAGCTGCACCGGCCACCGCCGCCGGAACCACAGCGAGAGGCAGGCGGCGATCGAGACGGCCAAGCTGAGCGGCAACGAGATCGAGGGGACCACGTCCGGGTCCCGCACCCACAGCGACAGCAGGCCCATGATCAAGGCGCACAGCACGCACAGCCCGTCGGTCAGCCAGTCGCGCAGCGAGCGGCGCGCCCGGCCGCCGCCGGGGTGCGCGGTCGCCTCGAGTGTCGCCGGGAGCATCGCCGGGTACTCCGGTCCGCGCCCGGCGGCCCGTTCCGCGCTCACCGGCGTGCGGGTTCGGGTTCGGGGGCCTGCCCAGCGGCCACGAAGGGCGCCAGCAGCCCGGGGACGGCCTCGCCCGCGAACGCCACGCCGTCCGGAAGCCGGACGTCACGCACCTGGTACGCACCGCCCTTGCCCGCCGCGGTCACGGCGCTGACGGTGACCAGCCCGGACAGGCGCTGGCCCGGGGAGCGCGAGATCCGCCACCCGATCACGCCGTCGCGGCGCAGGGCCACGGTGTGCCGCCGCAGCGTCCCGTACCGGGTGACCAGGTAGTCGCCGGAGACGTCGTGGCCGAGGGCCCGGTAGGCGTCGACACCGAGCAGGACCCCGAGCACGACGCCGGCGGCCGCGACGATCCCCACGCTGGGCAGCACGGCCGGGGCGAAGGTCCAGCCGAGCACCGCGAGCACGGCGGCCGGCACGAGCGCGGCCAGGACCGCGCGAAGCAGCCGGCGCCGCAGCGCGGCGGGCGGGTGCGGCCGCAGCCGCGTGGCCGCCGTCGGCGACGGCGACTGTTCCGCGATCGCCGCCGCGATCCGGTCGGCTTCCCCGCGCGGCACGGCGGGGGTGACCACCTGCATGCCCGTGTAGTCGTCGTCCGAGGCGCCGAGGCCGGTCGCGAGCACCTCGACCCGGCCGGCCCCGAACAGCCGCAGCGGCAACGGTTGCGTCACCTCGACCCCGCGGACGCGCCGCCGGTCGATCGCGATCTGCCGGGTCGTGAGGAGACCGCGGCGAACCCGGTAGGTGTAGCGCCCCTCGATCTCGAAGCGGTAGCGCCACCACTGCTCGCAGAACAGCAGCAGGCTGCTCAGCGCGCTGAGGACGGCGAAGACGGCCCCGAAGGAAAGGATCACCTGGACGGGCGAAGCCTCCTGGAAGAACCGGGCCAGCCACCGGAAAACCCCGTCGAGGCTCAGGCCGAACCAGTCCGCCACCCGGGTCGCGAGCGCGACGAGCCCGACGATCGCGAGCCCGCCCCACATGGTGAGCGGCGCGTAGCGGATCCACGACCACCGCAGCGCGGCGATCGTGCCGTCCTCGGCCGGGTCATCCTCCGCCGCCGTACCGGCGCCCGCGAGCAGTTCCGCCTGCAGGGCGAGCGCGTCCCGCTTCGACAGCGCCGACAGCGTGACTTCGTGGTCCTTGCCCTGCGGCCCGCTGCCGGTGCCGATGCGCACGATGACGAGCGCGAACAGCTGCTGCGCGGGCCCGGCGGTCAGGTCGACCCGGCGCACGCGGTCGCGCCGGATCGAGCGGTGCCGGCGCAGCACCAAGCCCTTGCGCAGCTCGAACACCTCGCCGGTCACCCGGAAGTGGGTGGTGAGCAGCTGAACGACCTCGTACACCGTGACCGCGGCGAAGGCGACGCTGACCATCCCGAGCTTGTACAGCGACGCGACCTCGAGCTCGCCGCCGGTCCACAACGCGTACGCGCCCAGCGAGGCGGCCGGCGGCACGAGCCATTTCAGGTGGACGCCGAGCGTCCGGAGGCTCAGCCGCCGCCAGCCGGCGCCGGCGTCGGCCGGGCGTTCTGGCATCCCGTCACGCCCCTCCCCAGTGATCACTGGGCTCGACGATAGCAAACCGGCCGATCTCGCTGTAACCGCCGGAACACGCACGGGAATCGCCGAGCGGGAAGGAAAGCGACGCGAAAGACTAGGGGTTTCGCCCCGGTCCCGGGCCCAGGGTTGCCGGTGGGCCCGGCAGCACAGGAAAGTCCGGGACATTCCTCGTACCCCGACCGCAGGAGAGTGACGTCCGTGGCCGACACCCCGGAGGCGCAGCCGTGGATCCGGCGCTACCACCCGATCCCCGACGTGCCGGTCAACCTGGTCTGCCTGCCCTACGCCGGCGGCTCGGCGAGCTACTTCTTCCCGGTCTCCCGTGCACTCGCGCCGCGGGTCGGCGTGCTCGCCGTGCAGTACCCCGGACGCCAGGACCGCAGGCGCGAGCCGAGCGTGTCGAGCATCGGTGAGCTCGCCGACGCGGTGACCGCCAACTTGCTGCCCCACACGGATGTGCCGCTGGCGATCTTCGGCCACAGCATGGGCGCGACGCTGGGCTTCGAGGTCGCGCTTCGGCTGGAGAGCGCGGGTGTCGCCCCGCTGGCCCTGTTCGCCTCGGGTCGCCGGGCGCCGTCCTGCCACCGGGACGAGCGGTACCACCTGCTCGGCGACGCCGAGTTCGTCGCCGAGATCAAGTCGCTCAGCGGCACGAACGCGCACCTGCTCGACGACGAGGAACTGCTGGCGACGGCACTGCCCGCCCTGCGCAGCGACTACCGGGCCGCGGAGACGTACCGCTACGAGCCGGGACCGCCGCTGCACTGCCCGATCCACGCGCTGGTCGGCGAATCGGACCCGAAGGCGACCGTGGCGGAGGCCCGAGCCTGGGCCGGCCACACGACGGCGGACTTCACCCTGCACACCTACCCCGGTGGGCACTTCTACCTCGACGAGCACGCGCCGCGCGTCCTGGACGTGATCTCGCGGACGCTGACCGCACGCCCGCGGGATCTTTCGAATACCGCGAAATAGCCACAGGTCGTCTTGACGGCGCGAACGCCTGACCATCGGCGGCCTCGGTCAAGACCGTTGCCACCTAGGCACGCGACCGGGCACTGGGCTTCAATGGGACGCGCCGAGCGCGGGAGTACCCGGCCCGGCATCCGGAGCACCATGCCATCCCTTAGGGATACCAGCGCTGGTGCGGCAAAACAGACACCCCCAGCTGGATTGCCGCGCCAGCGCGCTTCTCCGGCGCCGAAGCGTCCTATGTGGACATTCATGACCCCCTCGACGATCCGCGAACCGCACCCTCGACGACTGTGACCCACGCCACTGACTGACCAGCTGACCGATCTGGTCAGTATGGTTGAGTCATGGACGACAACACCACACGCCGGGTACTGGTCGTAGGAATGGGCGTCAGCGGGATCGCCACCGCGGCGCGGTTGCGGGCCGCGGGCTGGACGCCCGTGCTGGTCGAACGCGCGCCGGGGCGTCGCTCCGGCGGCTACTTCGTCGCCCTGTTCGGGGCGGGCAAGGCGGCGGCCACCCGCCTGGGCCTCGGTGCGCACCTGCACGACCGCGGCAGCCCGCAGCCGCCGGTGAACCTCGACCGGAGCGGGCGCCACCGGCCGGGCGCGGGCTTCGGCGACCTGCCCGGCAAGCCGTGGCTGATGTTGCGCGGCGACGCCGAACAGGCCGCCTTCGAGGTCCTGCCCGGCGACGTCGAGATCCGCTACTCCACCGTGCCCACCGCGATCGAGCAGGACGCCACCGGGGTCGACGTCACCCTGCGGAACACCGTGACCGGCACCGAGGTCACCGAGCGGTTCGACCTCGTGGTCGGCGCCGACGGGCTGCGCTCGACCGTGCGGTCACTGGTGTTCGGCCCCCACGATGACCACCTGCGCCGGCTCGGCTACATCGTCGTGGCCTTCGAATACGACGGCACCCCGGCCGGCCTCGCCCCCGGGCAGGGCGCGACGCTGCTCGAGCCCGGCCGGTCGATGTGGGTCTTCGCCTTCACCGACCACAACCCCACGATCATGCTGACCTACCGCACCGGCGACGTCGACGCCGAGTTCACCGCCACGCCCGCCCAGCGCGTCCGCGCCGCCTTCGGCCCGCAACCACTGGGTAGCACGCTCGGCGACGTCATCGACCACCTGGAGTCGGCCGGCAACGTCCTCTTCGACTCCGTCGAGCAGGTGCGGATGCCGCGGTGGCACCGCGGGCGTGTCGTCCTGGTCGGCGACTCCGCCTGGTGCGTCACGCTCTACGCGGGCATGGGCGTCTCGTCCGGGCTGACCGGCGCCGACCTGCTCGGCACCATGCTCGAGCGCCACGACGACGTCGAAACCGCCCTCACCGAATGGGAACGCGCCCTGCGCCCCTACATCGACCACTACCAGGACAGCGCGTTCAGCGACCGCAAGATCTTCATGGCCGACAGCCGGCCGGAGGTCGTGTTCCGCCGGGTGCTCCCGAAACTGGCCAAGACCCGGCTCGGCGGGCGCCTGCTCGAACGCGTGCTGCGCGTGGAGGACATCGAGAAGTTCAAGAATGCCGATATCGTCGGCGGGGTACTCGACGCCACCCCACCCGGAAGGACCAGCGTTGCCGGACCTGCCTGAACACAGCTCGCCCAAGGCGGCGCGCATCCTCGCCGCCGCGGGTGAACTGCTGCTCGCCCGCGGCAGCAAGGGCGTCACCATCTCCGACGTCGCCACCCGCGCCCACATCGGCAAGGGCACCGTCTACCTCTACTGGAAGACGAAGGAAGATCTCCTGCTCGGCCTGATCAGCCGCGACTTCATCGGCCTCGCGGACGCCGTCACCGAAGCGGTCACCGCCGACTCCGACCTCGCCCGGCCGTCCCGGCTCATCCCCCGCATGCTGACCACCGCGGCCCGGCACCCGTTCGTCGACGCCCTGCGCCGCGGCGACGACGGCCTCCTCGGCGCGCTCACCGAAGACCCGCGTGCGGCGAAACTCCTGGAAACCCTGAGCCCGGACGCGATGATGTCCGGCGTGCTGCCGATCTGGCGCCGGCACGCGCTCGCCCGGACCGACTGGCCACTGGCCGAGCAGGCGCTGGCCCTCCACGCCCTGCTCACCGGGTTCATGGCGGCCCCCGTACCGAGCCGGTTCCGGCCGGAGCCCGTGGTCCCGGAACAGGTCCTCGCCAAGTCGGTCACCGCGTTGCTCGGCCCGGAGCGCGCGACCCCGGCGCAGGTCCGGGCCACCGCCGCCGAAGGCAGCCAAGCCCTCGCCGAGGCGCGGGAGACGGCGCTCGAGCTGATCTCCGCGCCGGTCTCCGCCGGCTGAACACGCTCTCCCGCCGCCGGCACCGGAAATTTTCACCGCGCGCCGCACCAGGTCAGCGCGCCGAATCGGCGACGACCGCCCATCGGCCGATTGACGACCGGGCCGCGGCCGGTAGCGTATGGGAGCGCTCCCACAAGCCGGCGGCAGGAGTTTCCTCATGGGTGCTCGACGACGACACCACCTCAGGTCCGGAACGGCGAGCGGCTGCGTGCTGGCCGCGGTGCTGACCGCCCAGGCCATCGCCGCACCGCCGGCGTCCGCCGCCGAGCTCAGCCTGTCGGTGGACGTGTCCGCCGCCCGGCACCCGATCAGCCCCGGCATCTACGGCCTCAACGGCGGCGATCCGGCGTTCAACGCCGAAATCGGCCAGACGGTCGCGCGCTGGGGCGGCAACGCCTCCAGCCGCTACAACTTCAAGAACCACACCTACAACACCGGCAGCGACTGGTACTTCGAAAACATCGTCGCCGACCAGGAACACACCGTCGAAGGCATGGTCGGGGCCAACCTCGGCCGCGGCATCAAGCCGGTCGTCACCGTGCCCCTCAGCGGGTGGGTGGCCAAGGACTCGCCGTCGTCCCACCCGTTCGCCTGCGGGTTCCCGGCGACCCGGTTCCCGCAGCAGGACAGCTTCGACCAGTGGGACCCCAACTGCGGCAACGGTCAGCTCGGCCAGCAGAACCTGACCGGCGTTCCCACCGACACCTCGGTCCCGGCGGACGCGGCGTTCGACGGCGAGATGGTGTCGCACCTGGTGGACCGGTTCGGCACGGCGGACCGGGGTGGCGTGCCGATCTACGAACTCGACAACGAGCCGGTGCTCTGGTCCAGCACGCACCGGGACGTGCACCCCCAGCCGGTCTCGGACGACGAACTGGGCGGCAAGGGCACCGCGGCCGCCGCGGCGATCAAGGCCGCCGATCCCAGCGCGGCGGTGCTCGGTCCGTCCGGCTGGGGCTACTGCGAGTGGGTCGCGTCCGGAGTGGACGGTTGCGGACCGGGTGCCGATTCGGCCGCGCACGGCGGGCTCAACCTGTCCCAGTGGTACCTGAAGAACATGAAGGACTACAGCGACGCCCACGGCGGCAAGCGTTACCTCGACTACTTCGACCAGCACTTCTACCCGCAGATCAGCGGCGACAAGACACCTGAGGCCAATGCGCTGCGGCTGCGGTCCATCCGGTCGCTGTGGGACCCGACCTACGTCGAAGAGTCCTGGATCGGCCCGGGCGGCGTCAACGCGCCGCCGCTGCAGTTCATCCGCACGATGAAGTCGTGGGTCGCCCAGTACAACCCCGGGACGAAGACCGCCATCACCGAGTACAACTGGGGCGCGCTGGACGACATCAACGGCGCGCTGGCGGAGGCCGACATCCTGGGCGTCTTCGGCCGGGAGGGCCTCGACCTCGCCACGATGTGGGGCGAGCCCAAGCCGACCGACCCGGGCGCGTACGCGTTCCGGATGTACCGCAACTACGACGGCGCGGGCAGCCGGTTCGGTGACGTCAGCGTGTCGGCGACCGCCGCCGACCAGGGTCAGCTGGCGGTGTACGCGGCCCAGCGGTCCGCCGACCAGGCGCTGACCGTGATGGTCGTCAACAAGACCGGCGGCGACCTCACCGCGCCGCTGTCGGTGGCCGGGTTCGACAACGCCGGTGCGGCACAACGGTTCACCTACAGCCCGGCCGACCTGGGCGCCATCGTGCGCGGCGCCGACCTCCCGGCGACCAACGGCCGGGTCGACGCGACCTACCCGGCGAACTCCATCACGCTGCTGGTCCTGCCGCCGGCCGGGTGCACCGCGAGCCTCCAGGTCAACGGCGGCTGGGGCACCGGCCACGTCGCGACGGTGACGGTCACCAACGACCGCCGCACGCCGATCACCGGCTGGCGAGTCGGCTGGACCTGGCCCGGCGACCAGCAGGTCACCAACTCGTGGAACACCACCCTCAAGCAGAACGGCGCGAGCGTGGTGGCCGGCGACGCCGGGTGGAACGGCCCGATCGGCCCGGGCGGCAGCACGACCTTCGGGTTCCAGGCGAGCGGGACAGCACCCCCACCGAGACTCACCTGCACACCCGCCTGAGAACACCCGACCCTCAACGCGCCCTACGGCAGCGTGCGGGCAAGCGCCCGGCCCGCCGCACGGCCGGAAAAGATGCAACCGCCGAGGAACGTGCCTTCCAGCGCGTTGTAGCCGTGCACCCCACCGCCGCCGAAGCCGGCGACCTCGCCGGCGGCGTACAAGCCGGGGAACGGGGAGCCGTCGGCGCGCATGGCCTGGGAATCCAGGTTCGTCTGGATCCCGCCCAGCGTCTTGCGCGTCAGGATGTTGAGGCGGACCGCGATCAGCGGACCGTGCTCCGGGTCGAGGAGCCGGTGCGGCTTGGCCACGCGCGCCAGCCGGTCACCCAGGGTCCGGCGGGCGTTGGCGATCGCCATGAGCTGCAGGTCCTTCGAGAACCGGTTGCCGACCTGGCCGTCGCGGGCGGCGATCTGCCGTTCGATCGCCGCGACCTCCAGGGCCGGGCCACGGGCGATCTTGTTCATGCCCGCGACGAGCTCGCCGAGGGTGTCGGCGACGACGAAGTCCACGCCCCGGTTCTTGAAGGCGTCGACCGGTCCCGGCGCGCCCTTGCCACCGCGGCCGACCAGTGTGCGGCGGAGGTCCTTGCCGGTGATGTCGGGGTTCTGCTCGGACCCGGACAGCACGAATTCGCGGTCGATGATCGTCTGGTTCAGCACGAACCACGAGTAGTCGTAGCCGGTCGACAGGATGGCCTTCATCGACTGGTTGGTGTCGAAGCCGGGGAAGTTCGGGGCGGGGAGCCGTTTCCCGGTGGCGTCGAACCACATCGACGACGGACCCGGGATGATCCGGATCGCGTGACCGGGCCAGATGGGGTCCCAGTTGTGCAGGCCTTCGGTGTAGTGCCACATCCGGTCGCGGTTGACCAGGCCGGCGCCGGCCTGCTCGCTGATCGCGAGCATGCGGCCGTCGACGTGGGCGGGCACGCCGGGAATCATCGTCTCCGGGCACGGGCCGAGGCGGGCAGCCGGCCAGTTGGCGCGGATCAGGTCGTGGTTGTGCCCGATCCCGCCCGAGGTGACGAGCACGGCCTTGGCCCGCAGTTCGAAGCCGCCCACGCCGGTCCGGGACGACGCCTGGCCGCGGTCCAGTTCCGACGGCTCCAGCACGGTGCCCCGCACCCCGGCCACGGCGCCGTCCTCGACGATCAGCTCGTCGACCTGGTGCCGGAACGCGAACCGCACCAGCCCGCGGCGTTCGGCCGCCAGCACCGGCTCGGCGAAGATCCGGACCACCTCGGGGCCGGTGCCCCAGGTCAGGTGGAACCGCGGAACCGAGTTGCCGTGGCCGTCCGCCGTGCCGCCCCCGCGCTCGGCCCAGCCGACCACGGGCGTGAACCGCAGGCCCAGGTCGTGCAGGTAGGGCCGCTTCTCGGTGGCGGCGAACCGGACGTAGGCCTGCGCCCACTGCCGGGCCCAGTGGTCCTCGTCGTCGCGGTCGAAGCCGGCGGAGTCCAGCCAGTCGCGCAGAGCCAGCTCGTAGGAGTCCTTGATGCCGTTGCGCCGCTGCTCCGGGCTGTCGACGAGGAACAGGCCGCCGAGCGACCAGAACGCCTGGCCGCCGAGGTTGGCGCGGTTTTCCTGCTCGACCACCAGCACCCGGCGTCCGGCCTTGGCGAGCTCGTGGGTCGCGACGAGGCCGGCAAGGCCGGCTCCCACCACGATGACGTCCGGTTCTCCGGTCATGATCAGTCCTTGCTTCCGGTGCTGTAGGCGGTGACGACGCGGGCGAACAGCTCGGCTCGGCGCTGCCACACCACGGGGTCGCCAGGTTCGGTGAAGCACTGGGCGGCGGTGCCGTCGTGCACGGCGATCAAGGCCTGCCCCAGCGCGTCCGGGTCGGGCACGGTCCGGCCGATGCGCTCGAGGAGGGCCAGCAGGAAGGGCAGGAACGACGCGGCGATCGCCCGCTCCCGGCCGGCGATCACCTCGCGCAGCCCGGGGGTGCGGAGGGCGTGCGCGGTGAACTCGGCGCTCACCCGGTACCACTCCTCGTCCATCGGCACGACCCGCAGGACCTGGTCGACGACGTCGTCCACATCGGTCACGGCCGGCACGCCGCCGGTCTCGAACACCTGCCGGGCCTCGGCGATCTGCGCGGTGGACCGCTGCTCCCACATGGCGAGGAACAGCTCGTCCAGTGACGCGAAGTTCGAGTAGAAGGCTCCCCGCGTGTAGCCGGCGTGGGCGCACACCTTGTCGACGGTCGCCCGGCCGAACCCGTCCCGGGCGAAGACCTCGAGGGCGGCATCCAGCAGCCGGCCCCGGGTTTCGGCGCGTCGCTTCGTCACCCGTGGCTCGCGGGCTCCCCGTCCTGCGGTCATCGCTCCTCCTGTTCGATACAATAATGCATCGGATACGTCCGCGTATGCAAGCCGGGCGACGCCGGAGTGACGCGGCGCACCCGCCGGCCCGACCTCTCCGGCGGGCTCCGGCGCGGGCCCGGGTGATCACTGAAAGCGTTTTCAGTGCAGACGACCCGCTTGGCCCACTCGGGGCGCCGCCGGCCGGTGCTACCGTCGCCTCACCGGAGATCCCGCTCCCGGTGGGAGCGCTCCCGGATCCGGTGTCCGGCACATTCTTGCCCGCAAGGAGGCGTGCAATGGGTTCGCACGGAAGCATTCCCCGCAAGAAAGCGCTTGCAGTGAGCGCCGCGCTCGTCACGATCACCGCGTTGGCACCGCCATCGGCCGCCGCGGCCACCACCCTCTACGTGGCACCGAACGGCAAGGACTCCGCCGCCGGTACGCAGGCGGATCCGACCACCTTGCCTTCGGCGCTCACGCGAATCGGTTCCGGTGGCACGATTTCGCTGCGCGGCGGGACTTACTCCTACGCCCAGACCGTCACCATCGCGCCGGGCAACAGCGGCACCTCGAGCGCACGCAAGACCCTCTCCGCCTACCCCGGCGAGACGCCCGTGCTGAACTTCTCGGCCATGACGGAAGACCCGGCCAACCGCGGGCTCGCCGTCAACGGCTCCTACTGGCGCGTCGCCGGCATCGTCGTCGAACGGGCCGGGGACAACGGGATCTTCGTCGGCGGGAGCAACAACGTCATCGAACGCGTCGTCACCCGCTTCAACCGCGATTCCGGGCTGCAGATCTCCCGGATCGCGTCGAGCACGCCGAAGGACCAGTGGCCGGCGAACAACCTCGTCGTCAGCTCGGAATCGCACGACAACGCCGACTCCGACGGCGAGGACGCCGACGGGTTCGCCGCGAAGCTCACCGCCGGCCCCGGCAACGTCTTCCGCTACGACGTCTCCCACCACAACATCGACGACGGCTGGGACCTCTACACCAAGACCGACACCGGCCCGATCGGCCCGGTGACCATCGAGGATTCCCTCGCCTACGCCAACGGCACCCTCAGCAACGGCACGGTCAACAAGAACGGCGACCGCAACGGCTACAAGCTCGGCGGCGACAAGATCGCGGTCAACCACATCGTCCGGCGCGACATCGCCTACCGCAACGGCCACCACGGGTTCACCTACAACAGCAACCCCGGCTCGATGTCCATTTCGGACAACGTCGGCATCGACAACGCCGAGCGCAACTTCTCCTTCGACACCGGCACTTCGGTGTTCCGCAACGATACTTCGTGCCGCTTCGCCGGCGGCGGTTCGAACGACAAGACGGTCGGCAACGTCGACAGCTCGGACCAGTTCTGGACCGGTAAAAACGGCTCCCGCTGTTCGGCGTACGCCGGAACGATGAAGTGGTCCTTCGCCTCCGACGGCCGCCTCGTGGTCACCTTCGGCTGAGCTCCGAGCGCAATCCGTGCGCGGGCCGGCCCGAGCCGGCCCACGCACGGCGTCGGTCACCAGGCCAAGTGCCGCCAACCTGTTGAAATGCTGTGAACCGGACAGAACTGGCACTCCCCGCACCGCCCGCGCGTTCACCGGGTAGTGGAAACGGAGGGACCATGGGTGCACTAGGGACACTGCTCGGGTTCGCGTTGAGCCTGTACCTGCTCGTGCTGATCGCGCGGATGGTGCTGGACTGGGTCGCGGTGGTGGCGAACACCCCGCCGTGGGCGCGGCGCGCCCGGGGCCTGGCCTACGCCGCGACCGAGCCGGTGATCGGGCCGGTGCGGCGGGTCGTGCGGCCGGTGCGGCTCGGCGGGTTGTCGCTCGATCTGGCCTTCACGCTCGTCTTCATCGGCGTGATCGTGCTGCGGAGCATCGTGTACGCCCTTTAGAGCGTGCCGCGGAAGCTCGCGGACAGCCGGTCGACGCCGCGCTCCAGCTCGGCGCGGAGCCCGCGCAGGTCGACGCCGTCGGGGTCGATCAGGGCCTGCATCGAGATCCCGCGCAGCTGGGCCAGCATCGCCGAAGCGTAGGAATCGGGGTCGCGGACGCCGGTGATGGACCCGTCCGCGACCCCGCTGGCCACGGTCTGCGCGATGGCGAACCGGAACCGGCGGTCGGCCTCCGTCAGCGCGCCGCGCAGGGCCGAGGACTCCGCCGCCGCGTCGCCCCACAGGGCGAGGAACGCTTGGTTGAGCGTCGGCATCGTGCGGATCAGCTCGAAGATGATGTCCAGCAGCGCGCGCAGCATGTCCATCGGCGTCGCGTTCGCCGACCCGGTGCGGGCCGCGACAGCCTCGCTGTAGACGTTGGTGAACTCCTCGACGGCGTGCTCGACGAGCCGTCGCCCGAGCCCGTCCTTGTCGCCGAAGTGCTGGAAGACGACCGACCGGGCGTAGCCGGAGCGGGCGCAGACGCCGCCGATCTTCAACCTGCCGAAGCCCTCTTCGGCGATCAGGTGAGCGGCGGCATCCAGGATGCGTGCCTCGACGGCTCCCTCGCCGTCCTCCTGGATCCGGCCTTCGGTGGCGCGGTCCACGCGGGTCATGTTAGCGACTGCAACCGCGGCGCACTGGCCGAGCCGTCAGCGGATGGTGCGAGGACCGTCAGCGGCCGCCCGCAATCTCGGCGTCGGCACCCACCGACCCGAGAGGAACCCCTCCGATGACCGCCAAGACCGTGCTCGTTTCCGGGGCCGGCATCGCCGGCCCGTCCGCCGCCCACTGGCTGCACCGCGGCGGCTACCGCGTCACCGTCGTCGAGTCCGCCCCCGCGCCACGCCCCGGCGGCCAGGCCGTCGACTTCCGCGGTGAGCAGGTGAAACTGCTGGTCGCGATGGGGGTCCTCGACGAGATCCGCCGGTACGAGACGGCGATGGGCGACCAGACCGTGCTCGATCTCGACGGCCGGCCCGCGCTGACCTTGCCCGGCGCCGCGTGGAGCGGCGAGGTCGAGATCCTGCGCGGCGACCTCGCGCGCATCCTGTACGAGCACACCGCGGACCACACCGAATACGTCTTCGGCGACCGAGTCACGAGCCTCACCGAGACCGCGGACGGCGTCGAAGTCACCTTCCGCCACGGCCCACCGCGCACGTTCGACCTGGTGGTGGGGGCCGACGGCGTGCACTCCGGCGTGCGGGCCGCGGCCTTCGGGCCGGAGCCGGACTTCCGCACCGACCTCGGCTTCGGCATCGCCGGCTTCACCGCGCCCAACCACCTCGGGCTCGACCACACCAGCATCTCGTACAACGAGCCCGGCCGCGGCGTCAGCGTGGGCAGCCACCGGCTGCCGGACCGGCTGCACGTCAACCTGGTCTTCGCGGCCGACGGCGTCGAGTTCCACCGCCGCAGCGCCGCCGAGCAGAGCGGGCTGCTCGCGCAGTTGTTCGCGGACACCGGCTGGGAGACGCCGAAGCTGCTCGAAGCGCTGCCCGCGGCCGACGACCTGTACGTCGACTCGATCAGCCAGATCCACCTCGACCGCTGGTCGAAGGGCCGGGTCGTGCTCCTGGGCGACGCCGCTTGGTGCGCCGGGCCGGGCGGGTCCGGCACCGGGCTCGCGATGATGGGCGCCCAGGTGCTGGCCGGGGAGCTCGCGGCGGCCGGCGGCGACCACGTGACGGCGTTCGCGAAGTACGAGCAGCGGCTGCGCAAGCCGGCCGCGGTCGGGCAGAAGAACGGCAAGGGCTCCGGCAACTTCCTCGCGCCGCGCACGGCCGCGAAGATCCGCAGCCGCAACCGCGCCTACCGGATGCTGAGCACGCGGCTGTTCGGCGGCATCTTCACCTGGATGACGGACCGCGCGGCCAACGCGCTGGACTACCGTGAATACCCGGCGCTCACCACCGCGTGAGCCCCGATCTTCGTCTCATCGGGGGACACCGGCAGCGGCCCGGCGTGACGTGGGTCACTCTTGACGCCATGTCAATACGTCGGGCCGCCGACGCCCCGGTCCGGACAGGGCTCGCCGGCCTGACCCTGCTCGCCCTCGGCGTGGTCACGGCGTTGAACGTGCGCGCCCTGCCGGTGCTCGGCGACGGGACGGCCTACTCGGCCGAGTTCACCGAAGCGGCCGGGCTGATCGAGGGCAACGACGTCCGCGTCGCCGGCGTCGAGGTCGGGCACGTGTCGGCCGTCCGGCTGCGCGGCGACCACGTGCTGGTTTCCTTCCGGGCCAAGGGAGCGTGGCTGGGCGACGCGACGAGCGCGGCGATCCGGCTGAAGACGCTGCTGGGCCAGAATTACCTCGCCCTCGACCCGCAGGGCGAAGGCACGCTCGACCCGGGCCAGCCCATCCCGCGCTCACGCACCACGGTGCCCTACGACATCCTCGCGGCGTTCGGCGAACTGTCGTCCACAGTGGACCGCATCGACACGACACAGCTGGCGAAGAGCTTCGACACGCTGTCGGCGACGCTGGCGAACACCCCGCAGAGCGTCCGCGCCGCCCTTACCGGGCTCTCGCGGCTGTCGGATTCGCTCGCCTCACGCGACAGCCAGCTCGCGAGGCTGCTCGGCAACACCCGCGTGGTTTCGCAGACACTCGTCGACCGCGACGCGGCGGTGCGCCGGCTCCTCGAGGACGGAAACCAGCTGCTCGAAGAGGTGATCAACCGCGAGACGGCGATCAGCACCCTCCTCGACGGCGCCCGGAGGCTGTCGACGGAGTTGTCCGGGCTGATCGCCGAGGCTCCCGTCGGCCCCCTGCTCACCCAGCTCGACCAGCTGACGTCGATGCTGCAGCGCAACCAGGACGCGCTGGCCGCGGGGATCCGGGGTTTCGCACCGTTCGTCCGCCTGGGCACCAACCTCGCCGGAAGCGGCCGGTGGATCGACGGCTATCTGTGCGGGCTGGTGCTGCCGTCGTTCGGGCCGGTGAACGAAGAAGGCTGCCACGGTTAGGGTTTCGGTTCTGCTTGGCCGGAGTTCGGGCGGCACGCCTTTGGTTCGGGCGGTCGGAGGCCGGGCATACCGCCGCCGGTTCCGGCGACCGGCGACCGGCGACCGGCGACCGAGCCAACCGCCTCCGACTCCGCCGACGACCGGACCAACCACCCCGACTCCGCTGACCGGCCGGACCAACCACCCCGACTCCGCTGACCGGCCGGACCAACCACCCCCGTCTCCGCTGACCAGCGACCGAGCCAACCACCTCCGGCTCCACCGAACGACGACCGGACCAACCACCTCCGGACCCGCCGACCAGCGACCAGCGACCAGCGACCAGCGACCAGCGACCAAGCCAACCACCTCCGGCCCCGCCGACCGGCGCCCGGCCCAACTGCCGCAGCCGGTTTTCCACAAGCGGGGCTCGCTGTGGACAGGGTGGGCACCTCGTGGCAGTTTCGGCGATTCCGTCGGTGTGCGCCGATAGACTGGACTTGGGCACGCCCCCCTTGGGAGGGCGGGGAGCTGCCCGCCGGCTCCGCAGGTGCGCATGAGGTGCGGGAACGCGTCCCCGGCCTGGCCGGGACCACCCAGAGCGACCAACGGTCGGCTGTTGCCGTCGCAAGGTGGTGCACTGAGGTGCTCGAGCCGCCGATCGCGTGGTCAGGCAGCCCACAGCAGTCAGATGAGCGGGAACCTCGGCGTTCTGCGCACTCGCGGCAGCACAGCCCCCGTGATCCCTGCACCTGCCGTTCTCCCGGTATGCCGTGATCCCCTGGACAAAAGCATGGTCAGACCTAAGCTCTCCGGCGCGCACTCCCCTGCGCCGCGGCGCACATCAAAGGCTCGCGACCTTCGTCCAGTGTGTACACCTCGCACCTGCAGGTGGCCCGCGACCGCCCGGCCTGCACGACGACGGCGCGGGCGCGCAGGACCGCGCCGACCGCCGGCCGGAGGTAGTCGATCGTGAAGCCGGCCGTGAGCAGCGCGGGTCCGAGGGCGGTGCCCGCGGCGAAGGTCAGCGCGTTGTCGGCGGCGTAGGCGAGGACACCTCCATGGAGGTAGCCGTTCTGCTGCTGGAGTCCTACGCGGATGTCCAGTTCGAGCGTGGCCGCACCGTCGCCGAACTCGGTCAGCCGGGCGCCGAGCAGTCGGCTGAACGGCTGGCTCGCCAGGCCGTCGCACGCTGCCGCGAAATCGAGCATGACCCCTCACTTCACTAGTGAAGTCAGCATGGCGCCGCGCTGCTCCGGCTGTCAAGATCGGGGCGTGCCCGAACCCGATCAGCGCTTGTTCTTCCTGCTCCAGCGGGCCGCCCACCGGCTCCGGGTGGCCGCCGACCGCCGCTGTCTCGCCGCGGCCGGCATCACCACCGCCCAGCTCGGGGCGCTCTTCGCCGTCGGGGCGGGTGGTTCGACCCAGCGAGAGCTCGCCGAGCAGCTCGGCCAGCGCGAATCGGCGGTGACCGCGATGGTGACCCGGCTCGTCGAGGCGGGCTTGGTCGCCAAGCAGCCTCACCCGCGTGAACACCGGGCGGTGGTGCTGCGGCTGACGGCGGCGGGCGAGGAAGCATTGGCCCGCGCCGCCCCGGCGATCGAGGAGTTCAACGCACGGCTGCTGGCCATCCTGGGCGACGACGGGTTCCGGGACACCGCCGAAGGCGTCGGCAAGCTCGCGCGCAGCGAGTGGTGAACCGGCTAGGCCACGATCAGCCGGAAGCCCGCATCCCACTCCGGCAGCTCCACCAGCTCAGCATGGTCAGCGTGCCACCGCCCCGACTCGAGATCCTCCCGCAGCCGGCCGATCCCCCGGGCCACCGCCGCCGGGTCGGTCTGGGCCAGTGCCGAGCACGACCGGCGCACCCCCGGGTCCAGGTAGGCCTCCGGCCGGCGCCAGTACGCCGGGAACACGCCGTCCGTGAAGTCCCAGGGCACCGGCAACGGCAGCACCGAAGCCGCCCCCAGGAACTCCGCGATCTCCGGGGCCGAAGGGCGTGAACGCTCGAGCGAAGCGACCTCCGGCACGTACTCCCGCACGAACCAGAAGTCATTGTGCAGCGCCGTGTCGTACGCCAAGACCACCTGACGGCGCGAGACCCGGCGCAGCTCGGCGAGGCCTCGCCGCCAGTCGGGCCAGTGGTGCACCGTCAGCACCGCCAGCGTGGCGTCGAACGCCGAAGACCCGAACGGCAGCGCCTCCGCGACCGCCCGCACCACCGGCGCCGCCCCGGGACGTCGTTGCCGGATCATCTCCGCCGATGGCTCGACCGCGATGACGTGCCGCGAAGGCGGCTCGTACGAGCCCGTCCCCGAACCGACGTCCAGCACCGAAGCCGCCGGGCCCAGCGCGGACAGCACCGGCGTGAGCCAGCGCGGGTCCGTCCGCCGCCCCCGCGCGTAGCCGACGCCGATCTCGTCGTAGCGGGTCATCAGCGCTCGGGTCCGTCGCCGCCGTTCTGCTCGGCGAGGAACCGCTCGAACTGCGAGCCGAGCTCCTCGGCCGTCGGCATGTGCTCGACCGACTCGGCGAGCAGGCTGCCCCGGTCGGAGGCCTCGATGAACGTGTCGTACTGGCGCTCCAGGGCGCGGACGACGTCGGCGATCTCGTCGGACTCGGCGACCTGCCGGTTGATCTCGGCGTCGGCCAGGTCCGCGGCCGCGCGCAGCTCGCCCTCGGGCAGGCTCAGCCCGGTCGCCCGGCTCAGCGCGTCGAGCACGATCAGCGACGCCGCCGGGTACGTCGACTGGGCGAGGTAGTGCGGCACGTGCGCGGCGAAGCCCATGGCGTCGTGGCCCCACTCGCCGAGCCGGTACTCCAGCAGCGCGGCGAGGCTGCCCGGCACCTGCAGCCGGTTCGGCAGCGGCTGGTTGTCGCCGACCAGGTCCTTGCGGGTGGCGTGCGCGGTGACGCCGAGCGGGCGGGTGTGCGGCGCGCCCATCGGGATGCCGTGGAAGCCGGCGGTCAGCCGGACGCCCCAGCGCTCGACGAGGTTCCGGACCGCCGCGCTGAACCGCTCCCAGTCGTGGTCCGGCTCCGGGCCGGACAGCAGCAGGAACGGGATGCCGTCGGTGTCGTGCAGCAGGTGCACCACCAGCTCGGGCGCGTCGTAGTCCTCCCAGTGGTCGACCGCGAAGGTCATCGTCGGCCGCCGCGAGCGGTAGTCGATGAGCCGGTCGACGTCGAAGCGGGCGATCACCCGGTGCTCGCCGCCCAGCAGGTGCTCGGCCAGCAGACGGCCCGCCGAGCCGGCGTCCATGAACCCTTCGAAGTGGTGCAGCAGCACCGCCCCGGTCAGGTCGGGGACGTCCGAGTCCACCTCGTACAGGTCGTCGGGATCGAGTCCCACCTGGTCCTCCTGCTCACCCTGCTTCGGTCCTTCAAGCACAACACACGCCTACGGGGATTCCATTCCGCCGACGGTGTCGCTGATCGTAACGCCATGCGATCGACGCCGGTTCGGATCGCCATCGTGACAAGTGTCGTGGGCACGCAAGGCATCGATCGGGCACGCTTGAGCCGTGAGCGAACACACCACGAACACAGCGCCCGGGCTGCGGCCACCGGCGCACCGGGTCAGCCCCCGGGCCATCGGCTACTGGACGGTGACCGCCTCGATCCTGTGGATCATCCTGATCGGCGTGCAGACGCTCATCGTCGTGACCAGCGACGACGCGCCGTCGTTCCTGACCGTGACGCTGGTGCTCTCCTGCGTCCTCGGCCCGCTCCACCTGATCGTGATGCCCCAGTGGCGCTACCGCGTGCACCGCTGGGAGGTCACCGGCGAGGCCGTCTACACGCAGTCCGGCTGGCTGAAGCAGGAGTGGCGGATCGCGCCGGTCTCGCGGATCCAGACCGTCGACATCGAGCGTGACCCGTTCGAGCAGCTGTTCGGGCTGGCGAAGATCACCGTGACGACGGCGTCCGCGGCGGGCCCGCTGCGCATCTCGGGCCTGGCCCACGACCGCGCGCTCGTGCTGGCCGATGAGCTGACGAAGACGACCCAGGCCGTCCGCGGGGACGCGACGTGACCCCCACGGAAGCGGCGGAGAGCACCGAACCCGCGGTCACCCCGCCGGCCGAAGGCACGCAGGACGCGCCGTGGCACCGCCTCGACCGGCGCATGCTGCTCATCCGGCCCGTGCTGGACCTGGCGAAGTCGCTGCCGGTGCTGCTGGGCGCGCTGCTGTTCGGCCACGGCGAACCGTGGCAGTGGATCGGTCTCGTGTTCACCGCGATCGCCGTGTTCACCGGCGTCTCGCACGTGCTGACCTCGCGCTACCGGATCACCGCGTCGCAGGTCGAGTGGCACACCGGCCTGCTGCTGCGCAAGCAGCGGGCCATCCCGCGCGACCGGATCCGCACGGTCGACGTCACCTCCGAACCGAAGCACCGGCTGTTCTCGCTGGCCGCCGCGCGGATCGGGACCGGGCGGCACTCGCACGGCAAGGGGCCGGGCAAGGACGAGCTCGTCCTCGACGCCGTCACTATCGCCGAGGCCCAGCGGCTGCGGACGCTCCTGCTGCACCGGAAAGCCGAGGCCCAGGCCCAAACCCAGACCGAGGCGACGGAGGCCGCCGCGCCGCCGGAGCAGCTGATCGCCGCGGTCGACAAGCGGTGGCTGCGGTATGCGCCGTTCACGCTGTCCGGGCTGGCCGTGGTCGGCGCGGCCGTCGGCACCGTCTACCACTTCGCGCACGAACTGCACTTCGACCCGGTCGAGTTTTCGCTGGTCCAGACGGTCGTCGGGCACTTCGCCGACACCCCGGTGTGGCTGAGCCTGGTGCTCGCCGCGGCCGGGCTGCTGGTGCTCGTCTCGCTGCTGTCGATCGGCGGGTACGTGCTGTCGTTCTGGAACTTCCGGCTCACCCGCGAGCCGGCCGGCACGCTGCACGTCCGGCGCGGGCTGATCACGACGCGGTCGGTGTCGATCGAAGAGGACCGCTTGCGGGGCGCCGAAATCCGGGAGCCGCTGCCGCTGCGGCTGGCCGGCGGTGCCCGCTGCGTCGCCATCGCCGCCGGCCTGCGGGAAGGCAAGAGCGCGGACAAGGGCGGGAGCCTGCTGCTGCCGCCGGCGCCGCTGGCGCGGGCGCACGAGGTCGTCGCCGAGGTGCTGGGCGAGGACCCGGCCGCGACGCCACTGGTGCGGCACCCGCGCCGGGCGTTGTACCGGCGGCTTTCGCGGGCGGTCCTCGGCGTGCTGCTGCTCGCCGCGGCGCTCTACGGCCTGGCGTGGCTCGGCGCGCTGCCGGACTGGCCGTGGCAGGGCGCGCTCGTGCTGGTGCCGTTCGCCGCGCTCGTCGGCTGGGACCGCTACCGCGGCCTCGGCCACGCCTTCACCGGCCGCTACCTGGTGACGCGGTCGGGCTCGCTGGACCGCGGCACGGCGGCGGTCCGCTGCGACGGGCTGACCGGGATCGTCCTCGAGCGCTCGTACTTCCAGCGCCGGGCCGGCCTGGTCACGCTGATCGCGCCGGTCGCCGCGGGCAAGGGCAAGTACCCGGTGCTCGACGTCGGCGAGGCGGACGGGCTGGCGCTGGCCGACCGGGCCCTCCCCGGCCTGCTGACGCCGTTCCTCACCGGTGACCGGGACCGCGGTTGACGGTCCACCCGCGCGGCTCCTAACGTGAAAATCCGCCGTCCGAACCCTCGATTCGCGTTCACGAGAGGACGGCAGGAATGTTCCGGAAGCTCTTCGGTGTGCTGGCCGCGGGGATCTTGCTGACGTCGTTCGCGGCCCCGGCCGCGACCGCCGCCACCGTCGCGGAAAACCCCTACGGCGACCCGAATCTGGTCTCGATGTTCGACGGCACGGACCTCAGCCCGTGGACTTCGTCGAAAACGGGCCTCTGGTCGGCGAAAAACGGGGTCATCCACGGCAATGGCACCGCGCGCGGCTGGTTGTACTACAACAAACAGCAGGTCGGCACGTTTCGGTGGATATTCAATGTCCGGCAGGTCAAGGGCAACCACAAACCGACCGTGCTGATCTGGGGCACCACCGACCCGATCCGCGACGCGCTGAGCGCCATCCAGTTCCAGCCGCCGAACGGCGGGCACTGGGACTACCGGCCGGGGCACAACGACGGCGGCGGGAAACTGTTCAAGCAGCTGTCGCACACGACGATCGACATCAAGAAGTGGGCGCAGTGCGAGCTGATCGGCGACGCGGCGACCGGGGTGGCGCGGATGGCGTGCTGCCCGCTCACCGGCACCGCCGTCACCTGCAAAGGCGTCGAAGTGCTGCGGTTCACCGACAAGACCGCCGGGCGCGTCGGCCCGCTGGCGCTGCAGGTGCACAACTCCGGCATTCAGGACGAGTACCGCGGGCTCTACGTGGAGTCACCCGTGGTGACGAAACCGGGCGAGTTCCTCACGATGTGACCCGGCACGCCGGCGATGGCCCTTTTTCCCGGGCCATTGCTGGCCTTCCTTTCACACTACGTGCTAATTTATTCACCCCGTGTGATAGCGAAGGTCGTTTTTGTCTCACCGAGAGGTCACGATGACGCCTGCCGTCAGTAGCGTCGACGGTTCCGCCACCACTTCCCCCCGACGCACCCCCGGTGCCAGCAGTTCCCGCAAGGTCCTCCAGCTGCTGCTGGCCTTTTCGGAGCGCCGGTGGGAGGCGAGCGTCGCCGAGCTGGCCGCGACGATCGGTACCCCGGTGGCGACGACCTACCGGTACGTGGCCCTGCTCAAGGAACTCCAGCTGCTCGAAGAGGGCCGGGCCGGGCACTACCACCTGACCAGCCAGGTGATGCCGCTGGCGCGGGCCGCGCAGCTGGCGAACGACATGGTGCGGCTGGCGCGGCCGGCCATGGAAACCGCGGCCCAGGAGCTCGGCGAGACGGTGATGCTGTTCCAGCGGTTCGGCGACTCCGCCGTGTGCGCGGACCGCGTCGAATGCGACCGCGCCATGCGGTTCACGTTCGAGCCGGGGCATTCGCTGCCGCTCGGGGTCGGCGCGTCCGGGAAGATGCTGCTCGCGCTGCTGCCGGAGATCGAGCGCGACCGGCGGTGGGCCGCGATCGTCGAGCAGCGCGGCCCCGCCGTGCGCGACGAACTCAAGCAGGCGCTGGAAAACCGGTACGCGGTCAGCTCCGGCGAGCTGGACGAAGGCGTCTGGGCCTGTTCGGTGCCGGTGCAGACGATCGGCAGGCGGCCCACCGTGCTGAGCATGGCCGGGCCGGCCGCCCGGATCGGCGAGGAGACCCGGCAGACGGCGATCACCGCCATGCAGGAGTACGCGATCCGGATCCAGCGGGCGATCGCGTCTTATTCGCTGTGAGAATTCCGCGCGGGCGCGTAGAACTGCCCGGGTGATCCGGCTCGCGCGTCCCGACGACCTGCCCGCGCTCATCGACGTCGAGCGCGAGGCCGGCGGCCTCTTCCGCGAGGTCGGCATGGCGGCGATCGCCGACGACGACCCCGGCACGGTGGCCGAGCTGGCGGTGTACCAGTCCGCCGGCCGCGCGTGGGTGAGCGTGGACGGCGACGACCGGCCGGTGGCCTACTTGGTCGCGGAGGTCGTCGACGGGTGCGCGCACATCGAGCAGGTCTCGGTCCGGCCGTCGCACGCGCGGCGCGGGGTGGGCAGCGAGCTGATCGAGACGCTCGCCGGGTGGGCTCGTTCGCGGGGGCTGGCGGCGCTGACGCTGACGACGTTCGAAACCGTGCCGTGGAACGCGCCGTACTACGAGAGGCTGCGGTTCCGGGTCGTCCCGGAGGCGGAAATCGGTGCCGGGCTGCGCTCGATCCGCCGTGCGGAAGCGGCCCGCGGCCTGGACGCCTGGCCGCGCGTCGCCCTGATTCGACCACTCTGACCTGCGGTTTCTTGGAGTTCTCCCCTAGTTGGGGGAGAGAGTGGCGCGGCCGGTCGAACATGTGTTCTACTGTGCCTGCCGGTCCCGGAGGGGGAAGCTCCGCGGGCCGGCCCACAAACTCGGGAGGTAGTCGTGGCGGTCAAGATCACCCACCTGACGAACGGCCAGCAGGTGCGGTTCGCCAACGCCGACGGTGCCCGCCGGTACGCCGAAATCATGGGCGGCGGCGTGGACAAGTGGCGTTTCACGGTCGTGCCCGAGGACCCGATGCTCCGGAAAATGTCGGACTCGGTCGTTAATGTGCCGGTATGGCGCATGACTTCCAGGTAGTGGTGGATTCGGCCGACCCGCACGTGCTCGCCGAGTGGTGGGCCGAAACCCTCGGCTGGTCCGTGGAACCGACGGACGAGGACTTCATCCGCGAGATGATCGCGAAGGGGTACGCCAAGGAGGAGGACACCCGGACTTACCGCGGTTCGCTGGTGTGGCGCGCGGGAGCGGGGATCCGCCACCCGGACTCGCCACCGGAGGGACCACCGCGGCGGATCCTGTTCCAGGAGGTTCCCGAGGCGAAGACGGTGAAGAACCGGGTCCACCTGGACGTGTGGGTGGGCGCGGAGAACGTCGAGGCAACGCTGGAGAAGCTGAAGTCCCGCGGCGCGGAGTACCTGTGGCGAGGGCGGCAGGGGCCGCACAGCTGGGTGACGATGGCTGATCCGGAGGGGAACGAATTCTGCATCTCCTGACCCGGCCCGGGGCCGCGCCGAGCCGGGAGGCCGGGCGGAGCCGGGAGGCCGGGCGGAGCCGGGAGGCCGGGCCGGGCAGGGGTGGAGCCGGGGGTCGAAGTCGGGAGTCGGGATGAGACCCGGCCAGGCGGGGGCCGGGGCCGGGGCGGAGCCGGGAGCCGAGGCGTGGCCGAGCCGGAGCCGGAATGAGGCTGGGCCGGGGCCGCGGGGCCGGGATGAAGCCGAGCCGGGGCCGGGATGAGGCTAGGCCGGCGACGGGGCTGGGGGCCGCCGCCGGTGGGTGGTGCTTTCCTGCCGCCGGAGGACAGGAAAGCACCACTCCCCCTCCCTCACACCTGCGCCGCCAGGCGGTCCAGCGCCTTGGGCAGGGCCGTCGCCAAGATGTCCAGCTCCGGCTCGGCCGCCACCAGCGGCGGCGAGACAGCCACGCCACGGCCCAGGTTCCGCACGATCACGCCCTCGTCCCGGCACGCCCGCTGCAGCTTCACCGGGGCGCCCGGGTCCGCGTCCAGCACCTCCGCCGTCAGCTCCACCGCCGCGAGGAAACCCAGTCCGGCCCGGACCTCCGTCACCAGCGGGTGCCCGCTGACCCCCGACACCGCGTCCGCCAGGGGTTTCTCCAGCTCGCGACCGCGGGGGATCAGCCCGTCGCGCTCGTAGATGTCCAACGTCGCCAACCCGGCCGCGCAGGCCACCGGGTGGCCCGCGTACGTCGGGCCGTGGCGGAAGATCGGCGCGCCCGGCGCCCCGGTGAAGAACGGCGAAGCCACCTCCGGTGACACCACCAGCGCGCCCAGCGGGATCGTTCCGCCCGTGATGCCCTTCGCCGTCGTGATCAGGTCCGGCCGCACCGGCCAGCGATCGATCCCGAACCACGTGCCGAGCCGGCCCCAGGCCGCGATCACGCAGTCCGCCACGAACAGCACCTCGTGGCGGCGGCAGATCGCCGCCACCTCCTCGAGGTAGCCCTCCGGTGGGAGCAGCACCCCGCCCGCGCCGATCACCGGTTCGCAGAAGAACGCCGCCACGTGAGCGGCGCCGACCCGCTGGATCTCCGCCTCCAGTGCCGCCGCGTCGTCATACGCAACGTGGGAAAACTCCGGCGGCTGCGGGCCGACGCCGGCCGCGTTCGCCGGGATTCCGCCCACCGCCGTGCCGAATCCGTGCGTTCCGTGGTAGCCCTGGGCCCGGCCGATCACGTGCACCTTCTCCGGCCGCCCCGTCTGGGCGAAGTACGCCCGCGCGAGCTTCACCGCCGTGTCGATGACGTCGCCGCCGCCCGAGCCGAAGAACACCTTCGAGCCCGGCTCCGGCGCCAGGGCCGCGACGCGGTCCGCCAGCTCGATCGCCGGCCGGTTCGCGTTGTAGCCGAACAGGTTCCACGAGTCGAGCTCCCCCAGCTGGCGGGAGACGGCTTCGGTGATCTCCGGGCGGCCGTGGCCGAAGTTCGCGTACCAGAGCGACGCCGTCGCGTCGAAGTACCGGCGGCCCGCGTCGTCCCAGACGTACGAGCCCTCGCCACGGGTGATGACCATCCGGTCGCCGTCGACCGCGCCCATGTCGGCGAACGGGTGCCACAGGGCGTGCTGTGCTGACATCGGTCCTCCATAAGTCCTGCCCCCATCCCTACCATCAGTCCAGGAACTCCGCGATCTCGTCCGCCGAGTACCCGAGCTCGGCCAGCACCTCCGCGGTGTGCTGCCCCAGGGTCGGCGGGGCGGACGTCGGCCGGGCCGGGGTGTCCGACGCCTTCACCGGGAAGCCCGTGCCCACGTAGGTCCCCACCGTCGGGTGCGGCAGCCGGACCACCTGCTCGCGCGCGGCCGCCCACGGGTCCGCGTAGACGTCGTCGAGCTCGTTGATCGGGGCCGCCGGGATGCCCGCCGCGTCGAACGCCTTCATCCAGTCCGCCGCCGGGCGGGTCAGGAGCACCGGTTCCAGCAGCGCGTTCAACGACTCGCGATGAGCCGAGCGCGCGGCGTTCGAGGAGAACCGCGGATCGGAAGCGATGTCCAGGCCGAGCACCCCGCAGAACGCGTGCCACAGCTTTTCGCTGCCGACCGCGATGATCAGCCAGCCGTCGGCGACGTGGTACCCCTGGTACGGGACGATGCTCGGGTGCGCCGAGCCCATCCGGCGCGGGCGTGGCGCGTCGTAAAACACCGCGCCCGCGGCGTACACGTGCCAGGCCAGCTGACTGTCCAAGAGGGACACGTCGAGGTACTGGCCGCGGCCGGTCGTGTGCCGGGCCTGCAGCGCCATCAGCACGCCGATGATCGCCCACGTCCCCGCGTTCAGGTCCGCCACCGGCAGCCCGACCTTCGCCGGCGCGCCGTCCGGCTCGCCGGTCAGCGACATCACGCCGCCGAGGGCCTGCGCCACCAGGTCGTACCCCGCGCGGTCGCGGTACGGGCCGGTCTGCCCGAACCCGGTGATCGACACGTGGATCAGCCGCGGGTTCAGCGAAGACAGCTCGTCGTACCCGATGCCCCACTTCTCGAGCGTCCCCGGGCGGAAGTTCTCGACGAGCACGTCGGCGTCCGCGACCAGCCGCCGGAGGGCTTCGCGGCCGCGGTCGCTCTTGAGGTCGAGCACGATCCCGCGCTTGTTCCGGTTCGCCGCCAGGTAGTAGACGGCTTCGTCGCCGACGAACGGCGGCCCCCAGCCGCGGGTGTCGTCGCCGTGGCCCGGCGGCTCGACCTTCACCACGTCCGCACCCATCTCGCCGAGGTACTGGGTGCAGTACGGCCCGGCGAGGATGCGGGAGAGGTCGACGACCTTGATCCCGTCCAGCGGGCGGACAGCAGGGGGCATCGACGGCTCCTCCTCGAGCTCGGGGTCGGGCCCCCTTTCTACCCGGACACGTCCCCTTCGAGGAGCGTGCCGGCCTGGGCGGTCCGCCGGTAGAGCACGTACCGCCCGTCCCGGACCTTGCTGACCAGGCCCGCTCGGTGCAACGCGCTCAGGTGGTAGGAGACGGTGCCCGGGCTGTACCCGGTCCGGGTGGCGAGCTCCGCGGTCGACCGCGCGGGTTCGAGGTCGGCCAGCAGCGCCGCCCGGGCCGCGCCGACGACCGGCGCGATCCGGCCCGGCCGGTGGCCGGCGCCGGTGCCGACCCCGTGGGCCGGGTAGCGGAGGACGACCTGGCCGGGGACGTCGATCTGGATGCTGATGACGGGCCAGCTGAGCACGCCCGGCGCGAGGACCAGCTCCCGGCCGGAGACGTCGGCCTCGCCGTCGAACGGCTTCACGACCGTGATCGTGTCGCCGGCCCAGCCGATGGTGGGGTGCAGGCCGCCGAGCACGCCGCCGACGCCGTGCCGGGCGATGGCGTGCGCGCGGTGGGTGATGTCCCGGTCGAGGACCGCGTGCAGGCCGGCCCAGTCCTCGGCCAGCGCGTCCCGCCAGAACCGGGCGAGGCCGTTGGCCAGGCGGCGCGGCAGCGTCCCCGACTCCACGCTCCGCCGGGCGGCGACCGGCACCGGCCGGGCCCAGTGGACCTGCGTGTGGGCCAGCACCTGGGCCTCGACCTCGTCCTGCGTGGTCGCCTCGATCCGCGCGATCTGCTCGTCGAGCAGGTCCCGGTGCCGGGTCGCCGTGCCGGGCTGCGGGGTGAGCAGGTCCGGGGTGTACACCTCGCCGTGCCGCGGCAGCAGGTCCAGGAGCAGGGCGACGTCCGGGTGGGACAGCGCCGCGCGGGCGAGCGGGCCGGGATCGCCGAACACCGGGTGCCGGCCCGCGTCGGCGGCGAGCTTCAGCCAGGCGAGCGACTCCGCCGCCAGCGACGGGGAAAACCGGGTCCTCGCCACCGTCTCGGCGTCGACCCGCAGCTTGAACATTTGAAGCTTATTCAGCCGTCGGCCGCCGCATGGCTTTTGCGGCGATCAGCAGTGGGCGGGCGGGGTGCGGCGGCCTAACCAGAATAAGCTTCACTAACCGACGGTAGCAGCCGCAACGGTGGATTTGAACCGGCTCGAATCCTTTCCGGCCGGGGCTTGTCCCGGGGTTGAGTGGGGTGGTGTGCTTCCGACGTGCGGGGATCGTCGTCACCGTGGCCGCTGTGCTGCTCGCCTCGGCACCGGCCGCCACGGTCCGCGCCGCCGGGCCGCCCGCCGCCGGCTACCGCGCGTGTTCCGTCTTCCGCACGATCGCCTGGCACACCTGGGCGGCCGGCGCCGACGGGCGCTACCACCTCGTCACCGTCCGCCGGCCCTACTCGTTCAGCGTGGTGTTCCCGGTTTCCGGCCCCGGCGCACTGAGCTCGAGCAGCCGGGCTTCGGCGTCCCGCAGGTAGCGGTCCAGCGCGGCCTCGGCGGCGTCGAACCGGCCGCGGCGCAGGTCCCGCAGGATCTGCTCGTGGCAGTCCAGGAACGGCTCGTAGAACTCGCGCGTGTTCTCGTTGAGCACGAAGAACAACCGCGTCTCGGCGAGCACCTGGCGCATCGTCGCGGACAGGCGCTCGCTGCCCGCCAGGTCCGCGAGGGCCTGGTGGAAGTGGATGCTGGCGGTGCCGACCGACGGCCAGTCCTCGGCCGCCGCCGCCGTCCGGCCGTCCCGCAGCGCCTGCTCGACCACCGAAAGATCCACTGTGGACAGCTCGGCCGCGCGGCGCAGGGCCCCGCATTCGGTGGTGCGGCGCACGACGTAGAGGTCCTCGATGTCCTCCGTCGTCAGCTCGCGCACGAACACGCCGCGGTTCAGCTCGTGCACCGCCAGGCGCTCGTGGGCGAGCAGCTGGAACGATTCGCGCAGCGTGTTGCGCGAGACGCCGAGCGCCGAGCTGATCACCGGCTCGGACAGCCGTTCACCGGGGGCGAAGACACCGTCGGTGATGTACTGGCGCAGGATGGCGGCGACCCGCTCGGCCGTGCCGCTGCGCTCGAGCCGGTGCCGCGCGCTCGCCAATCCCGAGGCATCGACGGTCACGGCACTACCTGACGCCGAGTTCGAAGTCGAGGCTGTACCGGTTGCCCGGCATCGCCCCCGCGGCCTTCGCGCCGTCGATCGGCAGCACGACGCCGTTGACGAACCGGGACTCGTCGCTCGCCAGGAAGACCACGGCCTTCGCGACCTCCCAGGCCTCGCCGACCCGCGCCGCGGGCGTGCTCGCGACCAGCTGGTGCTGCCTGGCCTCGAAGTCTTCCGGCGACGCGAGGGTGCTGCGCAGCATGTCGGTGTCGATCGCGCCGGGGTTCACCGTGTTCGCCCGGATGCCCTGGTGCGCGTGGGCGACGGCGAGGGACTTCGTGAACCCGACCAGCGCGTGCTTGGTGGCGTTGTACACCGGGTCGCCGGGGCGGCCCATCACGCCGCCGTTCGACGACGTCGTGATGATGCTGCCGGCTTTTTGCCCGATCATGTGCGGCAGCACCGCGCGGGTGCCGAGGAAGGCGGCCCGCACGTTGAGCGCGAAGATGTGGTCGAACTCGGCCAGCGTGGTGTCCACAAGGGACTTCCCGAGGTGGATGCCGACGTTGTTGAACAGCACGTCGATGCGGCCGGCTTCGGCGATGACGCCGGCCACGAACGCCGCCACGGCGTCCTCGTCGGTGGCGTCCACTATGGAGTGGCGGTAGCCGTCGAGCGCTTCCGCGGGCTCGCGGATGTCGGAGGCGAAGACCGTCGCGCCCTCGGCGAGGAACTCCTTCACCGTGGCGAGGCCGATGCCCCGCGCGCCGCCGAAGACCACCGCAACCTTGCCGGCCAACCGACCCATGTTCACTGCCCCGCTCTCAGTCGTGCTGTCTGCTCTTCGTCGACCGCGTAGTCCTCGGGCAGCCGGACGAGCGCGTCCGGGTCCCCGAGGTAACGCACTTCGACGCCGTACACCTCGCGCGCCGCCGCCACCGAGACGTACCCCTCGACGACGTCGGCGAACACCGCCGCCACCGGCCGCGCGGACGGCGGCCCGTACCCACCACCGCCCGGCAGCGTGATGTCCACGACGGACGCCGCCGCCAGCGGCACCCGGCTCTTCGCGGGCAGGTCCGCCCCGCCACGCAGGCCGAAGCGACCCGGCATACCCGGCTGCCCACCGTCCACACCGGACGCCGCGGCGCGCACCCGGTCCACGTTCCCGTTGACGCTCCAGGAGCCCGAACCGAGTCCTGCCGCTCGTCGTGAGTGGTAAGGCGGGTTAGAACCCGCCTTACCACTCACGAGGCCGCGCAGCGCCATCGTGGTCACCTGTCCGAGGCCGCCGCGCCACCGGCCGGCGCCACCGGAGTCCACCCGCAGTTCCCGGGTGTGCTGGATCAGCGGCGCCATGGTTTCGATCACCTCGGTCGGCGTCGACCGCAGGCCGCTCGGGAACCCGGTGGTGGACAGGCCGTCCTTGGCCGCCCGCGCGCCCATCCCGCCGGTCTGGAAGACGTTCAGCATGAACCCGGGCCCGCGCCAGATGGTCATCCACAGCGCGTCCGCGCTCGGCGCGATCGCCGTGCGGGGCAGCGCACCGATCAGCAGCGACGGCAGGAAGTGCCCGATCAGGTGCCGGGACGCGACCGGTGCCGGCGGCCGGCAGTTCAGCACCGAGCCTTCGGGCGCGGTGACGTGCACCGGCCGGAACGACCCGGCGTTGTGCGGCACCTCCGGCGAGATCGCCGCCTTGACCGCGAACGATGCATAAGCCCGCGTGTAGTTCAAGACCACGTTGATCCCCCGGCGGCTCTGCGGCGAGGAACCGGCGAAGTCGAGGTGGATCTCCTCACCGTCCACAGTGGCCGTGACGCGCAGGACGATCTCTTCGTCGTCGAAGCCGTCGGTGACGATCTCGTTCGTGTACGTGCCGTCGGGCAGTTCCCGCAGCGCGTCGCGCAGCGCCCGCTCCGAGCGGTCCATGATCTCGGCCGCGACTTCGTCCAGGCTGTCCAGGCCGAGCTCGTCCAGCAGCCGCAGCAGGCTCGCCGCGCCGACCTCGTTGCCGGTGACCTGCGCGTACAGGTCGCCGATGGTCTCCTCCGGCGTCCGGACGTTCGCCCGGATCAGCCGTTCCAGGTCGGCGTTGACCTCGCCCGCGCGCAGGAACTTCAGGATCGGCAGGCGCAGGCCCTCTTCGAAGACCTCGTGGGCCTCGGCGGACACCAGCCGCCCGCCGATGTCCGGGGCGTGGCAGCACGAGGCGAACCACGCGACCAGCCGGCCGTTCCGGAACACCGGGGTCGCCACCGTGATGTCGTTGATCTGCCCCGCGGTCTGCCACGGGTCGTTGGTGAGCAGCACATCGCCCGGTTCGAGGGCCTCCGGCGGGTACGCCGCGACGAAGTGGTGCATGCCGGTCGCCATCGCGTTGATGTGCCCCGGCGTGCCGCCGACCGACTGGCCGATCATCTCGCCGCGCGAGTCGAACACCGCGCAGGCGAGGTCGAACGACTCCCGCACGACCGCGGAGAAGGCGGTGTTGACCAGCGCGTTCTGCTGCTCGGCGAGGATCGAGTGCAGGCGGTGGCCGAACAGCCCGGCGACGATGGGGTCGACGCTCACACCGTCACCTCCAGCGCGCCGTCATCCCGGACGACGCAGTGCGCGCCGGGCGGCACGACCACGGTGGACTCGCGTTCCTCCACGATGGCCGGTCCGTCGACGCGGGTTCCCGGCACCAGCCGGTACCGGTCGAACACCGCCGTGTCGGCAAATCCCCCTGCCGCCGGGAAGTACGCCTGGCGAGAGCCCTTGCGCGCGTCTCCCGGCGCGTCGGACGAGGTCAGGCGGAGGGTCACGGCCGGTTTCGGCCCGCTCGAGACGACCCGCCAGTTCAGCACCTCGACGCCGACCTCGGGCCCGCCGCGCCGGTAGAGCGCGCGATAGGTGCGGGTGAACTCGTCGACCAACGTTCGCGGCCAGGGCCCGCCGTGGACCGGAACACGGATCTCGTAGCCCTGCCCGGCGTAGCGCATTTCGGCGATGCGCCGGTGTGTCACCTCGTCCACGCCGGACTTCGCGAGCAGCGCCGTGCCCTCGGCTTCCATCTCGGCGAACAGCGCGTCGACCTGCTCCCACGCCAGGTCGTGGACGGCCGCGTGCGCCGACCGCACGAAGTCGAACGCCAGCGGCGCGGTGAGGAACCCGGCCGCGCTCAGCACTCCAGCGACAGGCGGCGCGACGACCGAGGGCGCCCCGAGGGCCCGCGCGACGCCGACGCCGTGCACCGGGCCCGCCCCGCCGAAGGTGTACATCGGCAGCTTCGCCGGGTCGTGCCCGCGCTCCACGGCGTGCACCCGCGCGGCGTTGGCCATGTCTTCGTTGACGCTCGTGTGGATGCCCCAGGCGGCCTCTTCGACGCTCACGCCGAGCGGATCGGCGATCTTTTCGCGGAGCACTGCTCTCGCTGCCTCGGCGTCCAGGCGCATGCCACCGCCGAGGAAGTAGCCCGCGTCGAGGTAGCCGAGCACGAGGTCGGCGTCGGTGACCGTGGGCTCGGTGCCGCCGCGGCCGTAGCAGACCGGGCCGGGTTCGGACCCCGCCGAGTCGGGGCCGGCGGTGAGCAGGCCCAGCGCGTCGATCCGGGCGATCGAGCCGCCGCCGACGCCGATCTCGATCATGTCCGTGACCGGCACCCGCACCGGCAGCCCGGAGCCGGGCAGCAACCGGTACTTGCGGTCCACTTCGAACTGGTGCGTCACCAACGGCGTGCCGCCGGCGATCAGGCACAGCTTTGCCGTGGTGCCGCCCATGTCGAAGGCCAGCAGGTCGGCCGGGCCCACCGCGGCCGCCGCGAGCGCCCCGCCCGCCGGCCCGGACTCCAGGATGCGGATCGGGTGCCGGGCCGCGGTGTCCACCGTGGCCAGCCCGCCGTTGGACAGCATGATGTGCGGCGCGCGGCCGATCCCCAGCCGGCGCAGCCGCTGTTCGAGGTCGCGCAGGTAGCGTTCGGTGAGGTCCTGGACGTAGACGTTGGCGACCGTCGTCGAGGCCCGCTCGAACTCGCGGATCTCGGGGACGACTTCGGACGACAGCGCCACCCGCAGCGAGGGCGCGACCTCGGCGAGGATCTCGCCCACCCGGCGTTCGTGCACCGGATTCGTGAAGGCGTGCAGGAAGCAGACCGCCACGGCCTCGATCCCGCGGTCCGCCAGCTCCCGGCCGAGCCGGGCCACGTACTCCTCGTCGAGTCCGATGTGGACGGACCCGTCGGCGAGGATCCGCTCCGGGACGTCGAACCGCAGGTGCCGCGGCACGAGCGGGGCGGGCAGTTCCAGGTGCAGGTCGTAGAGCTCGTACCGGTGCTCGCGGCGCATCTCCAGGACGTCGCGGAAGCCGGCGGTGGCCAGCAGCGCGGTGCGCGAGCCCGTGCGCTCGATCAGGGCGTTCGTGACCAGCGTCGTCCCGTGCACCACCTGCTCGACGGCGCCGAGGTCCGGCAGCAGCGCGGCCAGGCCCTCCTCGACCGCCCGGGCCGGTTCGTCGTGCGTGGTCAGCACCTTGCCGACGGCGACGATCCCGGTTTCGTCCACCGCGCAGAGATCGGTGAACGTGCCACCGATGTCGACGCCGATCCTCATGTCCGGTACCACCGCGGCGAGGTGTTGAGCGGCGGCTTGAGCTTGGCCTTCACGACCAGCACGTTCGGCTCGTCCGACTCGACGAACTCGCCCAGCAGCCGCCGGAACGCGCGCCCGAAGCCGGAGACGCGGTCGGCGTGGATCCCGAAGGAGCGGGCGAGGCCGACGAAGTCCGGGCTGTCCCAGTCGACGCCGCGGTGCGGCAGGCCCTCGCGGTCCTGGTCGTAGCGGAGCATCCCGTACCCGCCGTCGTCGACCAGGACGACGGTGACCGGCAGCTGCTCCTGCGCCAGCGTCGCCAGATCTCCGCAGGCGTAGAGGAAACCGCCGTCGCCGGTGATGCAGATGGCGCGCCCGACGCCGGCTGCGGCGGCGCCGAGCGACGCCGGGAAGCCGTAGCCGAGGGTCCCCCAGCCCATCGGGTAGGCGAGCTTGCGCGGCGCCCGCACCCGGTGGAAGCCGCCGACCCAGTACCCGGCGACGCACATGTCCGAGACCAGCACGGCGTCCGTCGGCAACACCTCGTCCAAAGTGGACAGGAAGTCGTAGGCCTGCGGTTCCTCGTCACGGATCCGCTGGCGCACGCGCCGGCCGATCCCGGCCAGCCGCAGCGTCATGTCGTCGAGCCCGGCCCGCTGCTTCGGCAGCAGCCGCTCGACGATCGAGCGCGCGTCCCCGACGAGCGTCAGCTCGGGCTGGTAGTTCTTGGCGGCGTCGTCGGCGTCGACGTTGACCGCGATCAGCTGGGGCGGCTTGGGCATCCGCCAGTTCTGCGTCATCAGGCCGTCGAAGTCGGTGCCGATGGCGAGCACGACGTCGGCTTCGTCCCACAGCTCGCCGACCTCCGGCGTGTGCACCGGGTTCGGCGCCAGGCACGGGTGGTCGAGCGGGAGCAGCCCGCGAGCGGCGAACGTGGTGATCACCGGCGCGGCGAGCTTCTCGGCGAGGGCACCGATCGCGTCGCCCGCGCCCGACCGCAGCGCGCCGCCGCCGGCCCAGATCAGCGGGTGCCGCGCGTCGGACAGCATCGCCTCGGCCCGCGCGAGGTCGGGCACGTCGACGTCGGGCTTGCGGTGCGGCGCGGGCGGACGGCGGTGCGGCACCTGTTCGCGCAGGTAGTCGGTGGGCACGCCGAGGTAGACCGGGCCGCTCTGCGGCAGCTGCGCGAGCCGGGCGGCGCGGTGGACGGTGGTGCCGATCTGGTCCGCGGCCCGGACGGTGAAGCCGCCCTTGGTGACCGGCGCGAACATCGCCTGCTGGTCGGAAGTCTCGTGCAGCACGCCGCGGACGACGCCGGGCCGCCGCAGCGTCGAGGGGATGTCGGTGGCGATGACCAGCACCGGGGCCGCGGACGCCATGGCCTCGCCGACCGCGCCGAGGGTGTTCGCCGCGCCCGGGCCGGTGGTGACCAGCGCGACGCCGAGCTTGCCGGTGGCGCGGGCGTAGCCGTCGGCGGCGTACCCGGCGGTCTGTTCGTGGCGGACCCCGACGAGCTTGATGCCGGTTTCCCCGAGCGCCTCCCACAGTGGCAGGTTGTGCACCCCCGGAAGGCCGAAGACGATCTCCGTTCCGAGCGCTTCCAGCGCGTCCACCAGCTCCCGAGCACCACTCACAGCCACGACCCGGATACTGCCAGATCGTTGAACGATCTGGCAGTCGCACCCCCTGGTCCGCCGGTCTGCCGCAGCTCGTCGTGAGTGGTAAGGCGGGTTCTAACCCGCCTTACCACTCACGACCGCCAGCCACGGCGGATGGTGACTAGACGATGTTGAGCTCGGCCGTCGCCGCACCCGTGGCGAACCGGCGGACGTCGAGCTCGGCGATGTCCACCGCCGGCCGTCGTCGCAGGTAGAGGTCCCGGATCAGCTCGCCGGTGGCCGGGCCCAGCTGGAAGCCGTGGCCCGAGAAGCCGGTCGCGTAGAAGAACCGCGACAGCAGGACGCTTTCCCCGATGATCTGGTTGCGGTCCGGCGTCATTTCGTACAGCCCGGCCCAGGCCGTCCGGACGCCGGCGTCGAGCACGGCGGGGATCCGGCGGCCGGCCAGCTCGGCCAGCCGCGGCAGCCACTCGCCCGGCTCGTACCGCGTGCCGAAGCCCGGGACGCCGTCGTCCTCCGAGAACGACATCGCCAGCCCGGGGCCCTCGCGGTGGAAGTAGAGCGCCGACGGCATCTCGATGGTGAGCGGAACCGAGTCCGGCAGCCCGGGCACCGGCCCGGTGAACACGACCTGCCGGCGGAACGGGCGCACCGGCAGGTCCAGCCCGGCCAGCTCGCCGATCCGGCCCGACCACGCACCGGCCGCGCACACCACCGCGCCGGTCCGGACGAACCCCGCCGTCGTGACCACGCCGGTCAGCCGGTCGCCGTCGCGCTCGATCCCGGTGACTTCGACGCCGGTCCGCAGCGTCGCGCCGTGCGCGCGGGCCGCTCTCGCGTAGCCCTGGACGACCGCGTCCGGCGTCGCCTTGGCGTCATCCGGTGACCAGAGGGCCGCGACGACGCCGTCGGTCTCCACCAGCGGGAGCACCTTCTTCGCCTCGCCGGGGTGGAGCAGGTGGCTGCGGACGCCGTACTCGCGCTGCAGCTCGGCGCAGCGTTCGAACGCGGGCACGTCGGCCGGGTCGGTGATGAGGTAGAGGTAACCGTCGCGGCGGAAGTCGATCTCGGTGCCGAAGTCCCGGGAGAAAGCGCTGTACGCGGCCAGCCCGCGCAGGCCGAGCTCGACGTTGACGCGGCTGGTGAACGACGACCGGATGCCGCCCGCGGCCTTCGCCGTCGAGCCGCCGCCCAGCTCGCCGCGCTCGAGGAGCAGCACGCGCACACCGGCTTCGGCGAGCCGGAACGCGCAGCTGACGCCGATCACGCCCCCGCCGATCACGACGCAGCCGGCCGTCGGTGGCAAGGACGTTTCCCCGGCGCCGCGGGTGGTCATACTCGCCAGAGTAGAACGTGATCCACCGGCGGCCACCGAGCGCGTAGAGTCGGCGTGCCGAGCTTGAGAAGGTGATGTCCCATGGCGATGATGCCCGTGACCGATTCGATGTTCCTCCTCGTCGAAACGCGCGAGCATCCGATGCACGTGGGCGGTCTGCAGCTGTTCAAGAAACCCGAGGGCGCCGGCGACGACTACCTCCGCGACGTCCGGGCCAACCTCCTCGAATCGGACAACATGCGCTCGGTGTTCCGGCGCCGCCCGGCGCGGCCGGTCAACACGATGGGGCACGTCGCCTGGGCGAACGACGCCGCACTCGAACTCGACTACCACTTCCGGCATTCGGCGCTACCGCGGCCGGGCCGCGTCCGCGAGCTGCTCGAGCTGACGTCTCGCTGGCACAGCACCCTGCTCGACCGGCACCGGCCGCTCTGGGAGACCCACCTCATCGAGGGGCTCGACGACGGCCGGTTCGCCGTCTACACCAAGGTCCACCACGCGCTGATGGACGGCGTTTCGGCGCTGCGCCAGCTGCAGGGCACGCTGTCGGACGATCCCGCGGACCTGGATTGCCCGCCGTGGTGGGGCAGCCGGCGCAAGCCCGGGGAAGAACGCGTGAAGCGCCCGCGGTCGTTCCTGCAGACCGCGGGCAAGACGGCCAACCAGCTCGCGAGCCTGGCGCCCGCCGCGATGAAGGTGGCGCGGGAGGCGTTCGGCGAGCACACCCTGACGCTGCCGGGGCAGGCGCCGAAGACGATGCTCAACGTGCCGATCGGCGGCGCGCGGCGGTTCGCGGCGCAGAAGTGGCCGCTGGACCGCGTCCGCCAGGTGGCGACCGCGGCCGGGGTTTCGCGCAACGACGTCGTGCTCGCGATGTGCTCGGGCGCGCTGCGGGACTACCTCATCGAACAGCGCGCGCTGCCGGACGCGCCGCTCATCGCGATGGTGCCGGTGTCGCTGCGGCGCCGGAACGACCCCGGCGAGGCGGCGGGCAACAACATCGGCGCGCTGCTGTGCAACCTGGCCACCGACCTGCCGGACGCGGGCAAGCGGCTCGTCACGATCCACCAGTCGATGCGCAACGGCAAGCGGCTGTTCTCCGAGCTGACTCCGTTGCAGACGCTGCTGCTCTCGGCGGTGAACGTCGCGCAGCTCGGCGCCTCGCCGATCCCGGGCATCGTCAAGAACACCCGTCCGCCGTTCAACCTGGTGATCTCGAACGTCCCCGGCCCGCGCAAGCAGATGTACTGGAACGGCGCCCAGCTCGACGGCATCTACCCGGCGTCGGTGCTGCTCGACGGCCAGGCCGTGAACATCACGCTGACCAGCAACGGCGACCACCTCGACTTCGGCGTCACGGGGTGCCGCCGCAGCGTCCCGCACCTGCAGCGGATCCTGACCCACCTCGACACGGCCTTGGTGGAACTCGAAGCTGCGGTAAGGTAGCCCGCTCACCGACACGTCGGCTCCCCCATCGGAAGGAATCTTTCCGAAAGCGGGGCGAAAATGCTGTCCGGAAACTCTTCCCGCTCCTAGGGTGGCGACGATCAGCCCCCGGAAAGAGGAGCAGGACATGACCGAGGAGTGGACGACCCCGGACTTCGTCGAGTACGAAACCCCGATGGAGGTCACCGCCTACGCGGCCCGCATGGCGGACTGACGGATGCCGGTCGAGCCACTCTCGGAAAGCGCATTCATCGACGCCCTGCGCGGTCTGTCCGGCCGGTACTGGGGAACGCACCCGTTCCACCGCCGGCTGCACGCGGGCCGGCTCGACGAGCGCGCGCTGCGGATCTGGGCGGCGAACCGCTGGTACTACCAGTGCGTGCTGCCGCAGAAGGACGCGGCGATCATCAGCAACTGCCCGCTGCCGGAGATCCGCCGCCAGTGGCTCGACCGGATCGTCTACCACGACGGCGTGAGCGCCGGCACCGGCGGGATCGAACGCTGGCTGCGGCTCTGCACGGCGGTCGGCTTGGACCGCGACGAGGTTCTCGACGAACGGCACGTCGCTCCCGGCGTCCGCTTCGCCGTGGACGCCTACGTGACCTTCGCGCGGACGAAACCCTGGTGGGAGGCCGTCGCGTCGGGACTGACCGAGATGTTCGCCGGGCACCTGATGCAGCAGCGGGTGGCGGACATGCTCGCGCACTATGCGTGGATCGACCGGGAAGACCTCGCCTACTTCACCAACCGGATCGACAAGGTCGCCGGCGAAGGCAAGGACACCCTCGACATCGTGGTCCGCCACTGCGTCACGCGCGAACAGCAGGACCGCGCGATCGCCGCGCTGGCGTTCAAGTGCGACGTCCTGTGGTCCATGCTCGACGCGATCGAACGGGCGGCCGCGTGATCACCGCCGATTCGGTTCCGCAGCTGCGCCGCGGCGTGCGGCTGTCCTTCGACCACGTGAGGGAGACGCACGTGCTGCTGTTCCCCGAGGGCGTCCTGGTGCCGAACGCCACCGCGGCCGCGGTGCTCGAACTCTGCGACGGCGCCCGGTCGGTCGCAGAGATCACGACGGCGCTTTCCGGGCGGTACTCCGGCGTGGTCGCCCAGGACGTCCTTTCCGTGCTGTCCCGGCTGGGCGAACGGCGGGTCGTCGCATGGACGTGAGCCCGCCGCTGGGCCTGCTGGCCGAGCTGACCCACCGCTGTCCGCTGCACTGTCCTTATTGCTCGAACCCGGTGGAACTGGCTTCCCGCTCCGCGGAGATGTCCACTGAGGACTGGCTGTCGGTGCTGTCCCAGGCCCGTGCACTGGGTGTGCTGCAGGTGCACATGTCCGGCGGCGAGCCGTTGCTCCGGCCGGACCTGCCCTCCCTGGTGTCGCACGCGAGTGAGCTCGGCTGCTACGTCAACCTCGTCACTTCCGGGCTCGGCCTGACGGCTTCGCGGCTCGACGACCTCGTCGAGCGCGGCCTGGCGCACGTCCAGCTGTCGGCGCAGGGCGCGACCCGGGAGCGGGCCGACCTGCTGGCCGGCGCGAAGGCGCACGACCGGAAGCTGCTCGCGGCCGCGCTGGTGAAGGAGTCCGGGCTGCCGCTGTCGCTGAACGTGGTGCTGCACCGGCGCAACCACGACCAGCTGGCCGGGATCATCGAGCTGGCCGAGCGAATGGGCGCGGACCGGCTGGAGCTGGCGAACACGCAGTACTACGGCTGGGCGTTGCGCAACCGGGACGCGCTGATGCCGACGGCTGCGCAGCTGGCCGCCGCCGAGCCGGTGGTGCGCGCGGCGATCGCGCGCTTGCGGGGCACGATGGAGATCGTCTACGTCGTCGCCGACTACCACGAGCCGTACCCGAAGCCGTGCATGTACGGCTGGGGTGCGCGGCAGCTGACGGTGGCCCCGGACGGCACCGTGCTGCCGTGCCCGGCGGCGTCGGCGATCTCGACGCTGTCGCTGTCCTCGGTGCGGGACACCCCGCTGGCCGAGATCTGGTACGACTCGTCGTCGTTCAACGCCTACCGCGGCGAGGAGTGGATGACCGAGCCGTGCCGCACGTGCGACCGCCGCGAAGTCGACTTCGGCGGCTGCCGCTGCCAGGCGTTCCTGCTCACCGGCGACGCCGCGGCCACGGACCCGGTGTGCTCCCGCTCGCCCGAACGCGGCGCGGTCGACCTGCTCCTGTCCCGTCCCCCGGCGGCCGACCTGGTCATGCGCCGGTGAAGGTGATCCTGCTGGGTACCGCGGCGGGCGGCGGGTGTCCACAGTGGAACTGTGCGTGCCGCCTCTGCACGTCCGGGCTGGTGCCCCGCTCGCAGGACTGCGTAGCCATCAGCGCGGACGGCGTCGGCTGGTACCTGCTGAACTGCTCGCCGGACATCCGCGCGCAGATCCTCGGGACGCCGGAGCTGCGGGCCGGGCCGGGGCCGCGTGAGATCCCGCTGCGCGGGGTGCTGCTGACGGACGCCGAACTCGACCACGCGCTGGGCCTGCTGATGCTGCGCGAGTCGGGCGGGCTCCCGGTGTGGGCGCCACCGGCGGTGCTGTCCGCGCTGTCACCGTTCCGTGCCATCGTGGACGGCTACGGCGGCTGGACGTGGTCGTCCGTGGTGGACGTTCCGGGGTTGCGGGTCGAGGTGCTGCCGGTGAGCGACAAGCGGCCGAAGTACGCCCGGGCCGATTCCGGCGGCCCGTGGGTGGTCGCCTACCGCATCTCGGACCCGGCGACGGGCGGTGTGCTGGTGTACGCGCCGTGCCTGCGGAGCTGGCCCGCCGGGTTCGACGCGTTCGTCGCGGACGCTTCGCTCGTCTTGCTGGACGGGACGTTCTACGCGCCGGACGAGATGGCCGGGGTGGGCGGCCCGGACCAGCTCGCGATGGGACACCTGCCGATCACGTCGATCCTGCCCCGGGTGGCCGGGCGGCCCTGGGCGTTCACGCACGTCAACAACACGAACCCGGTGCTGGACTCGGCATCGGCCGAGCACGCCGCGGTGCTGGCCGCGGGCGCTTCGCTGCCTTTGGACGGCACGGCGTACGTACTTTAAGCCGTTGACAGCGGTGGTTGGCTGAAGCCATGTGCCTCCCGGGTGCCCAGCGCCGATGAGCGCTCCCCTCCGCTGCCTGCCACGTCCTCTCCGGCCGGGGCCGCGCCCGTGACCACCTCACTCGTCGCGCCGCTGCGGGAAGCTCCGTTCCGGGCCCTCGTCACCGGCCGGAGCCTGGCCCAGTTCGGGAACGCCGTCGCGCCCTTCGCGCTCGCCTTTGCCGTCGTCGATCTCACCGGGTCCGCCGTCGATCTCGGGCTCGTCGTCGGGGCTCGTTCGCTCGCCAATGTGCTTCTGCTGCTGTTCGGCGGGATGCTGGCCGACCGGCTGCCGCGGTCGGTCATCCTGCAGGGCACCGAAACCGCCGCCGCCCTCACCCAGGCCGCCGTGGCCGCGAGTGTCCTCTGTGGATTCGCCTCGATCCCGCTGCTGGCCGGGCTCGGGTTCGTCAACGGCGCCGTCTCGGCCATCTCGCTGCCCGCGGCCGCCGCCCTCACGCCGTCGACCGTGCCCGGCGCCCAGCTCACCCAGGCGAACGCCCTGGTCCGGCTGCTGGCGAACACCGGCCGTATCGCCGGGGCCGGCCTGGCCGGCGTGCTCGTCGCCTTCGCCGGCTCCGGGTGGGCGCTCGCCGGGAACGCGCTGCTCTTCCTCGCCGCCGCGGTGGCTTACCGGCGGATCCGGCTGCCGCGCGGCGAACGCGTTCCGGGCAGCCGCCCGCTCGCCGAGCTCGCCGAAGGCTGGCGGGAGTTCCGCGCCCGCGCGTGGGTGTGGCTGGTGGTGCTGCAGTTCATGATCGTCAACGCGGCGACCGCCGGTGCGCTGCTGGTGATCGGCCCGCTCGTCGCCGACGACACCTTCGGCCGCACCGGCTGGGGGTTCGCGCTGGCCACGCAGACCGCGGGCTCGCTGCTCGGCGGCGTCCTCGCCGCCCACTGGCAACCGCGGCGGATGCTCTTCACCGGCGTCGCGGTGGTCATGGCCGCGGCGCTGCCGATGCTGGCCCTGGGTCAGACGCCGTACCTGCTGCCGCTGCTGGCCGCGATGTTCCTCTCCGGTGTCGCGCTCGAACAGTTCTCCGTCGCGTGGGACGTGTCGCTGCAGGAGAACATCCCGCCGGACAAGCTCGCCCGCGTCTACTCCTACGACATGCTCGGCTCGTTCGTCGCGATGCCGCTCGGCCAGATCACCGCGGGCCCGCTGGCCGAACACGCCGGCCGGCCGGCGACGCTCTTCGGCGGCGCGGCCCTGGTCGTCGTCGCGACGGCGCTCGTGCTGTGCAGCTCGCAGGTGCGGGGCCTCGTCCGCCGGGTGCCGGCCGGCCCGGGTCGAAGCTAACGGCCCACGCGCGGCCCGGACGTCAGGTCGCGGTGGCCGTCGAGGCGCCACCAGCTCTCCAGCGTCTCGCGTAAAGCCTTCAGCAGCTCGCCCCCCGTTTCCAGCGGGACCAGCGCCGCCTTGCCGTCGTCCACCCTGAGCGCCGCGGCCAGCCTGTCGCCCTGCTCGATCAGGCCGACCACCACCCGCGTCGGCTCGCCGGTGCTGTCGACGGTCGGGATGGCTTGTTCGTAGCGCCAGCCTGGAGCGTTCATCCGGCCGAGAGTGGCACAGCTTCGCCGGCTCCGGTCCGGCTTTCACCCTCACGTGTGCCTCAGGCGAGCGCCCAGGGCCGCACTTCCTCCAGCAGCTTCGCCACGGCCAGCACGAGGTCGTCCGAGTGCCGCGGCCCGACGATCTGCAGGCCGACCGGCAGTCCCGCCGACGTGCGCCCGGCCGGCACGCTGATCGCCGGCTGCTGGGTCATGTTGAACGGGTACGTGAACGGCGTCCACTCCGGCCATTCGCTCAGCCCGCTGCCCGGCGGCACGTCGTGCCCGGCCTCGAACGCCGCGATCGGGATGGTCGGCGTGATCAGCACGTCGTAGCGCGTGTGGAACTCGCCCATCCGGATGCCCAGCGCGGCGCGCTCGGCGGTCGCGTCGAGGTAGTCGCTCGCCGTCCACTTCTTGCCGAGTTCCCAGACCCGCCGCAGCCCGGGGTCGGTCCGCTCCTCGGAGCCGGGCGGGAACGAGTCCAGCAGCTTCGCCGCCCCCGAAGACCACAGGACGTCGAACGCCGGCTTCGGGTCGGCGAACCCGGGGTCGGTCTCCTCGACGTGCAGGCCGGCGTCCCCCAGCGCGCGGACCGCGGCCGCCACGATCGCGGCCACCTCCGGGTCGACGTCGACGTAGCCCAGCGTCGGCGAGAACGCGGCGATCAGGCCGCGCACATCGCGCCGGACGGCCTCCCGGAACGACCCCACCGGCGGCGCCAGCGCGGCCGGGTCGCGGGGGTCGGGCAGCGACAGGACGTCCAGCAGCAGTGCGGTGTCGTCCACCGACCGCGCCATCGGGCCGGCGTGCGAGAGCGGGCCGAACGGGCTCGCCGGGTAGAGCGGGATCCGGCCGTGGGTCGGCTTCAGCCCGACGATGCCGCAGAACGACGCCGGGATCCGCACCGAGCCACCGCCGTCCGTGCCGACCGACAGCTCGCCCATCCCGGCCGCGACGGCCGCGGCGCTGCCGCCGCTCGACCCGCCCGCCGTCTTCGACGGGTCGGCCGGGTTGCGCGTGATGCCGTACAGCGAGCTGTCGGTGACGCCCTTCCACCCGATCTCGGGCGTGGTCGTCTTGCCCAGCAGCACCAGGCCGGCCTCACGCATCCGCGCGGCGACCGGGCTGTCGACGTCCCACGGCTGGTCCGGGTCGATGCTCTTCGAGCCCCGGACGGTCGGCCAGCCCTGGGTGAGGAACATGTCCTTGATCGACGACGGCACGCCGTCGAGCCACCCGATCGGGTTACCGTCCCGCCAGCGGACCTCGGACGCCTTCGCCTGCTCCAGCGCGCGATCGGCGTCGACGAGGCAGAACGCGTTGCACTCGCCGTCCCGGGCTTCGATGGCCTGCAGGGCGTTCTGCGTCGCCTCGACCGGTGAAAGCTCACCGGTCGCGTAGGCGGCGACGAGCTCGCTGGCGGTCAGCATCCTGTCGTTCATCCGGCTCCCTGGTTCCCCGACGGCACGTAGCCGAGCGTCTTGTCGACGACATTGCGCAGCGGCTCCCCAGCGCGCCACCGGCGGAAGTTTTCGGTGAACACCTCGACCAGCGCGTTGCGCCAGCCGACGAAGTCCCCGGACATGTGCGGCGAGATCAGCACGTCCGGCAGCGTCCACAGCGGGCTTTCGGCCGGCAGCGGCTCGGTGTCGAAGACGTCGAGCGCGGCCCCGTCGATGGTCTTGCTTTCGAGCGCTCTTACGAGATCCGACGTCACCACGAGCTCGCCCCGGCCCACGTTGACGAACCGCGCCGACGGCTTCATCGCGGCGAACGCGCGCGCGTCGAACATGCCCTTCGTGTGCTCGGTCAGCGGCGCGACCGCGACGACGTAGTCGGCGTGCGGCAGGATTTCGGTGAGCCGCGCGGACTCGTGCACCACGCCGAAGTCGGGGTCGCCGATGCGCTCACGGCGCCCGGCGCCGCTCACCCGCATCCCGGCCGCGCGCAGCAGCCGCGCGATGGCCCGGCCGATCGGCCCGGTGCCGACGACCACCACCTCCCGCCCGGCGATCCGCTCACTCTCGCGGTGCAGCCAGCGGCCCTCGCGCTGCAGGTCGTGCGAGCGCGCGAAGTCCTTCGCGAAGGCGAGCACGACGCCCAGCACGTACTCCGCGATGGCGTCGTCGAAGACGCCCCGCGAGTTCGTCAGGACCACGTCGCTCTCCCGCAGCCCGGGGAACAGCACGGGGTCGACCCCCGCGCTGGCGATGTGCAGCCAGCGCAGCCGGTCGGCCGCGTGCCACGCGCCGGGCACGGCCGTGGAGAGGAAGTCGTAGACGAAGAGGGCGTCCGCTCCGGACAACGCTTCGGCAAGGCCCGCGGCGTCCGTGTAACGCACGACCGCCCCGGATTCGACAGCACGCATGTCCGGTGGGCGGGACTCGCCGCAGAGCACGGCCAGGACGGGAGCTTCCCGGTGTTCCGAGGCGATCACGTTGACACGGTAAAAGTCACTCGTATGATTGTCAACAATCCGAGGAACGACCCCCGGAGCACCGGACGTGTCAAGTACGGACGTATTCCGGAGGCTGAGCCTTGGATTTCGACTTCCTGGCGTTCGACGGCCCGCTGGCGCAACGCGGCATCGGCGTCATCGCCCCCTTCGACCTCGCGCTGGAGCGCGAGCTCTGGCGCTGGGTGCCGATGGAGGTGTCCCTCCACCTCGCCCGCACGCCGTACGAGCCGGTGCCGGTCAGCATGGAGATGGCCCGCCTGGTCAGCGACAGCCACCACCTGGCCAGCGCGACCCGCGACGTGCTGCACGTCGAGCCCGAGGTCGTCGCCTACCTCTGCACGTCGGGCAGCTTCGTCAACGGCGTCGACTACGAGCGCTCGCTGACCAAGGCGATCTGCGACGCCGGCGCGCCGGACGCCGTCACCACCTCGGGCGCGCTGGCCGAAGTGCTGCACCAGCTCGACCTCCACCGCGTCTCCGTGCTCACCCCCTACGACGCCGACCTGACCGCCGCCCTGCACGGCTTCCTCGCCGAGCTGGACGTCGCGACCGTCGCCAGCGACCACCTCGGCCTGGGCGGCGGCATCTGGAAGGTCAGCTACCGGACCATCGCCGAGCGCATCCTCGCCGCCGACCACGGCGACGCCGAAGCGATCTTCGTCAGCTGCACCAACCTCCCCACTTATGACCTGATCGAGCCCCTGGAAGCCGCGCTCGGCAAACCGGTGCTCACCGCCAACCAGCTGACGATGTGGGCGTGCCTGCGCCGGATGCACCTCCCCATCGTCGGACCCGGGAGGTGGCTCCGTGACGTGTCGTGACGGTTTTCCTTGACCTTCCCTCTAGGATTGTCGACAATTTGCGTCCCCTCCGGAGGTTCCGTGACCACCATCGGTTTCATCTACCCCGACCACGCGGCCGAAGACGACTACCCGCTGGCCGAGCAGCTGCTCGGCGGCATGGCCGTCGACGAGGGCGACATCCGGCTGGCGGTCGAGCACATCTACGGCACCGACAAGCACGCGGTGGCCGAGCTGCTCGACCTCGGCAGCGAGGCCCGCCTCGCCGACGGCGCCGCCCTCCTCGCCAAGCACGAGCCCGACGCGGTCATCTGGGCATGCACCAGCGGCAGCTTCGTCTACGGCTGGGAGGGCGCCCGCGACCAGGCCGACCGCCTCGCCGCCGTCGCCGGTGTCCCGGCCTCCAGCACCTCCTTCGCGTTCGTGCACGCCGCGCGCGCCCTGGACGTCAAGCGGGTCGCCGTCGCCGCCAGCTACCCGGACGACATCGCCCGGCTGTTCGTCGACTTCCTCAAGGCCGGCGGCATCGAGGTCGTCTCGATGGCCAGCGCGGACATCGTCACGGCGGCCGAGGTCGGCGCGCTGAGCCCGGAAGCCGTCCTCGCGCTCGCCGTGAGCCACGACCACCCGGACGCCGACGCGGTGCTCGTGCCGGACACCGCCATGCGCACCCTCGCCGAGATCAACGCGGTGGAGGCCGCGCTCGGCAAGCCCGTGCTGACCGCCAACCAGGTCACGGTCTGGGAGGGCCTGCGCCTGACCGGCCGGCACCGGCTCGTCCGCTCGCTCGGCGCGCTCTTCCGGCACCTGCCGCACGGGAGCGCCTGACATGGCCCTGCCGCCGGGCATGCTGCCCGAGATCGAACCGGTGAGCCGCGAGTCGACGGCCGCCGTCATCGCGCGCCAGCTGCGTGACGCGATCATGACGGGCGCCCTCCCGCCCGGGACCCAGCTCGGCGAGAGCGAGCTGGCCGCGCGGTTCCAGGTGTCACGGGGGCCGCTCCGGGAAGCCATGCAGCACCTGGTGTCCGAAGGGCTGCTGCGCAGTGAACGGCATCGCGGGCTGTTCGTGATCGACCTCGAGCCGGGCGACGTCTACGACATCTACGCCGCCCGGTCCGCGATCGAGCGAGCCGCCATGCTGCGCGCCCTGCGCGGCGGCGACCGCGACCGGATCGCGGACGTGCTCGAGCAGACCGTCACCGAGATGGCGACCGCGGCGAGCGAGGACGACCCCACCGCCCTCTCCACCGCGGACCTCAAGTTCCACGAGGCTCTGATCAACGCCTCCGGCAGCAAGCGGCTCGTGCGGATGGCCCGGACGCTGCTGATCGAGACGCGGATGTGCCTGACGGCGTTGCAGAGCACGTACCAGCGGGTCGAGGAGCGCGTGGACGAGCACACGAAGCTCATCCAGGCCCTGCGCGACGGCGACGAGGAGACGGCGCTGGCGCTGCTGGAGGCCCACATGGAGGACGCGGTGCAGCGGCTTGCGCCGGGCACGAGCCTGACGGACGGGGAAGCTCCGCCGGTACCGGGAAACGCGTGATTGGACAGTCGACACGCGTGATTGAAGGGTCGACTCGCGTGATTGAAGGGTCGACTCGCGTACCTGGGCGGTCGGCTCGCGTACCTGGACGGACGGCTCGCGTACCTGGACGGACGGCTCGCGTACCTGGGCGGACGGCTCGCGTGATTCGGCGGGCATCTCGCGTGGCTGGGCGGGGGTCTCGGGGGTGGGGTTAGTGGGCATGGCGGGGTCCTAGGACTGGCTGGCCGGCGCGGCCGTCGCGGTAGTCGGGGGACCAGGGGAAGCGGCCCTGGGCGTCCGCGTGGACCAGTTGCAGCGCGCGGATTTCCGGGCCGTACAGCGCTGCCGCGAACACCAGGTGCACCGACGGCTCCGTGAGCTCGACGACCTCGACCAGAGGGCCGTCGGGCAGCGGGATGCGTTCGCCCGCCGTCGGTGGTGAGCCGCGCAGGACTTGGGCGGCCAGGTTGTTCAGCAGGCCGCCGGCCGCGAGGGGCGGGAGGCCGGTCACGACCAGCTCCGGCAAGCCGTACCCGCTCAGGCCGATCGTGTACGCCCACGGCGGGTACGGCCCGGCTCCCTCCACTCCCTGCACCAGCCAGCCCCGGTCGGCCACGCCGCCGCGAAGCCGCTCCAGGTAACCGGATCTGTCCCGGTTCTCGCACTCGAAGCACATCGGTGTCTCCTCCCCCTCGGTGGGCTCGGGAACCACCGTGCCGGAGGGCACCGACAAAAACTCAGCCCAGCGCTTCGGCCACCGCCGTGCCGAGCCGTTCTGTGGTATCCGTGCCGCCGAGGTCGGGCGTGCGCACCCGGCCCTCGTCGAGCACCCGGTCCACCGCGGTGCGGATCGCTTGCGCCGCAACGGTTTCGCCCAGGTGTTCGACCAGCATCGCGGCCGCCAGGATCTGGGCGACGGGGTTGGCGATCCCTTGCCCCGCGATGTCCGGAGCGCTCCCGTGGACCGCCTCGAACATCGACGGGAATTCACCCGATGGGCTGATGTTGCCGGACGGTGCCATGCCCAGCCCGCCGGTGATCGCGGCGGCGAGGTCGCTGAGGATGTCGCCGAAGAGGTTCGACGCCACCACGATGTCGAGCCGGTCCGGCGCCTGCACCATCCGCGCCGCCAGGGCATCCACGTGCATCTGTTCACTGTGGACATCGGGGAACTCGGCCGCGACCTCGGCGAAGATCTCGTCCCAGAACGGCATCGAGTGGATCAGGCCGTTGGACTTCGTCGCCGAGCAGACGCGGGAAGACCGCGTCCGGGCCAGCTCGAACGCGTACCGGATGATCCGGGTGACGCCGACACGCGTGAAAACCGACTCCTGCAGCACGAATTCGTCCGGCCGGCCGGCGTTGTGCCGCCCGCCGATCGCCGAGTACTCCCCTTCGGAGTTCTCGCGGACGATGACGAGCTCCAGCTCCTCGGCCTTCCGCCCGGCCAGCACGGACGTCGTGCCCGGCAGCAGCCGCACCGGGCGCAGGTTGACGTACTGCTGGAACGCCCGCCGCAGCGGGATCAGCAGGCCCCACAGGGAAACGTGGTCCGGGACGCCGGGGAAGCCGACCGCGCCGAGCAGGATCCCGTCGAACGCCGAGAGCCGCGAAACCCCGTCGTCCGGCATCATCGACCCGAGCCGCGCGTACCGCTCGCAGCTCCAGTCGAACTCGGTCCACTCCAGCGAAAAATCGAACAAAGCGGCCGCCCGGTCGAGGACCTTGCGGGCCTCGACCGTGACGTCCACGCCGATCCCGTCGCCGGGGATGCTCGCCAGGCGGTACACGCTCACAGGGCCACCGCGATGTACTTGATCTCCAGGAACTCCTCGATGCCGACCGAGCCGCCTTCGCGGCCGAGCCCGGACTGCTTGATCCCGCCGAACGGCGCCGCCGGGTTCGACACGATGCCCTGGTTGAGCCCGATCATCCCGGCTTCGAGCGCTTCCGAAACCCGCAGCGCGCGATTGAGGTCGCTGGTGAAGAGGTAGGAAACGAGCCCGAACTCGGTGTCGTTCGCCTTCGCGATGGCCTCTTCCTCGGTGTCGAACGCCGTGATCGGGGCGACCGGCCCGAAGATCTCTTCGTGCGTCAGCCGCGCTTCCTGCGGGACGTCGGCGAGCACGGTGGCCGGGTAGAAGTGGCCCGGCCCGTCGACGGCGGACCCGCCGGTGAGGATCCGAGCGCCGCGGTCGGTGGCGTCCTTGACCAGTTCGGTCACCTTCTCGACGGCCTTCTCGTCGATCAGCGGGCCGACCACGACGTCCTTCTCGGTGCCGCGGCCCATCGGCAGCGCCCGCATGCGCTCGGTCAGCCGCCGCGCGAACTCGTCGACGACGCCGCGCTGCACGTAGAACCGGTTCGCCGCGGTGCAGGCCTCGCCGATGTTGCGCATCTTCGCCTGCATGGCGCCGTCGATGGCGGCGTCCATGTCCGCGTCCTCGAAGACCAGGAAGGGGGCGTTGCCGCCCAGCTCCATCGACGTGCGCAGGACCTTGTCGGCGCACTGTTCCAGGAGCTTGCGGCCGACCCCGGTGGAGCCGGTGAAGGAGAGCTTGCGGGCGCGGCCGTCGCGGATCAGCGGCTCCATCACGCCGCCGGAGTCGCTGGTCGTGACGACGTTGAGCACGCCCTCGGGCAGGCCCGCCTCGGCGAGGATGCCGGCCAGCGCGAGCATCGACAGCGGCGTCTGGGCGGCGGGCTTGATCACCGACGTGCAGCCGGCGGCGATCGCCGGGCCGATCTTGCGGGTGCCCATCGCCATCGGGAAGTTCCACGGCGTGATCAGCAGCGCCGGCCCGACCGGCTGCTTGGTGATCAGGAACCGGCCGGCGCCGTTGGGGGCGGTCGCGTAGCCGCCGTCGATGCGGACGGCCTCCTCGGCGAACCAGCGGAAGAACTCCGCGGCGTAGGCGATCTCGCCCTTCGACTCGGCGATCGGCTTGCCCATCTCCAGGGTCATCAGCAGCGCCAGTTCCTCCTGGCGCCGCATCAGCAGCTCGAAGGCGCGGCGCAGGATCTCGCCGCGCTCACGGGGGGCCATCTTCGCGAAATCGGCCTGCGCCGCGACGGCGGCGTCCAGCGCCGCGACGCCGTCCGACGGCGAGGCGTCGGCGACGTGACAAAGCTCGTTGCCGGTGGCCGGGTCGACCACCGGGAAGGTCTTGCCGTCCTGGGCGGCGACCCACTTGCCGCCGATGAACAGTTCCTTGCCGACCGCCTCGACGACGCCGGACTCGGTGCTCGCGCTCATCCCGACTTGCTCCTCACGTGTTGTCCCGAAAGCCATGCTATGGATATTGTCAACAATCGACAACCAGATCGGACCGACCGAGGAGCACGCTGTGGCCCAGCTCTCTCCGCTGCTCAAGCAGGCAACGCCCGTCGTGGTCGACCACGGTGAAGGGGTTTACCTCTACGACGTCGAGGGCAAACGCCACCTCGACTTCACCGCCGGCATCGGCGTCACGAGCACCGGGCACTGCCACCCCCACGTCGTGCGGGCCGCGCAGGAGCAGATCGGCAAGCTCGTCCACGGCCAGTACACGACGGTCATGCACAAGCCGCTCCTCGAGCTGACCGAACGCCTCGGCGAGGTCCTGCCGAGCGGGCTCGACTCGCTCTTCTACGCGAACTCGGGCAGTGAAGCCGTCGAAGCGGCGTTGCGGCTTTCGCGGCAGGCGACCAAGCGCCCGAACGTCATCGTCTTCCAGGGCGGCTTCCACGGCCGGACGGTCGCCGCCGCGTCCATGACGACGTCCGGGACGCGGTTCAGCGCCGGCATCGGCCCGCTGATGGCCGGGGTGCACGTCGCGCCGTTCCCGTACGCCTACCACTACGGCTGGGACGAGCGGACGGCGACGAAGTTCGCCCTGCGCGAGCTGGACTACCTGTTCCAGACCGTCTGCGCGCCGAACGAGACCGCCGCGTTCTTCGTCGAACCCGTGCTGGGCGAGGGCGGGTACGTCCCGGCGAACACCGAGTTCCTGGCCGGGCTGCGCGAGCGCGCCGACCGGCACGGCATCCTGCTCGTCGTCGACGAGATCCAGACCGGCTTCGGCCGCACCGGGAAGTTCTGGGGCCACGACCACTTCGACGTCTCCCCCGACGTCGTCCTCATCGCGAAGGGCCTGGCCAGCGGCTTCCCCTTGTCCGGCATCGCCGCTTCGCAGGAGTTGATGGCGAAGGCGTACCCGGGGTCGCAGGGCGGGACGTACGGTGGCAACGCGGTTTCGTGCGCCGCGGCGATCGCGACGCTCGAGGTCATCCAGCAGGAGAACCTCGTCGGGAACGCCGCCGAGCGCGGCCGCCAGCTGCTCGAAGGTGCGCGGGTGATCGCGGACAAGACGCCGTCGATCGGCGAGGTGCGCGGGCTCGGGCTGCTGGTCGGCTCGGAGTTCAGCACCGCCGACGGCGAGCCCGACACGGCCACCGCGCAGGCCGCCCAGCAGGCGGCGGCGAAGAGCGGTCTGCTGCTGCTCACCTGCGGGCCGTACATGAACGTCGTCCGGATGGTGCCGCCGCTGGTCGTCACCGCCGAGCAGGTCGACGACGCGCTGCGGATCTGGGGCGACGTCGTCGCCTCGGTCACGGGGAGCTGAGCGTGGCCCGGTACATCACGATCACCCTCGACAAGCGCGGCGTCTCCTGCCGCGCCCGGCTGCTGGACGACGAAGCACCGCGGACCTGCAAAGCGGTCTGGGACGCGTTGCCGCAGAGCGGTTCCGCCTACCACGCGAAGTACGCGCGCAACGAGGTCTACACGCTGGTGCCGCCGTTCGCGGAACCCAAGCCGGGCCGGGAGAACCCGACGATCACGCCGATCCCCGGCGACGTCGTCTACTTCGGTTTCGAGGCCTGGGAAATCGGCAACCCGGCGTACGGCTACGACGAGGACAGTGAGGCGCACAGCGACCAGGGCGCGACCGACCTGGCGATCTTCTACGGCCGCAACAACCTGCTGATCAACGGCGACGCGGGCTGGGTGCCCGGCAACGTGTTCGCCACGATCGAGGAGGGCCTGGCCGAGATGGCGGCGGCCGCGCAGGACCTGTGGCTCCGCGGTGTCGAGGGCGAGACGCTCTCGTTCGCGCGCGCCTGAAACAGCGCCTGACCACGGGCCCGGCCGCGGATTCCCCGCGGCCGGGCCGCGGTCAGCCCAGCGCGGTCAGCTGCGCGAAATCATTGTCGGAGAGCGTGACGTCCGCGGCGGCGCAGTTTTCCTCCAGGTGCGGGATCGACGACGTCCCCGGGATCGGGATCACGACCGGTGACCGGTGCAGCAGCCAGGCGAGGGACACCTGCGCGGGCGTCGCGCCGAGGCCGGCCGCGACCTTGGCGAGCACCCCGCCCGCCGTGGCGTGGTCACCGCGGGCGATCGGGAGCCACGGGACGAACGCGATGCCCTCGCGTTCGCAATAGCCGAGCACGTCGCCGGACGCGCGATCGGTCAAGTTGTAGCGGTTCTGGACGCTCGCGATCGGGGCGATGGCTCGCGCTTCGGCCAGCTGCGCGACGCTGACCTCGGACAACCCGATCCGGGCGACCTTGCCCTCGTCCCGCAGCCGGGCGAGCGCGCCGATCTGGTCGGCGAGCGGCACCTGCGGGTCGAGCCGGTGCAGCTGCAGCAGGTCGAGGCGGTCGACGCGCAGGCGCCGCAACGAAAGTTCCGCCTGCTGGCGGAGGTATTCGGGCCGGCCGAGCGGCACCCACTCGCCGCGGCTCGGGCGCGCGTGGCCGCACTTCGTCGCGATGAGCAGCCCGGGGTAGGGGTGGAGCGCATCGGCGAGCAGCTCTTCGTTCAGGCCCAGGTCGTAGGCGTCGGCGGTGTCGAAGAACGTCACGCCGAGCTCGGCCGCGCGGCGCGCGACGGACTGGGCGCCGTCCTTCACGTGGTCCCACTCGGTCAGCCGCATCGCCCCGAAACCCAAGCGGTGCACGGAAAGGCCGTCTTCGAAGGTGTACGTCGAGGTCATGCCGGAAGCTTCGCCGCCAGCGCCGTCACCCACCAGAGATTTAGTCTGAGCTAAATCCACGGCTTCTACGTTGCGTGACCTGATAGCGCGAACAGAGCAGTCCGATTACGCCGTTCGGGGATATCCGGACAGATCAAGCGACCCTAGGGTGATCGGACCTGACCACTGGGGTCGGCACGTCGCGGCGTCGGGACCAAGGAGAAGACGAGCCACATGAACATCGAAACGGCGTTGAAGGAAGCCCTTTCCATCTCCGGCGCGGTGGGAGCCGCCCTGGTCGACTACGAAAGCGGGATGGCGCTCGGAACACTGGGTGGCGGCGACTGGCTGGACCTGGACACCGCGGCCGCGGGCAACACCGAGGTCGTCCGCTCCAAGCTGCGGGTGATCGCCGCCCTCCGGCTCAACGACGAGATCGAGGACATCCTCATCACCCTGGGCCGCCAGTACCACCTGATCCGCCTGCTGCGGCCGGCCAAGGTCGACTCCGCGCTGTTCCTGTACCTCGTCCTGGACCGGGAACGGGCCAACCTCGCACTGGCCCGGCACTACCTGAAGAACATCGAAGCCGAGCTGGTCGTGTGACGGGGATGCCCGCCGAGGTACCCGGCACCCCGATCCCCCTGCCGACGCGCAGGCAAGGCGCAGCCCACACTTTCCCGCCGCCACAGCAGGTCCCGCCGTCCCACCCCGAGGCCGCGGCCGTGGCCAAGGCGCTGGCGGAGATCCGCGACAAGGTCGACCGGGCCAACATCACCGGGCTCCTGCTGGCGAGCCGCGACGGCCTGCTGCTGGCCAGCGACACGCAGGAGATCGAAGACGACAGCGTGGCGGCCATGGCGGCCGCCGCGGTCGGGCTCGCCGCGCGGTTCATCGACCAGGCCGGCCTGGGCGAGGCACGGGGAGCGATGTTCCAGGGCTCGCTCGGGCACGTCTGCGTCTTTCCCGTGCAGGGCGCCGTCCTGCTGGTCCTCTTCGCCCGGCCGGACACGACCATGGGCCTGTTCAACGTCGTCGCCCGGCAGGCGCTGGCGCTGCTCCAAGACGCCTTGACCACGGCGGACTGACCACCGGATCTCCTCCGCGCAGAAACGTGAAAATCCTTCATGGCGGCGTACCGCCGGTACGTACTACGCTGCGGTAACCACAGCGACTGCGCGGAGGAGAAACTGCCGATGGGCGACGTGGCGGCACGCCTGGCCGAGATCGTCGGGGACGGAAACCTGCTCACGGGCGAGGCGATCTCGGAGGACTACGCGCACGACGAAGCGCTGACGGCGGAGCCGCAGAAGCCCGCGTACGTCGCGAAGCCGGCGACGGCCGAAGAAGTCGCGGAGCTGCTGAAGACCGCTTCGGAGCACAACGTCCCCGTGACCGCCCGCGGCTCCGGCAGCGGGCTGTCCGGGGCGGCCCGGCCGGTGGCGGACGGGCTGCTGATCTCCTTCGAGCGCATGAACACCGTCCTCGAAGTCGACACCGGGAACCACGTCGCCGTCGTCCAGCCCGGCGTGACGCTCGCCGAACTCGACGCCAAGACCGCCGAAGCCGGGCTCGGCTACACCGTCTACCCCGGTGAGCTGAGCGCGAGCGTCGGCGGGAACGTCGGGACCAACGCCGGCGGGATGCGCGCGGTCAAGTACGGCGTCACCCGCAACAACGTGCTCGGCCTGCAGGCCGTGCTGCCGACCGGCGAGATCATCCGGACCGGCGGCAAGACGTCGAAGATCTCCACCGGCTACGACCTCACGCAGCTGATCATCGGCTCCGAGGGCACCCTCGCGCTGGCCACCGAAATCACCGTCAAGCTGTACCCGCGGCTGGCCCACGGCGCCACGGTGCTCGCCCCCTTCGGCGACTTCGGCCAGGTGATGGCCGCCGTGCCGGAGATCCTTTCCAGCGGGCTCGCGCCGCACATCCTCGAGTACATCGACAACCTGACGATGGCCGCGATCGTCTACAACGAGAAGCTCGAACTGGGCGTGCCGGACGAGATCCGCGAGACCAGCGAGGCGTACCTCGTGGTGGCGCTGGAAAACCGCGAGACCGGCCGGCTGGAGGAGGACGTCGAAACCGTCGGCGAACTGCTCGGCGAGCTGGGCGCCACCGACGTCTACGTCCTCGAAGGCAACGCCGCCCGCAAGCTCATCGAAGCCCGGGAAAAGGCTTTCTGGACCGCGAAGGCGGTCGGCGCCGACGACGTGATCGACGTCGTGGTCCCCCGGACCGCGATGCCGCAGTTCATCGCGAAGGCGCGGGAGCTGGCGATGGCCGCGGGTGGCGGCGCGCTGGGCTGCGGGCACGCCGGTGACGGCAACGTCCACCTCGGCATCTTCTGCAAGGACGACGCCAAGCGGAAGCAGCTGCTCACCGGCATCTTCGCGTACGCCATGGAACTCGGCGGCGCGATCTCCGGCGAGCACGGCCTCGGCCGCACCAAGGCGCACTACCACCAGGAACTCGAAGACCCGGCGAAGATCGAGCTGATGCGCCGGATCAAGCAGAGCTTCGACCCCGCCGGGATCCTCAACCCCGGCGTTCTCTTCCCCGAAGGAACGGCATGAGTGAACAGAACGGCGCCCAATCCCTGATCCGCACGCTGGTCGACGCCGGTGTCGAGGTGTGTTTCGCCAACCCCGGCACGTCGGAGATGCACTTCGTCGCCGCGCTCGACACCGTCCCGGAAATGCGGGGCGTGCTCGCGCTGTTCGAAGGCGTCGTCACCGGTGCGGCCGACGGGTACGCGCGGATCGCGGACAAGCCCGCCGCGACGCTGCTGCACCTCGGCCCCGGCCTGGGCAACGGCCTGGCGAACCTGCACAACGCGCGCCGCGCGAACACGCCGATCATCAACGTCGTCGGCGACCACGCGACCTACCACAAGCAGTACGACGCGCCGCTGGAGTCGGACATCGAGGCCGTCGCGGGCTCGCTGGAAGGCTGGGTGCGCCGCTCGGAGCACACCAAGGACGTCGGGGCGGACGCCGCCGCCGCGGTCGCCGCCGCGCAGGACGCGCCCGGCCGCGTCGCCACGCTGATCCTGCCCGCCGACGCGTCGTGGGGCGAGGGCGGCGAGACCTGCGCGCCGATCCCGCCGCGCGTACCGCAGGCCGTCGACGCCACGACCGTCAAGGACATCGCCGCGGTGTTCGGCACCGGCGAGCCGGTCGCGCTGCTCATCGGCGGCGGCGCGTGCCGCGAAGAAGGCCTGCGGGCGGCGAGCCGCATCGGTGCCGCGACCGGCGCCAAGGTGTTCGTCGAGACGTTCCCGGCGCGCCTGGAGCGCGGCGCCGGGCTGCCGTCGATCGAGCGGCTCGGCTACCTCGCCGAGCAGGTCGCCTACCAGCTCGACGGGATCAAGCACGTCATCGTCGCGGGTACGAAGGCACCGGTGTCGTTCTTCGCTTACCCGGGCAAGGCGAGCGATCTGGTCCCCGAAGGCGCCCGGGTGCACACGCTGGCGTCGGTCGGGCAGGACGTCACCCGCGCGCTGACCGAGGTCGCCGAGCTGGTCGCCGCGGACACCGAGCCCGTGCTGGCGGAGGCGTCCCGGCCGGCGCTGCCCAGCGGGCCGCTGACCCCGCAGAACTGGGTCGAGGTGATCGGGGCGCTGCTGCCGGACGACGCGATCATCGCCGACGAGGCCAACACGTCCGGCCTGCTGCTGCCGACGGCGACGGCCGGGGCGCCGCGCCACGACGTCCTGACGCTGACCGGCGGCGCGATCGGCTACGGCATGCCGGTGGCGACCGGGGCGGCCGTCGCGGCGCCGGACCGGCCGGTGCTGAACCTGCAGTCCGACGGCAGTGCGCTGTACACGATTTCGGCGCTGTGGACGCAGGCGCGGGAGAACCTGAACGTCACGACGGTGCTGCTCAACAACCGCGCGTACGCGATCCTGCGGCTGGAGCTGCAGCGCGTCGGCGCGGCCTCGGGCGGCCCGAAGGCGAACGACCTGCTCGACCTTTCCCGGCCGGACATGGACTTCGTGAAGATCGCGGAGGGCATGGGCGTGCCCGCGTCGCGCGCGACCACCGCCGAAGAACTCGCCGAACAACTGCAGCGGGCCTTCGCCGAGCCCGGCCCGCACCTCATCGATGCGGCGGTGCCGCCGCTGCTCTGACCCCGGCTATTCTCCCGGCACACCCTCGACCCCGGGAGCGGCGGATGAGCGACGACGAACACGCGAAGCGCGGCATCGACCTCGAACGGCCGAACGCCGCACGCGTGTACGACTACATGATCGGCGGCCGGCTGAACTACGCCGTCGATCGGATGTTCGCCGAGCGGATCCTGGGTGTGCTGCCGAACGCGCAGCACATGGCGCTGGTCAACCGGGCGTGGTTGCGCCGCGCCGTGCGCTTCGGCGCCGAGCAGGGGATCCGGCAGTTCCTCGACATCGGCTCGGGCATGCCGACGGTCGGCCACGTGCACGAGGTCGTCCAGGCGATCGATCCGCAGTCGCGGGTGGTCTACGTCGACAACGAGCCGATCGCGGTCGCGCACAGCGAGATCGTGCTGGAGGGCAACGAGAACGCCGCCATGGTCCAGGCCGACGCCGAGCGCCCCGACGAGGTGCTGGACCACCCGGTCACCGAAGCGCTGCTGGACTTCGGCGAGCCGGTGATGGTGATCATGGCGGCGTTCGTGCACTTCATCCCGGACGCGCGGGATCCGGCCGGGCTGATCGCCGCCTACCGCGACGTCCTCGCGCCGGGCAGCCACCTCGCGCTGTCGTCGGGCACCTGGGAGGGCCAGGGCGAAGAGTCCCAGCGTTCGGTTGCGCTGTACGAGAAGAGCGGCACGCCCCTGACGCTGCGTTCGCCCGACGAACTGCGGGCGCTGGTGAAGGGCTTCGAAATCCTGCCGCCGGGGATCGTGTTCACGCCCGAGTGGCGCCCGGACGGGCCGCTCGAAGACCCGCCGGAGCAGTCGGGCGGCCTCGCGCTGGTGGCCCGCAAGGAGCGATGATGCCCGGCGACCACGCGCCCCGCGGCATCGACGTCGACAAGCCGAACGCGGCGCGTGTGTACGACTACCTGATCGGCGGCAAGCTCAACTACGCGATCGACCGGGAGTTCGCCGAGCGGATCCTCCGGGTGCGGCCGGAGGCCAGGGAGCTGGCCCTGCTCAACCGGCGGTGGCTGCGCCGCGCGGTCCGCTTCGGCGCTTCGCAGGGGATCCGCCAGTTCCTCGACATCGGCTCGGGCATGCCGACGGTCGGGCACGTGCACGAGGTCGCCCAGTCGATCGACCCGGCGTCCCGGGTGGTGTACGTCGACCACGAGCCGGTCGCCGTCGCGCACAGCGAAATCGTGCTGCAGGACAACGCCAACGCGGAGATGGTCCAGGCGGACGCGGAGATCCCGGCCGGCGTCCTCGAGCACCCGACGACCGTGCGGCTGCTGGACTTCACCGAGCCGGTGATGCTGATCATGGCGGCGTTCATCCACTTCGTCCCGGACACGCGGAACCCGGCGGGCTTGATCGCGGCCTACCGGGACGCGCTCGTGCCGGGCAGTTACCTGGCGTTGTCGTCGGGCACGTTCGAGGGGCAGGGCGAGGAGGTCCGCCGCGCGGCGGAGCTGTACCGGAAGAGCGTCACGGACGTCTTCGCGCGGTCGCGGGCGGAGTTGCGTGCCCTGGTGGCGGGCTTCGAGGTGCTGCCGCCGGGGATCGTGTTCACGCCGGAGTGGCGGCCGGACGACCCCGCCGAGGTCGGCGAGCACCCGGAGCTGGCCAGCCAGCTGGCCCTGGTGGCCCGCAGGAACTGAGCGGCTATTCTCGCGTCACACCTGACTCCGGGGAGCGGCGGATGAGCGAAGACGAGTACGCGCGGCGGGGCATCGACCTCGACAAGCCCAACGCCGCGCGCGTGTACGACTACATCCTCGGCGGGCAGCTCAACTACGCCGTCGACCGGATGTTCGCCGAGCAGGTGCTGGCCGCGCAGCCGAACGCGCGTGAGCGGGCGCGGCTCAACCGGCAGTGGCTGCGCCGGGCCATCCGGTTCGGGATGGACCAGGGCATCCGGCAGTTCCTCGACATCGGCTCCGGCATGCCGACCGTGGGGCACGTGCACGAGGTGGCCCAGTCCATCGACCCCAAGGCGCGGGTCGTCTACGTCGACAACGAGCCGGTCGCCGTGGCGCACAGCGAGATCGTGCTGGAGGACAACGAGAACGCGGCCATGGTGCACGCCGACGCCGAGTTCCCCGACGACGTCCTCGAACACGACATCACCGAGATGATGCTGGACCTGGACCAGCCGGTGATGGTGGTGATGGCGCTGTTCGTGCACTTCATCCCGGACGAGCGCGACCCGGCCCGGCTGGTCGCCGCCTACCGCGACGCGCTCGCGCCTGGCAGCTACCTCGCGCTGTCGTCCGCCACCTACGAGCAGCAGAGCGACGACACGGCCCGCGCCGTCGCGATGTACCAGAAGAGCGCGAACCCGGTGACCCCGCGCTCGGCCGACGAGCTCCGGGCCCTGGTGGACGGCTTCGAAATCGTCGACCCGGGCATCGTGTTCATCCCCGAGTGGCGCCCGGACGACCCCGCGGAGATGCCGCCCGACCCCGCGGAGTGCGGCGGCCTGGCCCTGGTGGCGCGCAAGAACTAGGCGGCGACGAGCTCCGGCGCGGTCCGCCGCTTCGGGACCAGCGCCGCGAGCAGCGCACCCGCGAGTGCGGCGCCCGCCGCCACCGCGAACGTCGCGCGGAAGCCGGCCAGCGACGGCACCGGCAGCCCGCCGACGCTGATCGTCAGCTGCGCCAGCATCGCCGCCATCACCGCGCTGGAGATCGCCGTGCCGACCGAGCGCATCAGGGAGTTCAGGCCGTTCGCCGACGCCGTTTCGGTGACCGGCACCGAACCCATGATCAGCGCGGGCATCGCCGCGTACGCGATGCCGACGCCGGCGCCGATGATCACCGACGCCGTGATCAGCTCGAGCGCGTTGTCCATCAGCACGATCGCGAACGCGTACCCGGCGGCGATCACCAGCGCGCCGCTCATCAGCGTCGGGCGCGGGCCGAACCGGGCGATGAGCCGCGCCGAAACCGGCGAAAGCAGCATCATCACCAGGCCGTTCGGGGCCAGGGTCAGACCGGACTCGACCATCGTCTGGCCCAGCCCGTAGCCGGTCGACGCCGGCGCCTGCAGCAGCTGCGGGAACGACAACGCCATGGCGTACAACGCGAAGCCGACCATGATCGACGCGAAGTTCGTGAACAGCACCGGGCGGCGGGCGGACACCCGCAGGTCGACCAGCGGATCGCGGCGGCGCAGCTGGTAGGCGCCCCAGGCGAGCAGGATGACGACGGCGGCCGCGGCCAGCCCGAGCGTCGGCGCGCTGGTCCAGCCCCACGTGCCGCCCTTGACCACCGGCAGCAGCAGGCAGAGCAGCCCGGCGGCGAGGCCGAACGCGCCGAAGTAGTCGAACGGCGCGGGCGTGCGCACCGACGACTCGGGCACCACGGTCATGATCAGCAGCGCGCACGCCAGCCCGAGCCCGGCGGCGGTCCAGAAGAGCGCGTGCCAGTCGGCGTTCTCGGCGACCACGGCCGCGACCGGCAGGCCGATGGCCCCGCCGACCCCGAGCGTCGCGCTCATCAGCGAGATGGCACCGCCGACGCGTTCGGGCGGCAGTTCGTCGCGCATGATGCTGATGCCGAGCGGGATCACGCCCATCGCGCAGCCCTGCAGCCCGCGGCCGAGGATCTGGAACGCGAGCGCGCTGGTCGTCGCGGAGACCACGGAACCGGCGATGAGCAGCCCGAGGCTGACGAGGATCATCCGCCGTTTGCCGTAGAGGTCGCCGAGCCGCCCGCTGACCGGGGTGATCACGGACGCGGCCAGCAGCGTCACGGTGACCACCCAGGACGCGTCGGCCGCCGGGACGTGCAGCAGCCGCGGGAAGACCGGGATCAGCGGCACGACCAGCGTCTGCATGAACGACGCGACGAGCCCGCACGAGGCGAGCACCACGACGATCGCGCGACCGGACGGCGCGGAACGGGACACCACCACACCCCCAGTGTGTACTTAGTACGCATCATGCAACTTCATGCACTGTACCTACGCACTGGGGGATTTCCGCCCGGATGGCGTTCTCGTCACAACCAGGTTCGGACGCCTCCGTGGCCGGAGCAGGTGCCCGAGCGGTGCTGGCTGTAGCTGTAGGTGCCGTCCTTGCACAGGGCCGTCGCGCGGGCGGGGTTGTCGCTGGGCCGGTGGACGCAGTTGCCGTCCGAGTTGCGGTAGTAGTCGGCGCCGCATTCGGCGGGCGCGGCTTGCGCGGTGGTCTTCGGCGCCACCGGCTTCGGCGCGGCCTGCGTGGTCGTCTTCGGCGCCGGGGGTTTCGGGGCCGTCGCCTGCGGGACGGCCGCCTTCGGCGCGACGGCCTGCGGTGTCGTCGGCACGCTGGTGACGCTGGGCGCTTCGGACGTCGTGGGCGGCGCCTCGGTCGTGACCGGAACGGAATACGCGGGCGTCGAAGAGGTCGACGCCGGAGCATCCACCACGCCCAGGTGCCCGGTGTTCTGCGGCGGCACCGCGCCGGCGCCACAGCCCGCGACCAGCAGACCCGCGGCGAAAACCCACGCCAGCTTCTTGTTCACCGAGACTCCTTCAGTGCCACGAAACAATGCCGCGTAGTCGGGGCGCGAAGACCCTTTGTTACAACGCCCGCCGCCTAGACTCGGCGTATGTCCTGGCTACGGCGGTACGCAGCCGAGCTCGCGGTGGTCGTCGCGGTGCTCGTCGGCTCGCTCTTCGCCGTCCTCAACGACGGCGCCAAGCCCGCCCACCACGCCGCGCTCGGGTGGGTGCTCACCGTCCTCTGCTGCGCCGCGCTCTTCTTCCGGCGCCGCTACCCCCTGAGCGTCGCCGGGTTCGCGCTCGGCTGCTGCGCGCTCTACTACCCCCTCACCGATCCCGACGGTCTCGTCCTGCTCGCCTTCGCCTACGCGCTCTACAACGCCGCCGCGGCCGGGCGGATCCGCGGGGCCGCGCTGCTCGTCGCCGCCGCGATGGCCGGTGTCACCGTGGGCGAAATCAGTTCGCGGACCGGGCGGCACGTCGACAACTTCGCGTTCTTCCTGATGACCGGCTGGTTCGTCGCCCTGGTCGCCGGCGGCGCCGTCGCGCACTACCGGGCCGAAGCCGAGCGCACCAAGGAGGCCGAGGCCCGGGCGCGCGCGACCGACGAACGCCTGCGCATCGCCCGCGAACTGCACGACGTCCTCGGCCACCACCTCGCGCTGATCAACGTCCAGGCCGGCGCCGCGCTGCACCGCCGTGACCCCGGACAGGCCGAGGAAGCGCTCGGGGCGATCAAGGACGCCAGCAAGACCGCACTCCAGGAGTTGCGCGCGACGCTCGGCATGCTCCGCCAGGCCGGCGGGCCGAGCCTCCAGCGGGTGGCGGAGCTGGCCGAATCCGTCGGCGCGTCCGGGCTGACCGTGCGCACCGAGATCGACGGCGTCGCCCGGGAGCTGCCGCCGGACGTCGAGCACGCGGCGTTCCGGGTGGTCCAGGAGGCACTGACGAACGTCGCCAAGCACGCCGGCGCGAAGACCGTCGTCGTCCGGCTCGGCTACGGCCCCGACGAGCTGACCGTGGCCGTCGACGACGACGGACGCGGCGGCGCGGCCCCGGCGGGCAACGGCATCCGCGGGATGACCGAACGCGCGCGGGCGCTCGGCGGCGAACTGACCGCGGCGCCGCGCGAAGACGGCGGCTACCGGGTGCGGGCCCGGCTGCCGGTGCGATGATGGGCCGATGATCCGGGTCCTGCTCGTCGACGACCAGCGGCTCGTCCGCGCCGGCTTCCGGTCCATTTTGGACGGAGAAGACGGCATCACGGTCGTGGCCGAGGCCGCGGACGGCCGCGAGGCACTGCAGGCCGCGCACGAACACCACCCCGACGTCGTGCTGATGGACATCCGGATGCCGGTGCTCGACGGCCTCGCCGCCACCCGGCACCTCCTCGAAGACCCGGGCGTGCACACCAAGGTCGTCATCCTCACGACGTTCGACCTCGACGAGGACGTCTACGGCGCGCTGCGGGCGGGCGCGAGCGGGTTCCTGGTCAAGGACACCGAACCCGAGGAGCTCATCCACGCGGTGCGCGTGGTCGCCCGCGGCGACGCGCTGCTGGCGCCGTCGATCACCCGGCGGCTGATCGCCGAGTTCGCCGCGCGCGGCACCCGCCCGGCGCCGTCCCCGGCGCTCGACCGGCTCACCTACCGCGAGCGCGAAGTGCTGTCCCTGGTCGCGGCCGGGCTGTCGAACGACGACATCGCGCGCGAGCTCACCCTCAGCCCGGCGACGGCGAAGACGCACGTCAGCCGCATCATGACCAAGACCGGCACGCACGACCGCGCGCAGCTGGTCGTCCTCGCCTACGAGTCCGGCGCGGTGACGCCGCGGTGGCTGGCACCCTGACCCGTACTCCCCCGGGAGTACGGGAACGGCCTTAAGGGACACCGCCGGGAGGACGCGAAGTGTCCTCCGCTGCGCGACGCGCGGTAGGGCCCCGCTCGCGAATCCTTGTCCACCATGGACACCATCACCCGTACCCCCGGCGGCGCCCTGGCGCGGCTGGCCGGCTGGGCGCAGCGCCACCGCTGGCTCGCCGTCGCGCTCTGGGCGCTGATCCTCATCGGCGTCACGTTCACCTCGCAGCTGGCCGGCAGCGCGTTCCACGACGACAACTCGTTGCCCGGCACCGAATCCCAGCAGGTCGTGGACCTGCTCGACCGCACCGCCCAATCGGGCGCGAGCGCGCAGATCGTGCTGAAGGCCGACGGCGGGCTCGCCGCGAACCGCGCGCCGATCGCCACCATGCTCGGCGAAGTCCGGTCCCTGCCGCACGTGCGGTCGGTGACCGAGCCGACGCTCTCGCCCGACGGACGGATCGGTTACGCCACCGTCACCTTCGACGCGGCGTCGACCGACCTCCCCTACGACGACATCGTGAAGTTCGCCGACACCGCGAAGCGGGCCGGGCCGGTCGAGGTCGCGCTCGCCGGGGACCCGGTCAAGCGGATCTCCGGGAGCGGCGGCCCCGCGGAGGGTGTCGGCCTGCTCGCCGCTCTGGTCATCCTCGTGTTCCTGTTCCGCTCCCTGCTCGCGGCCGGGCTGCCGGTGCTCACCGCGGTGTTCGCCGTCGGCAGCACGCTGGGCGTGATCACGGTCGTCTCGCACTTCGTCGACATCGCGAGCTACACCTCGCCGCTGATGATGCTGGTCGGGTTCGGCGTCGGCGTCGACTACGCCCTGTTGATCTTTTCCCGCTACCGCACCGAAATCCTCGCCGGCCACGACCGTGACGCGGCCGCGCGGCGGGCGCTCGACACCGCCGGCCGCTCGGTGCTGTTCGCCGGGACGACCGTGATCATCGCCCTGCTCGGGCTCCTCGCGCTGGGGCTCGGCGGGCTGCGCGGGGTCGCGCTGGCCGTCGCGCTCACCGTCCTGATGACGATGCTCGCGTCCGTCACGCTCCTGCCCGCGCTGCTGTCACTGTTCGGCAAGCGGCTCGAACGCGGCATCCGCCGGCACGCGCTTCGGAAGGAGCACGGCAAGGCCTGGCGACGGCTCGCCGACGGCGTCCAGCGGCGTCCGCTGGCGCCGCTCGCGATCGGCTTGACCGTCCTCATCGGACTGTCCAGTCCGGCCGCGGGGATGCGCCTCGGGTTCGCCGACGCGAGCACCGACCCGGCCGGGTCCACCACACGGCAGGCCTACGACCTGCTGGCCGAGGGCTTCGGCCCGGGCTTCACCGGCCCGCTCGCGATCGTCACCGAGGACGGCGACACCGTCGCGCTGCAGCGGAAACTCGCGGACACCCCGGGCATCGCCCGGGTCCTGCCGCCGATGGGCAAGACCGTCCTGGTCTTCCCGACGACGTCACCGCAGGACGAAGCGACCGCCGAGCTGGTGACGCGGCTGCGCGCCGGCGTCCTGCCGACGCTGCCGGGTCACTACCTCGTCGGCGGCTCGGTCGCGGCCGCGACGGACTTCGCCGGCGCCGTCGCCGATCGGCTGCCGCTGTTCGTGCTGGTCGTCGTCGGGCTCTCGGCGTTGCTGCTCATGGTGGTGTTCCGGTCGATCCTGATCCCGCTCAAGGCGGCGCTGCTGAACCTGCTGAGCATCGGCGCCTCCCTCGGCGTCATGACCCTGGTGTTCGGCGACGGCTGGTTCGGCGCGCAGCCGGGCCCGATCGAGGCGTTCGTGCCGGTGATGATCTTCGCGATCGTCTTCGGCCTGTCGATGGACTACGAGGTGTTCCTGGTGTCCCGGATGCACGAGGAGTGGCGGCGAACCGGCGACGCGCGGCTGGCGGTCCGCGAAGGCCTCGCCTCGACGGGCGCCGTGATCACCGCGGCCGGCGCGATCATGGTGCTGGTGTTCGGCGCGTTCCTGCTGGACCCGTCCCGGATGCTGGCCCAGTTCGGCCTCGGCCTGGCGGTCGCGGTCCTGCTGGACGCGCTGGTGATCCGCTGCCTGCTCGTCCCGGCGATCATGCGGCTGCTCGGGGCCAGGGCCTGGTGGCTGCCGCGGTGGCTGGACCGCCGGCTCCCGCACTTCGCGCTGGAGCCTTAACTCCCCCAGGTCGTCGGCGTCTCGGACAGGCGGAAGTCCAGGCTCCCGCCGTGCAGGAAGGACGCGTCGACCTTCCAGTCGCGCTGCGGCCGGCCGTCCCGGCGGACGTCCCGGACGTACTTCCCGCTCCCCGACGTCGTGATCCGGATCGGTGCGCCACCCACCGGCCGGATCACGGCACCCGGGAACAGCGGGCTCGACAACAGCAGCTCGCCGGTGCCCGGCGTGCGCGGGTAGACGCCGAGCGCGGCGAAGACGTACCAGGCGGACATCGTGCCGAGGTCGTCGTTGCCGGGCAGCCCGGCCGGGCCGGTCCCGTAGCCGGAGTTCACCAGCTGCCGGACGGTCTCCTGGGTCTTCCACGGCTGTCCGAGCTCGTTGTACAGCCAGGGCGCGTGGATGTCGGGCTCGTTCGTCGGGTCGTACTTGAGCGGGCCGCCGCCCTTGAGCTGCCAGTTGCCGTTGGCGTCGTGGAAGAACCCGTCGAGCCGGGTGACCGCGGTGGCCTTGCCGCCCATGGCGTCGGCCAGGCCCGGCACGTCCTGCGGGACCATCCAGGTGTAGGCGGCGGCGCTGCCCTGCGCGAAGCCGCGGTCGCTCGCCGGGTCGAACGGCGTCACCCAGCTGCCGTCGACGTTGCGGGCCTGCGTGTAGCCGGTGTCGGGGTTGAAGACGTTGCGCCAGTAGCCACCGCGGGCATCGAGTTCGGCGGCCTCCTTCGTGCGGCCGAGCTGGTGAGCCCACTGGCCGAGGGCGAAGTCGGCGACGGAGTCTTCCAGCGTCTCGGCGGCACCGCCCCAGCAGTGGCAGACGTCGTTCGGCGCGTAGTGCGAGCTCAGGTACTGCGCGAGGTTGGGCCGCTGGCCGACGCACTGCCCGGGGCAGCCGCCGTCCTGCAGGCCCTCGGGACGCGGGACCGTCGCCTGCCGGTAGAGCGAGTCGAACGCGCCGCGGTAGTCGAAGTTGCGGACGCCCATCGCGTAGAAGGTCGCGATCGTCGCCGCCGACGGGTCGCCGGTCATCACGTGCGTCGCGCCGTTGACGTGCACCCAGCGGTCCCAGACGCCGTCGTTCTGCTTCGCGTAGTTGTACAGCGATTGCGCGAAGTTCCCCGCGACGCGCGGCTCGGTCAGGGCCAGCAACTGCACTTGCGCGCGGTACTGGTCCCAGCCGGAGAAGTTGGAGTACTGAGCGTCCTGCCCCCGTTCGACGCGGTGCGGCTGCCGGTCCATGCCGAGGTACTGGCCGTCGACGTCGCTGACGAGGTTGGGCTGCTGCAGGCTGTGGTAGAGCGCGGTGGTGAAAGTGATCCGCTGGTTGGCGGTGCCTCCGGTCACCTGCACGCGGTCGAGCTCGGTGTTCCAGGCCTTCTTCGTCCGGCCGGCGATGCTGTCCACAGTGGACTTCTTCGGCTGTTCGGCCTGGAGGTTGCGTTCCGCGCCTTCGAGGGAGACGTAGGAGATCGCGATCCGCATGGTGACCTGGCTGCCGGGCGCGAAGGTGACGTAGCCGCCGGAGCCGCGTCCGGCGCGGTCCTTGCCGGTGGCGTAGCCCTCGCCGCCGGTCTGATCGGTGCCGCCGGGCTGGAGCGTCGCGTCCTTCCACGTCCCGGTGCCGGTGAGGGGCTGGTCGAACTGCGCGGTGAAGTACAGGCGGTAGTAGGACTTGCGGTTGTTGACGCCGCCGTTCGCGCGCCGCCCGCAGAAGGCGCCGGTGAGCACGGACCCGGTGACCTTTTCGTGCTGCGCGTCGATGTGGGTCTCGGCGTCTTCGCTGCCGTTGAGCGAGTTCGACGTCCGGAAGAGCAGGCTCGCGGGCTTGCCCGCGGGGTACCGCAGGGAGGTGATCGCGGTGCGTTCGGTCGCGGCCGTGTCCGTGGTGACGCCGTTCTGCAGGCCGAGCCGGTAGCGGCCGGGCGTCGCGGCTTCGTCGGCGTGGCTGAAGTTGCTCGCGTAGACGGCGTCGGCGGTGTCGGCGGTCGGCGACGAGGTGACGTCACCGGCGAACGGCAGGATCGGCACGTCCCCGGCGGCGCCGGGGTTGCAGCCGGCGCCGTTGACGTGGGTGAGGCTGAAGCCGCGAAGCCGGGTGACGTCGTACTGGTAGCCGTTGGCGGCACCGGTGGACGTCTGGTCCCCGCGGGTGCTGGTGGGGCTCCAGGCGAGCATGCCGAAGGGCGCGGTGGCACCGGGATGGGTGTTGCCGTCCCCGGCGGAGCCGACGAGCGGATCGACGAAGTCGGCAGGGCTCAAGCCGGCGGCGGCTGACATCGTTGTCAGCGACGAGGCGAGCAAGGCGGCGGCGAGCGCCACCGTGAGGGAACGGCGCATGGGCGGAGATTAACCCGCGTTCGGTGGCCGATGGGCGAACGGAAGCGGACAACCTGGCGGACACGTCGAAGGCCGCCACCGGAGTCCCGGTGGCGGCCTTCAGCGTCACTGCTTATTCGTAGATCTCGCCCTTGGCGGCCTTCTCAACGAGCGAAGCCGGCGGCTCGAAGTGGTCGCCGTACCGGGCGGCCAACTCCCGCGCACGGTCCACGAACCCCTGCAGGCCACCCTCGTACTGGTTGATGTACTGGATGACACCACCGGTCCAAGCCGGGAATCCGATGCCGAAGATCGAGCCGATGTTGGCGTCCGCCACCGACGTCAGCACGCCTTCGTCGAAGCACTTCACCGTCTCGAGCGCCTCGGCGAAGAGCATCCGCTCCTTGAGGTCCTCGAACGGCACCTCGGCCGAGCCGGACTTGAACGCGTCGCGCAGGCCCGGCCACAGACCGGTCCGCTTGCCGTCTTCTCCATACGAGTAGAAGCCCGCGCCCGTCGACCGGCCCTTGCGGTCGAACTCCTCGACCATCCGGTCGATCACGGCCTCGGACGCGTGCGCCTTCCACGTGCCACCGGCCGCCTCGATCGCCTCGCGGGTCTCCTTGCGGATCTTGCGCGGCAGGGTCAGCGTCAGCTCGTCCATCAGCTGCAGCGGCGGCGCCGGGTAGCCCGCCTGCGCGCCGGCCTGCTCGATCGACGCCGGCTCGACGCCCTCGCCCAGCGCGGCGACGGCCTCGTTGATGAACGTGCCGATCACGCGCGAGGTGAAGAAGCCGCGGCTGTCGTTGACGACGATCGGGGTCTTCTTGATCTGCAGCGTGTAGTCGAAGACCTTCGCCAGCGTCGCCGGGGACGTCTTCTCGCCGCAGATGATCTCGACCAGCGGCATCTTGTCCACCGGCGAGAAGAAGTGGATCCCGATGAAGTCCTCGGTCCGCTGCACGCCCTCGGCGAGGGTGGTGATCGGCAGCGTCGAGGTGTTGGAACCCAGCACCGCGTCGGCGTTGACGACGCTTTCGATCTCGCCGAACACCTTGTGCTTCAGCTCGACGCTCTCGAACACGGCCTCGATGACGAAGTCGACGCCCGCGAAGTCGGCCGGGTCACCGGTCGGCTTGATCTTCGCCAGCAGCGCGTCCGACTTCTCCTGCGTGGTCTTGCCGCGCGAGAGGGCCTTCTCCTCGAGCTTGACCGCGTAGCCCTTGCCCTTCTCGGCCGCCTCCTGCGAGACGTCCTTGAGGACGACGTCGATGCCCGCCTTCGCGGACACGTACGCGATCGCCGCACCCATCATCCCGGCGCCGAGCACGCCGACCTTCTTGGCCGTGTACTTCTCGAAGCCGTCCGGGCGCGAGCCGCCGGAGTTGATGGTCTGCAGGTCGAAGAAGAACGCCTTCGTCATGTTCTTCGAGACCTGGCCGGTGGCGAGGTGGATGAAGTAGCGCGTCTCGATCTGGAGCGCGGTGTCGAAGTCGACCTGCGCGCCCTCGATCGCGGCGGCCAGGATCGCCCGCGGCGCCGGCATGTTCGCGCCCTTGATCTGCTTGCGCAGGTTCGCCGGGAACGCCGGCAGGTTGGCCGCGAAGCTCGGGTTCGAGGGGGTGCCGCCGGGGATCTTGTAGCCCTTGACGTCCCACGGCTGGACGCCGCCCTCGGGGTTCGCCTTGATCCACGCCTTCGCGGCGGGGACGAGCTCCTCGACCGAGCCGACGAGCTCGTGCACGAGGCCGAGCTCGAGCGCCTTGGCCGGGCGGTGCCGCTGGCCCTGCAGCAGGACGTTCAGCAGCGCGCTCTGGATGCCGAGCAGCCGCACGGTGCGGGTCACGCCACCGCCGCCGGGCAGCAGGCCCAGCGTCACCTCGGGCAGGCCGATCTGGCTGCCCTTGACGTCGGCGGCGATGCGGTGGTGCGTCGCCAGCGCGATCTCCAGGCCACCGCCGAGCGCGGCGCCGTTGATCGCCGCGACGACCGGCTTGCCGAGCTGCTCGATGCGGCGCATCTGCCCCTTCATCAGGGAGCTGCCCTCGGTCAGCTCGGCCGCGTGCTCGGGCTTGGCCTGGATGAGGTCGTTCAGGTCGCCGCCGGCGAAGAAGGTCTTCTTGGCGGACGTGATCACCACGCCGGTGATCGAGTCCTTCTCCGCCTCGAGGCGGTCGACGGTCACGCCGAGCGACTCGCGGAAGGCGGCGTTCATCGTGTTCGCCGACTGGTTCGGGTCGTCCAGGGTCAGGGTGACGATGCCGTCGGAATCCTGCTCCCAGCGGATGGTCTTGCTCTCGGCCATTGTGGTCCTCACACCCGCTCGATGATGGTCGCGACGCCCATGCCGCCGCCGATGCACAGGGTCACCAGGGCGCGGCGCGCCTGGCGGCGTTCGAGCTCGTCGACCACGGTGCCGACCAGCATCGCGCCGGTGGCGCCGAGCGGGTGACCCATGGCGATCGCGCCGCCGTTGACGTTGACCTTCTCCTCGTCGAGGTGCAGGTCCTTGATCCACTTGAGCACGACGGACGCGAACGCCTCGTTGAGCTCCCACAGGTCGATGTCCTCGGGCTTGAGGCCCGCCGTCTTCAGGACCTTTTCGGTGGCCGGCGTGGGGCCGGTGAGCATGATCGTCGGCTCGGAGCCGATCGACGCGGTCGCCACGATCCGGGCGCGCGGCGTCAGCCCGAAGGTCTTGCCGATCTGCTCGGAGCCGACCAGCACCAGCGCGGCGCCGTCGACGATGCCGGAGGAGTTGCCGCCGGTGTGGACGTGGTCGATCTTCTCGACCGAGTGGTACTTCTGCAGCGCCACGGCGTCGAAGCCGCCCAGCTCGCCGATACCGGCGAAGGCGGGCTTGAGCTTGCCGAGGCTCTCGACGGTGGACCCGGGACGGCGGTGCTCGTCGTGGTCCAGCACGGTCACGCCGTTGATGTCCTTGACCGGCACGACGGACTTGGCGAAGTAGCCACCGGACCAGGCCGCCTCGGCGCGGTCCTGCGAGCGGACGGCCCAGCGGTCGACGTCCTCGCGCGAGAAGCCCTCGATGGTCGCGATCAGGTCGGCGCCGGTGCCCTGCGGGACGATGTAGTTGTCGTAGGCGGTGGCCGGGTCCATGAACAGCGCGCCGCCGTCGGAGCCCATCGGCACGCGCGACATCGACTCGACGCCGCCGGCGATGACCAGGTTGTCCCAGCCGGAGCGGACCTTCTGCGCGGCGGTGTTCGTGGCCTCCAGGCCGGAGGCGCAGAAGCGGTTGAGCTGCACGCCGGCGACGGTCTCGGGCAGGCCGGCGTTCAGCGCGGCGGTGCGCGCGATGACCGCGCCCTGCTCGCCGACCGGCGAGACGACGCCCAGTACGACGTCGTCGATCACGGCGGGGTCGAGGTTCGGGTGGCGGACCTTGAGTTCGTTGATCAGGCCGACCACCAGGTCGACCGGCTTGGTGCCGTGCAGGGCACCGCCCTTGTTCTTGCCGCGAGGCGTGCGGATCGCCTCGTAGATGTAGGCCTCGCTACTCACAGAACATCTCCTCGCGAGCGTGTCGGACGTCGTTGTGCCTAAGCCGTGTCGCAGCCGAGTATACCGGCCAGTAGGGCTAATGCCCATTAACATATCTCCGGATAACCCCATGGTGTCAATGGCTTGCAGGTGTGCCATCAGCCGCTATCGTTCACTCACCATGACCGACGTCGAACGCAGCTCGCGCCCCCGCGACCGCAAGGCCCAGCTGGCCGCGGTGGCGGCGGAGCTGTTCCGCGCCCGCGGCTTCCCGGGGGTGTCGATCAAGGACATCGCGGACGCGGCGGGGGTGACCGGTCCGGCGCTGTACCGCCACTTCGCGGACAAGCAGGCGATCCTGGCGTACGTCGTCCTGAGCGGCTTCGAGGACATGGAGGAGGCGACGGCGGAGGCGCTGTCGGACTCGGTTCCCCCCGCTGACCAGCTGGAATCCCTCCTGACGCGGCTCGCCTCCCAGGCGGTCGAGCGGCGCGAGATCGCCGCGTTGTGGCGCTGGGAAGGCCGCCACCTGCCGAAGGAGGACCAGCGCGAGATCGCCCGCCGGTCGGCACTGGCGCTGGCGGCGTGGTCGAAGGCCCTGCTGACCCGGCGCCCCGACCTGGGCGTCGAGGACGCGGAGCTGCTCTGCTGGGCCGCGCTGTCGGTGTTCGGCAGCGTGTCGGTCCACCACACGTCGGTGGCCCGCCGCCGGTTCGCTGCGTTGCTGGTCGAACTGGCCCTCAGTGTGCTCAACGCCACACTGCCTTCACCGTCTTCTCCGCCACCGTCCGCGGCTTTGAGCCTGGGCACTCCCTCCCGCCGCGAGCAGGTCCTGGCGGAGGCAACGGCCCTGTTCGCCCAGCGCGGCTTCCACGCGGTGAGCATGGAGGACATCGGCGCGGCGGCGGGCATCGCGGGCCCGAGCGTGTACCGCCACTTCCCGAGCAAAGCTGCACTGATGGTCGCGATCGGCCACCGCGCGGCGGACAGGCTGGCCCTGGCGGCCGAACTCGCGCTGCAGACCTCCGACGAGCGCTCGGCCCTGCGCCGGCTGGCGGCGTCGTACGTGCACACGATTCTGCACACGCCGGAACTGCTGGTGTCGTTCTCGGCGGACCGGGTGACGATGCCGGACCGCGACAAGGTGGATCTGCTGCGGGTGCAGCGCGATTACGTGGCCCAGTGGGTGACGCTGCTGTCGGCGGTGCGCCCCGAGTTGCCGGTACGGGAAGCGAAAATCATGGTCCACGCGGCGCTGACGATCGCCAACGATCTCGCTCGCACGCGCCGGGTGGCGGCCCGGCCGAACTTCGAAGCCGAGCTGACGGCGTTGCTGCACACGGTCCTCGGCGTCGCCTGAACCCCGAATGCCGATCAGTTCCCTACCTTCCGCCCTTCCTGCCGGGGCCGCCGATCAGGCATCATGGACGTGGCGACTCGGCCGTTTTCGTTCGTGAGTGGGGATGGGACATGAACACAGTTCTCGAACACGCGAACCCGGGCGCACCACTGGTCGATCTGAGCGCGGTGCCGCTCAGCGCACTGCGCACCATGAACAGCCCGGAGTTGCAACGCGCCTTGCGCCGGGTGGTCGAACAATCGGCTGCCCCGCAGTTCTGCGACCAGAAGCGCGACGACAGCTGGCACCACTAGCCGTGCCGTCATGCCGGCGCGCCAGGAACACGTGACACGGGGCGAACTGCCGGTGCACCGGATCGGGACGGCGGATTTCGACGCGATCGCGAACGGAACCGGCGACATCGGTGCGATGCGGCTCCTGCGCGAAGCGGAACGCAGCCGGAGATTGCTCCTGCTGCGCGCGATCACCGACCTCGTCGCGAAGGACCCGGCGGCGCGCGGTCCGCTCGCACCCCCGGACGACGCCTGGGATCTGCTGACCCGGGTGCAGAACTCGGCCCCGGAAGCCGTCGACCTCCTGCTCGGGCACCCGTACACCGGTACGTGGGCCGGCTACACGATCCGGTTGCTGCGCAAGCAGATCACCGGGGTCTGCCCGCTGTGGGTGCACACCGGCCACCTGCACGCGCTGGCGGCCGCGGCGGCGATCCGCGCCGGTCTCGACTTCACCGCGACCATCCCGGTCTGGGCCGGCACCGCGATGCTCCCCGGCCTCGGCGTGGCCCGGTTCCGGGCCGGCACCGAATGGATGGTGGCGCGGGTACGCCGGACCGGAGCCGTGCTGGAACTGGACAACGGCCGGGAGATCGTCCGGGCACCCGCCGACCCGGCCACGGACGGGCCGGGCTGGTGGGGCCTGCGCCAGGTGACGGCGGTTTCGGGTGACCGCGTGCTGTCCCTGCGCCTCGACGACCTCGACCCGTACCGCGGTTCCTTCGAACCCGTGCTCCCCCAACGGCTTCCGGCGGACGAACGGGAGAACTGGACGCGCCTGCTCGACGACGCCTGGCGGCTGATCGTCCGCTGCCTGCCCGACACGGCGGACGCGTTCCCGGTCGGGTTCAGTTCCCTCGTCCCGCGGCCGATGCAGCCGTTCCGCACCACCAGCGCGTCGAGCGGCGAGGCCTTCGGCAGCGCCGTCATTTCGCGGCCCGCCGATGCCGCGTCGCTCGCCGCCTCGCTGGTGCACGAGTTCCAGCACAACCGGCTGAGCGGGCTGATGCACCTGCGGCAACTGCACGGTGACGACCCGGCCGAGCGGTTCTACACCGCGTGGCGCGACGATCCGCGGCCGATCGGTGGCGTTTTCCAAGGCGTGTATGCCTTTTTCGGCGTCACGGCCTTCTGGCGCGCGCTGGCCCGGTTCGACGACGAACCGTTCCAGCGCATCGCCGAGTTCGAATTCGCCTACTGGCGGCAAGCGGTCTGGCAGGTCCTGGAGGTGCTCCGGGCCGACCCCGGGCTGACCATCGACGGACGGCGGTTCCTGCGCCGGCTCGCCGAGCGGCTCGGGCCGTGGCTGCGCGAACCGGTGCCGACACCCCAGGCCGCCGCGGCCAGCACGGCCCTGCTCGACCACTACGCCGGCTGGCGGCTGCGCCACCTGCGGCCCGACCCGCTGGTCGTGCGGGCCCTGGCCGAAGCCTGGTCGGCCGGGCGACCCCGGCCGGCGCTCGGCTTCCTGCCCGACGCCGACCCGACGCCGGTGCCCGACGGCCCGTGGCACCACGCCCGGCTGGACCTGACCCGGCTCGCCCTCAACGATCCCACCGGATTCGCCCGGCACTGGCCGGAAGTGCCGGGGGCGACCACGGCCGACTTCGCCGGCGTTTCGGGCCGGTTCGCCGAAGCCGCCGAGGGCTACCGCGCGGAGCTGTCCGCCGATCCGGACAGCCCGACGGCCTGGACGGGACTCGGCCTCGCCCTTTCCCGCTCCGGGACCGGGCCGGCCGGGTCCGTGCTGCTGCACCAGCCGGAGCTCGTCCGCGCGGTGTACCGCCGGCTGACGGCCGACGGCACCGCACCGGACACGCCGGACGAACTCGCGGGCTGGCTCGGCTGGCTGCGGACCGGCACCCGGCCGGCCCGCAGCTGATCCGGTACTACAGTATCGATCAGTACCGATCCGGCCACAGCCACGGCCGAATGACCTCGCAGCAACGGTTGCGCGCCGCGTGAGGGTCGGCCTGCTTTTGACCGGATCGGTACTACAGCGGCAGCGGGTCGATGTCGCAGTCCGCGCGAACACCCTTCGATGCCGCGATGGTCCCGGGGTGCGACTCGCGCAGCACCATCCGGTACCGCGAGATGACGTCGGCGTAGAGCGTCTCCGCTTCCTGGCTCTGCCCGGACGTGCGCAGGTCGAGCGCCCGGTTGAGCGCGGCGGCGAGCGTGGTCGGGTGGTCCTTCCCGAGTACCCGCTCGGCTCGCGCCAGCATGTCCGTGCCCAGCTCCAGCGCGGCCGCGGTCTCGCCGAGCGCGGAGAGGTCGCTCGCCAGGTTGATCCCGCACAGCACCGCACTCGGGTGGTCCGGTCCGAGCGCCTCGCGCAGCTGCGCCAGGGACCGCTCGTCCAGTTGCCTGGCCGCGGCGGCGTTGCCGAAGAGCCGCAAGGTCACCGCCAGGTCGACGGCCGCGGCCATCGTGTGCGGGTGGTGCTCGCCCAGGTTGCGCCGGTAGCGCTCGAAGATCTGCTCACCCAGTTCCCGCGCGGACCGCAGCTCCTGCGCGTGCCGGAGGTCGATCGAGTACCCGAGTGCGCAGGCCATCACGTTGAAGTTGTTTTCGCCGTAGCGCACGCGGAACCGCTCGAGCACCGCGGCCGCGAGTTCCTTCGCCGCCTCGTGGTCGCCGGCCTTGCGCCGGGAGACCGCCAGGTAGGCCATCCGGCGCAGGGTTTCCGCGTTGTCCTCGCCGAACAGCTCGCGCACGCGTTCGGCGAGTTTCTCGTTCTCTTCACGGGCCCAGACGTAGTCGCCCGCCTCCCGGCGGTCGATGATGAGCCCCATCCGGGAACTCAGCGTCTCCGCGTGGTCGTAGCCGAGAATCTCGGTCTGCCGCTGGTAATTCGTTTCGTCCAGCTCGCCGGCTTCGCGGTACTGGCCCGTGAGACGCAGGTTCGTGCCGTGGATCCGCGCCGCGCGCAGGGTGACCGGGTCGTCCTCGCCGAACAGCGCCTTGGCCTTCTGGTAGACGTCTTCGGTCAGATCACGGGACGCGAGGAAGTTGCCCTGCGCGGAAAGGTCGCCGGAGACCGCGATCTGGGCGGCGAGCGTCTCCTCGCTGTTTTCCCCGGACAGCTGCTGCCGCGTGTCGAGGATCGTGCGGTTGATCTCCGCCGCCTCCGTGTACCGGCCGGTGACCCAGTAGTAGTAGCCCAGCCGCTCGGCGGCCTGCAGGGTCTGTTCGTCGTCGGGCCCGAGCCGCTCGGTCCAGTTCCGGTGGGCCATTTCCGCGAGGCGGAGGGCCTCGTCGTGGTCGCCCCACTGGTAGAGGTACCGCATCAGGTTGAGCACGAGCTGGCGGACCCAGCGGTCGTCGCACTCGACGATCTCGGACGGGTAGACGTGCGGCAGGATTTCCTGGTAGCGCGGCCACTGCTTCGACGAAGTGGGGTCGTTGGGGTCGCGTTTGGCGAGCAGCAGATGGGCACCGTGGCGCATCTCCGCGCGGTGCTGCGGGGTCATCCGGTTGCGCAGCACGATCTGCACCAACCGGTGCAGGACGATCGAATTCGTGCGGTGGTCGATCTTCGCCAGGCTGTACCGGTTGATGTCCCGGATGGCCCGCGCCAGTTTCATCGGGTCGCGCAGCGCCATGTCTATTTCGGGCAGAATGGAAATGCTGCCGACCCCGGAGAAGAACGCACGCGAAATCGGTTCGGGCGCGAAGAAAGCACAGATCTGGAGCAGCTGGTGCGCCACCGGATTTCGGGTCCGCAGTTCGTCGAACGCGACGTTCCAGGCCGCGGCGACGGAAACCTCGTAGTCCGCCGGACTCGAGGTGTCGAGGATTTCCGCGACTTTCTCGTCGAACAAGCGCAGGTATTCCTGCACCGGCATGCCGGTCTCCGCCCGCCAGGCGGCGGCCTGCTCGATCGCGAGCGGAAGGTCCCCCAGGCGTTCCGCCAGCTGCTCGGCCTCGGCCACGTCGATCTCCGGGCCGCGCCGGCGCAGCAGTTCGATGCTCTCCGAACGCTCGAAGACGGCGACTTCCAGCGGCCGGGCGACACTGGCCCACTCCGCGTTGCGCGAGGTGATCAGGATTTCGCCGGGCCCGTTGGTCGGGAAGAACTGGCGGACCAGCGCGACGTCCTCGGCCGAGTCGAAGACCAGCAGCCAGCGCCGGTACGGCCGCCCGGTCCGCAGCGCCTCGCGCACGGCCGGGATGGCGGTGTTCGCCTCACCGGAGCCCGGGAGGTTCAGCGCCTGGGCCAGTTCGGTGAGGGCGACCCGGATCTGGGCCGCCTCGGTGGCCGGGATCCACCACACGACGTCGTATTCGCGCAGGTGGCTGTAGATGTACTCGACGGCCATCTGGGTCTTGCCGATGCCGCCCATGCCGTGCAGGGCCGACGGCAGCACGGCCGTGGTGCCGGACATGACCCGCTCGCCCAGTTCCCGGAGGAGTTCCCGGCGCCCGGTGAAGTTCGGGTTCCGGGGTGGCACGCTGCCCCAGACCGGCGGGACGTCCTCGGCCGGGCTGTCCCCGTGCTCCAGGGTGAAGATCGGCCGGCGGCCCAGCAGGGGACCGGCGTCCCCGGCCGGCGAAGGCTCGCGCAACTCCGGACTCCGCCGAACCGGGTCGTCCGCCACCTCACCGGTGGCCGTGACTGCGGACGTGGAAGCCTCAGGGGGCACGGGCGCTTTCGCCATAGTGTCTCTCACCGGTTCACCATAATCGTAGGGCGGCATTCTCTTTTGGGCGATATGATCATCTGCTCCGGAAACAGCGGACGACAGAGTCGCTGAATCGGGTGCCATTGGGGGTAATTCACCGGAATAGTCTCGCTCTTTCGAGCGAATTCGACTGGCGCGGGAAGAATAAGGCCCACTCAGGGCCTGCATTACCACCCGTTCGAGTGCGACGTCGTGCGCCGGATCCGCCTGGGAATCCGGATCCCGGGTGGCGTCCGGCGCGTCGATGGCGTCCCGCAACCGGGTGATGGTGCCGAACCGGGCTTCGGTGGCGCGGACGACCTCCGCGGTGTCGGCGCGCCGGGCCCCGCTCAGCAGCACCTGCCGGACCGAGGCCGGGAAGTCGAAAACCGTGGTCTCGTCGCCGACCGCCGCGGCCGGCCGCAGCAGCCCGCTCGTCAGCACTTCCGTCAGGTGCTCCGGCCGCGCCTCGGGGAGGAGTTCGTCCTGGACGAACCGCGCGACCGAAAGGTTGGCCGGCACCGCGGCCAGCATGGTCGCCAGCCGGTACGCCGGCGGGGAGGCGACACTCAGGAACCGGCGCACCCGCTCGCGAGCGGTGCCCGGGTCGACGAGGTCGTCGCTGCCTTCGATGGGCGCCCCCTTCAGGCCGCTCAGCAGCACCCGGGCGGGGACGAAACCCTTGTGCTCGCCGGCCACCAGCCGTGCCCACCACCGCAGCCACCGCGGGCCGAGCTCCATCACCGGCACCGGGATCGCCCCGGCGTCCTTGGCCGCGGCCAGCTCGGGGTCCGCCCACGCCTCCGGCAGTTCCCAGCCCCACTGGCTGTTCGGCGCCACCGGCACCCGAACGTTCAGCCGCGCGCGGTGCAGGTCCATCCCGCGGGACCACAGCCGTTGCGGCAGCACGTGCAGGACGGTCGTCGGCATCACCGACGCCCACTCGGCGAGCACGGCCGAAACACCGCCGGACCGCCAAAGATCGCCGACGCCGTCGGTGACGACCAGGACGAGCCGCCTGCCCGTCGGGTCGATCAGCTCGGACGGGTCGCGCGGCGCCGACGACGACGTCTCGCCGTACAACCGGGGCCGGCCCCGGCGGTGGCCACTACTCTGCGTGTCCAGCCGGCGGTACTGGATCGTCCGGAAGGCACCGAGCTGTTCGAGGCCGGCGCGGAACGCCTTGACGGTGCTCCGCCAGAGTGTCATCGACCTCGCGGTATCCACCACGACGGTGAGATCAAGCCACCGTTCCAGCTCGGGTTCGGTCACCGGCCACCAGAATCCGCTCTCGGCGACCCGCTCGGCCGTGGCGGCTTCGTCGACGATGACAACGTGCTCATGCCAGGCCGGCACCCTTCGCTTCAGCGTGCGGAGGGCCCGAACAATAACGGACGGCCGAACCGATCCAGAGACCGGTTGTGACTGTGGCGCGGAATCCGTGGCCGCCGGGACTTCGGCGACTCCGGCCGCAATCACCTGACGTGGGCTTTCGAGCAGCGGAGCCGGTTCCGCCCGCGCGGCCGGGGGCGGCAGCTCCAAGGGCAGCGGGAGGGGGTCCCCGGATGGCGGGCTGTCCGGCGGCAGCGGGGACGTGGCCGGCCGGGCCCGCGCCTCATCCGTCCGGGTCGCCGCGATCAGCCACAGGGCGTCGGCGACGTCGCGGACGTCCGGCCGGCCGGGTCCCCCGGGGAGCCGCCGTTCGCCCGCAGCGGTGAACCGCGATCCCGCGCCGTCGGGATCGGGGACCGGCGATACGGGCGGCCGGCCCACGTCATTGCACCGCCGACAGACGCTGCCACAGAGCGTCCACCAGCCGCTCCCACGTCACGTCGCCGCGGTAGGCACCGGACGTGGCGAGGTACATGGCATCCAGGAGTTTTCCCGAGGGCAGCCGGTCGTCACCGGACGCGCTGCGCCGCACGAACTGCTCGATCAGCTCGTTCTGCAGGCCGGAACCGAGCTTGCGCCGGTTGTCCTCCGAATCGTGCAGGTGGGCGACGACCATCGCGGCCAATTGCTCCGGGTCCGGATCCGGCATTTCCAGCTGCAGGCAGCGCCGCAGGAAAGCGGGGGGAAATTCCCTTTCCCCATTGCTCGTGATGATGACGATCGGAAACGCGTGACACCGGATCCGCCCGCCGACGACCAGAGCCGTCTCGCCGGGATCATCGGTGAACACCGTCGCTTCGGGGATGTGACTGCGGATGCGTTCGAGTTCGGGAACCCGGAACTCGCCGTCTTCGAAAATGCTGAGCAGGTCGTTCGGGAGGTCGGCTTCACTTTTGTCGAGCTCGTCGATCAGCAGGACCCGGGGTACGCGACGCGGCAGGAAAGCCGTCCCCAGCACCCCGAGCCGGAGGAACTCGCCGATCGGTGGCTCGGGCGCGGGGCTGGCGCGTTCGCCGCGCACGGCGAACCGGGCGCTCGCCGCTTGGATCCGGCCGATGGCGTCGTAGTGGTAGAGCCCTGAATTCAGCGTGGTCCTGCTGGTGATCGGCCACCGCAGCACCCGGCCCAGCTGCAGTTCGGCCGCCAGCCGGTACGCGAGCGTGGATTTGCCGGTGCCCGGATGGCCGGTGACGAGCAAGGGCCGCCTGAGGTACAAAGCGGCGTTGATCATGTCGAGTTCAGCCGGACCAGTGCGTTGAGCCGATTGCGAATGCTCGCTCCCGAGCCGCCGGGCGACGTCGTGATCGTCGCGCGGCGGATCATCCGACTCCGGCAACGGGCCACCGTCGAAGTCCCGCCACGGCGGGGGCGGGGGCAAGATGTCGGTCAGCCCGAGGTCGTGGATCGGCCGTCCGGTGCCGCGGTAGACCCACCAATCGGACGATGCCAGCCGGGACGCGTCGCGGACCTGCGCCGCCTCGCCCCCGTCAAGACGCTCGCTCTCGGTCATCCCGGATATCCCCTCGCTGCCATGGGAAAGCCGGCGGCTGATCAAGAACGAGACGGCTCGGATCGTCCCACAGCACCACCAGATCCCGCACTGGATTATCCCGATGGAAGCCCGTTTCGGAAAGAGGAGGACGACTAGTGTGCCTGATGTTCTTGGCTTCCATCGGCAAATCCCCGAGCCCCGAATCCCCCTTGGCGAGCTCGGTGATCAACTCCCTGAGTACGTCGAGTGACGCATCCGGGTGCCACAGTACCGCCGGGATACCCGACCGCAAAGCCGCCGTCAGGCTGTCACCGTCCCCGCCGGCTTCCAGCGGCGGAGCCGATCCCAGCACGACCAAACCCCACCTCAGGTCGGAAAGCACCACGTCCAGCGCCGAGGCCTGGGTGCCGTTTTCGTAGTACACGCACTCCGCGGACGGGTTCGCCATGAACGCCTCCCAGTGCTGGTTCCAGACCCGGTGCCAGTGCTTCGAACGCATGCGCTCCAACGATCGGACGGAAATCAGGTAGTCGATCGAAAGCGGCCTGGGCATACCGGATTCGTGCTCGCGGTGCCAGAGCTGCACGGGCAGGTTCAGCAACGCCCGCGGGAGCACGAACTCGAGGGCGACCGAACCGCGGTGGTCGGCCCACGCCCGCTCCGCGTCGACCACCAGGCCGTCGACGTATCGTTCGAGGTCAGCGCCCCGCACCTCCGCCGTGCCACCGTGCGGTGGCGGCCATTCCCCGGGAAGCCGTTGACACCAATGGGAAACCTGGTACAAGTCCGGGTCTATCCCATCGTGCTCGACCATCACCATGAGGTGCAGCCGCCCCTCCCGCGACGGCGTCGCGAGCGAGGCTCGACGCGCTCTCAACTGCGCCTCCAGCCGGAGGCGCCGGGCCTGGTAGTCGTTCCACTCCGTGAGCCGCAACCCGAGTTCGCCGCCGCACTGGCGGGCGAGGAGTTCGAGGAGCGTGAACGCCGGCGGGATGCCGTCGGTGTCCGCGTTGAAATCGGCCAGATGAGTGAAGCCCTCCCACGCCGTGCGCACCTTGGGCGGCAACGGTGAGCCGAGCCCGCTCGCGCGGCGGACCAGCTCACCGAGCCGGGGCACCTCCACCCCGGCCAGCAGGTGGTGCAAGCGGTCGCGGTCGGCACGCGGCAGCAGGTCGAGCACCCGCGGCCGCTCCACCAGGTCCCGGACCCGCTCGTATTCCGGCGAACCCGGCCGCATGAAAGCGACCGCACCGACCAGCGCCTGCATGCCGTTCTGATAGCGCTCGCAGGCGGAAACGACTTCGATCAGGGAACTGCGCGGGGTGGGGTGCCGGGGAACCGCCAGTTCGACGCCGAGGGCTTTGCCGACGAGGCTGACGACCACGGCCAATTCTTCGGCCAGGCCGGCTTCGGCCAGTACGTCGACGACTGCCTCTCCGATCACGTGTCCCGTCACCTGGCGCAACACCCCCTACCCACCTCGCACGGGACGGAACCGGCGTCATCGCCCCTGCGTATCGAACGCAGTCGGGCAGATCTTACCCGGCAAAAGGGTCGCCGCCGGTTGCCAAAAAGATGTCACGACGGGCTCTCTTCCGGCCAGTTGCCAACGCGGTCGACCAGCCGCTGGACCGGCGCCGATCCGGGTTCCAGCATTTGCACCGCCGCGACCAGTTCGGCGAGCCCGCCGCGATAACGCAGGCACGTGCCGGCGATCTCCAGGACGTGCAGCCGGGTTTGCGGGTGATAAGCCACGACCGTCGCGATTTGCGGCCGGAGCCGCTTCAGCAGCATTCTCCGGCTGCTCTCCTCGGCCACGGCCGGGATGTCCAGGAGCAGTTCCGTCAGTTCCATCGCGCGGTCGGCGGCGGACGGCTCCGCGGAGCACCGCACCACATCGTGGTGCGGTGCTGGGCCGGCAGGTCCACCGCCGAGCAGCCGCAGCCAGGCGATCGTGGCCGTCTCTTTGGTGTGGACCGGGATCCGGCGGTATTCGGCGGGCGCGGCCGCGGGATCCTGGAGCACGACCTCGTGGTAGAAGACGTCCGAAGCCAGCACGGCCAGTTCGGCGCCCGTCGTCTTCTGGGCCGCCTTCGCCTCCGCCGCTTCGAGCACGCGGAACGTGAAGTTGACCGCCTTGCCGATCGAACCGTGGCCGGCACTCTGCACCTCGCCGGCGTGGAGGGCCAGCCGAAGCTGGATCTGCGCGGGTGCGGAGTGCACGGCGTTGTGGCGGCGCAGATCGGCGTGCATGCGTTCGGGCAGCTGGGCCACTAGGTCGACCTTCGCGATGTCGGGCGGCAGCAGGATCATCGCGCCGTCACCGGTGTTTTCGACGAAGCAGACGTCCCAGGGGATGCCGGTCTCGGCGAAGCCGCCCTTGAGGACACGCCACAGGCCGTCGTGCACCTCGCGCAGGTGCGCCATGGTCCGGTCCGGGTGGTTGTACCCGGCGACGTCCACGGTCATGATCGTCCGGTGCAGCGCGGCTGGATACGTCACCACGACACCCTCCCCACGTCCCGGGCTCATTGTCCCAGACCCATGCACGCTCGGCCATGTTCGCGCAGGGCGTTACGACAAAACCGGCGCCTGTTGACATGTTTTCGTCCATAATTCGGCGTGCCCACGACACGCCTGCACCTGGTGAGCGCGGATGAGGACCACCGCGTCTCCACCATCGAGCTCTTCTTCGACCTGGTCTTCGTCTACGCCATCACCCAGATCACCCAGCTGATGGCCGACCACCTGAGCCCCACCGGCGTCGGGCAGGGGGTGGCCATGCTGGCCGTCCTGTGGTGGTGCTGGTGCTCCTACGCCTGGCTCGCGACCACCATCCACGTCGACCACGGGATCGCGCGGCTGGCGATGTTCGGCGCGATGACCGTCATGTTCCTGGTGTCGCTGACCATTCCGGAAGCCTTCGCCGACCACCCCGGCGGCCTGTACGCGCCCGCGCTGTTCGTCGTCTGCTATGCGCTCGTGCGGCTGCTGCACCTCGTCGCCTACCTCGGTGCCGCGAAGCACGATCCCGGGCTGCGGCGGGTGCTGCTCAAGATGTTCGTCGGGCTGCTGCCCAGCGTGGTCCTGCTCGGCGTCGCCGCGTTCCTGAGCGGGCCTTGGCAGCTGGGGCTGTGGGTCGTCGCATTGGGAATCGATTACCTCAACGTCTACCTCACCGGGCCGGACGGGTGGCGGCTGAATTCGCCCGCGCACTTCGCCGAGCGGTTCGGGCTCATCGTGATCATCGCGCTCGGCGAGTCGATCGTCGCGATCGGCATCGGGATCGGGGCGCTGCCGATGTCGTGGCTGATCGCCGGCGGGGCCGTGTGCGGGCTGGCGCTGGCCGCGGGGATGTGGTGGACCTACTTCGACGTCGTCGCGCGCGTGTCCGAGCACCGGCTGACCACCGCGACCGGGGTCGAACGTGCGAAGCTCGCCACCGACTCCTACACCTTCTTGCACCTGCCGCTGATCGCCGGGATCGTGCTGGTCGCCCTCGGCCTCAAGAAGGCGTTCCTCTACCTCGCCGACACCGAGCACCACACGCCCGGCGAAGCACTGCACGGCGTGCCGATCTGGACGCTCACCGGCGGCCTCGCGCTCTACCTGATCACGCTCAGCGCGCTGCGCAAGCGCAACCTCGGCAGCTGGAACGTCCAGCGGCTGGTCCTCGGCGTGCTGCTGGTCGCGGCGACGCCGCTGCTGGAGCACGTGCCCGCGGCCGTCCTGCTGCTGATCGCCGCCGTCCTGGTGCTCGGGCTCATCACTTTCGAGCGCATCCGGTTCGCCGAGTGGCGCAGGAACGTGCACACCGCGCACACGTAAGTGACCCCACACTGGCGCCGCGTCGTCTCCCGGGTTAACCTACTCGCGAGTAGGTAACGGATGGAGGGCCACATGGCTGCGCCAAGGAAACGGGACGCGATGGGCTGGGGCCTGTCCGCGCTGACCCGGCTGGCCGGGAGCAAGGTCGTCGATCGGGCCGGGCTGCGCAAGCCCCTCGAAGGCCTGGTCACCGCGGGGACGCGCAACGGCTTCCGCGTCGCCGGCGCGGCGACCCGGTCGTTCAAGTCGGTGCAGAAGCTGGGCAAGCCCGCCCGGCTCACGCCGGCCACCGACACCGGGCTGTTCGACCTCACGCCGACCGAGGACCAGCAACTCATCGTCGAAACGGTGACCGAGTTCGCCGCCGAGCAGCTGCGGCCCGCCGCCGCGGACGCCGACGCCAAGCTCGAGGCGCCCGAAGGCCTGCTGAGCCGGGCCGCCGAGCTGGGCATCAGCCTGGTCGGCATCCCCGAGGAGCTCGGCGGCGTCGGCACGGAACGCTCGGTGGTGACCAACGCGCTCGTCGCGGAAGCGCTTGCGCACGGCGACCTCGGCCTGGCCGTGGCCGTGCTCGCGCCGTCGGCGGTGAGCACCGCGCTGGTCAGCTGGGGTGACGAGCAGCAGCAGGCCGACTACCTGCCCGCGTTCGTCGGCGAGCACGTCCCGGCGGCCGCGCTGGCGCTGCAGGAGCAGAAAGCGCTCTACGACCCCTTCAAGCCCGCGACGAAGGCCCGCCGCACCCCGAAGGGCTACCAGCTCGACGGCGTGAAGTCGCTGGTCCCGCGGGCGGCGCAGGCGGAGCTGTTCATCGTGTCGGCCGACCTCGAAGGCCGCGGCCCGGCGCTGTTCCTCGTCGAGTCGTCGAACGCCGGGGTGTCCATCGAGGCCGAGCCGGCGATGGGCCTGCGCGGCGCCGCGACCGGCAAGCTGCACCTCGAGCAGGTGGTGCTGCCCGCGGGCGCGCTGCTCGGCGGCGGCAAGGCGGACGTCTTCGCCGAGGTCGTCCGGCTGTCGCGGCTCGGCTGGGCGGCGCTGGCCGCCGGCACCGCGAAGGCCGTCCTCGACTACGTCGTCCCCTACGTCAACGAGCGGACCGCGTTCGGCGAGCCGATCAGCCACCGGCAGGCGGTGGCGTTCTCCGTCGCCGACATCGCGATCGAGCTGGAGGGCCTGCGGCTGGTGACGCTGCGCGCCGCGGCGCGGGCCGAGCAGGGCAAGTCCTACGCCCGCGAGGTGGCGCTGGCGCGGAAGCTGGCCGTGGACAAGGGCATGCAGATCGGCAACGCGGGCGTGCAGCTGCTCGGCGGGCACGGCTTCGTCAAGGAGCACCCGGTCGAGCGCTGGTACCGGGACCTGCGCGCCATCGGCGTCATGGAAGGCGCCGTCCTTCTCTAGGCTTCGGAAAGGCAAGTCATGATCAACCTGGAAGTCCCCAAGAAGGCCGGCGCGCTGATCAACCAGGCGTACCAGGCCGCGGCCGAGGTGTTCCGGCCGATCTCGCGCAAGTACGACCGCGCGGAGCACACGTACCCGGCCGAGCTGGACATGTTCGCGGCGCTGCTGGACGGCTTGAATTCGTCCGGCGAGGGCGGCGCGGGCGCGGCCGGCGTCCGCCGCTCCGGTTCCGGCAAGAACGAAAAGGGAAATCGCAACGGCGCCAACCTGAACGTCGTCCTCGGCACGATCGAGATGTGCTGGGGTGACGTCGGCCTGCTGCTGTCGATGCCCCGCCAGGGCCTCGGCAACGCGGCGATCGGCTCGGTGGCGACGGACGAGCAGCTCGAGCGCTTCTCCGGCATGTGGGCCGCGATGGCGATCACCGAGCCGGCGTTCGGTTCGGACTCGGCGGCGGTCAGCACGACGGCTCGGCTCGACGGCGACCACTACGTGTTGAACGGCGAGAAGATCTTCGTGACGTCGGGCGAGCGCGCGGACGCGGTGGTCGTGTGGGCGACACTGGACAAGAGCAAGGGCCGCGCGGCGATCAAGTCGTTCGTGGTCGAGAAGGGCACACCGGGCTTCGAGGTGGTGCGCACCGAGCACAAGCTCGGCATCCGCGCCTCCGACACGGCGGTGCTGCGTTTCGAGAACTGCCGTGTCCCGAAAGAGAATCTTCTTGGCACGCCGGAGATCGACACGAAAAAGGGTTTCGCGGGCGTCATGCAGACGTTCGACAACACCCGGCCCCTGGTGGCGGCGATGGCGATCGGCGTGGCCCGCGCGGCGCTCGACGAGACGCGCACGATCTTGACATCCGCCGGCGTCACGATCGACTACGACCGCCCGGCGAACAGCCAGCACGCGGCGGCGGCGGAGTTCCTCCGGCTGGAGGCGGACTACGAGTCGGCGTACCTGCTGACGCTGGAGTCGGCGTGGATGGCGGACAACCGCCAGCCGAACTCGCTGCAGGCGTCGATGGCGAAGGCCAAGGCGGGGCGGTCGGTGGTGGAGATCGCGCTGAAGTGCGTTGAGCTCACCGGGGCTTACAGCGAAGAGTCGCTGCTCGAGAAGTGGGCTCGGGACGCGAAGATCCTGGACATCTTCGAAGGTACGCAGCAGATCCAGCAGCTCATCGTCGCCCGGCGGATCCTCGGCAAGACTTCCGCCGAGCTCAAGTAAGTCTTCTGCCGCGGCTGGTCGTGAGTGGTAAAGCGGGTTCTAACCCTCCTTACCACTCACGACAGCCGCGGCAGACTGCTCAAGAGAGCTGGTCGTCCAGGAACTCGTCCAAGTAGCGCCACGTCGTGCCTCGCGCCTTCCGGCCCGTGAGGACGCCCAGGTGTCCGCCCGGCGCTGTCTTGAAGCGGACCTCGGGGGCCTTGTCCAGTAGCTCCACCACGCGCTCCACCGAGGGCCTTGGGGCGATCGTGTCGTTTTCGCCCGCCACCACCAGGGTCGGCACGCGGACCGAAGACAGCGAGATGATCCGGCCGTTCAGGTCCACCTTGCCCTCCGCCAGGTCGTTCGTGCGGAACAAGCGGTGGTACAGCTGGCCGAACGTGCGGCCCGGGTACGCGTACATGTTGCTCATGAAGTGGTCGACCGCCTCGATCTGGGCCAGATAATCCCGGTCGTCGAGGTGGGACAGGATCGCCAGGGGCTTGGTGATTTCCTTGCTGATACCCGTTGCCCGGAACACGCGGCTGACCAAATAGGACGGTGCGCCGCCGAACACGCGGTAGATCGGGGTCAGCAGGTGGCCGTTCGTGAGGTCGGCCAGCGGGCGGAACGGCGCCACGATCGGGATGGCCGTGAAGTCCACCGGCGAGCCGATCGCGGTGATCGACGCGATCGGGAGGTCCGGCTGGTCGGCGTTCACCAGCAGCGAGAAGATCCCGCCCAGCGACCACGACACCAGGTGCACGTCCTGGCCGCCGGCGTCCGCGCTCACGCGCCGGATCGCGCGCGGGAGCACCTCGTCGATCCAGTGCTCGATGCCCAGGCGCCGGTCGGAGAACGCCACCGTGCCGTAGTCGACGAGGTAGGTGTTGCGGCCGCCCTCGATCAGGTGCTCGACGAGGCTGCAGCCGCGGCGCAGGTCGAAGCAGATCGCCGGCGCGGCCAGCGGCGGCACCAGCAGGATCGGCGGCCCGGACACCGTCCCGCCGCTGTGCGTCATCCGGTACAGCGAGCGGTTGGGGCCCTGGTCGATCAGCACCCGCGGCATCGGGCGCAGGTCGGCGACGCCGCCGTGCAGCACCTTGCCGACCACGTTCGACGCCGCGGCGGCCAGCCGTGCGGGTGGTGAAACCATTTCTCGTGCCTCCCAAAAGCGGATCCGGAGGCAATCTTGCCGGGCCGGGCGGGCGGACTCAACCGCACCACACCCGCAAGCACCTGGCAAGCACGTCCAATTCGGACAGTCACTGGTCCGTCCGAGTTACCCCCGGCCCGCTCTCCGCGGCCCGTGCTTCGTACGCCGCGCGGGCCGGGGAATGGGCCGCCGAAGCCAACAGCCGGTCCGCCTTCAACGCCCGCGCGAACGCCTCGCCCGCCCGCCGCGGCAGCAGCCGCGTGAGTTTGCCCATAGGGCCCAGCGAGCGGGGCACGAAAACGTCGAAACGAGGCTTGCGCAGTGCGGATACGATGGCGTCGGCCACCTCTTCCGGCCGCACGGACTTGAACATCTTCGCCTCGGCGAGCCCGCTCGCGAGCTCCGTCCGCACGATGCCCGGCATCACGCACGAGACGTGCACACCGCTGCCGTGCAGCTCCAGGTGCACGGCCTCGGACAATCCGACGACGGCGTGCTTGGTCGCGCAGTAGGTCGCCGCGCCGGGGAAGCCGGCCTTGCCCGCGAACGAAGCCACGTTGACGATGTGCCCGCTGCGCCGCGGCCGCATCCGCCGCACCGCCTCGCGCGTGCCGTGGATGACGGCGTGCAGGTTGATCTCCAGCTGCCGCCGGGTCGTCGCGTCGCTTTCGGTGTCGAGGTCGCCGAGCGGCATGATGCCGGCGTTGTTGATCAGCACGTCGATCCGCCCGTGCCGGCGTTCGACCTCGTCGAGGAATCCGGTGAACCCGCGGATGTCGGTGACGTCCAGCGGCAGCGCCTCGGCCCCCAGCTCGCCGGCCGTCTTCTCGGCCCGGACCTGGTCGAGGTCGCCGATCACCACCTGCGCGCCCAGCCGGGACAGCGCCGACGCGGTCGCCGCGCCGATCCCCTGCCCGCCGCCGGTGATGACGACGACCTTGCCCGCGAGTTCTTCGGCCATGGCGACTCCTTCGTCTGTTGGCACCGCGTCAACAGTGTCGCCCTGAACCGAGCCGGCGCCACTCCCAGGGTCCGTTCAGGGGATTCCCGAAGCGACGACGGGTCCGCCGTTCCCAGCCTGGCGCTCTCCGAACCGCAAAGGAGCACGGACATGCGTTTGTCTCACCTGTTCGCGGCAACGGCACTGGGGATCTCGGCCGCGGCGGTGGTGCCGTCCGCGGCCGCCGCGTCGACGACCTGCACGGCTCCGGCCCCGGGCCCCTGGACGGTGGATCCCGCTCGGCGGTGGCCGGACAACGACGGGCGCCGTCCGGACCGGGCCGCCCGGCGGACCCGGCCACGGCCAGGCGGGTTCGCGCCGGCATCGGCAACTTCGTCGCCTGCGTCAACGCCGGTGACCCCGCCAAGCCGGACGACCTCGCCGCCAACCCGGCGGCCACGCTGTTCACCGTGCACTTCATCACCACGTTCATGCACCAGGACAGCTACGCGAGCGTGCCCAGGGTGCTCGGCGGCCTGCGCATCGACCGGATGCGCGTCCTCGACGTCATCGCCTACCGCCGCACGGCAAGGTGGTGCTGCGCTTCCACCAGACCGGCGCGAAACGCCACGAGGCCGGGACCAGGTCGCCACCATCGGCCAGGACAACGGGTCCGACGTCATGTCCCTGGTGGCGCTGCGACCGGGCACCTACACGCTGATCAACTTCGACCGGGCCCCGACGGCCGGCCCCTCGCCCTGCACGGGATGACCGCCCGGTTCCGGGTCTGCTAACCCACGCGCTGCTCCAGCACCTGCCCGACCCACGTGTCGACGGTGAACCGGACCGTCGGTTGGAACCCGTGACTCTCGTAGTACCGCTGCAGTTCGCCGTCGCCGCCGGCCCAGCAGTCGACGCGCACCAGGTCGATTCCGCGCCGCCGCGCCTCGTCGAGTGCGTACTCGAGGAGGCGGCCGCCGACGCGGCGGCCGGTGAACCGCCGCGACGTGATGAGCAGCCGGATGTACAGCTCGCGCTCGTCGACCGCGGGCACGTGCGGGTCGTGCTCCTCGGAGACGATCAGCGCGCCCGCGGCCTCGCCGTCGACCACCGCGATGCGCAGCCCCGGGTCCGCCGCCATGCCCTTGACCCGCTCGACGCGCTTCGGGACCCGGCTCCACGGCTCGGTCCCCCACTGCTTCGCACTGCCGCGGGCGACCAGCCATTCGACGGCTTCGTCGAAGAAGCCCAGCAGCGTGTCCGTATCCCCAGAATCACCCGAACGGATGACGATGTTGTCCATTCCCCCTGTCTACCGCACGGTGAGCACGCGCGGGCCGTCTTCGGTGACGGCGATGGTGTGTTCGACGTGCGCGGCCCGGCTGCCGTCGGCGGTGAGGATCGACCAGCCGTCGTCGGCGTAGCGGTAGGCGTCGCCGCCCCGGGTGAGCATCGGCTCGATCGCCAGCGCGAGGCCCGGCTTGAGCCGCATTCCGCGACCCGCGCGCCCTTCGTTCGGCAGGTGCGGGTCCTCGTGCATCGCCCGGCCGATGCCGTGCCCGCCGTGGTCGTCGAGCATGCCGTGGCCGTGCGCGCGGCCGGCGGTGCCGATCGCGTACGAGATGTCGCCGAGCTTCGCACCCGGCTGGGCGGCGGCGATCCCGGCGGCCAGCGCCTGCTCGGTGGCCTCGATGAGCGCGAGGTCGGCGGGATCGGCGTTGCCGACGACGAAGCTGATCGCCGCGTCGCCGTTCCAGCCGTCGAGGATGGCGCCGCAGTCGATGCTGACGAGGTCGCCGTCCTGGATGCGGTACGCCGTCGGGATGCCGTGCACGACGACGTCGTTGACGCTGGCGCAGAGGACGTTCGGGTAGGGCGTCGGCGCGGACCGCGGCTGGTAGTGCAGGAACGACGGCTTCGCGCCGGCTTCACTGATGACGTGGGCGGCGACTTCGTCCAGCTCGCGCAGCGAGACGCCGATCGCGGCCGCCTCCTTGACCGCGTGCAGGGTGTTCGCCACCACTCGCCCGGCTTCGCGCATCATCGTCAGCTCGGACTCCGTTTTGATCTCGACCATGGCGATAACTATACCGGTATAGATATTGGTGTCCAGTGGTGGGCGGCGATCGCGTTCAGCCGGTGGCTCGATGCGCGTCATCCGGAGTTCAGGCAGCGCTGATTGACTTCTTCCGTTCACAACCTCTCTGGCGACGAGGACAAATTGACCCAGTCAGTGCCCGCCGGCGACCCGCTGGCCGCCTTCACCGTCGAGCTCGAGGAAATCCGGGCGAAAGCCGCGGCTGCGCAGGAGAAACTCCGGACCGCCGTCGCCACCGTGCAGTCGCCGGACGGCGCGGTCACGGTGACCGTCGGCCCGAGCGGCGTCCTGCAGGACCTCCGGTTCGGCCCCCGCGCGTACGAACGACCCCCGCAAGCCCTTTCCGGACTGGTGATGCAGCTGATCGGCCGGGCGCAGCAGAAGGTGTCGGCGGAGGTCTCCGAAGCCTTCAGCGGCATGGTGGGCGAGGACTCGGCCGCCCGCGAGCTGCTGGACGAGTTCCTGCCGGCCCCCGAACCGGACGAGGGAACAGAGCCGGACAAGCGCGACGTGTTCATGCCGGAGCAGGAGGCCGAGGACAGGCCGGCCGCGCCCCCGCCCCCGGGCCCACCGCAACCGCAGCGTGGTCAGCCGCGCCGCCGTCCCCGGCAACCGCCGGAAGAGGACGACGGCGAAAGCAATCCCTGGTAGTACGGAGGAGAACCGGTGGTTTCCGGAGCAGGTTTCTCGGTCGATCCCGCCGAGCTGCAGAAGTTCAGCCAGTTCCTGTCGGGCACCACGCAACCGGCGGTGCAGGACGCCGCGAACCGGATGCAGGCCGCCAACGGGTTCGACAACGCCGCGTTCGGCATCCTGCTCGCGCAGGTGCTCGCGGTGCCCTCACGCGTCACGATGGCGGTGATCACCGGGGAGATCAACAAGCTCGTCGGGGACATCGGCAAGTCCGCCGCCGACGTGAAGAAGGCGGCCGAAACGTACGCGACCCACGACTCGAACACGGCACAGGGTCTGAGCACCTTCGAGACGGAGCTGGGCAAGTGACCGTTCCCATCACGGCATCGAACTCCACGACCGGCGCCGGCGTCTTCGACAGCTGGAAGCAGGTCGGCGACTCGATCGGCAAGGTCCAGACCGAACACGGCGGCGACCTCGCGGCGGTGAGCGTCGAGCTGGGCATCAACCTGATCAGCGCCACGCTCGACACCGTCGCGTTCGTCATGGACCCGCTCTCGAAGCTGATCGCCGCGGGCCTGGGCTGGCTGATCGAGCACGTCTCGTTCCTGAAGTGGCCGCTGGACCAGGTCGCGGGGAACCCGTCCGAGGTCACGAAGGTCGCCAACGAGCTGCACAAGATCGGCGAGGGGCTGCGCAACACCGGCACCCAGCTCGACGACACGCTCAAGTCGACGATCACCCAGTGGCAGGGCAAGGGCTACGACAGCTTCAAGAAGTCGATCGACGACCGGAAGGGCTGGATCGACGCGAACGCGAAGGCGTCCGACGTCGCCGGCTACATGGTCGAGACCACCGGGGCGCTGATCGCCGCGGTCCGCGCGCTGCTGCGCGACATCATCACGACGATCCTCGGCGACATCATCTCCACGATGCTGATCGCCCTCGCGATGGCCGCGTTCACCTTCGGCGCGTCGATCGCGGTCGGGGTGAGCAAGATCGTCGTGCAGGTCTCGATCCAGGTGGCGGCGATGGCGGCCAAGCTCGCCAAGGTCGTCGCCTACGCCGGGCGCACGCTGGCCCGGCTCACCAAGCTGTCGAAGCTGGTCAAGCCGAAGCCGGGCGCGTCGGGCGCGGGCCACGAGATGACGAACCTGCCCCCGGGCGGGAACACCGTGCCGAACTTCTCGCGGCCGCTGCCGCCCAAGCCGGTGCCGCCGGGCACCGCGGTCACCCACGACGCGCCCGGGGGCGGTGGCGCCACGCCGAGCACCCGGCCCCCGGGTGACGGCACCACGCCCAACTTCTCGCGGCCGCTGCCGAAGCCGGCGGACCCGCCGCCCCCGCCGCCCCCGGTCAAGCCGCCGGCCCCGTCGTCGCACCTGAGCGAGCACGACTTCCCGATGATCAAGAAGCACGAGGACTGGCTGAAGACCAAGTTCGGCGACAGCTACAAGAAGATGAAGTTCGCCGACGACTGGATCAAGAAGAACCACCCGGACTACTACCCGATGCTGAAGGCGCTGTCCGACGCCAAGAGCTCGAAGAACTTCGTGGGCTGGGCGGGCAAGGACATCGTGCAGGTCGACCGCGGCCTGACCGACATCCAGATGCAGGCGGAAGCCGCGTGGGCCGAAGAGGACAAGAAGCAGCCGCAGTAGCGCTCGTGAGTGGTAAGGCGGGTTCTAACCCGCCTTACCACTCACGAGACGCCGAGGTGCCGGGAGATCAGCATCTTCTGGACCTCGCTCGTCCCCTCGCCGATCTCGAGGATCTTCGCGTCGCGGTAGAAGCGGCTCACCGGGAACTCGTTCATGAACCCGTAGCCACCGAAGATCTGCGTGGCGTCGCGCGCGTTGTCCATCGCCGCGTTCGAGGCCACCAGCTTCGCGATCGACGCCTCCTTCTTGAACGGCTCGCCGCGCAGCATCTTCGACGCCGCCTGGTAGTACGCCAGGCGCGCGGTGTGCGTGCGGACCTCCATGTCCGCGATCTTGAACTGGATCGCCTGGTACTCGCCGATCCGCCTGCCGAACGCGACCCGGTCCTTCACGTACTTGAGGCACTCGTCGACGCAGCCCTGCGCCAGCCCCACCGAAAGCGCGGCGATCGCCACCCGGCCTTCGTCCAAAATAGACAAGAACTGCGCGTAACCGCGGCCCCGGACGCCGACGAGGTTCTCCGCCGGGACCCGGACGTCCGAAAAGGACAGTTCGTGCGTGTCCGAGCAGTTCCAGCCGACCTTGGAGTACTTCGGGGCCACCGCGAAGCCCGGCGTTCCCGACGGGACGATGATCGCCGAGATCTCCTTGCGGCCGTTCTCCATCACGTCCGTCACCGCCGTGACCGTGACCAGGCGGGTGATGTCCGTGCCCGAGTTGGTGATGAACGCCTTGCTGCCGTTGATGACCCACTCGTCACCGTCCAAAGTGGCGCGGGTGCGGGTCGCCCCCGCGTCCGAACCGCCGCCCGGTTCGGTCAGTCCGAAACCGCCCAGCGCCGTGCCCTCGCACAGCGACGGCAGCCACTTCTCCTTCTGCTCCTGGGTCCCGAAGCGGAAGATCGGCATCGCGCCGAGGGAAACGCCGGCCTCCAGCGTGATCGCGACCGACGAATCGACCCGCGCCAGCTCCTCCAACGCCAGGCACAGCGCGAAGTAGTCGCCGCCCATGCCGCCGAACTCCTCGGGGAACGGGAGCCCGAACAGGCCCATCTCGCCCATCTTCGCGACGATCGCGTACGGGAACTCTTCCTTCTCGTACAGTTCGCCGATCACCGGCGCGACCTCGGCGTGCGCGAAGTCCTCGACGGTCTTGCGGAGGGACTCGTAGTCCTCGTCCAGGCGGAAGTCGATCACGGCTGCTCCTCTTGGGGCGCTACTACGGCAAGGGTTTCGTCCAGCGCGACCTGCTGGCCGGCCCGGACGGGGAGTTCGCTGACCACGCCGTCGATCGGCGCGGTGACGGTGTGCTCCATCTTCATCGCTTCGACGACCAGCAGCGGCGTCCCGGCCTTCACGACGTCTCCCGCGGCGACCTTCACCACCAGCACCGTGCCCGGCATCGGGCTGGTGACCGGGCCCGCGCCGGCGGCCTCGCCGCGCGAGGCCAGCACGAACTCCTGCTCACCGAACGGGAAGCTGAGCCCGTCGCGCGCCAGCCAGACCGTCCTGTCCGGACCGCAGGCCTGGCGGTAGCGGTGGAACCCGCCCGGATGCCGGATTTCGAGCACGTCGCCGTCGCGCCGGGCCGAGACCTGGACCGGCGCGTCGTCGTCGACGAACACCGTCGCCGCGGCGGGCGTGCCCTGCACCCGGACCACCGCGCGGGCGGAACCGGACTTCAACCGGAACGTCACCCCGCCCGAGCCGCCCATCCGCCAGCCGTCCGGCACGTCCCACGGGTCCACCACGGGCCCGGACGGCTGCAGCTCCAGGAACCGGTCCAGCGCGGCCGCGACGAAGAACTCCGCGGGCACGTCCGAGGAAACGAGTTCCGACAGCCGCCGGTCGACGAGTTCGGTGTCCAGCTTGCCGGCGCGGACGTCGGCGTCGGCCAGCAGCCCGCGCAGGAACGCCGTGTTCGTGCCGATGCCCAGCAACGCCGTGTCGGCCAGGGCGAGGTCGAGCCGGTGCAGCGCCGCCGCGCGGTCCGGGCCCCAGGCGATCACCTTGGCGAGCATCGGGTCGTAGTTCGAGCCGACCACCGCGCCGGGCGTCATCCAGGAGTCGACGCGGACGCCGTCGCCGGACGGCTCGTGCACCGCCAGCACCGTCCCACCGGTCGGGATGAAGCCGCGCGCCGGGTCCTCGGCGTACACGCGCGCTTCGACCGCGTGTCCATTGAGGACGACGTCTTCCTGCTTGAGGGAAAGGTGCTCCCCCGCGGCCACCCGGACCTGCCACTCGACGAGGTCGAGGCCGGTGACCAGCTCGGTGACCGGGTGTTCGACCTGCAGCCGGGTGTTCATCTCCATGAAGAAGAACTCGTCCGGGTCGTGGGCCGACATGATGAACTCGACGGTCCCGGCGCCGACGTACCCGACCGAGCGCGCGGCCTCGACCGCCGCCGAGCCCATCTTTTCGCGGGTGGCGACGTCCAGCAGCACCGACGGCGCTTCTTCGATGATCTTCTGGTGCCGCCGCTGCAGGCTGCACTCGCGTTCGCCGAGGTGGACGACGTTGCCGTGCGTGTCGGCCAGCACCTGGATCTCGATGTGCCGCGGCGTCGTGACGAACCGCTCCATCAGCAGCGTGTCGTCGCCGAAGGACCCCTTGGCCTCGCGCCGCGCGGACTCGATCGCCGCGTCCAGTTCCTCGGGGGCGTGCACCAGCCGCATCCCCTTGCCGCCACCGCCCGCGGACGGCTTGAGCAACAGCGGGTAGCCGACTTTCGACGCCGCCGCGGCGAAGCCGCCGTCGGGAATGTCCACATCGGACGCACCGGGCACGACCGGGACCCCGGCCTTCGACACCGTCGCCTTGGCGCGGATCTTGTCGCCCATGGCGTCGATCGCCGCGACCGGCGGGCCGATGAACACCAGCCCGGCGGCCTCACAGGCCCGCGCGAACTCGGCGTTCTCCGCCAGGAAGCCGTACCCCGGGTGCACCGCCTGCGCACCGGAAGCGACGGCGGCGTCCACCATGGCCGGAATCGAAAGGTAACTGCGAGAAGCCTCCGCCGGGCCGATCCGGACGGCCGCGTGCGCCTCCCGGACGTGCCGCGCGTCGGCGTCCGCGTCGCTGTAGACGGCGACCGCGCGGATGCCGAGGTCCCGCAGCGTGCGGATGACCCGGACCGCGATCTCGCCCCGGTTCGCGACCAACACTGAGTCGAACATGCCCCTCACATCCGGAAGACGCCGTAGTTGACCTCGGACAGCGGCGCGTTGGCCGCGGCCGAGAGGGCGAGGCCGAGCACCGTGCGGGTGTCCGCCGGGTCGATGACGCCGTCGTCCCACAGCCGGGCCGTCGAGTAGTACGGGCTGCCCTGCGCCTCGTACTGCTCGCGGATCGGGTCCTTGAACGCCTCTTCGTCCTCTGTGGACCATTTGCCGCCGCGCGCCTCGATCGAGTCGCGGCGGACGGTCGAGAGCACCGAAGCCGCCTGCTCGCCGCCCATCACCGAGATCCGCGCGTTCGGCCACATCCACAGGAACCGTGGCGAGTACGCCCGGCCGCACATCGAATAGTTGCCGGCCCCGAAGGAACCGCCGATCACGACGGTCAGCTTCGGCACCCGTGCGCACGCCACCGCGGTGACCATCTTCGCGCCGTGCTTGGCGATGCCGCCCGCCTCGTACGCGCGCCCGACCATGAAGCCGGTGATGTTCTGCAGGAACAGCAGCGGGATCGAGCGCTTGTCGCACAGCTCGATGAAGTGCGCGCCCTTCATCGCCGACTCGGCGAAGAGCACGCCGTTGTTCGCGATGATGCCGACCGGGTGGCCGTGGATCCGGGCGAAGCCGGTGACCAGCGTCGCGCCGTACTCCTTCTTGAACTCGCCGAACCGGCTGCCGTCGACGATCCGCGCGATCACCTCGCGCACGTCGTACGGCGTGCGCGGGTCGGTCGGCACGACGCCGTACAGCTCGGCCGGGTCGACGGCGGGCGCTTCGGTCGGCAGAACGTCCCACGGCCGCGGTGTGCGCGGGCCCAGTGTCGACACGATCGAGCGAACGATCCGCAGCGCGTGCGCGTCGTCGTCGGCCAGGTGGTCGGTGACCCCGGACTGGCGGGCGTGGACGTCGCCGCCGCCGAGCTCCTCCGCCGTGACGACTTCGCCGGTCGCCGCCTTCACCAGCGGCGGCCCGCCGAGGAAGATCGTGCCCTGGTTCCGGACGATCACGGCTTCGTCGCTCATCGCCGGGACGTACGCGCCGCCGGCGGTGCAGGAGCCGAGCACGGCGGCGACCTGCGGGATGCCGCGGGCGGACATCGTCGCCTGGTTGTAGAAGATCCGGCCGAAGTGTTCACGATCCGGGAAGACCTCGTCCTGCCGGGGCAGGAACGCGCCGCCGGAGTCCACCAGGTAGACGCACGGCAGGTTGTTGTGCAGCGCGACCTCCTGGGCGCGCAGGTGCTTCTTCACCGTCATCGGGTAGTACGTGCCGCCCTTGACGGTGGCGTCGTTGGCGACGACCACGCATTCCCGGCCCGACACCCGCCCGACGCCGGTGATGATGCCGGCCGACGGCGCTTCGTCGTCGTAGAGCCCGTTCGCCGCCAGCGGTGACAGCTCCAGGAACGGCGAGCCCGGGTCCAGTAGCGTGTCGACGCGGTCGCGCGGGAGCAGCTTGCCGCGCTCGACGTGCCGCGTGCGCGCCTTCTCCGGCCCGCCGAGCCGGGCGCTCGCCAAGCGTTTGCGGAGGTCTTCCACCAGCTCCGCGTGGGAGGTGGCGTTGCGGGCGTAGGCCTCGCTGTCCGGGGCAGCGGTCGTCCCCAGTGCCGGCGTGTCCATGGGCTCCCTCGAAGTTAGCGGTCGTTAACCTCCGCTCCGATGTTAGCGACCGCTAACGTGGGTGTCCAGTCGCCGGAACGCGCGCAACGGCCACCCCGGCGGACCGGGGTGGCCGTCACGGGCGGATCAGCCGATCGCCGCCGTCAGCGGGGCGTAGTAACCGCCCGACTGCCCGGCCACGGTCGGGTGGTAGGACTCGATCACCGGCCAGGTCAGGCTGTGCAGGTAATCGCCGGCCGACGAGCAGATGTTGTGCCCGTTGAACGACGGCCGGACGTCGACGAAGGTCCCGCCCGCCGAGGCGGCCCGGGACTGGATCACCGACGCCAGTGCGTCGGCGCCCGAGTTGATCGCCGTGCGCTTGGTGTCGCTCAGCCCGACCCAGCAGGAGCCGGGCACGGTGTAGAAGCGCGGGTAGGACAGGACGACGAGCCGGGCGCCCGGCGCCTTGGCCTTGATCGCGTTGTAGGTGTTGGTCAGCAGCGCCGGCAGCGTGTTGTTCACGTACGCCTTGGCCGTGTTGACCCGGTTCACGCAGTCGGAATCACTGCCCAGGGTGCAGGTGGTGATCACATCGCTGAACCCGGCGTCGTTCCCGCCGACGGTCACCGTGACGAGCGTGGCCGACGAGGGGATCGAGTTCGCCTGGCTGATCACGTCCCCGGTCTTCGCTCCCGAGCAGGCCAGGAACGTGAACGAGGTTCCGCTGTGGGCGTTGGCCCACAGCTGCGGGTAGGCCTTGGAGCTGCGGTAACAGCTCCCGGAACTGCCGTAGCTGCCGGCTCCGACCCCGGAGGAGTAGGAGTCGCCGAGCGCGGCGTAGACGGTCCCGGCGGCGTGGGCGAGGCCCGTGACGCCGAGTGTGGCAACGACAACGGCCCCCAGGGCCGTGCTCAACCGTAGGAGGGATCGCCGGAAATTACGGGTGGGAACAGCCATGGGTCACTCCTTTGTGACAGGGCCGACCCAAATAGGACAGCAGGTGAGGGGCTCACAAGGAACCCCTGGTTACCGGTAGGTACCCACTCGGCCCACACCGGAAGTGTGAAACGTCAGCGGTTCGTCAGCCGCCCAAGATCAACGGGAAACGCCCGGCCCCAGCCATTCGAGTGAACCGGCCGCTTCCGGCAGAACCGCGGACCGGGTTGGCGCGAGTAGGCCCTGACGCCGCCGGAGCCGACCGGGGGCTCGACGAAAGGGGAACACCCCATGGCGTTCGCGCGAAGAACCCTCACCGCGTTGCTGACCATCGCCGCCGGGCTCGGGCTGGGGGTGGCGACCGCGAGCCCCGCCTCGGCCGCGGAGAGCGGCTCGTGGCACGCGTACGGCAACACCAACCCGATCACCTCCAGCTCGGCCGACTGGCAGTGCGCCGGCTCCAAGGCGCTCGCCGCCAACGTGGTCGCGCAGGTCTGCGCGATCAGGTCGGCAGGCGGGGGCGCCGTGCAGGGGGCGGTGATCGTGCGCAACAACCGGGCCGCCCTCTACTCCGTGGACGCGGCCATGGACCTGTACACCACTTCGGGCTCCCCCCTGGGCATCTGGGCGTGCGCGTCGTCGGGGGTCGGGGCGAACTCGTGGTCGGTGTGCTTCGGGCGGTCCGTTGCCTGGAGCGGCCGGGTGAACTCGGTGGGCGCGGCGAACGGCGTGAACCTGGGTGTGTCGCCGCCCGTATGACCGGCTCGAGCGCTGGCGTCCCCCGGCCGGGGACGTTAGCGCTCGCTAACCTGCCGCTCTAATATGGCCTGATGCCGGCCAACCCCACCCCTCTGGTGAACGGCGAGAAGGCGAACAGGCGGGAACAGATCCTGTCCGCGGCCGCCGAGCTGTTCGCCCACCACGGCTTCCACGGCGTCGGGATCGACGACATCGGCGCCGCGGTGGGCATCTCCGGCCCGGCGCTCTACCGGCACTTCCGCAGCAAGGACGCGATCCTCGGCGAGATGCTGAACTCGATCAGCCGCTACCTGCTCGACGGCGGCACGGCGCGAGCCGCGCGGCCGGGTGAGCCCGACGACACGCTGACCGGCCTGGTGCGGTTCCACGTCGATTTCGCGCTCGAGCACCCGGCCTTGATCACCGTTCAGGAGCGCAACCTCGCCAACCTCACCGACGCCGACCGCAAGCAGGTGCGCGCGCTCCAGCGCCAGTACGTCGAGGTGTGGGTGCGCGTGATCCGCGAAGCCGTCCCGGACCTGGGAGAACGACAGGCGCGGTCGGCGGCACACGCCGTGTTCGGACTGATCAACTCGACCCCGTACAACCGCCATCTCGGTGACGACGAGCTCGCCGAACTGCTCTGCCGGCTCGCGCTGGGTGCCCTTCGCGCGGCCTGATGGCCATCGGCGGATCAAGGTATCCCGCCGAGCGCCCTCGTGGTGTTTGATGGGGCACGTGGACCCGGATTGGAGCGAGCAGGAGCGCCGGCTCGTCGAGAAGGCTCAGCGCGCGTTGACCGCGCTGAGCCTCGGCGACGACGCCGAAGCGCTGGGCGAGGTCGCCCCCTCGGCCGCCGAGCCGCAGGCCCGCGCGGACGAGACGAAGGCCCTGATGCTGCTGCTCTTCGGCGAGTGCAGCGCGATGGTCTCCACCCTCGGCGACGGCGGCAGCGCCCCGGTGAAGGTCCAGGTGTTCGACGAAGACGGCGAAGAGGTCTCGATCGACCAGGCCGACCCGCCGGTGCGGACGGCGGTCCGGACGCTGCTCGCGGAGGTGCACGGCAACACCGAAGCCGCGCAGGAGCAGGTCGAGATCGCGCTCGCCAACGCGGCCCCGGACGAGGTCGACAGCCTCGTCCTGCAGGCGCTGCGCTGGACCATCCGGCTGTCGGTGGAGTGCCTGGACCGCGACCTGCCGGTGGCCCCCTGGATCTCCGAGGCCGTCTCGGACTGACGCCCCGAAGCGCCTAACCCAGCAGGTGCTTGACCAGGGCCGCGATCTGGCCGGCTTCGATGAGGAACGAATCGTGCCCGTACGGCGAGGACACGATCGACGGCTCCGGCGCCCCGGGGATCCCGGCCGCGATCTCCGCCGACTGGTACAGCGGGTAGAGCCGGTCGCTGTCGACGCCGCCGATCACCGCCCGCGCCGTCACCCGGCCGAGGGCCGCCGCCACGCCGCCGCGGCCGCGGCCGACGTCGTGGGTGTTCATCGACTCCGTCAGCACCAGGTAGCTGTTCGCGTCGAAGCGGCGCGCCAGCTTGGCCGCGTGGTGGTCCAAATAGGACTCGACGGCGAACCGGCCGCCGCGCAGGGGATCTTCGCCGTCCTGCGGCACCCGGCCGAACCGCTGGGCCAGCTCGGGCTCGCTGCGGTAGGTGACGTGCGCGATCCGCCGGGCGATGCCGAGCCCGGCGCCGGGTCCCGAAGGCGCCGAGTAGTAGTCGCCGCCGTGGAAGCACGGGTCCGCGCGGATCGCGTGCAGCTGCGGGGCCGCCCAGGCGATCTGCTCGGCCGACGCCCGGGCGGTCGAGGCCAGCACCAGCACCGAAGCCACCCGCGGCGGCAGCGACACCGCCCACTCCAGCGCGCGCATCCCGCCCATCGACCCGCCGACGACGGCCGCCCAGCGGTCGATGCCCAGCGTGTCCGCCAGCGCCGCTTCGGCCGCGACCTGGTCGCGGACCGTGACCACCGGGAACCGGCTGCCCCACGGCCGCCCGTCGGGCGCCGGCGACGACGGCCCGGTCGAGCCCTGGCAGCCGCCGAGCACGTTCGGGACCACGACGAAGAACTCGTTCGTGTCGACGGCCTTCCCCGGCCCGATCAGCGCGTCCCACCAGCCCGCGCTCGGGTGCCCCGGCCCGGCGGGACCGGCCGCGTGGCTGTCCCCGGTCAGGGCGTGCTCGACGAGGATCGCGTTGGACGCATCGGCGTTCAGCGTCCCCCACGTCTCGTACGCGAGGGAGAACGACGGCAGCACGCCACCGGCCTCCAGGGCGAGCGCGCCGGGGCCGGTGACGAACTGCCGGCGGCCCGGCGGATCACCGATCCGCCAGGCGCCGGTGACGGGCCCAGCCGTCACAGTTCCGCCTTGGCCGCCCGGAATCCGGCCTCGAGGTCGGCCTTGAGGTCCTCGATGCCCTCCAGCCCGACGGCGAGCCGGACCAGCCCGGGCGTGACGCCGCTGGAGAGCTGCTCCTCGGGGTTGAGCTGGCTGTGCGTGGTCGACGCCGGGTGCACGATCAGGCTCCGGACGTCGCCGATGTTCACCAGCTGGCTGTGCAGCTCGGTGCCGTCGACGAACTTCCGGCCCGCCTCGACCCCGCCGCGCAGGTCGAACGACAGGACCGCGCCCGCGCCGCGCGGGAGGTACTTCTGCGCGTTGGCGTGGTGCGGGCTCGACGGCAGGCCGGCGTAGTAGACCGTCTCGACCTCGTCGCGCTGTTCCAGCCACTCGGCCAGCGCCTGCGCGTTCGCCACGTGCCGTTCGATGCGCAGCGACAGCGTCTCGATGCCCTGCAGGATCAGGAAGCTGTTCAACGGCGAGATCGCCGCGCCGGTGTCGCGCAGGATCTGGACGCGCGCCTTCGCCGCGTACGCGCCCGGGCCGAGCGCCTCCCAGTACTTCAGGCCGTGGTAGCTGGGGTCCGGCTCGGTGAAGCCCGGGAACCGCGCCGGGTCCTTGCCGAAGTCGAACGTGCCGCCGTCGACCAGCAGGCCGGCCACCGTGGTGCCGTGGCCGCCGAGGTACTTGGTCGCGGAGTGCACGACGACGTCGGCGCCGTGCTCGATCGGGCGTAGCAGGTACGGCGTCGGCACCGTGTTGTCGACGACGAGCGGGACGCCGGCCTCGTGCGCGACGTCGGCGACGCCCCGGATGTCGAGGACGTTGCTGCCCGGGTTGGCCAGCGTCTCGGCGAAGAACAGCTTGGTGTTCGGCCGGACGGCGGCGCGCCACTGCTCCAGGTCGTCCTGGTCGTCGATGAACGTGACCTCGACCCCGAGCTTCGGCAGCGTGTAGTGGAAGAGGTTGTAGGTGCCGCCGTAGAGCGACGGGCTGGAGACGAAGTGGTCGCCCGCTCCCGCGAGGTTCAGGATCGCCGCCGTGGTCGCGGCCGAGCCGGACGCGAACGCCAGCGCCGCGACGCCGCCTTCGAGCGCGGCGAGCCGCTGCTCCAGCACGTCCTGGGTCGGGTTCATGATCCGCGTGTAGATGTTGCCGGGCTCGGCGAGGCTGAACAGGTCGGCGCCGTGCTGGCTGTCGCGGAAGACGTACGACGTCGTCTGGTAGATCGGCGTCGCCCGCGCCCCGGTGGCCGGGTCCGGCGCGGCACCCGCGTGGATCTGCTGGGTCTCGAAGGACCACGCCGAAGTCTCGGCCATCGGTTTTCTCCTTGCGGCTCAAGGGGTTCTCGGAGGGCTGCCGGGACGAAGCTACTTGCGCCGAACGGCCTACCCAACCCGTCCCACCTCCTGGGAGTCAAATTGCCTTGCCAATCGAATCTCTCTGTAGCTAAGATATTTATCAATAGAGATTCACGGGCATGGAGGTAGTCGTGGCGGAGCGGGTGCAGGTGCTGGTCGTGGGGGCCGGGCTGGGCGGGTTGTCGGCGTCGCTGTTCCTGGCGCAGGCGGGCGTGGAGGTGCTGACCGTCGAGCGGCACGCGGGGACGTCGGTCCATTCGCGCGCCGCCGGGCAGAACTGGCGCACGATGGAGTTGTTCCACTGGGCGGGAATCGACCGCGAGGTGCTGGCGGCGAGCCCGCGGGCGTCGCAGGGGTTGCGGATCACCGTCGCGACCAGCCTGGCCGGGCGGGTGCTGCACCGGCTCGTCCAGGACGGCAGCGAGTTCGACGTCTCGGCGTCGACGACGCTGCCCGCCGGCATGGCCGGGCAGGACGTCGTGGAGCCGATCCTGCTGGCGCACGCCGAAAAGGCGGGCGCGCGGGTGGTGTTCCGGACCGAGCTGACCGACCTCGCGCCGGAGGAGGACGGCGTCACCGCGACGCTGCGGCACCGCGATACCGGCGAGGAAACCGTGGTGCGCGCGGACTACGTCGTCGCGGCCGACGGCGGGCGCAGCGGCATCCGGCAGCGGCTCGGCATCGGGACCACCGGGATGGACGCGCTGAGCCACTGCCTCGGCGTGGTGTTCGACGCCGACCTCGGCGACCGGGTCCAGGCCGGCCTGTCCGACCTGTTCTACCTGCAGCACCCGGACTTCACGGCCGGGTTCGTCAACACCGACGTGCCGAACCGGTACGCCTTCGCCCCGGACTACTTCCCGGACCGCGGGGAAAGCCCGGCGGACTTCACCCACGACCGGCTCGTCGCGATGATCCGCGCCGCCACCGACCTGCCGGAGCTGGACCCGGAGATCGTCTGGACGGGCTCGTGGGAAGTCGCCGCGCGGCTCGCCGACCGGTTCCGCGCCGGGCGGGTGTTCCTGATCGGCGACGCGGCGAAGGTGACGCCGCCGACCGGCGGGATGGGCGGCAACACGGCGGTGGGCGACGCCGCGGACCTCGCGTGGAAGCTCGCCGCGGTGCTGCGCGGCGAAGCGGGTCCGGCGCTGCTCGACACCTACGAAGCCGAGCGGAAGCCGATCGCGCGGATGGTCATCGACACGTCGCTGCACAACATGAAGCAGCGCATGCACCCCGATCTCGACGTCTCCGGGCTGACGAAGGCCGAGGACCAGGTGGGGATCCTCCTCGGGTTCCGCTATCGGTCGACCGCGGTGCTCACCGAGGAGCCGGACGACGGCGAACGCGTGGAGGACGTGCACGCCCCGACCGGCCGCCCCGGCTTCCGCGCGCCCGGCCTGGAGTCCACTGTGGACCTGATCGGCCGCTCGTGGGTCCTGCTGTGCGCCGGCGACGGCACGCGGTGGCAGCCGGCCGCGGCGGACATCGCGGCGGAGCTGGGCGTCCGTCTCGACTGCCACGTGCTTGACGACGACCTCTTCGCCGCTCGCTACGGCCTTGCGACGGGCGGCGCTTCGCTGGTGCGTCCCGACGGCATCGTCGCGTGGCGCTCCCCGGAGCCGGCCGAGGACACCGCGGGTGAGCTGCGGCGGGTCCTGACGGCGGTCCTGTCCCGCTAGCCGCGCCGCTTCTCCGGCTTCGCGCGGAGCCCGCGGTTCGGGGCAGCCACTCGGGTGGTCACCCCACCGCGGGCCGCCGGCCGACCCCGGCGAAGTGTTCGTGCAGCTCGCGGACGTGCTGGGCCCAGAACAGCCGCCGCCCGCCACGGGTGCGGGGCACGGCCAGGCCCTTGCGGCTCGCGAGCCGGTAGAAGCCGGGCCCGGCGTCCTCCGCACCGAGGTCGCGGACGAGCGCGCCGAGCAGCCGCCCGCCCGCCTCGTCGAACCCGGCTTCGGAGATGCGGTCGAGCAGCCGGGCCATGCTCGCGCGGCCCTCGCCGGTGGTGAAGTCGAACCCGGCCACCCCGGTGCGCCGGATCAGCGCGGCGGCGAATTCACCGAAGGAAGTCGTCCGGTCCACGACCGCGCGCGCGATCAAAATCGCCTTGCCCGCGTCGATCATCTTTTGCCATTCCGCCACGTCACGTCCGTACAAGCCGGCCACCTCGCACTTTCCCCGGCGAAACCTCCCGGTCGATCGCGAGAGGATGCCACACGCCCGATCCGCGGGCCCACCGGGGCGGGTTTCGCTGGCCACAAGGGCTTCCGGCACCACGGGCGGTTTCTTTTCGCTCTTCCGGGATCTCCGGCAGGAGTTTTCCACCGTTGCGATGAATGGGGGAACCGGCTGGGACGGATCGCCGGGATGAAATAGAGTCGGCGCCTCTCCGGACCCGAGGATCGATCGGCGGGTCCGGCATTCCCGAAATCACCGGAGCACCGTGCGCGATCCCCCCTGAACGCCTGCCGGGGCGGCGCGTCCGCCCGCCACCGCCCCGGCAGGCCCCGGCTCAGCGCCGGCCGAGCACCCAGTGGAAGGTCGCCGGCCCCTCCGGCTCCCGCATCGTCACGATCTCGTCCACCTCGAGGGTGAACCCGGCCGTTTCGAGCAGCCGCCGGTTTTCCGCGGGCGCGTGGCTGCTGAAGAACATCGGCGCGCCGAGCCAGCCGGCCTCGACGCCGTTCGCTTCGCTGCACCCGAGCGCGGCCAGGAACCAGCCGCCGGGACGCAGCCAGGCGGCGATCCGCGCGAAGAGCGCGCCGTGCTCCTCCCGGGGCACGTGCAGCACCGAGTAGAACGCCGTCACGGCGGCGAAGCTGCCGTCCGGAAAGGACAGTGCGGTCAGGTCGCCCCGCTCGAACCGCGCGCCGGGGACGTTCCGCCGCGCCAGTTCCAGCTGCGCCGCGGAGAGGTCGACACCGAGGACGTCGTGGTGTTCGGCGAGCGCGGCGGTGCTCGGCACCCCGGCGCCGCAGCCGAGGTCGAGCACCCGGACGCCGTCGTCGAGCCGGCCGGTCAGCTCCCCCAGGAACCGCGACCGCGGGTCGTCCGCGATCCGCGCACTCCACTCGAGGTACCGCTCCGCCACGCTGTCGTAACCGCTTTCCACGATCCGCCGGGCTTCGCTCACCGCACCGACCCTACCGAGCCTTCCAGCGGTTTCTCGGCAAGAATGGTCTTGTGGTTTCGGTGCGGAGCGTGGTCGACCGGGTGGGGCCGACGCTGCTCCACGCGCTCCAGGTGCCCGAAGACTCGCCCGCGGTCGCAGACGTCGTCATCGCCGAACCCGGCGGGGCGCTCACGCTGTCCGCCGGCGACCTCGTGCTCGGCGTCGCCACGACCGGGCCCGAAGACGCCGCCGAGCTGGTGAAGCAGAGCGCCGGGCAAGGCGCCGCCGCGGTGCTGCTCAAGCCGCCGCTGGCCGCGAAACCGGCGGTGAAGCGGGCCGCGAAGGCCAGCGGGATCGCGCTGATCCAGGTCCACGCCGCGACGTCGTGGGCGCAGCTCGTCTGGCTGCTGCGGACCGTGCTCGACGCCCTCGCCGACGAGTCCGAGGACCTCGACCCCGGATCCGGTGACCTGTTCCGGCTGGCCGACGCCGTCGCGAGCGTCGTCGACGCGCCGGTGACCATCGAGGACACCAACTCGCGCGTGCTCGCCTACTCCGCGCGCCAGGACCTGACCGACCCCGCCCGCGTCGCCACGATCATGGGCCGCCGCATCCCCGACGACGTCCTCGCGCGGTTCCGGTCGCGCGGGGTGTTCCGCGAGCTGTCCCGCGGCCGGCAGACGATCTTCGTCCCGGCCCAGCGCGACGGCACGCTGCCGCGGCTGATCGTGCCGATCCGGATGGGCGGCGAGCTGCTCGGGTCGATGTGGGCGGTGGTCGCCGGGCCGGTGTCCGACGAGCGCGCGGCCGCGTTCGCCGACGCCGCCCCGGTCGTCGCGCTGCACCTGCTGCGGCGGCGCGCGCACACCGACGCCCAGCGCCGCGCGTCGGCCGAGCTGCTGCGCGAGGTGCTCGAAGGCCGGGCGAACCCGCGCAAGGCGATGGCGGAGCTGGACCTGTCCGACGAGCCGCACCGCGTGGTCGTCATCGAGGTCACCGGCGGCGACGGGCGCGACGCCGAGGGCCTGCGGCTCGCCCTGCTCGAACGGATCTCCCAGGGCATCGGCAGCCGCCCGGTGGCGACCGAGCTCGGCGGGCTGCTCTACGCCGTGGTGCCGGACCGCCCGGGTCCGGGCGGCTGGACCGAGCTGCGGCAGGCCCTGGACGCGCAACCGGCGTCGCGGCGCGGCGGCGCTTCCCGCGCGGCGGCGGGCTCCCCCGGCGGGATCGGCGACCTCTCGGCGTCGCGCGCCCAGGCCGACGAAGCCCTCGGCCTGCTGCGCACCGAGATCCTCGCCGCGCGCGTGATCGCCTTCGACGAGGCCTGGACGGCGCTGACGCTGCACCGCGGCGCGACGGCGGCCTCGGCGGCGCGGGTCGCCGACCTCGGCCCGCTGGGCACCCTGCGCGCGCACGACGAATCGGGCAAGGCCGGGTACGTCGAGACGCTCTACGAGTGGCTGCGGCACCCCGGCGACCCGCGGGCGGCGGCGCGGGAGCTGCGGATCCACCCGAACACCCTGCGGTACCGGATGCGGAAGCTGCTCGAACTGGTGCCGCTGGACCTCGACGACCCCGACGTCCGGCTGGCCCTGCTGACCCAGCTCGTCGCCGTGCGCTGGAGCTGATGGGCCGTTCGGCCCAGCGTTTCACCCATGCGTTACTCCGCATGGATCGCGCCGATCGTTCGGATTGTCCTTTCCAGCCGAAAGATGGTGGATTCCGAAGATCGCGTGCCGCATTTTCTCCTCACCACCCCGGGTAGCCGGGTCGTTGCCAGAGGAGTACCTCCATGAGCAGTTCGGAGCGGTTCGGTAAGGCCATCAAGCTGGGTGCGGTGTCCGCGCTCTCCCTGGTCGCCCTGGTCGTCCCGGCCGCAGGAGCCGGGAGCGCCGTCGCGGCGCCGAGCGGCGACTGCTTCACCCCCGCCCACGCCGCGGACCGCAGCAAGGACGGTCACGCCGACTCGGTGTCCCCGGCCGAGGCGGCCCGCATCGAGGCGGACATGCAGAGCAAGCTCGCCGGCAAGCGTTCGGCGCGTTCGGCCGAGGCCGCCGCGGCGGTCTCGATCCCGGTGTACTTCCACGTGATCACCAGCGGTTCGACCGGCAACCTCCCCGCGTCGACGATCAGCAAGCAGATCTCGGTCCTGAACAGCGCCTACGCGTCGAGCGGCTTCAGCTTTTCGCTCGTGAGCACCGACTACACGAACAACTCCACCTGGTACAACGGCATCACCGACGGCACCTCGGCCGAGCGCAACATGAAGAACGCGCTGCGCAAGGGCGGCAAGAACGCGCTGAACGTCTACACCGCCAACCTCGGCGACGACCTGCTCGGCTGGGCGACGTTCCCGTCGAACTACAGCTCGCAGCCGAAGCTGGACGGCGTGGTGCTGCTGGACGAGTCCCTCCCGGGCCGCTCGGCGACGAACTTCAACGAGGGCGACACGGCAACCCACGAGGTCGGCCACTGGATGGGCCTCTACCACACGTTCCAGGGCGGCTGCTCCGGCTCGGGCGACTACGTCTCGGACACCCCGGCCGAAGCGACGGCGACGTCGGGCTGCCCGGCGAACAAGGACACCTGCACCTCGACGGGCAAGGACCCGGTCCACAACTTCATGGACTACAGCTACGACAGCTGCATGTACGAGTTCACCGCGGGCCAGACCTCGCGGATGAAGAGCGCGTGGTCGGCGTACCGCGCCTGAGCCTCCGTTTCCCGCGGCGGAATCCGTGAAGGCCTCCTCGGCTCCCCGAGGGGGCCTTCACGGCGTCTCCGGCACCTCGTAACCGAGGTCCTTCGCCACCAGCCGCGACGGCCGCAGGTACACCCAGACCGCGCCGACGTCCCCGTGCAGGTACTCGCGGAACCGCGGATCCCACCGCTGCTCGTCAGCCCCCAGGTACCGCACCAGCTTCCGCCGCCCCCGCGCCACGTCGAACGGCCGCACCTCGGCGTCACCGCTCGCCAAAACCTGCAGGACCACCCCGGTCTCGAGGTCACAAACATCAACGCAAAGCGCCACCCGGGGCCGCGAACGAAGCAGCGCCGGCAGGCGTGACCACGGGCCGCTGAGGATCCAGAACGCGCCGTCCTCCCACAGGTACCAGGTGGGCCGGACCGTCGGCCCGTCCGTGGCCACCCGGGCCGTCAGCGGGCGGGCGAGGAAGTCGTCGATCATGTGACCAGCAACGTCTTCCCCACCGTCGCGCGCGACTCGATCGCCGAGTGGGCGTCCGCCGCCTTCTCCAGCGGGAACCGCTGGCCGATCACCGGTACCAGGCTCCCCGTCGCCGCCGCGGCCAGCGCCGCCTCCGTGAACGCGCGCAGCTGCGCCGGCTCTCCGATCGAGCGCACCAGCGAAACTCCCCGCGCCGCGGCGTCCTCTTCGGACACTTCGGCCCACGAACCGCCCGCCAGCCCGTACACCGCCATCCGGCCACCCCGGCGCAGCAGCCCGAACGCCGCCGTGCCGATCGCCCCGCCCACGCCGTCGAACACGACGTCCACCGGGCCGGCCGAGACCGTCCAGTCCGGCCGCAGGTAGTCGGTCACGACGTCGGCCCCGCGCACGTGCGCCACCTTCGCCGGCCCGCCCGCCGCGCCGATCACCGTCGCTCCCGCCGCCTTCGCCAGCTGCACCAGCAGGCCGCCGACGCCGCCCGCCGCCGCCTCGACCAGGACTCGATCGCCCGGGCGCACCCTGGTCGCATGGACCAAGCCGGTCGCCGTCCGCCCGTCCGCGAGCAGCGCCACCGCCGCGTCGAGCGACAGCCCGGGCGGTACCTCGAACACCGCCGCCGCGTCCACCGCGACGCGCTCGGCGTACCCGCCGGAGCCGCCGGTCGACGTGACCACCCGCTGCCCCGCCAGCCCCGGGTCCACCCCCGCACCGACCGCGCTGATGACGCCGCCGACGCCGTTGCCCGGGATCACCGGCAGCGACGCCCGGAACGGCCCCGGAGCGCCCGCCCGGAACTGCGTCTCGACGAAGGTGGTGTTCGCGAACACCACCTCGACCAGCACCTGCCCCGGCCCGGGGACCGGGTCCGGTGCCTCCCCCGGGACCAGGACCTCCGGACCGCCGAACTCTCTCAACCACACCGCACGCATGCCGCAACGCTGCAACTTCAAGTGAAGTCGAAGTCAAGGACCTTGTTCTCATGGAACCATGAATACGGCTCCGAACTGTTCGCTCAGCACGATGACACCGCCGTCCGGGTGGTTCACCGTGAGTGGCAACACCGCACCGAATTCCGGACGCAGACCGACCCAGGAGGCCGACCGTGCGTATCGCCGTTCCCCGTGAGATCAAGAAGCACGAATACCGGGTCGCGCTGACCCCGGCCGGGGTGCACGAGCTGGCCGGCCGGGGGCACGACGTCTTCGTCGAGACCGGCGCCGGGATGGGTTCGTCCATCACCGACGAGGAGTACGTCGCCGCCGGCGCGAAGATCCTCACCACCGCCGAGGAGACCTGGGCCGAGGGCGAGCTCGTCCTCAAGGTCAAGGAACCCATCGCCGAGGAGTACGGCCGGCTCCGGCGCGACCAGGTCCTCTTCACGTACCTGCACATCGCCGCCGACCGGCCGCTGACCGACGCGCTGCTGGCGGCCGGCACCACCGCGATCGCCTACGAGACGGTGCAGACCGCGACCGGTGCGCTGCCGCTGCTCGCCCCGATGTCCGAGGTCGCCGGCCGGCTGGCCCCGCAGGTCGGCGCGTTCTCCCTGATGAAGCCGAGCGGCGGCCGCGGTGTGCTGCCCGGCGGCATCCCGGGCGTGCACCCGGCCCGCGTCGTCGTCATCGGCGGCGGGGTCGCGGGCCTGAACGCCGCCCGCGTCGCGCTCGGCCTCGGCTCGGACGTCGAGATCCTCGACACCAACGTCGACCGCCTCCGCCAGATCGACAACGACTTCGGCGGCCGCATCCGCACGGTGACCTCGACCCGCCTCTCGGTGGAGGAGTCCGTGCTGCAGGCCGACCTGGTCATCGGCGCGGTGCTGGTCCCCGGCGCGAAGGCGCCGAAGCTGGTCTCGAACGACCTGGTGGCCCGCATGAAGCCGGGCAGCGTGCTCGTGGACATCGCGATCGACCAGGGTGGCTGCTTCGCCGACTCGCGTCCGACCACGCACGACGACCCGACCTACACGGTGCACGAGTCGGTGTTCTACTGCGTCGCGAACATGCCGGGCGCGGTGCCCCGGACGTCGACCTACGGCCTCACGAACGTCACGCTGCCGTACGCGGTCCAGCTGGCCGAGCACGGCTGGAAGGCCGCCCTGCAGGCCGACGCGGCGCTCGCGAAGGGCCTCAACACGCACGCCGGCGCCCTGACGAACGGCCCGGTCGCGGTGGCCCACGACCTCCCGCACACACCGCTGGACACCGTCCTCGCCTGACCGCATTTCCCCGAGCGGGTTCCTGTCGCACCCGGCAGGAGCCCGCTCCCTTATTTCACGCCCGTCCGTCCACTACGGACAGGGCGCCGGCCTGCGCGACGCGACGCCGGAACCTAGGCCCCCGCGGCAACCACGTGGTAACCGGCACCGCGAACGGTCCGGATGGTCTCCACCCCGAACGGAAGATCGATCTTTCGCCGCAGCGCACTGACGTGCACCTCGACCAGATTGGCCGTCGCGGAGGCAGCGAAGTCCCAGAGGTTGTCAACGAGTTCACCTTTGCTGACCACCTGCCCGGCCCGCTGCACGAGGTAGGCAAGAAGAGCGAACTCCTTGACGGTGAGCGCAATGCCGGCGCTACCACGCCGGCAGGTCCGGCTGGCCAGATCGAGTTCAAGGTCCCCCAGCTTGAGCACCCCCGCCCGAGTGGCCCCACCCCGCCGGATCAGAGCACGCAGCCGCGAAAGAAGAACCCCGTAGGAGAAGGGCTTGGGCAGAAAGTCATCGGCCCCGGTATCGAGCGCCTCGATCTCGTCATCCTCACCATCTTTGGCGGTGAGCATGAGAACAGGAGTCCGATCCCCCCGTTCCCGAAGCCGCCGGCACACGCGATACCCATTCAGCCCGGGCAGCATGACATCAAGAACGATGGCCGCATAGGACCACTCCCCGGCATACCAAAGCGCATCCCGCCCGTTGAAGGCAACATCAACGGCATAGCCCTCAGCACCCAAACCACCACGCAGAGCCTCAGCAAGCCGCCGTTCATCCTCAACAACCAAGATCCGCACCAGCCAACGATGCCACAAACCCCACCCCAAAAGCGGAGCACAGGCCACCGCAAACCCCGCGGAAGCCCCACACCCCGCCCCTCCCGGACCTCGCCCCTCCCGGACCTCGCCCCTCCCGGACCTCGCCCCTCCCGGACCTCGCCCCTC